>JAAFIQ010000003.1 GCA_013298715.1 Bacteroidota bacterium | reverse complement strand
GTCCCAGCAGCTAAGCCATTAATTGTTTGGGTTGGGATAGCTACGCCGTTGTTTGAAAAGCTTGTGGCTGTTTGACCACCAGGAGAGGTGTTACTTATTACAATTTGACCGTTAGGGTTGCCGCAGAAGGCGTTATTTACTGCTGAAGTAATGGCTGGCATAGGATTTACAACCACAACAGCTTGTGTGGTGGCAGTACAACCACCATTATTAACAGAGTGCATTACGGTGTAAGTTCCGGCTGAAGAGAAACTACCTGAATAATTAGCAACATTTCCTGAGGCTGGAGCACCAACGGTAGGATTAAAGGTATAACTGTGAGTACCTAGGGCACTGGAGGCATTAAAATTGAAACTATTACCGGTTAAACATTGTGTGCCCGAAGGAATAGTAAATAATGAATTTGGGGCAGCGCCAGAATTAATTACTGTTGAAACACTCGCTGTACAGCCCGCTGTAGTAGTAGCTACGTGAAGCACAGTATATGTACCAGCTGGGAAAACTACTGTAGTATTAGTTGTTGTTGTTGTAAAACTAGCAGGTGCGCCAACCCCGGTGAAAGAATAGGTTTGAATAACAGGAGGACCAGAACCTGTATCGGTGAAAGCGAATGAGTTGCAATTGCCAACAGAATTAAATGTTGCAATTGGCGTTGGATTGAATTGTAAATTAATTGTTTTTGTAATTGGGGCACAAGAACCTACAGGATTCATGGTTAAGGTGTAGTTGCCACTAACACCAGCGGTTATTGTTTGATTTGGATTATTAACAATTCCTGAACCGCCTGGTCCCATCCAGTTATATGGGCCAAGACCAGCTGGGGCACTCATGGTTCCGGTAGCGACACCGCAAGCAGCAACCGTTGTAATAGCTGTACCTGCTGGAAAAACATTATTATTCACTGTTACATTCATTGGCGAGCAACGCGCGTCAAAATAGCAGTAACCAAAATGCGCCCAGCCCGAGCAATCTCCAACGGCAACCTCTATCGTAACACACGAGCCAATATAAGGAGTTAAATCTATTCCTTGAACTGTCCAATTTTTATAGAGATAGCCTGAAGAATTGGTTAAAAATCCAGAAGTTCCAGACGTACAAGAAGGCCCTGAGGCTATAACCGAAACTTGAGGGCATGCCAGCGTTACACCAGCACAATTTTTTACCTTTATGTTTAAAAAAGGTTGGTCGCAACAGGAGTGTCCTGTTCCGTCAAAACAAGCTGCGTAAGCATATTGAAAAAGGGCATTAGTAGCTGTAACAGGGAAGGTTTGAGAAATACGAGTAACTTCGCCAGAGGTAGCAAGCCTATCGTTTATTTGTAAAATTTTGGAGCCTCCTAAAGGTGAATTAGGAATACCTCCAGGAAAATTTATATCCGCCCAAGGAGTTTGACGAACCCAAATTTCTTTAGGGGCAATTGTCCATGAATTAGTTGGGAAAACACTTACGCTACAAGTATTATAATAATTAGTGCAACACACTGGAGAATAAAATCCATTTTGAGACTGTGATATTGTCCATCCAGTAACGTTTGCGATAGGATAGCATAGATTGGTGGTACAAGTAGTAGCAGGACTAGCCTCAAAGTCTTCATTAACGCAAGGAGGTGCCAATACAAATTGCGGAGTAGAAACTATTGGTTTATAGGCTAGATAACCAGGGTTTTGTTGCAACTGATATTTTGTATCAATATAGGCTCTTTTTATTCGGTACATAAAAGTTGTGAATTCCTTGCCGAAATACGATCTGCTTAGAGCCTCAGACTTAGCAGCGCCCTCATCAAATCCAACTAAAGAATCAGATGAGATTGTCTCAAGTTTTTTTAACCTTAAATCGTAATCTTTATGGATGTCATCTTTATAGAGTGATTTTTGAGCTAAGATGTTAATAGAAAACAATAGCGCGATAAACGCAAATGAGAATTTACATTTTTTCATGAGAAATTTAATTTTGGTTAAAAATATATTTTTTAAATAAATTTAACTTCAATATTCACTCATTAAAACAGATGATTCACTCATTAAACTGAAAACAACACATGAATAACATGTTAATATCCTAAAGATTTGATGAAAATTACTTTTTAGGTTAAAGGCTATTTGAGAAATTAAGAAATAAATAATAGGTGCTTAGTTTTAGAAATTTATTCTTTCGAACCTAAAATCAAGGTCTTCACCTTTTCCAATTCCAAATCTCTCCGCTTTATAATATCATCAAAGGTATAATTTACTTCATAATCAGGAAATATACCTCTACCTGTTTTTAAATTAAATACATCGTGCTGAATTCTAAAAGCGGGAACTCTGACTTTTAATTTGGTATGAGGCAAGGTATAGTATGGCGTGATTCCGGCGTTGCAGCCTTCAAGTGCACCAGCAGTTTCGATGCCAATAAAAGTTGCACGATTTTTATATTTTAGATAAGCAGCAGTTAAACAACTTGCGGAAAAAGAACCTCCATTAATTAAAACATAAATTTTTTTACTGTAGTGGTATTTTTTATTTGGCTTTAAAGTATAAGAGAAAATTTCATTGTTGCCTTCTGTTCTTTTGTTACCAATTTTTTTAAAAATAAATTTCATGCTTTTAAACCAAAAATTTCCAGATGTATACTTTTTTTCAGGGTACGATTTTACATGCGTTATCAAACTTTGTGAGCAGTTGGTATCAATTAAATAACGAATTAACCTGTAAGAATTTGTTAAACTTCCTCCACCATTATTTCTTAAATCAAGTATTAAATTTTCAGAATTGTTATTATACATTTTTCTGAATATTTTTTTGTACGCCTTCTTAAATTTTTTGTGTGAAAATCCATCAATCTTTAAATACATTGTTTTTTTATTCTCATCTAAAAATTTATGCTTCATATTAGCTCGCTTGTACTTAATTAGAGTAGAATCTTCCTTTGGATTTAAGGGTAAGTTAGGAAATGTTTTAATTTTAAAGGTTTTATATTTTACAGTTTTCTCACCAGAATTTGTTTTTAATTTTACTAAAAAGGTGTCGGGTCTTCCAAACAAAGAAGGGTAAAATGCGTTAAAAGCAACCTGCAAATAATGTTCTTTTCCTGTTCTTATAAATCCATCTCCGGTTATCATTTTGCTACATTGGTTTATAAGTGTATCTACTGAAAAATTATTTATGCTTACAATCTCATCACCAACTTTCATTAAGGTGTCTTTCTTTTTATTTAAAGTAGATAACAAATAAACTTTATTTTTAATTGGGATAAAAACGTAAGGAGAATACCCTAAACTAACCTTTTTCATTTCTTTAGAATAAGCCTTAGACGACATAACCTCAGTGTGCCCGCAATTTAATTTATCTGCCAATAATTTTAGTTGAATTCTAAATTCCTTTTCGGTTAAGCTATCAGCGAGTTTATTAATATAACCATCCCAATCGTTTATAAAATTTTCTTTAGTTTGGTAAATACCAAGTACTGGGTGCATTTTATAAAACACATCTTTTAACAAGGTGGCATCTTGGCGCAACTGTTCAGGGCTATATTTGCGCTTAACAAGGCTCTTTTGTGTTGATTGCGAATAACAAACAAACTTGAAAAAAAGAAAACAAAAAATTAAAAAAACACGCATAACTATTATATTTGTAAAGATATGCAAAAAATAAAAATAGGCGTTTTACGTGAAGAAAAATCTCCACCAGATAAACGCGTGCCTTTAACTCCTTTAATTTGTGGTGAACTCATGCGCAAATTTCCTCAATTAGAAATTGTTGTCCAACCTAGTAAAATTAGATGTTATAGCGATGAGGAATATACTTCGTTTGGAGTAGCTTTACAAGAAAACTTGATTGATTGTAATATCTTGATGGGTGTAAAAGAAGTACCAAAAGATAAATTGATTGAAGGAAAAAAATACTTTTTCTTTTCGCATACTATAAAAAAGCAACCACACAACCAACAATTAATGAAAAAATTAATTGAGAAAAGAATTCAGATGGTTGATTACGAAACATTAACTGATAAACATAATAACCGTATAATTGGCTTTGGTCGCTATGCTGGAGTTGTAGGAGCTTATAATGGCATTTTGGGTTATGGATTAAAGTACGATTTATTCCGCCTAAAACCTGCAAACCTATGCAGAGATAGGGCTGAGATGGAAGAAGAATTAAAACGCGTAAAATTACCAAACATAAAAATTGCTTTAACTGGCGGTGGAAGAGTTGCTAATGGCGTAATTGAAACATTGAGTGCTTTGCGCATTAGAAAAGTTACACCTGAAGAGTTTTTAGCAAATAGCTTTAGAGAACCTGTGTATTGCCAATTAAATCCACGTGATTATGTTGAACGACCAGAAGATCATAACTTTGACCTAAATGATTTCTTTAAACACCCTGAACATTTTGTAAGTAAGTTTGTGCCCTATACTAAAGTTACGGATTTGTTTATCTCCTCGCATTACTGGGACCCTCGTTCGCCAAAATTATTTAGTAAAGAAGATATAAAAGCACCAGATTTTCACATATCTGTAATTGCCGATATTACTTGTGATATAGATGGAAGCGTTCCTACAACCATACGCTCGAGCACCATTGCACAACCATTTTTTGGATACAACATGTTAAACGACAAAGAAGATTTGCCGTTTAATAAAGATACTATTTGTGTTATGGCTGTTGATAATTTGCCATGCGAGTTGCCTCGTGATGCAAGTGATGACTTTGGGAAAGATTTGACAGAAAGGGTTTTACCATTTTTATTTGCTGAAGATAAAGACAAAATAATAGAACGTGCAAGCATTTGTAAAGAAGGAAAATTAATGCCTGCCTTTGAATACTTAAATGATTACGCGTATTGAATAAAAAAATGAAAACAAACATTAAATACCTATCAATTGCTTTAATAGCATTTGGTTGTGGCTATTTTTTTAATCAAACTAATAGTTCACAAAACAACCAAGCCAAATTATCTTTAATTCAGCAAAAACCAATTGGTGTTGATAATAATCCAAAACTCGGAGCTTTTAGCATAAGTCTAAATGTAAAAGATTTAAAAGCTTCGCAAGAGTTTTATCATAAACTTGGTTTTGTAGATTTTGGTGGAAATTTAAAAAACAATTATTTAATTTTAAAAAATCAAAACGCATTGATTGGAATTTTTAAAGGATTTTTTAAAGGAAATATTTTAACCTTTAATCCAGGTTGGGATGAAAATGCAAAAAACACAAAGCAATTTAATGATGTTAGAGAAATTCAAAAATACTTAAAAACAAATGGTATTAAACTTAGTGCTGAAGTAAGTGATACAACGAAAGGGCCTGGTTTTATAACGCTTACCGACCCTGATGGTAATGAAATTTTAATTGATCAGCATAGGTGATTTTTGTTAAGGTAAAAATTTAACAAATCAACATTCACAAACTAAAAATCTCTCTTTGCCACTCATGTCTTTTTTAATAGACACGTTCTTAAAAAAGTTTAAAGAAAGTGCGTAAAACTTAACTTCATTAGCTGTAAGTGGATTTAATTCAAAGTACAGTTTTCCGTTTTTAGATAATTTAAATAATGAAAAATCAATAATTTTTTTATAAAAAATAATTTCATCATCGCCCTCTACAAACAAGGCTAAATGCGGTTCAAAATCTAACACATTTTTATGAATAGATTTTTTTTCAGAAATTTTTATATAGGGTGGATTACTTATTATTACATCATACTGTTGTTCTAATCTTTCTAATCCTTTACCTGATAAAATATCTGCTTCAATAAAATTAATTTCTGTGTTATTATGTTTCGCATTTTTTGTCGCCACTTCAAGCGCATCTTTAATTATATCTATTGCAAAAATAGTAGCAGCAGACTGGTTATGTTTTATCGAAATTGGAATGCATCCACTACCTGTTCCAATATCAATTAATGATTTAATGTTTTTATTTTCTTTTAGCACAATATCCACTAATTCTTCGGTTTCAGGCCTTGGTATTAGTACATGCTCGTTCACATTAAATTCTAAATTATAAAACCAGGCTTTTTTTATTACATACTGCAAAGGTTTGCCAGTACTGGTTTCTTTTATAGCATTGTATAATTCAATTAAATCGCTTTGATTGATGCGTTGTTGTAAATTAGATCTGAGTTGTTTTGTACTTTGTTTTAAAATTGATTCTGCAATTAAAAAAAATTGCGCTTCAATTTCAGCATCTTCGTAAAGATGATTGAGTGCAGTTTTAGAGTAAGCTAGCACATCAGCCAATAAATTACTTGCTACTTTCACAAATTACTTTACTAGTTTAATTGTGCTTTGATAAGTATCAGATTTAATTTGCAACAAATACATGCCAGAAACTAATTTATCCGTTAACGAAGATTGTATCACATAATTACTTCCAGTAACTGTCTCCGAAAAAATAAGTTTACCATCTATTGCAAATAATTCTATTTTGTGAATATTCGTCTCTTTTAAATCAATTTTTACATCACCCAAAATTGGATTAGGAAAAACCGAAACATTATTAGAATTACTATTAGTAGAAATATTTGTAATTACTTGATTACAAAGCATTGCAGCCTTTCCATCAATCTTACCATGACCAAAAGCAAAATTTGGAACTGCCCCAGTAAAATTATCTGTATAAGCACAAGTAGTAATTGCGTTTCTAATTTGTGCAACAGTAGCTGTAGGATTTTTTTGTAAGTACAAAGCTACCAGTCCTGCAACAACTGGCGATGCCGCCGACGTGCCATCTCCCCAAACATGCACACTGTCTTGTGAAACATAATAAGGCGCATTTGCAATTAAATTTGCTTTCATACCAAGTGCCATTGCGCTAAACGTATTTCTTCCTGTGGCGGCTATATCTGGTTTTATTTTATTATCGCGGGTTGGACCAGTGCTGCTATTATAAGCCAACTCCCCCGTATTTTCAGCAGCCACCTGCAAAACGTTATCTACTGTATAATATTTTTTCATGTTTACATAATTAGCCACGGTTATCACATCCGTTAAACATTGAAAGCTACTAACCAACGTGTACATGGTATCTGGCATAATGTGTTTAACCACTTTTGGGTATTGAATGGGTGTTGGCAAACCTGATGAAACAAAATTAAAATTCCAAGCGTGATGCAGACCAATTCCTTTACTATCAATACGCCAGTTTAAATTAAGTGTGTCTGCCAAAATTTGAAATTCCAATTCGTATACACCAAAACTATTAATGCTTGCCGATGATTTTACAATGCCCATACGTTGACCGTTAGCGTTTTTTAAAGTATCAGTTTTCAAACTTTGTAATGCGTAGTTCCAACTTTTAAATCCAATGTTTCCAATATCACTAAAATCTGCTCTATTTGCACCTACTCTAATGCCAACATTTTTTATTTGTGCCGTATCTGCATAAAGCGCGTGATAAATTGTTGCGTTGCCACTTGTAATCCAAGAAAAAACGGTATCTGTATTAGTTAATTGCGTTTTTGTGTGAAACTTAATATGTCCGCCATTACCTGCGGCTGCCACCATGGCTCTCCCTGGTTGATTGCTAACCATTCCATTAATCATTTGAGCTTCAAGATCAGTCCCATCATGGCTTCCATAATAGCCGCCAACACTCGCATTTATAACACATGGCCTACCTAAAGCTGTAGCTTTTGCAAAAATAAAATTTACTGCATCTGCAACTGTTGGGGCGTTATAACCAAAATTTACTGCTACGACTATCATATCACTTTTACTTGCAATGCCCATAAAATTACCCGTGGCAAGCGCATTACCCGCAGCTATTCCTGAAACATGCGTGCCATGGCCGTAGTAAGATAAATCATCGTGCGTGCATAAACTGGAGTTAATTTGCGCTGGAGTCCACTCTATACCGTAATTATACGGTTGGGGGCTAGCAGAATTTGTGGTAGGGTTTTGATCCCAAAGCGCCAGCAAACGTGTTGTACCATTACTATTTTTAAAATCAGGATGATTAAAATCTATACCAGAATCTATTATTCCAACTATAACACCTGTTCCATCGTATGCTTGCGTTAAAGGAATTTGACCTTGTTTTACTGGTAAAATTCGGTTTCTTACCAGAATGGTATCATTCATTAATTTTTTATCCGCTTTTATAAACTCAGCGTAAGTAATTTTTTTTGTTTCAATAAGTGTTGCAACGGTACTTAAATTGGTAGTAATGCTCGCAACGTCGTTTACATAATAATTGAACTTAAAAGTAGTTGGAGATTGATTTTTTTGTAACCAGTTTAAATTTCCTTTTACTAAAATTGTATAGCTTGAATCATCTATGTTTTTATTTTCTAATTTGAATTTTAAGGCGTTATTTTGCGTAAACAAATTGAAATTAAGAAAGCCAACAAAAAATAAAAGGGTATTTATTCTAAAAAAAAACATTATATTTATTTAAACCTATTTACGAAGTTAGTAAATTGTGTAATATGAAACTAATATCTACAATATTATTTTTTATCATTTCTCGCTCTTGTTTTTCTCAAACAGATAGTTCGGCTGTTTCTGATGAAAATTTCATAAAAGAAGGAATTTATGTTTCACATTCCGATTTTAGAAAAGGTAAAGTAATTTCAAAATCTGAAATTATAACGCAACTTGATACAAATGCGTTAGATTTTTTTTCAAAATTGTTAGAAAGAAGTTATGTTGTTGTTAAAACTGGTGAATCAACAACAACTTTAGTTTGTTCATCTTTTTGGGGTTATGGACAAAACAAAACACTTTATCTGAATGCTAATAAAAATTACTATAGAGTACCTGTGTTTGGAAATATCTCATTTTTGGCTGTAATGGTTGATGCTGTGGCATACAATGGTGCTGGAATTGATCCGTTTTTTGGACCAACTATCTCCAATCCGCAACGTGTAAAAGAGCTAAGAAACTTTATTATGAGTATCTACAATGGCGTTTTGATTGATAATTCGCCAAAAAACTTATTAGAATTAATAAAACATGACAAATTGCTATTTGATGAGTATAACAAGCTGAGTTATTCCAAACAAAAAAACCAAATAGGGCATTTTGTAAGGCTTTATAACGAAAAATATAGGTTGTTTTTAATTAATTAACTAGTTTGTTAAAATTAACATTTCACAAAATTGTTACCAGTTGTTAATTAAAAATTATTAAATCGTGTTATTTTTTTTATACATTTGTTATAACTAAAAATATAACACATGAAAAAAAATTACTATTTTATCAATTGCGTTTTAGCTATTATTTTCTCTATGAGGTTGATAGCTCAGCCTTGTTACTCGCCAAGTTCATTTGGTTCGTTAAGTATTAACTCATTTACGAATAGTATGACTAACATTAATACATGTACTTATGGTGGCGAATACAATACGTTAACAATTGGTGTAGGTGGTATTTATACCTTTTCAGTTGGAACAATTGCCAACTACCTAACGCTTTCAACTGGTGTATCAAGCGGATCAATAATTGGAGGACTTGCTCCAATTACAGCTACCTTAACACCTGGAACTTACTACTTACATGCTTCGTTAAATGCTACGTGCGGTATAAGTAACAACTGTAATATAACATCGTATTCAAATACTGCAATACCAGGTTCGCCAACAATTACAGGGCAACCGAGTAATTTACAACTTTGCTCAGGCGCAAACGGTCAATTGGTTATGAACTCAAGCACAAATACTACTACTTACCAGTGGCAGGTTAGTATTGGCGGTGGACCATTTACCAACTTAACAAATACACCTCCGTATTCGGGTGTTACTACAAAAACATTGGTTATAACAAGTGCACAAAATAGTTTAAATGCAAATGCCTATCAATGTGTTGCTTCTAACTCAGTTTCATCTGTTTCAACAAATAGTGTTTTGTTAACCGTAATTCAATCTACCACAATTCCTTTGGTAGAAGATTTTAATGCTTCTACAATTTTCCCAACTTTATGGCAGGTTGATGGTTCCAACCCTTGGTATGTTTTTAACAATCATGGAACAGGTGGTACGAATGGTATGACAAGAAATTTATTTGGCAGTTTTGCTACTCTTGCAGATGCTCAAACTCCGAATGTTGGGGTAGCAACTCCATCAACCGCTTTAAAATTTGATTATAGGATAATGGATTGGAGTGGTTACCCTGGACTACCAACCTCAATTGCAAATTTCACAAACGATACGCTAAAAATTTTGCTTTCAAATAATTGCGGACAAACATTTACTGTAATAGGAAGTATTGACGTTTCAAACCATATAGTTTCAACAAATTTTGTAACAAAGACTTATCCTCTAGGTGCTTACGCTGGTCAAAATTTAATTGTGAGATTCAGATGGGCACACGATCCTTCAGGAAGCGGTGATTACTATATTGACATTGATAACATAAACATTTCAAGCGTGCAAGCAAACGATGCAGGTATAACTAATTTAGTTCAGCCCGCTGCCGGACAGCCTTGTTATAGCGCTACACAACCTGTTGTTGTTCAAATAAGCAACTTTGGCAATAATACTTTAACAAATGTACCCGTTGGCGTTAACATTACAGGTGCTCTAACGAGTGTGTTAAGTAATACTTATGTAGGAAGCATACCTTCAGGTACCTTTGTTACGTATACAGTTGGTGTAATTAATATGTCCACGGCTGGTGTGTATAACTTTAAAGCCTTTACAAAACTATCAGGAGATCCAACGCTTGCAAACGATACTTTATTGCCGGTTCAAAGCAGAACAGTAGTAGCTACTTTGCCTCTACCGTACTTTGAAGATTTTAATGCTAGTTTAGCTATGCCAGCTACTTGGAGCGTTAGTGCAGCTAATCCTTGGTTTGTAACCTCTAACCATGGTACTGGAGGGTCTAATGGAATGAATAGAAATTTATTCAGTACAATTTTAAGAGCTGAAGCTAATTTACCCCGTTTGGGAACAATTACCCCTAGTACGGCTATTAGTTTTGATTACAGGTATGTAAATTATAGTTTATATCCTAGCACGGCAACACCGACTTTAGATATGAATGGTGACTCTTTACGCGTAATGATTTCTACTAACTGTGGTGCAACATTTACGACTGTGGGATTTATAAATGCAAATAATCATGCTGTTACAACAGCATTCGCTAATAAAACCTATACATTAGGAGCTTATGCAGGTAACGATGCCATAATTAAATTTGTTGCGGTAAGGCAAGCTACAAACAGTTCAGCCGATTATTATGTTGATGTTGATAATATTAATTTGTTTAATTTATCTGCGATTGATGGAGGGGTTTCTGCCTTGGTTACTCCTAATACGAGCACTTGTACCTCAGCAAATCAACCTGTTATAGTAAACGTAACCAATTACGGTACAGGTCCAATTAGTAATTTCCCTGTAAATGTTGTTCTTTCTGGTCCAGCCAATCAAACTATTACCGCCAATTACACAGGTACTCTTGCCTCAGGTGCTACTGCTACTTTCAACGTTGGTAACGCAAACTTAACCGCTGGTGGAACTTATTCAATAACATCTTCTACCAATGTAAGTGGTGATGGTAACAACACTAATAACTCAAACAGTTCGACATTCACTACTGCAAATCCAATCGTTAGTATTTCTTCTCAAACTGCAGTTTGTTTAGGGAATGGGGTTGTTTTAAATATTTTAGGTACAGCAACTTCTTATACTTGGAATACGGGTTCTAACAGCCAGTCAATAACTGTTACTCCTTCTGTTACCACTACATATAGTGCTACAGGGTCCAACTCACTTAACTGTGTAACTTCAAACACTTTTGCTTTAACGGTTATAAACCCAACCATTAGTGGTATTGGTGCTTCAGGTTGTGGAACCTCGGTAAATGGCACGTTAACTGCAAATGCTTTTGGTACTTCTACTATTAACTGGTATGCCACTCCAACTTCTACAACTATTTTAAGTTCAGGTAATACTTATACACTCAATGCGAGCAATACAACTACTGTATATGCTCAATCTAACTCACAAGCAATGAGTAATGTTGGATTAGCTACCAATACAACTGTTTCTGGTGGGGGACAACAGCAAAGTACAAATTACAATATTTTTGATGTTCAAAGTACTTGTATTATTCAAGATGTTCTTGTTTACCCTGGTGCTACTGGTAATGTTGTTTTTGATTTAAGAGACAATGCAGGAACATTATTACAAACTGCTACTGTTCCTGTAACTACAACTCTTGCTACTGTTATTCCATTAAACTTTACTGTAAATCCTGGCTTTGGATACCGCTTGGGTCAAGGTGCAGGAAGCGTATCTATGTATAGAACTTCGGCCGCATCCAACATTTACCCATTCACATTACCAGGTGTTTTAACAATTACAAATAGTGCAGCTGGTAACACCTTCTACTATTTTGGTTATAATTGGACAGTGCTTTCTCCGGGTTGTACTTCATCAATGACTCCGGTAGTATTTACAGTAACTCCAAGCGCTAGTATTACTGCTGCCTCAACTAGTTCGGCTGTTTGTGCTGGTGGTTCTGTTACTTTAACCGCTAATGGTTCATCAACTTATACATGGTCTCCAAGCGCGCAAACTACATCGGTTATTGTTGTTACCCCAACAGTTAACTCAACTTATACCGTAATTGGTGGTGCAGGTACTTGTACAGGTTCTGCAACAAGAACTATTACTGTGAATCCTTCTCCAACACTAGCAGTGTCTCCTTCTGCCACAATTTGTTCTGGTACAGGTGGTATTACAACATTTACAATTGCTAGTGCCGGTAATACTTTCACTTGGTCTAATGGATCTAACAACGTAAACGTAGTTATCAATAATCCTTCAATTACAACCGTTTACAGTGCAACTGCTACAAATGCGCAAGGTTGCAGACAAACAGCTACAACAAGTATTATTGTTCAAAACTGCCAATCAATTGCTAAAAACTCTTTATCAGACAATACTTTAGTTTACCCAAATCCAACAAGCGGAATAGTTAATATTTCTATCAGTAATGGAACTGGAAATTATTCAATTGAAGTTTATGATGTAACAGGTCGCTTAGTTCTTTCTAATTACAATTTAAAACCTGAATCAACAATTAACTTAAAAGAGTTAGCAAACGGTATGTACAATTATACTATACGATCTAATGACAATAAGCAAGTTATTAAAGAAGGTAAAATTGTTAAACAATAATTAATTATCACTAATTTTGAAAGCGCAGACTCTGTCTGCGCTTTTTTTATGCGATTTCATTTAAATTATACACCAACAAAATCTAATATTCAAATAAATCCTGAAAGCAATCTTTTACTACTAGGATCATGCTTTAGTGAACATATTGGGAGTAAATTGGCACAAAGTGGTTTCCGAGTAAATTCAAATCCTTTTGGTGTAACTTTTAATCCACTTTCAATTTCAAAGTTAATTGATTACGGTTTACAGAAAGCAGAATTCGATGAAAGCAGTTTTTTGGAAAGAGAAGATAATTGGTTTAATTATAACCTACATTCTTCAATTTATGCAGGTACTAAAACAGATTTAAAAGGTAAAATAAGTTCAATTTTATCGAACTTTAAAGTTGAGTTAAGCACAGCGAACTTTCTTTTTTTAACTTTTGGAAGTGCCTACTATTACAAACACAATAACAGTATAGTTGCTAATTGCCACAAGCAGCCTCAGTCTTATTTCACCAAAGAACTTTTAGACATTGAAAAGGCATTTGAAGAACTTAAGGAATCACTCAATGCGATTACTAAGATAAATCCTACTATAAGAATAATATTTACGATTTCTCCAGTACTACATACAAAAGATGGTGTGGAAGAAAACTTTTTATCAAAATCAACACTGAGAGTTTTAATTGAAAAAATAATTCAACAAAATAATTTCTGTTTTTACTTTCCTGCCTATGAACTTATTCGAGATGATTTGCGCGATTATCGATTTTACGAAAACGACCTTGTTCACCCAAATAAACTAGCCATTGATTATGTGTATACTAAACTTAAACAAACCTATTTTAGCAACCAAGCAAATGTGTTTTCTACCAAAGTAGAAAATTTTTATGCTTTCTTAAATCATAAGCCACTTCATGTAAATCCGTCCACTCAAAAAAATATTAAAACTCAAGAATTAAAAGAAAATTTATTGAAAGAATACCCTTTTTTAAATCTCTAAATAAAATTTAGTTCTATCTTTAAACTTTAAAATTACTACTATGCTTCGCTCACACACTTGCGGTCAATTAAGAATTTCTGATGTAAACACCTCTGTAACTTTGTGCGGTTGGGTTCAAAAATCGCACAATTTAGGTGGAATAACTTTTATTGATTTACGCGATAGATACGGCATTACACAACTAGCCTTTAATATGGATTGGGACAAAAGTCTTTGCGAACAAGCGCGTAGCTTAGGTAGAGAATTTGTGCTACAAGTTAAAGGAACGGTTATTGAACGTGAAAGTAAAAATAAAAACATTGCTACCGGCGAAATTGAAATTAAAGTTTCAGAACTACTAATATTAAACCAAGCCATTACGCCACCTTTTACAATTGAAGATGAAACTGATGGCGGCGACGAATTGCGCATGAAATACCGCTACTTAGATTTGCGCAGAAACGCTGTAAGAAAAAACTTGGAACTAAGACACCGCATGGCTATTGAAACTAGAAATTATTTAGACAAGCAACAATTTTTGGAAGTAGAAACACCAGTGCTAATAAAATCAACACCTGAAGGGGCAAGAGATTTTGTAGTGCCAAGCAGAATGAATCAAAACCAATTTTATGCTCTACCTCAAAGTCCACAAACATTTAAGCAATTGCTTATGGTGAGTGGTTTTGATAGATATTATCAAATAGTAAAATGTTTTAGAGATGAGGATTTGCGTGCCGATAGGCAACCAGAATTTACACAAATAGATTGTGAAATGAGTTTTGTGGAGCAAGAAGATATTTTACAAACCTTTGAAGGATTAACTCGCCATTTATTTAAAAGCGTTAAAGGCATTGACATTCCTACCTTACCTAGAATGACCTATGCGGATGCGATGAAAAATTATGGCAACGATAAGCCAGACACACGTTTTGAAATGAAACTTATTCAACTAAACTCAGCAGAAAACAACATGGTTGGAGGAAAAAATTTTAAAGTATTTGATGAAGCGGAAACGGTACTAGCCATTTGTGCCACTGGTGCTGCTGAGTACACACGCAAGCAGTTAGATGAGTTGACCGAGTGGGTTAAACGACCTCAACTTGGTGCTACTGGTTTAGTGTATGCACGTGTAAATGCTGATGGAACAGTTAAAAGTAGCGTAGATAAATTTTATAGTGAAGAAGATTTAAAAAAATGGGTAACTTGTTGTAATGCTAAGCCAGGAGATTTAATTTTAGTGCTTGCAGGTGCCGAAGAAAAAACCCGCAAAGCTGCAAGCGAATTACGTTTAGAAATAGGAACACGCTTAGGCTTAAGAGATAAAAATAAATTTTCAGCACTTTGGGTGGTAGATTTTCCTTTATTAGAATGGAACGAAGGCGATCCTAATTTACCTGAATCACTTCGAGGGCGTTGGGTTGCGAAACATCATCCGTTTACTTCACCTAAACCAGAGGATATTGATTTATTAAAAACCAATCCTGGCGCTGTTAGAGCCAATGCCTATGACATTGTAATTAATGGTGTAGAAGTTGGTGGTGGCAGTATTCGTATTTTTAATAAAGATTTACAAGCTACCATGTTTAGTGTGTTAGGCTTTACAAAAGGAGAGGCGCAAAAACAATTTGGCTTTTTAATGAACGCTTTCGAATTTGGTGCTCCACCTCATGGAGGTATTGCCTTTGGTTTTGATAGATTATGCAGCTTGTTTGGAGGCGCAGACAGCATAAGGGATTTTATTGCTTTCCCTAAAAATAATAGTGGCAGAGATATGATGATTGATGCACCAGGCGAGATAAGTTTAGAACAATTAAACGAATTAAGTATTGCAACCAAGTAATGAATAAATTAATTGGCATATTTTTTATTACTTGCCTTTTAGTTTATGCTTGCACAAATAATTCTAATGACACCGATCAGAAACCAACGGTTGTAAAAAAAGTTCAAGAAGTTAATTCTGAAACAAAAAAAATTCTTGCAGAACTTTACGAAACTGTGAAAGGTGATACACTTTTAATTATTGATAACGATACGCTTTTAACTTTCCCGTTTTTTAGAGATATAATTTCGTTAGAAGAATTATACCTCACTAATAATGGAAAGTTAACTGCTTTAGGAGATAGTATTTACAGTATTGTAAAAAATGCCCGCCAATATGGTTTGTACGCTAACAACTATCATTATAAAAAAATAAAAACCTTAATTGACTCTACATACAATAAAAATGCCGATGAATATAATATAAACAACGTTGCCAAAACAGAACTACTTTTGTTAGATGCTTACTTAACCTTTGGTGCACATTTAAACAAAGGCAGATTTAAACCTGACACATTACTCCTAGAATGGAATCCGGCAAAGTTAGATAGCAACTGGTTAAGCATTTTAAAAACAGGATTTGAAAAAAAGCAAGTACGCCAAAGTTTAGATTCACTAGAGCCAAAACATGAAGGTTATAAATTTTTAAAACTAGCGCTTGCAAAATACACTAAAGAAAATGAACACTACAATTGGGACAGCATTTCTTTTACTAACGTTGTGGACACACCTGCTTTAAAAGCGAATTTAAAAAAACGATTTATTGAAACCGGATTTTATAACGATACGCTAAACGCCAACGACAGCATAAAGTTGGCGAAGGCAATAAAAAAATTTCAACTCACATATAATTTAGAGCCAGATGGTAAGCTAGGGAAATATACTAAACAAGCCTTAGCACAAGATAAAGAAACTGCCATTCGCCAAATAGAAATGGCACTTGAACGCTGGCGCTGGGAACCAACAGAATACCCGCAACGTTATGCTATTGTAAACATTCCATCTGCAATGATAAATGTTTGGGAATATGATAAAAAACACAAAGAAGATACGCTGGTACTTCGAAGCAGAGTTGTTGTAGGAAAGCCAGATACCCCTACCCCAACATTAAAAAGTAAAATTAATTATATGCTTATTTATCCTTATTGGAACGTGCCTTATAAAATTGCTTGGGAAGAAATTTTACCAGCCGTACAAAGAGATACAAATTATTTACGCAGAAAAAATTTTGAAGTGATTGATGGAAAAGGAAACGTTATAACAAATATAGGAAAACTAAATTGGAAAAAATTTAACAGAAATTATTTACCCGTAAAATTTAGGCAACGTATTGGTAACGATAATAGCCTAGGTATTTGTAAGTTTAATTTTCATAACAAGTATGGTGTTTACTTGCATGATACGAATAGCAAACGCTACTTTAAAACATTTTACAGATTTCAAAGCCATGGTTGTATGCGTTTAGAAAAATTTGTAGAACTAGCAAGATTCTTGATACGTGATGACACCTTAAAATTACCATACGACACACTCAAAGCCTACTTTGGCAGACAAGAGCAAAAACAAATTGATTTAAGAAAACCTTTACCCATTTATGTGCGTTACTACACTTCAACCACCGATAGTGTAGGGAACTTATCAAACTACATTGATATTTACAGAAGGAATGAAGTGATGATGAAAAAAGTTTATAGGTAAACTTAAAATTTAGTTCGATTACAACCCCCACATTTTACCCAAAAACCCAATATTATTGAACAATATTGCTTGCGATTTTTGGTACTTTGCAATGAACTCAAAGTATTTAATTTCGTTGCTTAGTAAGGTTTGTTCGCGGGTGTTTATTAAAAATAACGAACTTTCGCCATTATCAAAATTTGCTTTCTCTGCATTACGTAATCTTACGGAATTAACTACAATATTTTTTTGTAATTGAATTTGATTCCAAGCAATGTTGCATTCGTTTAAACTGGCTTTTATATCATTATCTACTACCCTTATGGTTTGTTGAAAATCAAAATTAGCTTCTAATAATTTAATCCGCACCTGATTTAGTTTACCTCTTTCTTTTCTTAATAATAAGGGCATATACAAATTTCCACTCAGCTTAAAGTTAGAAGGGTTAAATAAATTACCCTGCTGAGCATTAGTACCACTGCTTAAAAACGCATAATCTACATTTATTTTTGGTAATAATTTATTTTTTGAAAATAATTGCTCCACTTTTACTTGATCAATTTTTAACTGACTTTTTAAAATTTCAGGATTATTTTTTTGAGCCCAATCAATACTTTTTTGTAAAGTATCATTAATTGTTCTAAATGTTTGCGGTGAATATGATTTTGGAACCGTTTTATTATCTAATTCCAAAGGCGTGGTGTTATCCTTCCATAAATAGGTATTTAATTGCATGGTGGCATTGTAGTATTCTATTTGTGCGTTATTATAACTTACATTCATATTTTGCATTTGTATGGATGCTTCAACCGAATCAATAGGCGCCATATCGCCAAAGGAAATACGGCTAACAGAAAATGCGTAACGTTCTTTTGCAAAATTATAGGCATTAGAAATTCGTTGTACTTTATTAAATTCAAAGTACCATTCCCAATAATCTTTTATGGCTGATAGAATAAACTTATTAATCAGTTTTTGTTGCTCTGCATCAGCCATTTTTACAAAAATACGAGCCTGTTTTATTGTATTACGACGCTCATCTATTATCATGTTTTGACCAATAGGAACGCTGATACCAGCAGCCACAAGTCCTGAATTGGGCGTAAAATCTTCAAGATTTAAAAACGATCCCGAATTTGCTTCGTAACCAATTTTAAAATCAGGCCCAAACCACGTAGGAATTTTTAAATTGCTTTCCCATAAATTAAAATACTCTTTTCCATCAAAACTTTTGCTGTTGTATGCGCTTGTAAGAGCAGGATCTAACTGCCCTTTATTCCCTAATAATTCTTGTTCAGCATTTTTTTTGGTAAGTTGGTACTTTAATAATAATGGATGATGTGCCTTAATATAATTGATAAAATCAGTTAGTGTTAAGCTATCGCTTTGCCCAAACAAACACGTAAAAGAAATACAGAATAAAAAAAGTATTTTATTTTTTTTCATCATCCTCACTTTCTGCTTCTTTTGATTTTTTATTAGTCTTGATATCCTTTGCTACAAAATCTTTGTTAAAGTCAACTGGGAACCCATTTAAACGACGCCAAATTTCGTACCACACAGGCACCGTTTTTAGCATAGACCAACCTTTTGCATTTGTGCCTATTCTAAGCTGTTCTGGCCACGGATGCCCTTCTCTGTCTTCTACCGTTGCTAATATTCTAAACTTTCCTTTGGTACTAACTTTATCAATAGTTTTTACTATTGCGCCAAACGTTCCAAAGGTTACATTTGGCCATCCGCTAAACACCAATGCTGGCCAGCCTTCAAACTGTAAACGAATTTCATCACCCTTTTCAAGCAACACCACATCAAGTGCATCTACATATAACTCAACAGCTAGTTCTGGCTTTTCAGGAACAATAGTAACTATATCTTCGCCTTCTTTTATTGTTTCGCCAACACCAACACGCAACGCTTTTACAACTATGCCATCTTTAGGTGCAGTAATATAATAGAAGGAACTTCTAATTTGCATGTTTGCAAAATCGTTATTCATTTTACTAATGCTACCTTCAGTATCAAACATATAGGCAAAGGTTGAATTCAAATCGCTTTCTGATTTAGAAATTTTATCTAAGTATTCTGCCTCAATTGAGTTTAATTCGATGATGGCATTCAGCAATTCATTTTTTGTAGCAAAAAATTTATTCTCACTACTCATTAATTTTGCTTGTGTTTCTTGAAATTTAAGCTCGCGCGTTTCTAACTCCACTTTTGATTTAAGGCCTTCTTCATATAATTTAACTTGCCTATCAAACTGATCCTTTGCTACCTTAAAATTTGTTTTTGCGGCCACAAATTCAATACTATCACTTTGTACTTTGAGTTTATTTTGTTGCACCTTATTTCTTGCTTTATTTAAACTAAACCTTAACCCATCTTGTAAGGCACCAATTTGCTTTTGTAAAGCTTCTGTTTTTTGACGTGTAGATTGAAGCGCATTTTCTTTAGCGCCTATTTGTTCTTTAATTCTTACTAAAAAATTAGGGTCAAAAAATTTATCTTTAATCTCTGATAAAAACAAAATAGTATCCCCCTTTTTTACTGTTTGTCCCTCTGTAATATACCATTTTTCAATTCTCCCAGCAATGGTTGCATTCACTGCTTGTGGTCTATCTGTAGGATTTAAAGATGTTAAACTACCTTTCATTTCAAAGTTTTGAGTCCAAGGCAAAAACATAAAAATCAACAATACGATTAACATTATAACAAAAAGGCGGTTACTCTTTTTTATGCCAAATGGTGTTGAAACCATAGAAAGAGAAAAACTTTTTTTATTTGTATTAATTGGCATGGCTTAGTGTTTAATATAAATGGTTAAACAATTTGGCAAATTAGTGTTAATATAGTTCACTAAGGCTTCTGGTTTTATATTGATAGGAAGGAGCGATTCATCTACAATCAAAATTTTTGGATTTTTTAATAGCGAGCGTAAAAGAATAACCTCTCTGTATATTTCCTGTTTTGAAGTATAATTCCCGCCAATAAGTTCGGTAGTTAAAGCATCGGGCAAATAATTTAAAAAATTTACATTACTAAAACTATTTATTGTTCTTATTACAATGTCGTCTGTAATTTTTAAATTTCCAAAAGTTATATTTTCTTTTACGCTTCCATCAAACAATAATTCTTTATCTGAAAAAATTGAAGTATTAGCATTTGCTGTAAATTTATTTATTAGTTTAATGCTAATGCCATTTAAAAGAATTTCTCCTTTTACGTCAGAATACGAATTTCTAAAAACTTCTATAAACTCATCAATAGCATTTCTATTTGTTATTGAAAGTTGAATAGATTTTTGTTTAGAAGTTTCTAGCTCAAAATTATAGCTGCTTTTATTTATTATTAGGTCTGTTACTTTTAGAGAAATATTACTTTCAAAATTAATTTTTGTTTGGTGTTTTGTCTCTGAGATTGGCAACGTTGCAACTTGCGAAATTTTTTCCACACTGGTTAAGATATCGTAAATACTTTCGATTTTTAAAATTAATTTTTCAATAGAATTTATTATCAATAAAATTATAATTTCACTCGCTACAAATTGTCCAATAGTTATCTCTTCTTTAAGTAATAAAACATAACCAATTATTAATAAACCGCCAGTAATTAACACAGAAAAGAGCACAAACACAATGTATTGAGATACTAGTACTTTAAAATGTTTTTTTCGCGCTAGTAAATAATCGCCTACTAAATGATCCATTTTGTTTAAGGAGAATGAACTTTGAGAATACATCCTAAAACTCTCTTTAGCCCTCGCTACTTGTTGTAACCAGCTTGCGGTATAGTATTTATATTTAGATTCCTTTAAACTACTTTCTAATCCTTTTTTATAAGTATATTTAATAAAGAAATAAGTTATTAAAATTAAAAATGCACTAAATGCAATAAATACGGGATGATAAAAAGTAAGTATGAGCAATCCAAAAATTATTTGGATAAGGCTAGCTGTTAAATCTATTAAAACACCTGATAACCCTTTTTGCAAAGAAACAATATCGAAAAAACGATTCATTAATTCTGGTGGATAATATTTACTCAAAATTTTATTACTCAATTTTGGTATGCGGTTTATAAAATCAAAAGCTGTACGAGCAAATAATCGTTGCTGAATAATTTCCATTAACCATAATTGTATGATTTGAAGCACTCCTGACGCCAAAACACCAGCAATAATTAAAACAATTAAAACAATACCTGAAGCAGTTACCTGATCGGTTTGCAAAAAATTAATTAAACTTTGTATCCCAAGCGGAATGCTTAATCCAACAAGTCCGCCAACAATTGCATAAAAGAATAGGTTGTGAATATCTTTTCTTTCTAATTTTAATATAGAAGTTAATTTTTTAAGTGGTGAGGCATCTGCATTTTCGTTCAGTAAACTTATGTAGGCACTTTCGTTTACTATTGCCGTAATACAATTTGTTCCTCCTAAATTGAAATTAAACTGATTTACATCAAATTGCTTTGAGACCACCTTAATAGTGGTATTGTGTTTACAATTTGTTTGAATTATGAAATTTCCATTTTTTATTAAAATGTAAGGAACTAATTCTTCATCATAACTTTTGAATAACAATATTGGAAAATCATCAACCTTTAATAAATCATAGGCTTCTTCAACATTTAATACATTTCCAAAAAAATTTAGCTTTGCATCGCCTCCGTCTTCTTTAATACTTTCTAAAAGCTCATCGGGTGTTTTGTGAGTGCTAATGGTGTCGTCAGCCAAATATTCTTTCAGGTCAATATCCAGCCAATTAATTTGATTAGCTTTTAAAAAGTGTGTGTATATAACGTTATAATTGGCGTTTATCATAAAGTTGGTGTTGGATTTTTGGTGTTTTCTCTAATAAATTGCGATAATGATTCGTTTGCTTGGGTAACAGGCAAAGAATAAATTGCAATGTTATCTTCATAATTTGAACTTACAAAATTTAATATTTCTGTAAATAGAATTGACTTTGTTGGCATTGAAAGTAAACAATTTGTTTTTTCAACTAGTTTATTATTTTCGATTACTAATACAGAATTATCAAAATCTATATTAACACTTGCTACAAGTCTATTAATTAATAAATCCTCCGCTAACTTTTTGGCCTTATCTTGACTATTAAGTGATATATAAATGGTTACCATAACTATGCAATAATTTTTTGTGTAAGTTGTTCACTAAACTTTTGTATTTCTTTTGAGAAACTTTTTTTATCAATTGTAAATTCCTTTTCTCTACAACTGTTTAAGGCATAATTATGAATCGCCATAACAATTGTATCGGCATAAACTAAACTGTATCTTAATTTTGGTTGTATTGTATGAAGAACGTTTGCAAATAATTGAGTAACTTTTTTGTAAGCGTTTACCGCATCATTAAGGTAGGTGTTCTGCTCTCCATCAAGGTGATTTACTTTTGGCCATTGTTTAATCACCAACCTAAATAACTCCTCAATTAATAGTGTATTTGACAGCGATTTTAATTCTACATTATTACTTAAAATTTGTAATAAACTACCCAGTTGCTTTTTTGAATTAGAATTCAACTTTTCACCTTCTAGCTCAATTATCAAAGTTGTATATGACCAATAAAGTGCGCATAGGTAAGCCAATAATTGTTGTTTGGAGTGAAAATATCTATAAATAGTGGCTTCAGTAGTCTTACAACTCAAAGCTAACTTTTTAAATGTAAAATCCTCATAACCAATTTTATTTATTAATTGAATAGCTGCTTCGACTATTTTAGCACCCAGTTCCGAGGAAAAAGGGTCTTTAATAAAAAGTTCTGCTGGTACTTCAAGTCTTAGTTGGGTAATCATGTACTACTAACACCAAAAGTAAAAATATGTTTAGTGATAGTTTTACTATTAAATTAAAAAAATAGTTAAATAATTGAGTAAAAATAAAATCTACCTAACCAAGTTAATATGGCCATACTTCGTAATTAACTTCTTCTCTTTTAAATAAAAAGTTAATTTATAATTATAAACTCCTGTTTCCATCGCAATACCTTTTTTGGTACCATCCCATTCGTCTGTTAATTCCTTAAAGTGCTTCACTTCAATTCCCCATCTATCAAAAATAACTAATTCAAACTTTGAAACACAAGCCCCACCAAAAACTTTATAGGTATCATTTAAACCATCGCCATTAGGTGTAAAACTATTTGGAACAAATAAATCTCCGTTCAAACACCCAACCTCAACTATATAATAAGCGGTATCTTTACAACCATATTGATCGGTCGCCAAAAGGGTTACAAGTTGCTGACCAGGATTCTCAAAAAGTGTATTTGTAATATTTTGCGAAGTTGATGTTTGTCCATTTCCAAAATCCCAAAAAACAGTTGTATAGCTGCTGCTAGTGTTTGTAAAAGTTAAACTTCCAGGATAGTCCACAAAATTACTTTCAGCTTTAAAGGCTGCATTTAAATTACTCACACTAATTGGGAAAACGGTTGTGCTATTACAGGTGCCATTAATTCCCTTTAAAAAAATATTAAAACTTTTTTGAGAATTTATCACCAATGGATTTCCAAAAAAATAATTTCCATCATAATTCCACTCGTAAGTAGTTGCGCCAGAGGCACTATAACTCAATGTGGTTCCTTTACAAATAACTCCCTCCGCCGGAGAGATTGATAATTGGGGCGGGGTATCAACATTCAAAGTAATAGAAGAGGCAGATACACAGCCATTTGCATTATTACTGTTTACAAAATAGGTTGTAGAGGCTGTAGGAGAAACAGCAATAACATTTGAATTATTTCCAGTATTCCAGGTATAACTATTTGATCCTGAAACAGCGAGTGTGAGCGTAGCACCTGAACATAAAGAGGTTAATCCGCTATTCGTTGTGATTGTTAAAATTGGTGCAGGTATAACAGAAACCTGCACGGTGCCTGATAATGTACACCCAGATGCATTAACAACGCTTTGAGTATAAACAGTTGTTAATGAAGGGCTAACAGTAATAGTTTGTGATACTGCCCCATTGCTCCAATTATAAGAAACTCCGCTAGCAGAGGTACCAATAGTTGCGGTTTGACCGTTACAAATTGTAGCGTTATTTAGTGGAATTGTACCGCCAGTTGTTACTGTTACATTGGATGTTGCTAACACTGTGCAGCCTGCCGCTGAGCTTCCGAGCACAGAGTAGGTGGCGTTTGAGTTAGGATTTACAGAAATTGTATTACTTATCGTTCCTAATGGTAACCATGTATAACTTGCTGCTCCATTGGCAATTAATGTGGCGCTATTCCCTAAACAAATATTTGGGTTGTTTATTGTAACAGTTGGCGAAATATTTACAATTTGTTGAATAGATGCCGTATTGCTGCAAATGCCATTATTCGCAGTTAAACTTAAGTTTGTTGTGCTTGCTGGATTAATTACAATACTATTATTTGTAGCGCCATTACTCCACGTATAATTTGTTGCGCCAAGTGCTGAAACTGTTGCCGATTGACCGCTACAAATAGGGTTTGTATTAAGGGTTAGTGTTGGTAGCGGATTTACATTGATTGTTGCAACATTAGAACCAGTACAGCCTGCAAAATTTCCATTAATGGTATAACTTGTTGTTGTAGCTGGTGCCACAGCCAAACTGGAGGTAGTACTACCATTGCTCCATAAATAATTGGTAGCTGTGGAAATTGTTTGCAAAATTACTGTTTGGCCAGCACAAATCGAATTGGGAACATTTAAGAAATTGACAGAAAGATTTGCTCCTACATTTACAACAAAGGTTGCCGTGCCAAAACAACCATTAGTTGCCCCCACTACTGTATAATTATTTGTTGCAGGCGGACTGGTAGTAAAAGTGGTTCCGAAACTTTGTATTCCATTAGGATTCCATGTATAATTAGCAGCACCAAGAGCCGTGGCAGTTGCTGTTTGCCCTACGCAAATACTAACGTTAGCAACATTAATGGTTGGGTTTGGAGTTACCATAACGCTTGCAGTAGCTGTATTAGTACAGCCATTTTGTGTGCCGGTTACGGTATATGTTGTGGCATTAATAGGAGAAACTACATTGGTATTTGTGGTAGTTCCATCATTCCAAACGTAACTAATTGCCCCACTAGAAATCAAGGTAGCACTTTGATTAGCACAAATACTTGCATTATTCACGGTTATTGTAGGCGAACTATTTACTGTAACTACAGCTGTGTTACTAACAATACAAGAGCCAATATTAGCATTAATAATGTAATTTGATGTAGTTGTTGGAGTAACAATTATAGATTGACTATTTTGTGCTGTACTCCAAGTGTAGCCTGTGGCTGCACCTGCCGAAAGGGTTGCAGTTTGACCGTTGCAGATCGTAGCAGAATTAACCGCAATAGAACCCGAAGCATTTACGTTTATAGTTGCCGTTGCAGATGCAGAACAAGATCCACTTGTACCAACAACCGTATAAATAGTTGTAGCCAATGGTGCTGCGGTAGTTGTAGCAGATAGTACTGCATTACTCCATGTATAGGTAGTAGCGCCACTTGCGGTTAAAGTACCAGTTTGTCCTGCACAAATAGTTGCACTAGTTGCAGTTAGCGTTGGACCACCTAAGACAGTTATTGTAACAGGTATTCTGTAATTACCTGGACACATTCCTACAAAAACAGTGTAAGTGCCAGGGGTTGCGAAGACTGATGTAGTGAAAGCCGCACCAGTACCTAGTTGTGTAGCGCCTACTAAATTGCTATACCACACAAAACTTGCTAATGGTTGATTAGAAACCGCATTAAGAATTGCCGAATTATTAACACAAATTGTTGTATTAGTTGCGCTTAAAGTGTAATTTGCTAGAGGCTGATTTGTTAACCCACTATTACCATTGGATGCGCCATTAGGTGGAAAATTAGTTTTTATTAAAGCGCTTCCAAGCGCACCATTCATTATTCCACTCACACCACCAGCAATAGTTTGTGGAGGTGCGCCTGCCGTTAAACCAATATAACCACCACCACCACCACCACCTGGGCCATACGCTGCATTGGAAGCAGAAAATCCACCACTCATAGTTACGTTACCACCTACTCCTCCATTTGCAATTAAATTAACTCCTGCAACATTATTTGAGGTAGAAATAAGAATTGTTCCTCCGCCACCTGCGCCACCTCCTGCATCATCACCCCCCAGACTAAATCCACTTCCACTCGTTGCATTTATACCATTTCTACCATTTGCCACTATAGTTCCAGTTCCAGATACTGAACCATAAGTTAACATATAAATTATACCTCCGCCAGCACCACCAGTACCCCCAGTATTTGAATTATTTATAATATTATTAACATGTCCAGCGCCACCGCCACCACCTAAAAAAATTCTTCCTGTTGTATAATCAAGCGCTCTGCCTCCATGCCCACCATGCTTTCCTCTGTTACCTCCACCCCACGCAGCAAGCCCAGGCGCATTTGTATTTGGGTTTAAATTATTGGCTGAAAATCCGTATCCACCTTTTCCACCACCTGGCGAGACAATTGCTGACCGCCCAGCAAACTCTAAATCATAAGCTACTGCATAGGCTGGGTTTGTAACTCCGTAACCTGTCCAGTTATTCAACGCCCCCCCATTGGCCCCACCACCGCCACCGCAATTATGGGTATTGCCGCCGCCGCCGCCGTTTGCAGGAGCGCCTTTTGAATATGCACCATTGTAAAGTGCAATATAGTCAGCGGCTGAGCCAGCAATGCTTTCTCCTTTTTCACCACCTTCAACTATACCGCCTCCTGCATCAACATAGCGTGTTCCGCCAAAGCTCCCATCGTTTACTGCTGTACCCCCTCTAAAACCTAAACCTGTGGCAATTACCGAACCATTAATAACGCTCGCCCCATTCACTTCCATAGCCACAACACCGCCAATTGTGCCGTTCCAAGCATCACCAAAAATAGAACTAGCTGCATTTATAGTTAATGTAGTGTAACGTGGAACACGAACCACCTGTGCCTTTCCAGTGCTCGAATAACTTTTAGATAAACCACAATCCAACTGAATCGAAGTTCCGTTTGGAATTGCAAAAACCTGCGCCAATTCATAATTACCACAATTGTTATAATTTAGAATTTCTCCGTAGGTAGAGTCTTGCCCACCTGCGGAATTAAAAGTTTTAATTTGTGCGCCTTGCATTTGAATAATCATTACCAAATCTCCAATTTGCAAATTTCCGGCAAATCGACCGTTAGCATTTAAATTACTGTTAGCTACCTGCAGTAATGTTGCGCCTGCAAGTGCATTAGCGGTTAAGCTTGTGTACTCATTTACTCTCAGGCTGGGCGTTGCAACGGTTAAAGCGCCATGTTTTCCTCGTTGAGAAAACAGAAATACAGCTTGAAAAAATAAAATTAATATGAGGAATATTTTTTTCATATAACGTGTTAAAAATAAGGTTTTTAACTTATTATTCCTAACCACTCAATCGATAAAAAATACGATTAACTCAATAAACTATACTAAATTTGCTTTTTGGAATTAAATAATTTAGATATTGACGGCTTTGAGCAAATTTTTACTGAAGCTACCCTAAAAAAAGGATTGAGTAGTTGTAAAAACGGCACTGTAAATTTTATTGAAAAAAACCCTGATAAATTATTTATTTACCAAGTTCACTCTAAAGAAATTAATTCTGTTTCGTTTTTGAGGAAAAGCAATTTATTAACCAACATAAATTGTAGTTGCAAAAAAAGTAAATGCGAACACATGGCAGCAGTAATTTTTTTTATTGAAAAAGAAAAGTTTGAAATAGAAATTAAACCAAGAAAAGATAAAAAAATTACAACAACATCTACTAAAAAAATAAAAAGTGAGCCTTCTTTAAAGGAAATTTTACTAAACACCGACCTTACTAAACTACTTGATTTTATTGAAGATTACGCCAAATCAAATTCTGATTTTGACAAACTATTGAGAGCAAAAATTACGCTAAATGAAGATTCAATAAACATAAAAGATTTAAAACTTAGCATGTATGTTTTACTCGCTGAAAACAATTTTTATAAAAAAACAGACTCGGCACAAGATGAATTTATAAGTAATTGGATAGAAGAAAATAAATTGAACGAAAATTTTCAGTTAAACGTTTTGGCTTTATCCAGTGAATTAATAAAAGAAGAAAAGGACAAAAAAAACAGAAAAAGTATAGCTGATACCGTTTTTGAGAGTCTCGAAAAACAAATTGTCATTTATCCAAATTATCTAAAAATAACCGACTTCCAAGAAGAATTACTAGAACTCTGCATCCGTAAATTAAAAAATTTAGCTAAATTTAATTTACACATAAGTCCTTTGTTGGCGTTGGCAATAGTTGTATTAAAAGATAAACACTTAGCAAAATTTAATAAAGCTTTAGAAAGCACACAAAAGGTAAAGTACGGTAACGGAAAAAATCTTACACGAATAACTGATTATTTTAAAAAGTATTTGATTTCGGGCGGCGCATTAAATCATGAAGCGGTGCATGAAGATGAAAAATCGGAAGTAATAATTTGTGATACCACCATGGCTTTAGTTTTAGGAAATACAGAAAGTGTAAATAAATTGGTTCAAGAAAATGAAAATCTTTTGCGTCAAGATAAACCTTGTCCGTACGCAGAATCAATCTATTTATGTAATTATTTTAATTTACCAGAATATAAAAAAATATTTTTAACTCAGTCCTTAAAAGCCTCCATTTACAGCATAGTTGCAACCTGTGAACACTTAAAAGAAATTACTACTGAAATAGAACTCGATATGTTTTTAAACGATGCCTTCAACTATTTAATAAACAAATCGACTGGGTACTATAGAATTAATGCTGTTCAAATTGCAATTTTTGCTGGTTGGCATGATAAGGTAGTAAAGTTGAACGCCCCAACCCAGTTTGGATATGGTGATTTAATGCGGTTTGTAAAAATTTTGCCAAACCCCATAAATTCAGATTATAAAAACTTTTTAATTGCTGCCATCTCATACTCTTACAAACAACACACAAGTTACGCCAGTTACGAATACCATCTTAAACTCATCAGCGCCTTACTTGATAAATTAATAATTGAAGAACGGATTGACTTTTTAAAAACCTTAAGTGCCTGCTTTCATCCAAGCAACCGCATGAGCTCGGCCTTAAAATTGCTAATAGCAAGCTATATTAAGGTAAAATAATTTCTAGAAACAAACACTTTTTAACAACTTTAGCTTTCGTTTTAATTAGCTTTAGATTAAATTTGTAAGTAACGTTGGCGAAATTTTTTTAAATTGATTTTAAAGAACTAAATAAAATAAAATTTGAACACTAACTCAGATACAGCACTAATAAATAAACTAGACGAGTTTATACGTAAATTTTATAAAAATCAATTAGTAAAAGGCGTTATTTATTCCGCTGCAATTTTGTTAGCTGCCTTTTTAACCGTTGTACTCCTTGAGTATTTTGGTGAATTCAACTCTGTTGTTCGCGGCTTTTTATTCTTTGGCTTTTTGGCTTTGGTATTGTTTGTGTTAGGTAAATACATAGCTATTCCTTTACTTAAACTAAATAAAATTGGCACCACAATCTCGTACAACCAAGCTGCCGAAATTATTGGAAACCACTTTAGTAATGTACAAGATAAATTGTTAAACGTGCTGCAATTGCAAAACAATAAAGCATTAAAAGGCTCTGATGAATTATTGGTAGCGAGTATTAACCAAAAAATTACTGAACTAAAACCCGTTCCGTTTACAACGGCTATTGATTTATCTGAAAACAAAAAATATTTAAAATACGTTTTACCATTTTTTCTACTAACCCTTACTATTGTTGTAATTTGGCCACAAATAATTACAAAACCAACCAAGCGCATTGTAAATTACTCTACTTTCTACGAAAAAGAAATGCCTTTTCAATTTAGTATTCAAAACAAAAATTTATTGGCTCTACAATCGCAAGATTATGAATTACAGCTTAAAGTTAAAGGCGAACAATTACCAAATGAAGTGTTTATAAACATTAATGGTATTGAATACAAACTAAATAAAGAAAATAAATTAGATTACACCTATACATTCAAAAACATTCAATCGAGCACCGATTTTCAATTCTCTGCGGCTGGCTTTCAATCCAAACCCTATCAATTAAAAGTAGTTCCAAAACCCACTTTACAACAATTCAATTTGCAATTAATTTACCCTACCTATCTAAATAAACCAAACGAAAAATTAAATAATACTGGCGATTTGCAAATACCACAAGGCACAAAAGTAATATGGACATTTAACACAAAAAACACAGATAATTTAGTATTAAATTTTTCAGATAGTAGTGCTTTCCCCCAACAAAATACTGAAAATCAATTTTCATTCGCTCGTAAATTTTTAAAAAGTACAAATTACTCACTAAAAGCTACAAGTGCTGCTGTTTCCAATGCGATCGATTCTCTTGCATACGCCATTAATGTAATTGCAGATCAGTTTCCAGTAATTGAGGTAAACGAAAAAGCAGACTCATTAAATCCAAAAAATATTTATTTCAGCGGTCAAATAAAAGACGATTATGGCTTTAGTAAACTCTCATTTCATTTTAAAAAATATAGCACTGATAGTACTGGCAAGGCAAAAGAAACTAACGGTGTGCAGCCAATCGTTTTAAATAAAACGCAAATTACACAACCTTATTTTTATTTTTTTGATGCAAATCAATACAATTTACAACCAGGAGATAAAATAGAATATTACTTTGAAGTGTTTGACAACGATGGAGTAAATGGCTCTAAAGCAGCACGTACACAAGTAATGACCTTTAAAGCACCAACCAAAGATGAGATAAATGAAAGCACACAAAAAAATAATTCTGAAATTAAAAAAGATTTAGAAGAAAGCATTTCTAAAGCAAAACAACTTCAAAAAGATGTAAACGAATTATCAAAAAAAATAAATGATAAAAAACAACTCGGCTACGAAGAAAAAAAGAAAATTGAAGATTTAATCAAAAAACAACAAGAGCTACAAAATAAGGTTGAAGAAGTAAAACAAGAAAATCAACAAAACAACCAACAACAAAATGAGTTCACAAAAACTGATGAAAACATTTTAGAAAAACAACAAGAACTTGAGAAGTTATTTGAAAATGTAATGACACCTGAAATGAAAAAATTATTTGAGGAGTTAAATAAAATGTTAAGTCAGTTAGATAAAAACCAAGTACAACAAAAGTTGGAAGAAATGAAATTGAGCAATAAGGATATTGAAAAAGAATTAGACAGAAACTTAGAAGCCTTTAAACAATTGGAGGTAGAACAAAAAATGCAAAATGCAATTGATAAATTGGATGAGCTAAAAAACAAACAAGATGAATTAAATAAACAAACAGAAAATAAAGACAATCAAAAAGCTGACGATAAAAAGAACGATGCTAATAAACAAAACGATAAAGCAAAAGAAGATGCAGAATTAAAACAAAAGCAAGATGAGTTAAATAAAGAGTTTGATAAACTAAAAGAAGACTTAAAGGATGTTGAAGAAAAAAACAAAGCCTTAGAGGAACCCAAAGACCTTGCAAAAACAGAAGAATTGCAAAAACAAATTAGCAACGAGATGCAAAAAGCATCAGACAACCTCAGTAAAAGTAGTAAGAGCAGTAAAAAAGATGCTGGCAAAAATCAAAAAGAGGCCAGCAAACAAATGCAAGAAATGAAAGATCAAATGGAGAAGGCCATGGAAGAGGAAGAAGAAGAACAACAAGAGGAAAACATGCAGACCCTTCGCCAAATTTTAGAAAATTTACTCAACCTTTCTTTTGCGCAGGAAGACTTGTTAAAAACACTTCCAAAAACACGTATTGATAACCCGCAATATGTAAACATTCCTAAACAACAAAACAAATTAAAAGACGATAGTAAAATTATTGAGGATAGTCTTTTAGCACTTAGTAAACGTGCACCACAAATTAGTGCCTTGGTAAACCGCGAAATTAGCTCCATAAATAGCAATATGGATAAAACAGTAAAAGCACTTGCTGAGCGAAACACAGGCGAAGGAAACATGCGCATGCAAAGTACCATGACCTCAGTAAACAACCTTGCGCTTTTACTAAATGAAAGTTTAGAACAAATGCAGAAACAAGCACAGAAGCAGCAACAGCAACAACCTGGCAAAAAAGGAAAATGTAAAAAACCAGGCAGTGGCCAAGGCTCAAAACCAAGCAGTAAACCTAGCGCACAAAGCATGCGCCAAATGCAAGAACAATTAAATAGGCAATTACAACAATTAAAAGAAGCCTTAGAAAAAGGTCAAAAACCGGGTGGTCAAAAACCAGGAGAAAAACCCGGAGATAAACCAGGAGGGCAGAAACCTGGGCAAGGACAAGGGCAAGGTCAGGGCGGATTAAACATGATGCCCGGTAGTAGCGAACAACTTGCAAAAATGGCAGCACAACAAGAAGCACTTAGAAGGCAAATGCAGCAAATGATGGATAAAATTAAAAACAAAGGCTCAAACCCTGGCGGGGATATTGCAAACTTAATGGAACAAACCGAAAAAGACCTTGTAAACAAACAAATTACAAATGAAACCATGAAACGCCAGCAAGATATATTAACCAAACTGTTGGAAAGCGAAAAAGCAGAGCGAGAACGCGAACAAGACGAGCAAAGAAAAAGTAATGAAGCAAAAAATGAAATTTTAAGCAACCCTAAGCAATTTTTAGAGTATAAAAGGCTAAAAGAAAAAGAAATGGAGTTGTTAAACACGGTTCCGCCTAGTTTAACGCCCTATTACAAAGAAAAAGTAAACAACTATTTTAATAATAGTACTTTAAAACAATAATGATACCTTCAAAAGGAGATAGCTTAAAGTTCACCTCAGTAACTGATAACCTAAGATTGGTTGAGCGCCTTGTTGATGATGTTTGTAGCGTATATAATGTAAATGAAGATAGCTATGGCAATATGATGATTGCCTTAACCGAAGCGGTAAACAATGCCATTACGCATGGCAATCAAAATAATCCAAATAAGTTTGTAAATATTGGTTTTGAAAATAATAACAACCAATTAATCTTTAAAATATCGGATGAAGGCGATGGTTTTAACTTCAGTAACCTACCCGACCCTACAGACCCTGAAAATATTGATAAACCAAACGGAAGAGGTGTTTTTTTAATGAAAAACCTAGCCGATTCTATGGAGTTTATGATGAATGGCAAAATGGTTGTTTTGGCTTTTAATAACTAGTAATTAAGAGTTGTTTTATAACCAAAAAGTGAAGAAAAAAACAACTGGTTTTGCAATCAAACCTTATTAATCACCCTAAATTTTACAACCGTTCTATTTTAGCATCCCAAGCATTACAACTTATTGTTTTGTATCATCCTTTCTTATTCAAAAAAAATAACTATTTTTACTTTGGTTTTGAAGTTACCGATATACATAATTATTTTCGCAATTTGCTTTTCTTGCAAAGACGAAAAACCAAAACAACCTGAAACAAAAAACAGAATTTTTGAAGGCTACCACTTACTTTTAGATGAAATTGTAAAAAGCAAAGAAGGCGTTTTTAGAGGCATTAATTTAAATAGCAACCCTCAGATTATTAAACAAGTTGAAACAGTTGCCCCCACAGAAACTGGTGCCGGTCATTTGTATTTTGAATATAAAATTGATAGCTTAACGAATTATTCAATTGATTATACTTTAAACCGGGATAGCCTGGAAGAAATTAATCTACAAATAAATTCTAAAGATTTAGAATTAGCCTCTTATCTTTTTTGCGATTTAAAAGATTATTACGCCAACAAATTACCAAACCCTACAGAAGACCAAGGCTCGGTAGTTTACAATTGCTTTGAAGGACAACGCAAACCCTTTGTTGTAACCCTAACCGACAATAGCAGTCCAACCACTGGAAAAATAAACATGGTTATTTATAAGGATAAGTAAAGTATTTAATAAATATTTTACGTAACTTAAGTTGATATATCAGAGGGAATTTCTTTATAGAATTTTTGTTTGTTTTTTATTAATGCTATTCTGATAGAGCTAATAAGACAATAAAAAGCAAAACTTTATGGATAATAGACTAATAACTTATTTTTCGAAAATTACCAACTTAACATTAGATGAAACAAAGGTATTATCTGAAAGTATGGTAGTTAAAAATTTCAACAAAAATGATTTCTTAGTTAAAGAAGGACAATTTACCAGCGACACTTTCTTTATTATTGAAGGCTGTGTAAGACAATTTAAATTAATTGAAGGAGAGGATATAACTACCAATTTCTTTACAGAAGAACAATGGATAATTTCATTAGAGAATTTTGAGGGTAAAACAACTTCAAATTACAGTTTAGTTTGTATGGAGAATACGACTGTAGTTGTAGGCAATGAACTCGAGGCTCAAGAATTATTTAAACAGTTCCCACGCTTTGAGACAATTTCTCGTCAAATTATGGAAACTGTTTTTTTGGAACAACAAAATTTAATGACTTCTTATATTACAGATAAACCAGAAACGCGCTATTTAAAACTATTAGAGACACGACCTGATATTTTTCAAAGGGTGCCACAATACGATATTGCTACATACATTGGCGTTAAGCCAGAATCACTAAGTAGAATAAGGAGAAAGCTACAAAAGAAACATTAAGAAAGTTATTATTTTTGCTGCAGCCATTTAAATGCGTATACAATAATAAAAAGAGTAGTCGTAATTTCAATAAGCGCAAAAAACATGTAATATTCGCTCACTTTCCCAATAAAAAGCGTGGTAACCATTACACTAGTTTTTATAGAACCAGCAAAGATATTTGTCCAACAATTTATGTTTTTAGCAAGAATTTTTGAGAATAAAACCATTGCAATTGGGATTTCCATCAAAATTCCAGCATAAAACAAGAAGGTAGAATTTATTTCCATTCCTTCAACTTTGCCTGTTAAGTATTGTTTTAATAAACTCGAATCCATCAAGCCAATTAAATCACAATACAAATAGTTTAAGGTTACAAATACCCAAAGGATACTTAGAAAGTCTCTTTTGTTTTTCATTGCCTGTATTATTTGATTTTTAATCAATTAGTATTTCTTTCTTTTTAGGTTTCCATTTGATGGCGTCAAAGGTTATGTATGCCGTAGCACCAATTTCTAATGCAGAAAACAAAACGTAATAAGGAGTAGGTTTACCAATGAATAAGGTAGCTGATTGAACTAGGGTCATAAATGCACCTGATACAATTTGCACCCACCGTAATGTTTTTTCATTTTTTATAATTTGTGGCAAAAAAACATTTGCAATTGGAACTTGTAAAAAAGCTGCTGCAAAAGTTAAAAATTGAGGAGTTATTTTTAAGCCATCAACTACACCATTTTGATATTGATTTAGTAAATTTTTATCCATAAGTCCTGCAACATCAGCGTATAAGTAATTTAAGGATGCGAATGTCCAAAGAGATGAATATCTGTTTCTTCTATTATCAAAAAAGAATTTCTTTTTACTCTCATCATGTTGCATACTTAAATTGAACTCTTCTAGAGCACCATTTTTGGTGTTACTTAAAAAAAATCCTTTTATAACAGGCAGTAAAGGATTTAATAAAGAGTGCCTCTGTAAACTTGTACGCGAATAATTATGACTAATGCCACTTGTAAAATTTGAACTCGCTGAAAGCGAATTTGATTCACTAATAAATTCAGAGATGGCTGTAGTTGTAATAAGGCTATCACCAATAGTTGGTTGCTGTGCAGAGAGATTCAAAGAAAAGAGTGTAAAACTCAATCCGAAAATTGTTCTTTTTAAATGTTTCATTTTATATTAACTTTATAATTATACCGCAAAATTGGAGCTATAAACATTCCTTTTCATTGACTTCGGTTAAGAAATAAAAATTTGAGAAAAATAAAACAGATAATGCCGCACAAGTCTTATAAATTTAACATAAAATAAATTCCTATGAATTTCAGTTATTAAATCCCAGATTTAATAAGTTTTAAGCAAATAGTGTAAATTTTAAATAAACCATTCATTTTTAAATACCTTTTCAATGAATTTGCGCGAATAACTTTTTCTATAAAAAATAATTCGGTATTTATTTTATGTGATATCTTTAAAACTCTATTAGCAAAACTTCTAAAATTGATTGAATAATAATTAAAATCATCAGTTTTCTTCAAACTAAAACTTGAATAGTTTGGCTTTTTAAAAAAAGTAACACTCTGCTATATTTTTGACATCTTACTAAGTCTTTTTTTCCAATACCTACTTGATTTTCTTAACTAAAGTTAATGAAGAACCTAAAGCAACTATTTATTTTTGTGCAGTATTTAACAATTTCAGGATGAAACCTTTGAATAGAACAACTAAGCTAGCCACTGTGGTACCAAAAAAGCAATCAATTACGAAAATTCATTTTGTAACAGGCCTAACACTCAGTATTTTCGTTGGACTTCATTTATTCAATCATTTTTGCAGTATTTTTGGTCCCGAAAAGCATATTGAACTAATGAACATGCTGCGGCCTTTTTATCGTAACCTATTGGTTGAGTCAATTTTATTGATTGCGGTGCTTGTTCAAATTATTTCAGGAATAGCCCTTTTTAAAACCCAAAAAAGACTTGCAAAAAAAGGCTTTGAAAAACTTCATATTTACTCCGGTCTTTATCTGGCACTATTTCTTGTTATACACCTTAGTGCCGTTTTGGTGGGCCGGCTTTTTTTAAATTTGGATACCAATTTTTACTTCGGGGTAGCTGGACTCAATGCTTTTCCATTTAACTTATTTTTTATTCCGTATTACGCACTCGCTATTCTTTCATTTTTTGGACACATGGCCGCTATACATGCTAAAAAAATGACATGCGAGATTTTAAACTTAGGCCCAAATCAACAGGCAAAACTAATCCTAATTTTTGGAAGCATCGTAACTATAGTTCTTTTTTATGGCTTAACAAACCATTTTCGAGGAGTAGAAATACCAGAAGAATACAATGTATTAATTGGTAAATAATGGCGATAAAAACAAACAGATTTCAGTAACTTATTAGTTTTTAAACACTGCTAAAATCTATTATAACGTGATTTTAAGTATAAACAACGCCTATTTTAATTTCTAAACTCCACCCTAAAACCCCAATATATTGCTAAATTTGTTGGGTGATTGTGTTCAAAAAAATACTTGGCCCTATTTGGAAAATTTGGTTCTTTATTTGGTTTGTTATTCCATTTTTAATTCTGTTTCCTTTTTTTTATTTGTTTTTGGTTACAAAGCAATTTAAAATTGTTTTCTTTTTAAAACGCGTTTGGTCTGCATTCATAAGTTATCCTTCTTTTTTATTTCCAATTGTAAAATATTCCAACAAAAAATACAAGCAACAACAACCCTGTATTTATGTCGCCAATCACACTTCTTATCTTGATATTGTATTTAGCACTTTTTACATACAGCATACTGCAGTTTATTTAGGTAAAGCTGAGCTTTTAAAAATTCCATTGTTTAACCAATTTTTTAAGTATTTAGATATTCCTGTAAACAGAAAAAGTATTACCGATGCGCATAAATCCTTACAAGAATGTGCAAATAAATTAAAACAAGGATTAAGTGTTGTTATTTTTCCTGAAGGTACAATTAGCGAAAACGGCAAATTAAAAAATTTTAAAAACGGTGCATTTCGTTTGGCTATTGATATGCAAGTGCCAATTGTGCCAGTAGTAAATTTAAACAACTGGCTGTTTTTACAAAATGGAGGTTTCTTTAAGAGCAACGGCAGCCCCGGTATTCCTAGAATAATTATTGGCGATGAAATTAGTACCAAAGGATTAACAAACCAAGATGCCGACCTAATTAAAGAAAAAATTTATAACTTTACACTACACGAATTAAATAGATACCATGGCACAAACAGTTGATACTAAAACCATTGATGAAATTGCTCACCTTGCACGCTTAGAATTTAATGAGGAAGCAAAAAAAGAAATTGCAAACGATGTAAACCGTATGCTAGGTTTTATTGATAAACTAAACGAATTAAACACAGATAATGTGGAGCCATTGATTTATATTAATTCTGAATCGAATGTTTTGCGTGCAGATGAGCCAGAGGTTACCGTAACCCAAAAAGAGGCTTTAAAAAATGCGCCAAATAAAGACAGTGACTATTTTAAAGCGCCAAAAGTTATTGAGCAGTAGTTAGCGCGTTTTTTTCAATAAAAATATCTAATACAACTTCTAAATAGCTGATTTCAAGGCGAATAAATTATGCTCATAGGTAACGGAGCTTATTGAAGTTGCCTCTTGAAAAATTGTATCGAGACAATTAAAGTTTATTATCCTAATTTGTTATACGTTGGTGGCTCGATACGTTTTTGCCAAAGAATCATTTCCAAGCAAAAACTACTCAACAAGACTAATAAAATTATTGGATTATTTAATTTTTGGATTTGATATAAGTTAAAATTATTTGCAGGTTATGCGAAAATTTTTAAAAAAAACACCAAAATACACCTATAAGTACTTATAGGTTTTGCAATTGTTAATAACTTTTTAGTCCAAATTAAAAACCTTGCTACCACTAAATAAGAGCACAATTTAAAAAAACAGAGTTTCATGATTTAACAATTTTGTACTTGACAAACAAGTTTTGGTTTACTATATTTGTTAAACAAACTTAAAAATTTTGCTTATGAAAGCACAAAATAACAAAACCCCTTTTACCCCCCCCACAAGCTAAAAGCTATAACAACAGGCTTATTTAGCGTTTTAAGCCTAATAATTATGGCGCAAGGTAATGGCAACGGAAATGGCCCACGGTGGTCGCCAAACGGCAACAAGGCAAGTAGTGGCGATTTTTTAGGAACCACCAATGCGTTTCCTTTAGCAATTAAAACAAACAATGTAACCCGTTTTACATTTGATACCAATGGTGATATAATTTTTAACTCACTTTCAAGTAGCTTATCAAACAGACTGTTGAACATAGATGCGAATGGCAAACTATCAGCTTTAAGCGGCACTGCAGTAGCCAATTTACTTAACAGCAATGGTGTTGGTGTATTGCAAAAAACAGGTAATGATTATTTTCTACCCAGTGGTAATTTAGGTATAGGCATAGCCCCCAGCCCTGGTTTTAAATTAGATGTTATTGGCGATGCCCGCATAAGCAATAATTTATTTGTTGGGGGTGGCATCGTTATTACCGATAAAGTACAAGCCGCAACACAGGTAAAAGGTTGGGATGTTAAAGTAGATAATGATTTGAATGTTACGGGAGCGAGTAGTTTTACTGGTAATACTACTTTCAAAGGAGCCGTTAATGCAACTCAAGGCTTAGATTTAGGCGCAAACACACAACTGCGCTCAGTAACATCTGGCACAACAGAAACTCTAGTTTTTGGTAGAAATTTTGGCAGTAACGGCGCACCCATACCAATGCCACCTGTTCCATGCACCAATGGTCCTCAGTCAAATTTAAATGTAGCGGTTGGTGGTGCGTTTCAAGTTTACAATGCAGCTAACCCTTCAACCTCAGGCTTATTAAGTTTTCAAACGTGGCAAAATGGTTGTGCTATTGAAGCAACAGGCAACCCAGCAAGTGCTGCGGGTTTATTGTTTAATTATTTTTGCGGCAGTAAAACCTTTATAAATACTGGCGATAATGGTGGAGATGTAGAGATAGGGAGAGTTGGTAACGTACAACTATCAAAAACTACACTAAGGACTGCTAATGTAAATGCTTTTGAAATAAAAGATGCTACAAACTTTGATTACATAGGGTTTAGAGTGAAACGCAATGGACAAACCATAATTAACGGGCAAACACAAACAACCGGTCCGCACACAGATGCTATGCTAACGGTAAACGGTAAAATGGTTGCACGCGCTTGTTATATTAGAATAGATGACTGGGCGGATTATGTGTTTGCAAAAGACTACAAAGTGCCAAACTTATACGATATTGAAAAATATTATTTAGCCAATAAACATTTGCCTGAAATACCAAGCGAAAAAGAAATTAAAGAAAACGGAATTGATGTGGCTGAAATGAATAAGCTACTACTAAAAAAGATTGAGGAAATGACAATTATTTTGGTAAAGCAACAAAAACAAATTGATGAGTTAAACACAAAAGTGAAGTAAGGTTGAAGAATTTTTTTTTAATATTCTTTTGTTTATTGATTTTTCTTGCAAAAGCACAAGATGATTGTGAAAAGTTTAAGACAGAAAAAATTAGAAGATTCAATTTAAAACTGGCTCAGGTAACTTCGTTGTTTAATAAGGAAATCTCTATTAAATCTGCTGGCATAGAGACTAGTTATTATTTATCACTTGACCATAAAAACAAATTTGGACTTTCTTTAGGACTTGGATATTATTATAGAACCTTAATGCGTAATTCTGATTTTTATTCGCACGGGGTAGGGTTTGATTCAAGAGCTAATTATACCACAACAATTACTCACCAAACCGCTGAGTTTCCTTTAATCTTGCAATACAACATTTTTAAAGACAAAGCAAAACAAAAAATAATTACTCCCTACATAGGTATTTCATTAATCTATTTATTGAAAGGTAATATGAATATTTCTTATCAATTCTCTGACTACGGTATCCCAAACTTTGGCAATAATGAACCTACCTATTATAACTACAGTTATTTATTCGGTAACCTAAATTATGATAAGAATCCCAATATGATTAATATCAATAATTTTTTTCCTAAACTAAATTCAAAAATAACTTACGGACTTCTTTATCCTCTAATGAGAAATTTAAGTTTAGGAATAGAATTGAATTATTTTACAAGAAAAATTGGTGATACATTTGATGGTGAAAACCTAAAAAAAGAGCAAAATTTGTTTACATCAAGGTATTTAAACAGTACATTTTTAATTACGTTAAAATTTTAATATGAGAACAAAATTATTAATTTCTTTTACTCTAGCAATGGTAGCAAGAATTGGAATATCACAAATAAATTGTGGAACACAAACGCCGCCAATTGATGAATTAAGTCAGATTAATCCGCAGGCCAAAGTAGCACCATTAAACAATGCTACTATTAAAATTTTTTTTCATATCGTACGAAAAAATAATGGGGATGATGCCAATTCCATTTCTGTATCTGAAGCTGTTAATTCTTTTTTTGCATTAGCTCCAATATTCAATCCACAGAATATTTGTTTCAGTTTAAAAGGTTGGGGATATATAAATAGTAATTTATATTACAACGACTTTAGTTTTAATTATAACGATTGTAATAGTCTAATAAACACCAATGTAAATACGGACGCTATTGATGTTTATATTGTTCCCAATAGTAACAGTTCAACTCAAGGTATTGCTTTTTCTGGAATACCTGGTAGGTCATTGATAATCCAAAAACAAGCAATGATTGGAGGCAAAAATATTTTTGCTCATGAATTAGGTCATTGTTTAGGTCTTTATCATACGTTCCAATCAACATCATCTAATTTACCTTGGGCGTGTCCGGAAAACATAAATGGTAGCAATTGTGATATTTGTGGAGATTTAGTTTGTGATACTCCAGCAGACAATAATGGATCTACTGATGGGAATTGTAATTATACTGGCGGCGGTGGGTATAATCCTTTTACTAACAATATTATGAGCTACTATGATGGTTGCTTGACCCAATTTACAAATGGACAAGGACTGAGAATGAGAGATGTGATTGCTAACTCTCAAACGCTTTTAGACAGACTTGTACCTGATAACATCACTATTACATCAACAACGTACCCATTAATTATTGGCCCTCCGTCTTGCAATTCATCGTCCCCACCTCCCAATTGCCCAGCTCCTTTATACAATTTACTTGAAATTGGCAAATCAAAAATCTCAACTTCAGGTAATGTTATAGTAAACCCTGATGTGCCAAACAATAACCCAAATAATTTAATTGCTACAATAGGTTTTATATAAGAAAATGAAATTGAGCTTTTACCTGGCTTTCAAGTAAATCAAGGGGCAAAATTTGCTGCCGTTATATCTCCAGCATGTCCTGCAAGTGTAAATTTTCGTACTAGTAATAATGGCTCTGCTTCAAATATTTATGACATTTTCACTGAAGGTAATGTTAATGCTCAAAACAATTCGAGCTCTGGAAACTTGAATAGATTATCTATTCGTAATTCAGAATTTAGTATTTCTCCCAACCCCAATAACGGCGAATTTAAAGTTCTCTTAAGCAACACTGCTGAATTACCAAAATTAATTACGATTCTTGATTATCAAGGTAAAGAGGTTAAAGCAATTGCAAACCCTGGTAATTACGAATATAATTTTAATTTAAGCAACTTAAGTTCTGGTTTGTATATCATTAATGCTTTTTATAAAGATAAAACAGAAACTAAGCGTTTTGTAAAAAATTAAAGACTACCTCATACTCATTCCATACTTACAATAAATGGTAAAATGGTTGCTAAAAGTTGTTATATTCGTATAAATGATTGGGCAGATTATGTGTTTGCTAAAGACTATAAAGTACCAAACTTATACGATATTGAAAAATATTATTTAGCCAATAAACATTTACCTGAAATACCGAACGAAAAAGAAATTAAAGAAAACGGAATTGATGTGGCTGAAATGAATAAGCTACTACTAAAAAAGATTGAGGAAATGACAATTTTGATGGTGAAGCAACAAAGACAAATTGATTTATTAAACACAAAAGTGAAGTAAGGTTGAAGAATTTTTTTTTAATATTCTTTTGTTTATTGATTTTTCTTGCAAAAGCACAAGATGATTGTGAAAAGTTTAGAAGGCAAGAAAAAGTACAAACTTTTTATCTAAAATTAATAAGTTCAAGAACTTATCTTTACTCTAATAGTAGCAACCAAAATTTTGGATGTGAAGCAATATACAATTTGGATTTAGTTAAAAACCACAAATTTTCATTCTCAATAGGTTTAGGTTATTTTTATAGAGAATTAGTGGATGCAAAATCCGGAGCTGGATTTTATATTACGGACGTATCCACTTTCAATTTAACCAAATTCAAGTTAAATCACAATACTTTTGAAATCCCTCTAAATTTGAATTATTGTATTAATCCAAAAAGTAAAAGAACGTATAATTTATTTTTAGGAACCTCCTTTGTTTACCTATTTAATGGAAGACTAACTTTTACAGCGCCTAAAATTAATAGTGCTGTTCCTAATTTAAATATACCTGGGCAGACACATACATATAATTATAAATTCGGGAACATAGATAACATGGAAACCAATAATTATATTAATCAAAAAATGTTTTTTCCTACGGTTAATCAAAAAATTACTTTAGGTTTTTTTATGCATGCTTTCAAGCGTTTTAATGTCGGCTTTGAGTTTAATAGGTTTATCAAGTCAATTGGCTCAATAAACTGTGATGCAGAATGTTCAAATAAAATAAAAGAAAATCCTACTTATAATAACTTTTCAATATTTACATTACTTAAAATTTAAATTTTATGATAAAATATTTGTTTTTAACTTTAATTCTTTTAATAAATGTAATTTTTTTAAAATCCCAATCTGACTGTGCGACAATTGGTCCAACTCAAGATTTTTTGCAATCAATACCTACTGCCAATAAAGCCCTAGCTTTAAACAATGCAACCGTAAAAATATTTATTCATATTATCAGGGCAAGCAATGGCAACAACGCTTTATCAGCATCAATTATCGATGCATTTAATTCATTTAATCAAGCGCCTGCCAAATTTGCCCCTTTAAATATTTGTTTAACACTAACAGGCATAGGCTTCATTAACAACTCGCAATTTTATAATTCATTCGATTTGAACAACCCTTCCGTTTCAGGAATATTATGGAGCGGAAGTAGTTTTAAGACTGACGCAATAAACGTTTACATCGTGCCTGATCATAATTATTCACTAAATGGTATTGCTTCGGATATATCTGGATCAGCATTTATTATTACAACACAATCATTCTTAAACAATGAAACATTTGCTCATGAATTAGGTCATTGTTTAGGTCTTTATCATACGTTCCAATCAACATCATCTAATTTACCTTGGGCGTGTCCGGAAAACATAAATGGTAGCAATTGTGATATTTGTGGAGATTTAGTTTGTGATACTCCAGCAGACAATAATGGATCTACTGATGGGAATTGTAATTATACTGGCGGCGGTGGGTATAATCCTTTTACTAACAATATTATGAGCTACTATGATGGTTGCTTGACCCAATTTACAAATGGACAAGGACTGAGAATGAGAGATGTGATTGCTAACTCTCAAACGCTTTTAGACAGACTTGTACCTGATAACATCACTATTACATCAACAACGTACCCATTAATTATTGGCCCTCCGTCTTGCAATTCATCGTCCCCACCTCCCAATTGCCCAGCTCCTTTATACAATTTACTTGAAATTGGCAAATCAAAAATCTCAACTTCAGGTAATGTTATAGTAAACCCTGATGTGCCAAACAATAACCCAAATAATTTAATTGCTACAATAGGTTTTATATAAGAAAATGAAATTGAGCTTTTACCTGGCTTTCAAGTAAATCAAGGGGCAAAATTTGCTGCCGTTATATCTCCAGCATGTCCTGCAAGTGTAAATTTTCGTACTAGTAATAATGGCTCTGCTTCAAATATTTATGACATTTTCACTGAAGGTAATGTTAATGCTCAAAACAATTCGAGCTCTGGAAACTTGAATAGATTATCTATTCGTAATTCAGAATTTAGTATTTCTCCCAACCCCAATAACGGCGAATTTAAAGTTCTCTTAAGCAACACTGCTGAATTACCAAAATTAATTACGATTCTTGATTATCAAGGTAAAGAGGTTAAAGCAATTGCAAACCCTGGTAATTACGAATATAATTTTAATTTAAGTGGATTAAGTTCTGGCTTGTATATCATTAATGCTTTTTATAAAGATAAAACAGAATCAAAGCGCTTTATTAAAAACTAAATTTAAACCCTCAACTTTTTGTTGGGGGTTTTATTTTTTGTAAATGACGAACTTACGCCAAATACCGCTATTAATTGTCCAACATCTTCTCGCGTAAATTTTGTTTAGGATATGAGTTTATACAAGTTGGCACGTACAAAATTATACAGAGTCAATTAAAATCAAGATACCATTTTTTCTCCCTTTTCGCTGGTCTCAATACGTTTTTGCCACGCATCATCTCCAAGCAAAAACTACTCGATAAGACTTTTAATATGAAGATGTAGTCTTAAAATTATCCCAAATAACCATAAAGTTTTCCAGGTTTACTTTTTATCAAATTACTGAATTCTAAATTCAATAGTAAAGCAGCAACCTTGCTTATTGGCAGTTGAGTAGCGTAACAAATTTCATCAATATGTAATTCTTTTTTCTCCGCAAAAGCATCTACAATTATTTTTTCTTCATCGCTAATGTTTAGCATTAAAGGTATTTGCTTGATTTTAGGATTTTTAATTTCGTTTTCTTCCCATTGCATGGCGTGCATTAAATCTGCCGCATTTTCAATTAGTGCCGCTCGGTTTTGTTTTATTAATCCGTTACAGCCCTCTGCTAGCGCATCTCCTGCCCTACCCGGAAAAGCAAATACATCTTTATTATAACTATTTGCAATGGTGGCGGTAATTAAACTTCCGCCTTTATGCTTACTTTCAACAACCACCAAGGCATCGCAAAGGCCAGCAACAATCCTGTTTCGTTTAGGAAAATTTACCGCATCGGGGTTGGTACCACTCATAAAATCAGTAAGCAAACCACCTTGCTCAATCATGCGCTTTGCAGTTTTATCATGCGCCTGTGGGTACATTCTATCCAAGCCATGCGCCAAAACTCCAACTGTTTGCATCCCGTTATCTAAAGCAGATTTGTGCGCTAACACATCCACACCATAAGCCAATCCGCTTAAAATTAACGCGCCGCTTGCCTTTAAATCGCGCACCAAATCTTCAGTTATTAACTTACCATATTCGCTGGGCTTGCGGCTTCCAACCACACTTACAATTTTTGAATGGTTTAAATTTGCGGTTCCCTTGTAATACAATAAAATAGGGCTATCGCTACAAAACTTTAAACGTTGTGGGTATTCTGCATCCGAAAAAAACAGAGGTGTAATTTTATACTTCTCAATAAATTTTAATTCTTCTTCGGCGCGTTGTAATACATTTTTTCCAGCTACAATACCAGCCGCAGTGTACTCTCCAACAGTAGGTATTTTAACGAGATGCGCTTTTTTCTGTTTAAATACTTCTTTAGCACTGCCACAATATGCTAGCAAATGCTTGGCAGTTACATCTCCAACGCCTTCTAAAAGCGTTAACCCTATTTGATATATACGTTCGTCTAAAATAAGAACTTTGGTTTTAATTTTAATTTAAGTTTATTATATTGTAATCTTTTTATTACAAACTATGAGCAAATTTACGTGTAAAATTATAGTATGCCTTGCTGTATTTTATAGCAATTTTATTTTTAGTCAAACATCACCTAAAATAAACGGCTATGTTGTTGATGCAACTAGCAAAGATACCTTAATTGGAGTTGTAGTAAATTCAGGCAATAATAAATCAACTACAACCAACTCAAACGGGTTTTACGAATTAACACTAAACACGGGCAATAACACGCTATTTTTTAATTTAACGGGTTACAAAACTTTTTCTACTACTGTTACTTTAAGCGAAAATGAAATTAAAACCCTTAACGTAGATTTAAACGATGCCAATACCGCCTTAGATGAAGTTGTTGTAAGTGCCGGAAAATACGAACAAAAGTTAAGTGAGGTAACAGTGAGCATGGATATTATAAAACCAAGTTTGATAGAAAATAAAAATGCCACAAACGTAGATGCAATTATAAATCAAGTGCCCGGCGTAACAGTAGCAGATGGGCAAGCAAGTATACGTGGTGGCAGCGGCTTTAGTTATGGTGCTGGCAGCCGTGTATTAATGTTGGTAGATGAAATGCCCATGATTAGTGCTGATGCAGGCGACATAAAATGGAATTATTTACCATTAGAAAACATTGAACAAATTGAAGTTATTAAAGGCGCATCGAGCGCTTTGTTTGGCAGCAGTGCATTAAATGGGGTAATAAACTTACGAACACAATACGCCAAAGATAAACCAATTACCAAATTCGTTTCTTACTATGGTAGTTATGATGCACCGCGCAAAGGTGTTTATAAATGGTGGAAAGGTTCTAGTCAGCAGCAAAGCGGAAATAATTTTTCGCACGCACAAAAAGTTGGAAACTTTGATTTGGTTTTTGGCGGGCATAAATTTGATGATGATGGCTTCAGATTTTTAGAAACTGAAAACCGCAAACGCTTTAATGCAAATGTAAGATACAACTTAAAAAAAGTGCCAGGTTTAAGTTTTGGCGTTAATACAAATATGATGAATACACGTGGCGGTTTATTTTTCTTGTGGCAAAATTTTGACTCGGCTTATATCCCCAGCGGCTACGCCATTCAACAATACAATAATAATCGTTTTAATATAGACCCTTATGTAACGTACTTTAAAGGGTCGAATAAATTTAGTTTACGCAACCGTTATTTCAAAACACAAAATCGTAACGATAAAAACCAAGGCTCGTATGCAGAATTGTATTACTCAGAATTTCAATATCAAAAACGTTTTGCAAATGGCATGAATTTAACATCTGGCGCTGTTTACATGGAACAAACAATATTGGGTGAAGAAATTTACGGTAATAAAAGAGGACAAAACACAGCAGGTTACGTACAAATTGATAAAAAGTTTTTTAATAAATTAACCATTTCTGGCGGCATACGAGGCGAGTATTATAAATTAGATACAGCTAAAACTAATGGGTATTTGTTTTTAATGCGCAGCAAAGGCAAAATGCCATTTCAACCTGTTGCACGTATTGGCGCTAATTACCAAGCCGCTGAATTTACCTACATAAGAGCATCGTTCGGTCAAGGCTATCGCTTCCCAACAGTTGCTGAAAAATTTGTAAATACGAGTGTTGGGGCTTTAAGTATATTGCCAAATACTGGTCTTCAGCCCGAAGTGGCCACCAGTACAGAAATTGGTTTAAAGCAAGGTTTCAAAATTTTAAACTTTAAAGGCTTTATTGATGTAGCAGGCTTTTACACAAAATATAAAAATATGATTGAGTTTGTTTTTGATATTTACCGCCCGGCAACTGCAACCCAGCCAATTACCTTTTTAGATGCAACCAAATATGCTGCATTCAAATCGCAAAATGTTGGCGAAGCAATTATTTACGGAGCAGAAATTTCGGTGAGTGGTACCGGAAAAATTGGACCTATTAATACCACCGTGTTTAGTGGCGTCACCTTAATGGAACCAATAAATCCGAACTATAACAATAATAAAGATACGTTAGGATTAAAGGATAATAAATACCTTAAATACCGCCAACGTGTTTTAGCAAAATATGATATTCAATTAGAATATAAAGGTTTTTACATTGGCTATAGCCTGCGTTATCAAAGCAAAACCGAAAATATAGACAGGCGTTTTGTAATAAGTATTTTTAATGAGTTTAACGATCCTTCAATAGGAGTTAATTTTGATGATGCGCCAAACTCATACATTCTACCTGGATTAAAAGAAAACTTTGGTGCTTTTCAAAAATCGGTTGTTATCAGCGATGCACGTATTGGTTGCAACATCACCAAACAAGTTAAGTTATCATTTATAGTAAATAATATCGAAAATATTTCTTATCAAGCACGCCCTGGTGATATGCGTGCGCCAACACAATACGTTGGGCAATTGGTTTTAAATTTGTAGCTTAAACAAATATTATGTCCCAGGCTAAAAATACAAAACATGAAAAAAAGTATACTAATAACATTCCTCCTAATTATGCAAATTCAAATTCAAGCCCAAAAAGAACTTACGGTTATGTTTTATAACTGCGAGAATTTTTTTGATACGTTTGATGATCCAAAGACAAAAGACGAAGAATATTTACCTACTTCCGAAATGCAATGGGATATTAAAAAATATAACAATAAAATTAAACGCTTGGCAGAAGTTATGGATAGCACGGTTGCAGGAGTTGGTTTGCCAGATGTAATTGGTGTATGTGAAATAGAAAACAAAACCGTATTAACAGATCTAGTTGCAAAAAGTAATTTAAAAAATAGAACATACAAATCAATTGTAACTACTGGTCTTGATGAGCGCGGCATAAATGTTGGACTAATTTACGACGAGAGTATTTTTAAATTTGAAGGCAGCGAAGAATTAAATGCAACAAATTCTGCAATTGAAGATTACAAAACAAGAAATATTTTATGCGTAAACCTAACGCACAAAACCAGCGGCGAAGTGTTTTATTTTTTTGTAAATCATTGGCCGAGCAGAAGAGATGGTGAAAAGGAAACAGAAGCCAAACGCTTATATGCCGCTCAAATTTTAAAAGCAAAAATACAGTTGTTACAATCAAAAAATCCAAAGGCTAAATTAATTGCAATGGGCGATTTTAATGATACTCCAAACAATAATTCTATTTTAAAAACATTGCAAGCAAATTCAAAACCAAAAGCTAACGAACTCCTTAACCCGTTTTTGGAATTAGCAATTCGAGAACAAGGCACACACTACCACCAAGGCAAATGGCAAGTGTTCGATCAAATTATACTATCTCCCTCTTGCGCCAACGGAAAACAATTTAACTTTAAGAACGGCAATGCCTTTATTCTAAAAAAAGATTTTGTTTTGTTTAAAAATTATAAAACTGGTGAAGTTAAGCCAAACCGAACCTACGGACCTGGCAATAAATACTACAATGGTTACAGCGATCACCTTGCGGTGTATATAAAGCTAAATTAAATCAACTGTCTCTCTTTTCTGTAAGTCCAAAATAATCCTAACAAAATTATAAAATAACCTATTGTACTGCATAACGCTGCACCTTTATAACCATATAAATTGCATAAAGTAGGGCTAGCTGTTAATACTGTAACAAGTCCTAAAACAAACCATTTTACAATTAACTGCAATTTACTTTCAACTAAAAAATAATAAAAAAGAATTTTTATAATTGCTAAAAAAAATACACTTGGTAGGTACGCAAACAGTTTATCTTTTAAATCACTAAAACCAAAACTAAAAACTGTGCTAAAAACTGAACTTGGTAAAACGTAAACTAACAACGAGCAAAACATTACAAAAGTAAGAGAGTAGATTGTTAACTTTGTTATTTGGACTCTATTTTCAGAATCAAAAACAGATTTAAAGGATGTTATAACGATTGGCGCTACACTGCCACTAACCAGTAAAAAGGCTTCGCCTATAGTTGTAGATATTGAGTAAACACCTAATTCATTACTATTTTTCATAAAATAAAAATTATACCGGTTTACTAAAAAAAGTGTAAGTAATAAAAGTTGTGTGTAATAACCCTTTTCAATTATTTCTTTAAACGAATAATCTGCACCAGTATTTTTTTCGCTTTTAAAAAGTACGTAAATATTCAATGCAATTGTAATGCAAAATGAAAAAATGATTGGATAAACATAACTTGCAAACGTATAATAATTCAAGTATTTGATAAAAAACAATAAACCAACTGCGAGAAGCAATGGCTGCAAAACGCTTACAATGGTATAGGTTTTAATTTTTTTTAAACCAAGTAATAAATTACAAGCAAACGAATTTAAAATTACCAATAAAAATAAAATAGCAAAATGTAACTCGTAACCTTTTACTAATTTGTCAAATAACGAAAAAACAACAAATCCAACCAAGCAAACCACTATAATTAATTTTAATCCACCAATCAACAATTTATTAAAATTAAACTTATCAAGGTAATCAACAACAATAATTCCAGTATATGTTTCGCAAATAGCTTGCAAAATCAAACAATTCAATAAAAACACGCTTATTTCGGCACGGGTAGATGGTCCTAAATAGCGTGCCGTAATTAATAAAATTGTGAAATTAATCAATGCAATTAAACCTCTACTAAAAAATATTTGTATGATGTTTCTTGACAATTTTAGTTAAATAAGATATTAAATTTAAACTTATTTAATTATATTAGTTACTTAAATTAATAACATGCTAAAATTAATATTACCTCTTGCTTTAATTACCTTAACAATTAGTGCGCAAAAATCTGGCATAGTGGTTGCTAATATGGATGCTAAAGTAAATCCAGCCAATGATTTTTATAATTTTGCTAACGGTACTTGGCAAAAAAACTTTAAGCTACCAGAAAGTGATGCGCGCTATGGCAGCTTTAATGAGATTAACGATAACAACCTCAAAAAAATAAAATTAATTTATAACGACGTTTCAAAAAACACAAGCGCCCCATCAAACAGCAATTTACAACGCTTACGTGATTTTTATAATACAGGTTTAGATTCTGTATTGGCTGACAAATTAGGCTACGAGCCAATTAAACCCCAATTAGACGAGATTGCCAAAGTAAATACCGTTGAAGATTTCATGAAACTAAAAGTAAGTTTTGCAAAAATAGGTGTTCAGCTACTTTACAACCATCAAATCATTCCCGATTTAAAAAATAGCAAACGCCACAAAATTAATTTCGAGCAAGGTGGCTTTGGTCTTGGCGATAAAGATTATTATTACTCAGATAAATTTTCAAAAATACGTACTGAATACATCTCAACTTACTTGGCAGGTCTTTTTCAGATAACTGGCGTTGATGAAACTAAAAGTAAACAAAATGCAAAGTTAGTTTATGAAGTTGAAGAAAAAATTGCATCAGCTTCGCTAACTAAACTAGAACAGCGCGATATAGAAAAGATGTATAATTTATTTACACTTTCAACTCTAAAAACCAATTACCCTAACTTAAATTGGTCATATATTTTCGATGCTTACAAATTAAACGAAAAAGATACTGTTGTAATTACTTCAGAGAATTATTTCAAATCTTTGAATGATATTCTTTCAAACTATCCGATTGAGCAATTAAAACTTTACGCTACAGCTCAACTTTTAATGGAGGCTGCACCAACCTTATCGAGTAACTTTTTTGATGTACATTTTGCTTTTAGAGGTAAAGAAATGAGTGGCTTAACAAAACCTAAAGTAAGATGGCAACGTGTAAACAGCTACTTATCTGGCTATTTAGGTGAAATTATTGGCGAAGAATTTGTGAAACGTTATTTCCCAGAAGTAGCGAAGCAAAAAGCCTTAAAAATGATAGATAATTTAATTTTAGCATACAGAGATCGAATTAAAACACGCACTTGGATGAGCGACCAAACAAAGAACGAGGCTTATCGAAAACTAGACTTGCTTATTAAAAAAGTTGGATATCCTGATAAATGGACTGACTTCACATCACTCACCATTCAGAAAGAAAATTTCTGGAAAAATATGTGTAACACCCAAAACTTCTTATTTAATAAAGGATTAAAAGATTTACGTAAACCTGTAGACCGTTATAAATTCCAAATGAGTCCGGTAATGGTAAATGCCTACTACGACCCAACCACTAACGAAATATGTTTCCCAGCTGCAATTTTGCAACCACCTTTTTTTGATGCTGATGCCGAGGATGCCGCTAATTACGGAACAATGGGTGCAATTATTGGCCATGAGTTAACGCACGGATTTGACGATCAAGGCTCACAATTTGATGCTGATGGCAACATGAAAATGTGGTGGACTGAAAAAGACTATGAAAATTTTAAAAACAGAAAACAACAAATTATTAATCAGTTTGATGCATTTGAAGCATTACCAAATTTGAAAGTGAGCGGTAGCATGACACAAGGAGAAAACATTGCTGACCTTGGCGGATTAACAATGGCCTACAATGGCTATATAAAAACTTTAAATGGTAAACCATCCAAAAAAATTGATGGCTATACCGGTGAACAACGTTTCTTTATCGCTTGGGCACAAGGATGGAAAACTATTTGCCGAGATGAAGAAATGAAAAAATTGGTTACTACAGATTACCATGCTCCTGGCTATTTTAGGGCATTTGCGCCATTAACTAACCTGCCTGAGTTTTATAAAGCATTTAATGTAAAAGAAGGCGATAAAATGTTTACACCGGCAGATAAGCGTGTAGAAGTTTGGTAGATTTTAGAAGAAGAAGTTATTGCTTTTCACGAAATGAGTAAATAAAAATTACATTAAATCATTTGAAATTAATACGTTTTAATAATTTGAAAAAATTACTTTTCTGTAAAAATTTTTATTCTGAGAAAAAAATAAAAACAATTAGCCCTAAAACAATAGCTGTTTTTTTATCTGCATTTTTATTCTTTACAACAACTTATTTTTCTCAATCAATAACCTGCGTTAATGAATGGAAAACAGATAAAGACTTAAAAAGTGCAACGCTTGCATTTTGTGTGATAGAAATAAAAACTAATTCGGTAATTGCTGAATATAATGCGCATCAATTTGTAATACCCGCCAGTACGCAGAAGGCAATTACAACGAGTGCTGCCCTTGGTATTCTTGGGGCAAATTATAGGTTTGAAACAAAAATTTATTACACAGGTAATTTTAATAAAGAAACTGGAATTATAGATGGCGACGTAATAATTTATGGTGGTGGCGACCCTACACTTCAATCTGAATATTTTGTGAAAGATAGCTCTATAATAACAGATAAATGGGCTACTATCTTAAAAGAAAAAGGCGTAAAAGAAATTAAGGGGAAACTTATTGGCGATGCGTCGGCCTATGAACGCGCAATACCAAGCAACTGGATTTGGGCAGACATTAATAATTATTTTGGCGCAGCTCCTTGTGCGCTAAATTATAACGACAATAAATTCAAAATTTTTTATTCGAGTAAAGCTTTAGGCACAAAAGCAACAGTTGAGTCAACATTTCCAAACTATGTATCTAAAACTTACACCATAAACTCAAATGTAATTTGTAAAGGTACCGAAGATGAAGCCTTTGTAGTTGGCGACCCTTACAGTTTTATTAAAGATGTCAGCGGAAAAATTCCCCCAAACAAAACAAGTTTTGAAGTAGAAGCAGTTCTGCCAGATCCTGCCCTACTTTGCGCAGAAAATCTTTGTTCATCGCTAAATAAAATTGGTATAAAATGTAATCCTAAAAAAACGTCTTCAAATTATACAAAGCCAGATAGTACTGCCACCAAACAATTATTGTTTACACATTACTCACCTAGTTTAGATAAAATAATTTTTCACACCAATTTAAAAAGTAATAATTTATACGCCGAAAGCATTTTACGAGCTGTTGGCAAAGGCAGTTTTTATTTGGGATTAGATGCCATAAAAAATTATTGGAACAAACAAGGCTTAGATATTACAGAACTAAATATGACCGATGGTAGTGGACTAAGCCGAGCCAACACCGTTAGTACATTTTTTCAGGCAAGTATGTTATGTAAAATTACAAATGATAGCGTAACCTATAAAGTATTCAATAATTCATTACCAATTGCTGGTAAAAGTGGCAGCATGAGCAATATTGGTAAAGGTAAATTTATAGAAGGCAACATGCGTGCCAAGACAGGCTATATTAATCGCGCAAGAGGTTATTGCGGCTATGTAAAAACAAAAAAAGGTAAAGAACTTGCTTTTAGTATTTTGTTTAATAATTACAACTGCAGTGCCAAAGAAGCCAAAATAAAAATCGAAAAATTTTTAGTGGAGCTGGGGGAATGGTGATAATCATAACAAACTCGCTTAACAGATAACATTGACTCAAAATAAATAGTCCATGATTCTACCAATTGTAGTTATTAATTAGTATAAATATGTGAAATTATTTTTTATTTAGACGATGAAAAAAATCTTGTATAATTATAACTACGTAAGATTTTTTTGAAGAAGTATAAATGAAAAAGAAGAAGTAGATTGGACTAAATAAACGTTATAATTGGAATTATAGCAATATTCAGTCGCTTAAAGCCCATTCGAAATCTCTGTCATAATACATTTTAAAAAAAATCTACTCCAACATTTTTAAATCAGCAACAGCACTGCCGGCAATACCTTGTATGGATCCATAAAATTGTGATGTATTCAATAAAACTTTATCCAATTGTTTTTCGCGTTCTTTCCAAATTTTTTCCATTTGCATACGCTCTTTTACAATGCCTTCACGCAAGCTTAAAAAACCTTCGGCAATAGCATCCATGTTTTGTTTAAACTCATTACTGGTTAAAAAATTATAAAGCAATTGCATTTTATCGCCTTTGTTTTCTTGACTTATTAATGCGGAATTAATTTTAATTAAACTATCTCTCAATAAAAACGAAACAGCCTTTACATCACCAAATTTACAAATCCAAACCCCGTCTTTAATCCCAAAATCTATCATATCTTTTGGCAAGGTTTCTGTTACAATTACGGCAATATCCGCTTGTTGGGCGCGCATATCTGTTTTCAATTTTTCAATCCACTCGTTAGAAAAAGCTTTTGTGCGTTTGCTCTCATAAATAATTCTTCCGCATACTTGAGCAATATTATTTCTCACCAATTGCACGCAATCTGCGCCTTTTACTCCTTTCGCAACTTCTTCAATACTATCAAACGGAAAAGTACTTTTTAATAATTCTTCTAAAGCCAACTCTTGTACCTCTCCTTGTAACTGCATGCTACCTTGGTCTGCTTTACGTTTCATCACTTCCACTAAATCATTTTGATCGGCAATTTTTTTCTCAAGCTCCTTTATTTTTAGCTGTGATTTTTCTGCCTCAATTTTTTGAATATGTACGGCAATTTCTTTTTCTCTTTCTAATAATTTTTTCTCAACATCCAGTTTCAAGCTTTCTTCTTTTTCTTTTAATTCCTTTTCGCGCTTCATTAAATCTAACTCGGCTTGCTGGCTTAGTTTAAGTTTTTGCTCTTTTTCTATTAACTCAATGTTAAGCGCTTTAAATTTTAGGTCCATTTCGGCTGTTACTTTCTTTAATGCCTCTTGTTCTAAAACACTTTTTTGCAGTGCCACTTTTTCATTAATCAATTTTTGTTGATTTTCTTCTTGGATTTTTAATTTCTCTGCTTCCTTGGCTATAAGGGCCTTTTCGGCATCCATTTTAGCCTTTTCTTCGTTATATTTTTTTAAATAGCGGTTTCTAATGTCTGTTTCAATTTCGTTAGATAGCGCTGTACCAATAGGAAATTCAGCTGCACAACTTGGGCATTTTATTGTTGAATTATTACTCATAACAATTTATGTAATTAGAGTAAATTTACTTAATTATTTTTTTTATTTGCGTAAGAGTTTTAAACTGATAAAATGAAAGAATTAATTTTTGTGCGTCATGCCAAAAGCGATTGGGGCAACGAATATTTAAAAGATATTGATAGACCATTAAACGATAGAGGTTACAGCAATGCTTACGAACAATTTGAATGGTATACTAAAACGCACTCAGCACCAGATTTTATAATTTGTAGCACCGCCACACGCACCATTAGCACAGCTATGATTTATGTGCGGGCTTCAAAATTTAATTTAAAAAACGTAGAATTGAATTCAAAAATTTACGAATCTAACGTTACAACCGTTTTTTCTGTTATTGAAGCGATTTCAGAGAATTATAATAAAGTAATGATTGTTGGGCATAACCCATTCACAACAAATTGTTGTAATGAACTAAACAATGATTTATTTTTCGAAAACGTTCCAACTTGTGGCATTGTCAGTATTTCATTTAACACAACCGATTGGAAACAAGTAACACAACTAAAAGGCAAAATAAATTTTCACCGATTCCCAAAAGATTACAAAAACGATTAAAATGAAAAAAAAGCAATCACCCTATATTAACCGTGAAATTAGCTGGCTATCCTTTAACGAACGCGTGTTGCAAGAAGCTGCTGATAAAACTACACCACTAATTGAACGCTTAAAATTTTTAGGAATATTTAGCAATAACCGCGATGAGTTTTATCGGGTGCGCGTAGCCACAATAAAGCGCCTCACCAAACTTGGTAAAAAGGCTGAAGATATTTATGGCGAAGACCCTAAAGAATTACTTACTAAATTGCAACGAAAAGTTATTGAACAACAAAATAAATTTGAAGCAACGTATCAAAATTTGCTTAAAGAATTAGCTGCTAATAATGTTTTTATAATTAACGAACAGCAACTATCTATTCCGCAACAAAATTATATTAAAGATATTTTTGCTCAGGATATTATCTCCTCGCTATTCCCTGTAATGATAGATGATACCAAACCTTTTCCTTACATGAAGGATAAAGCCAGCTACATGTATTTAAAATTAGAGGCCATTGTTACGAATCAAAAAAATAAGTTTGCGCTAATAGAAATACCATCCAGCAGAAGTAGATTTGTTGTACTGCCAAAGCAAGGCAACAAACATTATATTATTTTACTTGATGATGTAATTCGTTTTAATGCCAATCAAATTTTTGATGTATTTGGATTTAGAACGGTAGAAGCCTACAACATAAAACTAACACGCGACGCAGAATTAGACATTGATAATGATGTAAGCAAAAGCATGATTGAAAAAATATCAAAAAGTGTTAAGGCACGTAAACAAGGGCTACCAGTTCGCTTTGTTTACGATGCTGCAATGCCAAACGATATGTTGCGTTACATTATGCGCAAATTAGGAATGAGTAAAAAAGATAACGCAATACCAGGTGGTAGGTACCATAACTTTAAAGATTTTATTGGCTTTCCAAACCTTGGCGAAAAAAATTTAATTTATAATCATCCTCCAGCTCTTCAACACAAGTACTTAATTCATAATGCGTTTACAACACTTAAAGTTATTAGAGAATGCGACATACTGTTACATTATCCTTATCATACCTACAACCACATAATTAATTTATTGCGCGAAGCATCCATCGACCCAAATGTTGAGAGCATTAAAATTACTTTGTACCGTGTTGCAGATTCGAGCCAAATTGCAAATGCCTTGGTTAACGCTATAAAAAACGGAAAAAAAGTTACTGTACTGGTTGAGTTACAAGCACGATTTGATGAAGAGAATAATATTTATTGGGCAAATAAATTACAAGAAGAAGGTGCAAAAGTGATTTATGGTGTACCAGGATTAAAAGTTCACTCAAAACTATTTTTAATTACAACCAAAGAAAAAGGAAAAACGCAATACTTTGCACATATTGGAACAGGCAATTTTAACGAAAAAACTGCCCGTATTTATACCGATTTTTCGCTGCTTACGTCAAACAAAAACATTGCTGAAGAGCTAAACAAGCTTTTTGAGTTTTACGAAAACAATTTTAAAATATATCCGTTTAAACACTTGGTGGTTGCGCCTTTTATGATGCGTCAATTTTTTGTTGAGTTAATTAATAACGAAATTCAACAAGCCAAAAAGAAAAAACCAGCAGCTATAACTTTAAAAATGAATAGCCTAGTTGATAAAGATATGATTGAAAAATTATATGAGGCAAGTAAAGCAGGTGTTGAAATTACATTAATTATCAGAGGTATTTGCTCATTAGTTACTGAGTGCGAAGGATGGAGTGATAATATTAACGCCTACAGCATTGTAGATAAATACCTAGAGCATACACGTATTTTCATTTTCCACAATGGCGGACAAGAAAAAATGTACTTATCAAGTGCCGATTGGATGAGCCGTAACCTTGATTCTAGGAGCGAAGTAGCTGTGCCTATTTATGATGAAGAAATCAGAACTATGCTTAAAACCATTATAAATATTCAACTTTCAGGAAATACCAAAGTTAGAATATTAGATAAAAAACAAGAAAATATTTATAAAAAAGCTAAACCCGGCGAGAAAAAAGTGCGGGTGCAAGATGCCATTTACGATTACATTTCAAAAGATAAAGCAAAGTATTTACTTGAATCAAAAACTGAAAAAATAATTTATAACTAATATGGTATTTGCAGCTATAGATATAGGAAGCAACGCCATTAGGTTGTTGTTTTGTAGAGTTCATAATGTTGATGGCAAACCACATTATAGCAAAGAAGAGTTAATAAGAATGCCTGTTCGATTAGGTACAGATGTTTTTTTGAATGGAAAAATTTCGGAAGAAAAAGTCACACAATTAATTACTGCACTTAAAGGATTTTATTATTTAATAAAAGCGTATGATGTAGTTAGTTACAGAGCGGTTGCTACAAGTGCTATGCGCGATGCAACGAACGGAAACGAAATTATTAAACGTGTAAAAGACGAAGCAAATATTGATTTAGAAATTATTGATGGAAAACTAGAAGCCTCTTTAGTTTTTAGTAACCACATTGAAGAATTGCTAAATCCTAAACATGCTTACATGTATATTGATGTAGGTGGTGGTAGCACAGAACTTACCCTGTATTTTGACAGTAAGGTGATTGCCTCAAAATCCTTTAACATAGGCACAGTGCGCATGCTCCTCGATAAAGTAGATAAACAAGAATGGGAAGAAATGAAAGTTTGGGTAAAACGAAACACGGTTGGTATACATCCTTTAAGTGCAATAGGATCTGGTGGTAACATAAATAAAATTTTTAAACTAAGTGGTAAAAAAGAAACCAAACACATTAGCTACGACAGAGTAAAAGCTATTTACGACATGTTGAATTCATATACAATACAAGAAAGAATTGAGCGCCTAGATTTAAAACCAGATAGAGCAGATGTAATTATTCATGCGGCAAAAGTGTTTCTAACAGTAATGAAAAATGGCGATATTGAGAAAGTATTTGTGCCACAGGTTGGCTTATCCGACGGACTTGTACACGCCATGTACGAAGCACATTCTAAAACACTTGTAAAATAAAATGCCCATTTTAATAATATCTTTTTTTATTAAATTTGGAATTACAGATGCAATAGATATTTTTTTGGTTGCGCTTGTTTTATATTTAGCATACAATTTGGTTAAAGGTACAAGTGCTGTAAATATATTTTTTGGTTTAGCATTTATTTATTTGGCTTACATCATTATTAAAGCCTTAGAATTAAAGTTGCTTACCACCATCGTTTCTAAATTTATAGATGTTGGTGTAATTGTGATTATGATCGTTTTTCAGCCTGAGATACGAAAATTTTTGTTGTACTTGGGCTCTAACGAGTTTTTAAAAAACAACAGCTTAAAATCAATTCTTACTTTTAATTTTTCTAATACAAATGCCTACAATGCAAACCTTAATCTTAAAGATTTAGTGCTGGCTTGTTTTAATATGAGTGCTACCAAAACTGGCGCACTTATTGTAATTGCAAGAAAAACAGACTTAAAATTTTTTATTTCTACTGGCGATGAAATTGACTCAACGCTTTCAAATCGTTTGTTAGAAAATATTTTTTATAAAAATTCGCCTTTACACGATGGCGCCGTAATTATTGTAAATAATCGTATTGTTGCTGCACGTTGCGTTTTACCTGTTACCGAAAAAGAAAATTTCCCTGCGCACTACGGCATGCGCCACAGAGCTGCAGTTGGGGTTACCGAAAATACGGATGCCATTGCTATTTCTGTAAGCGAACAAACTGGTGCTGTTTCATTAACTATAAATGGAGAAATTGAAGCCAATTTAACAAAAGAAAAATTAAATTTTTTATTAGAAAAAAACCTCAGCATAATTAAGTAATAACCCTATATTTGCCACCTTAAATTTTAAAAAATGAAAGTAACGCACAACACTGTAGTTTCTGTTAATTATTATTTAACAGCAAGCAAAAATAACGAACCAGAAGAATTGATAGAACAAACAAGTGCCGAACATCCATTTGTGTTTTTAAATGGTCACGGTGGCGTGTTACCCGATTTTGAAATGCACCTAGAAGGCAAACAAGCTGGTGATAAATTTGATTTTAACATTGGCTCAACCAAAGCTTACGGTCCCTACGAAAAAGATTATGTTGCTAAAATAGACAAATCTGTTTTTATCTTAGATGGTAAATTTGATAGCGAGCGAATTAAATTGGATGAAGATATTGAAATGAATGATGCTGATGGAAATTTGTTGGTTGGCAAAGTAATTGAAATTGCTGATGCGCATGTTACAATGGATTTTAACCACCCTTTAGCTGGTTATGATTTACACTTTATTGGTGAAGTATTGAACGTTAGAACTGCCTCTCCTGAGGAATTAGATCATGGCCATGTGCATGGTCCAGGCGGGCATCATCATTAATAATTTTTTTGTCTAAAAAATTCTGATAATAGAATTGCTGTTGCTGTGCCTGCATTCAAAGATTCCGTGTTATTTTCGCTATGCGATGGAATTGTAATTTTTTGGGTTACATGTTTTATATTTTCTTGCCCAATGCCGTTTGCTTCGTTACCAATAACAAGTAGGCCATTATTTAATTGTTGTTTATAAAAATTATCGCCCTCTAAAAAGGCCCCATAAATTTTTGAAAAACCGTAGGTTTTTATAACTTCCTCTAAATTCATATAAACACAATTTACTCTTAAAAATGCGCCCATGCTGGCCTGTATCACTTTTGAGTTGTATAATTCACAGGTTGTAGGCGAACAAAAAATAGTTTTTACACCAAACCAACTTGCTAACCTAATTATTGTACCAAAATTCCCTGGGTCGCGTATATCATCTAAAAAAATACAAAAATCCTTAGTACCATTTATTTTAATATCTCTTCCCTTAAAATAATTACAAACAGCCAACACCTTATTTGGCGCAACTTGTAGGCTTATTCGCTGTAATTCACGTTCATTTACCTCAAAACAATTTACATTTGAATCTTCTAATAGTTTTTTGTTTTTCTCAATAAAATCAACCTCTGCATAAAGTTGTGTTACCAAATTATTTTTGTCATTTATAAGCTCTAAAACAGTCTTTACTCCTTCGGCTATAAATAGTTGCTCGGCATCTCTATTTTTTTTTAAATGCAAACTCTTAATAAAACTAATTTGGTTCTTACTAATCATAATTTCAGCTAAATTAGTAAACTAATTTAATTGGTAACTATTTGCAAACATATTTACTTTAAGGTGTTGGTGCTAATTTTTTTTACGGCACTAATTACATCTTGTCATCCTACAAAAAAATTAAAACAAAATGAATATTTGGTTCAACGCGTTGAAATTAAAGTGGCTGATAAATCTAAAAAGCTTCCTATCGAAACGTCAGAATTGGAAGCATTTATAAGACAAAAACCAAACAGAAAATTATTTAGGGCTTTTCATTTCTATGTTTGGTGGTATAATTTATTTGATGAAGAAAAATTAAAACAAGAAAAAATAAAACGCAATTTAAGGTACGATGAGATAAATGCAAACCGGGTAAAAGCCTGCGATGAGAGAAACATTAAACGTGCCGCCAAAAATAAAAAACCAAAACAACCTAAGCTAAAAAATAAAGAAAGTCCAACAACCAAAGAAAGTTATAGAGATATTGGTGAGGCCCCAGTAATACTTGATTCTAGTGCAACTGAACAAACACGTTTACAACTTAAAAAGTTTTTGTTTAGCAAAGGCTACTTTAATAACGATGTGTTAGATAGTGTTAGCCTGTTTAAACCCAAGCGGTTAAACAAAAGTAAAAAGCGAGTAACCGTAACTTACTATCTGGTTCCTAAACCTGCTTATACTATAGGTTCTATAAAATACAGAATTGATGATGACAAAATAGCAAATTTAATTTATGCTGACACGGTGCATAATTTACTAAAACGCGGTAACAACTATGATGAGTACTCAATATCTAATGAACGCCAGCGTATAACTAACTATTGCTTAAATAATGGTTACTATAATTTTGAAAATGCTTATGTTGTTTTTAATTTAGATTCAAATTTAAAATCAAATCAAGTTGCTGTTGAAATTCAAATCAAAAAATTTTCAAAGCCATACAGCAGCAATAGCGATTCTTTAGTGCTTGCAAGCCATACAAAGTACAAACTTCAAAATGTATACATAATTACCGAACCCATAATTGGCAAGGTGCAAGAGACACAATTTACTGATACCATTAAAGTAAAAAACAACAAAATGGTGTATTTACTTAATGGAAAAAAATTACCTTACAGAAAAGTTTTAATTGCAAATTACGTGGATCTGTATGTTGGCCAAATATTCAGAAAAGATACAGCTGAACTCACCTACAAACAATTAGTAGGATTAAATATTTTTAAAAACGTTTCTATCCAATTCTTTAAAAGCAAAGAATACAGTAGCCGACTAGATTGTTACATAATTTGTAATCCCTTAATAAAACAAGCCATTACCACTCAAACTGAAGGTAACAACACATCGAGTAACTTAGGCTTAGATGGCAGTATTGTATACAATAACAAAAATACCTTTAGAGGCGGCGAATTTTTCGAGATTAAACTTCAAGGTGCAATTTCAGCGCAAAGCCAACTAAATAGCGATTCTAAAACGGCAATTGAAAACGCAACAAGTTTACGTAAACTTCAAGGTTCATTCAACACGGTGCAGTTTGGTCCAGAGGTATCATTCTCAGTGCCACGCGCCTTTTTCCCATTTTCATTATTACCTTTCCGAAAAGAAATGTCGCCACGTACTTATTTAAAAACATCGCTTAACGTTCAGGCACGTGATGAATTTGCACGTGTAATAAATAATTTAGATTATGGATTTACGTTTAAAACAAATAAAAATCAATTCAAACATAATTTAATTCCTTTAGAGTTACTGCTGGTGCGCGCCACACTTAGCAATGAATTTAAAACCTTATTAGATAGCTATAACGATGCCTTTTTAAAAAATTCTTTTCAAGATCACATCACTACTTCAACAAAATATAGTTTTATTTACACCTCAAAAGACGATCAAAACTCAAGCAGAAAACCAGTTTCGTTTTTAAAAGTTGGAGTAGAAAGCGCAGGCAATATTTTACGAACATTCTTTAATTATCAAGGCAGGCAAAAAGATAGCCTTGACCGTTATTTAATTTTTGGAGTACCTTTTGCTCAATTTTTAAAAGCAGATATCGATTACCGTATTTATATTCCTATTCGCCGTAAAAGCCGAGTAGTGTATAGGGTTGCAGGCGGTATAGGAAAACCTTTACGCAACTTAAGTGTATTGCCATACGAACAAAGTTTTTTTAGTGGAGGCCCCAACAGTGTTAGGGCTTGGCGCGCACGCACATTAGGCCCAGGTGGTTACGACCCTTCAAATAGTTCAGCAAAATTTGATAAAATTGGCGATATACTTTTAGAAGGAAATATTGAATACCGTTTTCATATAATTAAATCGCTTAACGGTGCATTTTTTGTGGATGCTGGAAATATTTGGCGTTTAAATAAAACAGCAGATAAACCAAATGGCGAATTTGTAGTAACCGAATTTTATAATCAAATTGCATTGGGCGGCGGAACAGGCATACGCTGGGATTTAGACTTTTTTGTATTGCGTTTAGATTTGGCTACTCCGTTAAAAGACCCACGCTACGAAAGTGGTAACCGCTGGACTTTTAATAAAAAACCTTGGAATAACATTGTTGCTAATTTTGGTATTGGTTATCCTTTTTAATAGTGTTTAAAATGAAAGTTGCAGGATTTACAATAATACGAAACGCGATAAAATACGATTATCCGGTGGTTGAAGCCATTAATTCAATTCTTTCAATTTGCGATATGTTTTTTGTTGGTGTAGGAAATAGTGATGATGAAACAAGAACTTTAATCGAAAAAATTAATTCGCCGAAAATTAAAATTATCGATACCGTGTGGGATGACTCAAAGCGTGAAGGCGGTTTGGTGTTATCAGAAGAAACCAACAAAGTATTTGATGCAATACCTAGTGAATACACTTGGTGCTTCTACATTCAAAGCGATGAGTGCGTGCACGAAAATGATTTAGATACCATTAAACAAGCCATGCAAACACATGCAAATACTAACAGGGTGCAAGGCTTGTTGTTTGATTACAAACATTTTTACGGACACTATAAGTACATTGGTGTTGGCCGTCGTTGGTACGCCAAAGAAATTCGAGTAATTAAAAATCAAAAAAATATCCGTTCATATAAAGATGCGCAAGGTTTTAGAACCATTGATAATAAAAAACTATACGTAAAAAAAATTAAGGCACACATTTACCATTACGGCTGGGTAAAGCCACCTAAGGCACAACAAGCAAAGCAAGAAAATTTTCATAAAATGTGGCACGATGATTCTTGGTTAGAAAAAAATATTGCCAAAGCTGAAGAATTCGATTATAATAACATTGATTTATTAGAACTTTATAAAGATACGCATCCAAAAATTTATAGTGAGCGTATAAAAGCCGCAAATTGGAATTTTGTTTACCAACCCGAAAAAGTTAAAACAAATTTAAAGTATAAATTTTTATACATTGTTGAAAAATTAACTGGTTGGAAAATTGGTGAAAACCGCAACTACATAGAAATATAAAGGCACAAAGCTTATTTCGCCAAGTTTAATCGAAATTTACTTACAATCTGTTTAAAAACCTTAAAATTTAAACTTAACTCCGCTTTTTAGATTATCTTTGTTATACAAATAATTGAAAAATAAAAAATCCATATTTATTTCTATTTACCTAACTCTGCTTACGGTAAGTTCTTATGCGCAGCGCTTTGCCGACCAAGTGCCGCAAATTCGCAGGTATTACCAAAAAGATGTAGTAGATAGCATTGAAGGCATTAAAGTTTATAACCGTTTGTTAGAAGCCATTGGAGGCGATTCTATCACCTATAATAAGGCAGGTTACAACCTACAGGGCTGGAATGAAGATTTTTACATGAGTGGTAAAATTTTGCACCGTGGTTATTATATTGATGGAAAAGTAATTGTTTTTAAAAACTTTTTTGAAAATGGCCAAGTAGAGCGTACGGTTGTTAACCCCGACCCTTTGCATTGCAATATTGAAATATTTTTTGAGAACGGAAAACCCCGACGTAAAATTAATTATTACAATGGTTTACCAACCAAGCGTTACGAATTTTTTGCGAGCGGCTTGCCAAAATACACCGAGGAGAATGAAAAAGAAATGAAATATTGCTTACTTAAAAAAAGTTGGTATGCTAACGGTGGGCAAGAAAGCCTGTTTGAAATTACAGACGAAAAAAATAAAAAATTCTCAATAAAAAATTATTACCAAAACGGACAGTTAAAAGAAGAAGGCCAATTAGGCTTAAGTGAAGACGGTAAAACCTACCTAAAAGAAGGCACTTGGATTAGCTACGACCAAAACGGCAAAAACAAAAAAATAGAAAAATTTAAAGAAGCCAAAGTGTTTAGTTTGGTTGGAGTAAGGTGATTTATTTACTAATACTATTTTTCAGCAAAATACTTCTTAATAAATCAACTACCTCATCAAACACTTGCGGTTTATTTTCTAAGAGCCATTCCGTCAATTCCTTTGAGTGTAATGTCTTGCGAAACTCTAAAGTATTTTTTGACAAATGACTAAACATATCTGTAAGAAATTTTGCACCATCAACTTGCTTTAACCACTTCTCTTCATTATTACCTTGTCCCTTATAGTACTTATTACTCCATTTATTATCCGCTATCCATTTTACAATTTCAGATAATTCAATTTCTAAATCGTTAAGATTATATTTAATAATAGAAAGTATTGCTTCTGGTTCAATTAAATAATTTTCGTAAAGTCGCCTTGCTAAAAATTTTACAGTCCCGTTACTTTTTTTTCTAACTCTGTTATGTCTTTTTCATTTTTATTCTCTCTGTCAAATAAAAAACCAATAGCCGGAGGCATTAAACCTGCACCTGTGCTTAGCTTTTTGTATATATCATAAATTAATTTACTATTTCTCGACTCGAAATCGCCTGTATTTTTAACGGATAAAATAGAAGTTCCCATTACTGATAAACCTTCTGTTTTATCTATAATTAATGGGAAACATAATTCCTCTGTCTTTCCTTCTACCCATAATATATTGTCAGATCCAAAAACATCAGATAATTTCGCTCCAATTTCAGTTAAGTAACTTTGTTGATTTTTTAGTTCTGTTAAATCTACTTGTTGAATTTTACTTTGTGCATTTTCATATTGCACAATGTTTATTGTTGTTGGGTTTGCTGCGGCTATTGTAGAAGGGGAGTGCGTTGCTATAATAAACTGATGTTGTGGATGTTCTTTCAAAATTTCAATTAACTTTCTACATGCGCCTGGATGTAAAAAACTGTTAGGTTCATCAATTATTATTACATGTGGTATATCTGATGTTAAAACCACATATAGTATGGCCAATACCTGTCCAATTCCTGTTCCACACTCCGACAAGGGAACCACCAAATCTTCTCTTTCGTTTCTTGGGTCTTCATTCCAAATTATGATTTCATTGAATGAACCATTAATTGGCCTGATTTAAACATCTTGTATCTGGAGGAAAATTTTTTTTACACTCTCAACATACCTTAAAAATTTAGATTTATTTGTTAATAAATTAGTTAATACCTCGGGCAAATTACTTGCATTCGGAGTCAAGACTCTGTTTGTTCCATGAGTATGTGAACTTATATTTAATCTCTCGGCATGAAAAAAATATATCCTTGATATTTGTTTTGATATTATTTGTTGAAAAATTGAACTTTTTGTATTTGTAGAATGAGTCCTTCTCAAAAAATTATCAGTATCATTTTTGGAATAAGTTACAGTCATTGCCCCTTTAGAGGAAAAATCATTGAAAGAAATAAACTCAGGAGCTACACCATTCTTAATATTAAATCTCACTAAACAATTCTTATTTGGTAATAATAAAGATTGTAATTCTCCTATAGTTACATTGCTATAGCTTGGCAATATTGTAAAATCTGGTAATGAAATTTGGTAGAAATTTTCAAACATATAAATTTGAAAATCGCTTGTATTTGAGTTTATTATTAACTCTACTTCAGATGGATTATTGTTCTGTGAAAGTCTGTTCTTTAAATTTAATGAACTCTTATGAGGTAAGTTACCGAATTGTAAACTTAATGCTTGTAATAATGCAGTTTTTCCGACATTGTTTTTACCTGTTATGATATTAATACCTGGCTTTAATTTAATTTCACCTGAATCTAAATAACTTTTGTAGTTATAAATTTTAAACTGTGATATATACATATTCTTCTTTTTTATTTCACAAAAAAACCAACATCGCTGTTGGTTTTCTTTTTATATAATCGTCTTTCATGCTTCGACTTCGCTCAGCATTACCTAGCTTTAACTTCCACAAGCCTCACAAGCATCTGGATTATCCAAACTGCAAGCTAATTGTGCTTGTTGTTCTTCAAACGTTAGCACGTGTGCTTGGCCGCGTTCTAATAATAATGCATCTTCGTTGCCTAATATTGCTGGTTGTGCAAGCGCATCTTGATCTACTGTAAATTTAATAGCATCGGCTGCTGCTTTAGTACGTAAGTAATACATACCTGTTTTTAATCCTTTTTTCCAAGCATAAAAATGGGCACTGCTCATTTTTGCAAAGTTAGCATCTTGTATAAATAGGTTTAAACTTTGGCTTTGGTCAATGTATGCACCGCGGTCTGCAGCCATATCAATTATTGTACGTTGTTTAATTTCCCAAACGGTTTTGTACAATTCTTTTATGTTAGCAGGTATTTCAGGAATGTTTTGTATAGAACCATTACTTGCAATAATTTTGTTTTTTAAATTATCGTTCCAAATTCCTAGTTTCACTAAATCGCGTAACAAATGTTTGTTTACAACCACAAACTCACCGCTTAATACACGGCGCGTGTAAATGTTGCTTGTGTATGGCTCAAAACATTCGTTGTTTCCTAAAATTTGCGATGTGCTTGCTGTTGGCATTGGTGCTAATAACAAGCTGTTGCGCACACCGTATTTTTGAATTTCTTCACGTAAAATATCCCACTCCCAGCGGTTGCTTGGTGTTACATTCCACATATCTTGTTGAAAAATTCCTTTGCTAATTGGCGAACCTGCATAGGTTTCGTAAGCACCTTCTACTTTAGCTAAATCTTTACTTGCTGTAAGTGCTGCAAAATAAATGGTTTCAAAAATTTCTGAATTTAAACGTTTTGCTTCTTCGCTTTCAAACGGAAAACGCATTAAAATAAACGCATCGGCCAAACCTTGTACACCTAAGCCAATTGGGCGATGGCGCATGTTGCTGTTACGCGCTTCTGGCACTGGGTAGTAGTTGCGGTCAATAATTTTATTCAAATTTTTGGTGGCAACGTAAGTAATTTCAAATAATTTATTGTGGTCAAATGTTCCTGTTTTTTCATCCACAAAACGTGGCAATGCAATACTTGCTAAGTTACATACAGCAACCTCATCAGCACTTGTGTATTCAATAATTTCGGTACACAAGTTACTTGATTTTATAGTTCCTAAATTTTGTTGGTTAGATTTACTGTTAGCAGCATCTTTAAACAACATGTAAGGATTACCAGTTTCTATTTGTGCCGAAATAATTTCTGCCCACAAATCACGTGCTTTAATTTGCTTGCGGAATCTACCTTGTTCTTCGTAACTGGTATATAATTTTTCAAATGCTTCGCTGTGGCAATCGCTAAGACCTGGACACTCGTTAGGACACATTAAACTCCAAACACCTTCTTCCTCCACACGTTTCATAAATAAATCTGGTATCCACAATGCGGTAAATAAATCGCGGGCACGCATTTCTTCTTTACCGTGGTTTTTACGAATATCTAAAAATTCAAAAATATCAGCATGCCAAGGCTCTAAGTACACAGCTATAGATCCTTTGCGTTTTCCACCACCTTGGTCTACATAACGTGCAGTTTCGTTGTACACTTTAAGCATTGGTATAATACCGTTGCTTGTACCGTTAGTGCCTTTAATGTAAGAGCCTGTAGCGCGAACATTATGTATGTTTATACCTATTCCACCAGCACTTTGCGAAATTTTTGCACATTGTTTTAATGTATCATAAATACCATCAATACTATCGTCTTTTACTTGTAATAAAAAGCACGAACTCATTTGCGGTTTAGGCGTACCAGCATTAAATAAAGTTGGTGTAGCATGCGTAAACCAGCGCTCGCTCATTAATTGGTAAGTTTGTATAGCACTTTCAATATCGTTTTTATGAATACCAATTGCCACACGCATAATCATGTGTTGCGGACGCTCAGCCACTTTGCCGTGCATTTTTAAAAGGTATGAACGTTCTAATGTTTTAAAACCAAAATAATCGTAACCAAAATCTCTGTCGTATATAATAGATGAATCTAATAACTGGGCGTTGTTCTGTATTATTTCATTTACATCATCGGCAATAAGGGCGGCTTTTAATCCAGTTTTTGGGTCAAGATAATTAAAAAGAGCCTCAACAGTTTTCGAAAAACTTTTAATGGTGTTTTTATGCAAGTTACTTACTGCAATGCGCGATGCAAGCTGTGCATAATCGGGGTGGCGCACTGTAAGCGATGCCGCTGTTTCAGCTGCAAGGTTATCTAATTCGCTGGTAGTTACACCATCATAAACACCGTCAATTACTTTTTTAGCAACTTGTATGGGGTCTACATGGTTTGGATCTAATCCATAACTGAGTTTTTGAATACGAGCGGTAATTTTATCAAATTTTACCGATTCTGTTGTGCCATCTCTTTTAATTACAAACATACGCCTAAGGGTTTTTAATTGGTTATTTTAGTTTTTTGAAATTTATATTTTTTCCTTGTAGTGGTTAATTAGCAAGGATAGTAGTTCTTTTTTGTTTTTTATTTTTTTACGTTTTTTAGTCCTTACAAGTTACAATCACATCGGGGCTACAAGTGTTAATTTTTAGTGTTTCTATTAACATGCAATTGTTATTTGTATTTTTTGTTTTATTAGTACCAGTTTTTGGGGGATTCTATTCCACCTAGAGTTTTAGCTCTTTACATTACTGTTACTATAAAACTGTTTGGTTTGTTTGGTTACAATTAGTAATAACTGTTTTGTAACCAGATGTTTAGCTAGAAGTCTTCGTCTAGTTTAAATACGTTATTTTCCTCATTTTTCCCCATAACACCAGCCTTTTGGTATTCGGCCACGCGTTTTTCAAAAAAGTTGGTTTTCCCTTGTAACGAAATCATTTCCATGAAATCGAAAGGATTAGAAGCGTTAAAGTATTTAGGGCATCCTAATGCCTGAAGCAATCTATCGGCACAAAATTCAATGTATTGGCACATTAAATCTGAGTTCATTCCTATTAATTTTACAGGAATTGCATCAACAACAAATTTTTTCTCAATCATTACTGCATCAATAATAATCTTAGTTACTTGTTCTTGTGGTAGTTGATTTTTAATATGATTGGTATAAAGTAAACATGCAAAATCGCAATGTAAGCCTTCATCGCGGCTAATTAATTCATTACTAAATGTTAATCCTGGCATTAAGCCTCGTTTTTTTAACCAAAAAATTGAGCAGAATGAACCTGAGAAGAAAATTCCTTCAACGGCCGCAAAGGCAATTAAGCGCTCAGCAAAAGTACCATTACCAATCCAACGCAAGGCCCAATCAGCCTTTTCACCAACACATGGCACGGTATCAACCGCATGCAATAATTTATCTTTTTCTACAGGATCCTTTATGTAAGTATCAATTAGTAGAGAATAGGTTTCGGAGTGGATATTCTCCATCATAATTTGGAAACCATAAAAACAACGTGCCTCAGGATACTGAACTTCGTTTAAAAAATTAATTGCTAAATTTTCATTTACAATACCATCGCTAGCTGCAAAAAAAGCCAGCACATGCTTAATAAAATGACGTTCGTTATCATTTAACTTATTATTCCAGTCGGTTAAATCTGAAGCAAGATCAATTTCTTCTGCTGTCCAAAAGCTAGCTTCTGATTTTTTATAAAATTCCCAAATATCTTTGTACTTAATAGGAAAGAGTACGAATCTATCTTTGTTTTCGACTAAAATTGGTTCTGTCATAACGAGTAATGTATTTTAAATAGTTTAATTATAATAACGGACTACAAATAAATATAAAAATGACTTGCATAGTGTAACAAATGAATTAACAGAAAGTTGAAGTTTTAAACATGATAAATTACCTTTGGTTTAAGTAAAATTTTAAATGGTGCTGATTTACAGTTCAGTAATAAAAATACAAAAAATTCTGAATTTTTTAGTTGCATTAATGGATTAATTTTTTAAATGAATTATAGGTGTTTTTATCTAAACTCCTGTTGCTAAAGGTTTTTAAAGCAAAGTTGTTAGCAATTAAAATTAGTAAGTCTGTTTTGCAACTTTTTTAGCCTTAAATTCGTTTAACTTATACTTATACCCTAAACTATGTTTACTGCTGATGTGCTATCGGCTCTGGTTAAAAAAGACAAAAACGCGCAAAAACTCGTTTTTGAAAACTTATATTCTCAACTTTTTTCGATATGTATTAGGTACTCCAAATCACAGCAACAGGCGCAGCAGTGCTTAAACATTGGTTTTTCATCCGCTTTAGATAAAATTCATATACATAAAAACCAAACTGGATTTAATTACGAAGCTTTTTTTGAAAAAGAAATTATAACAGGTTGCGTAAACTACATAAAATCTATTAGAAATGAATATTATGTTGCAAGTACCGTTTATGCAAGCGAAAGCAGAAGCAAAGAATATGATTTATTTGAGAACAACGAGCTAATTGATTTTAAGCATTTAGATTTGGATGTATTAATAAATTCAATACAACAATTAGTTCCATCGCAGCGCTTAATTTTTAACTTGATTGCAATAGACAATTATACCCTAGCCGATGCAGCAATATTGCTTGAGGCAAGCGAACAAACTGCAAAAAGTAATTTAGAAAAAGCCCGTTTTAATCTGCAAAAAAATATAGAGAAGAACTTTAAATCAGCAAAATATGAGCAGTCATTTTAACTACGAAATAGATGAGCGCAATATGCGAGATAGGTTTAAAGCCTTTGCCCCGGCTTTTACAGATAGTGCTTGGAATAGTTTTGAGGAATACAACTCCAAGAACACAAAATCAAAATCATTTGAGAATCCAATAAAATTAAATTTTGCCCTAAATAAAAATTTCATTATGCCCATAATTTTTGGCACAATAATAATTGGCTTTTCATTAATACTTTTTAATTTCATTAACATAAAAAATAAACCAGATTTAGTACAAAAAAACGCGGTAATAGATAATGCACCTATAAAAAAACCTGAAGTTCCTAAAGTAGTTGATAAAAAAATAATACCTGCAGTAGTTGATACTATAAAAAAAATTGATACATCAACTGTAAAAACTTTAAGCACCACCATTACACCAAGTGTTGCCGCAACCACAACAATTGCTGCTACAAAAACAATTGCCCCTACACCAACCGTCGAGATTAAATCAACTGAGATTACAAGTACTGGAAAAAAATACCGAGTTATTGAACAAGGTGGAATTTATATTGACCCAAGTATAAAATCTGAACAAATAGGAACTACAAAACTTAAGGAAGAATATACAGCACTTGAAGAGAAAATATATTTTATAAAGGTAGAGTTTACTAAAAACGGAAGTAAAAAAATTGGTTACATACGAAAAAGTCATATTGCAGAAAATGGAAAAAATACTCCAGTTAATAACTCTAACGCGCTTGCTAAACCTAAAAAACCTAAAAATGTAGAACAACTCGAAACAATAACCCCAAGCGCTGGTTTATTGCCAGTTGGTGCCTCTGAAAAAGAACTTGAGCTAAAATAATTTTTAAAAAGTTCGATTTACTATGCATGATATTGAAACTAAAAACGACATTGAAGTTTTAATCCGTAACTTTTATAACCAGCTTTTACAATTACCAAGCATGCAACCAATTTTTGAGCAAATTAACTTTGAGGCGCACCTACCACAAATAGTGCACTTTTGGAGTTTTGTATTGTTGGATGAGGAAGGCTACAAAACCAATGTGTTTGATAAACACCGAAACTTAAAAATTAACACATCACATTTTGATGAATGGTTAGCGGTTTTTATAAAAAGTGTGAATGAGTTGTATAGTGGCGAAAAAGCAACCATTGCAATACAACGCGCCACAAGTTTAAGCCATACATTTAAAGCAAAGTGGGCAACTTTAAGCTCGTAAATACGCTAGGATTTCTTAAAAAAATATTACATTTAAGAAATTAAATTTTTATGTCCATTACCACAAACTATAAAAATACATTAGAATTTGCAACCGAATTAGATACCGCAGATGTATTAAAAGATTACAGAAAAAAATTTCATTTTCCGCAGCATAACAACACAAATGTGGTTTATTTTACAGGGAATTCATTAGGGCTTCAGCCAACAACAACAAAATCCTATATTGAGCAAGAATTAAACGATTGGGCACAATTCGGAGTTGAAGGGCATTTTCTAGCAAAAAACCCTTGGTTGCCGTACCACGAATTTTTAACTGAGAACATGGCAAAATTGGTTGGAGCATTGCCAAGTGAAACCATTATGATGAACCAACTAACGGTAAACGTGCATTTATTGATGGTAAGTTTTTACCGCCCAACTGCAAACCGTTATAAAATTTTGTGCGAAGCAAAAGCATTTCCAAGCGATCAATATGCAATAAAATCACAAATAAATTTTCATGGATTTGATGTAAATGATGCGCTTATAGAAATTCATCCGCGCGAGGGAGAATATACAATTAACGAAGAGGATATATTTGCGGCCATTAATCAACATAACGATTCGTTGGCATTAATTATGATTGGTGGCGTTAATTATTTTAGTGGTCAGGTTTTTGATATGGCTGCTATAACCAAAGCCGGACAAGCCGTTGGGGCAGTTGTAGGATTTGATTTGGCACATGCAGCCGGAAATTTAAAATTAGACTTACATAATTGGGGAGTTGATTTTGCAGCTTGGTGTAGTTATAAATACTTAAACAGCGGGCCTGGGAGTGTTGCTGGTGCCTTTGTTCACCAAAAACATCATGCAAATACAAAGATGCCGATGTTTGCAGGCTGGTGGGGCCACGATAAAGAAAAACGTTTTTTAATGGAAAGTACCTTTGAACCTATTCAAACTGTGGAGCGTTGGCAACTTAGCAACGCACCAATATTTAGCATGGCCGCGTGCAGGGCCAGTTTAGATATTTTTAATGAAGTAGGTATGGAAAAACTCTTAGCAAAAAGCAAGTTGCTTACTGAATATTTAGAGTTCGTTATTAATGATATTAACCTACGTAAAAATAATTGCCTACAAATCATCACGCCTATAAAAAATAGAGGTTGCCAAATTAGCATTGTTGCAAATGGTTATGGAAAAGCATTGTATAATGAGTTGATAAAAAATGGAGTGATACCCGATTGGCGCGAACCAAACGTTATTCGCTGTGCGCCAGTTCCGCTTTACAATTCATTTACCGATATTTTTAGGTTTGGAGAAATTTTAAACAACTTACTGTAATTTCAAAAAATAAAAAACCTAAAACATTCAAAAATTAATCTAAACTTAAAATCTAAAACTTTTAGAACTCAGTAATTATTCATAAATTCGATAGAATTTTTCTGGTTAAACAACATTTCAAATATTGGCTATTATGGTGTACTATTTTTTTAAGCATAGTAGGCAAATCTCAATTAGCACAAACAAGTATTATTGATAGAATAAAAAGTGGCGAGTTAAGCAATTCGTTTGTTACAAAAATTTATCAAGATAATAAAGGTTACTTGTGGGTGGGCACACTATCAGGTATTAATAAATACGATGGTTATAGTTTTGAAAAATTTATGCACCATCCGAATGACTCCAACTCTATCCATAATCCGCAAATAAAAGACATCATTCAAATTAACGAAGACGAGTTATTAATTGGTACCATTAAAGGATTGAGTATATACAACTATAACACCAATAAATTCAGAAAAATTAAAATTGACAGCACACTTTCAAATTATAACCTGAAAAATTTTATTAAGGCTATTGTTCCTTACAAAAATTCAGAATATATAATTGGTACTAAAGACGGTTTAATGTATTATGATGCCAAATCAAAAAAACTATCACCAATAAAATATGGCTCAAGAAATCTCTTGAGTAATTGGCAAATTAATAGTCTATTTATTGATAGAAGAGGGAATTTATGGGCTGGTGCTCAACAAAAAAAGGGAGAATCAATTTTACAAAAATTATTCAAATGTAATTTAAACCGATTATCAGTGTTAGAATACTCTCAAAGATTTGATGGTGGTTCAAACCAATTCTACGGCATTTCAGAAGATTATTTAGGCAACATTTGGGCAAGTACTGATAGTGGGTTAATCTCAATAAATCCTTTGAATAATAAACAGACATTTTACAAAGCACCAAATAATTTCTATTCGAATATAGCCCACTTTCACACAAAGGATAATATTATTTTACAAAGCTTTTGGAGTTTTGGCGTAACAGCCTTTGATATAGATAAAAAAGAATTTAAGGTAATTGCGCATGACCCTGAAAATCCTAAATCGCTACTAAGCAATAAAAACTGGGCTTTGTTTAAAGATGAGAATGATATTATTTGGATTGGCAGTGATGTTGGTTTACAAAAAATAACCAATCGTAAACCAAATGTTGAGGTAATTAAAAGAAATTACACTTCACCAAACAAAACATTTTTAAGCAACATTGTAAGTAATGTGAATGTGAGCAGATTAAAAAGTAACACCATATTTGTTGGTATTGATGGCGAAGGCTTCTCTATCTATAACAAAGCCTCAAAAGAGAGTGAAAATTTTGGCCCTAACGCTACCACTAAAAACAATGAGCGCTTTGTGAATCATTTTTTAGAATTGGAAAACGGTGATGTGTTCGTTTCTGGTCAAACTCATTTTCAAAAGTTGGTGTATAATTCTGCCACAGGTAAGTACAACATAAAAACATTTTTTAAAAGACAAGAAAATTACGTAACACATTCCTTGCTTAATCCATTAAATAAAAATGAGGTTATAATTTTAGGCAATGGCCAACTTATATTTTTTAACATAGAAAAAGAAACGTTTGAATTTATTAAAGAACCAAATGGCATTAAAACACTCTTTGAATCTAGTATCACAAAAGGAGAAGAGATTTACTTTACTACAGCCAACAACTTATTAAAATATAATCTTTTAACTAAAACGTTTGAAACATTCAGCATACCAAACTCTGGCCGAATTAGCTCAGCAACAGCTACCAAAGAAAATGAACTTATTTTAACAAGTCAGTATTTAGGATTGATAAAATTTAATACCCTAACTAAAAAATTTGAAACGCTTTACGGTTTAAATAATAATTTTTTTACTGAAACAAAGTTTGGAGTTCGTTACAAATCGTGTATTTGGGTTGGTACTAATAACGGACTTTTAAAATACAACTTCCAAACTGGTGAACATTCTCAAATTACCGCTAACGACGGTCTACCATCAGAAATTATAAATTCTATAGATATTGTTGATGGTTATTTTTATATTGGAACTCAAGAAGGCTTGGTGATTTTTAATCCAGATTATCAAGGTTCGCATTTTAATTTGCCAAAGGTTGATGTTACAAATATTGAAGGATTAAGTTCAAATTTTGAAATTAGAAATATAAAAAACGGACAAGAAATAGAATTAAAACAAAATCAAAATAGTTTTAGAATAAATTTTACATTACTCGATTTTAATTTACCCGAAAAAAATTCATATAAGTTTAGATTCACGCCACTTTTGGAAGACTGGGCAAGCCCAATAGGCGAACATTTTGTAATTTATAACGCATTAGATGCAGGCACCTATAAGTTTGAGTTAATGGGTGCAAATGCTGACCAAAGCTGGTGTGCAGAGCCTTTTGTCATTACTATAAAAATTGTTCCACCTTTTTATAAAGCACGTTGGTTTTTTTATTTAGTAATTATTTTAGGTGCGCTTTTCATTTTAATCTTTACCATTATTAGGAGTAGGGCCATAAAACGAAATACAATAAAACTTGAAAAAATTATTAAAGACAGAACCCAAGAAATTGAAGGTCAACGTGCAACTTTGATGGATAGTATAAATTATGCCCAACGTTTGCAACGTGCTATTTTTGTTGGACAAGAAATTTTAAAAGACGTACTTAAGGAAAGTTTTATTTATTACAGACCTAAAGATAAAATTAGCGGTGACTTTTTTTGGATTGGAAAACACAAAGATATGTTAATTGTTTTTAGTGGTGATTGCACTGGACACGGTGTACCCGGCGCATTGTTAAGTATAGTTGGCACTTCACTACTTAATAAAATTATTTACGAAGAAAACGTGTTCATGCCTGGTGAAATATTAACACGCTTAAATTATTTATTCTTCCATCAACTACAATTAAAAGAGGATAACCTACGCGATGGAATGGATGGAAGTGTGCTAGTGGTGAACCTTGTAAACAATAATGTATTTTTTGCAGGCGCTAAAAACGACGCTTATGTGTTGCAAAATAACACAATAACTACAATAAAAGCCGATAGATTTTCTATTGGCGAAAACGATACCAACGATTTTAAAACAATAAAATTAGATTACGAACCAAACCGTTATTTTTATTTAACCAGTGATGGCATTAAGGATCAGTTTGGAAGCAACGATAACAAACGCTTTACAGTTAAGCGTTTTAGAGATTTGCTTTTATCCGTTTACCAAATGCCGTTTAACGAACAACCAAAAGAAATTTCTAAAACCATAAAAACATGGCGTGGCTCGGTAGAACAAACAGATGATATTATTATGATTGGGTTTAAGTTTTAATCTAACTCAAACTATTAAACTAACGTCTTACTTCTTATTCTGCGCATCAACTACAGCCAAAACAATCATATTTACTATTTCGCGCACGCTGCTGCCTAATTGTAGGACGTGCACTGGTTTGTTTAGTCCCATTAAAATAGGACCAATTGCCTCTGCACCACCAAGTTCTTGCATTAGTTTATAAGCAATATTGCCCGAAGCTAAATTTGGAAAAATAAATGTATTCACATCCTTATCAACTAAGGTGCTAAACGGAAATTGCTCTTTTAATAAATTGTTGTTGGTTGCAAAATTTGCTTGGATATCTCCATCAACAACTAAACCAGGAAAATTTTTGTGTAAAATTTCAACTGCCTTACTCACTTTGTTTGGCACATCGCCTTCTGCGCTTCCAAAATTAGAATAACTAAGCATAGCAATACGCGGTGTAATGTTGTATTGTTTTACAGTGTTTGCTGTAAGTACTGCAATATCTGCCAATTGTTGGGCGTTAGGGTCGGCATTCATTGTAGTATCAGCAAAAAAGTAAGGTCCTTTTTTTGTAACCATCATGTATAATCCTGCAACACGGCTAATTCCATCTTGCACACCAATAACTTCTAAAGCTGGTTTTATTGGCTGGCCGTACTTGCGCGTTAATCCACTAATCATAGCGTCTGCTATACCCGTTTCAACCATCATAGCGCCATAATAATTTCTATCACGCATTAGCTTGCGTGCATCGTATTGTGTTAGGCCTCTGCGTTGGCGTTTTTTCCAAAGTAAATCACCGTACTCATTGCGTGTTGTTTCATCTTGCGCAATTGGGTCTATAATTGGCATATCGCCTAAATCAATATTATTTTCTTCGGCAATACGTTTTATTTTTTCGCTATTACCCAAAAGTATTGGTTTTGCAATACCTTCATCGCGCACTACTTGTGCAGCCTTTAAAATTTTGTAAGTATCTGCTTCGGTAAACACAACACGCTTCGGATTACTTTTTGCTTTATTGGTAAGGCTTCTAATAAGCTTGTTGTCTTTTCCTAATCGGTTTTCTAATTGTGTTTTGTATGCCTCCCAATCAGTAATTTTATATTTTGCAACGCCACTATCAATGGCAGCTTTGGCTACAGCACTTGATACGGCGCTCATTAAACGGTTATCAATCGGTTTTGGAATGATATAATCTGACCCGAAACTTAAATTTTTACTTCCATAGGCAAGATTCACGTAGTCGGGTACTGCCTCTTTTGCAAGCTCAGCAATGGCTCTGGTAGCTGCTAATTTCATTTCTTCGTTAATGGTATTTGCGCGCACATCTAAAGCGCCTCTAAAAATAAACGGAAATCCTAACACGTTATTTACTTGGTTTGGATTATCGCTACGCCCTGTAGCTACAATAATATCAGGGCGGGCAGCCATTGCATCTTCGTAACTAATTTCGGGTGTTGGATTAGCCAAGGCAAACACTACACAGTTTTTATTCATGCTGCGTACCATATCTTGCGACAAAATATTTCCTTTACTCAATCCCACAAACACATCAGCGCCTTTAATAGCTTCATCTAAGGTGGTGATTTTAGTATTTTCTGAAGCAAAAAATTGTTTGTACTTATCTAGATCTGTTCTGCCAACGTGTATAACACCTTTGCTATCTAACATCGTAATGTTTTCCTTTTTTACGCCAACAGCAATGTACATTTTAGCACAACTATTAGCGCTTGCTCCTGCCCCATTAATTACCAATTTAATTTCACTCATTTTTTTGCCACTTAACTCAATGGCATTTAACAAGCCTGCTGCGCTGATAATTGCAGTTCCGTGCTGGTCATCGTGCATTAAAGGTATGTCCAATTCTTCCTTTAATCGGCGTTCAATTTCAAAACATTCTGGGGCTTTAATATCTTCTAAATTAATTCCTCCAAAAGTTGGGGCAATATTTTTTACAGTGCGTACAAATTCTTCGATATCTTTTGTATCAACTTCAATATCAAAAACATCAATATCAGCAAAAATTTTAAACAAGAGTCCTTTACCTTCCATTACGGGCTTGCTGGCTAAAGCACCAATGTCTCCTAAACCTAAAACCGCAGTACCATTGCTAATAACGGCAACTAAATTCCCCTTAGTGGTATATTTATAGGCGTCTTCTGGATTTTTTTCAATTTCCAAGCAAGGTTCTGCAACGCCTGGACTGTATGCCAGCGTTAGATCACGTTGGGTGCTGTAAGGTTTTGTTGGAATAACTTCAATTTTACCTGGTTTGCCTTGCGAATGATAATCAAGTGCATCTTCTCTTCTGAACTTTGCCATAACTGTATTAAAATTAAGAAGGCAAGGTAACAATTTTTTAGTTGGAAAGAAAGGAGTATTTTTTTCCGAATTATTGTTTTATTAAATGTTTAATGACCTCCAGAAAAATCTAACAATTTTAAGTCAATGTTTAACGGGTCGCTCCTACGGAGCTCTCGGAATGAACCTTATTAGTGGTTACAAACAGCTCGCTCCTACGGAGCTTTGTTAATTAATACTCAATGCGGTTTGACACTCAACAGGTCGCTACTAAGGAGCTGCCTGAAGTATTCTTATTACTCTATACATACAACTCTCTCCTACGGTGCTTTCGGAATGAACCTTAATAGTGGTTGCAAACAGCTCGCTCCTACGGAGCTTTGTTAATTGGTAGTATTACATTTTAAAAACAGAAATCTATCAGAAATATTCACCTTACTCTTTACAAACAGCTCGTTCCAATAGAACTTTGTTAATTAATACTCAATGTGGTTTGACACTCAATAGGTCGCTACTAAGGAGCTGCCTGAAATATTCTCATTACTCTTTACATACAGCTCGCTCCTAAGAAGCTGCATGAAGTATTCTTATCACTCTTTACATACAGCTCGCTCCTACGGAGCTTTGTTAATTGGTAATATGACATTTTAAAAACAGAAATCTATACTAGAGCAAAACTGAAAAGGTAAATAGCTTAGTCACTCATTATGTAAAACTAAAAATAAAAAATATTGAATTGTTCTATTTCCTTAACGCAGATTCGTACTTAGCGATCCACTCTTTTACAGTGATTTTTTTTACAAGTTCTTCAATTAATTTGAAAGGAATATCATCTACTTTTTTGAATTTAATGCAGCTTTTACCAATGTCAATTTTTGTTTTACAATGTTTTGGATATTCTGCCACAAACCAATCGTACAAATTTTGATCCATATACATACCCATGTGGTAAACAGAAATAGCTGCCTTCTGCACTGCAATACTTACAAACGGAAGTGGCTCGCTTGGTTTGCAATGGTAACCATTTGGATAAATTTTATGAGGCACCACAAATGCCGGCATCCCGTAACTCATACACTCTTCAAAACCTTTAGGTAAATTTTTTGAAATGATTTCTCTTAATTTTTCAAAAGCAGGTTTTCTATCTTCATCAATTGTTTTAATGTATTCGCTTACTGTTTTTAATTCTGATTTTGCCATCTTCAAATTTATTATTATTTATCCTCTGTTCTTTCTACTTTAGTTACACCTTTTACCTTTTTTAAATTATTTATCATGTGGTTTAAGTGTTTTGTGTCGTGCACATAAATCATTATTGTTCCTTCAAAAACACCGCCATCTGTATCAAAACTAATAGAGCGCATGTTTACATTATTCTCGCTCGAAATTACTTTTGTAATATTATTTACAATTCCAATTTCATCTGTACCATAAATTTTTATTCCGGCTAAAAACGAAATTAATTGATCGTTCATCCATTTTGCTTTTACAACTCTGTAGGCGTAATTAGACAAAAGTTTGACAGCATTAGGACAATTTACGCGATGTATTTTTATGCCTTCACTTATGGTAACAAAACCAAATACGTCATCACCCGGTATGGGATTGCAGCAAGGCGACAAATTGTAATCTAACTTTTGCATATCATCGCCAATAACCAATAAATCAGAGCTGCCTCGGGCATTAGTAACGAGTTGTTCTAATTTTGGCGCATCTGATTTTTTCCCTTTTTTAGCATCGCTTAAAGGATTTTCTTTATGGCGAACAAAGGCTTTTATTTCTTTTAAATCTACATTACCCAAGGCTGCCCTGTAAAACAATTCTTGAGAAGAACTGATATGTAAAAAATTACAAAACTCGTTTACATTTTGTAAGGTAAAATCCAATTTGTTTTTATAAAATTTCCGTTCTAAAATTTCTTTTCCTTCTTCAGCAACTTTTTTACGTTGGTCTTTTAAGCAATTTTTTATTTTAGATTTTGCCTTAGCTGTAATAACATAACTCAACCAATCTTCTTTTGGTGTTTGTTTACTGCTAGTTAAAATCTCTACCTGATCACCACTTTTTAATTCATAATTTAATTGAACCAATTTGTGATTTACTTTGGCGCCAATACAATGCTCGCCAACTTTTGTATGTATATCAAAAGCAAAATCTAATGCCGTGGAGCCAACGGGCAATGTTTTCATATCGCCTTTGGGCGTAAAAACAAATAACTCATCGCTGAATAAATTCAATTTAAAATCATCAATAAATTCTAAAGCATTTGGGTCAGGGTTCTCCAACATCTCCTTCACTTTAAATAGCCAAGCTTCTAACTTGCTTTCTCTATCCATGCCCCCAGTGTCTTTGTATTTCCAGTGGGCAGCAAAACCATTTTCTGCAATTTCATCCATACGCACGGTTCTAATTTGAACCTCAACCCATTTACCTTCAGGTCCCATTACCGTTGTATGTAAACTTTCGTAACCATTACTTTTTGGTGTGCTTATCCAATCGCGTAAACGTTCAGGGCTTGGGTGATAAAAATCGGTAATTATAGAATACACTTTCCAACAGTCAGATTTTTCTAATTCAAAAGGTGTATCAATAATAATGCGGATTGCAAAAAGGTCGTATATCTCCTCAAATAAAACATGCTTGTACTTTATTTTGTTGTTAATGCTAAAAATAGATTTAGGCCTACCATACATTTTAAAACTAAAACCTTGTTCGCTTAAAATTTCTTGTAAGGGTTCAATAAATTTTGCAATAAACTTTTTACGTTCGGGCTCAGTTTCCTTTAGGCGGGCAGCAATGTCGTTGTAAGATTCGGTATCGGTGTATTTTAATCCCAAATCTTCAAGCTCCATCTTTAACACATTTAAGCCCAAGCGATGCGCAAGCGGTGCATATAAAAATAATGTTTCGCTAGCAATTTTCATTTGTTTATCGCGCTTCATGTGTTCAAGCGTACGCATGTTGTGCAATCTATCGGCTAACTTTATTAAGATTACGCGTATGTCTTCGCTCATGGTGAGCAAAACTTTTCTGAAATTTTCTGCCTGAATAGAGGATGAATTATCTACAACACCTGAAATTTTTGTAAGACCATCAATAATTTTGCTCACTTTTTCGCCAAATAAACCTTTAACGTCTTCAAGTGTTAAATCGGTATCTTCAACTGTATCGTGCAACAAGGCGCAAACAATTCCTGTAGTTCCTAAACCAATTTCTTCGGCACAAATATGCGCCACTGCAATTGGATGATAAATGTAAGGCTCGCCACTTTTACGACGCATGTGTTTATGTGATTCAACCGCCACATCAAACGCCTTACGAATTGTTTTTTTATCTGCTTCGGTAAGTTGGCGCTTACAAGCTTTTATAAGCGCCCTGTAGCGTTTAAGTATTTCTTTTCTTTCTGCTTCTAAATCAATTTGCATAAACAGTGCTAGATAATCAGATGAAGGTATTACTTTTACCATAAATTAAAAAGTAAAATTGAAAATTTTATTATATACCTATTACTTTTTTAGGTCGGTTTTTTTACGAGGTTTTTTTAATACCTTAAGCATCATCCGTTACGAAAAAGTTGGTGAAAAAAAATATGGAATAAAAACAACAGGAATAAAAATTAGTAAATCTGCCACAAACCACCATTACCAAGGCGCAAGCTATTTAATACTTGAACAGATATTGCCACTCGTTTATAACTTATTGCCAACTGCAAATTTTGTGGATATAGGTTGCGGTATGGGCAGAGTTTGCTTTGTAGCCAAGGCAATAGGGTTTAAAAAAATAATTGGCTTTGATTTGAATGCAGCATTAATAAAGCAAGCAAAAAAAAATATTAATCTTGAAAACGGTATAACTTTTGAGGTGGCAAACGCTTTAGAATATGATTACAAAAAAACAGACTGTGTTTATTTTTTGTTTAATCCGTTTAACGATTTTTTGTTGAAACAAGTAATAAAAAAAATTGAGCAAACTAAAAGTGAAAAAACAATTATTGTTTACATGAATCCTATTCATAAATCATGCTTCGACCAATCGGTATTTAAAGAATTAAAGCGCATTGAAACCAAGCGTTATTTAGAGGCAGTTATTTACTCCAACTAATCCAGCTTATTTTATTAGTGAAAAAAAAGACAAATAGTTAAAACTAACTAGGTTGGCTATTCAAAAAATTCTACTATTTTTGTCAAGGACATAAAAGTGTAAATAATATTTTATCGAATAATTAGTCTATTTTAACTATGAAAAATTTGTTTTTAACGGCAACTGCAATAAGCGCCATTTTACTAACAGCCTGTGGTGGCGATAAAGAAAAATCAAACGAAACATTAACCGATAGTACTTCTGTTGTAAAAGATACAACCCCTGTTACGGTTAGTGATACAACAAAATTCAAATTTGATTTTGCGATTGCCAATATACCTTCACCAGCAAACAGTTTAAATGAATTAAGTCATTTTGGTATTAGTTACGACGCATCTATTTTAAGCGATCTTAAAAAAGCAAACTCATATACGGATGAAAGTAAAAGAGCTCTAAATCTTGGTATTTACAACATTGATATGGCTTATGCCATGATTAATGAAAAAGGTGAAGACGTTTTAAAATACATGAAAAATGTAATGCTAATGAGCGATGCCTTAGGTTTAAAAAATGCTGTTGACCAAATGGTTGGTAAACGTGCCGAAACCAACATTAGTAACAAAGATAGCTTGTTTGGAATTTTAGATGAAATTTTTACAAAAAGCGATACTTATTTAAGAACCAATGAACGTGTATATACTGCGGCTACCGTATTTGCAGGTAGTTGGTTAGAAGGCTTGTACTTAACTTGTAAAGCAGGCCAAAATCCACATGATAACATAATGGCGAAAAAAATTCATACCCATTTATGGGAACAACGCTTTCACTTAGGAAATTTAATTAACTTATTGAACGATTATAAAGATAAAAAAGAGTGCGCTGAATTAATTGCAGATTTAAAACCAATTCACGACGAAATTACAGCGATTAAAGACCCAAAAATGCTAGACGACCCGCACTTTAACAGCATATCATCAAAAATTATTGCTTTAAGAGATAAGGTTACTAAGTAGCTTGTTTGTTATAAAGTAAATTGAAATCGACTTAGCTCATTGCAATACCTTAGCAGCCCACTACTCGCTCAAATACCTCGCAGATATTTGTAGTGCCTTGAACAATGAAAAATTTCTAATCATATCTTCAGTCTAAAATATACTTTAACTTGGTATTACTTTTTATTTTTTACTGGTTGTAATTCCAATTATTACTCCAAAATTGCCATCATTCTGTGTCCAATTTTTTTCGGGCAAATAGGTTTGTGAAACAAAGCCATCAAGGTATAAAGCATTTTTGCAACCTAGGCTTTTAAAATAATTCGAGAAGTCGTAAAAGTTTATTTCTTCTTTTGACATTGCAAAAATAATTTTATTATTTGGTAAAATTCCAACACCGTTTCTAATATTTAAGTTTGCTGTGCCTTCTTTAAAGGCTGAGTGAATTTGACCATTAATTAGTAACATTGGTCCTGATTGAGTGGCATATTTTATTGTAGTTGAATTTTTAAAATTTTTAGTTGTAGATATATTTGCTTCATTATTTGTTGTAATATAAAAAACACCATTGGGTTGTAAATAAAAATTTCCGTTTCCGTTGGAGGTGTCTAAAGGAACAATTGTTTCTTGATTTTCAATATAAAGTCCTTGTGGCGAATTGTCATTTTTATTCATGCCGCTATTTGTAGCAAACTTTAAAGTTTTGTTTCTTTTCTTTAGCCAGTTCTTTAAATTTTCAATACTTCTAAAAATTTCTTTTTTATCGTTTTTCCAATAAAATTTGAGCTCATCACTTTTTAAATCAACAACATAAGAAATGAATTTATCATCTGCTTTGGTATTTGTTTGAGCAGTGGCGAGTTGTATTGTAATAGCGATAAGGAAAACGCCTAAACATAAACTATTTTTTATTTGAAACATTTCGTTTTTTTAATAAGGTTAGGTAAATAATCAGAACAGTTTTACATTATGATAAATAATTAACTATTTATTATTTAGTTTTTAATTTTCTTTTTGGATTTCTGCTAGTGTGAAAAAATGAATGGATGATAACAGAACTTTCAATGATTTCGTATACAATGTAGTAGGGGAATCGTTTATAAATAGCTTCTCTGTAGTGTTTATATTTTCGTTGAAATAGGTAGGGATTTTTTCTTAACTTTTTTATTAAAAGTTCAGTTTCCTTTTCAAATTTATCACCTAAACCTAATTCTTGATTTTCGTAGTAACAAAATGTTGAGTAATATTCCTCTTCGGCAAGTATTGTTATTTCTATCTTGTATAGCAAAATAGCTTTAAATTTTTTTTGTACGTTTCTTCACCTCTGTCCAAGATGATGATTTTAATGCGCCCTGTCTATAAAGGATTGATCGCCTTTCAATTTCAGATTTTTGTTCATCACTCATTAAGCTTTTGTTATCCCCATCTTCATATAGCTGAAGCATTTTATATACTGCTTCAACAACATTGTCTTCAGCATGATTAATATACTCAATAACTTTTTTCTTTATAGCCTTTGAAGTCATTTTTAAAGTTTCCTCTAATTTACTCAATTTATTGAAAATTAAAACGGCTTTGTAAAACTCTTATACCAAGCTGAATTATATATTAGACTATAATATACTTCAACTAGGTAGTACTGCAATTCTGAAAAAAATTGGTAACAAAAAAACCTCCAACATTTATCTTTTTAAATTACAATAATGTTGGAGGTTCAATTAAAAATTATTTTCTATTTAACGGCTTGCTTTTTATCAAAGTCTACAACTATTGGTGTTGATATACATAACGATGAGTAAGTACCAATAATACGACCAATTAATAAAGCAAATATAAATCCTCTGATACTTTCTCCACCAAAAATGAAGATAACCAATAACACAAAGAATACCGTTAACGATGTTAATATAGTACGGCTTAATGTGCTATTTAAAGCGTAATTAATTAATTTATTACGCTCTTCACCAAATACATCAGCTTTACCACTTTCGCTTAATCGCTCACGAATACGGTCAAACACTACAACCGTTTCTGTCATTGTATAACCCATTACCGTTAAAATTGCTGCGATAAAATCTTGTCCAATTTCTAGAGAGAAAGGTAATACACCATCAAAAATAGTGTAGAACGATAATACAATTAAAACGTCATGGAATAAAGCTACAACTGATCCTAAACCATATTGCCATTTACGGAAACGAACAACGATGTATATAAACATCATTAAACATGAGAATAAAACAGCTCCGTAAGCACCATACACAACATCGGTTGCAATAGTAGCGCCCACTTTTTGAGAACTCATTACCTCGTACTTATTTCCTAAAGTAAGTAAACCTTTGTTTAACTGAGCATCTGCAATTGAATCTGCATTACTTGTTTTATCATTAACTTTAAAAGTAGTTGTAATTTTTACTTGTGTAGCACTCCCTAATGTTTTCACTTCAGGGGCTGATTCAAAAGGTACAGCTAAACATTTTTTTACATCATCCGTATTAACTGCATTATCAAAACGAACTTTGTATGTTCTTCCACCTTTAAAATCAACACCTAAGTTTAAACCATGATTTTTGAAGAAGAAAAATACACCAGCAACAATAACTAAGGTGGAAATTATGTAGTAGATTTTACGTTTACCTACAAAATCAAAATGTAATTTTTTAAAAGCGTTACGTGTTGCAGTTGTATCAAACGGAATTTCCATTTTACGATCCAACATCCATTCAAAAATTACACGTGTAATTAAAATTGCCGAGAATAATGACGTACAAATACCAATAAATAAAGTAGTTGCAAAACCTTGTACCGGGCCGCTACCAAACACATAAAGAATAACCGCTAATATTGCCAGCGTTACGTTAGAGTCAATAATTGAACTCATAGCGTGTTTAAAACCTTCTTTAATAGCTTGATTGGTTGATTTTCCAAGTGCTAATTCTTCACGCACACGTTCAAAAATTAAGATGTTAGCATCTACCGCCAAACCAATAGTTAAAACGATACCAGCAATACCAGGAAGTGTTAATACCGCATGTAACGATGTTAAAATTCCCATAATAAAGAACATGTTTGCAATTAAAGCAATATTAGCAACCAAGCCAGATTTGTTGTAATACACATACATAAATACTAAAATTACTAACAATGCTATTACAAAGCTCATTAACCCAGAATCGATGGCTTCTTTACCTAAAGTAGGACCAACCACACTCTCTTCAACAATATGAGCAGGTGCAGGCAATTTACCAGCACTTAAAATTGCCGCTAAGCCGTCAGCCTCTGAGTCTGTAAAATTACCGCTAATTTGAGATGAACCACCAGTAATTTCGCCATTTACACGAGGCGCAGAGTAAACCATGTTATCCATCACTACAGCAATGCTTTTACCAACATTAGCACCAGTGATTCTGGCCCATTTAGTAGAAGCTTCGTTGTTCATATTCATGCTGATGAACGGAGAACCACCACTTTGTTGATTGTAATCTTTACGTGCATCGGTAATAATATCGCCACTTAATGCAGGTTTTCCTTTGCTATCGCTGGTTTTAACAGCAAATAATTCATAATACCCGCCAACAACAGTACCTTCTTCGTTTTTAGTTTCTACTTCTTTATTACCCCACATAAAACGTAATTTACTTGGGAAAGCATTTCTTTCGATGGCAATTTTTAATAAGGCATTTACTTTTGCTGTATCGGCTTTTGTTGTTGCAAAACCTACTACTGGCCCTTCAGCGTATGTTTTAGGATTCCCTTTTTCATCTAATGTTACTCTACCTTTTAAAGGCACTAAACCAAATGCATTTTGAAATACAGAGAACAAAGGTACACGTTTCATGAAACCTTTAATGGCAGTATCTTGTGCATTAACTGAACTTGTTACAGGGGCTTTTGCTAAACTTGCGCTATCTTTTTTAGTAGTGTCTTTAACTTCAGGAGTTGAGTTAGCAACAGCAGAAGGGGTTGCAGCTGGTGTAGCATTAGCAACCGCCAAAGTATCTATTGCCTTTGGAGCTAAAGAATCCGTTTTTGCAATTTCGGTAGTTGCATTTAAGTACTGAGCAATAATTGTGTTTGCTTTATCTAACATAGGTGCAACTTCACCATTTTCGTAGGTTTCCCAAAATTCTAAGTTTGCGGTTCCTTGTAATAATTCGCGTACACGGGCTTTATCTTTTACACCTGGTAATTCAACTAAAATTCGACCAGTTGATTCCAATTTTTGAATGTTAGGTTGTGTTACACCAAAACGATCGATACGGCTGCGGAATGTTTTTTCTGCATTGGCCACAGCTTCGTTTACGCGCTCTCTAATAAATTTAATTACCTCTTCGTTTGAGCTATTGTAAGAAATTTTGCTTTTGTTTTCAATGCTTTGAAACAAGGGTGCTAATTTACCACTTGGGGCAGCTTTTTTGTATTCTTTTTCGAATAAAGTAACAAAATCATCGTTGTTATTTACTCCTAAGTTTTTTTGTGTTTCTTTTAATGCATTATTAAAAGGAATATCTAAACTATTATTGCTTAAATTTTTAATGATATCTAAAACCGAAACTTCTAAAGTAACGTTCATACCACCACGTAAATCTAACCCAAGATTAATTTCTTGTTTTTTACAATCTTCGTAAGTATAACCTAAAAGTGGATACACTTCTACTTTTTTCATTGAGTCTAAAAATCTGTCTTCGTAAGAAGTTCTTAAAGAATCAACATTTAAACCTTTTGCTTTGGCTGTTTCAATAACCTTTGGGGAGTTCATTAAATTTTGAGCGTATTCTGTTGCGTCGCCTTCAACCCCGCGCGTTACCCAAGTAAACGATAAATAAAAAATACAAGCTATACCTAGTAGTAAAGCAAATATTTTAATAGCACCTTTGTTTTGCATAATAAAATTGTAAAAAATTAAAAAATTTTAAGGGTGCAAATATAGCATTTTAGCTGAGATGTCCCAATTTTTATGAAAGAATTATTTTGAAAGTCTTGGGCATAAAAAAACCCGCACAAAGGCGGGTTTCTATTAATTGTATTAAGAAATTAATCTAAAGTACATTTATAAACATCTGTGTGATTATTTGTTACAGCAAACTGACCTTGACCAAAAGAACTGGTATATGTTTCAGTTTTGTTGTGGCAATCAGATTGCCACTTCATATCACCTTTTTTGATTTTATTAACTGTTGTTTTATCTTTATCTGTAGAGGTTGTTGTAGTTGTTTGCCCGTTAGATGTAGAAACAACTGTAGATGTTGACTCACAAGTACAAGTACGATCTTTTTTACAAGATACAGCCATTGCTGCTACAGCTAAAACGGCTATTATAATATTTTTTTTCATTTTAATTAATTATTTTAATTCACATTTAGTATCTGATTTACTTGTTGATGCCGTTGGAGTAATAGAGTTATTTTCCGACATTGTTGTCCAACATTGTTTTTGAGCATCTTTTTTGCTAATTTTCTCATAAACTGTTGTTCTAGGTGTACCAGTAGTTACTGTGCCGTTTGTCGAAGTATTTGTGGTTGTACAAGTACAAGTCCTTTCCTTCTTACAAGAAGCAAAGCTAATTGCTAAGGCAGCAACAGCTAAAATTGTAATTTTTTTCATAATTATTTTGTTTTAAAGTTGGCGTAAAAGTAATAGGATTTTTTCAATTGGCAATAGTTTTTATAAGTTATTAAAAAAATTAACAATTTATTGCAAATTAATTAGAATTAATCTAAACTATTCCTTTAATAAACTTGATATTTGCAATTCATTTTTAGAAGAAACATAAAGTTTACTTTTAAAAAAATGAGCATTTGTTGCATTTTGAACCAATATTTTGCAAGATTTTTCAAAACTTAGTGTGTTGTAGCTGCAAAAAGTAGAGTCTAATTTATAATAGATAAAATTATCATTCACTTTTATAGTTTCTTGTTTTGTTAAGCCTATTGTTTTTATATAGGTGCCAAAAATATCAAATACAAAAATGCCTTGGTTAGGGCAGTTTAAGTAAACATTACCGTTGTTCTCGCACAAAAAAGTTGGGTGTAATTCTGTTTTAAGTAATTGCGCTAAATTGCCTGTGCTGTGTATTTTTTTAGAATTTTCGTTAAACCTTATCAACTCGTTGTTTTGTTTGTTAAACAACCAAAAACTATTATTGGCGCTTGCACAAACTAATTCCGTTTGTTCGTAACCTAGTTTTTCTAAATTAATTGTTTCACTGTTTTCAGAAAGCTGGTTATCTAAAAAAACCAGTTGTTGGTAATCTTTATAATACACCAAAATTTTTAAAGGATTCATTACATCTATTGCTTTTATGTTTCCTAATTTTAAATTGCTGTATTTTGATACTATTTTCCCATTTGTTAGGTACTTCGTAATCTGAGCCTCATGAATACAAAAGATGTTTTCTAAATTATCTACCTCAAAAAAATCGATAGGTGTTTTTATTTTAAACAACGTTTTTTCATTTTTTAAGGAATCTGACTTTGCAGCAATTTTTGAGTGAAAGAATGAAAATCTGTTAGATGAGTTTAATGCCACATTACTCCTCGATTGAAAATTAGATTGAAGTAAAAACGTACATAAAAAAATTAATTTCTTCATCTTTAAAATGCGCCAGTTTCTACTAATACAATTGCACGCTCAATCATAACATCTTCTACAGGGTCGTAAGTTACTTTCATACTATTACCAAATAAAGAAGCTAAGGCTTGCCAAAAACAGGCCTGAAAATTACCACGCATTTGTTTCACAATTTCATAGGTTGTTTTGCCAGTTTCTCTGTCAATTAATTTCATTAATACCTTGCCTTGACTTACGCTTAATCCTTTTAATTCATCTTCAAACTCGTTGCGTAAATCTTTTTCGCAAATTTTCAAAAACGCTTTTTTAGTATGCTCATCCTTAATAAGGGCAAGGGCTTTATCATACTCTCGTAACTTTGCAGCAGCCAATATGGCGTAAGGATATACTTTTTTAACGTTAAACTTGGTGCGTGTCCAAAGTTCATATTGACGAGGATTTTTAAATACAAATGTGGTTATAACATCAACACTATACAAATCAACCACAGGAATGGTATCTCCTTGGTAAATCTCGGCGCGGCAGCGATAACCTTTCTCAGGCGGAACAGTAATATCAAAATTTGAATTTTGAGACAATAGGTTTAAACCATTACTTAAAACAGAAATAACTAAATATATTTTTAATTTAAAATGTTTCATTTATAGGTTTATTTACTAATACGCAAAAAGTAACCTACAAGTTTGATACTAAACTAAGCGGTTAGCTTTCCATTTACTTTTTTTAACAACGTTCGTCTCAGTCAAATTATTGTTTTTATTGGTTTGTGTATGAATTAAACTTGCGGCTATACTTGCAATTTGGTTCAAATTTGTATTTTTAGTTTGAAGCATTTCTGGTTCAAAATAATTTTTTATAAAGCCAGTATCAAAATCACCACTCACAAATTTTGGATGTTCTAATACAAATGTACAAAAATCTAAGGTAGTTTCTACACCAACAATTTTATAATCTTTAATGGCGCGTAACATTTTATCAATAGCTTCTGTTCTGTCTTTTCCATGCGTAATTAATTTCGCAATCATACTATCATAATAAATCGGAATATCCATACCTTGTTCAAAGCCATCATCCACACGCACACCATTGCCTTTAGGTGTTTGGTAAACTAACAAATTACCAACTTCGGGTAAAAAATTATTCATTGGATCTTCGGCACAAACGCGTATTTCCATGGCGTGGCCGTTTATTTTAACATCGTTTTGAGTGAAGCTTAATTTTTCGCCACGGGCAACTTTTATTTGTTCTTTTACTAAATCTAATCCTGTTATCATTTCGCTTACCGTATGCTCTACTTGCAGGCGTGTGTTCATTTCTAAAAAGTAGAAATTCAATTTATCATCCACCAAAAACTCTACTGTGCCTGCACCACTATAATTACAAGCTTTAGCAACATCCACGGCGCATTTTCCCATACGTTCTCTTAATTCTGGCGTTAATACAGAACTAGGAGCCTCTTCAACCACCTTTTGATGACGGCGTTGTATGCTACACTCACGTTCAAATAAATAAACGCAATTCCCAAAATTATCTGCAATTAGCTGAATTTCAATATGACGTGGGCGATTAGCGTATTTTTCAATAAATACTGCATCGTTACCAAACGAAGATTTGGCCTCGCTCATAGCCAAGCGCATTTGTTCTTCTATTTCTGCTTCGTTTTCCACCAACTTCATACCTTTGCCGCCACCGCCTGCACTGGCTTTTATAAGTAAAGGAAATCCAGTTTCTTTGGCTATTTTAATGGCTTCTTTAACATCAGTAACCGCACCTTCAGAACCAGTAATCATTGGCACATTCATTTTTTTGGCGGTTGCTTTTGCGCTTAGTTTATCGCCCATCATATCCATACTTTCAGGACTAGGACCAATAAACGTTATTTTTGCATCACGCACTTTTCTTGCAAAATCGGCATTCTCGCTTAAAAAGCCGTAACCAGGGTGAATACCATCTACCTGTAATTGTTTACAAATTTCAATTATTTTATCGCCTAATAAATACGATTGGTTGCTTGGAGGAGGGCCTAATAATACGGCTTCATCTGCATATCTAACAAACGGAGCATTAGCATCTGCCTCGCTATAAACAGCTACTGTTTTAATACCCATTTCTTTAGCACTGCGCATCACCCTTAGGGCAATTTCTCCTCTATTGGCAATTAAAATTTTTTTCATCAATTCAGAATTTTTGTAAAAATAAGGTTTTAAAATCAAATTAATTTAAAAGCCAAATAGAACAGTTTAAGCAAGTAGCAAAGCTTACCCAAAGTAAATAAGGCAGGTTTAATAATGCAGCTATTTTGTTTTGTTTGTAAAACAGTATTATCATGGCAAGTATAGAAATCCAAAGGAAAATAATTTCTGTCAAGGCCCAGCCAAACTCAACAAAGTAGAAGAAAATAAAAGACCAAAAGAAATTTAAAACCAGTTGAATAAAAAAAACTGTTAGTGGCAATTTGTTATTCGGCAAAAAAATTATTTTATACAAACTAATGCCCATTAGTATGTAAAGGGTTGTCCAAGCAGGACCAAATAACCAATTGGGTGGAGTAAACCAAGGTTTATTGATGGTTTGGTACCAGGTTGATACCCCTGATGATGTTGCAAAAGCGCCAGTAAATCCAACCAAAATGGGGAGACTAATACACAAAATAAGAGCTATTTTTTTATGGGTGTTGAGGTAATCAATCATTGTAAAATTTTTCTGAAAGTTAGGTTAATTCTTGTTTCTAAAGGTTTTTTTGATTTTGGAACTTGGTGTTCGTAAAGTTCTTGCGTTCTATTTTTCATAATTAGAAGGCTACCGGTCTCTAGTGTAATTTTTACTTTTTCTTTTTTGTTTAAATAATTTCTGAACTCAAACAGGCGTTCGGCTCCAAAACTAACGGAAGCAATTGTAGGGTTTATTCCTAAACTTTTTTCATTATCGCGGTGCCAACCCATACTATCATTGCCATGGCGGTAATAGTTTAAAAGCACACTATTAAACTCTGAATCACAAAATTTTTCCAACTTTTCTTTTAGGATGCAGAGTTCGCTTGTCCAAATAGTTGCTTCCATTTCTCGGTGAGAGTATGTGTAAGAAATTCCTTTATCGCCGTAAAATGCTGTTAATCGAGGTTGCAACACTTCTTTTCCGAATAATGTTATGTGTTCATGTTTCCAATTTATAGTGGATGTTAAAAGTTGTAAGTAATGATTATTTTCTCCTTCACTAAAAAAATTAGGAAAATAACTCGCAAAAGCGGGTTCGGGTAACAACTGCTTAACCATAAAACGGTAAACAATAATAGCCAAAACTTGTTTTAAATTGAAGCATTTAATGTTACATTTGTAAACTAAATTTCTATACTATGGCATCTGATAATTTTCAAGCTCACGATTACTATTTAATGGATGAGTTATTAACCGACGAACACAAACTAATTCGCGAAACTGCCCGTGCTTGGGTTAAAAAAGAGGTAACTCCTATTGTTGAAGAGGCCTGCCAAACAACTACTTTCCCAAAACAATGGATTAAAGGTTTGGCTGAAATTGGCGCTTTTGGCCCTTACATTCCTGCTGAATACGGCGGTCCGGGTTTAGATCAAATTAGCTATGGTTTAATTATGCAAGAGTTGGAGCGTGGTGATAGTGGCTTACGTTCAACTGCATCGGTGCAAAGCTCTTTGGTGATGTACCCAATTTTTACTTATGGTAGCGAAGAGCAAAAGAAAAAATATTTACCAAAATTAGCCACTGGCGATTTAATGGGATGCTTTGGTTTAACAGAGCCTGACCACGGAAGTAACCCAGCGGGCATGCTCACAAATTTTAAAGATGCAGGCGATGGTAAAAACGTAATTTTAAATGGTGCTAAATTGTGGATAAGTAATAGTCCGTTTGCTGATATTGCAGTTGTTTGGGCAAAAGATGAAGCTGGGGAGATACGAGGTATTATTGTTGAGCGTGGTATGGAAGGCTTTACAACGCCTGAAACCCATGGCAAATGGAGTTTACGTGCTAGCGCAACAGGCGAGTTGGTGTTTGATAATGTGTTGGTTCCTAAAGAAAATATTTTCCCAAATATTAAAGGATTAAAAGGTCCTTTGGGTTGTTTAAATTCTGCACGTTTTGGTATTGCTTGGGGCGTTATTGGCGCCGCAATGGATTGTTACGATAGCGCATTACGTTATAGTAAAGAGCGTCAGCAATTTGGCAAACCTATTGGTGCGTTTCAGTTAACACAAAAAAAATTAGCTGAGATGATTACTGAGATTACAAAAGCGCAATTATTAACTTGGCGTTTGGGTGTGTTAAAAAACGAACACCGCGCATCGCCAGCGCAAATAAGTATGGCTAAGCGTAATAATGTAAACATGGCCTTACAAATTGCTCGCGAAGCACGCCAAATACATGGTGGCATGGGTATTACAGGTGAGTACCCAATTATGCGCCACATGATGAATTTAGAAAGCGTAATTACTTACGAAGGAACGCATGATATTCATTTACTAATTACAGGAATGGATATTACCGGGTTTAATGCGTTTTCGTAGATCTAAATAAGGAAAATATTAAAACTCTTGTTTTATTTAATTGAGAGGGAGTAGCCAAATCATTACCATCTCTGTTTACTTGTTTTTATTTTATTAAAGAATGAAAGAGATTAAACTCTATAAATCTAAATGGAAAAATCTCGGGCTTTTTCTTGGATGTAGTGTTTTTGTTTTTGGTGGTATATATTTCATTAGCGCTAAACATTCGGATTTATTTAAGATTATAATTGGTTGGGTTTCAATCTTGTTTTTTGGGTTAGGTGTTCTCGTTGCATTTTATAATTTATTAGACTGGAGACCTCAAATAATAATAAATGAAATAGGAATTTACGATAGGACGATACTTAAAGAGTTTATAAATTGGAACATCATTGAAAATGCTTATTTGGTAGACACTGGAGTAAAATTCATTTGTGTTTCTTTGAAGTCTGGAATTGACATAAAAAAATCTCAATCCAAATTTTCTAAAAAAATTTCTTCGATTAACAAAGCAATGGGTTTTGAAGAATTAAATATAAATTTGTCTTCAATAAAAATTGACGAAAAAAGATTAACGGAATTTATAACTGAAATGAGTAAGGCGAAACCTACAGAACGAAATAAGTTATTTCTTGACTTTCAATAATATTTTTAGTTCATCTTATCAATTTCTGATGCCTTTAGTGTTTATTTGTATCAATCAAAACTTAATTTCAAATGCCCACCAAGCCCTTCTCTAATAATGCGAATAATGTTGAAAGTCTTATGTTGCTCGTATCATTTTCTATTCTTTAACCTTAAACAGACAATTCAAAAAAGCACTGTCTTCGATTAAGCAACTACAAGGATTTCTAGAAAAATCCTTTGTCAGAAATCCCGAAAGTTGCTAAATCGGGGCCTGTCCCGACTTTATTTCGGGAATAACACGCAATAAGACAGATAGTTAGTCGGTGAAATCGACTTTTACTGTCTAATTGTGGTTTAAAAATCTTTTTTGGTACTTACTTTAAGAGTTTGTTGGTATTCTCTATACAACAATCGATATAAAAAATAAATAAATGAAAAAAATATAAGTCCATATATTACGTAAAGTGGTCTGCCGACCAATTCTCGGAAGTAATTATAAAAAGCAAGGTTATAAAACTGGCAAATGTTATGAAATGTTGCCAAAAAACTTGCAAGAATTGTTACCCTTATAATCACATAACCAGCATGAGCTAAGAGTGTAGTTTTATTTTTTGGTGTTTTATAAAACACTTCGTAAAAACGCCCTTTTTCATTAAAATAAGATTCTGATATAAAGTCCTTAAAATTTGATGAAAAATTAGTACTCCTTAATTTATATTTAAATGTGTAATAATAAAAAGCATAAATAATTAAAGCAATTATTACAAGATTAACAATAATTAAACCCGTCCAACCAATTCCGAAAAATTTATACAACGGATTTGTTTCACTGCTAGGATTACCAAAAAACAAAAGACTGGTTGAGTAAAAATCGCAACCTCGTGAAAAGAGTAACAAAAAAGTTAAGATAAAAATTTAAGTTTCATAAATTCATTATTTGCAACATAACTTTTAAAATATAACCAAGTTATAATTTAACTGTGTGTATGCGGTGAATTGGAATTACAACGCCTTGTTTTAAAATTACTCGTTTGTCTGTTACTCCCCAAACCGTAGTGTTTACAACCTTTTTACCTGCTTCGTCCTCAAAATAAATCTGAATTTTTGAATGTTCTAAATTTCCTAAAGCAAGCGCCCTATCCAATTCCATTCTTCTTTCTTTAATTAAAACCTCTTCTTTTAAAACTTCTGAACTTGGAAATTTTAAATTTTCTATTAACTCTTTTTCAATTGCTTCAAATGCTGCCATACTTTATAAAGTTTTGTTTAACTGTTAATATAAACGAATTGAAATCGTAAAAGGTTTCAATTTTTTATAAATTTTAGTTCTGTGTTAATAACTCTGTATAGCTCTAATGGTTTTTGAGAGCCAATGCGGTAACTAAAACCGCTCTTGTCGGTTAATTCCACAAAATCTTCGCCGCTGCTATAAAACCGAATTATGCCTTTATTATGAAGATTGTAAACTGCTCTTCTTAGAGCATTTTTTTTATACCTACTTTTTCTTACATGAATAATATTATTGAGATCAATCTTTACTTTTCTGGCTGTCCAAAAACCATCTAAAATAATATAACCTCTGTAAACCTTGGTATGTATGTGTAAAACGTAAGTAAGCAATACCGAGAAAAGTAGAATTGTTAGTCCAAAAATAAAAAACATTAATCCTGAATGACTTAAATGTGAAATAGGATATGATCCAATTTTAATAAACGAAACCTGCACTGGGTTAGGGTTCTCGCTCCAATAATAACCAACGAAACAAAAAATGGCTAGAAGTGTTCGAACGATAATACTAAATCGATTATGACCTAAAAATTGCTTTTCTTCAAAAAATATTTCTTCTTCAGTGTTCAATTTTTAAGAGTATTAAATTTGTTTCGTTTGCATTTACCTTGTAGCGCTCATCGCTTCTTAATCCTATCACCCAAATAATTTCATTATTACCATTTACTAAAACACATACTTCTTTTTTTTGAAGTGCATTTATTTTTTGTTCTCTTAAAAAATCACTTATAAGTTTAAAACCATACATACCAAAGGGTTTAAACTTATCGCCTGTTTTTACATTGCGCATTAAAAGCGGAAATTTAAGTTTACCTTCATTAATCAACAATTCATTTTTTTTAGGAACAATAAATTTTTTTGGTCGCGATAAAGCAAATTTCGGAAAATTTATAAGGTCTTTAATAGATTTAAACTTATTAATGGTGCTGGCTTCAGTTTTCTTCTCTATAATTTCAATTGTGTTTCTATCAATAATTAAGTTATGGGTTTTACTTTTAAAGGTCTTCCCTACTCTATCATTTCCTTTTAAAGTTAACGCTAAATTTTTGATTTGCGTTTTAGAAAAATTAAATGCTTTCAATAAATTATATAACGTGTTTTCAGAATAACCAATTGCTTCTAGTTTTTTTAATTCAATTGAAAAACCATTTTGTTTTTTTTGAAGTAAATCTTCTTTCAAGTGTACATTGAGCGTTTTTAATTTTTTATAATCAGATAGCAAAACCCTTGAGTTTTCAAGCATTACCGCCTCTAATTGAGGTTGTATTTTTTTTAAGTTTGGTAGTACTTTTAATCGTAAAAAATTTCGTTGATACTTATCTTCTTTATTCGAAGAATCTTCTCTGTACTTAAGTTTTAAATCTTTTACTACCTTCGTTATTTCTTCTGAACTAAAAAACAATAAGGGCCTTATAATTTTTTGTTCTTCGTTTTTCAAAGAAATTCCTGTTAAACCTTTTAACCCTGTTCCTCGCAATAAATTAATTAATACCGTTTCTACATTATCGGTTGCATGATGCGCAGTTAGCAGATAGTCAAAACTATTAATTTTAAGCAACTCGTTAAACCAGTTGTAGCGTAGTTCGCGGGCTGCCATTTGTATGCTTAATTTATTTTGTTTGGCATACTTTCTAGTATCAAAGCTTTTACAAAACAATTCAACATTTAATTTTTTTGCCAAATCAATACAAAATTTTTCATCATCATTACTCTCTTTATCGCGCAGTTTAAAATTACAATGCGCTAAACTAAAATTAAAACCACTCTGCTTTAATAAGTGTGCCAATAACACCGAGTCTTTACCGCCACTTATAGCTAACAGCAATTTATCTTTTTTCAAAAACAAATTATGCGCTTTAATATAGTTTTGAAACTGCTGTAACATCTAACAAAGATAGGTTTATACAAAGAATTTACAACCCTGTTTCTTTAAATCAAAAAAGCCGACTATAAAAATCGGCTTTCGTTTATTATTTACTAATTATTTTATGCTCCTACGCGCTCACCTTTTAAAACGGCAGCCATTGTTTTACCAATTTCGGCAGGGCTAGCACAAACAGTAATTCCGCATTCGCGCATAATTTCCATTTTTGCTTGAGCAGTATCTTCTGCGCCTCCAACAATTGCACCTGCATGCCCCATTGTACGACCTTTAGGAGCTGTTTGCCCTGCAATAAATCCTACAACTGGTTTTTTATTTCCATTTGCTTTTATCCAACGTGACGCATCGGCTTCGTAAGTTCCTCCAATTTCACCAATCATTACAATTGCATCTGTGTCAGGGTCGTTCATTAATAATTCAACCGCTTCTTTAGTTGGTGTTCCAATAATTGGGTCGCCACCAATACCAATAGCAGTGCTAACTCCAAGTCCAGCTTTTGCAATTTGATCCGCTGCTTCATAAGTTAAAGTACCTGATTTAGATACAATTCCAACACGACCTTTTTTAAACACAAAACCTGGCATAATACCAACTTTAGCCTCGCCAGCGCTTATTACGCCTGGGCAGTTAGGACCAATTAATCTGCACGATTTACCTTTAATATATTCTTTGGCATAAATCATATCCTTTACAGGAATGCCTTCGGTAATACAAACAATAACTTTAATACCAGCATCAGCTGCTTCCATAATAGCATCAGCAGCAAACGGCGCAGGCACAAATATAATACTTACGTCCGCTCCAGCTTTTTGAACCGCTTCTACAACAGTATTAAAAACTGGTCTTTCAAGATGCGTTGTGCCTCCTTTACCAGGAGTAACGCCACCTACAACGTTTGTACCATATTCAATCATTTGAGTTGCGTGAAATGTTCCTTCGCCACCTGTAAATCCTTGAACAATAACTTTAGAATTTTTATTTACTAATACTGCCATATTTTATGTTTTATAAATTTAATTTTGAGGCACTAATATAGGTATTTTTTGGTAAAACCTAATTTGTAAATTTTTAGCTCAATTTGGAGTATTCATGCAATTTTGTAACATCAATTTTTAACCTATTTTTTTCATCAGGCTCTGTTTTTATTGGTGTAAATTTCGCATTTTCAATCAATTCGCTGGCTTTGTATGAGCGACGGCTAAAAACAGTTTGTGTAAATGTATCATTGGTGGCTTTAAACAAAATTAAAACTTCAACATCGCGTTCTTCGTAATCCTTTAATGTTAAACCATACAAAGGACTCTCTTCGTTTAATGGGTGAACAATTGTCCAACTCAGTGCTAAAAAATTAATTTTGTCTACTTCTAACGGCAATCCATCAAATTCACGTTTCCCTGTTTCAGGATCGTTATAGGATACAATTACTCTGGTTTCGCACTCAATTAATTCGTATTGTTTTTGATTGGCTAACCTAAACATTAAGCCTTTTATATCGCCGTACGGTGAAATTAAAATATTATTACTAAAAAGTAAATCTGCTTTTGGCCGCGAAAAACGCCCGTACAAAATACCAGTAGCCAATGCAAAACTCATTAAACCTAATAACGATTCAAAAGCGGCAACGGTGCTGGCGGCGTGGCTCACAGGGTACATGTGTCCGTAACCAAGCGTGGTAAGGGTTTGGGCGCTAAAAAAATACAAACTAAAAAAATGATTAATTGCGCCGCTGCCATCGATCCCACCAAAATTTTCGGCACCGATAATAAAATAAACCGAGGCAAATAAAAAATTTACAAGTGCATAACCCAAAATAATAACCGAGATTAAATGAAAAAGAGAACAAGTTGTGAGCCAATGAAAAATATCAATATTATTTAATCCACCAGATCCTGTGCGATTTATGTTTACCGAACCATCTGGATTTAAAAAACGAACAGAATTATTGTATTTCTTTTTTCCGAAACCAATTTCTATATCTTCGTTTTTTTTATTCGAGAAAATAGCCATATTACTTTATAAGTGAGTACTTTTGTTACATTACTACCTTATGCGCAAATTTAATTATTATTGGCTACTAAGCATTATTCCTTTGCTTTTTATTATATGGTTTTTTGTAACCAAAAATGAAAACAAACCTTTACGCACTTTGCCTTATTTTGGACCTAAAAATTTTTCAGGTAAAAGCGATACGAGTTATCATAAAATTTCAGCGTTTAGTTTTACTAATCAATTTGGCAAAACCTTTACCAACAATGAGGTAAAAAATAAAATTTATGTAACAGAATTTTTCTTCACAACCTGCAAAACAATTTGTCCCATAATGAATAACAACCTCGAAAAAGTTTATGCAACATTTAAAGCGGATACAAATTTTTTAATTCTTTCGCATACTGTTGACCCTGAAATAGACTCTGTAAGCGTGCTTAAAGCCTACGCCGATTTTAGAAAAGTTACCACCACTAATTGGCAATTTGTAACAGGCAGCAAAAAAGAGCTTTACAAAATGGCGCGCAAAGCCTACTTGTTAGATAATACCAAAGGAACAGGTGACGATGAAGATTTTGTGCACACACAAAATTTTGCTTTGATTGATAAAGAAGGGCATATACGCGGCTTTTACGATGGCACCATTGCTACCGAAATTGACAAATTAATTTTAGAAATAAATTTATTAAAACAAGAATATGAATTTAAAAACAAATAAAATTTTAGTGATACTAATTTTTTTAATTGGACTGAATGCGAATGCTCAAAAAGTAAGTGGCATTTATAAAATTGACAACTTACTAAATCGCTTAAAAAATAAAGACACTACTTACGTTGTAAATTTTTGGGCAACTTGGTGCAAACCTTGCATAAAAGAATTACCTGCCTTTGATAGTCTAAAGCAGAAAGACTTAGCGTATGTAAAAATTATTTTAGTTAGTTTAGATTTTAAAGAGGATATTGAAAAAAAAGTAAATCCATTCTTACAAAAAAACAAAATCAAATGCGAAGTTGTTTTGTTGGATGAAGTGAACGGCAATGATTACATTAATAAAATTAGCAATGAATGGACAGGTGCAATACCCGCCACTTACTTTAAAAATAAAAAGAAGGAAATTTTTGCAGAACAAAGTGTTACTCTTAAAGATTTAGAATTAAATCTGGAAGAGTTGAAAAAGAAATAACGCTCACGTATTATACAAAAATTTAGTCTTTTACAAATCTATAAACAGATTGTTTATCTCCATTTACAAGACTTACAAAATAAACACCACTATTAAAATTACTTATATTAATTTCTTCTTTAATTTCAACTTTGTTTTTTAATTCGTTTTTGTAAACTACTTTTCCTAATACATCTGTAATTTGAATAAAGGAAGAATTACTTCCGTTTAAGCTACTAGCAACGACAAACAAATTATTAGTCGCAGGGTTAGGATAAGCAATTAATCCAATTGGATTATTTTTTGATTGTGCCTGAACACCAACACTAATACTCAACGTGAAATTATTATTACTAACGTCGTAAAACACATTTCCAATACTCTCTACTTTAATTCTGCATGTATTTATATTTGCCGTAACAGTTGGTAAGGTTACCAACTCCGAACCATCATTAGGTGTTGAATTCACCAAAGTAGTATAACTCGCACCTCCATTGGTAGAAATAGAAATTTTAACATCAGTACAAGAGATAGGAGCAATATCAGTATTATTAACATTCCACAAAATAGTTTGTTGTGTTCCGCTACCATAAACAATGCCAGCTGTACTAGGCACAGTTAAACTAAAAGGCCCGGCACTACCAATTACTGAAACAGAATTAATTGCGTAACAAACGCCGCCGCCGCCCATTTTATTATCGCGAGCAGTTAATCTAAATTGTAATGTTTGAGCTGTTGATGGTAAGAATTCTCCTTTAGTTGTTTGAAACGCACCAGAATTAGCATTTGCATTTATTGGAAAAGTTCTACTTGGTACTGCGGTTGGATTATAAGAACGGAAAAACGGACGCGTGCCAGCATTCCAGTTTGCTCCTGCGGTCCCAACCGAAGTTTCTTCCCACGAATAGGTTAAAGGATCGTTATTTGGGTCAGTTGCACTCCCTGTTAAAACAAATGGGGTTGAAATAGGAATTGCAAAATTACCTGAACCTGTAACAACTGGTGGGTTGTTGCCGGTTGTGGTGGTTGTTGCACAATTGTTACCATTTGCCAAATTAGAAAAATTTACAATTTCGTCGTAGCTAATTGCATGAAAGTAAGCAATACTATTTGGTGCAATATCATTCGTTGACCCACAAATACCCGCGTAGGCCATAATTGTAATGCCGCTACCAGGCTCAACAGCCGTGCTAGCATTTCTATTTCCATTGCAACTTCCGCTAACTGCATTAAACGTATGATTACCACCAAATTGATGCCCAATTTCGTGTGCTACATAATCAATATCATAAGGATCTCCAACTGGGCTGGGACTGCCAGTTATTCCACGTGCTTTATTATTGTTACTACAAACACAACCTAAAAATGCTAAACCACCACCACCAGTGCTAAAAGTATGGCCAATATCATAATTTGCAGAGCCAATTGTAGCAGTAATAACCGCTTGCGATTCGTTAATTAATGTGTTTGAATTGTTATTTCCTGTAAATGGATCAGTAGATGCAGTAGTAAAAACAATGGCAGTTTGTGTAGGTACTAAAACCATACGAATTGCTACTTCTGTTTCATAAACACCATCTACTCTATTTACACTTGTTACAATTTTTGCTAAAGTTTGCGCCATTGTAGGGGTTGCAGAACCTGTAGCTGCAACTGCATATTCACCTGTACACGCAACAGCTAGGCGGTAAGTGCGTAAATTAGTACCAACACACGTGGCAGGAGGATTTAGACTACTTACTTTTTCTTCGCCACTTTCTTTTTTTTTTGGAGTTTCTTTCGTCTCGTTTGGTTTTTCTAAACCTGCTTCTGGAATAACTTGCGACGGATCTTTTACAAAATCTGCAGTATAATAGGTGATGTAATCTTTGGTGTTTTGCAAACAATATGGATCTATGAAAAAATCGCCATTGATTGTTCTTACCATTCCATGAAATCCAAATTCATTGAAATCGATTTTTCCGTTTGCGTAAACATCATCGATTCCTTTTATTGAATAGGTTTTAATATCCGGGAACTGAGCTGCTAATTCTGGCGCCATTACCGGGGCTTCAACCACTTTAAATTTTTGAATAGTTCCATTTGGAAGCGGTAAAGAAATTACGCAATTACTATAATTGATTTGTACATTTTTATCTAACGGCGCTTGACTAAGTTGTGATTTTAAATCAGTTAAATTAAGCGTATAAACTAAATACTTTTTTGGAACGATTTGACGTTTACCAACTGGATTTACATTGCTCTCGTCAATCTGGCTCCAAGTTTTATCGTTAGATGTTTGTGCAAAAATGTTTAATGAACTTAAGCATAAAGCCAAACCTAGTGTTGCAATTTTTTTCATAATCTTTAGTTGCTAATAGAAATATTAAACAATTATACAATTTTAGATTTTTAGGAAAAAATTTTTTGAATTAAATTATAACCTTCTGTCAATTCCCCAAAGTAACTTGTTGCGAAGTGTGGTAAAAAAATGTTGTCCTTCAAAGTTAATTAAATTAAATCTGAAATCAGCCTTTTTAATCTCAATCTCAATATTTGAAGCTATTTGCGCGCTTCTTGAATCGAGGGATAAATTAAAGAATTCGCTCCGACCACTAACTTTAAAGGTTAATTTTTTATTGTTAGAAATTACAATAGGCCTAACATTTAAGTTATGCGGGGCAATTGGCGTAATAATAAAATTTTCTGAGTCGGGTACCATAATTGGTCCGCCGCAACTTAAGGAATAGGCTGTAGAGCCAGTTGGTGTGCTTACAATTAATCCATCGGCAAAATAAGAGTTTAAAAAAACACCATCAACAAACGTATCAATATTAATCATGGCGCCACTATCTTTTTTATGCAGTGTAAATTCGTTTATTGCGTAATTTACGTTATTAAAACAATTATTACATCCCGATATTTCAATCAACTCCCGCTTATCTAAGGTGAATTTTTCTTTAATTAAAAGGGCAATAAACTTATTCAAATCTTCTTTAGCAACAGTTGCTAAAAATCCCAACCTGCCTGTATTTACACCCATTACAGGGATTCCCGATTTACGAACAAACTCAAGGGTTTCAAGCATTGTGCCATCTCCACCTAAAGAAATAACATAATCTGCACTTGCAACCAACTCTTCAGAATTAGAAAATGTTTTTAGTTCTATCTGAAGATTAAATTTATTTCTTAAAAAATTATAGTAAGGTTTATATACAATTAACTCAACGCCCTCGTTCTTTACACAATTGTAAATTTCTTCAAGATAATTTTTGTGATTATCATTCGTAGAACGCGCGTAGATTGCTATTTTCATTTTGTGATTTTAACTTAACAGAACATTTTTTGCATCCGCTAAAATATCAAAGGCTTTTTCTTTTGTTGCTGCTTCAGTATAAACGCGTAAAACAGGCTCAGTTCCACTTGCACGAATCATTAACCAGGTGTTGTCGTCAAAAAAATATTTATATCCGTCTAAATCATCTACACGACTAACACTATATTTTCCAAACGTTTTATACGTATTGTTCTTACAATTTGATAATACTTTTTGTTTTATACTTTCATCAATATGCATATCGTACCTTTCAAACCAAAAAGTACCAGTAATATCGTAAACTTCTTGTATTAATTCTTTTAGCGACTTTCCTGTTTTGGCCATAAATTCCCAAATGGTAAGCCCCATCCAAATCCCATCCCGCTCTGGTATATGTCCCTTAATAGCTATACCGCCGCTCTCTTCACCACCAACCAATACATCTTCATTCACCATTATACCGCAAATGTATTTGAAACCAATTTTTACTACATCTAAAGGCAAATTATAATGCTTGCATATATTGTTAATTTTAACGGTTGTGCTAAACGCTGTAGCTACCTTACCTGTTTGCCCTTTGTATTTTTTTAAATAATGAATCAATAATAAAATAATGTGGTGCGAATCAACAAAGTTTCCTTCGTTGTCGTATAGTCCAATTCTATCAGCATCACCATCAGTCGCTAATCCACAAGAAATGTTTTTCTTTTCCTTTATAAAATTACTAAACTCTAATAAATTTTTATGAATTGGTTCAGGCGCTTGCCCATGAAAACCAGGGTTATGGTCGTTATGTAAATGATGAATGTTAGGAAACAATTTACTCATAACACGTTGTCCAGCACCATACATACTATCGTAAGCCAAAACTAAATTTGAATTCCGAATTGCTTGTAAATCAAAATTTGCTTCAACATGTTTGATGTATAAATCTTCTAAATCAACATATTCCAGCAGTCCTTTGGCTTCCGCTTCAGAAAAATTTACAGACAGGTAATTTTGGTTAGCCGCTTCAGGAATAATATCTTCTACCTGTTGCACTTCATCTGGTCCAAGTGGTCCACCGTAATGCGCTTTTATTTTGTAACCGTTATAAGATGGCGGGTTGTGGCTTGCCGTTAAAATAATTCCTAAATTGGTTTTATATTTTACGGCCCCAAGTGATATCATTGGTGTACTAACAAATCCTTTAGCTAATAAAACTTTTATGCCATTAGCAATAAAAACTTTTGCAGTTGTTGCAGCAAATAATTCTCCTGCAAACCTACAATCGTGCCCTACAACAACCGTAGGATTTTTGTGCGAAGCTAATAACCATTTACTTGTTGCTTCAGTTACGCGGGCTACGTTTTCAACAGTAAAGTCTTGAGCTATTATGGCCCTCCAGCCATCAGTTCCGAATTTGATTTTTGTCATAAAAAATTATTTTTTATTAGTGATGCGATTTCTATAAACTCCTCTTGGGTTAATTTTAGTTTTGAATTTGAAAAATTACAATCATTCATTGTATTAATAGGAATAAGATGAATATGTGCGTGAGGAACTTCGAGTCCCACAACGTGTATACTAATTCTATTGCATGCAATTGCTTTTTTAATAGCCTTTGCAACACGATTACTAAAAGCCATCAAACCAGTATACATATCTGTATCTAAATCAAAAATATAATCAACCTCTGTTTTAGGAATCACTAGCACATGTCCTTTCTTTAAAGGAAAGGCATCCAAAAAAGCTAAAAAATTTTCATCTTCCGCAATTTTGTAGCTTGGAATTTCGCCATTAATTATTTTAGTGAAAATGCTACCCACAATTAAATTGCTATTTCTGTAATCTCAAAGGTAACCGTTCCTGCGGGGATTTGAACATCTACTTTATCGCCAACCTTTTTACCCAGAATCGCTTTTCCAATAGGCGAGTCAACTGAGATTTTTCCGGCCTTTAAATCAGCTTCACTTTGGGCAACTAGGGTATATTTCATAGATGCTCCGTTTTTGGTATTTTTAATTGTAGCGGTGGTTAAGATACTTACTTTGCTCAAATCGAGTTTTGTTTCATCAACAATTCTTGCATTAGCCACAACATCTTCTAACTTAGCAATTTTAACTTCTAATAAAGCTTGTGCCTCACGTGCTGCATCGTACTCGGCATTTTCACTCAAATCTCCTTTATCTCTGGCTTCGGCAACTGCGGCAGTACATTTTTTTCGTTCAACTGTTTTTAGTTGATGCAGTTCGGCTTGCAATTTTTTTAAGCTTTCTTCGGTATAATATCCAACTTGCGACATAGTATTTTAGGTTATAAAAAACAAAGAATCCCGATAAATTCGGGACTCTTAATTAAATTCAAAAATAATAATTTTTTCTTATAAGTTCACACGTAATCCAAAAGTATGTGATCCACCAAACGGATTGGTAAAACGGTAAGAGTAATCAAAACCAACGGTAGATTTTTTCTCATTAAATGGAACTTCAAACGTAGCACCAAGCGCCGGACCAGTAAACACAGTTCTTCTGTCAGCACTACTTGTTATTCCCTTTTCGTACATATAACCTCCTCTAAGCATTAACATATCTTTCCAAGCATATTCTACGCCGAATAAAAGATTGTCGTAAGTAAAAGAATTTGAAGTAAAAGTTGAATTTAAAGTAATTCTATGCTTTTTTGAAACACCACTACTGTCTTTTAAAAGATAAATATCATAAGCTCCGCCGATATTTACCAGCGCTGGCAATTCAAACGCACCAGAACGATTGTTTACAGTTAATTCATAATTACCACCATAATTCGTGGTGGCTTGACGACTTAAACCATCGCCTCGGTAAGTCATTTTTGGTCCCCAATTTTTTAGTGCTATACCAATATGAATTTGATCGTATTTACCCGTATGATATTGAATACCAGCATCAATTGCAACTCCTTTAGCTGATACATTAGGAATTTGTTCATTAATTAACTTAATGTTAATCCCACCGAAAATAGCTTCAGAAAACATTTTGGCGTAAGACAAGCTAATGTTTTGAAATGTTGGTTGATAAGTACCTAGACCACCTTCAGGCTGTTCTTCAGTAGTAATATCAATTTTACCAGCATTAATAGCCATTACACCAAAACCTATTGTACTAGTTTCACCAATACCTTGGGTTAAACCAAAAGTATTAATATTAATATCCGTACCCAATAACCAAGCTGTACGGTTAAAAATTATTTCGGTTTTACGTGTATAGGCAGTTCCTGCTATATTAAGAAACTGAGCTTCTAAACCTCTAACTTTAGCAGAATTTGCACCTACCATACCCGAATTACGGGCATAAGGATTTATTAAAAGTTGTCCAGCGCCTGCTTGTCCAGCACGTTCAGGATTTCCTGCATGAAGGGTTGAGCAAGCAATAATAGTGCTTAAACCAATGTATTTTAAATTTTTTATCATAACTTTCTCCTAACTATACATTAATAATTTTGAACATCAAGCGGACGCATAACACCAAACCATTTCACAATTTTTTCTCCAATTCCAGGTGCATCAATATGGAAAATGTATAATCCACTTGCTACCGAAATATTATTTTGATTTTTTAAATCCCAATCCATATAAGGTATACGTTTAGATTGTTTAATTTCTGTATTTGCAATTCCAATATCTTCTTGATCACTCACATCACGTTTAAGCGTGCGCACCAGGGTTCCATTCATTGTAAAAATTTTCACAGTACATTTGTTAGGAAGGTTAGTGATTCTAACACGATTATCAATACGTTTTGTTTCGTAAGAAGATGACCCATAATAAGGATTAGGAACAACTTTAATTAAATCTAAAGAGTTCTTAGCAACATCGGTTTGTCCAAACAAGGAAGCAATATCACTTGTATTAAATTTATACATTGGTAAATTACCATTTTGAGGGTTAGAAGCTGTAAAGGTTGTTAATGAAGTGAAATTTCTTACAGCAACTAATTTGTTTAATAAACCAAGAGATGTTCCCGCAGGATTATTGGTAACATCGACGATCCCAGTATAACCGAATCTATAAGGCTTTGTAACATTAATCTGAATTCTAACATCAGATGGCATATTTGCAGGGTCCTTAAATATAAAACCATTTCTAACCATTGGCATTGAAACCCACATAATATCACGCGTTAAACACTCAATTGGTGCTGCATTATTCCCAGCATTATAAGAAGGGAATCCTAATGAAGGATCTTTACGGAAAAATTTGCTTAAAATGTTATATGCATGGGCGCCTTGATCGTACCTAGGTGAACCAATATTGTTGCCTATTAAACTATTAGGTTCACTTGTTTCTTGCCAACTGGCATTACTTATTTTTCTAAACTGACCTGTTATGGCATTTGCAGAAAAAACATACACGAAATGCTTACCCCCCATTGAAAAACTTGAACCTGTGCTCGAATTAGTGGGATTCCAAATCATATCATCACCATTATTTTCTTTTTGGTAACTATCTTCACCATACATCATATTTAAACGTTCACCTGTTTCGATGCTTATCGCATATCCAGGAAACCAACCCATACTCGCAGTAGATGTAATTGAAGCCTCTGCGGTATTGCAACCAGGAGCTCCGAAAGAAATGCCCTGTTTGTCGATTGACGCATGATTTCTTGGAGAAAAGAAAACAGCATTCCCTTCACTTAAGGTATAGCGTTCTTGCATCTCGATAACTGGACAACGTGTCCATTTAGACTTATCTTTAGTGTAAACAATTACAACACTGGACAAACGACGTAAATCAGATGCCCCTTCATTAGGGTTCATAGTGCCTGGAAGACCATAAACATCAGTAGCGGTAATTCCTAAACCTTCACTTCGTAAAATTGCATCGTCGTTTTTCCAAACATAGCCGCTTAGAGCAGGTCCGCCAAAACAACGAGTATTACCACCCGCAACATTAGCTGCTAAACGATAGAATGAAGAACACAAGGTATAAGGCGCCCAAGTTCCTTCTAATATGTTGCCAAACTGCTTGGTTGGGTCAACAAATGTTTCAGGCTGCTCTGCACCATCTAAATTATAATAGGCGTCAGACCCATATCTGTTTTGTTTATCAGAAAATTTGGTTGTTCCACTTAAAATCCAGTTAGTAGGGTTTTGAACACCATCAGCATCCTTTTGTGGAATTAACCAGTTAGCAGTTCCATTTTCATAAGTAAGTGATGCTCCTAAAAAAGTTCCAGGCTCTAATCCTGCATAATTTTTTAAAGATGCATAATCAGTGAAAGAATTTACTTTTTCTCCAGGGTCAGCAACCTGTTTTAAGGTAATGGATAAGCCTAATTCAGGGAAATAAACCTCATTGTCGTTTCTAATTGGTTGATATTTGTTATCAGGAATCCCACCAGATATAGTTGAACTCGTGTTAACAGGAGTTGGATAATAGTATTTATTGTTGGTAACATCGTAAAGTTCCCAACTTGATAGATCTGCATTTACATCGCCTAACATCGCTCCAGCAGTTGTAGTTGGGAGTGCTAAAGAGAACGTAGAGGCTGCAGTTCCCGTATTCGTGGCCAAATTAGAACGTAACTTGAATTGAAAATTAGAATTAATTACGTTTAATGGATCCACAACTTTTACGTTGATAGGTCCTTTTCCGTTCTCATAAGTAATTTCAGGAACAAAATTATTAGCCAAAATAGCATCCTCACTAGCCTTGGTAAGTGTAATAAAATTACCTCCATTACCTTGACCTTCAATTCTGGTTATTTTTGGGCCAAAACCGTAAGCTGCTTGAGAGATAGTCCCATCCTTTTCAGTGTCGGTAATATGCGGGATACCTGCGGCTCTTTTTATATTTCTACCTTCAAGGTAAGTGCGTTTTTGACCTAAAACATTTGCTGCTGGATTAACTGAAACTGGAACATCAGGAGCATAAGTTAAATAGTTATTGTAAGCATAGGCCACAGATACAAAATAATAGGTTTTATTATTAACGAATTTTCTATTTTCAAGGGTAGAAAATGCATCCTCTGTTAATTTAAAGGTTGATACTACCCCATTATCGTTACCTTCTACTTTAATCTTTGGAACCAATTGACCCACATTGTTATCTTGCTCGAAGTTAATCAAACGAGAAACGCCGTTTTTAATGTCGCACTGAAAAACAGGAATAGCTTTTGTTCTATCACTTAAATCTGTAGAAGAAACCCCAGCATCTCTTACTTGATAAACGATATAACCTTCAAATTTATAAAATTTATCTGGATTAGATAGAGCAGTAATAGTTGAAGTTGGATCAGATACTATAGAAATGTCTTCTTCGTTATAATCGTTGTTAAACTGCTTGTAATTATTACTACCACGTTTGTTGGTTAAATAAAAAATCATTTCCTTGTCCATTTCTTGTATGGTCATGTTTGGGGCTTCAGGACCATCAAGAATTTTAAAACATGCATCAAACAAAGCCTGAGCTTTATCATCAGCAGACCTTAGAAGTCTTATTGACTCAATATTTCCACCTTTAGTGGGAGCTTGAGCCCAAGGCATACCAAATGTAATGTCATTAACAGCCCCAGGTTTTAACGTGAAAGGTCCAGCTGATTGTAAGAACCGTCTGTCCCCTGGAAGGTTTCCAGAATTTTTTTCAGTCCAACCAGTGTTGTTCACAGGGTCTCCATCATACACAAATGTGTAAGGTAGAGTTCCACCATAGGCATTATTACCAAAAGTAAATGGTGAACCATCCTTCCAAAAACCAGTCATAAAATTATAGTAATGAATAGCGATATCTGGGTTTGTAGTTTGAGGTGGGAAAGCTCCTATATTATTATTATAATATGTAAAACGACTCATCTGAATAGTTTCTCCTTTTTCATCAGTTCCAGCAAATTGACCACTTTGGCTTGCATCAAAATCATTATCTATACCATCGTTTAAATCAGCTAATGGACCTTTAAAGAAATCACAACCCAATGCAGGTGGAAAATCACCATAACCATTCGTTCCAGCAGCAGTTTCATCAAATGGATCCGCATTGTAAATATAACCTAATCCACGACCTACATCACAACCAACATAATCATCCAAATAATACCCTAAGTCTGCATCATTCCAGATAGTAAAATATGTTTTATTTAACTGAAATGAAGAACGATTATGAATCTCATAACTATAGAAAGTCATATTATTAATTTCGTCATTTGTTTTAAAGGCAAATGCCTGAGCTCTTATTTCAACACCAATTGCAACACCTTGAGTTTCTGTATGCACGTCTCCTTTATCATTAAAAACCCAAAATAGGGTTTCATCACCAAATAGTTTAGCTTTACAAAATCCTTTGTCATCTTTGTTATCTATTCTATTAAAAACATCATAAGAGGGATAATCACCAGAGGTTGGCTCATAAATTCCATTGTTATTAACATCAACAAAAGGCGCCAAAATTGGGTCTTGATTTTTCAAAAAATCGCCATTACCCGGCCAGTTTAAAATACTTGCGCTAGGTGATGAACCATTTAAAACCATATTATCCACCTCAGCTCTTGTCATTCTGAACAATTGGTCATACTGTGAACACACAGCTGGATCGGCAGAGGCATTTGTGATATCTAGAGGTCCAGGCCAAAAATCGCTACCATTTTGACGATATGTCATAGCCGCAACCTTTAACGTTCCTCCGGCATCTAAACCACCTAACCAGATTGAGCCAGCAAAACTTGAGGAAATACCATTCGCTAAAACTTCAACTTTTGGTATAATATAACGTGCGTTACCACTACCGAACTGATCCCACCACATGTCGCCACCCGTGTAAATAATTGTACGAACATTATTTGTTTTTAATTCTGCACTTCCTCTGGCAGCTGCACATGCAGACATTACCCTTTGATTAAGGCTTTGCTGAGAATCCTTTTGCTTTTGTCTCATCGAAACAGCAGCATTTTCTTTAGCAGAAGCAACTAAGGCTGCTGAGATACTTAAGGTTATTAATAGCTTTTTCATAATCATTTTCCTCCTTATTAAAATTCAAATAAAACACCAATACGAATTTGACGTGGTAAACTAAAGTTGCTTGGACTTGTTATTCTAACGGTATACAAATCAGAATATGCTTGAGCACTATTAGCCAACTTTAAAGCGTTTATAGCCTGAGTTGAAGATAAATAACCATCATCATCAGGATTACCAGTGTAATTGTAAACATTTAAAATATTTCTGTTATTAAATAAATTTAAAACTTGTAAGTAAATATTCAAATTAGCAGTTTTTTTATCTTCACCATCTTTTTTACCAAAAGTAAGTGGTATGTTTTTATCTATCCTTAAATTCGTTCTAAATGCCCAAGGTTTGCTAGAACCATTAATTTGCCCAAGTAAGCTTGATCTTCCACCCCCAGTAAATCCATCAAAAGGAACGGCTTGACTCCAACGTGTATAAGGTGTACCTGAGCCTAAAATAAATGATAAATTTAATCCAACATCTTCAAATACCTTTACAACTTTACCTGATTTCTTTTTAAAAGATGGTCCTTTATAATCTTTTTCACTACCAAAACGATAATCGTAGTTTAATACAAAACTATGACGTTGATCAAAGTCTAAAGGCTGAAGAATACGTAAATTTGGTTGGCCGGTAGATGCTAAGTTAGCTCCTGAGTTAGCATTCGAACCAGAACCTTCAGCAAATTGAAGCGTATAATTAAAATTAATTCTTGATCCCCCAGTTCTTCTAAAATCAAAAGTAAAGGATAAACCTTTAGTTGTTCCGAAATCAATATTATCAAACATGATGTATTGTCTAGGGTAAGCACCAACAACCAAACGTTGGTTAATCATATTACGCATTTCACGGTAAAAAGAGGTAATTGTAATAGATGCGTTTTTACGCTCGTTTAATACTTGTGCAAAACCTAACTCATAATCAATAGTTTGTTGAGGACGTTGGTTAGGATTTGAAATTTGTGGGGTATTACCCGAAGCGTCAAGAAAATAATAATCTAATGGGCTTAATACACTATTTGTTGGGCGTTGAGTTAATATATCATAGTGGGCAAAAAAGTTTGCTACATCTGATATAGGAAAAGAGAATGCTACACGTGGCATTGCATTAATTGCAGCAGCATAATTTGTAAACGCTCCTGCAGACATTTTTTTGTTGTAATTTTCTCTATCTTTATATAGAGGGATAGCTCTACCGTCATCAGACTGGATTAGGCTCGGATCTGAAATCTCATTACCCGCAGCATCAAACCATCTTTCATTTTCTCTATATCCTGTAATTGCAGTTGGAGATTTTCCATTAGAAGGATTTGATTTCACATAAACCGCCGCATCTTTAGATATATTCTGTGGAATGTTATCAGTAAATCCAGCAGGTAAATAATCTAAGGATTTTAAATCACCTACTTTTGCTAAATCGTGCATAGCAAATTTATCTTTTAATATTTGTTGGTTAGCGTCATATCTATCTACACGTAAGCCTATGTTAAATTTAATATCTTTGAATTCAAACTTATCCATTACATAAACCGAAGAGTAGATTGGCCTGAATGAACCGATTTCAAATGTTCTTCTACCATTTGCATCTTTAGCCTCAAGAAAATTAGTAATATTAGTTTTACCACCAGTTCTTTCGCCTTGTGCGCTAAATCCATTATAAGTTACTAAATTTACTGCGTCATTATTTCCTAATAAATCTTCTGCACTAAACATGGATAATTTTAAATCATCTGGGTTTAATTCATCTGTATTAACAAAACCAGTGTAATTTTTTGGTAAGCCTAATAAGTTTAAAATACTTTCAGAAATTTGACTTTGTTTATTCTCTTCATATAAATTGTCGAACGAATAATAAGGAACTACTGAGCTAAATTGCGTTTCTAATTTACCTGAAGATTTATCCAAATTTTCTGTGTGCGAATTTGCCAACAAACGCATTCTTGTCCAAAGACCTGTAGTACCAGCACCTGTAAACCCAAAATTACTTGATATACGCTGATCAAATTCTACTCCAAAAGTAATAGCGTGATTTTTAATATCGGTGTTAAAACTTGAAGTAAAACGCCATTGTTCAGTAATATTTTTAGAATTACCAGCAAACGTTCTACCAAAATTATTATACAGCGAGTATACGCTTTGAGGAGCATCTCCGTTTCTTAAACCACCGTTAGCAGCTAAAAAATCAGGAAACAGAAAGTTGGGATTTATTTGACTAATTAAATAGCTTGTATATTGTACTGCATCAGGATTGTAGGTCCCTGCCTCAAATGTCCCAGCAATTTCTCTTCTCCCAGTGTATAAGTATGCATTACTTCCATTGTAATTTTCATTAAACTGATAATTGAAAGAGAAATCTTTTTCTAGGAATCTTCTGTTGAACTTACCTACATAACCAACTCTAAAAATATTGTCCTTATGTTTTGCATCCATTGACCTTGAATACAAGTTATCATAACTTAACAAGGCTCTAAAAAATGAATTTTGCAATAAAGATTGCGCTTGTTCTTTATTTTTAGCTGATTTTCCGAATTTTTGAGTAATACCGATTGTACCGCGTAATGTTCGATTAGTTGTTAAAGCATTATTAACCGAATTAAACATTTGGTTATTTGCGCTAGCATTAAGATTATCATTATAATCGAAATAGCCACCTAAAGTAATATTTGTATTATCGCTTGGAGCATAATCAATTTTTGCATTTAAAGAGATGCTTCTATTACGTGCATTAGGACGTGTTTTTTGAGCATTCATATCATCCTTTGTTACAAATTCAGAAGCTTTTACAAATCCAACACCAGAAGGGGATGGAAGTAAAGGAGCATCTTTTATTTCTTGCAATTTTTCATCTTTTAAAACATAAATAGGTACAAAAGACGGATTAGGTTCTTTTATATAGTTACCTTGACCTGAGATAAAAAAACCTAAAACAGTACGTTTGGTTGAATCTTTCTTTTTATAAATCGGTCCGCCAAAACTAAAACCTAAGGAATTGTAACCATAAGGATCAGTAATCTGAGAGGAAATTAATTCAATTCCACCAAAATATTTTGATTGAGGACCACGCGTTGAAATGGAAATTGCCCCCGAAGTTAAGTCACCATACATAGCTGGTACACCACCTGTAATAACGCCAATTTGTTCTATTGATTGTTGCGGTAAATTAGGAGAACCGAACACCTTTACACCATCCACAAAATAAGTTGTAGCTCCCGAACGTCCACCACGAACGCTTAAAGATTTACCCTCATCTGCTTGAAATACCCCTGCAGTAGTTGCAGCAACCGAGTTTACATCTTTAGTTGCCAAATTTTGGTAATCTTCGCGGGTAATAGTAGCACCCGATTTAGTATCAGGATCTATTAAAGGCACCATATAAGTTATAACCTCAACTTCGTCTAATTTAACTCCTTCTCCATTCGACAATGGTATTTTAATTTCAGCTGTTTTACCATCACCAACCAAAACATCTTTAACTTCGGCAGCTTGGTAGCCTACATACACACCTTTAACAGTATATTTACCTGGCGCTAATGGCTTAATTACGGCCTCCCCATCCATATTGGTAGTAGCAACACCAACCTGTACACCATCTTTATAAGCAACCACATTAGCAAACGGAATGGTTTCCTTAGTGGCCTTATCAGTTAACGTAATTTTTATTGCACCGTTGCCGGTTTGCGCCTTAGCACTAAGGCCAAACAATAAAACTAATCCCAACGCAAATAATAAATTTTTAATCATACTGTTAAATTTATTTAAATCCTAAATTCTTAAAAGCCTTAAAATTAGGGTAACTAGTTAAAATTTACAAATAAAAATATCAAATAAAACATAAACTACTAATAATCAGACATTTAATATTTTAACTCGAATTAACAACTTCTAATTTTATCACAAAGTTAACATTCCACATGTTAAAATATTTAACAGGTAAAGAGGTGGTAACGTAAACTTGATAAGTGGTACTTTTTAAAAAATAAGTGGAAGAAATTATTTGAGTTTCTTTTTCTTTTTAAACCATCGCTTTAAAAAAAACTCACGCTTATTTTCATTATGAAGGGTAGCCGTTCGCTTACTTTTTTTCATACGTTTACGCACTTTTTTAGTTTGTAAGCGTTTGTGATACTTTTTTATTGCTTTTCGCTCAGCACGCTCTTTTCGGCGCTTTTCGCGCGATTCTTTACGTAGTACTTTTCTTAGTTTTCGTTCGCTAGTAAATGATTTTTCTTTAGGTCCCGTACCACTTGATTTATCTTGAGAATTTGCATTAAATCCTACAAAAAAAAAGATGAAATAGGTATAGAGTATTTTTTTAATCAAGTTTTTATTTTTTGTATTCTAATACCTCAACACCAAATCTTCTTAAAAAATCAACTCCCTCATCATTTACTAAACCTTTGTATTTTGCATAGCTATCTTTAAAATAAACTTTTTTAATTCCCATGGTGTATATAACACGAGCACATGCGATACAGGGAGATAAAGTAACATACAAAGTTGACCCAGCCATACTCACGCCGTTTTTTGAAGCATACAAAATTGCGTTTTGTTCAGCATGCAATGCCAGTGAACAACTTCCTTTACTATCGCGCGGACAACCCTCTTTAGGCCATTCTTGATCGCAATTATGCGTGCCAGCAGGAGGGCCGTTATATCCTAAAGAAATAATTCTAGTATCCTTAGTGAGTACTGCCCCTACTTGCGCCTTCACACAATGTGAGCGAAGCGCTAACTGGCTCGCCAAATCCATGTATATATCGTTAAAAGAAGGCTTTGTAATTTTTTGTTGCATGGGTTGAGTATAGAATAAACTTTTTAAATTTATATTGCTTCGCTTACAACTTCTTTAACATCATTTGGCAAGAGACGTTTTAATAATGCTTCGATACCCGCCTTTAATGTCATAGTGCTGCTTGGACAACCGCTGCAACTTCCTCGCATTTGCACAGTAACTATACCGTCATTCAACTCCTTAAACGTTATTTGCCCTCCATCCTGCTCCACTGCTGGTCTAATATATTGTTCAAGTACTTCTACAATTTTATTTTCTACCTCGTTTTTAGGAATAGCGTGGTTGGTATTTATAGAAATTGTTTCTTTAAAGGATGAATCTTTTGGAACCTCTTTTGTTGGAAGCTTTGTGATTACAACATTTCCTTGGTTTAAATAGTTAGTAATAAAAACACGCAATTCATCGCGTATTTCTTCCCACATAACATTATCTGTTTTTGTTATTGTTACAAAATTAGAAGCAATAAAAACGTTCTTTACAAATGGGAACTTAAACAATTCTTTAGGTAAAGGTGCATCTGTAGTTTGCTGGCTCGTGTTGTACTCGGCAGAAGCGCCACTAACCAACAATAACTTATTTGCCACAAACTTTACACTAGTAGGGTTCGGGGTTTCTTCAACGTAAACGATGAATGGTATTTCTTGTAAATTCATTTATTAGTGCAAAAATACTAATTTTGAGGTTAAAATAACGAGATTACTTTTTTTGAATAATGAGGATTAAAACAGATTTTTTAGTAATTGGTTCTGGTATCGCTGGCTTAAGCTATGCTTTAAAAGCATCTAAAAAAGGTAAAGTAATTTTAATAACCAAAAGTAATGAGGATGAAAGCAATACTAAATATGCGCAAGGAGGCATTGCTGCGGTTTGGCATAGCGAAGATAGTATAGAAAAACACATTGCTGATACCTTAAATGCTGGTTCAAATTTATGCGATGAGAATATTGTTAGAATTGTTGTAACAGAAGGCACGCAGCGTGTAAAAGAATTGATAGAACTAGGTACAAACTTTGATAAAACTGTTGGCGGAAATTATGATCTTGCTAAAGAAGGTGGGCATAGCGAAAATAGAATTTTACATCATAAAGATATTACAGGTTTTGAGATAGAACGGGCACTATTAAAACAAATTCATGCTAGTAAAAATATTGAAGTTTACGATCATTATTTTGCAATTGATATTATTACACAACACCATTTAGGAAAAGTTGTAACCTCGCAAACGCCCAATATTACGTGCTATGGTGCTTACATTCTTAATACTAAAACTGGTGTAATAGATACCGTTCTATCAAAGATTACTGTAATGGCTACAGGTGGGGCTGGCCATGTTTATGCAACTACAACCAATCCTAAAATTGCAACTGGTGACGGAATAGCCATGGTTTATAGAGCAAAGGGCCATGTTAAAGATATGGAGTTTGTGCAATTTCACCCTACCTCTTTATACAACCCCGGAGAAAATCCAAGTTTTTTAATAACCGAGGCCATGCGGGGTTTTGGTGGCGAGTTAAAAACGCAAAATGGCGTTTCGTTTATGCAAAAATACGATAGCAGAGGTTCGCTTGCGCCACGCGATATTGTTGCCCGTGCCATTGATAACGAATTAAAAATTACAGGAGATGATTTTGTTTATTTAGATTGTAGGCACTTTGACAGAAGGGGATTTATTGAGCACTTCCCTAACATATACAACAAATGTATGAGCATTGGGATTGACCCATTTGTGAAAATGATTCCGGTAGTGCCAGCGCAACACTACTTATGCGGTGGCATTTTGGTAAACGAAAATGCACAAAGCACTATAAAAAATTTATTTGCTATTGGCGAATGTGCATGCACTGGGTTGCACGGAGCAAATAGATTGGCGAGTAACAGTTTGCTAGAAGCGGTTGTATTTGCCCACCGAGCCTATGAAGTTTCGGAAAAAGAAATTGAAATTATAAACTTTGAAAATACAATACCTGACTGGGATGCAGAGGGCACAGAACACGCCGAGGAAATGGTTTTAATTACTCAATCTTTAAAAGAGGTGCAACAACTCATGAGTAATTATGTTGGGATAGTAAGAAGTGAATTGCGGCTGAAACGCGCCTTTGATAGATTGGAAATTTTATTTAACGAGAATGAAAGTTTGTACGAACGCACTATTATTACCCCAAAACTTTGCGAGTTGAGAAACTTAATTTGTATTGGCTATTTAATAATTAAACATGCAATGCGCAGAAAAGACAGTATTGGCTTACACTATATGGTTGATTACAAAAAGAAAAAATAAAATTATCTCGCCAACAACGATTTAGAAACAATTTTGTTAGCGCCTAAATAAATTACTATAACAGAGGCCATCATGACCAAATGCGAAATATCTTTGTAATTAAACCAATCTGGGTGGATATTTAGTTTTATTGAATGAACAAAAATTGATAAAAAGGAAATTAAAATTCCTAGTACTACTAATTCGCTACCATCTTTACTCTTTCTTAAATGAATGTAATGCAATATAATAGAATAAAGCAAAACAGCGCCTGCATGGATTTTTACAACTATAAAATTATTTAATTTAAGCGAAACAAATAAAACGATTATTAGCCAAAGCACTATTAAACTATCAATAATTTTCGCATGCTTATTTTTACTCTTAAAAAAATGAGTATTCGCTGCTTTGAAACAAAAATAAATTGCAATAAAAGAGGCAGCATTCATAAAAAATAATACTGCCTTAAAAAAAATATCACCTAGTTGCATGTGAATTCCATGCCCAAAGGAACCAACAACGCTACTAATCCCAATCAATAGAAAAAACATAGCCCATTGGAAGGCGTGCTGCGATTTTACGGCTTGCAAATTTTTGTACGCAAACAAACATGCAACCAAAATAAAAAGATTAGTTAAAATTGTAACAGGTTCATATAATGTAAAACCAAAAAGAGATATTGATGAGTAATGAAAAACCATTTTTAAAGGACACAAAAATAAAATTAATTTATCATGTATCTACTTTTTGTGCCTCGGTACAAGTTATGAATAGATGGTACTTTAATATTATAACGTAGTCCGGCAATTAAACAAACATCCATAATATTTAGTTGTTTTTTACCTTCTTCAAGACCTACACGCATCTTATAATCAAAAAACAAACTTATAGGCTTGATGTAATATTCGTAACCTGTACCAATATTTAATCCAACCCAATTTTGGGTAACCGTTGAATTTGCTTCATAACGGTCGCTCAAATTCTGAAAATCATTTCTACCTGTAAAATAACCTTGAAAAAAATTTGCACTTATACCAAACAACGGGTAAAAAAAAGCCTCGCTCTTTTTAAATCTTGCTATAATGTGCATGTTTGCCTCAAATGTTTTTGCTTTTATATCAAACCAAGTTGGTTCAATTTTTATAGGGAAGTAATAACTGTACTCAGCACTAAATCTAAATAGTTTTGCGCCACCATAAACTGCACTAATTTGTAAACCACTTGCATCGTTATTTTCTTTTACATTTCTACTTAAAAAAATTACACTGCGTGTGTAACCTACGCCAATACCAAAATTTGTATGCTTTGGATAAGTTTTTATTGGCTTCGCAGTTTTAATTTGAGCGCCCGTTGCTAAAAATAAAAAACAAAATAGTGAGCTTAACAGCATTGTTTTCATAAAGTAAAGATAAGGATTATCTAATAAAATTTGTTAACTTGTATTTGATTTGTAAAACAAATTGTAATTTTAAACTTATTATTAATGTGAAGCAATTTTTTTTAATACTCATATGTGTTATTTCTGTTACTCAGATTGGACAGACACAGACAGTTATAGCGACAAAAAAAACAGATAATTTAATTCAGTTTTCGGGGGTTGTTTTGGATAAGGATAGCCTAACACCTGTGCCGCTTGTGGCCATATTAATTTCCGGAACCAAGCGTGGTACTAAAACAGATTTTTATGGTTTTTTTAATATTATTGTTAGTCCTGGCGATGAGTTAGAATTTATTTCTATTCAACATAAAAATGCCTACTACAAAGTTCCTGATACACTAAACAATAAATATTTTTCTGCAATTCAAATATTAGTAAAAGATACCATACAACTAGCAAACGTTGATGTTTACCCATGGCCATCGCGCGAAGAGTTTAAAAAAGCCTTTTTAAATTTGAATTTAAACGACACCGATTATGAGCGCGCTGATAAAAATATGCAGCGTGATGCGCTAACCTATTTAGAGAGAAACGCTGGGCCAAATGCAGCACTAAATTATAAATACGTAATGCAAGCTTATTACACCAAGGTTTACACCGCTGGTCAACAACCAAGTATTTCGTTACTTAATCCTATCGCCTGGGCACAATTTATTGATGCATGGCGAAAAGGGAAATACAAAAAAGATCAAAAGAAGAAGTAATTTAAGTTTAAAAATTTAATAAAATCTTCAAATAAATTGTTCTTACTATAATTTTACATTTTAACTATACATCTTCATACGCCACTCTTTTAATTGAGGGTTTTCTAAATACTCATCGTAGGTACAACGCTTATCAATAATGCCTTTTGGGGTTACTTCTATAATTCTGTTTGCCACGGTTTGCATTAACTCATGGTCATGGCTAGTAAATAATATTGTACCTGCATAATCTTTTAATGCATCGTTATACGAAATAATACTTTCTAAATCTAAATGGTTGGTTGGCTCATCTAAAATTAATAAGTTGGGGTTCATAAGCATCATGCGGCTTGTCATACAGCGCACTTTTTCTCCTCCACTTAATACATTACATTTCTTTAAAACTTCCTCACCTGTAAACAACATTTTACCTAAAAATCCTCGTATATACGTTTCATCTTTTTCTTTACTAAATTGGCGTAACCAATCAATCAAATTTAAATCGTTATTAAAAAAATGTGCGTTCTCGTTTGGTAAATGTGCTTTATAAATAGTTGTTCCAAAAGTATATTTTCCTGAATCGGCTTGGTCTACATCGGCTAAAATATTGAACAGCGCACTTACTGATAATTGATTTTTACTTAAAAAGGCAATTTTATCCCCTTTGTTTACATTAATATTTACATCTTTAAATAACAAACCATTTGTGTTAGATTTTTGTAAACCTTCTACCATTAAAATTTGATCGCCTGCCTCACGTTCTTGTTTAAAAATTATTCCTGGGTAACGGCGCGTACTAGCCGGAATTTCATCAATTACTAATTTATCTAATAATTTTTTACGACTTGTTGCTTGCCTGCTTTTACTGGCATTGGCGCTAAATCTACGTACAAAGTCTTGTAACTCCGTACGCTTATCTTCCATTTTTTTATTTTGATCTGCACGTTGTCTCAAAGCTAATTGGCTCATTTGATACCAAAAACTATAGTTACCAGAGTAAATACTTAATTTACTAAAATCAATATCGCATATATGGGTGCAAACAGTATCTAAAAAATGTCGGTCGTGGCTAATTACAACTACAGTATTTTGAAACTCTGCTAAAAAATCTTCTAACCAACTTATGGTTTCAACGTCTAAATCATTGGTAGGTTCATCTAACAATAAAATATCAGGATTACCAAACAAGGCTTGCGCTAACAAGGTTTTTACCTTACTCTTTCCATCTAAATCTTTTACAAAGGTGTAATGCCTATCTGGCTCAATACCCATATTGGTAAGCATTGTAGCAGCATTGCTTTCAGCATCCCAGCCATTCATTTCAGCAAATTCGGCTTCTAGCTCGCTTGCTTTAACGCCATCCGCTTCGCTAAAATCGGGTTTTGCGTAAATCGCATCTTTTTCTTTCATTATTTGAAATAGGCGTTTGTTGCCCATTATCACTGTATCTAATACCGTAAATTCATTGTATTCAAAGTGATTTTGTTTTAAAACACTTAAGCGCATACCTGGTAAAATGCTTACTTGCCCTTTGGTAGCCTCAATTTCGCCACTTAATATTTTCATAAAAGTAGATTTACCTGCGCCATTTGCACCAATTAAACCATAACAATTACCTGGTGTAAACTTTACATTTACCTCATCAAACAACACACGTTTGCCGTATTGCAAACTAACATTAGAAACTGTAACCATAATTTTGCTGAAAAACGGCGCAAAGATACACAAATATTGCTAGTTGTTTCGTAATTTTGAGTTGTTGAAATTGAGCTTTATATTTTGTTTGGTGGTTTCTTTGTCGGTTGCACAAATTAAACTTACAGGCGTAATTTTAAATGCGAATTCTAAGACTCCAATTTCGTTTACTAGCGTTGGATTGCTTGGCAAATCTTATGGCACGGTAAGTGATGAAAACGGGACTTTTGAATTAGAATTAAAAAACGAAAACGAAAAAGATAGTGTAAGAATTGCTAGTATAGGCTTTAAGACGAAAACTTTTTTGGTGAAAAATTATTTGTCGGAAAAAATAAGAACAGTTTATTTAGAAGAAGAATCAATTGTGTTAGATGAAGTAATAGTAAATTCTACAAAAATTAAATACAAAGAATTAGGAGCAAACGATTATAGTACCAAAAATTGTAGTGGTTTTGTAAAAAATGAAAATAATTGGCGAGGCTCAGAAGCTGCTATTATTGCAGGAAACAAGGTTGGTAGATTTGTGTTGATTGAAAATTTTAAATTTTACATCATTAAAAATTTGTACACAGACTCGTTACGATTCAGATTAAAATTTTACGAAGCCAGTGAAAAAAAATACCCACGCTACAAACTTATAATGAAAAAACCAGTTTATTTTAAAGTTGGAATTAAAAATGGCGAGGTTGAAGTTAAATTGAAAGAGTATAACATAACAACAGATAAAGATTTTTTTGTGAGTTTAGAATGTTTAGAAAACGAAATGGATATTAATAAATTTTGTTACGCTGGTTCTTATAGTACGCCATGCTTTGCAAAAACCGCTGCCTTTGCAAGTTGGATACGCACAAGAGCTGGTGGCGCAGATTTTACGGTAAAGGTTAGTTATAGCGATTAGTTAATAGACCATATAAAAATAAAAACAGACAAGAAATTAAATCATTTAAAATAATTACTTTAATATTTGTATTTTTCTACTTTAGTTGCAAGCAAGGTGATAATAATGTCAATTATATAAATGGATTAGACTCAACAGACTCTGCAAAAGAAGTAAAACAAATTCAACACCTTATTCGAAAAGTTCTTACATGGGCTGACTCCAAAAGTTCCATTGAACTGCTTCCAGTTATTGCTGATGATAAAGATGACGTTTACATTGGTTTCGACATTAAAAAGCATCAACAAAACCTTAACAAACTTCGAAAGACAAATTTATTTTCTACAAAGTTTATAGAAAACTATAATCTAATTATTTTAACTCTTGACGAAGGGCTTAAAAATGAGAAATATGAAAAATGGTTTGTTGGTGATTTACCAACTTTTATTTTTTCAAACGGTCAAAATCCTTGGTGTAATTGTCAAGACAATGATGACTGGAACAAAGTTGAAATACAAGTTGTTAAATTGTCTGATGAAGAAGGCGAACTAGTGTGGTATTGGGGCAATCTAAAGCCTAACACTGATAAAAGCTGGAAAGAATTTAAATATAAGTTCAACGTAATTAAAGAAAATAATAGCTGGAGAATTGATTACATGTTGGGGTTTGACCTTAAAGAAGGTATACGAAAAGATGGATAACTAAAAGTAAGTAAGAACATGAATGCCAAATACAAATTCTTCTTCTTTTTTGAGCATAAATTAGAATCTGAAAAATGAAAATTTAAAAATGCAGCCGGTTTAATCCTTTAGGGAGAAAATTATCTTACTTTAAAACCTATACGCCAAAAACAAAGCCGTTGGCGCTTGAATACCAAAGTTTACAGGGATAGATGTTCGTTTAATGATGTTCATTCCAGTGATTTTGGTTATGGTTCTGTTTTGCGAAAATTGAAAATTAAAATAAAACTCAGTGCCTAATAAAAAACGTTTACTTACTGCATAGTAAATACCGCCTCGGGCTGCTGGGCCAAAAAATAACTTGGTTGCTTCAATTTCTGTTTCAGGGTTATTAATTGTTTGCACCAATCTTGATTTTGTGTTTTCTTGCGAAAATCCAACACCTAACTCTAAACCAAAAAACGGAATAAATTTTTCTTTTTGATAAAACTTTTTTTCGTAGCCCGCTCTAAAAGCTATGCTAATATTATCTTTTGTAATTTCTACTACACCATCATTGCTAAAATCATTTCCGGCAGATAAACCTGTGCCAAGAACAAATCCATTGCCCGTGCGCTTATCAGTAAAACTGTAATTAAACATGTAAGGGTTTGAGTTTACAATAGCATTATTAAAATTCAAAAATTGTTGTAATAACAAATTTGCTTGAATGTTTACATAGTGGTACTTTGTTCTTTCAATTCTTATAATGGAATCAATACTATCTTGTGCAAAAAAATTTAAACTATAAAAACTTATTAAAACAAGAAAAAATTTACGCATACTTATTTTTTGAAAGGATTAGCGTACATAGGCGACGTTAAAAAATCTTCGTCTTTTAATGTTTTTAAAAAGGCTACTATTGCATTTCTTTCGATGGCGCTAATATTTAGTTGCTTTACTGTTCCATCCATATTTCTAAATTGTGGGGCTAAGGTTCTGGTATCTTTAACACTATGACCGTAATGATCAACAACCTCCTCCAACGTTTTAAACCTACCATCGTGCATGTAAGGGGCAGTAACTGAAATATTTTGTAACGTTGGCACTTTAAAAACGCCTTTATCGCCACCAATATTGGTAATTGCTCCTAAGCCTAAATCTTTTGGTATTAAATCTAAACCAATATTAAACATAAAGGTCATTTTTTCGCCACTTGGCATAGTAACAACTGGTGTATTTCCGCCACCATAACCGCCACTTGGCACAAATACTGTAGTTGCAACAGGGGCTAAAGGATCGTGACATTTTGCACAATTATATTTTTCATGAAATAAGCGTTTACCAGCTTCTTCAAAGTCCGTTAGTTTGCTATCTTCGGTAACTAAATTATTAGTAGCCACATTTTTTTTAGAATTCTCTGCCTTTGTATTCAAGCAAGCAATAAAACCTTGCATAGCAAATGCAATCCGCCCTTGTGTAATTTCTTCATCACCAAAAGCATTTTTAAATAAATTTGAATAGTACGAGGTAGCCTTTAATTTTTCTAACAAACTTGGAAAATCAGGCATGTTCATTTCCTTATGATTAACTACAGGATTTAGAACCATATCCGCCATTGTGCGTTGGCGGCCATCCCAAAACAAAACAATTTCTTCTTGATTAGATTTGTTAGGAAAAGAGCCATTAATAGAATCAACTGCGTCCACCTTAAAGCCTTTTAAACCTTGAATAGATGGTGAATTTCTATTTAAAAATTGCCCATCAAAACCTCGGTTAAACTGCACATTATCAGCAAAAGCAAACTCTTGTTTGTGGCAACTACCGCAAGAAGTGGTATTATTGACCGACATTTTTTTATCAAAAAATAAAACTCGACCTAAGGTTGCTAAGTGGTTATTAACACCGTGTTTTTTAGCATAGTTGTACGTTTGTTCAGGCAATATTGGCTCCGAATATTCATCCTCAACTTGTTCAGATACTGCTACATTTTCTTTTTTACAGGCATTAAAAATAATTAATACTATTAAAGTTGTAAAAGCTGATAAAATAATACTCTTTTTTTTCATGGAATGAATTTTGAATAATAACGAAGATAGTAAAAATTTCGTGTGTTTTGAAAATCTTTTTGTTAAAAAGCGCTTTACAATTAAATTATAACTTTGTTAAGATTTACCTATTTTTAAAGCCTAACAACAAACTATGTTCGACCATTTATTTAGTATAGAAAGCTTAACGAGTTTACTAGGGTTAACCGTAATGGAAATTTTACTTGGTATAGATAATGTAATATTTGTATCTATAGTAATGGGAAGATTGCCAAAAGAACAAACCAAAAGAGCAAGCTTAATTTGGATGAGTGTTGGCATTATAATGCGTATAGTGTTATTGTTTACTTTGGTATTTTTAATAAAAGGCGAACAAGTATTATTTACGCTCCTTGGCCACGAGGTTCAGCTTAAGGATTTGATAATGTTGGGCGGAGGCTTGTTTTTATTAGTAAACAGTACCTTAGAAATTCATAATAAATTAGAAGGCGCAAACGAAGAAGGTGAAGATGCAAGCCAAAATTTAAAGAAAGGATTTAGAGCAGTTATGACTCAAATTTTATTAATTGATATTGTATTCAGTATCGATGGAATAATTACCGCAATTGGTATGGCGAATAACATTGTAATAATGGGAATTGCAGTCATAATAAGCATGATAGTTATGTTTTACTATGCGCCAAAAATTTCGGCTTTTATTGAAAAACATCCAACGTTTAAAATTTTAGCCTTGTCTTTTTTGGTTCTTATTGCTGTATTGTTGGTGGTTGAAGGTATTCACGTAGAAAAATTCCATATCCCTAAAGGCACTATTTATTTTGCAATGGCTTTCAGCTTCTTGGTTGAGATTTTAAATTTAAAATACCGCAAAAAAACAAACCCCGTTCAGTTACGTAAAAACGAAATTGAGGAAAAAAAATAATATGAATTATTTTGAATACACATTTGCCGTAAACCCACCACAACCAGGTAGCGAAATTTTAATGGCAATAATTGCTGATATGGGCTTTGAAACCTTTGATAGCAATGAACAAGGCTTTGCGGCATACATTAATGAAGAATATAATTCAACACTAAATTTTGATGATTTAGTTTTTGACGATTTTACCTTTTCTTACACAGTAAAAAAAATTGAACAAAAAAATTGGAACCAACAATGGGAAGAAGGTTTTGAACCTGTTGTGATTGATGATTTATTATGTATTAAAGCAAATTTTCATAAACAAAATTTTAATGTAAAACACACTATTTACATAACCCCAAAAATGAGTTTTGGCACAGGGCACCATCAAACTACGCGTTTAGTAAGCAAAGCCATGTTTGATTTGAATTTTGTAGATAAACGTGTTTTAGATATGGGTTGTGGAACGGCAGTATTAGCAATATTGGCAGAGAAACTAGGCGCTAATGAAATTTTAGGAATAGACATTGATGACTGGAGTATTGAAAATAGTATTGAAAATTGTAATGAAAATAATTGCAAAAACATCACAATAAAAAAAGGTAATGTTAAAGATTTGGAGAGGGAATTAAACTTTGATATTATTTTAGCCAACATTAATAAAAATGTTTTAAAGGCTCAATTACCAAGCTATTCAGCAAAGCTTAATAAAGCTGGCAAATTATTGTTAAGCGGATTTTTTAAAACGGATACTAAAGAACTAACAGAACTTGCAGCTGAATTACAATTTAAATTTGAACGCGAGTTGAATGATGATGAGTGGTGCATGTTGCAATTTGAGAGACTTTAATGCCAAAAAATTATTACAAAAAAAGCGGATTGTTCTCCGCTTTTTTTTGTTATTTATTTAAAGTTACGTGCCCTATTTTGTCTTTTATTTTGCCGTCCAATCCTTTGTATTTGCATTTGTATACATAACTTCCAACCTCAACTTGCTTGCCTTTATATGTTCCATCCCAGCCTTTTGTAATATCGCTTGAAGTAAATAATAACTCACCCCAACGATTAAACACCTCCATTTTAAAATCTGAAATTGCGTAAGCTTTCGCTAAGAAAACATCATTTAAACCATCATTATTTGGTGTAAATGCGTTAGGTATATAGATGTCGGATTCATTTGTAATCGTAATACAAACCTCATCTTTTGCTTTACAATTAAACTCATTAACAGATTCTATAACATAACAGCCGCCCGATTTAGCAATGATTTGTGTATTTGGGCAATCGTAACAAATAATTCCATCTCCAACTAACCATTTCATAACGCCGGTACCTGAGGCATTTAGGAATATTTGCTCGTCAGAATTATAAATTGAATCTCTACCTGCATTTACTTTAGGATTTGGATTAACAATAATTCCAACTGTTGCTGTGTTTCCACAAAATCCGTTATTCGATACATCAACTGTGTAAACAATAGATGCTGAAGGGGTAGAAACTACGGCTGAGTTAGTTGTAGAATTGAGGGCTGTTGCAGGCTTCCATAGAAATACGTTACCGCCACCTGCGCCAAGAGTAACTTTCTCGCCTTCACAAATAATTTTGTTTTGAGTTACAACAGGAGTAACCTGCGGTACAACCAAAACGGTCATCATTTTTTTAACCGAACATGTTGTTCCAAGTACAGAATTTATACCTATTACAGTATATTCTGTATTAGCAACTGGTGAAGCTATAATAGAATTATTTGTACTACTACCTTGTATTGCATTATTAGGCTGCCATTCATAAAAACTAGCGCCAAGAGCAGTAATACTTGTTCTATCTCCAATACATACCTGCTGATTAGGAGAGCTTAGTTGCATATCCGGGTACTCAACAACAGTAACTAAAACAGTTGTTGAGCCTGTACACATTGCATTTGATCCTTGAATAGTATAAATTGTTGTTACACTTGGGTTAGCAATCGTGCTACTTCCATTAATATTAGTTAAGGCTAAATTAGGACTCCAAGTATAGCTACTAGCTCCATTAACACTCAAATTGGCGCTCAGTCCTCTACAATATGATTTATCCAACGTAGTTAAGACAGGATTATTAATGAAGGTTACAGTTTTTATCGCAGACAAATTGCAACCGTTACCATCCGTAACTGTTGCAGTATAAGTATACTCTCCTCCTACAGGCTGTGAACTTGTAATGTTGCTCGTTAAAGCGCCGGTTGGTGTCCACGAATAGGTGTAACCTGCTCCACTTCCACCAGAACCAGTAGCTGTAAAGGTTATGTTGTTGCCTACACATACTGAAGTGGTATTAGTATTTATTGAGAGCGTTAAAGATGGTGGCTGAGTTAAGGTAATTGTTTTAGAATATGTGCACCCAAGTGCATCAGTAACAAAGCAGGAATATGTACCTGCTGCTATATTAGATGCTAAGGAATTTGTTTGGGCAGGATTAGTACTCCAAGTATAAGTATATGGGGCTGTTGAAGTTCCTGTGATTGAACTTACCAAGGCAGCACCACTAGTGCCATTATAACATGCAATGTTAGTTCCTGTTAAATTAATTGTAAAAATACTCGGTATGGTTACATTGACCGTTCCGGTGCCAACACAGCTTGGATTTGAGGCAGAAAGTGTATAAATACCAGGGACCGCAGTTCCAAAAACAGTATTTGAAACAGAAGCGTTAAATCCTCCTGGACCTGTCCAAGTAAAACTAGTTGGCGCAGGCGTAAAGCCAGTTGTTGCTGATAAACTTAAAGAAGTACTTATGCCATTTGTTGTACAAGAGCTTGAAGCCGCAGCGGTAACACTACACACACAATTAATATTGAAAGTAGTAGTTTTGATTGGCCCACAAGGCGCATTTACTTGTACAAACATTGTATAATTACCATTTGCTAGGCCTGTAGCAAGATAGGTGTTTGATGGCGTGCTGCCACCAGTTGCAACATAAGAACCTGTTGAATTGGCAACAGAGTAATTGTAGCTAGGGTTAATTATATTTGTTGATGCAGTGGTTAAAGCGCTTCCATTGTTATTGCCTACACATACAGGGGTTACTGTAACACCAATACTAGTACATGTTATACTATTTACAGCACTGTATACTCCTCCAAAGCCAGTTCCACTTACATATAATTCATTTGTTGATATATTATACTTAATATCAGTAACGTATTTGTTTACATTAGGCACGCCTAATGGAATACTTGGAAGTGTAACAAAAGCTGCGCCATTAAAAAAGTAGCTTAAAATACTGCCATTGCCACCAATATACACGTTATTACAATCGTCAGCAACAATGCCGCCTTGTTGCAAAACTGTTAACCCCGGTACTACAATCTGACCTAACTTTGCACCAGTAGCTTTACTATATGCTGCTAGGTTAGAACCGTCATAATAAAACAAATAACTCGTATTGGCTGCCAATGCATTATATCCATTTGAATAATTGCCAGGCATACCTGCACCTGGGTAAAATTTATTGTCCGATTCGTTGAATGTGTTGTATGTTGTTGGGGCAATCCAAACATTTCCATTAAAAGCGGCATTAGCTCTCATTAATCTATTATTTAAACCTGCTGAAGAAAAACTTGCAAAAACAAAGAAAACATTCCCTTGCGGATCTATTGCATTAGAAACTATATCTTGTGAAGAGGTAGTTGTTATTCCGGAGAAATTTTGAACTACAATTGAACCATTTGTGGTATTTAAAATCCCAGCCGATATTGCTCCAGCAGGAGCTGCTGCAATTGACCCTCCGATTCCAAAAACTGTACCATTTAAACAATAATAACTCATGTCCCATAATTCGTTCCAGGCAGCAACAGCGGTACTTACGAAATTATCATAGAGCCCATTTTGATCAATTCTTACCATTCTTGTACCAATCGTCATATTAAATCCTTCCCCTGTATAACATTTTCCTGATGCCTTCTCAGTCATAAAATTACCTGCATATTTATTTGCTGGCAAACTGCCTAAAGATGTCCAACCAGCAACAGGCACAGTTCCACCAAATGTCCATTGTAAAACCCCAGCAGTATTGTATTTAGAAATTAGGAATGGCCCGCTTCCTCCGTAAACGAAAAAATTTCCTACATAATCATGATCCACATCATAAGCATAATTGTTTGTTGCAAGAGCCAAATTTGTTATCCAAGGATCTATAACCAATTGCTCGTTATTATTATAACCTTTTGGAGTTACAAATGTCATTATGCCATTTTCAACCTTAAACTCGCAATCGACTGATTTATTAGCTTGGAAAGCCTTTGGAGCTAATTCGGTAACAGATAAATAAGGTGACTTAATTATTAATTTCTGATTTTTAGTTTTTACATCATTTACATCACCAGTATATTTGAATTTTATATCGTTTATATTAGCCCCTGGATGCAAAATAACATTGTATTTCAAGCCGTCCATTCTTTCATCGGTAAATGTATATTCAATGTCGATATTGTTATAAACATTCTTAAACGTTAACTTTTTAAAGCAATCAGATTTGTATTCAGCATTTCCAAAACTGTGGTAGAAACTTTGTTTTTCTGTAACAACCAATTGCATATTAGGATTTGCATTTTCCCAAGTAACGTTAATAAAATAATTCTCTGATGGTTTAGGATTAATTTTTTTGCCATGTTCCATCTCTTCTTTTTGATGTTCGGTTATAGGAAAGTGTTTTTGAAGGTGGTAAACTAAACCTTTATCATGAAAATAAACGCCTTCGTCGCCATTGATGTAAGCGTATTTAACAATTTCGGCAGACTTTAAGACTTTATCAAATTGGCCATTATTTTGTATAAAATTTCTTCTTCCAAAAACATCACCGCTAACAGTGAATTTTTTTTGAGCAAAAAAACTGATTGTTGTAAAAACAAGTAAAGTGGAGATAATTTTTTTAAGCATAATTATTTTTTAACAATGTAAAATTAAGGTATTTTCTATTTTTGAGCCAAATTTTCACGAACTCATACAAACGATTTACTCACTATTAACCCAATTTTCACTATAAAACGGAGTATTGTTGAAAAAACAGCTACAAAATCCGTAATTTTGTTAAAATGAGCTCTAACCTCAACTTTAATCGTTCAACAGTAGTTCCATACGGAATCATTATTATTTTAACGCTAGTGATTGGTTATCTGCTTTTTAAAAACCCAAGTAAAATTGAGGAGAACTCAAATAATCTCATTATTACCGAAATTAAAGCCATCGGAAAACTTGAACTCGCTCATCTTTCAATAAAAGATGTTGTTGAACATACAGTAAAAAGAGACTATTTACCAGATAGCAAAATATTAATGGTTGTGGTAGGCGAAACTGCGGGTTGTATTGATTTGACAAAGATTACTGCTGAAAAAATAAAATTGAGTGATAGTGTTGTTGAGATAACGCTTCCATTGCCCGAAATTTGTTTTACTGCCATAAATCACAAACAAAGTAAAATTTATAGCGCATTAACTTTTGTAGGATTGGATAACGATTTTTTATTGAGTGAAACTATTTATAAAAAAGCAGAAGCGAGTATGAAAAGTGATAGCTTGCAACAGATAGTATTTATTAAAACGAAAGAAAATGCAGCAATTGTTTTAAAACCTTTACTAGAAAAAATTGTTCAGAAAAAGGTGATTTTGAAATTTGCAAATAATTTGACAGGGAAAAATTAAACACCTTAATTAAACAAAACAATAAAATCAAAATTCTATTTTTTAGTTTAATTAGTTTTTATTAGTCTCTTAAAAAACCCAAACAACTCATAAACGGCTTTTACATCGCAATTGCAATAGTTTACTAAGGTAGTTTTTAAAATTTCTTGCGCTGCTAAATCTTTCGTACTTCTTAATTCTTCAAACACCTGCATAGCATGCAAACCTGATTGAATTTCGGAATAGGTAACATCTAAATTTAAGGCAGAACTAATTGCCTTTAGATTAAGGTTGCCTTTAAATTTTGGGTTATAGTAATTAAAGTTCAGTATTAACTCAAACACATCAACAAACTTTTCAATTAATTGTAACAACTCTGTTTTTAATTCTGAAAATAGCTCTGCTAATTTCTTTATAACTGATACTTCAAGCGTTTTATCAAATACCAAAACATAGGTAAATAGTTTTGTTTGATTGATTAAATTTTTGGCAAATATCAATCTATCATCGGCATTGCCTTCATAAGATTCGAACACGATGTTAAATTGAGTTCCGTTGTAAACTGAGCATAGAAACGGGATTTGCTCAAACGGCTTAGTGCCTTTAATTGTAGGCAAAGCACTCGACATTACTTCTATATCTAAACAGCAAAAATTTCCAGTGATTAAGTTTGTAAACTTGGCTATTTCAACCAAATCAACATTTTCTTTATTATTTTTTATTGCCTGCGTAATTTTTAGAAAATTCTTTTTTTCAAAATCGTTTTCCTCAAGTTGAATGATATCTCTTTTACCTGTGTTATGAAAATTAAACAATACTTCTTTACTAATAAACGGCAAGCCTAAAACCGAGGTATCAAGATTAATATTTTTCCAACAGCTTCCAAAAAAATCGCACTGATATGGCTTAAAACAATGAGTGCCAATATCAATATTTGGAATTGCATTTTGCTCGATTAGCAAATCGGCATTTCGTGCTAACTGATTAAAATATTCCAAATTTTTTTCTCCTTGGGTTTTTATACTCCTGCGTTTAAAATAACTTTTTACATCAAACTTATCTTCTAAAACGTAATCTTGATTGATGGTTACAATAAAAAAATCTTCAAAATTTGAAAGACAGTTTTTCAAAACAAAGTATTGCAAGCATGCATCTTTTAAATACACATCGGTTATTTTTAAAGAACTTTTAATCTCAAATGCTTGGTAGCCAGCCGCTGAGAGTACCAACAAATCTATCATTACTAGCACTTTGTTGTACACAAAAGTTGCCTCGTAAATGATTTCTGTTTTACTTTCAATTAATTGCTTAGTTAACTCAACGGCTTGTAGGCTATTTTTAGTTTGCATAGCAACATTAATTCCGTTTGGAAACAATTGATGTGCAAGTTCGCCTATAGTATGTCCACGTTTAAAGGTTAATTGCTTATCAACAGAAAATTTATCTTTTAAATAAGGATGCTTTTTGTACAGAAAAAATGATTTTGAACATTGTTCTAATTTCATTAACGCCGTTTTACTATAAAAATCAATGTTCATCAATTAAATAAATATTTTGGTCGAAATTAGGAATAAGAATTATACTTTTTAAGACTGGATTTTTATCTTTACTTAACATTAATATAACATGAAACTATTTTTACTATCAATAATACTACTTTTTGGTAACTTTAAATTGTTATCACAAGTTAAAACCGCCAACCAAGCTAATTTGATTGCCATTGGTTTTAAAGAACTTAATTCCGAACAACTGCTTAGAGTTAAACAAATAATTTCATCGGATTTATCAGCGAAGATAATTTTATTCTGTAATAACATGAATTGCTTTTTGATAAAAATTGAAGATAGCAATTCCTTTAATGAAGTTGAACTATTTGATTCCATTAGAAAACAAACTCAATTAGTACCATTAAAAAAAGAGCTTGAATTTAAATCTTTTGTGGCTACTTGTGATGACGAGAATAAAAACAATAATCCAGAAATTAAAAAACAGTTGTAACGATGAGGATAAGTTTATTTATACCACTCTTGCTTATTTACCTAAAGTTTAACGCACAAATTGCCTATACGTTTAACGCTGTGGGCGGAACTTATGCTGCAAACGTAACGCCTACAGTGGTTCACGCCAGTGGAGTTGACGATGCTGTTTCTGCAGGAATAACGATTGGCTTTCCATTTCAATTTGGTTGTGTTAATTACACGCAATTTTTTGTAAGTTCCAACGGATGGTTAAGTTTAAGTTCTAATGCCGCAGGCTCAATGAATACTAATGACTTAACTAATTCAGGCAACAGACCAGTAATTGCACCTCTTTGGGATGATTTAGCTACTGGCTCAGGTGGTAATGTGAACTACCGCGTTACTGGAACAACCCCCAACAGAGTGTTAACAGTAGAATGGAACCAAATGGAATGGAGTTATATAGCCACAACTTGGGCTATTTCATTTCAGGCAAAACTATATGAAACAAGCAATAGGATTGAATTTGTTTACCAAAGAAATGGAAATGCCACCGCAAATATTAACTCTGCTTCTGCATCCATTGGCATAAGTGGCCCTACTGCTGGCGATTACTACTCTCTGAATGACGTTTCAGGTGGCCCAGTAGCTTCAAAAATTGTTGAGACAACCAACTTAAATTCTAAACCAGCAAACGGCCAAATTTACAGATGGGACCCTACCAACTGTACTTCACCTCCCACGGCAGGTAATGCTGTAGCCTCGCCATCAAGTGCTTGTAATAATTACACAACTAACCTCTCTTTAACTGGAAATGGTTCTGGTTGCGGTATGACTTACCAATGGCAAATTGCTACTGCTTTAGCTGGTCCTTACACAAATATACCAGGTGCAAACGCCAATACATTCTCAGCCTCAATTACTGCCACGCGGTATTTTAGGTGTGTTCTCACGTGTTCGGGTTTTAGCACAGCAAGCACACCAGCTACTGCCTCACTAATTGCAACTGGCGCCTGCCCGCTTTGCAATGTACAATCGATTGCTTCATTGCCTTTTTCGTTAACTGGGCAAACCACTTGCGGTCAAGGAAATGATATTACTTCGAGCAATGTTACTAATATTTGTGGTAGTAGTTTATATTTTGGCGGAGAAGACGTTGTATACTCATTTACACCAACTGCGAGTGGTAATATAAATATTAATGTTACTTCTACAGGAAGTTATATGGGCATAATGCTCTACAATGGCTGTCCAACTTCGGGCGGCACGTGTGCAGGTAGTGCGCAAAGTTCAGCAGGTAACCAATCCTTATGCGTTAATGTAACTGCCGGTACCACCTACTACTTGGTTATAGACTCTTGGCCTTCTCCTACTTGCAATCCTTTTAATGTTTCCATTTCTGCCCCTGCTGCTTGCTCTGGTGTAATTACCACTGGCACGGCTGTGGCCAGCCCAACGAGTGCATGTGGCACACTTGTAACAAATTTAAATTTATCAGGCATATCCGCATGTGGCGCCACATTCCAATGGCAATCAAGTGCAGCGCTTGCTGGGCCATATTCAAATATTCCAACTGCAACAAATACAGCATATACGGCCACAGTAACATCCTCTACATTTTTTAGAGCATTAATAACCTGTGGAAGTTCAACAGCGGCAAGCACCGTTGTTCAAACCAGTGTTTCGCCTACGCCAACCGTACCATGCTCCTTATCTACCTACACCGCTGCGCCAATAACTTACTCTTTCGAAACTTTTGTTGGAACAACACTTCCTACAACAGATGATGTATTGTTTAATACGATAGTAATGCTTGGTTTTCAATTTTGCTATGGTGGTACTGCCAATTGGGGAGGTTATGTTGCTAGTAATAGCTCTTTTGTTTTTGATGGCGTGCCTTGCTTTCCGAATATTCAAACAACTACATTTGCAGCTGGCGGTGTGGCTACTGGTTGGAGTATTACTAATCCCGCTCCTGTAAATGGTACTTCCATTCCTCGAAATGCTGTTTTAGGTCCTTGGCATGATATCGACCCAAGCTTAGGCGGAACCATTCGTTACTACACAACTGGTGTTGCACCTAATAGAAAGTTTGTAGTATCTTTTGAAAACATACCCATGTTTGGGACTCCATGTGATGCTAATAGCGCATTAAACTTTACCGGACAGATTAAACTTTACGAAACAACCAATGCTATAGAAATTCATATTGGTAACAAACGATTTTGCTCTTCGCATAATAATGGAGAGGCCGTTTTAGGATTACACAGCTTTGATGGAACTATTTATCGTCCACCAGTGAATGCAACTGCCCATAACGCTGTAGGTGGAGTTGGCCCTTATAACCAATGGAATATGACAAATACTGCCTACCGATTTCAATCGCCTTGTGCGGTAAATAATGGTTTGTGCGCCGTATTACCTGTAGAATTTCTCTCTTTTAATGGAGAAAATATAAACGAGGTAAATTTACTAAGATGGAAAATATCTGAAAGTTATAAAGCAAAATCGTTTCAAATAGAAAGAAGTGTTGACAACGTTAACTTTGAAATAATTGCTTCAGTTAATGGTAACAACTCAACTTCTAACTTTTCTTACCAAGATGCCGCATTTAAAAATGGTATTATAAACTATTACCGAGTTATTGCTTTTGATGAAAAAAATTATCCCTCGCAAACTAATTCAATACCAATTGGCAATAGCTTTGATGATTTAACTTTGCAGGCTGTTTATCCAAACCCTGCAAATGCAACACTATATTTGCAATTAAGCAGCAAAGTTAGCGAAGAAATTATGGTTAACATTAAAGATATGTTTGGCAGAATTATTTACAACAAACCACATACCATTAACCAAGGAATCTCGCAGGTAAGTATTTCAACTGATCAGTTAAGCAGCGGTGTGTATTTACTAGAGGTTGTAAATAATAAAAATCAAAAAACCGCTGCTCAAAAAATTAATGTTTTGAAATAAGGCTTGGCAGATTTCCATCCCATAAATAAATTTTATACGCCACATATTTAATTCCTTTTTTTAATTCAATTCTTTCGTTAATTTAGGGCTTCCAAATTAATTAAAGATTATGTCAGCAACTCCAGAAGGTCGTCAAATTATTTTCAGTATGGTGAATGTTTCAAAAATTCATCCACCTCAAAAACAAGTTCTAAAAGATATTTATATTTCATTTTACTATGGCGCTAAAATTGGTGTTTTAGGCTTAAATGGTTCAGGTAAATCTACCCTACTGCGTATAATGGCAGGTATGGATAAAGATTATATCGGCGAAATTCATCAATCGCCAGGATACAGCATTGGCATGCTTGAACAAGAACCAAAACTAGATGAAACAAAAACCGTAATTGAAATTGTGCGCGAGGGCGTTCAAAAACATGTGGATATTTTAAATGAATTTGAAGAAGTAAACAACAAGTTTATGGACGAAGAAATAATGAGCGACCCTGATAAAATGGATAAGCTCATTAACCGCCAAGCACAATTGCAAGAATTAATAGATCAACATGATTTGTGGAATTTAGATAACCGTTTGGAGCGCGCAATGGATGCCTTGCGTTGCGCAGAAAGTAACACCCCAGTAAATATTTTATCGGGGGGCGAGCGTCGTCGCGTTGCCCTTTGCCGTTTATTACTACAAGAACCAGATATTTTATTGTTAGATGAGCCTACCAATCACTTAGATGCAGAAAGTGTAGATTGGTTAGAACAACATTTACAACAATACAAAGGCACTATTATTGCCGTAACCCACGACCGTTACTTTTTAGATAATGTTGCTGGTTGGATTTTAGAACTAGATCGCGGTGAAGGTATTCCTTGGAAAGGAAACTACAGCAGTTGGTTAGAGCAAAAACGCGAACGCTTAAAACAAGAAGAGAAAAGTGAAAGCAAACGTCAAAAATATTTACAGCGTGAATTAGAGTGGGTGCGTGCTGGTGTGAAGGGACGTGGCGTTAAACAAAAAGCACGTTTGGGCAATTACGAAAAAATGATGAATGAAGATGTGAAAAATAAAGAAGAAAATTTAGAAATCTTTATTCCTAATGGTCCGCGTTTAGGTAATGAAGTAATTGAATCAATAAACGTTGCAAAAGGGTTTGGTGATAGATTGCTTTACGAAGGATTAAACTTTAAATTACCTCCTGCCGGAATTGTTGGTATTATTGGGCCTAACGGTGCTGGTAAAACAACCTTGTTTAAAATGATTATGGGTTTAGAAAATCCTAATAATGGCGAATTTAAAGTTGGACCAACCGTAAAAATAAGTTATGTAGACCAAACACATAAAGACATTGACCCTAACAAAACGGTTTACGATGTGTTGAGCGGAGGTACAGAAAGCATTGTTTTTGAAGGACGATCAATTAACAGTCGTGCATATATTTCTCGTTTTAATTTTAGTGGCAACGATCAAAGTAAAAAATGTAATGTGTTATCTGGGGGAGAAAGAAACCGTTTACACTTAGCCTTGGCCTTAAAAGAAGGAGGCAATGTTTTGTTGTTAGATGAGCCAACAAATGATTTGGACGTAAACACGCTTAGAGCCCTTGAAGAAGGTTTGGAAAATTTTGCAGGCTGCGCCGTAATTATTAGCCACGACAGGTGGTTCTTAGATCGTGTATGTACACACATATTGGCATTTGAAGGTGATAGCTCAGTTTACTTTTTTGAAGGCGGTTATAGTGAATACGAAGAAAACAGAAAAAAACGATTAGGTAATGTTGAACCAAAACGTGTGCGCTACAAAAAATTAGCTGTTTAAAAAATGAAAAATACAATTGTATTAATTTTTTGTTTAATCGCTTATTTGGCGAAAGCACAATCTTTTGAAAAAGGAGAAATTACTATTAACGGTAATGTAGGGGGACCTTTAATTCCAGCAGCAGCGGCTAAAACAGGCCTTAAATTGTATTATACCTCTACCAACGATAGAAAATTTGAAGTTGATATTACGAATACTCCTGCGCTTAATTCTAGAATCGAATATGGAATTTCTGAAGAAGTCAGCTTAGGGTTATCAGTTGCGTATTGGAAAATAAACGCCTTGGTGAAAGAAACATACTCATTAAATGTAAACAACATAGCCACAGCTCAGCTCGACGAAATTAATCTTGGTGTATCGGACTTGGCAATTGGTGTAAGAGGGAACTATCATTTTAATACCAGCAACAAAGAAAGTAAAATAGATCCATACATTGGCGGGGCTATAGGCTTTACAAACTACGATTTCAGTATTGGTTTTACATCTTCTGTTGAAGGTAAATCACTTCCGCAAGAAACATTTAAGTTTAAAGCCGGTGGTGGCCCTTACTTTGCAACAACTTTTGGTTTACGTTACTATCCAATAAAATACATAGGCTTGAATACCGAAATTGGTTGGGACAGAGGTGCCTTATTTTTTGCTGGAATTATTTTTAAAATACCAACTATTAAACATTAATAAATACATTTAAACTATTATACCATGATACATTTCAATCCTTCAAAAATTTTAATTCCAGTAGATTTTAGTGCTACCTCATTATTAGCTATTAAACACGGAGCATTTACCGCACAGTTAACCAAATGCGATGTTTACTTATTCCACGTTATTAATTCGCAATTTGCCGCAGGCGATATGTTTTTGCCTGTGGTACAACTCGAAAACAAAACTGATTTTCATAAAATGATTGATGCTAAGCTTGAAGAACTTGCTCATCAAATAAATAAAGATTATGGTGTAAGGGTTATTAGTGTTAGCAGAACAGGGGTGCCAAGTAAAGAAATTAATGCATTTGCTGAAGAGATAAAAGCTTCACTTATTGTAATGGGAACGCACGGTTACTCACCGCTAGAAGAATTAGTTATTGGTAGTAACGCTTTAAAAGTAATTACAAAATCGCCTTGTCCAACAATGGTAATGAGTAGCGAGGCCGATCACAAAGGGTATCAAAAAATAGTATTACCAATTGATTCAAGCGCTAACTCACGCCAAAAAGTTATTTTTGCTATTGAGTTTGCAAAACACTTTAGTACCGAACTACACGCTGTAGCTTTAATGGATGAGAGTGAAGGTGAATTAGCCGAAGAAATGGAATTAATTCTACATCAAATTCAAACAAGAGCAGAAGAACATGATGTAGTTTACCACTCTGATGTAATTAAAAATGTAACCAACAGAGCAAAGGCTACTGTTGAACATGCTAATAAATTAGGCGCAGATTTGGTGATTATAATGACAGATCAAGATGCAGAATTGAGCGGATTCTTTTTAGGGCCTTATTCACAGCAAGTAATTCACCTAAGTAAAGTTCCTACAATTGCAATTAAACCATTAGATTTATCAGGTGCAAACGCGAATATTCTTGGTGGCACAAGTGGGATTTAACTATATAATACAATAACATTTAAATGAAAAAAATTATTCAAGTTTTAGCATTAGCTTTTATTAGCACTTGTGTTTTTTCACAAAAGGCAGCAGATGTGAGCTTAGAATTGTTAGATGGCAATATTATAAAAGGAACAACCTTGCTAACAGATGTTGAATTAATAACATCTTACGGCAAATTATTAATTCCGATTATAAAAGTTAGCCATATCGAAATTGGAATTGGTAGAGATAACGCAATAATTGAAAAAGCAAAATCTTACATTAAAATTTTAAATACAACGACTAACGAAGATACACGAAATGGTGCCTACAAAGATTTAGTAAAGCTTGGTATTAAAGCTATTCCTGCATTTACGGATTATTACAACGACCCTAAAAGTATGAGTGAAGAAACAGATTATGCGGGTGAATTTACATCTGATAACGCACTTACAGAATTAAAAGATAAATTTAATATAAATGGAGACCTGCCAACCGAAGATGTATTGAATATTGATAATTACACTATGGGTGGTACCTATAATTTTGCTAAGTTGGATGTAAAAACAGAATACGGCACTTTAAGCATTCCTAAAGAAAAAATTAAAAGTGTGGATGTAAGCCTCGCAATAGAAGCAGGTAAAGGAGAACAGATTTTAAAATTAAATGCTTCAAAACACATAAGCGGAAATACCAATGGCGGCTGGTTAAAAACGGGTATTATGATTAAAAGTGGGCAAAAATTCACCGTTACCGCAACAGGAGAAGTTACGCTTGCCAGCTTAAGTGGTAATAAATACAAGCCAGATGGTTCTGTTAAGTCTAAAACCGCCACAGATTATACAGGTAGTGTAACTGATGGAGAAAATTATGATGGCGGAAGTAGCTACAGTTACCCAAGTTACGGGCAGGTAGTGTATCATATTGGTGAAACTACTGAATCTTTAAAAATTGGTGCAAAAGCCACTATAACAGCAAAAAAAAGTGGTATGTTGTATTTAAGCATTTACGAAACCGTTTATAATGCCGGAAATACTGGCGCTTATACAGTTAAAATAAGTACAGGAAAATAACCATTAAAAAAAAACGCCTGAATATCAGGCGTTTTTTTTGCTTATTCAAATTCGTATTAATCTTCTAAATCAACTTCTTCTTGTTTACCTTTTGCTTTGCCTTTAACTCTGTCTTTTCTTTCCTTTTTAGCAGTTTCCCATTTCGATTTTTGCTCTGGTGTTAAAAAAGCATCAACAGTTGTTTCAAACTTATCGTGATTAGCTTTAATTTGCTCTCTTGTAGCTTTGCGTTCTTCGGGCGTTGTGCTTCCTTTTAATTTTTCACGTAAAGGCATGTTGGCATTAATCCTTTCTAGAACGGCTGCTTCAAATTTTACTTTTTGATCTGCTGTTAATCCCAATTTTTTTTCTGCTGCGTTTGCTCTTTGTTTTGCTCTTTCTTCTGGGGTATTATTTTTCATGCTTTGGCCTTTCCCTTGACCTTTTCCTGATTTTTCAGCATCCTGTGCTAAAACAGTTCCAGCAGTTAACGTAAATACTGCTAACGATAAAATTAATTTTTTCATGTTGTTTGTTTTTTACTTGTTTATTGTCCTTAAGACGGTGGCAAATTTAACAAGTTTAATCTTAAAAAAAACAATTAACGTTTTTTTACTTTTCGATGAAGATTTTCATGCGAATATCTGAAAGTGGTCTATCGCGTTTATCAGTTTTTACTTGTGCTATTTTATCAATTACTTCTAAGCCAGAAATTACTTCGCCAAATACCGTGTAACTTCCATCTAGATGAGGCGTTCCGCCTGCCTCGGTATAAGCCTTTATTTGAGCATCTGAAAATTTATACAAGGGTGCTTTTAAATGAATGCTTTGAATTTTTTCTTCAATTAGTTTATTCACTAAATCGCTACTGTCAGTTTTGTTTTCGTTTTTAAGTTTATTGTATAGTGTTTTCAAATTTTTTCCTTCTTCACTTTTCATAAATTCTCTGGCACAATTTGTGAAATGTGTTTTATTAATTCTGTCTTCGTATTTTTTTAAATCTTCTAACGTTCTTTTTTTACCCATTACAATATAAAATTGCGAGGCACTCGATTCAAACTTTGGGTTAATATCATCACTCTCCCTAGCCGCACAAAGCTTCCCTTTTGTATGAAAAATTTTCTCGTTAAACTCTGCTGGGATTGTGTAACCTATATCTCCATGTCCAAGGCTATCTAAAGGTTTTGCACGTTTACTTAAATGATCGCCGCCTTGTATCATGAAATTATTAATAACTCTATGAAATAACAAGGAATCGTAAAAACTTTCCTTTACTAACTTTAAAAAATTTGCCTTGTGTAATGGGGTCTCCTCGTACAATTTAAGTTTCATTTTGCCTAATTTGGTTTCAATCACAATAGTTTCTTTACTCAAAGTTTGAGCATTTCCACTAAAAAAAGTGCCTAAAACACTAAAAAGCAAGGCTAATATTTGGCTATTTACATTAAATTTCATAATTTTGGAATAATTGAATTGAAGTTAAGACTTATTTTCTTTGAATTCTAAAAAAATTAAAATTTATATTATGAAACGTTTAGGTTTACTAGTTAGTTTGTTTACAGTTCTTGGTTTTGCTTTTACTTTTTTATCGTGCGAAAAAGATACAAAATGCGTTGCTACAATAAGAGTAGTTAGTGAAAGTGGTCTTCCTCAAGAAAATGTGGCAGTTGAGTTATTTGCAAATGTTAAAACTGGTAACCCACCTCAAACAGTAAAAGGCGATGTAACTGCTACTGGCACTACTGATAGTGGAGGCGAAGTTAAATTTACATTTAAATTACCTGCTATTTATGATATTAGAGCTGTGCAAGTTAAATCTGGTCCAACTCAAACTTTAGTTGCTACTGGAATTATTAAACTAGAAGAAGGTAAAGGCGTTTCTAAAGAAGTTACTTTAAAACCTTAATCCTAAATTACAACTTAATTAATGCAGTAAAATTCTCTTGTACTTGGGCTTGAACAATTTCCGTGTCAACACCCAATAATTCTGCTGCTTTCCCGTAAATGTATTTTATAGAAATTTCTGCATTGTCTGTTTCTAAAAAAAATCGCTTTCTACCAACCGATTTTATTGCCTTTGCAGCGTTACTTTCGTAACCAAGCAGGGCCTTTCCAAAAGAAAAATAACAACCATAATCAATTAAAATTTTTGCAATATTCTCGTTGTTGTTATAGCCATGAATAATCACAGGCACTTGATTATCATTTAAATTTAAACAGTTAATTAACTCGTTGAACGATTTTACACAATGAATAATTAAAGGTTTTTTAATTTTATTTGCCAATTTAATATGTTCTATAAAAACCTCAACTTGTAAATTAAAATCTACTTTGCTCAACTTATCCAAGCCACACTCCCCAATTGCCAAACAACGCTTTTCTCCTACTTTCATTTTTAGTTTACTCAAATCATAATCCAACGTTTCTTTATCGAGGTACCAAGGATGTAGGCCGTAACTGTAATAGTTCAACGAATTTATTTCATGTATAGATGCATTTACAATTTCAATTTTGGCATCGTAAATTTGTTGATGTGTGTGAAAATTAATAAACATCTATAAACGTTGTGCTGTTGATTTTAATTGAAATTCGTCTTCAATTACACTCTCAAACCTATTACATTTAAGTTTTAGTTTTAATGCATGATTAAAAATAATTATAACAAGTTAACGTCAATAACCTACACTGAACTAGAAAAAATTGTGGGAACTGATAACATTAGCAATAATGCCGAACAACTAGAAAAATACGGACAAGACGAAACCGAAGATTTTATTTTTTTAGCGGAAGTGGTTATAAAACCAACAACAGTAGAGCAAGTGTCAGCTATTGCAAAACTATGTACAGAAAATAAAATACCACTCACCACACGTGGCGCAGGCACAGGCTTAAGCGGCGGGGCGTTGCCCATAAAAGGAGGGGTTTTATTAAGTATGGAAAAATTTAATAAGATATTACACATTGATACCCGCAATTTACAAGCCACAGTAGAACCTGGGGTAATAAACTATATATTTCAAGAAGAAGTTAAAAAGCTTGGATTATTTTATCCACCCGACCCTGCAAGTTGGGGCAGTTGTAGCCTAGGCGGAAACGTTGCACACAGTAGTGGTGGGCCTAAGGCAGTAAAATATGGTACTACTAGAGATTACGTTTTAAACTTAGAAATGGTACTACCAACTGGCGAAATAATTTGGACCGGGGCTAACACTTTAAAATATAGTACTGGCTACAATTTCACACATTTGATGGTTGGCTCTGAAGGAACTTTGGGAATAATAACTAAAATTGTTTTCAAATTAATTCCGCTGCCGAAACAAGATTTACTTATGCTTGTGCCATTTACCAATGCTGAAGATGCCTGCAAAGCCGTAGGTGCTGTATTTATGGCTGGTATAACGCCAAGTGCTATGGAATTTATGGAACGCGATGCTATTGATTGGAGCATTAAATACGCAGGAGAAGTAAATTTTACAATTAAAGAAAAATGGCAAGCGCTTTTGCTCATTGAAGTGGATGGCAACGATGCAGAAATATTAATGAAGGATTGCGAAACTATAAGTGAAGTAGTGCAACAACATAATTGCGATGAAATTTTATTTGCTGATAGTAACGAACAAAAAAATGCGCTATGGAAAATTAGACGAAAAGTAGGCGAAGCGGTTAAAAGCAACAGCGTTTATAAAGAAGAAGATACCGTGGTTCCGAGAGCAGAATTGCCAGCACTTTTAAATGGAGTAAAAGAAATAGGAAATAAATACGGATTCAAATCTGTTTGTTATGGCCATGCAGGTGATGGCAATTTACATGTAAACATAATTAAAGGTGAGTTAAGCGATGAAGTTTGGGAAAACGAATTACCAAAAGGCATAAACGAAATTTTTGAATTATGTAAACGCCTAGGTGGCACTATTAGTGGCGAACACGGCATAGGCATGGTTCAAAAACCTTATATGCCAGTAATGTTTAGCAATGCGCATTTACAATTAATGAAACAAATAAAATTAGTGTTTGACCCAAGTTACATTTTAAATCCAGGAAAAATATTTGACTGATATGTGGCTTACTGCACCCAACATAAATTGTACACATGGCTTTAGTACCAGATGGGGCGGGGTTTCTAAAGCACCATTTAACGAGTTAAATTTAGGAGGAAGCGATGATAATCAAAACTTAATTTTAGAAAACAGAAAAATTGCCTTACAAAAATTAAACTATTCTTTAAACGAGTTAAGCAATTTAAAACAAGTACACGGAACACAAGTATGCCTTGCTAAAGCGAGTACACAGCAAGAAGGAGATGCCTTGGTAACAAATCAAAAAGGTGTTGTGTTGGCTGTAAGTATTGCCGATTGTTACCCTATTTTATTTTATGATGAAAAAAATAAAGTAATAGGTGCAGCACACTGCGGCTGGCGAGGCACTTTGGGTAGACTTGCCAAAAAAACAATTTTAAAAATGCTTGAACTTGGCAGCGATATTACTGAAATAAAAGTTGCTATCGGCCAAGGTATTAGTCAGAAAAATTTTGAAGTTGGACAAGAGGTAATAGAACAATTTAAGAATGCAAATTTTCCAGAATATTGTTGGAAAAACCGAAACATAGATTTAATTGCTTGTATCAAATTTGTGTTACTAGAAACAGGCCTTTCAGAAAAAAATATGTGGAGCATGAACCGCTGCACCTTTGAGGATGATTTTTTTAGTTACCGCCAGGATAAAGGACTTACTGGTAGAATGTGGGCGGTAATTGGGTTGTAGAATTGTTGTTTATCTCACACAAACTCATTCAAATGAACCCTACAAAATCGTTGCGCGTATAGTTTCATGTCGGTAGCAATCTCTTCACCGTTAGTTTCAGATAAATAAAAATTATAATTAAAAAAGTAAGTTGATTTTATTTCCGGTAAAGCAAATTTTTCAGCATTAGGAGTTAAGCTCAAACAAATATAGTAATCACTAATTTTTAAATTTTGAGGAGAAACAAATTGCGTTGGAAATTTACTTTCCAAAAAAAACAAATTTAAGTTCTCCGGCTCAATTAACTCAGTATTTGCAACGTTTGTATAATAAATCTGAGCTTTTGTTTTACAAAAAAAAGAAATATAATTTGCCATTAATGGGCTTAAAAATTTACCGTCATCACAAATTATTAAAACATTCATCCCAACAAAAATAAACAACCTGTTAATAATACCCAACTAAAGTTAATTTACAATTAAAACTAATGTAGTATCTTTAAATAATATGTCGAAAAATAAAAAATTACAACGCTTTTTGTTTGAAGAAGTTTTAGACTTTTTAAAACACAATGCCGATAAAGCCTTTAACTACAAGCAAATTGGTGCCGCAATGGAAATTAATGTGGATGCCGAACGCTTAGAATTAATTGAAGTACTTACATCTTTAAAAGTACAAGGATTTGTTTTAGAAAAAGAAACAGGAAAATTTCAAATAAAAGAAAGCAAACAATACATTACCGGAACTATCGATTTTACAAGTCTTGGCACTGCCTTTGTAATTTATAGCGAAACAGAAAGCGATATTTTTATACACAATAAAAAAAGTAAAGATGCGCTACAAGGCGATTTGGTAAAAGTTTACGTATTGCCTAAACGAGGCAAAGGCACACGTAAAGAAGGCGAAGTGGTGGATGTTATTAAACGTAACAAAACAGAATTTGTTGGCACTATTCGCATCACTCCAAAATTTGCGTTTGTAATACCTGATAGTAATAAATTGCACGTTGACTTTTTTATTAGAAGTAGCCACATCAACGGCGCAAAAGACGGGCAAAAAGTAAAAATAAAATACCGCGATTGGAAACCGGGCGATCAAAATCCAACGGCTGAAGTGATTGAAGTATTTGGCTTTCCGGGCGAACACCAAACCGAGATGAACGCTATCATGGCAGAATATGGTTTGCCTGATAAATTCCCCGATGCTATTGAATACGAAGCCAAATCAATTCCTACAGAAATTACAGCATCTGAAATAAAAAAACGAAGAGATTTTCGAAACATCACCACTTTTACAATTGACCCCGTTGACGCAAAAGATTTTGACGATGCGCTATCTTTAGAAAAATTAGATAACGGTTTGTGGGAAGTTGGCGTTCACATTGCAGATGTTACACATTATTTAAAATTAAATACCAACTTAGAAAAAGAAGCCGTACAACGTGCTACCAGTGTGTATTTGGTAGATAGGTGTATACCCATGCTACCCGAAGTGTTGAGTAATTTTGTTTGCTCATTGCGCCCCAATGAAGAAAAATATACCTTTTCTGCCGTGTTTCAATTAGATGATGATGCACAAATTCACCACCAATGGTTTGGTAAAACAATTATTAATAGCGACAAACGTTTTACCTACGAGCAAGTGCAAGAAATTATTGAAACAGGTGAAGGAGAATACAAGGATGAGATTTTTACGCTGAATCGCTTGGCACATAAGCTACGCGCAGATCGGTTAAAAAAAGGTTCTATTACCTTTGATAAAGCCGAAGTGAAATTTAAGCTCGATGATGCAGGAAAACCTACTGGCGTATTTTTTAAAACACAAAAAGATGCACATAAATTAATTGAAGATTTTATGTTATTAGCAAACAGAAAAGTTTCAGAATTTTTGAGCAAAAACGAAAAAGATGCTACTGCTAATTCCAATAAAAAAAATAAAAAAACAGAAGGCGGACCGCTTTGCGTATACCGCATACACGATGTACCAAGCGATGAGAAGATGAGTGAATTAAGTGGTTTTGCGGCGCGCTTTGGGCATCAAATGAATATTGGCAACAAAACAAAAACGGCGCAAGCAATTAATAAATTATTGGTTGATGTAAAAAATAAAAAAGAACAAAGTATGATTGAATTGCTTGCTGTTCGCAGTATGCCTAAAGCAATTTACTCAACAAAAAACGTTGGGCACTATGGTTTGGGTTTTGAATTTTATTCGCACTTTACTTCGCCCATTCGCCGTTATCCAGATGTAATGCTGCATCGCTTGCTAGAAGCCAAACTCAACGGCACCAATTATTCTAACAAAGATGAATTAGAATTTTTGTGCAAACACAGCAGCGAAATGGAACGCTTAGCAGCAGAGGCAGAACGCGCATCCATTAAATACAAACAGGTTGAATTTATGAGCGATAAGGTTGGGCAATCGTTTGATGGTGTGATTAGTGGTGTTACCGAGTGGGGAATTTATGTAGAGATTATTGAAAATAAATGTGAAGGCATGATTAGAACAAGAGAATTAAAAGGCGACCACTTTATTTTTGATGAAGATAATTACAGATACGTTGGGAAAAATACCGGCAAAATATACGCACTTGGAGATACGGTTAAAGTAACTGTAAAAGAAGCTGACTTAATTAAGAAACAACTATCTTATGAATTTGCGGATTCTGGAAACGAAGGCATGAAACCAAAATTTGTTGATCATAAAAAAAGAAGAGGACGTTAAACATGACAAGCACAAACTTTTTTAAGGGTGTTATTTTATTTTTTGTGATTTGTTGTGGTAACCTTTTTGCGCAACAAATAAACACCACGCTTACCTACTCTGTTTTTGCAGCAGAAAAAATAACCAACAAAACCCCCGTGTTAATTATGCTTCATGGTTATGGTAGCAACGAAAGCGATTTGTTTGAAATGGCACAAATGTTTGAAAAAAAATTTCAAGTGTTTAGTTTACGCGCACCTTATAATGATAGAAACAATCAAGGATTTAGTTGGTACGATTTACAAATAAATCCTGATGGTTCAAAAATTCATAACTACAAAGAAGCAACTGAGAGTAGAAAAAAGATTTTATCCTTTATTAGTAATGCGTGCAAAGCTTATAAGTTAGATAGCACACAAGTTTTTTTAATGGGTTCTAGCCAAGGTGCCATTATGAGCTTGGATATTGCTATGAATGCACCAACAAAAGTAAAAGGCATACTTGCATTGAGTGGCAGACTGCTTGATGAAACAACGAGTAATAAATTAGATTGGACAAAAATAAACCAAGTTAAATTTTTTGTAGCACATGGCAGATCGGATAATGTTTTAAAATTTAGCGAAGCCGAAAAAATTAAAAAACTGTTTGCCGAAAAAAAACACCCTTCCTTTGATTTTAATGCCTACCAAATGCCACACAGTATTTGTGGCGATGAGTTAAACGACATTAAAGCTTGGTTAAAAAAACAGGTGAAGAAATGAAAAGTGTTATTTCCTAATCGTTACAAAAACATGGCTGCGTAAAAATGGCCAATTAAACAAATTGTAAAGCCTGCCAACCCTTCTACCAATGGGCGGTGCCAATGTGATTTTTGAAACAGTAAACGACTTTGCCTCAGGAAACAATTTTTTTATTTCATCTATTGAAACTTTTTTTACGTGTTTATTTTTTGGGTTGTTGTAAATAAAATCATACCAAAAAATAGCTCCGTCTTTTTTTAAATGCAGCCACATATTGTTAGCCAAAGCTTGCCTATCCTCATCCTTTAATACAGATGTAAAAACAGTTGATTGGTAAATGGCATCAAACTGCTGATTAAAATTTAGTTCAATTGCGTTTCCTTCAAATAATTTAATAGTGCTGTAATCTTTTTTTAATGCGGCAATGCGCTCTGGTAACAATTCGTTTACGAAAATACACTCATCCTTAAAACCGCAAGCCTTAAGGTAATTTATGTTGCCTCCTTGTCCGGCGCCAATTTCTAAAATAGTTTTATTGTTTGTTGATGCGAAAACTGCAGCTACATGGTGCTTTAAGGTTTCAAAAACCTCTTTCGACATTAATTTTGCGTATACAGAATTATACAAGCTGTCAGGCAAAATTCTGTTACCGTAGTTTTCTACTATTTCGTTACTTAAACTCAAAAAACAAATATACTTAATCTAAATTTAGGTTATTTTTGACTTATTAAAACTATTAAAAATATTTTTATTCTTACCATTCTGCTAACTGCTAATTCTTGCTTCCTATTAAACAAATACATTTACACTGATAAAGAACTAAATCAGCATTACGCTACCAAAAAAGTAAAAGCTACTTACCATTTTACCAATTTTTTAAATTACAAATTACATTACACCAAAACCTGCTTAAATGATACACTACCTTTGTTAGTTCTATTGCACGGTGCGCCTGGTGCTTGGTATGGCTATATGAATTTAATGGATGATAGTTTGTTGCAAACAAAATTTAAACTAATTGCTATTGATAGAATTGGCTATGGAAAATCGAATTACGGAAAAGCAGAACTATCAACACAGTTGCAAGCCTTAAGTATAAAGCACATTATTGAACTCGAAAATAAAACTAAGAAACAAGTTGTTTTACTAGGCAGGAGCTACGGTGCGCCAATAGCAGCTTGGCTGGCAATTAACTACCCGCAATTGGTAAAGCAATTGCTTATGGTATCGCCTGTGCTAGACCCTAACAAAGAAAAATTTTTTTGGTTTAGTAAACTCGGCAAAACTAAAGTAGTGCAGTTATTTTTACCTAAAATGTTAAATGTGGCTACCAAAGAAAAATATGCACATGAAAAACAAATGCAATTGATGTTGCCTAAATGGAAAAATTTATTTGTTGAAACTACTGTAATTACAGGTGCTATGGATAGGTTGGCAGATACAGCAAATTTTTCTTTCGCAAAAAAAAAGCTAATAAATTGTTCTGCTAATTTTTATTTGCTTCAAAATACTGGGCATTTAGTAACTTATGAAAAACCTGAATTTGTAAAAGGTTTATTGTTAAGGGCCGATTAAAAAATTATTCAAAATCCTTGTACAACAAATAGTTTTTACGAATAGCCTTGTACGCTTGTGTATCAGTTTCCCACGAAATCCTTATAGCATCCAAATTAATACGTGATTTAATTTGTTGTTGCAACTCTATATTCCCTGAATGATAATTAAAGTTTTTGTCGAAAAAATCTTCACGTCTTAATTTCAATAACATCGTTCGTAACCATTGTAAATTCAATTGTTTTGGGTGGTTAATCAAATAATTTTCTTTTTTTAAATCGATTCCATAACACACTGTATTCAAATATTTTGGCGAAGCACTTAATTTACTTGCTATTGGCGTAAATTTAAAATTTGTATCCGAGTAATTAGGGTGTCCAATAACTTCAAACGGAAATTCAGTTCCTCTTCCTAAGCTAATGAGCGTGCCTTCAAATAATCCCAAACTCGGATAAAGCAATACTGCCGCAGTACTGCCAATATTAGGTGAAGGTTTATGTGGCAACTCGTAACTGCATGCTCTATTGTAATTTTGTAAAGGCACCACAGTTAGTTTACATTTAACTTTGTTTTTAAGCCAGCTCTGGCCATTCACCATTGTTGCATATTCGCCACAAGTTAAACCATAAACAATTGGAACATTGTGCAAACCTAAAAATCCCTTAAATTCATTTTTTAAAACTGGTCCATCTATATAAAATCCATTGGGATTAGGCCTGTCCAAAATAATCATTTCTTTTTTATTCTCAGCACAAGCTTCCATGGCATAACACATAGTTGATATGTAGGTATAAAAACGAACACCAATATCTTGAATGTCGTAAAGAACAACATCTACATCTTTTAATTGCTCTTTTGTTGGCTTTTTATTAGCACCATAAAGTGATATTACAGGTAATTTTGTCTTTTTATCAATGCCACTTGCAACTTTATCTCCAGCCTCTGTATCGCCTCTAAATCCGTGTTCGGGACCAAATATTTTTTTTATGTTTACTTTTAAACTAAGTAATGTATCCACAATAGATGTATTACCGATTTTACCAGTAATATTGGTAACAATAGCAATGCGCTTACCTTTTAATTTTGGTAAATACCTCGCAAATTGCTGAGCGCCTGTTACTACTGAGTTGTAGGGTAATATAGTTACCTGTGCCTCGCTTTTAAAAAATAAAAGGAGTAATAATAAAACAATGCCACGCAAATTAGTATTTTTACAAAAATATGTCATCATAAATGAATATTGAACGCTTTATAGCCGCCAAAATTACTAATTCTAAAAACACCGAAGGTAAAATTTCTAAGCCTATTGTAAAGATAGGAATTATAGGTGTTGTAATTGGTGTAAGCGTAATGATTTTAACTATTTCTATCGTTTTAGGTTTTAAAAAAGAAATTACAAACAAACTTACAGGATTAACCACCCATATTTCTATAAGTAGTATTAATGTTAATCCCAGCAACGAACCTGAGGCGCTAACACTTACAAAAGATAGCATTGAATTAATTAAAAAATTATCGTTTGTAAAACATTTTCAGGGGACAACTTTAAAAAATGGTATTTTAAAAACTAATGCTCAAAACGAAGGTGTTATTCTAAAAGGCGTTGATAAGGATTATGATTTTTCTTTTTTAAAAAATGCATTAATTGAAGGAGTAATACCGCAGTATGAAGACAGCGTTCAAAAAAAAGATATTTTAATTAGTAAACGAATTGCGGAAAAAATGGATATAAAATTGAATCAAAAAATTTTGGTTTATTTTATTGTTCAGCATCAAATTTATGATAGTACCATTAACCAAGAAATTACTAAGTACGAACAACGTTCGCGAGATTTTATTGTAACAGGAATTTTTAAAAGTAGCTTCGCCGATTTTGATGACAACTTATTAATAGTTGACACTAAAAAAATACAGAGCCTAAATTATTGGAACGAAAACCAAGTTGCTGCTTACGAAATTAAAATTGCTAATTTTAATGAGGTTGATAAGTATACCAATCAAATTCAAGAATTACTTGGTTATGGTTATAGTGTAAATAATGTAAAAGTAATTTATGCCAACATTTTTATTTGGTTAGAGAAGTTAGACATTAACGGCATTATTGTTATAGTTTTAATGATACTGGTAGCTACAATTAATATGATAACCGCTTTGTTAATATTAATTTTAGAGCGCGCAAACATGGTAGGTCTTGTAAAAGCTTTGGGCATGAACAATGTAAGTGTTCGGAAAATTTTTGTTTCCATAAGCTTACAATTAATTGTAAAAGGCATGTTGATTGGAAACATAATTGGCATAGGTTTATGCTACATTCAACAAAATTTTAAACCCATAAAATTAGATAGCGAAATTTATTATGTAGACAGCGTTGCAATAGAAATGAATTGGCCATATTTGCTAGTATTAAATGCCAGTACTTTTATTGTTTGCTTAATTATGCTGCTTTTACCTACCTTAATTTTAACTAAACTTACCCCAATAAAAACTTTAAAATTTGATTAACAATTGTAAATTTGTAAGCATTAATGGTTTTTAGCGGAATAACATTTTTAGTTTATTTTTTACCAATTTTTTTATTGGTATACCACTTGGTTCCGCATAAATTTAAAAATGCAGTTATACTTATCGGCAGTTTTTATTTTTATAGTTGGGGCGGTCCAAAATTTGTATTTGCAATTTTAGCCACTACACTGCTCGATTTCTTTCTGGTAAACGCCATGCATAACCAGAAAACACAGGTGGCTAAGAAAAAATTTTTAATAATTTCACTATCTATAAATTTAGGTTTATTATTTTATTTTAAGTACTGCAATTTTTTTATAGAAAATTTTAAAGCCATTTCTGGTGCCGATGTTTCTTTACTAAAAGTTATTCTACCAATTGGCATTTCGTTTTACACGTTTGAAAGTATCACCTATATAGTTGATGTTTACCGAGGCTTGCATGCACCGCTAAAAAATGTTTGGCATTACCAAACATATATTTTATTTTTCCCAAAACTAATAGCAGGGCCAATTGTAAGGTACAATGATATTGCTGATCAAATAACCAATAGAGAAAAAAATTACACTCCAGAAATAAAATTAAGTGGTTTTTTAATATTTTGTTTGGGCCTTGCAAAAAAATCCATTTTAGCAAACACGCTTGGTATGCAAGCAGATGCTGTTTTTAATTTGCCACAAAATCAAATAGATACAGCTGCAGCTTGGGTTGGTAGCATTGCATACACCATGCAAATTTACTTTGATTTTAGCGGCTATAGCGATATGGCAATTGGTATTGCAAAAATGTTAGGCTTTAAATTACCAGAAAATTTTAATAATCCGTATACATCAATCAGCATTACCGATTTTTGGCGCAGGTGGCACATTACCTTAGGAACGTGGATGAAAAACTATTTGTACATCCCTTTAGGAGGCAACAAAGTATCTAATGTAAAGTTATACCGCAATTTAATTGTAGTTTTTTTACTGAGTGGTTTTTGGCATGGTGCAAGCTGGAATTTTATTATTTGGGGGGCTTTTCATGGCTTATTTTTGGTATTAGATAGGTTGTTTTTAGAAAATATTCTTAGCAAAATTCCTAAAATAGTTTCTGTTCTAATTACTTTAATCATTGTAAACACAGCCTGGATTTTGTTTAAATGCGAAGATTTGTCCTTAGGTACGCATGTAATTAAACAGTTGTATAGCTTTAACTTTTTTGATGGAAAGTTTGCCATGAACAACGATTTTATTTTTATGGTTTCTGTAGGATTTTTCTTTGCTTTGTTTACACTATTTTCTGCAACAAAAAAAATACAAGAAAAAGTTTATAGCGGTAATTTTACCTCAGCAACAAAATGGATAGCCGTGTTGGTTGGCATTAGCCTCTTTTATTTATCATTAAGTTTTATTACTTCGTTAACATTTAACCCATTTATTTATTTTAGATTTTAATGGCAACAAAAAATAAAACATATTCTATTCATTCTATTATTGTTTTAATAGCCTTGTTTATTCCATTGCTTGTAACTTTCACTAAATACATTGGTAGAGAAAATAATGAAGATATAAATTACAACAAACCAAATTTAACTGGCATAGTTATTAGCGATGAAAAAGCAAAATTCACTATTAAAGACTGGCTAAGCGGCGATTACCAAAGCAAAGAAGATGATTATAATGAAGATCACTGGGCCTTTAAAGAAAGCATGGTGCGTTGGAACAACCAAATGTATTACAATTTATTTAATCAAATAAGAGTGAATGGATTTGTAACAGGTAAAGAAAATTATTTATTTAGTGAGAGTTACATTTTTGCAGCCTTTGGAGATGATTTGATGGATGAGAAATTAGTTGAAGAAAAACTTCGGAAGGCAAAAGTTGTGAAAGATAGTTTAAAACGCAAAGGCATTGATTTGATATTGGCTTTTGCACCTGGCAAAGGAAGTTTTTGCAAAGAATTTGTGCAAGATAAATATGTACATCCAATTAAAAACACTAACCATAATTTGTTCATCAAACACAGTAAAAAAAATAATTTAAATACGCTTGATTTATACACCTATTTTGAAAAAATTAAAAAAACTAGTCCATACCCTTTGTTTCCAAAATTTGGACACCACTGGAGTTACTACGGTGCCTGCATTGCAACAGACACTATAATTAAATATATTGAACACTTGCATCATGTTGATTTACCTGCTTGCACCTGGAATGAAATTGAAGTGGTTGATACTGCCAGAAGTAGAGATGCAGATGTTTTAAAAAGCATGAACTTAAATACATGGCCAAATCAAAACATGAAACTGGCCTATCCAAAATTATTATTTGAAAACGATTCTTTAAAAAACAGAACACGTGTGCTTACCATATCAGATAGTTATTGGTACGATCAAGTTTATATGGGCGTGCCGCAAAATTGCTTTGCTGGTGGGCAGTTTTGGTACTATTATAATAAAGTTATTCCTTCACCTATACCAGGAGAGAAAGTAGAAGTATGGCAACTCGACTTAAAGAGAGAGCTAGAAAGCAATCAAGTTATTATGTTATTGTATTCTGATGGAAATTTAACGGGTTATGGAAACGCTTTTATTAACGATGCTTATGAACTTTACACCAATCCAAAAGCTTACTATGAAAGAAACGCACGCGAAAAGGTTATTAAAGAAAATAGCAAACAGATTAGAGATACACCTTTGATGCTAAAGAAAGCAACTTCATTTAGTAACAGCGAACGCATTACCCTAGATAGTGCCATTAAGCACGAAGCGATGAAAATGGCAGGTCTAGTGAAGTAATTTTTTATTAATTCTATACCCTTTATTTTTTTGAGATTGAATCACATCACGTTTTATAAGTTTTCTAATGTTATAAATATGCACGTCTATGTTTCGTTTGGTAGAGATGGTTTCATCGTTCCAAATAAGTTGTGCAATTTCTTTTTTTGTGTGAAATTTTTCGGGAGCATCAATTAGTAATTTAAAAATTAAAAATTCTTTTTTAGGAAGCTGGATTTTATTGTTTTTAAAAACAATTAAATATTCTTCATTATCAATCTCCAGGTTATTTTTAGTTTTTAATGGTGAACTTATCTTTCTTCGTAAAAGATTTTTAATAAACCATTTCATTAAAATTGGTTTATCGTAAAAATTAATGACTGCGTCGGCACCAGAATTATAGGCTAATTCATGCGCAAACTCATCTTGCTTTTTTGTATATAAAATAATAAAGGGATTTATGTCAACCATTTCTTGTTTTATATGATTTATCAGTGTTATTCCGTCGTTTGGTTGCACGTCAAGATTAATAAGAACAACATTTGAAACTGACTCATGTAAATGGGATAAAAATTCTTCTTCAACGGATAATAATTCTACAGAATAATCTTCAGCCTTTAGGATGTCAATTGTTTTTAACAAGTAATGTGCAGCATTATCGTAAAATACAATATTAAACTTTTGAGAGCTCATAGCTTAGGGTATGTAAAGTTGTGCTAAGCTTATTAAGTTTAGAGCAACTTAACTTTACATTAACGTTAATAAATTAACTATTAAATGCTAACAGATTAACTTAACTCAAAAGCTAGTAAACATAAATCGTCTGTTTGCTCATTCTCACCTTTCCAAACTTTTAATTGTTCACTAATTAGTTCTTTTTGATTAACTATTTTTTTATTAGAAACCGAAGTTAGCAATTCAACAAAGCGCTTACTTCCAAACCGTTTACTCTTATCTCCACCAAATTGATCTTTTATTCCATCAGTATAAAGATAAACAATGCTCCTAGTATCTAGTTTTAATAAGTGGGTTTTAAACACCCTATTCTTTTCTATCTGCCAGCCGCCAATAGGGAATTTATCGCCTTTTAATACGATTAATTGGTTATCAACTTTTAATTCAATTGCACTTTGTGCACCTGTAAACTGTAATTCTTTAGTTTTTTTATTATAAGCAACAATTGAAATTGTAAGCCAATCATTGTTTATAGTATCTTCATTACCAAACTCCGAATTGAATGTTTCGATCCATTTAGCATCTAGGTTATTAAGTATTGTTCCAACCTCTTCAAATTCCTTTGAGTAAACCAAATAATTTAAGAAGCCAATAGCTAGAGTAGATAACATGGCACCGCTAACGCCATGCCCAGTGCAATCCCCAACCGCAAACAAATCCCAATCACCTTTTTTAGCTACCCAAAAAAAATCGCCCCCAATTATTTGTAATGGTTCATACACTACAAAATAGTTATAACCCAATTTATCAAAATGCCGCGGTTGTGGCATTAACCCTTGTTGAACATAAGCAGCATAATAAAGCCCATCTAATAAGTTTTTATTCTCAACTTTTAGGTTTAAAAAATCGTGTTTTAATTGTTCGTAAGGGATCTCTTCTATCAATAAATTCGTCATTCAAAGCAAATTTACTTCGAGATATAATACTGTACTTTAAGCTAATATTTATTGATTATTAAATTAGATAAACTATACCTATTTAAAGATTAAAGCCTTTTAGTTACCTTTTATTTATTGCAATATTTAATAAATTTAAGCAATACTGCGCCTCTTTAATTAAAGCAGTAATATTTTTTTGTTCGCTTTGTTTTAATTTTTTAAAATAAATTTCTGCATTAGTAAAATGCGATTTAATGTTTTTTAAAAATTTATTGGCGATTATTTTTTTTGCCCCAATAGCATTTTGTTGATTTATTAGTTGATCTGCTAATTGTTTTGCTTTCAAATTTTCAGGGGATAGCAGATAGTGCTTTGTTAAAATATTTTTTAATAAAGTAACATTTAAAAAGTAAATTCTTATAAATGCCTCGTGAAAAAATTTTAGCTCTATTGCTTGGTCTATTTTTGAAATTCGGTTCCTAACTTGAAGTGGTGTCATAAAAAAAGTCAGCTAAAATTAGCTGACTTTTACATTAAATCAATGTTAAGTTTATTTATTCACTATTAACTTAACAGTTTCTTTACCTGCAACCGTATTTAATGTTACAAAGTAAACTCCGTTAGTTAATTTAGAAGTATTTATTGACAACTCATTAATACCTTGGAATAACTCTTCATTTTTTGAAATAGTTAGAACATTTTTTCCAGTTATGTCATAAACGTTAATATCTGCTTTTGTATCAAAATTAGAAGTGATAATTAAAGACGTTACATCAGAGGCAGGATTTGGGTACAAAGCAATATAACCTAATTCCTTTTTAACTTCTGTAAATCCTACAGTAGAGGTATTTGTCAATGGAGCTATTGCCGCATCAGTAAAACTAGCACTAGATAAAGCTATCGATGTTCCTGTTGGTCTGTAATCTGGAGAAGTGTAATTATAAGGAGTAATTAAAATAACAGAGAAAGATGGCATTGAACCATGAATTGAATCGTTTGAATTAGCTGTAAACCAAGATGCTGTAGTTGCGCCTGCGTTTGTACCAAAAGTGTTGTTCGTGTTTTGTTCAACAGCTCTTTGAGCCATACCAGCAATTACGTTGTTTTTAAATTTTAAATTACCGTTTCCAGCGCTTGTTTCACAAAGTGAACCATCAATATGAACACCACGTTGTGTATCCATAAAAATTGAATTATATACTTTTAAATTCGTGTTACGACGTAAACGAACTGCACGACGGTAACCGGCTGCAATCGCGTTAGTTGTGGTTCCACGGTAAGGGCCAATCATTGTTATGTTGCTAAATACACCAGAAGTTAAAGGTGAGGCAGTTGTTCCGTTAGCATCATTATCAGATTCAAAGCCTTCTGAAGTAGATACAGATGGATTATCAGCTAAATTAGGGTCGCGTACAATTAAACCATATTGTACATTTCCGCTATAACCATTATCAGTATCAAAATCATCATCTAAGTTTCTATAGCTCACTAACCATTTAGCATTTACATTACCACCAAACCATTCAAAAGCATCATCATTTGTAAATGAAGTTTGAATATATTCCAATGTAGTTCCTTTTCCAACAGCGCCCAATGTTAATCCGTTGATCTCTTGATTTTGTCCGTAAACATATCCACCATATTCAATACGTACGTAACGTAAAGTACCAGAATTGTCATTATTATTTGGTGTAGAACCTCCACCATATTGAGAATTTGGTGAAACCGGTAAGCCTTCGATATTGTTAACGCCAGTAGTGAAATTAAGAGCTGCGTTACCCAAAACAATAACACCACCCCAATCGCCTACAGCTCTTGCGCCAGCTGCTTGATCGGAAGTAAACACGATTGGTGCAGTAGAAGTACCAGCAGCATTAATAACTGAACCTCTTGTGATAATTAAAGCTGAGCCAGCAACTGCCTTAGAACATCTGATAACGACACCAGGAGCTATAGTTAAGGTTGAATTATTTGTAACATAAACTGGGCCTTGTAACAAAACTGTAGTACCAGATGACCAGGTAGTGTTTGCACTAATTGTTCCTGTTACAGTTGCCGTAGGCACGCCATAATTTGCATTTTGCGGGTCCCACTCTGTCCAACCTTGAGTCCACATAGGAGTTGGGGCTGGAGCAAAAGCACCTCGAAAAGTAGTTTGATTAAAGAATGGTTGTGCTGAAGCGGTAGTTAAACCAACCAAAGCCAACACTGAAAATAAAATTTTTTTCATAATTATTTGTTTTTAAATTGAGTTACAAAATTCATCCTTTTACGTTCTTATATAGTTAACATAACATTACACTTGACTTAAATTTATGTTACTTTAATGTTAAGTGTTAAAACTTGTAGGATATTGCAGCTGAAAAAGTAACACCTAATCTTGTATCCCACATCAATGTGTTTTTTCCAGAATTTTTCTTGAATGCTTTGTTATCAAAATTTTGGTAAAATTGAAGTGGTTGATTATTTGCGAACAAATCTTTCACATTAAATCTCAATTCTAGTCTATTATTTATGAACGATTTTGTTGCTTGTAAATCCATTACTGTTCTTGAGTACTCCCAAATTTCTTGATAAATATTATTCCCAACAATATAAATTCTTGGTCCAACTCTATTTATCATTGCACTTAAGCTAAAATTATAAGTGTTATCCACATAACTTATACCTGCATTAAATAAGTAAGGAGATTGACCTTGAAGCGGTCGTTGGTAGGTTGAAACCGAACCAGCTAGTAATGGATTTTTAGGGGCTTGAGCCTCAACCTTAGATTGAATCAACGCTAGATTAGAAAATATTGTTGTGTTGTTTAAAACTTTACCTAAAACACTAGAATCGTTTTTATAATAATTACCTAAGTTAATTCTGTACTCAAATTCAACGCCTTGCGCAAATGCCGATGGTGTATTGCCATAAACAACTTGATAAGTATTTTGTCCTTTAAATAACTCTATTGGGTTAATAAAATGCTTATAAAAACCAGATACCGAAACTAATTGCCCACCATTAGGGAACCACTCAAATCTTAAATCAAAGTTATCTATAGTTGCGCGCTGTAAATTCGGGTCTCCATTTAAACTGAAACCAGTATTAAAATCAAAGAACAGGAATGGTGCCAATTCTCTGAACTCAGGTCTGTTTAATGTTCTAGAATAAGATCCTCTAATATTAATTTTTTCTGTAGGCGAATAAATTAAGTTTACTGAAGGCAATAAATCATTAACTACAGTATCTACAACGTTTACCTTCTTATTGATTATATAAAGTAAATCATTGTATGATATTTTTTGATAATAGCTTTCGTATCTTAAACCACTTATTAACCTTAAAAAAGTTTTATATCTAACATCAAACATTCCATAACCTGCAATTAACTTAGATTCCGCAGAGTAAGGACTATCTGGATATGTAGATTCTCCAATTAAAAAACCACCTATATTATTGTTTCCATTAGTACCTTGCTGAAGTAAACCCATATTTTGTTGGGTGAAGATTTGGTCTTCAGGTAAATAACCTAATCCAGTGCTAAATGATGTTGTGCCTCCAGAAATATTATAAGGGCTATAAATAAATTGTCTAAATTCAAATGTTCTATTTCTGATTTGGTATAATCCACCAACTTTACCTTCTAATGTAAAATCAGAATTCAATTTAAAAATTCTTGAAATATCAGTCTTACCAGAATAAATACGCTCATTTAACTTAGAAAATAGACTAACTCCTGCGTAATCGTTACTATTTGATTTTGGAGAACCAAATTGTGCTTGAAAAACTGTATCGTTAGGATTAATCGTTGGTGGCTCAGAAGGATCTGGATTTGGAATTGGCTCCACTCTCTCTAACTTTTGATAGTAATGTCTTCGTAGGTTAGGGATTTCCCTTTGAACTCTAGAATAACCAGCGTTCCAATTTATTTTGATTTTTGCTTTAGGTATATAATGATCGCCTATTAACTGAGAAGTATTTATAAGGTTTTGTGTAAACCAGAAAGCACTCGCTTTGATTACATTTTTATTAGCTTCGTTGGGTGTAGTAGTTCCTCCCCTTGTTATCGTTCTATCATCACTTGAAATGCTATATAAGTTTTTAGAACTAATATTATTATTATCATTAATTTTTATTGCAGCATTAAGCAGTGCTCCAACTAATTTTTGTGTTTGATATGTTGCATCATTATAAATTTTATCCGCCAATAATGGGTCGTTCGGATCGTTTGGGGTACCTGACTGATAAGTAAAACGGTTGGTTGTATAAAAACTGTTTGTATTATTGTAAGTTAAGGAGGCTAAAACGCCAAAAAAGTCTTTCTCTTTACGTTTAAGATTAAATCCTCCTGAGAATTGAAAGTTAGAATTAGGGCTAAATTTTTTATTATACTTCGACCAATCACCAGTTGGAATTTCTTTAGCAAGCTTTGCCTGCTCATTAATATTCACTGGAAACTCTTCGAAGCTGGGCATCTTATTTGAAAGGGCGCGTGTTCCATCATCCAAACCTATCCAATCTGTTTTTCCTCCTTTGTAATAAATTTGGTTTTTACCTGTAGTAATGGTATTGTAAGCACCGCCGGCAGTTACTGAAATGAAATTTTTTTCTGGTATGTTTTTTGTGTTGATTTCAATTATACCTCCAGCAAACTCACCAGGTAAATCTGGTCTAGCCGTTTTGGTAATTACTAAATTATCCAACATATTACTTGGGAAAATATCAAACGAAAAGGCTTTTCTATCACTTTCAGTGCTTGGAAGTGGCGAACCATTCAAATAAGCAGCATTATACCTGTCATTTAACCCTCTAACAACCGCAAATTTATTGTCTTGTATGCTTGCTCCACTAACACGTTTCAAAACGTCGCTGGTGTTTTTATCTGGTGTTCTCTTAATAGTCTCGGCACTTATCCCATCACTTACACTGGCGTTGTTTTTTTGCTGCAACACCAAAGCTGTATTATTTTCTTTATTAAGTGTTACAACAACTTCAACCTCTGTTAAATCCTGAGAACCACTTGGGTCTAATGGGATATTTACATCAGTTACATCGTTTGCTTTAACAATTACATCGGTAATTTTTTTTGTGTTGTAAGAAATATAACTTACCACTAAAACATACTTGCCAGGAGCAAGGTTATTAATAGAAAATTTCCCATCAAAATCAGCCGAACCTACTTTGTTTGTACCTTCTATCAAAGCAGTAGCTCCGGGCAAAGTTTCACCCGTTTTAGAATCAACAATTGTACCAACAACTTTACCATTTTGTGCACTAGCGAAAATGCTTATATTTACAATAACAAATAGGAATATTTTTTTCAACATAATTCTGAATTTAAGCCTGCAAATTAAAGGCTCCCAATTAAACCAAACTTAAATTTGATGTTATTAAAACTTTAATTAAATAAGATTTTACAAATGTTAAATTAATAATTACTTAACATACTAATTCCTTTTAAATGAATAGCTTTGAAATCGAAAAAATGCCAAGGAAATATGACGTACAAAATACTATTAGTAGATGATGAACAAGATATTCTTGAGTTTTTAAGCTACAATTTAAAGCGCGAAGGGTACGAAATTATTACTTCAACAAATGGCAAAGATGCAATTGCAATTGCCAAAAAAGAAAAACCCCACTTAATTGTTCTAGATGTAATGATGCCAGATATGGATGGTATTGAAACCTGTCGCGAATTAAGAGATGTGAAGGGATTAGAGGGCGTTTTAATAGCATTTTTAACGGCGCGAAGCGAAGATTATACCCAAATTGCAGGTTTTGAAGTTGGCGCCGATGATTACATTACAAAACCTATTAAACCAAGGGTTTTTATGAGCAGGATAAAAGCTCTGCTTAGAAGACTTGAAGGTACCGCCACCGAAACATCAAACGCATTAATTTTTGGAGACATTCAAATTGACAAAGAAAAACATTTAGTTACCAAAGGAACAACCGAAATTGCCTTGCCTAAAAAAGAGTTTAATTTATTCGTTTTATTAAGCAGCAAGCCTGGTAAAGTATTTACGCGTGAGTATATTTTAGAACAAGTTTGGGGTGATGAAGTTATAGTTGGCGACAGAACCATTGATGTACATATTAGAAAACTTCGCGAAAAGATTGGCGAAGAATATTTTAAAACTGTAAAAGGAGTTGGTTACAAGTTTGAGTTTTAGTTAAGCTAAAAATCCCTGAAATTCCAAACACTATTTTATTATTGATTTAGCCCAATTTTATTAGCGCTTTTACAGATAATGTTATATTTGCTAAGCGCATTTATGCATCTTCCAAAAGTAAAAATAGTTTTCCTATACTCTGAGCTGGCCTCTTATAATATAGCTTGCTTTAACGAGTTATCAATAAACTATAACACCGAACTTCATGTTGTTAAAATGCCCTTACATCCAAATGCACCATTTAAATTAACAAACTTTCATTCATCAATAACTTTTTATGACTTAAGCAATTTTAACTCTGTTTCACTAACTGAACTCTTAAATTCAATTAAACCACAACTTGTTTATTGTGCGGGATGGATTAATAAAATTTATTTAGCAGCAATAAAAAAAAGTAAACAGAAATTCGTTTCTGTGCTAGGACTCGATAATCAATGGCGAGGAGGTATTAAACAAAACATCGGAGGCTTATATGCCAAAATTGCTTACAAGCCATTTTTCAATTACGCATTTGTTGCAGGCGAAAAGCAAAAACAGTTTGCCCTCAAAATGGGCTTCAATAAAAATAATATTTTAAAAGGCGTGTATAGTGCCGATACGCCAGTTTTTGAAACAATAAATGCAAACCTTAAAGCCAAAGTTTTTATTTTTGTAGGAAGATATGTAAATGAAAAAGGTATTGAAAATTTATGCAAAGCCTTTTTAAAGATTTCTTCACAGGAAGCTAAAGATTGGCAATTATGGTGCATTGGGAAAGGAGACTATAAAATTCCCGAGCACCCACAAATAAAAGATTTTGGTTTTCAACAACCTCATGAACTATTAAAATTAATGGAAAGCGCCTCAGTGTTTGTTCTACCAAGCATTTTTGAGCCTTGGGGTGTTGTGGTGCATGAATTCGTTGCGGCCGGTTTTCCAATTATTACAAGCAATAAGGTTGGTGCAAACGAACTTTTTTTAGTTGAAAATAAAAACGGATTTTTATCTGAAACCGGTAATCAAACAGACCTAGAAAATCAATTGAAAAAAGTTTGCTCATTATCCCAAACTCAATTACAAGAAATGTCTAACTTTAGTAAAAGTTTAGCAAAAAAGCACTCGCCTAAATTATGGGCACAAACCCTTTTTAATTTGATAAAATAATGCAACAGAAAATCTTAGTCACTGGCGGCGCAGGAAATGTAGGCAGCGCCTTGGTTCACAAACTAATTTCAAATCCTGAAAACTTTGTAGTAGTTGTAGATAATTTAAGTACTGGCAATAGCTCAAAGCTCCCAAATAGCGTAACCACTAATTTTAAGTTTATAAATGCCGATGTAAATAACTACAACGATATTTCAACCATTATGCACTCTTTTAATTTTGATTATGTGTTCCACTATGCAGCTGTGGTTGGGGTAAAACGCACGCAAGAAAATCCGATGAGTGTATTAAAAGATATTGAAGGCATTCAAAATATTTTAAACTTATCAAAAAACTCATCCGTAAAACATGCTTACTTTGCTTCTAGTAGCGAGGTTTACGGCGAACCCGTTGAACTGCCTCAAAACGAATACCAAACCCCATTAAACTCGCGTGTGCCTTATGCCGTTGTAAAAAATGTTGGCGAGTGTTTTTTTAGAAGCTACCAACAAGCATTCAACTTACCTTACACAATATTTAGATTTTTTAATACTTACGGGCCAAATCAAAGCACAGATTTTGTTGTTGCAAAATTTTTAGCCCAAGCTTTAAAAAATCAAGATATAACCATTTACGGCGATGGTAGCCAAACACGTACCTTTACTTATGTTGATGATAATGTAGAAGTGTGTTATAAAATTTTTACCGATAAACTCGTGATGAACGATGTTATTAATATTGGTAATGATGAACTCATGTCAGTTAAAGACTTAGCGGAACTTATTATTTCTCTTACAAAATCAAAAAGTAAAATTATTTATTTGCCACCCCTTAAAGAGGGTGATATGACACGCCGCCAACCTGATAACAAAAAAATGAAAGAAATTTTAAATAAAAAATTAGTGAGCATTGAAGAAGGTATAGTAAAAATGATGCAAGATAGACAGTTCTTAACTTCAATTGGCTTATAGTATATGTGCGGAATTAACGGCTTAGTCTCAAATTCGATTTCAAACGTGCTAAAAGAAAAATACGTTTCAAAAATGAATTTAGCCTTAGCACATCGCGGCCCTGATAATACTGGCATTTGGAACAATGATGAGATTAGCTTGGGGCAAACTCGTTTATCAATAATTGATTTAAGCGATGCAGGAAATCAACCCTTTTTTAGTAACGATAAAAGGTACGTTATTGTATACAATGGCGAACTTTACAACTACAAACAAATAAAACTGCAATTGCAGCAACAAACTCAAGGCGATACAACACCACCCTACTTTTTTAAAACAAATACAGATACTGAAGTAATACTTGCAGCTTATATAAAATACGGTGCGGAATGTTTGAACTACTTTAGTGGTATGTTTGCTTTTGCAATTTATGATACAGAATTAAATAAAACATTTATTGCAAGAGATAGAATGGGCGTGAAACCGCTTTATTACCACTACAGCAATTTTGGCTTTATTTTTTCGAGCGAATTACGTGGTATTTTAAAAAGCGAACTAAAAAAATTTGAATTAAATACGGATTACATTTCAGAATATTTTACTTACCAAACAATACACGCACCCAACACCTTGGTTAAAGGAATAAAGATGTTGCTTCCTGGACATTATATTGAATTTGCAAATAACAAAGCAGAAATTACAGAATATTATAACCTTAAAAATAAAATTGAACCCTTTGAGGCAAATTACAAATCTACATGTAATAGGGTTCTAGAAACCCTTTCGCTTTCTGTTCAACAACGTCTTGTGGCCGATGTTCCCTTTGGTGCGTTTCTATCTGGAGGAATAGACTCGAGCGCAGTTGTGGGTTTAATGAGCAATGTATCTTCTGAAAAAATAAATACGTTTAATGTGAGTTTTGACGAAAGCGAATTTTCTGAAGGTAAATACGCGCGTATAATTGCAGAAAAATTTAACACACAGCATCACGAAATTAAACTAACACCTCAACATTTTTTAAACGATTTACCCGAAGCTTTAAGCGCAATGGATCATCCCAGTGGCGATGGACCTAACACATACATTGTTTCTAAAGCAACAAAAAATGCCGGTATAACTATGGCACTTAGCGGTATTGGTGGCGATGAACTATTTGCGGGCTACGATGTTTTTAAGCGCATGCATTCATTACAATCGAAACAATGGATTAATTTATTACCCAAAACATTAAGAAAAGGAGCCGCAGAGTTAAAACAATTGCGTAGCAAAACCATAGCCAATAAAAAAATAGCCGAACTAATGGCTCAACCACAAATAAATTTTAAAAGCGCCTACCCTCTTAGTCGTGCCGTTTTTACCCAATCTGAGATTTCTGAATTACTTACATATACTGCTAAAGCAAAAGATTCAATTAGTAACTTACTTTCTGAAATTGAAATTAAAGATAATTTTTTGTTTAGTGCAGTGAGTTATGTTGAAATAAAATCATATCTCCAAAACGTGTTGCTACGCGATACCGACCAAATGAGTATGGCTGTAGCTTTAGAAGTAAGAGAACCTTTTTTGGATTACAAATTAATTGAGCTAGCATTAAGTATAAATGATAGGACTAAATTTCCTCATTCACCAAAAAAACTATTAGTAGATAGTTTAGGTGATTTATTGCCAAACGAAATTGTAAATCGTCCTAAAATGGGATTTACCTTGCCTTGGCAGTTTTGGTTAAAAAACGATTTAAAAACGTTTGCCGAAAAAAATATTACTGAATTAGCTCATTATAATTTTTGTAAAAAAAACGCGGTATTAAATCTTTGGCATCGTTTTTTAAACAATGACCCTACTGTTACTTGGAGCCGTTTGTGGCACCTAATTGTGTTAAATTCTTGGATTGATAAAAACAAAACTTATTTAATTCTTGACTAAATTAAAAATACTTGTATTAACTGATTGGTATTTGCCAGGCACTAAAGCCGGAGGACCTGTGCGCTCTATTTTTTCATTACTAAGTTTATTAAAAAACGAATTTCATTTTTATGTTATTACAACGAATAAAGATTTAGGTACAAGCTCACCTTATAAAACCATTAAGCCTAATAGTTGGTTTAAGAAAGATGACATAAACTATTTTTATTTTGACGAAAAAATTTCTTCAAATGAAATTATTAAATTAATAAATAGTGTAAATAGCAACTTAATTTATGTAAATAGTTTTTGGAGTAAATACTTTTCGGTTACAATTGTAAAAAATGCTAAAAGCCTAAACGCACCTATTTTATTGGCCCCACGAGGTATGTTAAGTTATGGGGCCATGCAAATAAAAAAATTTAAAAAACAAATTTATTTAACGTTAGCAAAAATTTTAGGTTGGTATAACAGTATTTCGTTTCATGTAACTAATGAAGTAGAAAAACAAGATTTATTAAAGCAATTTCCAAAAGCAAATTTACAACTGATACAAAACATTAGTGTAGCATCAAAATTTTCAGGAACTAAAACTAAATCTAAAAACGAATTAAATTTATTTTATTTATCGCGCATTGCAGCGGTTAAAAATTTACATTTCGCTTTAGAATGTTTGAAAGAAGTTTCTACCGATTGCAAAATAAACTACACCATTTTTGGAAACAAAGAAGATGCAATTTACTGGAATAGGTGCCAAGAAATAATTCACACCTTACCAAGCAATATAAATGTAATTTATAAGGGCGAACTTGAATTTACTGAAGTCGAAAAAACTATAAATCAACACCATGCTTTATTTTTACCAACCTTAAATGAAAACTTTGGCCACTCTATTGTAGAAAGTTTATGCACGGGATGCCCTGTAATTATTAGCGACCAAACACCTTGGAACGATTGTGAAAACTACAACGCTGGAGTAGCATTGCCTTTGATCAATAAAAATGATTTTGTATTAGCAATTGAAAAACTTGCAAAATTAACTCCCGAAGAGTTTAATAGCTATATTACAGGTGCAGTAAATTATGTAAATTTAAAAATTGATTTAAATAAAAATTTAGAACTTTATAAATCAATGTTCAGGCATTATGCAAAAAACTGACTTAGCATCTTTTAATAATGATTGGTATAAACCAGGGGGCACTTTGTTTAAGAGAGCTTTTTGGTACATGGTAAATAAATGGTTTTTTGCTTCTGTATTTCCCTTTTACGGTCCAAAACGTGTATTGTTACGTTTATTTGGCGCTAAAATTGGTAAAAATGTGGTTATAAAGCCAAGAGTAAGTATTAAATACCCTTGGCATTTAGATGTGCGCGATAATGTATGGATTGGCGAATTGGTTTGGATAGATAACCTTACCAAAGTAACCTTGCATTCTAATTCTTGTATTTCACAAGGCGCAATGTTATTATGTGGCAATCACAATTATAAAAAAACTTCATTTGATTTGGTAGTCTCTGCAATAACTATTGAAGAAGGCGCCTGGGTTGGCGCACAAGCGGTTGTATGTCCTGGTGTAAAAATTGGGAGTCATAGTTTATTAACAGTTGGTAGTATCGCAACAAAGTCTTTAGAACCTTATGGAATTTATCAAGGAAATCCCGCACAAAAAATTAAAGAAAGGATAATTCGGTAGTGTTGCATTTTTTTTTAACTTAGCAAAAAGTTAACTTGTAATGCTAATTCCTGAAACAAAAAACACGCCTTCAGTTGTAGCCGCTTTGAATGAAAATATTATAAGCATCAAAGGCAAAATAACTCCTGAAAATCCTGATGAGTTTTTTAATCAATTAGAAATTTTAACTAAAAAATGTATTGCTCAATCGAGCAAAACTCTTCAACTTAATCTTTCTCTCGAGTATTTTAATACACCATCTTCAAAAATGCTTGCAAAATATTTAAAATCTATCATTCAAAATAAGCCTATAATTAACTGGTATTTTGAAGAGGGAGACGAAGAGCTTAAGGAAGCTGGAGAAGATTATGCCATCTTAATTGATTATAAAATTAATTTGATTGAGTTCAAATATTCCTAATTCCATTTTTTCTCGCACTACCTCACAAAAAAAATCCCGACTAAAAGCCGGGATTTTTTTATTTTCTTTTAAAGATTATTCTGAATCTTCATCATCATCTGTTTTTTTAGTTCCACCATTTGTTCCACCTGTATTGGTTTTCTTAGGCGCATTTGGATCAACATAATCAAAGCTAATGATACTGAAACCTGTTCTACGGTTAACTTCATGCAATGCTTCTTTCTCTGGTTTTGTTTTAGCTTTTGCAATCTCAGCATCAGTAATTACTAAACGAGTTGGACCATATCCTTTCGCTTTTAAACGATCTGCATTAATTCCTTTTTCTTTCACCAAATAATCCACACAAGATTGAGCACGCGCTTGAGATAAAGCCATGTTTTTATCTAATTTACCACGACTATCAGTATGCGAATTTAATTCAACTACTACACTTGGATTGTTTTTCATAATATCAAAAAGATAGTTAAGAGAATCTTTTGAAGATTGGCGTAAATCAGCCCTTCCTAAGTCATATAGAATTTTAGGTAATCTCAAAATCGGCACAATTGGAGTTAATTCAAAATCAGCAATAAAGTCTTTTGACCCATCTAATCCTATAGTCGAAAACACACGTTGATCTTTAGATGCCAGATAGCCCATTGAAAAAGTTGGAGAAGTTGATTGTTTTCCTGTCTCAGTTGTAACAGTGTAAGTAGTTTTTTCTTTTAATTTGAATGTGTAAGAACCATCCTTGCTAGTGTTATATTCATTAATAGAACCATCTGTACCAACAATTTTTACTTTAACATTCGCTACCGGCTCACCTTTACCAACAAATTGTTTGTTGGCATCACCTGCGCTAATTCCTAAACCTTTTACGTTATATACCAATGGAGGTAAATTGAAACTCCAAATATCATCGCCACCTTTACCACCATCGCGGTTACTTGTAAAATAACCACGTTGTTTTTTTCCTTCAAAAATAATACTAAAATCATCAAAGCTAGAGTTAATTGGGTATTTCATGTTCTCAACTGCTTTTGTGAATTTGCCATCAGCACCCGCTTCAGCCACGAAAAGATCTAAACCACCCATACCTGGATGATAGTTTGAAGAGAAATATAATTTTTTTCCATCATCGCTAATAGTAGGATACATTTCATCACCCTCTGTGTTTACAGCTGGCCCTGCGTTTACGGGTTGTCCCCAAGTATTTGTTTTAGAATCAAAAGAACATGACCAAATATCTAATCCGCCATAACCACCACCTTTACGCGATGTGAAATATAATACTTTACCATCTGAACTTAAGCAAGGATGAGCAAACTGAACTGTATCATTATTAAAAGGTAATCTATCAGCAGGTCCCCAAGTGCTACCTTGTTTTTTAGCCATGTAAATACCGCATCTTGGCACAAGTCCATTTTCTGCTGGTGCATTTGGGCAACGTGTAAAGAAAATCATATCGCCTTTTTTGCTAACCCAAGCAGCAGCCTCGTTTACAGGAGTAGAAATAGCAGGTGGTAATAATACCGGAGCCGACCATTTTCCGTTTTTATCTAGTTTAGTTTCCCAAACATCAGAATATTGTAAACCAGTGTTAATTTCAGCGTTATCACCTAAACATCCCTCTCTACGAGAACTGAAAGTTAAGGTTTGGTATTTTTTATCGCTAAAACTACAAGCAAAATCGCTTCCTTTAGAGTTGATTAAAGACATGTTTTCAATTTTGTAACGCATTGGGGCGTCTTTCCATTGCTGTGATAATTCACAAGATTTTACACCTAAGTCGGCACGCTTAGCATCGCCACCTTTGCTTTTATAATTGTTATATTCAACAATAGCTTCAGGATATTTTAGTTGGCTTTTTAAAACCTCAGCCAATCTTAAATATACAATTGGATCATCGTAATTTCCAGCAATTGCCTTTTGGTAATAACCCTCAGCAGCTTTGTAATCGTTAATTTCTTGACTTGCCCAACCTTGTTTAAATAACACAGTTGGTTTTTTGTCGTTTGGCACACTAGAGTATGCAGTTTTATACATTTGAACAGCTTTGAAATACTGGCGAGCGTTAAATACTGCATCAGCCTTTTTTAAAGCTTTTTGAGAAAAGCCAGTTGCCGTAATTGTGGCTACAGCAAAGGCCGTTAAAGTAATTTTAAAGGTGTTTTTCATACTTTACTTTTAATTATAAAGCGCTAATATACTAATTATATTAAATCTGTTAATAAAAAATGTAAATTTTCTTAATTTTCACAAAAAAATTTACACCTTAGAGGTTTGAGCGGCATTTATTTTCATATTCCTTTTTGCAAAAAAGCTTGCACTTATTGCGATTTTTATTTTAGCACGCACTTAAGTAATGTTCCAGATATTGTGAACGCAATGTTAATTGAGCTAGAGAAAAGAGAAACTTACCTAACAAACAAAGAACTCAACAGTGTTTATTTTGGTGGCGGTACACCAAGTTTATTAAGCTCTTCGGAATTAAACAAACTCCTTAGTAAACTAGCTTCAAAATATATATTAAATACATCAGCAGAAATTACGTTAGAAGTAAACCCCGACGACGTTACCAAAGAAAATTTAAAAAATTGGCTGCAATTAGGCATTAACCGGTTAAGTATTGGGGTTCAAACCTTTGATGATAATGAATTATTGTGGATGAATAGAAGCCACAACTCAGAGCAGGCAGTAACCAGCGTGAAACTAGCCCAAGATGTTGGTTTTAACAATTTAAGTATTGATTTGATTTATGGGAGCAAATTTCAAACCTTAAATACCTGGGAAGAAACTTTGAAAATGGCTTGTAACTTGGATACAAAACATATATCAAGCTATAATTTAACCATTGAAGATAATACGGTTTTAGGGGTACTCAATAAAAAAGGAAAAGAACCAAGTGTGAATGATGAACTGAGTAGTAATCAATTTAAAATAATGTCTGAATACATTACCCAACAAGGATTTGAACATTATGAAATTTCAAATTTTGGAAAACCAAATTATTTAGCTGTGCATAATTCTAATTATTGGCTACAAAAACATTACTTAGGCATAGGCCCATCGGCACATTCGTTTAATGGTGAAACTAGGCAATGGAACGTGAAAAATAATAATGCATATATAAAAGCTTTAAATGAAAACACAACGTTTTTTGAAATAGAAACGTTAACTGAAGCGAACAAATACAACGAATATATTCTTACATCTTTAAGAACAAAATGGGGATGTAACGAAAAATTTATGAAGCGATTTTCGAACAAGATTCAAGATCACTTTTTACAAAAAACAAACTCATTTTTACAGAGTGGTGAGGTTATCAAAATCGATGAAGTATACACCTTAAGTATTAAAGGACGATTAATTGCAGATAAAATTGCCGCTGAATTGTTTTTTATTAAAGATTGAGGAAATTAGAAATTAGCTTAACTAACCTCGGTACTTTGATTTGTGAAACACTTTGTTACCCCTAACCCTTCGCTTGGCGCGCTCGTTATTTTGTCTTGTTAAAATACTTTCGTTTTGCACCCTACCCTTTGTTCTAAACCTTGCAAACAAATGGCGATTGCCTCGGCGTGTGCTCCTATTATTTTCTGTTTTATGTTGAACCCATGCTGGGCGATCTTTTTTAAATAATCTTGCAAAAAAACCTTTGCGCTGACCACGAGAAAATTTATCGGCATTGCCTTTGCTCTTCCCTCTTTTGAATAAAGACCCAGAACGACGTTGGTTACGCTGTTCTTTCTTTCTACCTCCTGTTTGTGCAATTAAATCAATAGATGAAAAGACAGAAACGCAGATAATTATTAAAACAAGTAATTTTTTCACAATGTTGAATTACAAATTTAATTAAAAAAACAGTTACTTTTCTATTTTTTTAGCCAATACAGAGCCATTTTTGCGAAAGATTTCAACAATTTAGCGTATTTTTGATAAAGCTAATTTATTGGTAACGTTGCGTTAATAATAATTAGGACTTTATTACGTTAATATCGTTTGACACGCATTTTAATAACCATATTACTTTTTGTTTGTTTCAAACTTACTGCACAAGTTGGACCTCCAAGTTTGCGTTGCTTAGAAGTTTTATCAAACGGGGATGTTAAATTAAGCTGGATTCCTCCTGCCGATCCAAACAACCAATTCAATTCTTACGAAATTTTTTGCTCTGTTTCTAACTTAGGTCCATTTAACCTTGTAGGAACAATACCAGCAAGGCTAACAAGCAACTTTACCCATACAGGCGCAGGTGCAAATGTGCAAAGTAGGTTTTATTATTTATTTTCAAAATATGGCACTGGTGGCGCTAATTCATCAGCCACAAGCGATACTTTAAGAACACTTTTTTTAAATTTGATTAATGCCGCAGGATCTCCTTATGTAGAATCCATCTATAATTCTTTAAAAAGTCCAAATTTGCCAAGCACCGCGCCTACATTCACACTAAGTAAAGAGTACCCTGCAACAGTTTGGAATATTTTGTCTATCAGCAATAAAAATAATTTTAAAGATACTATTAGTGTTTGCAGTGCGAGCTTAAATTACCAAGTATCTATAAGCGATGCAAGCGGGTGCATATCAACATCAAACATAAGAGGAGGTACATTTAAAGATCAAAAAAAACCTAATGAGTTAGTTATAGATTCAATAAGCGTGTTACCAAACGGACAAACCGTTATTGCTTGGAAAGTGCCTTATGACAAGGATGTAGTGCTTTATAAAATTTACAGGAATTTGAGTGGAATTACAATTCCAATTGATTCGGTAACAGGCAGACCAAATACGTTATACACCTATACCAACACAGTAGCAACAACTTCAGCAGTAGAATTGTATAGCGCCGCCCAAGATAGTTGCTATAATTTAGGAACGTTTACACAAACTCCACCTTACACCACCATCTTTTTAAAATCAAACTATGACAGTTGTGCATACGCTACACAACTTAATTGGAATGCCTATAACCGAATGCCAAACGGCGTGTTAGAATACCGAGTTTATTATTCTATAAATGGTGGAATATATACATTGATCGGCTCTACAAGTGCAACAAATTTTAAACATGATAATGTAGCACCCAGTAAAAACATAAGTTATTTTGTTAGAGCTGTAAACAACAACAAAACAATTACTTCAAGCAGTAACAGAGTTTATTTTTTCAGTAAACAAATAACTGCACCTGCTTTCATATACATAACAAAAGCAACTGTTTTAGATAAAATGAGTACTGAATTAAACTTATTTTTAGACACTTCAAAAAAATCGGTTGCAGTAGATATTTTAAGATCGGAAGATGGATTTGCCTATAACACTGTTGGTTCTGTTGCTACAGGAACAATACCACTTTTAAAATTTATTGATACAGAAATTACACCAAAAGAAAAATTTTATTTTTACAGGGCTGTAGTCCGCGATGCTTGCGGAAATCAGCGCACACAAAGTCAACTTTGTAAAACAATTTTATTAAAAGCGCAAAGTGATAAAGAGCAAATTTTTGCCAAACATTTAAGTTGGAATTCCTATAAAGGATTTAATGGCGGAGTAAGTGGTTATAATATATACCGTGTAATTAACGATGTTAAAAATCCAAATCCTCAAGCAAGTACCACAAGCAATGATACAAGTTACACAGATGATTTACAAGAAGAGGCAAGTAACGGGGCTAAGGTTGAATACCTAATAGAGGCCGTAGAAGGCATCAGTAATCAATATGGTTTTTTAGAACTTTCAAACTCAAACACAGCAGAAGTTTACATGGAAGGCAGATTATTTATTCCTACAGCATTTGCACCAAGCGGAAAAAATAAAACATGGCTACCAATTACTCATTTTATTGATAAGCAAGAATACAAAGTTACTGTTTACAATAAATGGGGTAACAAAGTTTTTGAAACCACAGATGACACAAAAGCCTGGGATGGCAGCAATAGTAAGCCAGATGTGTATGTTTATTTAATAAGTTACAAAAACAGCAGAGGCGAATACAAAGAGGAAAAAGGAACTGTTTTGCTTTTGGAATAAGTTGCATTTTGAGATTAAAAACCAATTGAAATTAACTTAAAATTATTCGCTCCCTTCAAAATTACATCATTGTTACTGTATCTTTTTTAACTTTACACATTATAGTTTTATGCGGAAATTTTTTTCTATTTTATTTTTACTCACAACAACTTTTGTTTTAGCTCAAAAACAAGACACAGCGTTGTGGAAAATAAAAGCTGCTGAAAACGAATTAAAAGAAATTCAGAAATGTTTTTTAAGCAGAAACGAAGCTGTAAGAATAGAAGGAAATAAAAAATTTATTAAAGCCTGGGAAAAAATAATTTCTAATCCAAGTTGTTTGCAATATGATTTTGATAGTTTAAAAGAAATTTCAATTCTTTCTCCTAAAAATAAAAAATTTAAAATTATTACTTGGAATTTGCATTTAGATAACGGCAACCATGCCTACTTTGGTTATTTGTTAGTGGATAATAGCAAGCGTATAAAAACCGGATTATTTAAACATAAAACAATTCAAGAGTACGATTACTTTCAACTATTTGATCAATCTAGTGCCGTAAAAAATCCGGAAAGCTACGTAGGCGCTCCTAACAAATGGTTTGGTATGCTTTATACTAGTTTAATAGAATGCGATGGCTATTACACACTAATAGGCTGGGATGGAAACGACAAATTAACACAACGAAAATTTATTGATGTGCTTTATTTTAAAGCGGACGGTACACCCGTATTTGGAAAAGATGTTTTTAAAATTCCAAGAAAAAGTAATAAACGAATGATGTTTGAATATAGCAGCGAGGTAACTATGAGTTTGCGCTATAATGAAAAACAAAATAGAATTGTATACAGTCATCTTGCACCAAAAAGTTTAGGTAATGTGCTTGAAGGGCAATACCAATACTACGGACCTGATGGTAGTTTTGATGCTTTAGAATTAAAAAAAGATAAATGGGTAGTTATTGAAGATATTGATGCGCGTAACGAAAAAAATAAAAATGAAAAAGCTGATGTGCCAAACCCAAAAGATCAAAAACCATTGTTTACTCCAAAATAGTTATTAAATTGGATTACTCTTGAAATAATAAGTACTGATTTTCTTATATGCCCTTACATTCCTTATATGGTTTTATATCATTAAAATTCAAAAAACGGACTAAATCTTTTTGTACATTATAAAAAACTGTTACTATCTTTTAATAAACTATACTTAATCAAATCCTTACAAAACTTTATTTTTAAACATGGAAGAAAATAACCAACAACAATTAGATATTGAACTGAGTGAAGAAGTTGCAGAAGGAATTTACTCTAACCTTGCAATAATTACCCACTCGCAAAGTGAATTTGTTATCGATTTTATTAAGATGATGCCTGGTGTACCTAAGGCGCGTGTAAAATCACGCATATTACTAACACCGCAACACGCCAAACGCTTAGCAAAAGCCTTGGTAGATAATATTAATAAATTTGAACAACTTAACGGAAAAATAAAAGAGCTTGAAACCGCTATGCCACTTCATTTTGGAGGGCCTACTGGGCAAGCGTAGTTTATAAAATCAAATTGCTTTATAATTAATTCGTCAGAAATCTAATTTTAACAAGGTTTCTCTTAAAATCATACTAGGTAGATAAACTGTTTTAAACCCTAAGTAGTGAACTAATCGTTGAAAACAACGTTAGGTATTTTAGGTCTATTGCTCTAAAAAAATAAATCACAAATCACCCAAAAATTCACTCATTTAAACTTTGTAAACCGTAATATCTTTAGTAAATTTATCGTTCTAAATTTTCTAAAATGTCAACTGATAAATTCGTAAATCGCCACAACGGCCCTCGTAAATCTGAAATTTCTGCAATGTTAACCAAAATTGGAACCTCTAGCATTGATGAATTAATTAACCAAACAGTTCCTTCAAACATACGTTTAAAGCAACCTTTAGCTACAGGCCCTGCCCTAACCGAGTTTCAATACCACAAACATTTGCGTGCTTTGGGTAAAAAAAATAAAGTGTTTCGTAGTTACATTGGCTTAGGCTATTACAATAATATTTTACCTGCAGTTATTCAACGCAATATTTTAGAAAACCCAGGTTGGTACACAGCCTATACGCCTTACCAAGCGGAAATTGCGCAAGGCCGTTTAGAAGCAATTTTAAATTTTCAAACCATGGTAATGGATTTAACAGCCATGCCAATTGCCAACGCCAGTTTGTTAGATGAAGCCACTGCTGCGGCTGAGGCGGTGTTTATGTTTTATAGCAACCGTAGTCGTGAAAAACAAAAAGCCAACGCGCATAAATTATTTGTAAGCGAAACCTGTTTCCCACAAGTGATAGATGTTATTAAAACCCGCTCTAATCCTGTTGGTATAGAGGTTGTGGTTGGAAATATTGCCTCTACAAAATTAGACGAATCATTTTTTGGATCAATTATTCAGTATCCTGATATTAATGGAGAAGCTAATAATTATAAGGCTTACATAGAATCGTGCAAAGAGCTTGGCATACAAATTGCAGTAGGCTCAGATTTGTTGGCGCTTGCTTTACTTACTCCTCCGGGCGAATGGGGCGCAGATGTAGTTTATGGAAACTCACAACGTTTTGGTGTACCATTAGGTTATGGCGGCCCACACGCTGCATTTTTTACGTGCAGAGAAGATTACAAACGCTTAATACCAGGACGTATTATTGGTGTAAGTGTTGATGTTGAAGGAAATCAAGCCTTACGTATGGCTTTACAAACGCGCGAACAACATATTAAACGTGATAAAGCAACAAGTAATATTTGTACAGCACAAGCGCTATTGGCCATTATGGCAAGTATGTACGCCGTGTATCATGGGCCAGATGGCATTAAAGCCATAGCGCAACAAGTACACAATGCTACAGATACCGTTGTTGGTGCTTTAAAACACCACGGCTTCCAAATTAATACCGCTACTTACTTTGATACTATTGTTGTAGCTTGTGATGCAAACAAAATTATTGCGGCGGCAGAAGCTAAAGAAATTAATTTTAGAAAGGTTGACGATAAACACGTTGCCATTTCTATTGATCAAACAGTGGAGCAAGAAGATTTAAAAGATATACTTTCAATTTTCGGAATTACTTTAACTGCCGAACCACACGCTTCAAAAGTTATTGCGAGTTCTTCTGTTAAGCGTACTTCTGCTTATTTAACACATCCAACATTTAATTCGTATCACAGCGAAAGCGAAATGATGCGTTACATCAAACGACTGGAAAATAAGGATTTATCATTAGTACATTCAATGATTTCTTTAGGAAGTTGCACGATGAAATTAAATGCTGCATCTGAATTATTACCGTTAACATGGCCAGAGTGGGCAAGCATTCACCCATTTGTGCCAGCTAACCAAGCACAAGGTTACTTAGAAATGATTACTACTTTAGATAAAGATTTGAGCAACATTACAGGCTTTGCAAAAATGAGTTTTCAACCAAACTCTGGCGCGCAAGGTGAGTATGCGGGATTGATGGTAATTCGTCAATATCACATCGCAAATGGGCAAACGCATCGTAAAGTTGCTTTAATTCCATCTTCGGCACATGGTACAAACCCTGCAAGTGCTGCTATGGCAGGTATGGACATTGTAGTAACTAAATGCGATGAAAAAGGAAACGTTGATTTAGTTGATTTAAAAGAAAAAGCAGAAAAATACAAAGACACCTTAAGTTGCTTAATGGTTACGTACCCTAGTACACATGGTGTATACGAGGAGGCCATTACAGATATCACAAAAATTATTCACGATAACGGTGGCTTAGTTTATATGGATGGTGCCAATATGAACGCACAAGTTGGTTTAACAAGTCCTGGAAATATTGGTGCAGATGTATGCCACTTGAATTTACATAAAACCTTTGCTATCCCTCATGGTGGTGGCGGACCTGGCATGGGGCCAATTGGTGTGGTTGAAAAATTAGTACCATATTTACCATCGCACCCAGTTGTAAATACTGGAGGAGATAAAGGAATACACGCAGTAAGTTCTGCGCCTTTTGGTAGCGCTTTAATTTTATTAATCAGTTATGGTTATATTAAAATGCTTGGTGCAGATGGTTTAAAAGCTGCTACAGAAACAGCCATTTTAAATGCCAACTACATGAAAGAAGTTTTAAAAGATCATTACAAAATTTTATATACAGGTACGCAAGGCCGTTGCGCACATGAAATGATTTTAGATTGCAACGATTTTAAAATGGCAAGTGGTGTTGAAGTAGCTGATATTGCTAAACGTTTAATGGATTACGGCTTTCATGCACCAACTGTGGCTTTCCCAGTAGTAAATACGTTAATGGTAGAGCCAACTGAAAGTGAAAATAAAGCGGAGCTAGATCGTTTTTGTGATGCAATGATTTCTATAAGAAAAGAAATACAAGAAATTATTGATGGCAAGGCAGATAAATTGAATAACGTTATTAAAAATGCACCTCATACCGCAAAATTAATTATATCAGATAATTACGATAAGCCTTATAGCCGTGAAAAAGCTGCCTTTCCATTACCGTATGTAAAAGCAAATAAATTTTGGCCAAGCGTTGCCCGTGTTGATAATGCTTATGGCGATAGAAATTTAGTATGTAGTTGTGCGCCTATAGAAAATTATATGGAGGAAGCGGTTGCGGGTTAAGCTGATAACATTATCCATTTTATTTTTTAGCATAAGCCAAACCTTTGCTCAAATAAACAACTCATCAAAAACTATTGGTGATACTATAGAAATTATTGCTTTAAATAAAAGTGGCATTCGCTGTCAACTTAATTCACAATTTGATTCTTCTTTCATATACTTTAGAAAAGGCTTAGTAATTGCCAAAAAAATTAAAAGTTTAAAATATGAGGCATCTTCTAACTTAAAAATAGGCATCGTTTTTAATATTCTTGAAGAAAATGATTCGGCAATTTCCTACCTTAACATGGCCTTAATAGGCTATAAAAAACTGAACAACAAAGATAAGATAACTAATACACTCCTAAGAATAGGTAACATATACGCCATGCGCGCTAATTACCCTAAAGCGTTAAAGTATATGGATTCATCGTTAACATTTGCTAGAGAATCAAATAATTACGAAGGCATGACATTATGTTTAAATAGTATCGGTTTGGTTTTTAAAAGCCAACGCAGTTTTAAAACTGCCACTAATTATTTTAAGCAGGCTATTGAAATTTCTAAAAAAAATGAAATAAATAATGTTATTGATAATGTATATGCCAATTTAGGCTCATGCTATTATGATATGGGCTCATTTGATACAGCATTGATTTATCAAAACTTGGTGCTAAAATCGCATATTGCGAGTAATAATATTGAAGATATTGGCGGTGCCTATTTGAACCTAGGATTAACACAAGATGAATTAAAACAATATGATAAGGCTAAGGAAAATTATTTAAAAGCCCAAGAATATTTTGAGAAAATTGATGATGAATATGGCTTATCATTGGCTTATATGAATTTAGCTGCTGTTTACGAAAGAAAAAATAACCGCAAACTTTCAGAAGAATACTACCAAAAAAGTTTAGCTATTTCGTTAAAACTAAAAGATCTTGAAGGCGCAAAATCATGTTACAAAAGTTTATCAAAAATAGCCGCACTCAACAAACAATTTGAAAAAGCTTACAATTACCATGTTGAGTTTACACGATTAAACGATAGTATTTTTAACGTTGAAAACAGTAAACAATTGGGCGATATGAAAACCCAACTGGAGGTTGAAAAAAAAGAAGCTGAATTAAAAATAAAATCGGAAGCTGAAAAAGAAAAACTTAAAGCCATTGCAAACGAGCAGCAGCAGAGACAGTACATAATTATTTTTGCCGTTTTAGGCATTTTATTAGTGGTCATAATATTCTCAATATTTTTATACCGCCGCTTTAAACTAACGCAAAAACAAAAACAAATAATTGAGCTAAAAGAAAAAGAAACCAAACTACAAAAAGAATTTATTGAAGAAAAGCAAGCTGAAATTTTAGATAGCATTCGCTACGCAAAGCGGATTCAGCAGGCTATGTTGCCGAGCAAAAAATACATCTCCAAAATTTTAAAAGGTTAAAGTCTAAAGTAAACAAGACGTGTAATTTACATTTGACTTGCAAAAAATCAAAACATTATCTCTAGTTACCTATTTACCATTTCAAAAATTCATTAATCTTATTTCTGAATAGTGTACGCCAAAAGCTTAACTGATAATGTTTATAATTTCCCCCATTATTAATTCCAAATAGGCGTTCAATTGCCTTTCCAAATTTATTTTTATATTTACTAAACTTCTCAAAGATTGATAATCTTAATTTTTTGTTTTTGAAATTAGTATAAAGTTGAATAAAATTGGTAAATATTTATTTTTTGTAAGTGCTACGGTTTTAATTCTACTGATAACTTTCTCAACTATTTTCGGTGAAGAATTAGAACTCACGATTAATCAATTAATTAAATTGTGTGTCCTAATTTCTCTACTTTGTATCAACACTGGGATAGCTTTAATTTACTTTAACAGCCCCAGAAATAAACAAAAAACCATAATAATAACCTTATCTATAATTTGTTGTATTAGTTTAGCCTTTGGTATGTATAGTAAGACTATGCGTTGGGCAGGCGCTAGTGTTGAAGTTATTTTTTCAATTTTTTTATTTCTGTTTGCTTGTTTGCCTTTAATAATTAAAATTAGATATGAAAACAGAAAAACAATTCTGTCAAAAACGTCTTTTGTTTGGAGTTTTACAGATTTATTTGCTATTCTATTTTTAGGCTTAGGTGCGCTCTTCAAATTCATGCACTGGCCAGGTTGGCCCGCAATTATTCCGTTGGGTTTATTACTCCTTGTAGTTTCTATTTTTGGTTGGAATATCTCATTTAAAAAAGAAGTAACCTTAAAAATTGAAGCAGAAGAGAAATTAAAACTTACTTTAAAAAATTTGGAAGAAAAAAATAAGTTAATTGAGGATAAACAAAAAGAAATTTTAGAGAGTATGCGTTATGCACATCATATCCAAAAAGCACTAATGCCTAACACAAAATACATTCAAGGTTTAATTAATAAAGAAAAATGAGTTTTATTGGGCGTATTATAAGTAGATTACTTAATTTTATACTAACCAAACTATATGATATGAAAACTACTTTTTATCTTAGTTTAGCTCTCTTCTGTGTGTTTTTTCTTTTTATTTCTTGCAACCAAGAAGTAGGTTATAGAATTAATGGCGATTTAACTGGTTTTAAAGATGGAACAGTTATTTACCTTTTTGATTTAAATACAGAAAAGACTATTGATAGTTGCGAAATTAAAAACAATTCATTTGAATTCAAAGGCTTCTTTTCAAATACTCCCGCTTTGCTTTGGCTGCAAACTGAGGTAAATAATAAATCTATCTATACCGTTTTGCTTATTGGAAATGAAAATGTTTCTGTACAGGGTGATATTAAAGATTTTCCTTTTGATGTAAAAATTGCAGGTTCAAAAACACAAGATGAGTATAATGAACTAAGGGATTTAACAAAAAAATATGATAAAAAACGCGATTCATTAGTAAGTAAATTTTTTGAACTCGCTGCTCTAAAAAAAGAAAATGAAGCTAACTATCTTATGAACATGCCGATTAAAGTTATAGACAGCATTGTGCAAAATATAACAATTAGCTATATTAAAACACACAAAAAGTCAATAAACTCCTTAATTAACCTAAACAATTTAAAGGAACAAATACCTTATGACAGTATTAAGAAGTTGTACAGTAATTTAGATGTTGAAATTAAAAACAGTGAATATGCGAAAACAATTGAACTTTATTTAAAAACTAAGACGGTGGATGTTGGTGACAAATTTTTTGATTTTACTGCGATTAACCAAAAAAGTGAAGACGTTAAACTTTCCAATTTTTTAAACAAACATATACTGTTGGAGTTTACCGGCGCTTATTGTGTTCCGTGTATTTTAGCAATTGACGAATTGAAAATAATTAATAAGAAATTTAGTGATTCATTAGTTATTGTTAGTTATAATACTGATAAAGCAAAAGATGTTTGGCAAGCCTCATTACAAAGAGATAAAATAAATTGGCAAAGCCTTTGGGATGGCAACGGTTTGGAGGGAAAAACTTGTTTAACATACAAAATTAATGGTGTGCCAACCTTTTTTTTAATTAATCCAAAAGGGATTATTATTCATAAAATAAATGGCTATTGTAAAGGAATGTTAGAACAGGAATTGAAAAGGTTCATTGCCCTTTAATACTGCAGTTATAATTAATTCCCTTCATTTTATAACACCCTGTAAATTTTACAAAAGCAAAAATACTTATTAACACCAATTGTAACTTTTATACAGTCCAATCTACTTACTTTTTTGATCGTTTAAATAAAAAATAACTTCGCATCTTCGGACTACTTAATAATTCCAATTCGTATAAGTAAAAAATTAATCAATGAATTGCAGAGCTAAGTAGCTAATATTCCTATGAACCAAAACATAATTTACTTATCTTGCATTGCCCGCACAACTTTTAAAACCAATGCGCGCGGCGTAAATCGAATGCTATTTGCCATTATGTAATTCATAACACCATGAATTACCACCTTTTTCCCTTTATTCATAGCTCTATAGCCATATTGAGCAACTTCTTCGGATGTTGGTAATTTTTTTCCTTTAACTAATTTACTTTCTTCCATGGCTGCTAAGGTCTGAAAACCGCTTTCGGTAGCACCAGGACAAAGAGCAGTAACTGTAATACCTGTACCCTCTAACTCGTTTGCAATAGCTTCACTAAAATGCAACACATAAGCCTTTGTTGCGTAGTAAACGCTCATAGTTGGTCCTGGCTGAAACGCAGCGGTAGATGCCACATTTAATACTTTACCAAACTTATTGTTTTTCATTTCTGGCAAAAACAAATGCGTTAAATAAGTAAGTGCTGTTATATTCAAATTAATCATTTGCTCTTGCTTGGCCCAATTGCTTTCAATAAAAAAGCCAAAATCTCCAAAACCTGCATTGTTAACTAAATGAGTTATAGAAATATTTTGTTGTTTTGTATAATCAAAAATCTCTTTAACTGCATTATAATTACTCAAATCTTTTGAAAGTACATGGACATCAATTCCATACTTCGATTTTAAATCGTTTGAGAGTTGCGTTAGCTTATCCGTGCTACGTGCAACTAAAATTAAATTTTGTTTATTTTGAGCAAAAAGTTTTGCTAATTCTAGTCCTATGCCTGATGAGGCTCCTGTAATTAAGGCTGTTTGTTTCATATTTATATATTTTTTAGTGAACTAATATTCATTTATTTAATAAAAAATTATTTTCGTATGCTATTCCAAGCCATATAAAAACAATGTTGAATGCTGGTTTTAGTTAATTTAGCTTTTTTAGTTAAACTTACTTTTACTATTTCATGAATAGCTCCTGCAATTTGTGCTTGAATAAAGTAAACATCTAAGTTTCTAACGATATCGTTTTTTTGTGCTAATTCAATAAACTTATATACAGGCTGCATTAATGTATCGGTAATTGTAAGGGTTTGAGAAGTTAATAATCCACTGTGATAAAATTGCTCTACAAACAACATGTTTTGTGGTTTATTAATGCAGTAGTTGAAGTAAGCGAACCACATACTTTTAAACGTACTAAAAAAATCTGTCTTTTGATTTTTTGGATGGAGTAATTCATTACTAATTTCTTGCTTAATCGCTGTGAATAACGCATTTATTAAGTCCTCCTTAGTCTTATAATAGATGTATATAGTACCAGTAGCGAGTTTGGCTTGCTTAGCTACATCTGCCATTTTTAAACCATCAAAACCCTTTTTTAATAACAAATTGCAAGCCGCATCATGAATGCTTTGTATTTTAGTATCGTCTTTTAATCTTGCCATAAATAATTTTCCAAAATTAATGAATAATTATTCATTTATAAAATAATAATTATTAAAATTTTAAGTTTAATTGCATTAACTATTCTTCGAATACAGAAAAAAGGGGAGAGAAAACTCGAGGATTAACTATAATAAACTTGGCATTACATTATAAGTACGTAATAAATTATTTTCTAAATACAATTCCTAAAGAATAAAATAGGCTTTATAAAATCAACAAAATCCTTATAAAAACTGAAAAAATGAAATTATTAGTTGACTAAAACTAGTAATTTTATACCTATTTTAGTTAGGTAACAAAAAAAATAAATTGACTAAAACTAGTAAATACTATATAATTTAAGTTAAGTGATATAATATCAGTTGACTAAAAATTGTATATTTGTACACATTTTAGTCAAGTAATATGAACAATAAAATTATAGGAAGAGACGATGCTTGCGAAACATTTCTTGAAGCATTAGAATCAGGCAGCTCTGAATTTATTGCCATTGTTGGGAGAAGACGTATTGGCAAAACATTTTTAGTAAATAACTATTTTAACGATGAATTATGCTTTTACCTAACTGGCGTGCAAGATGGATCAAAAGAAACACAATTAAATGCCTTTACTCAAGAATTATCTCGCAGACAAAAAAAACACGTTGAGCCACCTAAAAATTGGTTAGATGCGTTTAATATGCTAAGAGGTTATTTAGAAAAAAAGAGAACCAAAAAGAAAAAAGTAATTTTTTTAGATGAACTACCTTGGATGGATGCGCCAAAATCAAATTTTGTGCAAGAATTTGGTTATTTCTGGAACTCTTACGCAGCTTGGTCGAAAGATATTATACTGGTAATAGCTGGCTCATCTACCTCATGGATAGTGAATAAAATATTTAACGATAGAGGTGGCTTGCACAACCGAGTAACCAAGCGTATTTGGTTAAAACCATTTACCTTACAACAAACAGAAGATTTTTTAAAAAGTAAAAAAGTAACTATTAGTCGATATGAAATTACCTTGCTATATATGGCAATTGGCGGCATACCCTTTTATTTAAACGAAATAAAACAAGGAGAAAGTGCTGCCCAAACAATACAACGTTTATTTTTTAAATCGGGGGGCTTATTAAAAACTGAATTTCAATACTTATATAAAGCTATATTTTTTAAAGCAGATGCGTATGTGAGAGTAGTGCGCATTTTAGCAAAACACAGGTACGGCCTTAACAGAACAACACTTTTAAAACTAGCAAAAATTACTAACTCTGGCGGTGGCAGTAAAATATTAGAAGACCTCGTACTTACAGGATATATAGAGGAAATGATTCCTTTAGGCAAAAACAAAAATGGTGCTAAGTATGTATTAAATGATTTTTACTCTCTATTTTATTTAAACTTTGTAGAGCCTGCTAATTATAAAAATTGGTTGGCTGCTATAGAAACATCATCCTACAAAATTTGGTGTGGCTTAAGTTTTGAACGCGTTTGCTTTATGCACCAAGATGAGATTAAAAAAACATTAGGTATTAGTGGGTTAAACAGTTACTTTACGCACCTTACATTATTTGGGCCAAACAAAAAAGCTACTTCACAAATTGATATGCTTATTGAAAGAGCGGATAATGTTTTTAATTTATGTGAAATTAAATTTGCCAATTCTGTTTACAAAATAAAAGAAACAGAGGCCACAAAACTTCGCGAAAAAATGGCAGATTTACAAACTAAAATTAAAGCACGCCAAAGCATTTTTCCAATACTAATAACCCCTTTTGGTGGAGAAAAAAATATGCATTACATAGGTAATATTCAGAAAGAGGTTACTCTCAATGATTTGTTCGTTAAGCGTTAAAACAGGCTAAAAAACAATCGCTTATATTTTAATATTCATAGCCACCTTCGTCGTAATAATTACCTTGACTAGTGGCAATAGCTCGTTTACGAAAAAGTAAAGAAAAATCTTCTAAAATTTCATTTTCCATTTCGGTAACTGTTTTGGTTTTATCTAAACTGTAATTTACATTTAGCACTTCTACATTAGAATTTATTTCTCCTTTTTTAGTATTAGCAACAAACGCAAGCGCCCAGCCTTCATCATCGTTTTTATACTTAGCTTGTTTGTATATATAAATTTTACCAGTTTGGTATTTATTTTTGGCATCTAATGTTTTTACAAATACTAACTCTTCGCGCTTAGATTTATCCTTTTCATAACTCATGTAATTGGTTAATTGCTTTTGGCTTTGAAGTATTGATTCCACTATGGCTTGTTGACTTGAGTAAGATTTATCAAACTGTTCAGTCAATTTTTCTTTTTCTAATTCTGAATAAAAATATGCGCGTGTTGTTTTATTTTTGCAATAATATTTAAGCAACGTATCATTTAATTGAACGTTTTGTTTTAGCAATTCAATCATAGAAGGCATAATTATGTTTTGTGCTTTTAATTTTGAGAGTTTGGTGAAAAACAATTTTACCTTTTCATCGGTTTTATAAAATGGTGCTAAAATTATAGCATAATTAACCAATTCTGGGCGGGCATAAGAATCCAATGTTGTTAAATAATCATTGTTACTTTTATACATACTGTTGTTGGCCATATTTTCTACACTCACTTTAAGTGCCTCAGCAATTTCTTTTTCAACGTTACCTAAATGCTCAAAATCGCCATACTCTTTATTGCTTGTGCTTTTGTTAGATGAATTGTAACGTTTAAGAGCCAGGTTAGCATCCGCTAAAATGTTTTCTTTTTGCGTAAGATAATTTGTTGTGGTAATAATTTTTTTCTTAGTTAAGTTTGCTAATAAGGTGTAAGTTGCATTTTTATATTCATCAAATTTTGTAAGGCTATACATACTCGGGAAAAAATTCTTACAGAGTTCTAAACTATCATTTAATACTGAAAAAACATCATTTACAATTCCCGCTTCTCCTACCAAAGGTGCCTCTGAAGTAACCAACCCTAAAAAAGCATTGTATGATTTTGGTGTTTTTAAATATCCTAATCCTTTAAGCACGCACAATTGCAAATAAAAACTATCTGTGTATTGCTTGTAGATGTTTTTATAAGGTTCTATAATTGCTTCATTATTTGTAGTACCACCATTTACAAATAGTTGTGCGCGTGCTTCTTCTGATACCAAACTTAATTTATTTGATTTAATAAAGTCCACAAAATCATTATTGTATTCCTTTTTAAAGGTTAAAGAATTTAATAAGGAACTATTGGCACGTTTCTTAACGGTAGTATCTGTGCTTGTAACATCAATGAGTAAGTTTTTAAATTTATTTTCAAAAATATTTTTCCCAATAACTGTATCTTTTGGAGTAAAAGATTCCATAAAAGATTTTGTCCAGCCGCTGTATCCTAGGGTTGTATCATATGGGGCTGATATCTCGTAAAGACAGCCATTCTTTACAAATATTTTTAAGTCTAATGCTTTTGATGTGGCTGTGTCTTTGGCAGTAATGGTGCAAGTTAAACTATTTGCAGCCCCGGAAGTTTTTACCTTTGCGGCAAGCAATCCTGCATTTTTCACATTTCGAATAAAGCTTTCCTCAAAATCTTTTGTGGTTTTAAAATCGTAGTCGTTATACTTTTCAAAAAATATATTTACATACTCGTTACTTGATGGTGAATAATATGTCTTATTAGCACTCTTGTAATCGTATTCGTAATTATCAATTTTTTTAGCGGTTTTAATAGCCTTGTATTGTTTTACATAATTTTCATTAAACTTACTTAAAGTGCTTTCGCTTACCTCATCTTTAACTTTAAAATATGCATCCTCATCTGTAATTTCTTTTATAGGATTAATGTGCTCGTAATTGGTTATTTTAAAAGAAGTAAAGAACTCATCCTGGTGGTTAATTTGATTAGGTGAGATTAAGTACTGTAAATAATAATGTATCCCTTTAATAACAATAGTTCCAACAAAATTATCGTTTTTAGTATTTGTGCCAGAAAATTTAATGCTAGGCAGATTATTTATTTTTTGAAGCTCGTACTTTATATTGTTTTTAAATTCAAAATTTTTAAGTGTATTTTTCGCTAATAAATTTAGTTCAAAGGTATCTTCTTCTAAATAATTAAAATCGTTATAAACTGCCTGTTTAATACCATAATATTTTTTAGATGTTTTACTATAAGCTACTAAATCCTCTACCAAGCCCGAATACGAAGATCCATCATTTTTTACGTACTCGTAATTACTAGGAATTTTTACACTAAAGCCTTTTGTTTTAGGGCTAAATAAAACCAAATTTTCTGATTTGTTAATAAAGTTTATTGACGAAAAAAATTGCTTTGCTTCGTTACCAGAGGCATAATTATTTTTTCCACCAAGTTTAAATAAATACAAATCCATATCCCCAAAAAAGATTTGGTAATGTTGTTCGTCGCCACGTCGTGTTTTGTTTAAAATATCGTAACCTATCATTCCATTATTGGAGGTTATTTCCTTTTTACTTAAAATTTTTCCTGGAACATATTCAAATAATAAACTATCTACACGTTCTTTTAAAAGTTGTGGTGTTGCGTGTGCCAAAGGTCCATGTGTTTTTACACGCACTATTGTGTAAAACGAGCCATTTACCATATCTGCGTACAAATTATAACTTACGTTTTCTAAATTTACTATTTGAGATAACTTGCCCGGAAGCATTACGGTGTAAGTTGAGTCAATTGGATACTGTTTTTGAAACGAAACTGGTTTTACCATTGCATCCAATTCATCCTTTGCTACATCTGCTTTTTTACTCAACTTAGGTATAACAGGCTCAACTTTATACCCTTTCTTTCTTAGCAATTCAATAACACCCATTTCGCCTGGCAAATGTGCAGCGCCAACACCACTAAATAATGTTTTGGTTTTTAACACAGAATCTATAGTTCTTACAAAAGCAAAGTTTCTTTCATTAATTAAGAAACGTTGGGTATTTTTAGTACTTGTTAGTTTACTTATACTATCTAACTGATCTAAATCACCATTACGATAAGAGTCTTCAATTTTTTGAGAATTAATGTAAAAATCTTTATAGTTATTTTGAAATTCAGCACTATCGCTGGTCTCTTTGTCTGGCAAGGATGATAAACGTGCATAAATTTCTGATTGAACGAAATCTTCTAAACTAATAACCTTTTTATTAAGTTTTGATGCCGCCTGAAAAATAAACAAATCTATATAGGTGTTTTCTTCAAAATTCTCTCTGCTTCGGTTGTGGCGGTATAGCAAACCGTTAATGATATCAGGGTCGTAACTTAAAATGCCTTGCAACATTTTTTTATCAATTTTAGTTACTGAAAACGAATTTCTATAAAAGTCTTTTCCGTAATTATATGGATTTGAGAATTGATTTAATTGTGATAATTCGCCCGTTAATTCCATATTTTGAAGCCATTCGCCAGGATTAGTTTCTAAGCCAACAACATCCACACTTTTAAGCGCATCAAAAAATTGATCAGATAAATGGTACGCCACTTTATTACTCACATGCATTGTTCCATACAAGTAACTGGGTTTACTAAGTCCGCCTCCAGAAATTTTCCACAGCAAGGTTGGGTACTTTTTATTGTTTTGTGATAAGGCTATAAAAGGAATAACAAGGAGGAGAGCAACGATTTTCTTCATACATTAATTTATACTATAAACTTAACTATTAAATTTTGGTTACAAAAGAAATTAATACGAAATTTAACTATATTTAAAGTTGAAATTTTGTTATGAGCCAAGATAATTTTGAAACAAATGCAGAAGTTGCAAATACAATAAAGTGTAAAGATTGTGGCGCAAATCTTAAGTATTCTCCTGGCGCTCAAAGCTTGGCCTGTGAGTATTGCCAAGCCGTGAATGAAATTACGGTAGAAAAAACAGAAATTGTAGAAAATGATTACAATACTTTTTTATCTGAAAACGAAAATAAAGCAGAGCAACAAACGGTAAGCACAGTAAAATGTAGTAACTGTGGTGCCAATACTACGCTGCCGCCAAATGTTAGTAGCTGCGGATGCCCTTATTGCGATACACCATTAGTAGTAAAAAATGCCTCACCATGCAGTATAATCAAGCCAAGTTACTTATTACCTTTTAAGATTGATAGAAACAAATCGCGCGATGAATTTATTAAATGGGTTGCCAGCTTATGGTTTGCTCCAAATAAATTAAAACAATACGCTGAACAAAGTGCAGAAAAATTAAAAGGTATTTACATGCCTTACTGGACGTACGACACAGAAACTGCTACCGATTATTCTGGATTACGTGGCGATTATTATTACACCACACAAACGTATACGGATGCTAATGGAAATACCCAAACACGCAGTGTAAAGCATACACGATGGTCGCCAGCAAGTGGCCATGTTAATAATAGCTTTGATGATATTCTGGTTTGTGCATCAAAATCATTACCAGAAAAATTAGTTCAAGAATTGGAACCTTGGGATGTGCAAGAGTTGATTAAATACGATGATAAATTTTTAGCAGGTTTTTTAACTGAAACCTATCAAATAGAAATAAAAAGTGGATTCGAAATGGCAAAAAAAAGAATGGAGTCTGTCATTCGATCTAGCGTTCATTCTGATATTGGAGGCGATACGCAGCAAATTACCAGTTTAAATACAGATTATAATGATATTACGTTTAAACACATTTTATTGCCACTTTGGATTAGCGCTTACAAGTACAACGATAAAGTTTTTAGATTTACAGTAAACGCCAGAACTGGTGAAGTGCAAGGAGAAAGACCGTATAGTGCCATTAAAATTATTTTGTTTGTACTTATGATTTTGGCAATTATAATTGGAGGAATAGCTTTGTTTAAGCATTTTAAACATTAACTATCCCCGTGTTTATTTATAACCACAACCAACCTCTGAAATCGGCTATGATTCTATGCTTTTTGTATATTTAATTTCTGAAATAATGCTATGCTAAAAAACTTATTACTTTCATTTTTATTAATTATTTGTTTTAATGCAATTGCACAAAACGAATACATTGATTACAGAAGTACTACAAACCCCTTGTATTGGAAAAACAGAAAACCTGTAGAAGGCTACTGGCAACAGGATGTTCACTATAACATTAAAGCAAATTTGGATGATACAACTGATATCATTACTGGTACAGAAGAACTTACTTATTGGAATAATTCTCCCTACGATTTAGGCTTTGTTTATTTTCATTTGTACAATAATGCTCAAACTAAGGGCTCCTATGCCGAAGATTTATATAAAAACAACAATTACGATTTAAAATTTGGAAAATACCGCAAAGAAGGAAAGGGAACAGAAGTAAATAAAATTTTAGTAGATGGTAAAGAAGTAAAAACAGAATTAGATAATACAATTTTAAAGGTATACTTACCAAAACCTCTAAAATCGGGCGAATCAGCAACATTCAACATTAACTTTAAAACATATTTTGATAAAGAAGCTATTCGCAACCGAATGAAATTATTTAATTCTTTTGGAAGCAAGCATTACGATATTGTGCATTGGTACCCACGTATAACAGTTATTGATCAAAAATTTGTTTGGAATACAGATCAACACATGGATCATGAATTTTATGGCGATTTCGGTTCTTTTCACGTTGAGTTAACTTTACCAAATCAATACATATTGGATGGCACGGGAGTTATGACCAACGAAAATGAAACCTTACCTGAAGAATTAAGAAAAAAATTAGACATCTCAAATTTTATAACCAAGCCCTACAACCAACCTCCAAGCCAAGTTATTAAACCTGATGGCACAAAAAAGACTTGGAAGTTTAGTGCTATAAACGTTCATGATGTAGCCTATACCTGCGACCCAAATTATAGAATTGGGGAAACTACTTTTAATAACGTACGTTGTATTGCTTTGGTGCAAGAGCCACACGCTATTGGTTGGCAAAATGCAGCCAGCTACATTGCTAAAGTAATTGATGTAAATTCCTATAATATTGGTACTTACCATTATCCTAAAATGATTTGTGCCGATGCACAAGATGGCATGGAGTATCCCATGCTAACCTTAGATGGAGGAACTGACCCAGGTTATAGAACCTTATTTATTCATGAAATGACGCACAATTGGTTTATGGGAATGCTTGGTAGTAATGAAAACTACCGTGCATTTTTAGATGAAGGGTTTACGCAATTTTACACAGCAGATACCTACCAATTTATTGATGGACCAATTGAATTAGAACCTCAACCAAAAAATAAATATGCTGCACGCTTTACCGAACCCAAAAAAGTAATTGATAACGAAATTTATAATAGCTACTATGTAAACACTGTTATGCGTGGCGAAGAAGCTACTCTAAATACCCATAGCGACGATTACAATGGCGGCATAAGGCATGGCGGAGGTTACGGACAGGTGTATACCAAAACGGCAACCATGCTTAAAAACATGGAATATGTACTAGGCAGAGCACTATTTGATAAAGCCATGCAGCACTATTTTAATCAATGGAAATTTTGCCACCCCTACCCTGAAGATTTTAGAAACTCAATTATTGGCTACACAGGTGTAGACTTGAATTGGTTTTTTGATCAATGGCTAGAAACATCAAAAACAATAGATTATAAAATTGGAAAAATCAAAAAAGTAAACGACAATACCTATACCATAAAATTTAAGCGCAAAGGCTCAATGCAAATGCCATTAGATTTTGTGGCAATTGATGAGAACGATAGTGCACATCATTATCATATTCCTAACACCTGGTTTGAAAAGCCAACAAGGGCAAATGTGTTGCCACGCTGGATTGGTTGGGGACCAAAATTAAAACCGAGTTATACCGCAACAATTACTATTAATAATAAAATTAAAAATGTAATAATTGACCCTTCAAGAAGACTTGCGGATGTTGATATGACGAATAACATTAAAAAAGGAAAAATCAATCTACACTTCGATTCAAAAATTTATAATCCGCCCAATTGGAAACAATACGATATGCGCGTGCGTCCTAGCTTATGGTACAATGGATACGATGGTGTGAAATTTGGTGCAATGCTCAGTGGCGATTATTTAAACACAAAGCATGTTTTTGAATTAGGCGTTTGGTTTAATACAGGACTTGGTCAATCGTATATAGATACTGCGGGTAATGACGATTTAAAGCAACGTTATGCTGCTTATATGCCAAAAATTAATGGTTATGATTTAATAAATTTTCTTCTCGATTACAAAACCAACCTCAATCGTTTTGTGAAAAAATCTAACATGTATTTACAAGTAAAAAGTTTAGATGGTTTAAGAGGCTTAACATTAGGTTTTGAGAAAAAAAGCAATAACGATAAAACACGCTACTACACCCATTTAAAAGGCATGTTACGCGATTTACCAAATAACACTGCTTATTTGCTAAACAACAACGAATGGGAAATTCAAAAATTAAATAGTGCGTTGCATGTGGGATTAGAGCATAACTACAGGTACAAAAGAGGAGTTGGAAATATCTTAATTAACCTCCGTTCAAATGCGTTTACAAACGATTATGATTTTAGTGCAGCCACAATTACTACTGTAAATAAAAATGATTTAGGGAAAATAAATATTAATACCCGTGTGTTTGGTCAATTAGGGTTTGGTAAAAGACTACCAAGCGAAAGTATGTTATTTGTTGCCGGTGCTAATAACGAAGAATTAATGGATAATAAATACACCCGTTCTATGGGGATTATTCCTGCAGTTTGGGGAGGCTTTGGAACAACAACAAATCATTTTACTGCTGGTGGTGGCTTAGGCTTAAGAGGCTACAGCGGATATTTGCTCGCCAGTTTAAATCCAGATGGATCTTATAATTTTAATTATAAAGGAACAACCGGCGCAGCCTTTAACACGGAAATTGAATTTGGAGAATTCTTCAAAAAAGTTAATCCTAAATTCTTAAAAAACCATATTAAATTACAACCTTATTTATTTGCCGATGCCGGAATTATTAATACCAATGCACCTGGCAAAGCAACGGTAATGTGCGATGTAATGTTAGATGCCGGAGCTGGAATAACACTTAACGTGATGCGATACGGCCCACTCAGCGGAATAAAACCTCTAACCATTCGTTTCGATTGTCCGTTTTTTATTAATCGTTTACCATTTGCTGAAAAAGATTATTTTCAATTTAGATGGATTTTTGGCATAAACAGAAGTTTTTAATTTAACTGAGTGCCAAATAATTTTGAAATAAACTAACGAAATGTTTAAAGAAATTATAAAACGAGAATTCCTTTTAGAGTTCAGACAAAAAACTGCTCTGGGTGGGGTGCTTGTTTATATAATTGGAACTGTTTTTGTAAGCGCCTTGTGCTTTAGAGGTAAGCTAGATAAACCCACGTGGAACGCCTTGTTTTGGATTATAACATTGTTTACATCCATAAATTTAAGCAGTAAAAGTTTTTTAAAAGAAACGGGTGGCACAGCACTTTTTAATTATTTGGTTTATAAACCTCAACAATTTATTGCAGCAAAAATATTTTACAACATGCTTTTTATGTTGGTACTTTCTTTTATAACATTTTTATGCTATTCGTTTTTTATTGCCAACGAAGTTGATAATTTAGGTTTATTTGTAATTGTTGTTGCGCTTGCCAGCACAGGCCTTGCTGGTATTTTAAGTTTAATGAGCGCCATTGCAAGTAAAGCTAATAGTGGTTTTGCAATGATGAGTATTTTAAGTTTTCCGGTTGTGCTGCCATTAATATTAGTGGTTATAAAATTAAGCAAACAAGCTGTAGATGGCATAGAATGGGCAGGGGTGAACTATAATTTTATTTTTATTCTCATTGCATTAAACATAATAACATTGGCCTTGGCTTTTATTCTTTTCCCTTTTTTGTGGAAGGATTAGTTTAAAAACTACTTAGGGTTCACTCAAAATGTATAAAAATTAACTGAATCGACCTGCCTACGGCGGGCACGGGCTGTGAAGTGAAGATGTATGGAAATACTTCGAGCTGACCTGCCTGCGGCAAGCAGGGCTAACGACGAGTCAGTTAATTTTTATCAAGCCAAAAACGCAAATAAAAATCTATTTTTCTCTGTAAGGATTTTCTCAAAATAGTTCAAAAAACTTTGCACATAAAAATGGATTTAACCCTTACATCTCTTATCAGTTGGCATATTTGCGTTTTTGAGTGAACCCTACTTAGAAACTGCTCATAAACTCAAGAATCCTTTTTCTTTTAACTTTTTTTCTTGAATAAAAAAAGTTGCAAACCTACCTGTAGTAGGTAGGAAAATCAAGTCGCCGCAAACGCCTACCCACGCTTAATTTTTCTTAGGGAAATTATCCTGTGGATAATTTAGCCAGCATGTGCACAAGCAATCGACGTAACTTTTATTTTGTCTAGAAAATTTCCGAAGGTAAAATAAAAAGCGGAAAATTTTTATTATTTTAAGTCTAAGCCTCACTAGTGCTAGCTTTTTAAGTTTTTAGGCAGACTTTAACTAACAGCAGATTCGTTCATTTTAAAGAGCATTTTTTTTGTATCTAACTCAACTTTGCTTCCAATTGGTAAGGTTAATTTATTTTCAATATGCCCAACACTGAGTCCCGAAATTACAGGGATTGAAAGTGATTTAAAATGTTGTTCGAATACTTGTTCTAAAGTGAATGATTTTTCGGGTTCTTCGGCTAAACATTTATTACACTTACCAAATACTAATGCATTTATTGAATTTAAGGTTCCATTTAATTTTAATTGTGTAAGCATTCTATCAATGCTGTATGGTTCTTCTTTGGTTTCTTCAATAAATAAAATTTTATTTTTAAATGAAGGCAAATAAGTACTGCCTGCAATACCGCATAATACAGTGAGGTTGCCTCCAATTAACTCACCTGTGCATTTACCGTGACTGTAAACTGTAATTTCTTTTTCGTCAGTTATAAAATTGGGTGTTTGTTTTAGCATGCATACATCTACAAAACTTTTTTTTGTAAAATCGCCCCAACTTGAATTGCCGCTAGGGCCGTGGAAAGTAAGTAAACCAGTTTTACAAGTGATTGCATTTAGCAAAGAGGTAACATCGCTAAAGCCTAAAATAATTTTTGGATTTTTTTTAATAAGCTCATAATTTAATTTATCTAAAATACGTGCGCAGCCCCAGCCTCCCTTCATGCTAAAAATGGCTTTAATTTTTGGGTTTCCGAATAAGGAATTTATTTCGTTGGCGCGTTCAATATCAGTACCTGCAAAATAACCGTGCTTGGCTGTTAAACTTTTTTGAGCTTCAACATTAAAGCCCATATTTTTTAGAATAGAAATAAAATTTGTAACAGAGCTATCGTCCCACACAGCGCCGGCTGGGCAGCAAAGTGCCACGGTATCACCTATTTTTAGTGCAGGTGGTTTTATTATTGATAACTGATTTTGAAAATTAATTTCGTTATTTGAAAATAAAAATTGAGGTAATAAAACCGCTGCTGCCGTTGATTTTATAAAATTTCTTCTTTGATTCATTTTTGTTATCTTAGCATGAATTTAAGAATTAAAAATGAAAACGAAATTCGCTTATTTTATTTCACTAGTTTTATTATTAATAGTTTTTAATTCTTGCAAAAAAGCAGTATCAGCAAAAGAGCCATTGCCACTAACAAAACGCGAAAGTTTTGTTCCAGGATATGATCCTACACTTTTAAGAGCTAAAACCGTGATAATGACTTCGGGGCAACTTAACAAATTGTTTGTGGATAGTATTGACAAAAATAATCTTATAATTACGGGTGACTTTTTTGGCTCTGGAAATGTGATCTCAAGAGGGATTATAAAATACAATACGTTAAATTCTACATTTAGTTCGTTCAGCAACTTTTCGTTCGGAACAAATATTATAAGTTATTACCATTCTGCCAATGGCGATGATTATTTTTGTGGGGAAATAATTTATAACTCCCAGAACTACCCGCTTATTTTGAAGCGGAATTCACCAAATGTGCAAACACTTACATTTAACTTAAGCGGAACTATCAATTCGTTTAAAGAATATAATGGAGTAGTTTATTTTGGTGGGAGAGTTACTGAGAATACATTTTTTCAATCGTATTCGTTTATGAAATTTACACCCAATTTTTCTGTTAGTCCGGCTCCACCAACAAGCGGTAGTTTTATTTTAAGTAGTTTAGAAGTTTTAAATAATAAGTGGTATATGACAAGTACAAATTCATATGTATTAACGCCTAACTCAAATAGCTGGGGGGTTTTAAATAATGGACCAGGCGCCGGTGGCTCTTATTTAGGTTTAAAAAATTTTAATAATACTTTGTATGCTTATGGTAAAATATACCGTACTAAATTTGAAGGTGTTGTAACGTATGATGCAAACAATTCACAATGGTTGCCTGTTGGAATTAATGCACCAGCTTTGATAACTGACATTTGTATGTACAAAAATGTTTTGTATGCAGCCACAGGTAATGAGGTTTATTTTTTAAGTAGTAACGGTATAGATTGGATACAAAAAACGAGTGTGAATTGCATTTCAATTAAAGATTTAGAAATAATAAATGATAAGTTATTTGTTATTGACGACGAAACGTTGTATCATATTTCTTCATAACAAATAACCCACACTGATATAAAAACTCAGCACATCATGTCGGCGAATTCTATTAAAAATAGTGTAAGAACTCCGCTGTGAGCCCTCTTCAAATGCGCCAAAAGGATTTCTAATATTGCTTAATGTAATTCCTCTATTAATTACAACTTTACTTTTGTAAATCCTGTTCATTCCAAAACTTAGTCCATAGTTTAATGACTGTAACTGTTGTATCAAATCGCCTGTATTAATTTTGTAAGTTGTAATCGTAAGTCCATTATTATTAACTCTTTCAGTAGTTAAGCTGTCCACTTCAAATTTACTTCGCATATTAACATAACCAAGGTGTAATTTAAAATATTTACCAAACGGCGCTAAAGCCCTTCTGCCATAAATAATCATAGAGGCGTTAACATAATGTGCATTTAGTTTTAACGGTACTTCTTGAAAAAGTATTTCAGAAGTATTAGTAGCTGGATCAATGACCGAAAGTTTTACATCTGTAAACGCACGTGTTCTCACAAAGCTATAATTGGCACTCAAAGAAAATTTTCTACCCAATACACGCTCGTAATAAACAGATGGCGTAACATTAAATGGTACAATTAATAAAGGTTTAAAAGTAGTTTTGCCATCGTATGAACTAAATTTCCGCTTTTGGTAATTTGGGTGTAGAAAAGTTGGTGAGACATTTAATTGAAAAGAAAAAATGTTTTTCTTTCCTTGATAACCTGGGGTTAATTGTGCATTAGAAACAAAAGCAACAACAACAAAAATAATTGTGGCAATTTTTTTCATATTATTTTTTATATTTTACTTCTGTTTTAATTCTGTTCATTACATCGTAGGTAAAGGCATTTAAAAAATCTTCAGTATCAGACATTTTAAGATATAATGATTTATAGTATACAACTTGATTTGTTTTTAAATCAAACAAAACAGATAAATAGTAAGTGCTATACTCTTTGCGCAATAAGTAAGGAATGGTAAAAGGGGCTGGATAAATAAAAACCGTACCAAGTAAGGCATAAGCTAAATACTCTTTTCGCATTCTTGTATTTACGATTCCATTCCATAGCACATAATTTGTGTTATATTTTTTTCTGAGTACATCATAAGCATTGTTGTTTAAAACTAATGCCGTTTTATGAAAATCGTTGTACAAGAATTCGTTTTTCCAATCGTTAAACAAGGTAAAATCATTGTAAACATCTATATCGTCGGCTTTTAAACTTTTAGAGTCGATATATGCATATTTAAGTCCTGCTAAATCGGCATTATTTTTTAAAATAACTCCAAACTCATCTAATTTTTCATCTGATGCAAAATACTTATAACCATCACGCTTACGCTCATCTAGTTTGACGTAGAAAGGATCTAGGATTACCAAAGAGTCAATTCCTAAGCCACCTCTGTTTCTGTGTGTCCTGCCTTCTCTATCGTTACTTTTTTTATCTATTTGTATTCTTAAATTAATTGCTTTTGAAAGTTTAGAAACAAAATCTGGCTGTTTAAAAAAATCAACAAAAGCAAAGCGTTCAAATTCACTTTCGTCAATTTTTGCTACTAGAGTTGTATCTTTTTTCTCGAGTATTTTTATTTCTTCTTTTACTTTTTGATTTTCAATTTTACCAATTTTACTGTCTTTGTCGGTCTCAGCAATTTCGTCGAGTGCAGTGTACTTTTTTGGCTCATTAACTTTAATATCACTAGATTCATTCTTAAACAATTTATTTCTTTCTTCTAATTGTTTTAAATACTGCTGGGGTGTAACTTTCCTAAAATAATCTGAATTTACTTTATTATTTACTGCTGCAAGAACAAATAATGAATCACAAAGTTGATTTATTAGTTTGGAAGTATCATTTAATTCTTTTTTTAATTTCCAGGTATAATTTAGTGCAAGAGCGGTGCTTTGTGTGGCATTAAGTTTATTAAAAAGATGGTATACTTGTTGTGAGTTACCTTCTTTAGAGTCATACTCAAAATCAATATTGTAACTTGAATTGTCTTCTAATACTTCAACTTTTAAAACATCATTGTAATCAGATTCTGTTGGGCTTTTGTAGGCAGCAATTTGAAATAGGGCTTTTGCCAAAGTTGTTTTTAAAAAAACATTTTTAGGATATTTCTTAAGCAGCAAATAATTGTTATAAACACATTCCACATAATCTTTATATAGCAAGCCAATTCTACAACTCTCAAAGCGAGCTAGTTCTCTAATGGTATTAAACTCTGTTTGGCTAACTAAAAATTTTTCTCTGCCCGAATCATCAATTGCTCCTAATTCATTACTTACTGCCTCTTTACGTTTTTTAATATTAGGATGCGTGCTTTTAGCGTCATCGTACTCTTCTTCCTTTTTAATACTAGCGGTTTCTTTCAAGAAATACGAATTCGGAAAAACTAGATTTGAATCTTCTAAAAAAGACTTATCAAAAATAACTTCATCAAATGGTAAATAAGCATATTTTAAAAGATTAAAAGCACCAACCACTCCCTTGTAGCTATAGTTAGAGTTTTTAAATAATTTTGCTCCTTCCACATCTGCTTCCAATTCACTTTCTTTACTATGCTGATACTCGTCAAATTCAGAGCCATCACTGTATCTTTTTCTGCTCTCGTTTCGTATTGTAACAAAACTTTCTATGGAGTGTTTTTTGGTAAAATGACTAGCCTCATGACACAAAATACTTGCCAATTGTGCTTCATTATCGAGTTGAGCAATTAAGCCTGAATTCAATAAAATAATTCCGTTATCAAAACAAAAGGCGTTTACAACGTTACTTTTTACAACAAAAATTTGAAGTTTACTTCGTAACTCAGGATTGCCTCTAAAAACTTCATCGGCAACTTTATTTACAAAATTAGATATAGGATCGCCAAAGAGAATTCTACCCGAACGTAACAATTTATCCTGATAGAAATTAGATTCTAAGTAAAACTTACGTTTATCAGATTTATTTGTTTCGCCTTTTTTGCGATTAAGTGTGGCTATATCGTTATTGGTTTTTTGTGCGGCAGATTGTGTATAAATATCTGGCAACTTACCACTTGATTTTAATGGGATATAATTTTTGGTTAAATCTTGATTTTGTGAAAATAAATTTAAGCAAACAAAAATCGGAAGTAAATAACTAAATTTCATTACTCACAAATATATAATTATTTTTAAAAAATGGTGCGATGGACTAATTTTTTCAGAAAAAACATATTTATACTTTTTCTAGGCTTGACTTCTCAAAAATTTATTGCGCAAATTTTAATTAATAAAACGGATAGCATTATTGAATTTGCAAAAAAACAAATTGGAATAAATTATAAATATGGAAGCTACAACCCTAATTATGGATTTGATTGTTCGGGTTTATTGTATTATGTTTTTAGAGAATTTAAAGTTAATGTTCCTCGCTCTTCTAAAGAGTATTACAACTACGGAAAAACAGTTGCATTAGATTCAGTAAAAATCGGCGATGTGTTATTGTTTGAAAAACCAGGGCATGTAGCAATTGTAGTTTCAAAAAATGAAACAGAATTATTGTTTATTCATAGTTCAAGTGATAAGAGGCATAGTGGTGTTAAAATTTCTAATTACTATTTATTTGCAAATTACAAAAAGCGCTTTGTTAAAACTATACGTGTTTTATAATTTTTGGTATATTTAAAAATGAATTACTTATTAGTTTTTATTGGTGGAGGATTGGGTTGCGTATTAAGATATCTACTCGGAATTTTAATGGCAAATTTTCAAATCAATTTACCTATTTCAACATTGCTTTCGAATATTTTAGCAAGTTTAATTTTTGCAATTGGCTTAAAACTAACACTCACTAATTTTTATACAGACTCCTTAAAATGTCTTGTATTAATAGGTTTTTGCGGGGGCTTAAGCACCTTTAGTAGTTTTAGTTACGAAACATTTTTATTACTTAAAACAAATTTTAATTGGGGGATACTCAACATTGTTTTAAATTTTGTAATTTGTATTGGCATATTCTTCATTCTAATTAAACAAAACGCCACCAACTAACATGAACTTTAAAAACAGAAAAGATTTAATTTTTGTAGTACTTGCAGGATTTTTTGTAACAAACACTATAGTTGCAGAGTTAATTGGCGGAAAATTGGTAAACTTTTTTGGCATTTTTACACAAAGCATTGGTATAATTTTATGGCCTTTTGTTTTTTTATTAACCGATTTATTGAATGAGTATTTTGGAAAAGATGGCGTAAAAAAGTTAACCTACATAACAGTTGGATTAATTATATACACTTTTATTTTACTAACTATTGCTATTAAAATTCCTGCAATAACTGGCAGCCCAGTAAACGATACTGTTTTTAAAACTATTTTTGGTCAAAGTCAGTGGATAATTATTGGAAGCGTAATTGCATTTTTAGTTTCACAATTGGTAGATGTTTTTGTTTTTAATAAAGTAAAAGATAGAACTGGCTCAAAACACATTTGGCTACGAGCTACGTTTAGCACTGTGATTAGCCAATTGGTAGATACATTTATAGTACAATTTGTTGCCTTTGTTATACCTGGGTACTGGACAATTTCAACGTTTTTACATAATGCGAGTTGGGGTTATATATTCAAATTATTGGTTGCCTTAGCCTTAATACCGCTTATTTATTTAGCACATAATTTAATTGATAAATATTTAAGCAAAAAAGAAGGTTAACTTTAACGATTAATGAAAAGTTTCTATCTGATAAATAATGAAGTAATAAAATTAACCGTTGGTTTAAAAATTTAATATGATAACATACACACTTTTAGTAGTAATAGCCGTTGCATCTTTTTATTGTTTGCAAAACGAAAGTTTAAAACAAAAATACATGTTTCATCCGTACAGTGTTAATCATAATAAAGAGCATTACCGTTTTTTATCAAGTGCATTTATACACGGTGATTTAATACACTTGGGTTTTAATTGTCTTGCGCTCTGGAGCTTTGGATTAAGTTTAGAATCCTATTTTCAATATTCGTTCGGAGAAATTATAGGTAAAATTTATTATATTTTACTTTATACACTGGGTATTTATGCCTCGCACATATTTATTTACAAGAAACATAAAAACGACTCGTACTATTATAGCCTTGGTGCAAGTGGCACTATTAGTGCGGTAGTTTTTTGTAGCATTATGATTAACCCAGTAGGCAAAATGTACATTTATTTTATCCCTATGTATAATTGGATAGCTGGTTTGCTTATCCTTGTTGTGAGTTATTTACTAATTATAAGGAAACAAAAAGGTTTGCATAGGGACAACATTGGCCACGAAGCCCATTTTTTTGGTGCATTGTTTGGTGTAATTTTTATAATAGCTGTTAAGCCAGGAATTGTAATTAACTTTTATGAACAAATTAAAAATTCGTTGGGGATGTTTTAATTATTTAATTTTTTAGTAGAAATTTTAAGGAATAATCAAATTAGTAAATTTCATAATAACCAGCATACTTTTTCAATTCCATCTCCAAATCAATTGTTTTTTTAATAAAAAGCTCAATAACAATTTCGTCTTTCTTCTCGGAGATAATTTTTTGCGAATTGTGAAATGGATGTGCTTTGATATAATTTACGTGATACCCGCAAAATTTAATTTTAAGTCGTTCAGGTAATTGATCAGCAAAATTAATAACCCCAAAACAATGTTTGTAATATTCAGAAATCGAAAAATTTGAACTGCGCTTTGCTTTAAATTTAGTAACTTCAAATTCGACAATTCTGTCTATTCCAAAAGATTTTACAATTAGCTCATCATTGGCATCTGAAGCAATTAAGTACCAAAAGCCACATGCTTGTTTTAAACCATAAACATTTACAAAATAAATCTTTGCCTTTTTAGAGTTAAATGCTTTGTAAGTTAGTTTTATTTGTTTCTTTGAATTTATTATTGGTAAATATTTTTCCAAGTCATCTGTGTGTGAGAATCTCTCATCAAAACAAATTTTGCTTTTTATCGATGGATTTAAATTTAATAACAAAAGTTCGTCAAGCAAAAAGCTTTGACTCTTGTTTAAAATAGTTCCCTCAGTTAAACAATAAACTTTCCGTCTAAAATCGTACTCGATTTCAATATCAAAAAGTGATGCTATTTCCAACAAATCTCTTTTAAACGTACGTTTTGAAATAATAAGCTTGTAATCATAAAAAGTCGACTTATCCTCTAAATGATTAAGGATTTCTTCGAACGAGGAAGGTTTTCTTTTCAAAAAACTTATAATTAATCTATATCGAATTAACGATTCTCTCCTTGACATTCTTCGATAATTTTTCTTATTTCGTCGCTCATCTTATTTGTATTGCCAATAAATGGTCGTTTGGTAACAATAATTTTGGTTTGTCCTTGATTATAACTTTCTAAAGATTCTATAAATTCTGATTCAAAGAGAGTTTTTAATTGTTCCGTTTTCAGTTCATCTCTAAAAGGTTTCCACCATGAATCGTTTGTGAGTACTAAACAAAATTTTGGCCTTAACAAATCTAACTCTAATTTAATTAATTTAATCGCCTGTTCTCTTTGCCAAATTTGTTCATCGAGGTTAGGATTTTTGCCGTCGGGAGCAATTTTGTATAAATTACTCCAAACCATTTTTTTTGACCAACCACAATTGTTTAGGTCGCCACCAAAATCTACCATGCACATACTTTTGTAAATCACATTCCAAAATAATGAGCGCGAATAAAAATATTGATACGTAAACTGTGCTTTAAAACATTCTTTAACCGCTTCAGTCTGATTTAAATAACTTGAATTAGACCAAAGAACATTCACAATATCAATTGGATTAAGGCCTATATCAAGTATTGCCTGCCTATTTGATGTTTTGAAAGCCTCATTCACAAAACCAGAATCAATCTCAGTATATTTATCAAATGATTGTTCCCAACCATTTACCGCTTGCCCTAATACCAAATATTTGACCTCTGAGTTAGTGCCAAAAGATGGGTAAAAATTAACATACTTTAAATCACTATTTAATAATTTATCTTTAAACGAAGCAGTAAACTTAAATACTCAACGTCATATATTTCTTTAAATTTATTCATCATAATTTATCTCATGCATACAAGGTTCAACTAATCTATGAATTATTGCGTCAACTTGGTTAAATGTTTTGATATAGTATATTTCTTTTAAATCTACCTTTGAAGATAAAAATGCGCCATATTTTTTCCTAAATAGGAGTTTCCATTTTATTATTAAAGTATTCTCCTCATCCCTGAGCCTGGATGCAAACTCATATCTTTGCGAACAGACTGCGTCTTCTTTTGACATAAATGTTTCGCCTAATTTTTCTTCCAAGCCAGCTTCCAATACATCATATCCAACCCCAACGATACTATCAGCGCCACGGAAGGTCATTTCATAAAATTTAAATTTAAGAGAAATTAATTCTTTTAGTATTACGTTGATTTGATCTTCCAGATTTCTCAACTCAGTCCAATCATATCCTAATTTACACTGACTTAATTCAATGTACTCTGAAATTTTTGCATTAAGCAAATCTAACAGCTGGTTACGAGGTTTTAAATGAAATAAATACATAATTTAATAATTTATTTCAAAAATAAAAACATACTACGCCAAAATATGTCTTAGTCTAATAACTTAACACTGGCCCCAACCATTTTTCAATTTTATCAAATGGTTCTCCTTTACGTTTAGCGTAATCTTCCACTTGCTCTTTATTAATTTTTCCAATACCAAAATAATGAGATTGTGGATGCGCAATATACAAGCCACTTACAGCCGCAGTAGGAACCATTGCTAAACTATCAGTTAAAGTAATACCCGTATTTTTTTCTACATCTAATAATTTCCAAATAGTTAGTTTTTCTAAATGATCGGGTTGCGCTGGGTAGCCTGGTGCAGGACGAATACCCGCATACTCTTCCTTGATTAAATCTTCATTTTTCAGATTTTCATTTTTGGCATAACCCCAAATTTCTGTACGAACTTTTTTGTGCATTAACTCGGCAAAGGCTTCGGCTAATCTGTCTGCCAAGGCTTTTAGCATGATAGCACTATAATCATCGTGTTCTTTTTCGAAACGAGCCACGTGCTCATCAATGCCTATGCCTGTGGTTAAAGCGAAGGAACCAATATAATCGGGGGCTTCTCGCCCTTCGAGAGCCTCAGGGCTCGCTTGATTTGGTTTTATGAAATCACTTAACGCAATGTTGTATTGACCAGCAGGTTTTTTACTTTGTTGACGTAATGAATAAAATGTTGCAATAACATTTCCTTTTTCATCATACACATCGGTATCATCATCGTTTACTGTATTTGCAGGATAAACACCTATCACCGCTTTTGCTTGCAACCATTTTTCGGAAATTATTTTATTTAACATGCCTTGTGCATCATTAAATAACTTAGTGGCTTCTGCTCCACGGGCTGGGTCTGTTAAAATTTTTGGATACGAACCTTTCATTTCCCAAGAAATAAAAAACGGTGTCCAATCAATGTATTCAGCAATTTCTTTTAAATCGTAATTATCAAATACTTTGTTGCCAATAAAATTTGGTTTAGTAATTTCTGTTTTACTCCAATCAATTGGGAATTTATTTGCTCTAGCTTCTGCCAACGAAATTAATTTATTTTGAGATTGTGCGTTTTTATTTTGTTCACGTACACGCTCATAATCTTTACTAATTTCAGCCATAAACGCATCACGCAATTCGTTTGAAATTAAACTACTAGCAACAGGAACAGATTTACTAGCATCGTTAACATGAATAACAGGTCCTGAATAATTTTGAGCAATCTTAACCGCTGTATGTACTTTAGATGTTGTAGCACCACCAATTATTAACGGAATTTTAAAATTTAATCGCTCCATTTCTTTTGCCACATGAACCATTTCATCTAACGAAGGTGTAATTAATCCACTTAATCCAATAACATCAACATTGTGTTTTTTAGCTTCTTCTAAAATTTTATCGCAAGAAACCATTACACCTAAATCAACTATTTCATAATTATTACAAGCTAATACAACGCCTACAATATTTTTTCCAATATCGTGTACATCGCCTTTAACCGTTGCCATCAATATTTTACCAGCGTTGGTTCTGCCATCGCCAACAATTCCTGCTTTGGCATTATCTTCTTTTTCTTTTAATAAAAACGGTTCTAAATACGCCACTGCTTTTTTCATTACACGTGCACTTTTTACAACTTGAGGTAAAAACATTTTTCCGCTTCCAAATAAATCGCCCACTACATTCATTCCATCCATTAAAGGACCTTCAATAACGTGCAAGGGTCTTCCTAATTTTTGACGAGCCTCTTCGGTATCAACATCAATGTGTTCAACAATTCCTTTTACTAAAGCATAGCTTAAACGCTCTTCTACTGTACCTTTGCGCCAAGCCTCATCTTTTTCGGTTTTCTCTTTTGTAACACCTTTTAATGATTCGGCATGCTCTACTAAACGTTCTGTAGCATCATCTCTACGATTTAATAAAACATCTTCTACTAATTCTAGCAATGTTTTATCAATATCGTCATACACCACTAACTGCGAAGGATTTACAATACCCATATCCATACCATGTTTTACAGCATGGAATAAAAACGCAGAGTGTATTGCCTCGCGTACATGATCATTTCCTCTAAACGAAAACGACACATTACTTACACCACCGCTTACTTTAGCATAAGGTAAATTTTCTTTTATCCATTTTGTTGAGTTGAAAAAGTCAAGCGCATTTAAACGATGCTCCTCCATTCCCGTTGCTACTGGAAAAATATTGGGATCGAAAATAATATCTTGTGCTGGGAAATGAACTTTATCAACCAATACATCATACGCACGTTTACAAATTTCTTTTCTTCGCTCTAATGTATCTGCTTGTCCAACTTCGTCAAACGCCATAACAATAACAGCCGCACCATATTGTTTTATTTTTTTAGCTTGTTCAATAAATTTTTCTTCACCCTCTTTTAATGAAATAGAATTAACGATGGCTTTCCCTTGTACACATTTTAATCCCGCTTCAATTACACTCCATTTGCTTGAGTCAATCATAATAGGTACACGAGAAATATCTGGTTCGGATGCAATTAAATTCAAAAAGGTTGTCATTGCCTGTTCGCTATCTAACATCCCTTCATCCATGTTAACATCAATTACTTGTGCGCCGCCTTCTACTTGCTCGCGGGCAATAGATAAAGCTTCTTCAAAATTTCCTTCTTTAATTAAATGTAAAAACTTTTTAGAACCAGTAACATTTGTGCGTTCACCTACATTTAAAAAATTGCTTTCAGGCGTGAGCGTGTATGGCTCTAATCCGCTTAAGTGCATCAAGGTATTAGGTTGAGGTTTTTTACGAGGCTTTGCATCCTTTGCTAACTCGGCAATGCGTTTAATATGTGAAGGAGTTGTTCCGCAACATCCACCAACAATATTTAAAAACCCTGCTTTTAAAAAATCTTCTATTTGATGTCCCATTTCATGCGCATCCTGATCATACTCACCAAACTGATTTGGCAAACCGGCATTTGGGTAAGCACTAACATAAAACGGAGCTTTATTAGATAACTCCTCTAAGTATGGGCGCATATCTTTCGCTCCTAGCGCGCAATTTAAGCCTACGCTTAATAACTCTACGTGCGAAACAGAATTTAAAAACGCTTCGGTTGTTTGTCCCGAAAGGGTTCTACCACTTGCATCAGTAATAGTTCCCGAAACCATTACGGGCATTTTTTTATTTATTTTTTCGCAGTAATTTTGAATAGCGAATAAAGCCGCTTTAGCATTTAGCGTATCAAAAATTGTTTCGATTAATAATAAATCAGCACCACCATCAATTAAGCCACGCACTTGCTCGGTATAAGCTTCTACTAATTCATCAAATGTAATAGCTCTATAACCAGGGTCGTTTACATTGGGAGATAAGGATAAGGTGCGGTTAGTTGGTCCAATTGCTCCAGCAACAAATTTTGGAATAGAAGCAAATTCAGGGAATTCTGTTTTAAACTCAGTAATCGCTTCTTTCGCTATTTTAGCTGATTCGAAATTGAGTTCATATACAAACTCTTGCATATCGTAATCAGCCATAGCAATAGAAGTATCGCTAAACGTATTGGTTTCAATAATATCGGCACCCGCTTTTAAATATTCTTTATGAATAGTTTTAATAATATGCGGTTGCGTAATGGATAGCAAGTCGTTATTACCTTGTAAATCCTTGTGCCAGTCGGCAAAACGTTTCCCTCTAAAATCTTTTTCAGTTAATTTGTATTGCTGAATCATAGAGCCCATTGCCCCATCAATTACTAATACTCTTTTTTCTAATTCTTGTTGTATTGTATTTATGTTACTCATAATTTAATTTTTGTCCGATGAAATGTCCGATGATTTTAACTTAAAAATGTCCGATAAAATTTTCACTGAAAGACTTGATTTTAAAGGGTTATAGAGAAATATTATTTTAAAAATGTCCGATGAAATGTCCGATGAAATGTCCGATGAAATGTCCGATGAAATGTCCGATGAAATGTCCGATGAAGTTTTCATTATTTTTTTAATTTATAAATTGTAGATTGTTTCGTTTGACCCAGTTTTACTAAGAAATTGAGTGATACTAGTTCGCTTAAATCTCTATAGGCTGTTTTTTCGTTTGTCTTATTTATTATTTGATATGTTGAATTATTAATTTCTCCATGCTCCTTTATGTAGCTGAGTGTATTAATTTGTCGTGCATTTAATTTTTCGTCTTTTTTAATTGCGCTAACTTTACTATATATGGTTAGCTGTGTTCCTCCACTTATCGACTCGAAGTAAGGTTCTTTATTTGCTTCTTTTTTACATAACTGAATAATATTTAATGTACCCCTTCCCCAAGCTTCTATTAATCCGGCTTTATAAAATACTTCGGCTATTTTTGGATTATTGGGGCGAGAAGGATGCTTTGTTTTCAAATCTTCTAACGAAATATCTTCGTGTAGTTTACCATCATTCCAAAAAACAATTTTATCGTTGTAAATACTTATTAATGTTGTATCGCCGCTGTAATCTCGATGAACAATGGCATTTAAAATAGCTTCGCGTATAGCCTCGTATGGGTAAGGCCACTCTTCTTTTCTATAAATGCCTTGGTAACTTATTAAAGAAGGGAAATATTTCTTATCAAGCAATTCTATTGCACGCTCAGTAATTTCTATAAGATTACCAGAAACTTCGTCTTGAAAAATTAAATCGTTATCTGAATTCCCAAACTTCCCAATTTTAAGAGAAGAGCCAATAAAAAACTTTTGAGGATCTTTTGCAAATAATAAAACCGCAGCTCGTTTAAGTTTTTTGCCATCTAATAAATTTAAGTTGTTTAATACAGCTAAATTATTTCTTTCTTGTGCAATACTTTTTAATCTCAAGCTATTCGACGCTAATTTTTTAAAACGGGCAATAGCTTTTGTATCAATATCTTTTAACGATGCTAAATTTTCGGGCATCATATCCCAGGTTTTACCTGATTTTTTAAGCAAAAACTGTTCAAGTGCCTTACCTTTTAGTTCTTGTTTAGTAGCGCCGCTTCTAAAGTAATACTTGCCATTGTAAGAAATAGGTACAGTATATTTTGGAACTTTTATTTCTAAATATTCTATTTTATTTTTATGTTTTAGATTAACTTCACAAACAACACCTAGATGCTGTACCAACTTATTTGGAATATCTTCTAACAGTTTTTGCGCTTTGTTTTTTAAACCCACATAGTTTCCATTATCATCAATACCAATGTAGATTTTACCACCAAGTCCATTACAAAAGCCAGCAACCCACTTTAAATAATCATCTGACCAAGATTCTTTAAATTCAATATTTTGATTTTCCTTTTTTACCATAAAAAAATCCCTTCTGTTTTTTAGTCAGAAGGGATTAGCATATTTGTTAATGTTTAATTTTACTAATGTGTCTGACTTATTTTTTCCGATAAAATCGGAACGAATTCCCACCTTCTTTTCGAAAGCTAAAAACTACAAGTTAAAATCTAAAAGATGAATTTCTTTGAAATTTTAAACTAAAAATTTTTAACTTAATTATAAGGGTTGGTAAAGCTTCACAGGGCGTATCCCTCTGCTTTTCTAAATAAGTATAATAAAGAACTTGTCACAAAATTAATATTAATTACGCAATTAAACAAATAGCAGTCTCTATTTTAAGAAACTCATTTTTTGCTTCTCAACTTAATTTGGGCTTCGTACTTTCGTTTCAGCGTTTCTTGTTTGCGTTTTCCGCCTAAATGTTTCTTTTTATTTTTTGCTTTTTTCTCGTGGAAAGCGCCTGTTTTAGGAACAAATTTCGGGAGCTTTTTTAAACTTTTATCTTTATAAACTGGCCTTTCTTCTTTGGTTAAAACGTCAGTTATTTCTACCTCTTCAGGAATTTGAAGTAGTTTGATTTTTTGTTTTGTAAATTGTTCAATTTTTTCGAACAATATTTTTTCTTTTTCTGTAACTAATGAAATCGCTTCACCTGATTTGCCCGATCTGCCTGTTCTTCCTACACGATGCACGTAATCTTCTGTCTGTAAAGGCAAGTTAAAATTTATAACATGACTAACGTTCTCAAAATCTATGCCACGCGCAATTACATCTGTTGCAATTAAAATGCGTAAATCTTTTTTTGAAAAACGTGCAATAGCTTCAAAACGTTGCGGTTGCGATTTGTTAGAGTGAATTATAGAAATTTCTTCTTCAAAAACAGGTGCTAATTCTTTGTAAACGGCATCTGCTTCCGTTTTGTTTTTACAAAACACCAATACTTTTTTTAGTGTTTTTTTATCTGTAAGTAAGTACTCCAACAAATTTACTTTTGTATAAAAATTAGGAACAGCATAAGCGCTTTGCGTAATTTTTGCAACTGTTTTTCCGCGCTGCGTGGTTTCAATATAAATAGGTTCAGTAAAATAGTTGTTAATTAAATTTTCAATTTCTTCATCTAAAGTAGCCGAAAACAAAAGCGTTTGTCGCTTAACAGGCATCATTTCTAGTATTCGATTTAATTGCGTTCTAAAACCAAGACTCAGCATTTCATCTACTTCATCAATTACTAATTTTTGAAGTTGATTTACAACTACAACTCTATCTATCAACATATCAATCATTCGACCAGGTGTGGCCACTAAAATATCTAAGCCATCTAAAATTAAATTACGCTGTGTGTTTATGTTTGCACCGCCGTAAATACCTGCTACACGTACTGTTTGATATTTGCTAAGTTTATTAATTGATTCAATAACTTGCACTACTAATTCACGCGTTGGTACTAAAATTATTACACGTGGGTTGCGTTGGTAAGAGAAAGTTAACTGTCTTAATATGGGCAATAAGTAGGCAAAGGTTTTACCAGTACCTGTTTGAGCAATTCCTACTACATCACGACCACTCATAATTTGGTTAAATGAATTTTGTTGAATGGGTGTTGCTTCGCTAAAGCCTAAGTCTGTTAAGGCATTTAGAAGTTGTTTGCTTAGGTTAAGTTCGCTAAAATTCATTTTTGTTGCATGGAATTGTTAATGCGAAGTTAGCTGAATAGTTTGAAAAAAAAAGTGAGAGTAAGTTTGGCTTATGAAGCAAAGATTTATTTTTGGAATAATTGAATTGCCTATCCGTATGAAGAATATTAGTTTAGATGAACTTATTGTCGCCTTGATTACCAGTCTGTTGGAAAGCTTGTCTTAGCTCAATTATAAGTTCAATAATTCAAACTTAAATTTGCAATTTAAATAAATCCTAGCATTCAATTAAAATCTCTACAACGTCCCTCTTAAAGCTTGCTCTCTTTCAATACTTTCAAACAAGGCTTTAAAGTTGCCAGCACCAAAGCCTTTGGCGCCCATGCGTTGTATAATTTCGTAAAATAAAGTTGGGCGGTCTTCTACTGGTTTTGTAAAAATTTGTAAAAGATAACCCTCTTCATCAGCATCTACTAAAATGGAAAGACTTTGTAATTGTTTTATATCCTCTTTCATAATGCTCATGTGGCTACCTAATCTGCGTGGAATATCATCGTAATAAGCTTGTGGTGGTGGTGGTAAAAATTCTACACCGCGCGCTTTTAATTCAGAAACTGTTTTTATAATATCATCTGTAGCCAAGGCCAAATGCTGCACACCTGCGCCTTCGTAAAAATCAATATATTCTTCGATTTGCGATTTTTTCTTTCCTTCGGCTGGTTCGTTAATTGGGAATTTTATTCTACCATTGCCATTGCTCATTACTTTGCTCATTAAAGCAGAGTATTCAGTTGTAATTTGTTTATCATCAAAGGTTAAAAAGTTTACAAAACCCATCACTTCTTCGTACCACTTTACAGTTGGGTTCATTTCATTCCAACCAACATTACCCACCATGTGGTCTATAAACTTTAATCCTACTGGCGTAGGGTTATAATCGCTTACCCAAGGTTTGTAGCCGGGTAAAAATGTGCCTTTGTAATTTTTTCTTTCAACAAATAAATGTACTGTTTCGCCATAAGTATAAATACCACTTCGCACTACTTCTCCATGTTCATCTTTCTCTGTAGTAGGTTTCATAAAAGATTTGGCCCCTCGTTTTGTCGTTTCTTCGTAAGATTTTGTTGCATCATCTACCCAAAGTGCAATAACTTTAACACCATCGCCATGTTTTTTTACATGCTCACCAATAACTGAATCGCTGGTTAATGCAGTAGTTAATACGAGTTTGATTTTATCTTGTTTTAAAACATAACTTGTTCTGTCTCTTAATCCGGTCTCTAGTCCTGCGTATGCATAACTTTGAAAACCAAAAGCGGTTTTATAGTAGTGGGCGCTTTGTTTGGCGTTACCAACATAAAACTCTACGTAATCTGTTCCTAACAACGGTAAAAAATCTTGAGCTCCATCAAAAATTTTTTCTAAGCCGTATTCTACATTTTTAATTGGTTGAGTTGACATGGGTTTTGATTTTTATATTATTTTAAATTGAAAAAGAAAAAGAAAGCTGCTGCTGCTGCCCATTGCTTATTGATATTTTTAGCGTAACCAACAGTGCTGTAATTTTGATTTTGCAAAGTACCGTCGTTTTTAATGTAGCCAATTGTTGAATAGTTTTGGTTTTGAACTGTTCCGTCATTTTTTATATAACCAACAGTAGAGTAATTTTGATTTTGAACTGTTCCATCATTTTTAAGATAACCAATTGTTGAATAATTTTGGTTTTGAACAGTACCATCTTTTTTAATGTAACCAATAGTTGAATAATTTTGGTTTTGCACGGTACCGTCATCTTTAATGTAACCTACTGTGGAGTAATTTCCGTTTTGTACAGTTTGAGCTACTCCGATGAGGGAAATAAATAAAAAACAAATGATAAAAAAAATTTTCATTTTTATAAGGTTTGAACTGTAAATTTACGAATAATGCATTGAAAAGACAATAGTGCTTTTGGGGATCAAAAAAATAGTCATCGAAAATTTAAAAGGGATAGATAACTAAACGCAACTATTATTTTGAATCATATAAGAAATATAAAGCTATATAAGAATTTTGTATTTTACTTGTTTTAAAATTCAGCGTAAAAGACTTGAAAAAACTAATAATCAATAAAAAAATTAATCAAATTTTTCGTGAAATGTTATATCATAATTTTCTAATTCAGCAAGTAAAGGGTTGTAAATTTCTTTAACGGTAGGTATTACAACACCTTTTGCTGTGTATTTTTTGGTTAAGAAATTTTTCACACAAATGGCCAATGGCAAGCCAACTGTTTTAGACATGGCAGTGGTTTTATTGTTTACTCCTTTTACTACTAAAGAAGAAGTTACTTTTTTGGTTGTATTGTTAAGCTCATATTCAAAAAGGTGTTGCATCACAATCATATCTTTATCTGTTTCGTTTAATTTCCATTTCTCTTCTAGTAAATTTTGTAATAATTGTGCCGGTGTTCCTTCAGATAATGTTATTTTTTTATGATTAAAAAGTTCTAAGTAATCAAACATTTTTTCAATATCGTTATCAAATCTTTTTTCAAAAACATTTTTTAATACTGTTTTTAAATCGTTTGATGTACTTGGTAAAAAAGCAAGTAATAAGTCAGTATAAGTTAATTTATTTGTATGAAATAATCTGGTGCTATCATCCGTCAATCCTAAGTCTATAAAAATGTCGTATGCTTTGCAGTAATGTTCTTGCCTTAATGTACCTCTTAGCATTGTTTTTACGTGTGATAAGCCGTACACATCAATATAACTTAAACTATCACGATTAGCATAGGCGTCAAATCTTCCATAGCCTTCAATTTCTATTAAGTCAGTTTGTTTAAATAATTTATTGTATGGTAAATATTTTATTTTTCCTTCTTTTAAGTATTGTGCAGTTCCTTGCCCAGCTAATACTACATTTCTAGGGTTCCAACTAAATTTATACCCCCACGGGTTATCATTACTTTCGGGCGCAACCAACCCACCACAATACGATTTAAAACTGGTTATTGTTCCTCCTTTGGCTTCAATCTCGTGTATTAGTTTCATAGCGCTTGCGTGGTCTATGCCTGGGTCTAGTCCACATTCATTTAAAAATAAAAGTCCATTTTGTTGCGCTTCTTTATTAATCATTTTCATTTCAGCGCTTACATAACTTGCAGTTGCCATGTGTTTATTAAATGATAAACAATCTTTTGCCACGTTGCCATGCATAAAAGCAGGTAACATAGAAATTATAAAATCATGATTTTTTATTACTTCTTGTCGTTGTTCCTTGTCTTCAATATTTAAGCTAATTGCTTTTGCGCGATTATTGCCTTGAACTTTTTCTTGTGCTAATTTTATATCTAAATCTGCAACTGTAAGTTCTAAATTTAATTCAGCTGAGTGTTGAAGTAAATAATCTACTAACGAACCTGTGGAGCGACCTGCGCCTATAATTAAAAGTTTTGTCATAACATTAAAAAGCCATCTTTTTGCAAAGATGGCTTTTATTTTTTAATTGAAACCAATTTTATTCCAGTACAATTTTTTTGAATATATGTTGACCATTACTCTCCAATTTCACAACATAAACTCCTCTTGCAAAGGTGCTTAAATTTAATTCAGAAATGTTTTCATTATTTTGTTTGTTCAAGATAATTTGACCAACAGCATTATAAACAAAGTAATTATATGTTAATCCAACAAGTTTTATCGTTAATATTCCATTAGTTGGATTTGGATAGATATTTAAAATATTATTAAGCACATTCACGCCAATGTTAGAAGCAAAACTAACACAAGTAGTAGTTGTAGCAATACAATTATTTACATCGGCAACTGAAACTGTGTAGCAAGCTGGCACTAAACCACTTGGTGTATCTGTATTTCCTCCTGCGGGGCTCCATGTGTATGTATAAGCACCAGTTCCGCCACTAGCCAAAACTATAGCAGATCCATCAGCACAAGTTCCGCATGAGGCATTTGTACTTGAAGCTCCCAAAACTATAGCACTAGGATTAATAATGTTTACGTTAGTAAAAGTTTTACAACCATTAACATCGGTAACAGTAACCGATTTTACACCGCCAGTTAAACTACTAATTACGCTAGTAGTAGCACCTGTAGACCATTGGTAAGTAAATGGGCCTATTGAAGGTGGTGTAGATGTTACAGTAGCGCTACCATTAGCTAAGCCATTACAGGTAATATTGTTTTTTATTGCAACATTGCTCGCTGTGGTTGCACCAGAAATGGTTACAGTTGTTGTAATTACACATCCTTTATTATCAGTAGTTGTTAATACCCAGCTACCAGGCGTTAAACTGTTAGCGTTAGCTGTTAATTGAGCTGGTAATGTATTCCAACTGTAATTGTAAGGACTTGTTCCTCCATTAATAGTAACGCTCGCTGTTCCGTTTGCTTGATTACATAAAGCTTGTGTAGTATTGGAGTTTGCAACAGTTAAAGCCGTAGGTTGAGTAATATTTGTGGATGCATTAGCTTTACACCCTTTGCTATCAGTAACTGTATAGGTTACAGCTCCAACGCCAAGACCACCAATATTTTGTGTGGTTTGTCCACCTGACCATGAGTAAGTAAATGGCGCCGTACCGCTAGATATGTTAGCATTAGCAGAACCATTGGTTAAACCATTACACGAAATATTTGAAGATGTAATTGCCGCAATTGGTAGAGGATTTACACCAACTGAAAAAATAGCTGTTCCGCTACAAGCACCATTGTTACCCGAAACTGTGTAGTTAGTAGTTGCGGAAGGAGATATAATAATACTTGATGCGTTAGATCCAGTGTTCCATGTATAAGTTGTAGCTCCACCAGCATTGAGTGTTAACGAACTTCCTGCGCAAAGTTGCGGATTTATTGGTAGAATATTAATTGAGATACCTGTACCTATTGTTACAGTAACAGTTTTGGTATTAGAACAGGGGCCATTATTTCCTGTTACAACGTAAGTTGTATTAGAAGCTGGGGCAACCAATATAGGATTTGAAGTTGAACCGGTATTCCAGCTGTAGGTCGCAGCGCCTGTGGCTTGCAAGGTAGCAGTGCCGCCACTACAAATAGTTTGATTGTTTATGGCTACTGTAGGTGTAGTGGTTACGTTAACATTACTTGTAATTGAACCAGAACAAACACCGTTACTGCCGGTTACGGTGTAAGAAGTGGTTGCATTTGGGGAAACAGAAATCGAGTTCGTTGTAGCTCCAGTATTCCAAGTATAAGAACTTGCACCACTAGCTATTAAACTTGCAGAATTGCCTGAACACAATGTGCTATTATTTACAGTAAGCGCAAGCGCACCTGCAACGGTCATAGTTTGTGTAATTGTTGATGAAGCACCTCCAGCATTCATTATTAGTGTAACAGTTTTAGTTCCTGGTGTAGCAAAAGTAACCGATGGATTTGAAGCTGTTGAAGTTGCAGGTGTTCCTCCTGAGAAAGACCAACTATAACTTGGCGCTATCGTGCTAGAGTTGGTACTCGAGTTTGTAAAATTAACAATAGCGTTTGCGCAGGCGGAAGAAATTGCATTGAAATTTGCATTAATTGCAGTGTTAACAATATTAATGTTATCTAAATAAACGGCTTGCCCGTAATGTCCTCTATTAACAAAACTTACCAAAACGTTTTGCTGACCAGCAGCCCATGGTGTTATATCAATTGTATCTCTACGCCATAAGGCAGCGGTAGTTGGTGTAAATTGTGCATTTTGTAAAGTCGTAGCATTGGTAGCTAAAGTTTGACCTCCTTTTAAATAAATTTGATTCCATGTAGCACCACAATTGGTCGAAATTTTAACCTCTAAACTATCAGAATATTGATTGTCGTATTGCCTGTAAGCTACGTCAAATCTTAATCGGGCTGTAGGTACATTTGTAAAAATTAATTTAGGAGAGCGCATTTCATCGCGCTCATTCGTAACATCGTCGTTATAATTGTCAAAAACAGCACAAGCAGTACTGGTAATAAATCCACCAAATCCGGTAGCCCTTTCCCAATAATAGTTATCGTTTCCTATGTTTAGAGATGACCAATTGGGAGGTAAAAACTGTGCTGCTTGAAAACCTTGTGAAAACGGAAGAGCAATAGGTCCGGCAACAGTTATGTAAGATACTTTAGTTGCGGTATTTCCTCCGTTAATATTTGTGGCTTGCATCGCAACTGAATAGGTTCCTGGGGTTGTCCACTGCACACTCGGGGCTGAAGATGTTGATGTAGCAGGCATTCCGGCTTGAAACGTCCAGCTCCAGGCTGTTGGTAAATACAACGAACTATCTGTAAATACAATTGGTGTGTTGGGGCAAGTATTCCTAATTAACGAATAAAAGTTAGAAACAACAGGCGTTGCCGAAAAGCCAGCCGCACAGCTCATAGCTAAGTTTGCTCTAATTCTACCTGCACCTAACTGACCAGCTAAACTGGCGCTATTAGCAGCCGCAATATTTAATGCAGTTGAGCTTATACAATTAAGTACATCTGTTTGCGTCATTTGTGGTGAACGTGATAGCATAAGTGCAGCAAGACCTGCAACTAAAGGCGTGGCCATTGAAGTACCAGATTGACTTTGATAAGTATTTCCTGGTACGGTACTACTAATATTTTCACCTGGAGCAGTAATATCAACCCACGCGCCATAATTACTAAAACCAGATTTTGCATTAGCGCCATTGCAAGAAGCAACACAATAAACTCTATTGTAAGCCCCAGGGTAAGTTAAAGTATTAACATTACTATTTCCGGCAGCAGCCATTACTATACAACCTTTATTCCAAGCGTAGTCAATAACAGATTGCTCTGCCGCTGAGGCCGTACCAGCACCTCCCCAAGAGCAAGAAATAACGCGGGCTTTCATTTTCGCAGCATAAAGAATTCCACCGTATCCGTTTGCTATACCAATTGTGCTACCGCCGTTTGTTTGGCATTTTACAGGTATTATTTTAATATTCCAACCAATAGAGGCTACTCCAATTCCATTGTTTGTTCTTGCACCAGCAATACCAGCACAATGCGTTCCATGGTCCATTGCATTATTCGTAGGGATAGGGTTATTATCATTATCAGCTGCATCCCAGCCATTTCTGTCATCAATATAACCGTTCAAATCATCATCAACGCCATTACCAGCAATTTCAGCAGTGTTGGTAAATGTATTTTGCACCAAATCAGGGTGTGTCCATGCTACAGCATTATCTACTACAGCGCAGGTTATGTTTGATGTTACGCTCCAAGTATCCCAGGCCAACTGCGCACCAATTTGTGTTAGGTGTGCGCCAATAGTCGGATCATTTGGAGTAGCATCCACCGTTACCAGGTTAACTTGCTCTGCATAATCAACCCCTTTAATTTTTTGTAACTCCTCTATTAATTCATGTACTTGGTTGATTTGAGTAAATTTTGCTTTTAGTATATAAGGCAAAACCGCATCATCATCGGCTTGATAAAATGGTTTTACTAGTTTGTTGGCACCATACTTAAATAAGGTGTTTCTTAAACTACTTACTTTAGTTATTTGCAAGTTGTTTGGGTTATCAAGTTTTACCTCACTTAATAAACTTGGTTTTACCTTGATGTATATCTCACCATCAACTTTATGTTTATCAACCGTTTGTGCATTTAATGTAACTGCTGTTGCAAAAGTTGAAATTGATAATAAAAGTTTTTTCATTTTTTAGTGTGTTTAGAAGTTGCATAGAATAAAAATACAACGTTTTAAATTAATAATCAAGTTTTGTGAAATAATATTTATTAGCTTTAAGAAAATATTTTTAACGGCTTTATGGCTCTATTGGCGGTAATAGATTGTGGTACTAACACGTTCAATTTGTTAATTGCTCACCAGCAAGAAAATGGAATGCCCATTAAAAAAATAAGTACACGCTCAGCGGTTAAGCTAGGTGAAGGTGGAATTAATAAAGGTTTTATTAGCGCTACAGCTTTTGAAAGAGGCGTTAGCGCTTTGGTTGAATTTAATAAAATTATAAAGAAAGAATGCGTTCAAAATGTACTTGCATTTGGAACCTCTGCTCTAAGAGATGCAAGTAATGGTTCAGATTTTATTAGTGAAGTAATTAAAAAAACGGGCATTGAAATAAAATTGATAGATGGTAACAACGAGGCGGAACTTATTTATTTTGGCAACAGATTAGCGCTCCCAATGAATGAAAATATTTCTTTAATCATGGATATTGGCGGCGGAAGCAATGAATTCATTTTGGCTAACAACACCACTATTTTCTGGAAACAAAGTTTTAAACTTGGCGCAGCTAGGTTACTCGAAAAATTCAATCCTGAAGATCCAATCTCAGAAACCACAATCTCAAATTTGGATAATTATTTAAGCGAACAATTAGTTGATTTATTTGAGGCAATAAGAATTTATAAACCAATAGAACTTATTGGCTCTTCTGGAGCTTTTGATTCAATTATAGAAATGATTTGTGGTGAATTAGAAGGAGAACCATTACTTGATGGCAAAACGGGATACATAGTTGATATTGAAAATTTTTATATAATTTATGATAAAATTATTGCTTCTACAATTTTAGAAAGAAAAAATATAAAAGGACTACTCCCAATGCGCGTTGATATGATTGTAATTTCATGTTTTTTAATTCATCATATACTTAAAAATTGCAATCTCAGAAAAATCAGAGTTTCAACATATTCACTTAAAGAAGGCGCTTTGTGGGAATTTATTCAACAAAAAAAGTAATTTTACAGCATGGCAAAAATTTTGGTTATAGATGATGAAAAAGCGATTAGAAGAAGTATAAAAGAAATTTTAGAATTCGAGAAACATGTAGTTGAGGAAGCAGAAGATGGTTTAGTAGGACAAACATTGGCATTAAAAAACAACTACGACATCATATTGTGTGATATTAAAATGCCAAAATTAGATGGTGAAGAGTTATTAAATAAATTATTAGAAGCAGGAATTAATTCTTCAATAATTATGATGAGCGGACACGGAAATATTGATACAGCCGTGGCTACCGTAAAAAAAGGAGCATACGATTATTTACCAAAACCAATTGATTTGAATAGATTATTGGTGAGTATAAAAAACGCACTCGAAAAAACTGAACTTGTAACGGAAACAAAAAACTTAAAAAAGAAAATATCTAAATCCGTTGATATTGTTGGCCAATCAAACGCCATAATTCAAATAAAAGAAATGATTGATAAAGTTGCACCAACCGATGCGCGTGTTTTAATAACCGGTGGGAACGGCAGTGGCAAAGAATTAGTTGCAAAATTATTACACGAAAAAAGTAATAGAAATGCTGCGCCACTTGTTGAGGTAAATTGCGCCGCTATTCCAAGCGAGTTAATTGAAAGCGAATTATTTGGACACGAGAAAGGTTCATTTACAAGTGCTATAGCCCAACGCAAAGGAAAATTTGAATTGGCAGAAGGTGGTACTTTATTTTTAGATGAAATAGGCGATATGAGCCAAAGCGCTCAAGCCAAAGTTTTGCGCGCCTTACAAGAACAAAAAATTACACGCGTTGGAGGGGATAAAGAAATTAAAGTAAATGTACGTGTATTTGCAGCAACCAATAAAAATTTATTGAAAGAAATAGAGCAAGGAAATTTTAGAGAGGATTTATATCACCGCTTGGCGGTAATTCCAATACATGTTCCAGGTTTGAATGATAGGAAAGAAGACATACCTTTGCTTGCAGATTTTTTCCTCACACAAATTAGCGAAGATACACATGCAATAAAAAAAGATATTTCTTCAGAGGCAATAAAATTATTACAAGAACGCAACTGGCCAGGAAATATTAGAGAATTTAGAAACGTGATTGAACGTTTGGTGATTTTAGGAGGAAAAGAAATTAGTGCAAATGATGTTAAACAATTTGCTTAAAATATAAAATTAATAAAATGGATAATACATTGATTGATAAAGTAAAATTACTGGAAGATAAATATGCTCAAATGGGGCAAGATTTACATAGCTATTTAGATGGTCTATTGCTTTCAAATTATTTAACTTACTGGGATTATATACAGGTAGATACCCTATTAACGCTACAAAATCCAAAAACAGATTATCCTGATGAGGTGATTTTTATAATGTATCATCAAATTACCGAGTTATATTTTAAGCTAAGTTTGCATGAATTAAACCAAATTGCAAATAATGGAAAAGAAATTTTACCTAACGGAAAAGATAATGGCTGGAAAGAAAAAATTGATGCTAAATTTCTTACTGAAAGAATTACCCGTGTAAACAGGTATTTTGAATCGCTCACAAAAAGTTTTGAAATAATGGTAGATGGTATGGAGAAAGAGCAGTTTTTACGTTACCGCATGGCATTGCTTCCAGCCAGTGGCTTTCAAAGCGCACAATACCGAATGATTGAAATTTGTAGCACCGATTTTATAAATTTGGTGGATAAAGATGTACGCGTAAATTTTGAAAACAAAAACGCTTCAATTGAAGAATTATTTGAAAACATTTATTGGAATAAAGGCGCCACTGAAATTGCAACCGGCAAAAAAACATTAACCCTAAAGCAATTTGAAAATAAATACGGACAAAAATTTATTGATTTAGCAAACGAATATAAAACCAAAAATGTTTGGCAAAAATATTTAAGCTTAACTAAAGAAGAACAAGAACATCAGCCATTAATAAACGCTTTAAAACAATTAGATGTAAATGTAAATATTAATTGGCCTCTAATGCATTATAAAAGCGCTGTTCGCTACTTACAGCAAAACACACAAGACATTGCTGCAACGGGCGGAACCAATTGGCAGAAATATCTACCACCACGTTTTCAAAAACGAATTTTTTACCCAACAATTTGGACAGAAGAAGAAAAAGCCGATTGGGGCAAAGGCTGGGTAGAAACAAATGTTTTTAAAGTGCATTAAAAGTGGGTATGTAGTAAAATAAAAATAAAACCTCTTAACAGAAAGAACTATTAATAAAGAATACAGAAAATGTCAATTCAAGTAACTAATATTACCAAAATATACGGCAAACAAAAAGCATTAAACAATGTAAGTTTTAATGTTGGCGAAAACGAAATTGTGGGATTTTTAGGGCCTAATGGAGCAGGAAAAAGTACCATGATGAAAATTCTTACCTGCTACATCCCTCAAACAGAAGGCGTTGCCAAGGTATGCAATTTTGACGTAGCTACGCAAAGTATTGATGTGAGAAAAAACATTGGTTATTTACCAGAACATAATCCTTTGTATTTAGATATGTATGTGAAAGAGTTTTTGGAGTTTGTTGGTGGCATTTATAAAATTAAAAATAGCAAGCAACGCGTTACAGAAATGATTGAATTAACAGGCTTGCAAATAGAACAAAATAAAAAAATTGGCGCCTTAAGCAAAGGATACCGCCAACGCGTTGGTTTAGCCCAAGCAATGATTCACGATCCTAAAGTATTAATTATGGATGAGCCAACCACTGGCTTAGATCCAAATCAATTAGAAGACATACGCAGCCTAATAAAAAATTTGGGAAAACAAAAAACTGTGATGCTTAGCACGCATATTATGCAAGAAGTGGAAGCCATTTGTGATAGAGTAATAATTATTAACAACGGTGAAATAGTTGCTGATGAAGAAACAAAATCACTTCAGCAAAATAAAACCCAGCAAATTATAACTGTTGAGTTTGACAAAGCTATATCAGAAAAATTGTTATTACAAATCAAAGATATTGAGTCGGCAAAATCAAAATCAGAAACAACTTGGGAACTAATTAGCTCAAGTAAAGATGACGTTAGAAAGGCAATTTTTGAATTCGCAGTGAAAAACAACCTAAGTGTATTAACCTTAAACAAACAAGAACAAAAAATTGAAGATGTGTTTAAAGAGTTAACCAAGAAGTAAATAGGACGTGCTCAGTAAATAAAAGTCAACAATTGTAAGGCTTAACGTTGAAATACGATAAATATTACGCAAGGTAAATTGAGACACAAGCTTGTAAATTCATGCAAAGGTTTGCATTAATTTATTGAAAGTGATTACTTTTTTTATACGTTTTGAACGATGACGGATTTTGTGTGTTGGCATGTCGCCGCGCGGAGCTAGGAAGGCGAGAATTAATTTTTCTTTAAAAATTCATCGAGGGCGCTTGCGTTTTTTTATTTTGCTTTAAAAAAATTATCTTGGCAAAATAAAAGTTACGTCGATTGCTTGCGCACAAGCTGCCTAAATTATCCACTGGATAATTTCCCTAAGAAAAATTAATTGCGGGTAGGCGCTTGCGGCGACTTGATTTTTTTGAAACTTTTTTTATCCAAGAAAAAAAGTTAAAAGAAAAAAGATTTTTGAGTTTATGAGCAGACCACAATTAATCACGGTTATTACTGGTAAACCTCCAAATATAATACAACAAGGTAGCCACACTTCCTAAAGCACTAATTATATATGTATAGGCAGCCCATTTTAAGGCATCTTTAGCCTCATCAACTTCTTGGTAACCAGCAATGCGTGCATCTTCTAACCAAGCAACGGCACGCTTACTTGCATCAATCTCAACAGGCAACGTCATAACACTAAACAAGGTTATTGCTCCTTGTAATACAATAAAAACCAATAGCATCGAATTCATTAAACTTGGCATTGAATAAGCTATTATAGCCAGTCCAAAAGTTAAAAAATTCATTGCCATACTTGCAATATTAACTACAGGTACTAATTTACTTCTCATAGTTAACCAAGCGTAGGCTGTATTGTGTTGCACGGCGTGCCCACATTCGTGCGCTGCAACGGCTGCTGCTGCTATAGTTGCGTTGTTATAAACGTCTGCGCTTAAATTTACAGTTTTGTTAGCAGGGTTGTAATGGTCTGTTAACATCCCCCCCACGCTTACAACTTTTACATCAAAAACGCCATATTGCTTTAACATTTTTTCTGCCACTTCCTTGCCAGTTAGCCCCGTGCTAATTCGGTGTGCAGAATACTTTTTAAATTTTGCTTTTAAACGGCTACTGGCCAATAAACCAAGCCCCATAAAAACACCGCTAATTATTAATAAAATTGGATCGAAATACATAATCTAAGTTTTGTAAATATATAACAAGTTAAATGCCATTTTGTTTCTCTGACAATTTTGCAGATTTTTTACAGGTATTAACATTTGCACCTTAGTAATTACATTTACCTACCCTAAAAGTAAGCATAATTAGCTTTAGTTTTATAAGACGAATGAACAAACCATTAATCCTAGTAACAAACGACGATGGCATTTATGCACCTGGCATTTCTGCTTTGGTTAAAATAGCCAAACAATTTGGCACCATTGCCGTAATTGCACCTGATAAACCACAAAGTGGCATGGGGCACGCTATTACTATAAATTCAACTTTGCGTTTGCAAAAAACACACTATCATTCAACAGATATAGAGTTAGCCTGCTCAGGAACACCAGTAGATTGTGTTAAAATGGCCATCTGCGAAGTGTTGCCTCAAAAACCAAATTTAATTCTGAGCGGCATCAATCATGGTAGCAACAGTTCAATAAATGTGATTTATAGTGGTACAATGAGCGCTGCAATTGAAGGTGCTTTAGAAGGCGCTCCCAGCATAGGTTTTAGTTTGTGCGACTATAGCATGGAAGCAGATTTTTTTCAAGCAGAAAATTACATTGCTAAACTTATTGAGAAAAGTTTAAAACACGGAATGCCAAAAGGAACGTGTTTAAATGTAAATATTCCTAAATTATCAAAAGAGAATATTAAAGGCATAAAAGTTGTTCGTCAAGCCAAAGCCAGTTGGGTTGAGAAATTTGACGCAAGACAAGATCCGTACGGTAGAGATTATTACTGGCTTACAGGCGAATTTATAAATTTTGAAAAAGAAGCCACGGATACTGATGAGTGGGCGCTTGCAAACGGTTACTTATCTGTTGTGCCTACGCAGGTAGATTTAACAGATTACAAAGCACTTGAAAAAATAAAAGAATTCGAGAAGTAAAATGAATTGGTTATTTAAATTAGATAATGTCTGGAAAGGCCTAATAATAGGCTTAATTTTTCCTGCAATAGTGTATTTTTTTATTTGGATGTTTACACAACATCAACTTTCTTTTCCGGTTAGATTCACTAAATATTTAATTGGTGGTCAGCTACTAGGCAGTTATATCAAGGGTTGTGGCATTGGCAACTTATTACTTTTTTATATAGGTTTACAAAAAAAGATGGATAGTTTTAATAAAGGAATAATTATTAGTTTATTATTTTATGTGGCTTTAGTTGCTTATGTTATGTACTATATAGAACCATTTGAAGTATAGTTCATGAAGTATTTTTTTATAACTGGCGAAGTGAGTGGCGATATGCACGCATCTAATTGCGCAAAATATATTCAGCAATTCGATTCAAATGCCCAATTCGCATTTACTGGTGGCGATTATTTGATGGAGGTTACAAAACAACAACCAGTTGTAAATATTAAACAAATGGCCTTTATGGGCTTTGTTGAGGTTTTAAAAAACATTGGGGCTATAAAGCAAAATTTTAAAACTATCAAACAAGCAATTTTAAAGTATAAGCCAGATGTGTTGATTTTAGTAGATTACCCAGGCTTCAATTTGCGCATGGCCAAATGGGCACACGAAAATAAAATTAAAGTTGCTTATTACATTTCACCAACAGTTTGGGCTTGGAAAGAAGGCCGAGTAGAAATCATTAAAAAATACGTAAGCCAACTTTTTGTTATACTCCCTTTCGAAGAGCCTTTTTACAAAGAAAAACACAATTATCCTGCAAAATTTTTAGGGCATCCACTCATAGATGCTATCGAAAATAAATTACCCAATTTACCAAGCAAAAAAGAGTTTATTTCTAAAAATTCATTATCACAAAAGCCTATAATTGCTGTATTACCTGGTAGTCGTAAGCAAGAAATTCATTACATGTTTAATTTAATGTTGCAAGTAATTCCAAAATTCAGCAACTATCAATTTGTAATTGCAGGCACGCACAATTTACCAAAAGAAGTGTATGAGCCTGCACGCCTCATGAATGTTGAAGTAATTTACAATCAAACCTACGAATTAATGCGCTATGCCGATGCAGGAATTATTAAATCAGGCACATCAACTTTAGAAAGTGCCTTGTTTGAATTACCACAAGTTGTTTGCTATAAAGCTGGCGCTCTTTCAATAAAAATCGCTAAGTTTTTTGTAAATGTAAAATACATTAGCCTACCAAATTTAATAATGGATAGGCCAGTTGTAAAAGAACTTATCCAAGAAGCATTAACCGTTGAAAATATTTGTAGCGAATTAAATTTATTGTTGCATGATACCAATTACAGAACTTCACAACTTAACGAGTACAAACAACTAAAAACATTTTTAGGCGGAAGCGGAGCCAGCAAACGCATTGCAGAGGCAATTGTAGCCGATTTAATAAAATGAGAGTAATTACAAAAATAGTTTTTATAGTAACCCTGATAAGTTTTTGGCTGGTTAGTACAAGTTTGTTTATACCAACAGATAATATACAAATATGTGTGCTAACACAAACAAAAATTACAGCATTAATGCTTAATACCAATGCTGGTGTTTATAAAATTATTGCCGATGGAAATTTACTTCAAAAAGTTACACCAGAAAATACAATTAAACTTTTTAATAAAGTTGATAGTGTTCAACTAATTATTGACGATAAAGATTATGGCAAATACAAATACATAAAATTAAGTGGCGATAATTTAAGTGAGCTAAAAGTAAAATTAATTAATCCTGATAGGAAGCCACGTATTTATCAAAACAATTTAAGCTTTAGTTCTTTAGATGGTTACTTAAAAATTATTAATGAAGTATTATTAGACAACTACATTGCCGGCGTTACCGAGGCCGAGGCTGGCTCGCGTTCAAGTTTGGAGTTTTACAAAGTACAATCTGTTTTAGCACGCACGTTTGCCTTAGCGCATATTAACAAACACATAACTGAAGGGTTTAGTTTGTGTGATCAAGTGCATTGCCAAGCGTATTATGGCAAGCCAAAAGATTTGAATACGTTTACAGCAATAGAGGCAACAAAAAATTTGGTAGTTGTAGATGAAAGTTTAAATTTAATTGTTGCAGCATTTCATAGCAATTGTGGCGGACAAACTGCTAATAGCGAAGATGTGTGGGGGTCGCGCACAAGTTACTTAAAAAGTGTAACAGATAGTTTTAGTGTAAAAATGCCAAACAGCAAGTGGGAACGAAAAATGTTGAAAGACGATTGGTTATCCTATTTAAAAATAAAACATAATTATCCATCAGATAAAGAAGAAGGCAGGGAGGCCGCTTTTAACTTCAAACAAGATACAAGAAAAGTTTATTTAGAGTGTAGCACAAGTAAAGTACCTCTAAAAAATGTGCGCACCGATTTGCAATTAAAATCAACCTATTTTAGTATATCAGAAATTGGGAAAGATAGCGTGCTATTTAAAGGAAAAGGTTATGGTCACGGATTAGGAATGTGCCAAGAAGGCGCTATGCGTATGTGCAAACTTGGTTACAAATATGTTGATGTATTAAATTTTTACTATAAAAACATACAGTTAATTGATTTACATAAGTTAACGTTTTTTAAAGACGAGTAATTAAAGTATGCCTTATAATTAAGTCCGTAAAAATAAAAATCTTCGAACTTATCGATGTTCACACAAAATAAAAACTTCCAAAACTAAAGATTTTTTATCCGATAAGATTCTCAATATATTTCATGAGTAAACTATTTAATTTTTTTTCCATATATTTACAGTTATCATAATTTTTTATCATGGGTGATAAACAAAAAACTATAAAACAAGCAGTTTCTGTTACAGGAAAAGGTTTGCACACAGGAAAACCTGTTACCATTACGTTTAATCCTGCCCCAGTTAATCACTGGTACAAATTTCAGCGCATGGACGTTGATGGGCAACCAATTATTGATGCAGATGCAGACTTGGTGGTTGATACCAGTCGAGGTACCACTTTAGAAAAAAATGGAGTAAGAGTATACACTACCGAACACGTATTGGCCGCTTTGGTTGGTCTAGGAATAGATAATTGCTTAATTCAAATGACAGACGCTGAGATGCCAATTATGGATGGAAGCTCTTGGAAGTTTATTGAAGCTCTTGAAGCCGCTGAAATTGAAGAACAAGAGGAAGATCGCGTTTATTTTGAATTAACAGAAAATTTAACTTTCGAAGATCCAATTAAAAAAGTAGAAATGCTTGCCGTGCCTCAAGAAACCTACCGCTGCACCGTTATGGTTGATTACAACAGCGAAGTATTAGGGACCCAACACGCCGGGATATACGATATATCGCAGTTTAAAAATGAAATAAGCAAATGCAGAACCTTTGTGTTTTTGCACGAATTAGAAATGCTGTTGCAACACAACCTTATAAAAGGTGGCGATTTAGATAACGCAATTGTTTTAGTAGATAAAGAATTACCAAAAGATAAATTAGATCATTTAAGAAAAGTATTTAACAAAGAGCACGTTGAGGTGAAAGGCAAAGGAGTTCTAAATAACACAGCCCTTCATTTTTATAACGAACCCGCCCGTCATAAATTATTAGATATTATTGGTGATTTAGCCTTGGTTGGTCGCCCTCTAAAAATACACGTGTTAGCGGCACGCCCTGGTCACAATGGCAATGTAGCCTTTGCGCGAAAAATAAAAGAATTAATAAAAAAACAACGTATAGAAAAAGATTTTCCTAAAGTTGATTTGAACAAACCACCATTACTGAACATTAACGACATAATGAAAATTTTACCTCACCGTCAGCCAATGCTGTTGGTAGATAAAATAATGGAGTTGAGTGGCGAACACGTTATTGGGGTAAAAAACGTAACCTTAAACGAAGAATTTTTTAAAGGCCACTTTCCCGGAGAGCCAGTAATGCCAGGTGTTATGTTAATTGAAGCCATGGCACAATGCGGTGGCGTATTAGTTTTGAAAACTGTACCCGATCCTGAAAATTACCTAACCTATTTTATGAAAATAGATGGGGTTAAGTTTAAACAAAAAGTAGTACCAGGCGATACAGTTATTTTTAGTTTAAATTTAATTACACCAATCCGTCGCGGTATTTGCCACATGCGTGGAGTAGCTTATGTAGCCAACAAGCCCGTAATGGAAGCAGAAATGATGGCGCAAATTGTTAAAGTAAAAGGAATTGAGAAACCCGTTTTAGCCTAATATGATTTCTAATTTAGCAAACGTAAGCCCAAAAGCAAAAATTGGTAATAATGTGACAATATCAGCATTTGCAACCATTTATGAGGATGTTGAAATTGGGGACAACACGTTTATTCATCCAAATGCTGTAATTTATCCAGATACCGTAATAGGTAACAATTGTCAAATTTTTCCAGGAGCAATTATTGGTGTGGTTAATCAAGATTTAAAATACAAAGGCGAAAAATCTAACACTGTAATTGGAAACAATACAGTAATTAGAGAATACGCTACAATACACAAGGGTACGGCAGATCGCATGACTACTAAAGTTGGAAATAATTGTTTAATTATGGCATACACCCATTTAGGACATGATTGCTTAATTGGAAACAATGTCATCATTGCAAACAACGGCAGCTTAGCAGGTCATATAACTGTTGAAGATTATGTAATTATTGAAGGCGTTGTAGCAGCGCAACAATTTGTTACCATTGGTGCACACAGCTTTGTAGCGGGCGCCTCACTCGTAAGAAAAAGTATTCCACCTTATATAAGGGTTGCACGCGAACCGTTACAGTTTATTGGTGTAAACACAATTGGTTTAGCGCGCAGAGGTTTTGATAAGGAAGTTATAAAACAAATAGAAGATATATATCGCATTATTTTTGTACGTGGCCATAACATTAGTAATGCTTTAGATATTGTAGAAAACGAAATGCCCGAAACACCAATAAGAACTCAAATTTTAGAATTCATCAAAGCTCAAAAAGACGGAATTATTAAAGGAATATAGAACTTTGATAAGTGTTGAATTAAATAACGTTGGTAAAAAATTTAAGTCGGAGTGGATTTTTAAAAATCTAACGTACACAATAAAAGCGGGAGAAGCCCTTGTAATTCAAGGAGGCAATGGGTCAGGAAAATCAACTTTACTACAGATTATTAGCAGCTTTGTAACACCAACTACAGGAACAGTTAATTTTTTTAATGATGGAAAAGTTATTTCTTCTGATGCAGTTTTTAAACACATTTCATTTGCATCGCCCTATTTGCAATTAATTGAAGAGTTTACATTAACGGAATTGGTGAATCATTTTACTGCTTTAAAACCTTTTGAAAACGAGTTAAGCACAAAAAATTTCATAGAAAGAATTGAGCTAACACACGCTTCAAACAAATATATTAAACAGTTTAGTAGTGGAATGAAGCAGCGATTAAAGCTAGGCTTGGCCCTCTGCTCAAGCTCCAAACTGGTATTATTAGATGAGCCAATTAGTAATTTAGATAAGAATGCGATTAATTGGTACAAAAATCTAATTGAATCATCTCAAAAAAACAAAACAATAGTTGTGTGTTCAAACGCAATTGAAGATGAATTCTGGTTCTGTAATCAGCAATTAAATATCCAAGATTTTAAAAAGATAATTACCAATTAACCTTATGAAACAATCAAAAACCTGAATTGTTTTAGTGAAAATTTTTCTATTTTGTTAGTATATGTTAATATTTTGTTTATTTTCGCTTAACAAAAAACATAACTAGATGAAAAATTTGTTTATTTTGATTATTGTACTTGCCAGCGGATCTTGTCTCGCTCAAAGCAAAGAAAAAGCGCCTCAAAAAAGGATAGCCCCTCAACCCCAGTCAGAGATTTCCATAAAAACCAAAAACGCAGATGGGAGTATTTATTTTGGTTTTGATAATCAACTAAAGGAAATTTTAATTGACTACACAATATTAACACAAGTACCGAGCAAATTGGTTAACGAAGACAAATCTTCCTATACAAGTAGGTTAAATAATTGGTTGCTAACTAACAAAGCGCTGATTAAAAACAACTACCGAGCAAAAAAAATAGAAGAAATAACGCTATAAAAATTATTTTCAAAACTACAAACGAATGAAATCAAACTACATTTTTAAATCGATAATTATATTAGCAGTATTTTTTTCTGCTTTGCTTAAGGGTCAGCCTTTGGGTTGTTTAACGCCTAACTTAGCATTTACAGATCCAACAAACGGGAATGCTGTGGTTTCTGCCACCGTTGGTTGCGACTTTTCAGGATTGATTAGAATTATGCCAAGCCCAATAACCAATGGGGCTTTAACTCAAGGTAATACGCCTTGTATACGAATTGAAACAAGTTTAACAAATGCAAATTCAAATGCGAATAACTCCATGTTCCTATTCCAAGGTGGCTCACCTACTTCAACCGTTTGCGGTACTTGTGCCGTTTCTATTCCAAGTAATTCTTTGTTTACATTATATAGTTCGCTTCAAACACCTTCACTATCGCATAGTTATTCCTTATGTAACATTGCTGCTGGCACTCCTATGACATATACAGTTTTTAGTTGTTACTCTACGATTCCTTTAGTATCCGGAACTTGGAATAATTCTCCTGCCAATACATGCCAAGGCGTATTTGTGCCAGCTAATTCAGCAATTGGGTCAGCTTCATTTGTAATTACACCTACGGTTTCTGCAGCCGCAATTAATCAAGATTTCGGTAGTGGCTTTATCACCTTAGACCCTTGGCAAATGTCCCCTGGCACTTATACAGTAACCTATAATTTTAATAGCCAAGCGGGCTGTACAACTTCAGCAACTAGAACGTTACTAATCACAAATCCATTTGTGGCAGGTAATTCTAATTTTACGCCGCCATTAAATTTATGCCCTTATTCATCATGTGTAAGTTTATTAACAACAACAACGGGATATTCAAGCAGTGCAAGTTTTCCTTTCTTTTCGGGTGCAGGCGTTACTTCAAATACATTTTGTCCTATTTCCGTTGGGGCTGGAACTTATGCTGTAACTTATGAAGTTGGTCCTACAGCAGTTTGCGGCAGAACTGTTACAAACAATATTGTTGTAAATGCACAACCTACAATTGCTTCACCAACTCAAAGCTATACCTGTATCAATCCTAATACAGTTACATTAACTACAAGTGGCGCATCAAGTTACGTCTGGTCTGGTACCACTGTGTTATCACAAAACTCAAATAGTGCAACAGTTACAGGATCTGGACCATTTACAATTATTGGTACTGCAAATGGTTGTACAAATTCCGCTACTTATAATGTTCCTACAAATAATATTGCTCCAGTAATCACAGGGACAAATAGTTCACAGTTTTTAACTTGTTCACAATTAACCACAGCAATTTCGGTAAATAATATTGGTGGTGTTTCTTATTCTTGGGCTGGCCCTGGCATTGTCGGGCCAAATACAGGTAACTCAATTGTTGGTAATGCAGGTGGTAATTATGTTGTAACTGCAACAAATATTTCAAATGGTTGTACTTCAAACGCCACGGTAACCGTTGGTCAAGGTACCTTTGTAACCAATACGCCTGCTACAACGGGAACAATTACATGTGCTGTTAATAATATCAACTTAAGCACAACAGCTACAACACCTGCTTTTAACATTACTTGGACGGCCCCAGGTGGCGCAACCTTATCTGCAAACAACCAGCAAAACGTAAGTGCAACTATGACAAATGGTGGCACGTTTACAGTTGCTGTAACAAATGCAACTAACAATTGTACCAGTACAAATACTATTGCAGTTAATGTAAACACTTCGGTAATTACACCAACGGCACTAACAGCTTCATCAACACTTCTAAATTGTAACGTTACTTCAGTTACTTTGAATGGTAATCCATTAACTGGTGTAACGTATTCTTGGACAGGGCCAGCAAGTTTTGCTTCTACCGCCGCTAATCCTGTTGTTACTAATCCAGGCACTTATTCTTTGGTAGTTACAAACACAGTTAATGGTTGTAAAAATACTGTATCAAGTGCAAACATTACTATTACTCAAAATACTCTAACTCCAACTATTACTCCAACTACAGCAACTAATCCTTCGGTAACCTGTGCAGGAGCTTCTACTATTGTTACTCTTGGGGCAAGCTTGGGCAATGGTGGAAACGGTTACGTTTGGTCTAACGGACCAACTACTCCAACCATTTCAGTTAGCGCAGGCACATTCTCTGTTTATGCAATAAATTCAGTAAACGGATGTATTTCAACTCCAATTTCTTTTACAGTATCTCCTCCTAGTGGAGTTCAAACACCAACATTATCAAATCCATCGCCATCACTTTCTTGTACCCAAACCATAGTCACTTCTTCTATCATCAATAGCGGAAGCGGGTTATCATATATTTGGTCAGGTCCGGGAATACAAGGATCTACAACTAGTTCTGTAGTAAATATAACTCAGGCAGGAACCTATAACTACACATTAACAAATAGTAGTAACTGTTCAATTGGTAACTCTTTTGTAGTTGCTACAACCACAATTAATATAGTTCCAAATTTATCAGCTTTAAATCAAACAGTTACTTGTTCAAATACCACAGCAACTTTGTCAACAGCTGCCACGCCTGCTAGCAGTGCTTATACTTACAGTTGGAGTACAAATGCAACTACTCCGTCTATAACAGTAACGCCAGCCTCAAGTACAAATTATACGGTTGTAGTAACCAACACCTTAAATGGTTGTAGAGGAATACAAACGCTGAATGTTACTACAAACACAGTTGTTCCAACAGGAGTGTCGCTTTCACCAGCTACTTTTACGTTAGCGTGTTCACCTCCGAGTACTACATTAACTGCTAATGCTACTGGTGCAGCTACTTATTCTTGGGTATCAACGACTGGACTAATTAGCGCAACAACTAGTACCTTAAATGTAAATACAGCCGGTACTTATAGCGTGTTTGCTATTGGGTCTAATGGTTGTAGTTCAGCAGCGCAAGTTGCAGTTATTTCTGCTCCAGCAGGTGCACCAGCAATCACATTAAGTAATTCCAACCCTGTTATTACTTGTACTTCAGGGCCAATTTCTGTAAGCGTAGCGGTTACTTCTACTGTTCCAATTCAATCCTACGCTTGGGGTCCTGCTTCAGGAATTACAGGTGCAACAAATACCAATGTGGTTGTGTTTAACGCCGCAGGAACCTATACAGGCTTAATTATTGCAACGAATGGTTGTCCAACAAACACAACTATTGTAGTAACATCTGCAACTACCGCACCAGCGTTTGTAGCTGGCACCGGCACAGCAAGTCCGCTTTCGTGTACAAATCCTACAACGGCCGTAGCCCCAACTTTTACGCCTGCAAGCAATTTAACCTATTCATGGAGTGGCCCTGGAATTGTAGGGGCTACAAATGGATCAAGTATTGCTGTGAACCAAAACGGAAATTATAGCGTAACCGTAACTAACACCTTAACAGGTTGTGCAGCTAATAATTTAGTTGTTCCAGTTTCGGGAAGTAATTTAGCGCCAACCTTAACAGTAACAAGTAGTTCAAGCTTAGGTATTGCTTGCCAACCTAATACAAGTACAGTTGTATTAACCGCAACAGCAAGTGCCGCATTAAATTACACCTGGAATAATGGAGCAACAACTTCTACCATTAGCACAAGCAATCCTGGAACCTTCACCGTTTCAGCTTTTGATAATACAAGTGGTTGCACTATTAATCAAACATTTACAGTAGCAAATAATGCAGCATTGCCTAGCTTAACAGCAACTGCTGCGGGTAGTTTACCTTGCGGGGGCGGAACTACAACGCTAAACGCTCAATCTACCAACACCAATGTGAGTTATTCATGGGCTGGGGCTGGTGTTGTAACTGGTTCTAACACGAGTAACGCAATTGTAAACGCAGGAGGAATTTATTCTGTAACAGTTACAAATAATCTTACAAATTGCTCAAGTACGGAAACAGTTGCTTTGGTTCAAACTACTGTTACTGCTCAATTTACAGCAAATGTCATCAGTGGTCCTGCTCCGTTAACAGTTAATTTTGATAACACGAGTAGTGGAGCTATCACTTATTCATGGTCGTTAGGCAACAATCAACCGTCAAGTATACTTGAGAATCCTTCTAATATTTATAATGAACCAGGAACGTATGTTGTAATGTTAACAGCATATAACGGGGCGTGTGCCAGTACAACAACATTAGAAATTAAAGTACAACAAGGTTTGGGTGAGATTCCTGAAGTATTTACACCAAATGGCGATTTATACAACCCAACCTTCGAAATTAAAGGATTAGATTCATATCCAAACAATAGCCTTGAAATTTTCAACCGTTGGGGTAATCCGGTATATAGTGCCAAACCTTATAAAAACGATTGGGACGGGAAACCAAATAAATCAAGCATTGGAACTGATAAATTACCTGCTGGGACTTACTATTACATACTTAATTTAGGCGATGATAAAATTAAACCATTGAAAGGCTATATTCAATTGCAATATTAAGAAATTATAAAGTTTCTGAATCAAGCAGAATCAAGAAAAAATAAATAAGAAATTTAAAGAATAAATAGAAGTCATGAGAAACAAAATAAAAATAGGAGTTGTGTTTAGTACACTTATTCTTTTAGGAATAAATACGAATGCACAGCAAGAAATTCAGAATTCGTTTTATATGTTTAACGGATCTGTACTAAACCCTGCCTATGCAGGAAGCAGAGATGCTTTAAGTGCTGTTGCAAATTACAGAAATCAATGGTCGGGTTGGAAAGGTGCGCCTGTATCAACTATGTTTACTATTCACACGCCTTTGGTAAATGAGTCTATAGGTATTGGTTTAAATGCAGTAAACGACCAAATTGGACCAACAAATAAAAGCGCAGTATTTGGTGATTTTGCATACCGCTTAAAGTTAAACAGCAAAAATGATAGATTGTGTTTTGGAATTAGAGCAGGAGCAGATTTAATTAGAAATAATTTTAATGGACTAAAAATTAACGATGCTGCAGATCCTTTAACAAATGGCAACACAGGTAATACTAACTTTAATACAAATGCCTTCAATGTAGGGGCAGGAGTTTATTATTATGGTAAAAAGCATTTTGTGGGTGTTACGGTTCCAAAAATGTTGGCTAACAAGTTAAGCAAAGATCCACTTTTTGCTCAATCAACTCAAGAATTGCATGCTTATTTAATTACAGGTTTTGTTGCTAAATTGAATAGCCTATGGGATTTAAAGCCAGGGGCAGCAGTAAAGTTTACACCTAATGCGCCGATTTCGATAGATGGTAATCTTTCGGTTTTATATAATAAAATGATTTGGTTTGGATTGCTTTATCGTCATAACGCCGCAGTAGGTGCAAACATCGTTTATAATGTAACACCACAATTTCATATTGGATATGCCTACGATTTTGCAATAACCAATATGGGTCAATACAATCCGAGTTCGCACGAAATTATGTTAGGCTTTGATTTTATCAGAAAAAGCAAAGCTCTAAAATCTCCACGTTATTTCTAAAAAAAATTATACTTAAAAAATACAGATGAAAAAATTAATACTTATCCCTATTTTATTTTTGGTTGTTAGTTTAAAAGCGCAATCAGTTAAAGAAAAAATTGCAGACAAGCGTTTTGCTAATTTAGAATTTGCCTCAGCATCAGAAATGTATGAAGAACTATCTACAAGCAAACGTGCAAAAACTAAATTTCATGTACGCGCAGGCGAAAGCAATTACATGATGGGTAATTATAAAAAAGCACAATTGTTTTACGACAAAGCTTATGCTGCAAGCGGTATGTCAGATTACGATTATTACAATTACTATCAAGTATTAAAATATAATGGTAATTATACCAAAGCTACTGAGGTATTCAATAAAATCAATAATAACCAGTATAAATTAATTAGAGACAATTTATCACGCAAAAAATTAGATATCGCAGAATTGAAAAAAGATTCAAGCAATTTCACATTAAAACGTTTAGATATTAATTCAGATGAAAATGATTTTAGCCCCTATGTAGTAAACAATGAAATGTATTTTATTTCTTCACGAAGAAACACATCGTTAAGTAATAGAATTTACTCCTGGGATAACAGTTATTTTTTAGATGTTTACAAAGGATTTATTGAAGGCGACAATGTTAAAAATGAGATAAGTGTTTCAGAAGGTACCAAAACTAGGTACCACGAAGGTCCTTTATCGTTTACAAAAGACGGCAAGATGGAATTTATTTGTCGTAACAATGGTGCAGGAAGCAAACTTAAGAAAAGCCAAAAAGATAGTCGCGTTAATTTAAAAATTTACATGCGCAAAATGGAAGGAGAAAAATGGGGTGAGTGGACTGAGTTTCCTCACAACAGCGATGATTACACGTGCGAACATCCAACTGTAAGTAGCGATGGCAAAATGATGTATTTTAGTAGTGATATGCCAGGTACCTTAGGCGGCTTAGATTTGTGGGTAAGTAAATTTGAAAATAATACTTGGACAAAACCTGAGAATTTAGGACAATCGGTAAACTCAGAAGGCAGAGAAGCTTTCCCCAATTTGTTTGAAGATGAGATTTTATTTTTTGCAAGCGATGGAAAAGTAGGCTTAGGAGGTTTAGATGTTTATTACACTATTCCTGGTGGAGGCGAATCTTTTTTTGAAGCACAAAATTTAGGCTATCCAATTAACTCAACAAATGACGATTTTGGTTTTTTTGCGCGCACTACTACAACAGGATTTTTTACAACCAATCGTGGAAAAAGTAAAGATGATATTTATAGTTTTGTTTCAAAGCGTCCAATAATTTCTTCTAGCATAGAAATGATTGCACTTGATAAAGAAAGTAAGGAAATTTTATCAAATGCGCTTGTTCAGTTGATTGACGAAAACGGTAAACCAGCTTACGAAGGCACAACCAATGATAAGGGCGAAATTAAATTTAATGTTATACCCGGCAAGGGATACAAAGTTAAAGCAACTAAAGATGGCTTTAAGGAAAGCGTTGGTCTGTTAAAAGAAGAAGATATTGCAGCTTTAGCAGGCAAGAAAAAAGAAGTGCTGCTTGAGAAAAAAATTATTGGTTTACTTGGTTTAATTGCTGATGCTGATGACTTAACTCCAATTGAAGGTGTAAAAGTTACAATTATAGATGCGTTTACAAAACAAGTATTTATGAGCTTTACAACAAATAAAGATGGTGATTTTAGACACATTTATAAAGATAAAAAAGTTGGAGATGATTTATCTTACAGCATTAGGTTAGAAAAAGAAGGTTATTTAACGAAAGAGCAAACTGTGGATATTACGATTAAAAAAGAGGGTTATGTATTATTACATGAATACATGAATACAAAAATGTACAAAGTTAAATTGGGTGCAGATTTAGGTAAGATGATAGATTTACGACCAATTTATTTTGATTTAGGTAAGTTTAATATTCGCTCAGATGCAGCATCTGAATTGGATAAAATAGTAACGTTAATGAAACAAAATCCTAGTATTAATATTGAGTTGGGTTCGCATACAGATTGCAGAGGTAGTGCCGGAAGCAATTTATCTTTATCTGATAAACGTGCTAAATCAAGCGCAGCCTACATTGTGAGCAAAGGTATTGGCAAAACACGTATTGCAGGTAAAGGTTATGGTGAAAGTAAGTTGGTAAATGATTGTAAATGCGAAGGAGCCGTTAAACCAACTTGTGGAGAAGATGTGCATGCACAAAACCGTCGTACAGAATTTAAGATTACAAAAATTAAACCTTAACAAGTAATATGAATGAAATTAGAAACCCTTCGCAAAACGTGAGGGGTTTTTTTATTGAACAAATCCGATTTATATCATTTGTTTAAACCGCCATTAGACAGTAGAAGTCGTTCATATCGGCAAACTATCCTTCTTATTGCAGATAATCCCGATTTAGGATTTGTTGGGATTTGTTACTGGAAATTGCTCTGGAAATCCTTAAAGTTTATTAATCGCCGACAGTTCTTTTTTTTGAAATGTCTGTTTGGGTTAAATTGTTTTAGCCCAATTTTAATACTAGAAAGATAGTTAGCGTTTAGTTGAGGGCTTGTTTGGATGAGTGAATAACTTGACGTGCTACCATTTGAAAAGTATCTTTATAGTCAGTAAAGACCTATAAAAAGTGTTAATTAAACTTATTTTTTTAGTTTTTTACTTTTCCTTTTAAAATCTTACAAACCTTAATATATGAAACAAGTATTCTTGAGCCTATTTTTGCTTTGTTTAACCCCATTAAAAATAAATTCACAAATTTCTATTGAGAATGTTACCAAAACCATTCATAAATACGATTCAAAAGCTAAACTGGATGATAAATTTATTATGATTTCTTTTTGGTCGGTTTCAGATTTGGAATCAAGAGGAACAACAAAAGAAATGCAACGCGTTTTTAAAATTTACGAAAACGCAAAATTGCTTAACGGCGCAAAGGGCGTTTATTTTTTAAATTTTTGTATTAACACAGATAAGCTTAACCATAAACTCGCCATTCAAAAAGATAGCTTGGTTAACAATTTAAGCTTTATACTTAATCAAGAGGATTACTCTGAACTAAACAACTCTTTAAAATTATCCGGTAATAGAAACAAAACCTTGCTATTTAATTCTAAAGGAGATATAATCTCAAGTGATTTCAAAAAGGAAGAAGTTTTTAAATTATTATTAAATCAAATAACACGTTAAACTTATGATGAAAAAAATTATTATTACGATTTGTTTATTCGCGTTAACTTATTTTTACAAAGCTCAAGTAACCGCTACGCAATGCTTTCAGGCTGTTAATATCTGCAGTAATGCCAGTTTTAATATTGATCCCAATGGGAATGGCAACTTACCAGCTTCGGGCACTTTTGGTAATCCAAACTCTGTAGCACCTCCAGTTGGCGCACCAGGTGGCAGCGGATGTTTATTGGCTGGTGCGCTTAACAGTACGTGGATGATAATAAACGTTCAAACCACTGGTATTCTTGAATTTTCATTTGGCGCTGGCTCCGTTAACCCCCAAGCTGGTTGCTATGATTGGTCAATGTATCCTTATAATACTACCAACAATAGCTGTGCTAACATTGTTGCAGGTAACGTAGCGCCTGTAAAATGTAATTGGAACGGTCCTTGTACTGGTGGAACAGGGATAGCCAACACGCTTCCCATAGGAGCTTCTGCTGTTAATTTTCCCTCTGGTCTTGCCGTAACTTGTGGTCAACAATTCGTAATCTGTTTTTCAAATTTTAGTAGTGTAAATACAGCAGTAAGTTTAAACTTTTTTGGTTCGGCTCAAGTAAGTTGTAATCCTATACCAAATCCTATTTTAACAACTAACCAAACAATTTGTCAAGGTAACTCAGTTAATCTCAATGTTACTGGTTCTTCTGGCAACACCTACACGTGGCAGCCTGGCAATCTTAGCGGTAGCTCAATAAATGTAAGCCCTGCGGTTACAACTTCTTATGTTGTTTCTGGTTCTGGTGGCTGTGGTAATCAAATAGGCACTGCTACCGCTGTAGTTACGGTTAACCAAGTAAATGCAAATTTTACCACCGCAAATGCAAATCCAAGTGGTCCAGGTAATGGAACTGCTGGCACACAATGCTTAAACGGAAACTCTTTCAATTTCACTGGTGCACCAACTGGTGGTTCACATACATGGAATTTTGGTCCAAATGCTACACCGTTAACTTCCAGTGCTGCAAATCCTAACGGTGTTACTTTTTCTGCCCCTGGCACATACACAATTACGCACACCGTAAATAACCCTCCTTGTAATTCAGTTATTACACAGACAATTAGAGTAAACCCAATGCCCGCAGCAACTGCTACTGGCACCAATCCAACTTGTTCTCAAAACAATGGAGCAATCCAAATAAATAACACTTCTCCTTTAAATCCACCACAATCTGTTACAAACTTTTCTCTAAATGGCGTTTCAACTGGCGGATTTCAAAACATTCAAAATTTAGGATCAGGTGCCTATAACATTTCTATGGTAAATAATTTTGGTTGCCCATTTAATTTCAATTTTAACCTTACAAACACACCAGGAATAACAAATGTTAACCTAGCCCCCTTGCCCGCCTCTTGTTTAGGTAATATTGGTAGTATTTCTGCAAGCGGCGTTGTAGGAGGCACCCCTACCTACTCTTTTAATTTAAACAATGGGTTATTCACAACCAATTCTAACTTTACAAATCTTGCTCCAGGAACCTATACTGTTGGAGTAAAGGACATAAATAATTGTGTATTTACCAAAACGGTAACTGTTGGCGGAACTACTGGCCCCACCAACCTCACTTTCACCACCTCACCAACCAGTTGTTTAGCCAACACTGGTTTATTAGGCATTACAGGGGTAACAGGTGGCGTTGCTGCGTTTAGCTTTAGTTTAAACGGCGTATCTACCCCAAGCACGATGACAAACTTGGCGGCAGGGCCAAAAACGATAACAGTAGTAGATGCAAACGGCTGTACCTATAGCACTACAGCCAATATCCCAACAGTAAATGGTCCAACAGCAGCTACCGTAGCGGTAAGCAATGCAGCTTGTGGCAATGCTAACGGAAGCGCAACAGTAACCAATGTTACAGGCGGAACCCCA
>JAAFIQ010000029.1 GCA_013298715.1 Bacteroidota bacterium | reverse complement strand
GTGAATGGAGTTTACTTCATCAGCAATTAGAGACTGCGCCATCAATTTAAATTGATTTAGGTTTAGTAAGAATAAAAAAGAAGCAATTAAGCTTCTTTTAAAAAATGGGTGTTTCATTCAGCAAAGAAAAGAAAAAAAAGGAAAAAATAAAACTAGTGTTCTAACTTTTCTCCTTTAGCAACTTTTTTAACGTTTTCGTACAACTTAATTTCGTCCCCTTCGCTATAGGAGTTGTGGCTCCAAACAATTTTGCCGGTTCCATCAATAATAAAGGTATGCGGTACATTGTTTACATTCATGGCACGTTTAAAATCTTGGTTTTCATCAATATATACTTCGTATTCCCAATCTTTTGTTTTTACATCGGTTACAACTTTTCCACTGCTTCGGGCATCATCAATACTTATGGCTATTAATTTTACACCTGTTTCTTTTTGCCAATCCGTATAATTTTCGGCGATAGCATCCAATTCTTTTTTACAAGGCTTACACCAAGTGGCCCAAAAGCTTACAATAATAGGTTTACCAGCATTAGTAAAAGTTGATGAACTTACTTTGCTGCCATCTAATTTTTTTACTGTGGCGGTTGGGATTTTATCGCCATCGCCAGCAAGGGTTGTTAAAGAAAAAGTAAAAGCCAAGATGAGCGTGTAGAATAATTTTTTCATAATCATATATTTATCACGAAGTAACACAAAAATTAAGCCACATAAAAATTTTAAAATATTTAGGTGTAATTTTTAACAGAAATTTGGAAGTGGGGGATTTCTATTAGACTTTGGTAATATTTTAGACTGAGGTTATGAGAAACCTTGCCAGACATCAATACCCAAAATCTGCACTTGCTACTAAATACTCGTCAACCAAAGATATTGATGAACTCGAATTGCATTGATTAATTCAAATCTACAAAAAAAATCTTCACTCTTAAAAAACAGTTCTAAAGTAAGCCCCTCAAAATTTCACAAAGAATAGTTTCAAAAAATTAATGTATATTTGGTGTAGAAGTTGTATTGATGATTAAAAAAAATTCCAATTAAGCAAAAAATGCAAATCATATTAAAATAACCAATCATGGAAACGGTATTAGTGCAAATTAACAACAACAAGGCTTACAGACTTTTAGAAGACTTAGAGGACTTACACATAATTAAGGTACTTAAAAAAAGTATAGATCCTCAGCAAAAACTTTCTAAAAAGTACGCTGGTAAACTACCTTCAGATGTTGCTGACGAACTTCAAAATTATGTTGATCAAAGCCGTAACGAATGGGACAACCGCAGTATTTAATAGACACAAATGTTGTAATTGATTATCTCGGTAATAAAATTCCTTCTTCAAATATGGATTTTATGAATGCGGTTATTGATGCGATTCCAAATATTTCTGTAGTTACCAAAATTGAAGTGCTTGGCTTTAATGCCCTTGATGAGCATTATACTACACTTAACAATTTTATAAATGACGCTACTGTATTGGATTTGACAGATAGCGTGGTAGATGCGAGTATTGCAATTCGTAAAAAACATAAAACCAAATAGCCCGACGCTATAATTGCCGCTACTGCCCTAGTTTATGAATTGGTTTTGGTTTCTCGCAATACCACTGACTTTAAAAACATTGATGGCCTGCAAGTTATTAATCCTCATAATGTGATTGTATAATAAACTTTAGAGTAAATTCAAAAATCAAACAAGAAATTTTTTTTTGTTTGTAAGACTTTCTAAATTAAGACCACGAAAAGTCTCTAAAGCAAAAATTTCAAAAAATTAGTGTAAATTTGATTATGTGATTTTGTAATGTGTTTATTTACACATATCAAATTCAAAAATTAGTCATTTCATATCATGCAAACAAATAACATATTTATTGCACATCCTACTACTACTGAACAACTCAACGCATTAAAAGCGGTTGTAAAAGCGTTAAAAGTAAAGTTTGAACTTAGAAAGGACGATCCTTATAACATTTCTGAAGAGGATAAGGCTTTGGTTTTAAACCGAATTGTAACAGATAAAGATGAAGACTTATTGGATTGGAGTGTAGCAAAAAAACAACTCAAAATAAAAAAATGAGTTATGTTGTCAAAATCAATAAACGAGCTTTAAATGATATTCAACAAGCGCTTAATTATGATAAAATTGACACTAACATTGATGATAAATTTTATACTCAACTAAAGAAGGCTATCTCAGATATTGCAAACAACCCTTTTTATCAGATTAGATACAGCAATATACGTTGCTTACTAATTAAAAAGTTTCCTTATATGATTCATTTTCAAGCTAACGAGAAAAAGAACACAGTTATCATTAGAGCAATAATTAACACTCATAAAAATCCAAAAAATAATTGGATGAAGGATTAGTCAAAGTGAAAATTTCCTACTTAGTCTCAACCTTATACTCTAACTTAAATCCTCTTTTCAATTTCTCAATTACTGGCTGATTAAATGCACCTATTGAAATATTTTTTAAGTAAGAACCATTTTCATTCACAGAAAACCTTAAAGGGCTTCGTCTTAATAAAATAATCTTTGATACTTGACTTACCTTAAAATTGTTTGATTTATTGAGTATTATTCTTTCGCCATAAAAGTTAATGGTGTATTCTCCTTTAGGTTTAAAAAGAGCTTTTTTAATTTTAAAATCAAGTTTAGTAATTGCTGCAAAATTTGACTCTAATTTGTAGCTTCCTAATTTTTCTGCAATCAACAAGCTATCATTATTATTAAAGAAATAATAAAAACGTTGTTTAAAAGAAACTTCTGTTTGTTCAGGCAAGCGCTCGTTGTTTTTGAATTCTAATTCGTAATCGGTTTTATGAAAGTGGAAATGATTTTTTTGCGGATTTATTGCAATCCATTTTTCTGACCCATTTGTTAATTCAAACTTACATTTTATAGAATTGTACTTGCTTTTTCTTACATACTCCGATTCGTCTTCTAATACAATTCCCTTTTCCTTGCAAACTACCCTGTGTTCAATATTCTTAATTAATTTTTTCACGTCAAATTCGCGAATGCTTGCAAGTGTATCTTTTAGCAACGAATAACCATCGTAGTATTTCAAATCAAAAACTAAAGTTGGCTTTTTTAAGTATTCATCTGGGAATAAAGGAACATAACCACTCAGTGTATCATTTAATTCACTCAAATTCTCACAATAGTAAACTCTGCCCTGCGCGCCTATAGTGAATGTTATTGATGGCTTAAAAAGCAATTTATTAAAATTAAAAAGTTTAAAATGTAATTGTATTCTTCCATCCTCCGTTGATACTATTTGACTGCTTTTATTGAAACGGATAGGGTCTAAATTTTCGCTTATGTACTCATAGGTTAAATTTCCTGTTCTTGCTTTGGCGTTAAATTGCTTACGTTCATTAGACTTTTTATAGTTAAAGAAAGTACTCACAATATAATCGTTACTCGATATAAAATCCACATCATAAACATCTACATTAATTGCTTTTGTGGTATCTATCGGGAAAATTAAATACTTATCATCTATGTTAAACGTATTGTTCCAGCCTATATATGCATTGTTGTATTGTCCATTCTTTAAATAGAGATGGGGGTCTGGATCGTTATCAGCAAATGGCATTTCGTCCCAAAAAGATCCGTCAGAATCTCTATTACTTACCGTTAAATTTTTTACATAAAAAATTAATTTTAATTGGTTTGGTTGAAATACATTAATTAATGTATCCCACAAAAAAACTGTTTCTTGTGGTTTAATTTGTGATTTTACAGCAAATTGTAAGCGTAATTGATTATTGCCATAAGGAATTTCCATTTTAGAAAATGGCAACTCGTAAAGCAATAACTTATTTTTTTTATCTTTTTCAGAATAATATTTTGGTGCATCAAATTCTGTACTTTCTGAAAAATTTTGAACAAGTTTATTATCCTTATAACAGGTTACTTGAATCAATTCATATCTAGTATTCTCAACCAGCAGGTCATTTTTTAATAAAGCGCATTTAAACTTTATTCCATAATTAGGGAAAACGCAAAAATTTATTTTACTTAGTTTATAAGAAGTTTGTGCAGTTATTGCCTTAAAACTTAAACACAAAAATAAAAGGTATTTAAACAAAAATCTCAAAACACAACGTTGTCAATCAATCTTACTTTGCCAACAAAACAAGCTATTAAAGCTACATAATTTGTGGCTTGCTCCCACTCGGTTATTTCTTCAAACGAATCGGCATTTGCAATTACAAAATAATCAAGTTTATACATTGAATTTGTACTTACTTTTTTATTCACCAAATCTGCAATTTGTTTTATTGATAAGTTGTTTGATTTATGAGCAGCAATTGTGAGCATTATTTCGGGAATAATTTTTGCAGCCTCACGTTCATCTTTGCTTAAAAGTGTGTTGCGCGAACTCATTGCTAAACCGTCTTGTTCGCGCAAAATAGGGCATGCAATAATTTCTATTGGTAAATTTAATTGCTTGACTAAATTTTTTACTACCAATACTTGCTGAAAGTCTTTACTTCCAAAGTAGGCTTTATTAGGCTTTACTGCAAAAAATAATTTACTCACAATTTGCGCAACGCCATTAAAATGACCAGGTCTAAATTTTCCATCCAAAATTTTATCAATGCTTCCAAAATCAAAAATTCGTGTATCTGTTTCAGGATACATTTCATCTACCTCAGGCATAAATAAAATGGAACATCCTGCATCTTTTAGCAATTTGGCGTCCTTTTCAGGTGTTTTAGGGTAGCGTTCTAAGTCTTTTTTATCGTTAAATTGAGTAGGATTAACAAAAATGCTGCAAATAGTTATGTTGCAATCTTTATTGCTTGCATTAATTAACGAGATGTGTCCAAGGTGCAATGCGCCCATTGTTGGCACAAAACCAATAATTTTGTTTTGATTGCGATACTTGCTCAAAACATAGTCTAACTCGGCTATTTTTGTGATTATTTGCACGTTTTACAAAAACAAATGTACATTTTACTTTGAAATTTGGTTTTTTTTTTATTACTTTTGTGTTTATAAACTTTAGAAAGACTTTATGAAGAAAGCAAAGGTTCTTTTTGTTTCATCGGATATTACTCCTTATTTAGACGAAACATACATTGGAAAAATTTCACGCCGTTTACCGCAAGGCATCCAAGAGCGAGGAAAAGAAATCAGGACCTTTATGCCAAAATACGGCAATATTAACGAGCGAAGACATCAACTTCACGAAGTTATTAGGTTATCAGGAATGAATTTGGTTATTAATGATGTTGACCATCCATTAATAATTAAAGTGGCCAGTATACCAAGTGCCCGTATGCAAGTATATTTTATCGATAACGAGGAATATTTCAGCAGAAAAAGCCCCTTAACAGATAAAAATTCAGGCAAATATTTTGATGATAATGATGAGCGTGCAATGTTTTTTGTACGTGGAGTGGTTGAAACAGTAAAAAAACTTGGCTGGCAACCCGATGTAATTCACTGTCATGGCTGGTTTACATCTTTACTACCTATGTACATCAAAAAATATTATTCGGATGAGCCTTTGTTTGCGGATAGTAAAATTGCAGTTTCTATTTATAACGATGAATATCCAAAAAACTTAAACAAAAAGTTTAACGATAAATTGGCGTTTGATGGCTTCACTAAAAAAGATTTAAAACACATTGTAGAAGAAAGTAGCCACAGCAATATGCTTAAACAAGCCATCGAATATGCGGATGCCGTAATACAAGGCGAAGAAACAATTAATGCAGATATTGAAAAATTTATTAAAAAAAGCGGTAAACCATTTTTAGAATTTAAAAACGAAATGGAATACGTTGATGCGTTTAATGAATTTTATGATTCAATTTTAGAAGAAGCCAATGTGCTTTCGTAATTAAGAAACAACAACATTCAAAAAAAGATTTGATTAGGCAACTAGTCAAATCTTTTTTATTTTTTTCACAATTTTAATACCACGCAAACGTCAAATTTTGGTTACTTTAGCCACTTCTAATTAATGAAATTTTTAAAAATACTTCCTGCTTTATTACTGTTATTAATTTTAGCATCCTGTAAAAAGGATAAAAATATATTAGGTACGAATGTAATTCCTGCAGAAGATTTATTAAGTGGCGTTTATAGCGATACATCAAAAATCTATGCACATACTGTAACTCACTCTGTAATTGCCTCATTTAACGATAGAAATAAATTTTTAGGAAGCAACCAAGACCCCATTTTTGGAAGAACAGATATAGGTCTTTATTGCAATCTAAATATTATTAATAATGTTACCAACGTTTCTTTTGGTCAAGACCCACAGTTAATTTTAAGCGAACTTATTTTAAAAGCAGATAACATACAGTTCATTGGCGATACACTTGCCGCGCTTAGCTACTCTGTTTTTACTTTAGATTCAACACTTTCTAGTTCTCGTGTTTATAAAACAGATATTGGAAATAAATTAGCAAATAAAAATGCTGTTGTTGGCAGCTATACTGGCAAACTTGGTGTTTATCAAGGAAAAAAAGTATTACGAATTCCAATAGATCCAAATTATGCAAAATCAATTTTAAACAATACACTGGTTGTTACAAGCAACGCCACATTTCAAAGCCTGTATAAGGGCTTTTACATAACCTCATCTGGCACTTCATTAAACCCGAATACAAAACAAGGTATAATTTGTAAATACGATTTAGATGATGCTGTAAGTGGATTTTATTTGCGCTACCAAAACGGAACACCCAGCGCAACTAAAGAACTACAAGAATACCGATTTGCATTTGGTGGAGGAGATGCTGTTAAATTTAACGAAAGTAAGTACCAAGCAAATTTATCAAGCAATGTATTACTTTATAACCAATTATTTAATAAAGATACAATTCAATCTGCCTCACAAGCATTATTTTTAAAAGGATTTGGCGGCACACGCATTAAATTTAAAATACCTTATTTAAAAAATTATACCGATTCATTTCCTGCTTTTGTTCATAGAGCCGAAGTTGTTTTTAATGTAGACCCTTCTTTTTCTACAAGTGCAGGAACTATTCAATACGCCTTAGTTCCCAGACTTGCGTTAATGCCTCTTGATTCTTTAGGCAATACTGTTTTAGGAATGGATCAAAAAAACGGAGTTGATTTTTCACGCTACGATGGCGAATACGACAACGATAAAAAACGTTATGTGTTTAATATTGCACGACACATACAAGAAATATTTAAAGGAAAAATAAAAAATTATGGTTTTGAATTGGTGATGACAGACCCTAACTCAATACTTTACGGCAGAATGGATTTGTTTGTTGAGCGCACCGTGTTTGCAGGCACAGGAACTAGCTTAAAACCTAAATTTAATTTAACCTATTCGCCTCTAAAAAACCTAAATTAATATGCCAACAAGCCAATTAAATAAGCTTGTTGAATTTACGCCTCCTACAAATACCTCCAGCATTTTAATTTATGCAAACACAAATTCATCGCGACTAAATTACGTTTGTAAGTTTATTTTCAATTCTGTATTAAAATTAAACTATGTAATCACAGAGGATGAAATTTATTTTCGAGCACATACTGGTTTTAAATTAAACTATAGTAATTCTAAAATTAATAATTGTACCATAACACCGCATCCTTTCATTCAAGAAGCTACACCAGGAATAGAAATTGATAAATTTTCTTTTACCAAAAACACACAACTCTATTTTTGCAAAACAGAATGTGCGCTAGGTTATGATATTTTTAGCGCGGTATTTTTATGCCTCTCCCGGATTGAGGAATACGGCAATTATAAAAAAGACCAACACCAACGTTTTGAAGCAAAGGAAAGTATATTTTATAAACATAACAGTCTGCTAAAGCCCGTTGTAGATGTTTGGATAACAGAATTTAAAAAAGAATTTCAAACGTTTTATCCAGAAATAAAAATTGAAGGAAATAAAGTAACAAAAATTAGTACTATTGACATTGACAATCTATACGCATTCAAGCACAAAGGATTTTTAAGAAGTATTGGGGGTGTCCTTAAAGATTTAGTAAACGGAAGATTTAATCATGTTTTTGAAAGGATACAAGTTGCGTTTGGAAAGAAAGATTCGTTTGATGTGTATGAAGTTTTAAATAACTATCATTCAAAGAACAACTCAACTTTAGTTTATTTTTTTCTTTTAAACAACAACAATCAATTTGATAGAACGGTTAATCCAAATAGTTTAGCATTTAAAGCTATTATTTCAAACATAACAAAATCAAATCATAGCGTTGGCTTGCATCCTTCGTACTACTCTTCAAATAATAAAAAACAACTCAAAAAAGAAATAGAAAAAATTTCCGAATTACTTGAAAAAAATGTAAAGCTTTCGCGCCAACATTATTTAATTTTTGATATAAAAACTACGCCAAAATTATTAATAGAGCAAGGTATTATGGTTGATTTTACTATGGGATTCGCCTCCCAAGCTGGATTTAGAGCGGGCACATCGTACCCATTTCATTATTTTGATTTTGAAACAAATTCAGAATTGCCACTCATTTCATTTCCTTTTTGCTTGATGGATGGGGCTTACACAGTCTACAATAAAGAAAAATCTATTTTAAAAGATAGCGCAGAAATTTTAAACACGCTCAACGAGGTTGGAGGTTATTTTACAACCGTTTTTCACGAGCGCTCGTTTTCTGAATTACATTTTGGAAAATTTTCAAAAGTTTATTGGGATTTACACTAAGTCCTTGCTAATTTTACCAGATTATGACAAAACATACAGAATCTGAAAAATTATTTAGCGAATCAAAAAGTTATTTCCCTGGTGGTGTAAACTCTCCTGTACGCGCATTTAAAAGTGTTGGCGGAACTCCCATTTTTATGGAACGTGGTAAAGGCGCTCACCTATGGGATGCAGATGGGAATAAATACATAGACTATTGCGGAAGCTGGGGACCTTTAATTTTAGGGCATGCCAACGATGGCGTGTTAAGTGCCGTTTCAAAAACAATGCAAAACGGAACCTCGTTTGGAGCACCAACTAAGTTAGAAAATGAGCTTGCAAAATTAATACTCACGTTTAATTCATACCTAGAAAAAATACGTTTTGTTAGCAGCGGAACTGAGGCTGTAATGAGTGCCATAAGACTTGCTCGTGGCTACACCAAACGCAATAAAATTTTAAAATTTGAAGGATGTTATCATGGCCATGTAGATTCATTGCTGGTAAAGGCTGGTAGCGGACTCGTTACATTTGGTAACAGTAGCAGCGCTGGTGTGCCAGATAGTTTTGTTAACGAAACAATCACCGTTCAACTAAACAATAAAGATGCTGTGAAAAAAGCGTTTGAAGATTTTAAAAACGAAATTGCTTGTGTAATTATAGAACCTATTCCGGCTAACAATGGATTACTTTTACAAGGCAAAGAATTTTTGTTATTCCTAAGAGAAATTTGTACAGCCAACAACACCTTACTTTTATTTGATGAGGTTATCAGTGGCTTTAGAGTTTCGTTTTGTGGTGCAGCTGGCTTGTATTCAATTAAACCAGATATTGTAACGTACGGAAAAATAATTGGCGGTGGCTTTCCAGTTGGAGCTTACGGCGCAAGTAAAGAAATTATGGCAAGCGTTAGTCCGGATGGAAATGTTTACCAAGCAGGAACATTGAGTGGTAACCCAGTAGCCATGAGTGCTGGCATTGCTCAACTTACTCAATGCTTAGAACCTAATTTTTATAGCAACCTCAAGGCTAAAACAAATTATTTATTAGAAGGAATTAGAAAAGTAAACACATTTAATTTGTTTAAACTATTTCAACAAGAAAGTATTTTTTGGATTGCGTTTACTGAAAAAGAAAGTATAAATAATGCTGATGAAATAAATGCCGATAGTATGAAGTATTTTAAAATTTTATTTCATGAATTATTGAAGGAAGGCGTTTACCTTGGGCCAAGTGGTTACGAAGTAGGATTTGTAAGTGCTGCGCACACATATGATGATTTAGACAAAACAATTAAAGCATTTGGAAAAGCTTTAAGCAAATTATAACCATTCTAAACAATTAATTAATTGAAACAAAGTTTAAATCATGATTAATTTCGTTTTACAATTAGGTTTGTATATTTGGCCACACAGCTATAAAAACATACACTTAACGGAGCGTGAACGATTTCAAACCAATATAATTTTGTTGGTTCTATTAATTATATTTGTTAGTAGCCTTACTATAGTTTTTTACCGATACTTTACTAAAGGAAAAACGAATAAAAAGAAAATTAAAAAACTTTATCCAAACGACATTTTTTGGGATAGTGAAAAGATAACTGATTATGCAAAAAAATACTATGTAGAATTCTATTCACATTGGAATAATAATAATTTAGAACCAATTAAGGACAGCATGAGGAAAAATTGTTTTTCATTCTTTCAAAAAACACTAAGCCGTTATGAGCGTAATGGTTTAAAAAATTTAATCACTGAAATTTCAATTAAACGTGTAGCAATTATAAGCATTAAAGATTATATTGATGATTCTAAAGATCAAGTTTCTTTATTGATTGAAGGTAGTTGTAAAGACTATTTTTATCCAAGAGAAACTGACACGAAAAAAGAAAATTTTAAAGATATTTTTACTTTTATTCGAGTAAATAACGAACTTATTTTGTGCGATATTAACTATGATCCAGATTATATGTCAACTGCATTTGAAAAAAATTATATTGAGAAATCAAAATAAATAAACTAGAATGCTACTAATATTAAGCTAACTTTAGATAAAGTAATTAAAAAAATTATTATAAATTTAAAAAATGAAAACCGTAACCTCAATTAATTTCTTGAACAAACGCGCTGTTATACGCGTAGATTTTAATGTACCATTAAGTGATGCTTTTGAAGTAACTGATACCACTCGCATTAAAGCCGCAATTCCAACTTTAAAAAAAATACTAAACGATGGAGGAAGTATAGTATTAATGAGCCACTTAGGCAGACCAAAAGATGGCCCAGACAATAAATATTCTCTTAAACACATAGTTAGTACTGTATCAAATTTATTAGGAACTGAAGTTAAATTTTCGGATGATTGTATTGACGAAAATGCTATTAAATTGAGTTCTGAATTAAAAGCGGGTGAAGTTTTGTTGCTAGAAAACTTAAGATTTTATAAAGAAGAAGAAAAAGGAGATGAAGCTTTTGCAGAAAAATTAAGCAAACACGCAAACATATATGTAAACGATGCATTTGGCACGGCACATAGGGCACATGCGAGCACTGCAGTTATAGCAAAGTTTTTTGAACCAGAAAATAAATGTTTTGGTTTTGTAATGGCGGGTGAAGTAGAAAATATAGATAAAGTTTTAAATCAATCGCAACAACCATTTACTGCAATAATTGGCGGTGCAAAAGTGAGCGATAAAATTTTGATTATTGAGCAATTGATGAACAAGGCCAAGAACATTATTATTGGTGGCGGCATGGCATTTACGTTTGTAAAAGCTATGGGTGGCAAAATTGGCAAATCATTGTGCGAAGATGATAGATTAGAAACAGCCAAAAATTTATTAGAGAAGGCAAAAATAAAAGGTGTAAATATTTATATCCCTACTGATGCAATTGTTGCGGATAATTTTTCGAATGATGCAAATCACAAAGCATCAACAATTACTAACATTGAAGAAGGTTGGATGGGCTTGGATATTGGCGCTGAGAGTACCAAGCAATTTGGGGAAGTAATAAAAAATTCGAAAACAATTTTGTGGAATGGACCAATGGGTGTTTTTGAAATGAGTAATTTTGAAAATGGAACTAAGCAAGCAGCCTTTGATATTGTGGAAGCTACCAAAAATGGAGCATTTACTTTAATTGGTGGTGGCGATAGCGTAGCCGCAATAAATAAGTATAATTTAGCAAAAGAAGTAAGTTATGTTAGCACCGGCGGTGGCGCATTGCTCGAATACATTGAACAAGGAAGTTTACCTGGTGTTAAAGCGATAGAAAATTAAAAAATGAAAAAACTGATAATAATTTTCTTAGCACTGTTTGGTTTTGCTTGCAAAAAAAATTATACCTGCCAATGCACGAACAACAGCACCACATACAATGCTGGCGAAATTGAAGCAACAAAAAGTAAAGCAGAAAAACAATGCCAAGAATTAAGTTCCACTACTACAACTTGTAAAATAAAATAAATGGTAAATATTAGAGTTGGATTTGGTTATGATGTTCACCCGTTGGGTGAAGGAAGAGAATTATGGTTAGGTGGTATTAAATTAGAATTTGATAAAGGATGCGTTGGACATAGCGATGCAGATGTTTTACTCCATGCAATTTGTGATGCCTTACTAGGTGCAGCCAATTTAAGAGACATAGGTTATCATTTTCCAAACACAGATCCAAATTACAAAGGTGCCGACAGCAAGCGTCTTTTGGCTGAAGTAGTGAAGTTGTTAAAAGAAAAAAACTATTATATTGGTAATATAGACGCATCGTTAAGTTTAGAAGCACCTAAAATTAATCCCCATATAAAACAAATGCAACAAGTACTTGCGCCAATTTTAGAAATTAGTGAAGACGAAATTTCTATTAAAGCCACAACCAATGAGAAACTAGGTTATGTAGGGCGTGGCGAAGGTGTAAATGCCTATGCGGTTGTTTTAATTTATAAAAATAAATGAAAAATAAATTAATTTTACTACTAGTAATTTTCGTATCGGGTTTGTTTTCGCAACCTGACTCAGCAAGAATACACGCCCTATTAAAGTCTGCCAAAAATAAATATAGTAATTTACCAATTGAAGGGTTAGATGAAAGCCTAGAAGCACTGAGTTTGTCAGAGAACTCGGATTACAGTAAAGGTGTAATTGATGCCTGCATACAAATAGCAAATTGCAACGAGATGCTTTCAAACTTAAGTATTGCAGAAACATATTTAAAAAAAGGTCTAACAGCGGCAATCGATATTAAAGATAAACAAAGGTCTGCCCTGTGCTATAGTAATTTAGGTAATTTGTACTTTAGAAATGCAAATAGTACAAAGTCAATTGAGTTCCAGCTTAAGGCATTAGATTTGTATAAGGAAGTCAATGATCAAAAAGGGTTGTCGGGTGCGTTTCAAAGATTAGGTAACGCCTTAACATTAAAAAAAGATTTTAATTCAGCCATAATTTATTTCAGAAAATCTCTAGAAATAAAAACAAAGTTGAATGATAGTTTAGGAATGGCTAAAAGCTTAAGCAATATTGGTTTGGCATACGAAAAACTCAATATAATTGATTCTGCGAACCATTTTCTAGAGGCAGCGCTAAAAATTAAGTTAAAACTTAACGATTATAATTCCACGGCAAGCTCTTATATAGCATTAGCAAGTTTATTTATTAAGCAAAAAAAATATTTAGAAGCTGAGAATTCTATTGATAAAGCTGTGTTTTATGCTTCTACAACCGAAAATTTTTCGTTAAAGAAGGAAATTTTATCCAACAAAATAGAAATTTATAAACTACTTAACAAAAAAGAAGCGCTAGTTGATTTATATGCTTATAGCGAAACCCTCAACGACTCCATTAATGCAATCTCAGAAAGAAAAAGTAAAGTAAATAATGATGCGCTATTTGCAAAACAAGCTCATAATAATTTAGTAAGGATTGAATTGGAAAACGAGCTGCTTATGGCAAATAAAACAACAAAGAAATATTTTAACTTTTTGTTGATAGTAAGTGTTTTATCAGGAATTATTGTTTGTTGGTTAATAGTATTACTAAACAAAAAGTCTAATTCTAAAAACTAAAATTCTTTCAACGCAAGAAATCATGTATTGGAACTAAAACTTTTCAATAACAAGTTCATCTACATAAACCAACACCAGCTCAATATTTTTATAGTTCATTTGTAAAAGTGCATTTTTGTATTTATAAAGTTGTTGCTGGTACTTTTTAGAATGTTGTTTACCAGTTTTATAATCTAGGATTGTAACTTTATTTTCGGCAAAAATAATCCTGTCTGGTCTTAAAAATTCTCCATTTGCACACATTATTTCTGTTTCAATTTTAACACTATCGGTTGTAAAATAATTTATTAGCTCCGGTAGATTAATTAAGTTATGAATTTTATTTCTGTAAAATTCTATCTCTTCTTTTTTGATTAATCCTTCTAAAAAAGAGTATTCAAGAGCCTTTTCAACATCATCTTGCTTTATAATTTTTGAAAATAAAGTGTGTAAAGTAATTCCTTGTTGTCTGGCAATTTCACCTGTTGAATTAAATGCCTCAAACGATTTTTTGATTTTAATTACACCGGTTGTACTCTCATACTCTAATTCGTTCAATAAATAATCATTGGTCGAACTGCTACTGTGTTTTGTTTTTGCAGCTATATTAATTCCTACTTCAAAATAGTTTGGGTGTTTGGTTTGTAACTTTTCATTCGCAAAATTACTTATCCAATTACCTACAGTTTTGTGTTTATTGCCAGAACTTTGCAATGAAATAATGTGTAAATTATTTACTGCTCTTGTAAATGCAACGTATAGCAAATTCAAATTATCCAATGCTTGAGCTTGTTGTTCATCAGAGTATACAGTTGCATACTCTGAACTATTTAATTTTTGATTTGTTTTAACGAGAGCAACGGGTAAAGTAATTTTACTTTGTTTAATATCGATAAATGTTAAATCCTCTTTATACAGTTGCCAGTTAACATAAGGCACAATTACTACTGGAAATTCTAAACCTTTACTATTATGAATAGTCATAATCCTAATAGCATCAGTTGTTTCAGGCAGAAGCAAGCTTGCCTTTTGCTTTCTTACTTCCCACCACTCCAAAAAAGCAATTACGTTAGATGATTTGTTTACTAAATATTCTGCTACCTCATCTAAAAAAAATCTTACAGCTAATCCATTTGTTTTTGTTAAGCCCAAAACATAAGTAATCGTAATACAATTATCCATCATGTTATCTAAAACAAAATTTTCTTTACTTATAGTAAAGCCAAGCTCTATTAGCAATTCAAAAACAGATGTAAATTTTGAAAGTTTATTTAGAATTTCATAAAAAACAACTTCACCTATTTGTTTCGATTGATATAAATAATTTACGATAGCTGTATAAGAAATCACATCTTTACTATTTATACTAGCCTTTAGAAAATTAATTATTGTATTAACCTCTATACAATTTGCAATCAATAAAGACTCTGATGCAATTACAGGAATTTGTTTTGTATTTAAAAATTCAGCTATCCGGGCTAGGTGTTTGTTACTCCTGGTAATAACGCAAATTTCTCGGTAAGTAAATCCTTTTTCTAAAGCATTCTCAACATAAGATAGAATTAATTGAAGCGTTGTTTCATCTACTAATTCTTTATCAATTAATCCGTCATTAAGTGTTACAAACCCTTCGCTTTGATTAATACTCTTTTGTGCGTGTTTGTAATAAATAGCTTTATACTCATCAATCAAAACCTGTTCACTTAAATAATCAAACATTGAATTATTAAATTCTATAACTGTTTTTGTGCTACGGTAATTTGTATCCAAGTACTTTTCTGAATAATTTCTGGTTAATGTATTTTCTCTTTCAGCAGATAACGCATTTTGATTTAAGAGTTTTGGTAAGCTACCAAATTGCTTAACATTGGCGTTGCGCCACCTGTAAATGCTTTGTTTCCCGTCTCCTACAATTAAATTATACCAACCATTACTTAAAGAATTATCCAACAACGGGATTATGTTTTGAAATTGCAAGGTACTTGTGTCTTGAAATTCATCTAACAAAAAATGGCGGTACTTCTCCCCTATTCTTTCATAAATAAAGGGTGTTGGTTCATTATTAATTAACTCAAAAATGGTTTTATTAAACTCGCTCAAAAAAACGAGTTGTTCTTCGTTTTTTTTAGTGGTAGAAATATCTTCGATTTTTTTTAGCAACAACAACGGATAAATATGCGGACTTAACAATTCACACAAGCGCATTATTTTTTCGTTATCAATAAAATAGTTGTGCAGTTGAATTGCAACTTCAACTATTTGGTTTGAAGCTTCCTGCAATTCGATACTTGGAGGTGTTTTACTTTTTCCTAAAATTGTTTTTTCTGTAACAGCTGAAATAAATTTTGCATTCTCAAAATCATCGAGCTCAAATTTTTTGCTCGCTACGGCTCTAAAAAATCCAACAATACTCCTTGATTTTCCTAACAAATCATTTTCATCAACATTGTATTTTTTAATTATCTGTAAGGCCTTATTAGCATGGTTTACAACTGTTTCATTAAAACTCTTTGTGGTGTTTACTATTTCTTTTCGAGTTGTTTCTAATTCATCTGCATCTAAAATGCGTAATTGCTTAATGTAGTTTTCTGAATTTTCTTTCACCAACATTAATGCGAAATCTAAAATACTTTCTTCAGGGTCCCAGCTATTGTTGCTATTGGCTTTAGAAAGCGCAAACTCTTTTAATAAATTGCTTACGTAAGCATCTTCGCCTATTGAATTTATCAGTTGACTAACCACCAATTTATAAAAACCTTCAACATTTAATTCTACTTCAAAATTTACTGGCAACTTTAAATCAAAGGCAAATGTTTTTACAAGTTTGTGCGTAAAGCTATCAATGGTGCTGATAGATAAATCGGAGTAATTATGCAAAATACTTTCTAATACTACTTTAGCGCGCTTTTTTATTTCTGATTCAGAAAGATTAAGTTCTTGAACCAACGTGATGCCAATTGCTGGAAAAGTTTCTGCGTAACAAATATCGTTTAACGAATTTATTACACGCAATTTCATTTCAGCAGCGGCTTTGTTAGTAAAAGTAATTGCTAAAATGCGCTTAAAATTGTAATTGAGTTGTTTTTCATCAATTAAGGATAATTTTAAAAACTCTTTTACCAAAGTAAAAGTTTTGCCACTGCCCGCACTTGATTTATAAACTACAAAATTGATACTAATTTATTTATATCAAATATAAGAAATGAAATAAGATTTTACTGGAAATCGTATTCTAAAAAATCACATTACAGAATAGCTTATCAACTTTGCAAAAGGTAAACTAATTTCTAAAGTTTTATAACTTTAATTATTTCACCATATAATAAATATTGGTTAGCCATTTAGCTGTATCTTTTTCAACCATTGGGTCGGTTACATACTCTTCAAACACAGCACCGTTGGTTAGTTTTTTTTCTTTCATGTAGGCATCAATAGCCATGTGTGCAGGTTGCGTTCTTTCGTAAGCACCATAATATACAACTTTTAAAACTTTTGTTGCAGCAAAATTAAATGTTTCGTAACCTGGTAACTTTGTGCCATTGGCTACCTTAAAGCTGGCTGCCATTTCCATTTTTTGATTTGCTTCATCGTAAATAGTTACGATAGAGCTTGGAGGAGATTGAGGTGCAATCTTAGCCTTTTCAATTGCAACATAAAGCGCAGGAAATTCCTTTGCGTAATGAGCTGCAATTTCAGAAAATTTTAATGTAACCTTTTTACCTACATAACTTGTTTCCTCCCAATTTAATTCCTCTACTTTGTATTCAACAGCAGTTTGTGCAGTTGGCATTGTCTCTACTTTATTTTTAAAGTTCTTTAATCCTTCTTCATAATCAGGACCAATCATTTTATCAAAATTCATAAACAACATGATTGGGCGTTGAAAAAAGCCTACATCAAAACTCATTCCCCAAGTTAAGGTAGTGCTGTTTTCTTTCGAAGAATTTACAGCGTAATACGTTTTTGAAGCATCTCCCATTCCTTCCATTGCAAAGCTTTGAATGATGGAATCTTGAGGATAAGCTACCATTGTAAGTGTTCCTTGGTGAATTTCTTTTGCCTCCGATTTCCAACTTAATTGATGGCCTACAGAGCCTGGTGTTCCTATTATTTCTTTGTTCATTTTAGGATCGTATTTTGTCCAAGGACTCCACTCTGCTTGAAAGAATTGTAAATCACCTAACTTTTCTAAAATAAATTCTTTGTCTTTATTTATTTCAATTTGTCTTGATAAATCAATATGCTTAGGGCCAATAAAGGCAAGAATAAAATAAATTACCACAAGACCAATAATAACATAAAGGAATTTTTTCATGATTTTAATTTTAGAATTTTGCAATAAAAATACGATTATTTATAACTCACCGAACTACTTACATTGCCTTTAAGAATAATAATTTAAGTTTTCTAAGCTATAATTTTTCACTATCCTTCTCAGAAGTTGGTTTGTAAATATAATTTACATTTATAGTTTTACTTTCATCATTTATCAATTGCTTTGGAGTTTTCCAATAAGCAGTTTCTTCTGTTTCGTTTTCTTCTTCTTCCTCTGGCCAATAATACACTGTCTTTTTAGGGCCTTCTTTTCTATAACTAAAAGCAACCAAAATGCCTGCTAATGCACCAAATAAATGACCTTCCCAACTCATACTTTTATCTATTGGAAACATGCCCCAAGTTATACTCCCATATAAAAAAACTACCAAAGCCGATACCACCATTAAACGCAAATGCCTGCGAAACAAGCCACTGAAAAATAAAAAACTTGCCATACCATAAATTAAGGTACTTGCTCCAATATGATAGGTTGCGTGCTGCACATCGTTTCTACCGCCAATCCAAAGCCAAATACCACTAATAATCCAAATCCAAAATAAACTTTGCTTTGCAATTTTTTTATAGAAAAAAAATGTAAGCATTCCTAAAACTAATAGAGGCAATGAGTTTCCTAAAATGTGGTTTGAATCGCCATGAATAAAAACCGAGGTAAGTATTCCTATTAATCCATTTGAAGTGCGCGGTAAAACACCATATTTAGAAAAATTTAATTGATACTGATTTTCAATAAAAAAAATTAAGTAAATGATACATAAAAAAAACAGAGGCCATTTTGAAATTGCCCATAATTTTTTTTGTAAATAATTTTTCATTGCAATTTAAAGTTGCACTAATTTATTTGAAGATTAATGTTAAGTATTATGAATTTTACTTTTTCTTTGAAACAGGAACCATGATTCTGGTTAACCACTTTTCTGGATTAGGTTCGGTTCCGGCATCGGTGATGTAAAACTCACGCATTGGGCCACTTTGTGTAAGCTTACTATTATCTATGTAACTTCTAATATTTGCGTAAGCACGGTAAAGTAAATTATAATTACCGTAGTAATTATAAATCACCATATTGCTTGCTTCTAAAATTACCACTTTACATTTTTTTGGTTGTGTTTTTGGAATTTCTGCAATTGGAATAACACATTCAAAAATAAAATTGCTTGTATCGTTATTATAAGCAATATACCCAGCTGATCCAGAAATTTTTGCTTTTAACGTTTTTGCCTCGGCTTGCAATAAGCTAAAATTTTTAGCCATTACAAAATTTACATCTCTAAAAGACGATGAATCCATCTTGCAAAGCGTGAGCATTTCAGGAACATCAAACACACCAATGTTTCCAGGCTTATCGCTAAACTCTTGGTACGTTTTTGTAGTTGCTAAAGCAGAATCTTTTTCATTTTTAGTTTCAACGACTTTTGAAACCGAATCGTTATCAATTTTTACAGGCTCGTTTTGCTTTGCATCTTTATTTTGTTCTTCACCACAAGAGAAAATAGAAAGAGAAATGAATGCTATTAAAATAAATCTCATTTTAATTGGTTTTTCCTGGATAAACTTTTAATGCTTCACATAAGCATTCCATTGCATTTTTTAAATCGGATAGATTTAAAATATAAGCAATTCTTACCTCATCAATACCAGCCCCGGGTGAAGAATAAAAGCCTGTTGCTGGTGCTAGCATTACTGTTTGATTATTAAAATTAAAATCTTCTAACAACCATTGACAAAATTTATCTGCATTATCAATTGGTAATTTAGCGATGCAATAAAATGCTCCACTTGGCTTAGGGCAGTACACACCGTCTATTTTATTCAACTCTTCAATTACAAAATTTCGGCGGGCAATATATTCGGTTTTTACTTCATCAAAATAACTTTTAGGTGTATCTAAAGCTGCCTCAGCCCCTATTTGTCCATAACTAGGCGGACTTAAACGCGCTTGTGCAAATTTTAGTGCGGCTGTCATCACCTCTTTATTTTTGCTTATCATAGCGCCAATGCGTGCACCACATGCACTATAGCGTTTGCTAATGGAATCTAATAAAACTACATTTTGTTCAATACCCTCTAGGTGCATTACACTAACGTATTCTTTTCCATCGTAACAAAACTCTCTGTAAACCTCATCACTCAATAAGAATAAATCGTGTTTTTTCACCAAGTCTCTTAACGCTAATAATTCTTCTTTAGAATATAAATATCCTGTTGGATTACCCGGATTGCAAATCATTATCCCTTTGGTTTTAGGAGTAATCATTTTTTCAAAATCGGCAATTGGTGGTAATGCAAAACCTGTTTCAATATAACTTCTAATTGGAACTACTTTTACGTTTGCCGCCATGCTAAAACCGTTATAGTTTGCATAAAAGGGTTCAGGAATAATAATTTCATCACCTGCGTTAAAGCAAGTCATCATTGCAATCTCAATAGCCTCGCTCCCACCACATGTAATTATTACTTCATTTTGATCAATGTTTATATTATACTCTTTATAATAATTGCATAATTTTTTTCGATAACTCTCGTTACCAGCACTGTGGCTATATTCCAACACTTTTATATCGGCATTTTTAACTGCATTAATAAAAGAAGCTGGTGTTTCAATATCAGGCTGCCCAATGTTTAGGTGGTAAATTTTTGTACCACGTTTTTTTGCAGCTTCAGCAAAAGGTACCAGTTTGCGTATAGGAGATGCGGGCATTGCGCCGGCTTTATGTGAAATACTAGGCATAATAAATTTTGATGGCTAAAGATACAGTATTTTTTACATTTGTTGGGCAAAAGTAACAGTTATGCTTAGAGTTTTAAACCTAAAACGTTTTGCAAATAGACCCAAATAGGTTTTTGAAAATCCTTCTGTATACCCACCGAAATGGTTTTATAAAGATACAAATGTTTGGAAGCAGCCGAACAAAAAAATGTGTGGAACACGCAAAAATTGTTTGACCGCGGCGATACGCCAGTCTGCCCGCTTGGGTTTATTTGCAGTTCTGAGTTTTGGCGGACACAGAGTTTTACTTAGCTAACAAATTGTCAATTTCTACTTGAAGATTAGGGATGTCGCGAATCACAATTGCCCAAATGATGTCGTCAGAGACACTGTCGTAACCGTGAGAAATTCTGTTTCTTGTGTGGACTATTTTGCGAGAATTAGTTATTTCAATATTGGGGTTTTGGCTTAAAATTCTATTTACAGCTTCGCCTATAATTTCGAGATTTCTTTCGATAGCTCGTTTTGCCTTAAGGTCTTTTTGAAAGTCTTGGAATACTTTTTTGTCGGGAAGAAATTGGTTTATTTCGGAAATAGCTTGTTTAATGTCCCAAAGCCAAACCTTAATTTCCTTTTCCATAAACGAGAACTTTAGATTTTTCGATATTCTTTCTTAGGTACTTATTTTTTATTGCGCGTTGCTCAACCAGGTCTACGTGTCTTTTTAGCAATTGTTCGAGGTGAAACTTTAAGCCAAAATAGTTGTCGGAATAGGATAGCGGATCGCTACTATCAATGTCAACAACTAGGTCAATATCGCTAGTAGGTTTTAGTTCGTCCCTTGTCACCGAACCGAATGCAAATAAAGTCTTTACGTTATATTTGTTGCAAAGAGCTTTAATGGTGTCGATATTTATGGTAATTAGTTTCATTAATAGTGTAAAGATACAAAATTTCTTGAAATCTGCGTCTGGGGGCTTTCCCGCCTTGACTGGTAGCGTTTTCAGGGCTTGTGTTCAACGGGCTTATGGAGCTTCAACTATCTATACGTACTCAAGTATATTTATTGCTCAATGTTAATATTCCCTTGTCTGCCCGCAGACGCAATTGCCTCGGGTTACCAGCAGTTTCTATTTCATTTTATCTAATTTGATATTAAATATATTCAATGAGTCAGGATGCTCTACGTAAAGGTCAAGAACAAATCTTTTATTTACAAAACTTTCGTCAAGTTCTTTTACCTTATAAATAAATTTCCAACAATTAGAAAAGTCTTGTCGGTAAGCAAAATTGTAAGCGATAAGCATATATGTATAGGGTACTTCATAATTTTTATGAATTATTTTATTATATATGTCGTCACTTTGGTCAAGGAATATTTTGTTCTTGTCTTTGAAGTAATAACGTGATTTAGCGATTCCTAAGTCAAGTAGAGCTTTGTTGTCAGTGCTGTCTAGTAAAATAGCTTTTTCTAGTGCATTTATTGCTTGGTCTAATTTTACGATACGAAAATACGTTTCTCCAAGCAGCCTGAACGCCTGTCCAGATTTGGGGTTGAGGCTGGTCGCTTGTTCGTAAGCTTTTATTGCTTTCTTGTAGTCTCCCTTTTCATATAAGTTCCGCCCTAATCTAATAAGTGAGGTGTCGCTTTGAGGAAACAATTGAGTTGATTTCAATACAAATAAGCAAACGAAAACTATACTTTTTGTCTGCCTATAAATTAATATGTTTTTTGTCTGTCGTTGTCAAAATTACTGATAACTTATGTATAAGTATCACCAATAAAGGAGTCTAAGAAAAGATGAGAAAATAAAATCAACAAAAAAACCCTTTAATCAATAATTAAAGGGTTTTTTAATTTTTAAACAGTTAAAAACTAGTGTTTTTTACCTGGTTTAACTTTAGCTAACGAATCAGCAATACGAGTTGAATCAGCTTTAGCTTTTTCAGCATCTGCAGCAGCTTGTGCAGCAGCAGCAGCTTGTGCTTCAGCAGCAGCAATAGAATCTTGTTGTTGTTTTAATACAGCATCAATTGAATCTTTTTTAGCTTTTTCACGAGCTTCGATTTCTTCTTTAGATGGTCCGCAAGCAACGAAAGTAGCAGATAAAGCAGCTACAGCGATTAATGATAATACTTTTTTCATTTTATTGGTTTTTTATTTTAAAATATGGGTGCAAAAATAAAACTTTTTTCATAATAAAACACAAAAAATAAAAAAAAATAAAAAATTAACCATTTATTCTTATTAATGTGGGTTAAAGCATAAATTTGACGCCATTATGTACACACTTTTAAAGTACTTTTTGTTTAAACAACAGCCCGAAAATGCACACCATTTAACATTTAGACTTATTAAAAATGTTAGCAAATTGCCTTTTTTTGGTTCTATTACAAGGAGTTTTTATGCTGTAACGTCTGAAAAATTAAACCGGAACGTTTTTGGTTTGAATTTTATAAATCCTGTGGGTTTAGCTGCTGGCTTGGATAAAGATGCAATTGCTTTTGAAGAATTAGCAAATTTTGGATTTGGTTTTATAGAGATTGGCACTGTAACGCCTTTGCCGCAACAAGGAAATGACCAACCCAGACTATTTAGATTAACTAAAGATGATGCTCTTATAAACAGAATGGGCTTTAACAATCAAGGGGTCGCCGCCGCCGCGGATAGATTAAAGCACCGAAAAAATAAAAATTTAATTATTGGGGGAAATATTGGTAAAAATAAAATTACCTCAAACGAAGAGGCAGTAAACGATTACATAATTTGCTTTAACACCCTTTACGATTATGTAGATTATTTTGTTGTGAATGTGTCATCCCCCAACACGCCTAATTTACGCGATTTACAAGAAAAAGAACCGTTAACAAAATTATTAAGCACTTTACAAAATTTAAATAACTATAAGCCAAAAGTTAAACCTATATTATTAAAAATTGCTCCAGACCTTACAAACACACAATTAGACGATATAATTGAGATTGTTGAAACAACACAAATTGCGGGTGTGATTGCCACTAATACAACTATCAGCAGAGAAAATTTAAGTTACAACCAGCAAGAACTTGAATCGATAGGCATGGGAGGCCTTAGCGGAAAGCCGCTCACCGTTAGAAGCACAGAAGTGATTCGTTACTTAAAAACTAAATCAAACAATGCGTTTCCTGTAATTGGTGTAGGAGGAATACATAGTGCGCAAGATGCACTGGATAAAATAAATGCTGGTGCAGATTTAATTCAACTTTATACAGGTTTTGTTTACGAAGGTCCAAAATTGATTAAAGAAATTAATAATGCAATTGTAGGCAAGAGTTAGTTTTAAAAATTTATTTTCATCCCCAAAACGATTAGACTTTTGAAAGCTACTTTACACAACTTCCATTATAAACTTTTTTAACTTCAGGGTTTTCTAAAACTTGAAACGTCATAAACGGTGCACCAAACAATTTACAATACCTGGCTGGATTTTTTGTTTTTGCAATTTCTAAAGCTTTTGCAAAGGTACGGCTATAATATTTTTCCTGCACACGGCTGGCAGCTGCAATATACATAAACACCAGGCTTTCTTGCACATCAGGTTTGTTAATGTAAGGCTCTAAAAGGGTTGCAGAATAATTAAAATCTTTTGCTCTGCTAAATACGTAACTTAATTTTAAAGCGTTTTGCCAGCTTGCATCTTTAATTTTATAAAAGCCTTTAATCCTAGCGATACACGCATCAATTATTGCATCAGCGTTATCGGAGGTGTCAACACTTTCCATTATTTTAAATTGCCATTCAATGTTTAAACCATTTACGTAGTTACTATCTAATTTACCATACAAGCCATCAATTGTTTGTTGTACTTGAGCTTGATGGTCTGGATTAGCAGCGTTGGTATCTAATTTTAATTGGCAAAAAACTTTGTTGTACTGATAAACTGGATTTGAAGCGTCTAATTTTAATAGTCTATCAAACGTGGCTTCATCTTCTTCATCCACCGAGCCTTCTAATTGATATTTGTAATACACTTTATTATTTATTATTCCAGCGTTTGCACTATTTTCTTCGCATTTTAAACTATCAAAATAGCCTGGCACATATTTTCCTTCATTAATTTTTTTAGAGGCGTACTCCATTATTTTATAGTTTTGATTTGTGTTGTTTGCTTTTAATGCTCTTGCAAAACTAACTTGGGTAAAGCGTGGTTCTTTGTTTCCGCTAACATCATAAGTAATATCCATAATTATTTGAGCAAAACGTTCTTTGGCTAAAATTGGTTCTAACTCTTGTTGCAATTTTTCATCACTATTAATTTTATTTATGCATTTCTTTTTACCAAGCTTAACTAAATCGGCATATTTTCCATCTTCGTTTTCCAACATAAATAAGCCCCAACTGTCTTTGGTTTCTATTTTTGGTTTAATTTTATTTGATTGATTTGCTTGCAACACGTCAACCACACTTTCAGCACGTTTGCGCTGTAACTTAGCATTGGCAACACTATCACCTTCAATTGAGGCATAGGCATATATAAACAAGCCATCAATTATAAAATCGGGTTCGTTTAATGCTTTTATAAATGGTTGAACATCTTCTTGCTTAAACTCCGATTTATTTTTCTCGAAAGGAATTGTGAAATTAATTATTGAACTTTCTGACTTTGGTTCAAATGGCGGTTTTAAACCAATAGAATTTTTTGCAGGTAAAATGCCAATTGGCGTATTGCTCTGAATATTGCCGCTTTCGTAATAACCGCGTGTGATTGTTTTACAAACCTTTTTATCTTGAACAACTATTAAATTTAACTCATAATCACCAGTAATGTTTGGATTAAATTTTCCGAAATCAACTAAGATACCTTTTATCTTTTTTCGTGCTTTTTTATCATCTGTTTTTAATAATAAATTGCTTTTAAAAAATTTATCACGGTAAATAACTTTAGTCATTACACCTTTGTTGTATAAGTTATTATCTACAATATTGTAATCTGCTTTAACATATTGTTCTTTTTGTACAATATCAACAGCAAGTCCATCGGTGGTTTTCTTTAAGAAACGACGTAACTCACGTGCATTAGGGTATTTTAAATAAATTTTTCCACCTTCAACATAAAGTCCTTTTTGTAAAATATCGTAGTTACGCCATCTTTCGCAAGTTTTGCATTTGCGTGCATCGGGGCCTTGTAATTTTTTTGAACGTTTGTTATATGGCACTGCTAAATCGCTGCGGTAAGCAGCGCCACCATTTAAAATATCGTAGCCACCAAATATAGCGCTTACAAAAACTTTTTTCTTATCATCTACTGCGCACGAAATTCCTACTAAATTATATTTTGAATTGGTGAGTACTTGTAAATTTTTAGGATTGCTCTCCCATCGGTTGTATATTACCTTCGCAACATCTTCGGTTTTATAACTCTCTCTGCCTTTGCTAACTGGAGCTTTCATGGTTAACTCTTCTCCGCGTTTTGTAGCCCCTACTTTTTTTAAATTTTTTTGTGTGGTTTTTGGCTCAATTTTATCTTTACCTGAATCGGCCATTTTCTCAGAGCTATATTCGCCCGCATCGTGCAGCATAGGACTAATTTCTAAAGTATCTAATCCTTTAGACATTCGAAAACGGTTTAATTCTTTTAAAATAATAACAGGTAAATCTTCGAGTTTAAAATTTTCATCATTTACCACTTGGCTCTTTTGAGATAGGAGTGGTGTTACAAAACTTATTATAATAACCAAGAGTATATATTTCTTCATACTATATTGAATTTTAAAGAGTACAAAATAAAAAAATTTAACTCTTAAGCAACTTAATGTTTTCAAATCGTTTTAAACAAAAAGAGTCCGTAGTGTTACGGACTCTTTTTAAAAAAAAGAAAATAAATTATTGTTTTATAATTTTTTTGGTTGATGTTCTCCCATCTGGTAATGTAAGTGTAATAAAGTAAATACCATTATTGTAGCTAGATAAATCAATTAAAAAATTACTTTCAGCAATTTTTTTATTCACCAAAACTCTACCTGTAATATCAGTTACTATGATAGTTTTATCAACATCAAATTGAGAAGTTACCAAAATTGAGTTTTTCGTTGGATTAGGATAAAGATTAAAATCTAAGATAACATTGCTAGTTTTAATTCCTGTAGGTGTAGGCGTTGTAGAGTAATCATCAGCGGCGTTTGCAATATTTGTAGCGGTTAGATAAGCTAATACTGCGCTTTCTCCACTATACGTGCTATTGCCCCAATTTGGTACATTTGTTACAGGCATATTGTTTGGAGTGCCAGTATGATAACCAACCACTACGACACCATTTCCTACTTTCCAGGAGTTCATTAATCTTACATTATCGCCATTGGTTTGATTGATTGTATCCCAAACACCTACCAATAAAGAGCTATACAAAGGCACAGTTAAATCATTTTTATAAACACGCACAAAATCGTTCCAACAAGATTTACCGCCATAAGCAGGCTTCACCATTTTTTGGTAAGCATTTCTTGTTGTAATTGTTCTTCTTCCTTTTCCTAAAACTAAAACACTTCCATTAGCAGTAATTTTTAAATTATTTTTGCCCATAAATGTAGAATTAAGTGTTGGCCATCCCGCAGTAGGACTTGGCCATCCATCCAAATTAGGATCAGGATGTGCTGCACCTAAACCAGTTGCTCCTTCGGCGTACTCGCCCATATACGTACTCTTTAAAAAAGTTCCGCTTGCAATATCAAATCTTCCAAGCCACGACAAATGTATGTTTCCGCTATTTCCTGTAAATTGATTTTGAAACCCAACAGCTGTTGTGTTAGAAGACACTGTATTTCCTTCCCATAAGTTTTCAGTATTATTACCGTGACTTCTTGCACCGATTACAACGTTGTTCAGAACAGAATAGTCAATTGCAATGGCATCAATGTATTGATCTGGCGTAGAATTTGTTGTGTTAGATGTAGCAGGCAACATTTCATGATACAAGCGTGTCCACCATTTCATATCTCCTGTGCTATCCATGCGCATTACAGCTGGTTCAAAATCTGGTAAACCGCTAACCGGCAAGGTTGTTTTAAAATTAAATCCTAAATACATGTCGTTACTTCTTCTATCAATACAAATTGAGCTCATACCATAAGTGAATGTTGAACCAGGGGAATAGCCCGTATAGCCTGGGCCTGAACTGGAGTTACCGCTTTGACCAGGAACGCAAGGTCCGTTAAAACAAACATCCAAAGGCCATTTACCTTTTTTAGTTCCGCCATTACCATCTGGTTGCACCAAGTTATAATCAGTTGCAGTTGTTGAGCGCAAATCACATCTTGTACCATCACGTTTAAATACAATAACGCTACTCGATAAATTGTTGATTCCGCCTGTAAATGTATTTGCAGCGCCGTAATGTTCTCCTCCTCCTACTTTGTTGTGTATTCGCCAGTTATTCATTACAATATCTACTCCAGTGTTTCCATTCATGGCATATACAGCGCTCCAATTATAATCGTGAGAATCGCCAAGCGCGTAAACAATTTTGTTATTGCTACCAACATCCCAAGGCATGTTATTTTTTATATACTGCCCTGCTTTTGCTGATATAGAGCGCATCCAAGTAAAACCTGTAGGCGCTGCTGTTACAAAATTATTGTTTAATCTTCCTATAAAATAGCCACCGCCTGCTGCGTCTGATAAATCGCCACTAATGTACAAATTACCAGTTGCTGCGCCAGGTAGAGAGTTGGTGCGCACAAATTCAAAATTTTCGACAACATTTGGAGGCAAACAATAAACCTTAAGCATGGTTTGCAAGTTAGAGTTAAACTCTGCAATAAACGCCACTTTGTTTGTACCTGTTTGATTGTTTAAGGTTGCTGTGCCTGGAACGGTAAGCGTGATTTGTGGAACTGTACCTGAAATCCATGAGAGATTATCTGCACTTCCTAAAACAATAAAATTGCCATTTGAGAGTTGCATAACATCAGTAAAACGCTCGTTGCCAGCACCGCCAGCGTAAGTAACCATGTTTTGAGAATTAATTTTTCCGAAAACTAAGAACAAAGAACATAAAAATAATTTTTTTATCATACTTAAAAATTTAGGTAGGCAAATAAACGTACAAAATCATTTAAAACTAAATTTTGTAAATAATATTCGCTTAAATTGATTTAGTAAGAGGTTAGTTCGTTAAGAATTAAAGACAAATTTTCAATTCGATTTTTTCTTTTATATCTGGTTTAAAAAAAATAATTCCAAAATAAAACGCATCGATACTAAGTGTAACTGAACGATGCTTTTTAATTTCAATCCAAGCCTTTGTCATGTCGGTGCTCCAATAAATATCATCAAAAATAATAACTGAGTTTTGGTGTTTGTGTTTTAGCAATAATTCAAAATAATTAATGGTGGCAGAATAAATATGATTCCCATCAACGTAACAAAAATCGAAGGAATTAAGTTTTTGAAGAAGAGGTTTTAAGGTGTCGTTAAAATTTCCTAGAATGAATTCGCAATTCGTTATTTTAAATTGTTGGGCTTGTTGTTCTGAAAAATTGATTAAGGCTTCGCTTCCTTCCAAGGAATAAACACTACCTTTTTTATTTGCCATTGCCAAGTACAGTGTAGTAAGACCGATGCTGCTGCCAAGTTCGATACGGGTGTTTAGGTTTAAAAAATTAATGAGCTTAAATAAAATTTCTGCTTGGAATTTTTTGCTTATGCCGTGTTTTGCAATTTTATTAATGCTGCGTTCGTTTGTTTGCAATATCTTTGATCCTGCTCCAAAATCGTTTACAATAAATTTTGTAGAATTAGTTTTTAATTTTTCTCTTAATTCGTTTAACTCTTCATAGGCAAAAAAATGAGCGTTGTTATAAAATACTTCTTCGCAAAGTTTGTATGCAAACGGTGAATGCACACCATGACCCTTTTTAGTTGCGGTAAAATAGTGTTTTACATAACTTTTTATTTGATAAAATTTACTCACTGCAAACACAAAAACTTTCTTTTTCTACTGGAGTGGTTTTGTAATTAAGTAAATTATTTTTACTCATAAAATATAAATTTAAGATAGCTAATTTTTTTTCAGGATGTTCTTTGTTCCATTTAGTTAAAAGATATTTGCAAAACAGTGGTCTTAAAAATGTATTGTTTCCTTGCATGTTTTCAGCCAGTTTGCGCCATCTATCTGTTGTATAATTTCTAACAACATGTTTTGGTTTTGTAAACTCTACATAATCATCGTTATTTACAATATCCCATTGTGCGCCTATGCTATCACGTCCATCTAAAACAAACCAGCCATCGCGTTTCATAACAGTAGGCGAAAACATACCCCAGTATTGGTCTAATCTAAACATATTAATTGGATAATAAATTGCTGCTTTTAATTGATAATTAAACCAATTTATACCGCTTAAATTTAAAATTATACTTACAATAATAATTGCAGATAACACATAATTATTAAGATAATTAAGCGAAGGAAATCGAACTTTGTAAATTTTTTTTGTTGTGGATTTGAATTGACTGAAAAGAAAATCAATTTTTATAAATTTTAAAATCCTAAACGAATATTTTTTTGGTAACAAAGCAAAAGCAGAAGTTATGCTAATGATGTAAAATAAACCAACGTACATGGTAAGTCCGATTCCAATGTGGAGTATGAGTATAAGCACGAAGGCAAATAAACGTAAGTAACCTTTTTTTTGAGGGAACAAAATTAAAAACGGAATAAACAATTCGATATAATAAACAACATGTGTAAGAATTTTTGTGAGTGCAAATTGATAAAAAAGCCAATCGCCAGCGTAAGGCAGACGTAATTGATCGAGACTAAGGGCAAAATAAATTGCGGTACCATCGCTTTGCCACTCAGCGCTGTTTTTTAAATTTACTGTAAAAAAATAGACGGATGCAATTAAAATAAAGTAAGCAATGTTAGGTATTGTAACTTGTTTTAATTTGTAATTGGTTTTTTTAGAGTCGATAGAATAGCAATGATGCCATGGCAGAAACAAGCCCCAAAATAAAATTAAGCGTAGTAGATCGTCTCCACTCTGCAATACAAATAAATTACGGTTGTGTAGACTTATGTATAGTAACCAAACAATTAAATTACTAATTCTTGTTTTATAACCTACTAGTAAACATATTGTAAAAAGGATATGAATAGCAAAGACGGAAGCTACATACCAATTTGTTTCAATTAGAGAATGTATAGTCCAAAAACAAGGCTTCCACCCAAAATTTTTAATAAGATGAGATGGCCAAATTCCCTGCTCGGAGTAATGTGCAGTTAGATCGCTCAACCTTATTAGCAAATCCGCAATAACCACGCAAGCAATGGCAATACGCATTAAAGCCAAGGCTGAATGATTAATTGCGTAATGTTGACGAAAATATATGAGTATTTTTTTTAGTAAAATGGGTCTGTAATTTATTTACTAAAATAGGAAAAAAGTAAGAGTAAAATTAAGTTAGAACACATATTTACTAATTAAGGTCTGCTAATAAACTCAACAGTTTTTCTTTTCTCAGCTTTTTTTGTTTAATAAAAAAGATAGAGTCGACGCAGACGCCTACTCATAATAATTTTTCTAAAGAAAAATATCTAATAATATTTCGAATCATAGAAAAAATAATGCTCGTCTGAACTGCGCAGCGAGTTTTGTTTGTTTCATTAGTTAAAAACATAAGCAAGGCTGCCTGTTCCAATTCAAAAAAGTACTTTTTTTGAATTTTTCCTTTTTGCTATATATACTGAATTTTATTTTATAAATTAGTGATAAAAAAAGCGACCCGTTAAGGCCGCTTTAGATGTTTTCACAACGGAATAATCCTTATTGTGATTTGCTTCAAAATGTAATGCAATAATAATAAAAATAATTAAATAAAAAAAAATATGAAAAAAATTTTAGGATTGGATTTAGGGACTAACTCTATTGGGTGGGCTTTAGTTAATCAAGATTATGAAAATAACAAGGGAGAAATTATTGGTTTAGGAAGTAGAATTATCCCCATGTCACAAGAAATAATAAATGATTTTAATAAAGGTATATCTATTTCACAAACAGCTACTAGAACGGGATATAGGGGTGTGAGGAGATTACTAGAAAGAAATTTACTAAGAAGGGAACGATTACACAGAGTTCTAAATGTTTTAGGTTTTTTACCAAAACATTTTGCAGAGCAAATAGATTTTGAAAATAAATTAGGGCAATTCTTTCCTAATCGTGAACCAAAATTAGCATATAAAGAAATTAAAACAACTGATAATAAATTAAAACACGATTTTATATTCAAAAAAGCATTTGAAGAAATGCTTGAAGATTTCAAAGCACATCAACCCTCTTTGCTATTAAACGATAAGAAAGTACCTTATGATTGGACAATTTATTATTTACGTAAGAAAGCATTAACTGCTAAAATAGAAAAAGAAGAATTAGCTTGGCTACTATTACACTTTAATCAAAAACGTGGGTACTACCAATTAAGAGGCGAAGAAGAAGAAGAAACACCAAACAAATTAGTTGAATTTCATTCGTTAAAAGTGATTGATATTAAAGCAGATGAACAACAAAAAGGGAAAGCGGACATTTGGTACAATGTGAATTTAGAAAATGGTTGGGTTTATCGAAGATCAAGTAAAACACCGTTATTTGATTGGAAAGGAAAAACACAGGAATTTATTGTTACAACTGAACTTAATGATGATAAAACTATTAAATTAAATAAAGATGGTAATGAAAAAAGGAGTTTCAAAGCGGTTGATTCAGAAGTAGATTGGGTTGCTATTAAAAAAAGTACTGAAGAAAAAATTGACAAAAGTAAAAAAACGGTTGGCTCTTATATTTATGAAACATTACTTCAAAATCCTAATCAAAAAATTATTGGCAAATTAGTTCGTACGATAGAACGAAAATTTTATAAAGACGAATTAAAACAAATACTAGAAAAACAAGTACACGAACACACTGAATTACAAGATAGAAATCTTTACAATGCTTGTATAGAAGAACTTTACGAAAACAATACTGCACACAGAGAAAATATAAAAGAGAAAAGTTTTGTTCATTTATTTATTAACGACATCCTATTTTATCAACGCCCTTTAAAAAGCAAAAAGTCATTAATAAGCGATTGTCCGTTTGAACAGAGAACTTATTTAAAAGATGGTAAAAAAGAAATACAATCTATAAAATGTATATCAAAATCTAATCCTTTATTTCAAGAGTTTAGATTATGGCAATTCATACAAAATCTTAAAATCTATCAAAAAGAAAAAACAATTGACGGAAAAACATATAGTGATGTTAATGTAACAACAGAATTTTTAAAGTCCGAAGACCATTATACTAATCTTTTTGATTGGTTAAACGAACGCAAAGAGATAGATCAAAAAGTATTTTTAAAATGTCCTGCATTTAACTTAAAAAAGGATGTTGAAAACTATCGCTGGAATTACGTAGAAGATAAATCATATCCATGTAACGAAACACATAATGCGATTGTAAATCGACTCTCTAAAGTTCAAAAAATGCCTTCTGATTTTTTAACGAGAGAAAAAGAACAAGACTTATGGCATATACTCTACTCTGTTGAAGATAAAATAGAAATTGAAAAGGCTCTAAAATCATTTGCTATTAAAAATAATTTAAGTGAAGACTTTGCTGAAGTTTTCAAAAAAATAAAACCTTTTGATAAAGACTACGGTGCATATTCTGAAAAAGCAATAAAAAAATTACTTCCATTAATGAGAAGGGGTAAATATTGGAATGAAGAAGATATACATCAACAAACAAAAAATAGAATTGAAAAAATTATTTATGGAGAGGTTGATGATAAAATAAGAGACAGAGTTAGAGAAAAAGCTATTCATCTAAATAACATCAATGATTTTAAAGCTTTACCGCTTTGGCTTGCTTCTTATATTGTTTATGACAGGCATTCGGAAGACAGAAATGCCATGCAATGGAAAAAACCAGAAGATATTGAGAATTATTTAGAAGAATTTAAACAACACTCTATACGTAATCCAATTGTTGAACAGGTAATTACCGAAACACTCAGAGTTGTAAAAGATATTTGGAAAACTTATGGTAACGGCGTTGCAAATTTCTTTGATGAAATACATATTGAATTAGGCAGAGAAATGAAAAATCCTTCTGATAAGCGTAAAGATATGACTAATCGAATGATTGTAAATGAAAGCACCAACCTTCGAATAAAGTCATTACTTATGGAGTTTATGAATGATGATTATTTTAAAAATCAAATTGATTATTCTGAATATTGTAAGGATGAAAACAAATTAAGTTCTTATCAAAAGGGTAGCAATCCAATTCGACCCAATTCTCCTAGTCAACAGGATAAGTTAAAAATATTTGAAGAAACTATTTTAAATACTGTTAACGAAATTCCTGATTACATTTCTGAAACCATTAAAAAATTTAAAGAATCGGACGAAAATAAACAGCCTACTAAATCCGAAATAAATAGATATAAATTGTGGCTAGAACAAAAATACTGTTCGCCATATACGGGAGAAATAATCCCTTTAAATAAATTATTTACTCCTGCTTATGAAATAGAGCACATTATACCACAATCACGATACTTTGACGATTCACTTAGCAATAAAGTAATCTGCGAAGCAGAAGTTAATAAAGACAAAGATAAATCTACAGCATACGAATACATCCGGGATAATCATGGTAAAAAAATTGAATTATCCTTTGGCAAAGTAGTTACGATTTTTGAAGAAAAAGCATATGAAGATTTTATAAAAAGACACTATGCAAAAAACAGAAGCAAATTAAATAAATTGATGATGGAAGAAATACCAGAATCATTTATCCAACGTCAGCTAAATGATAGCCGCTATATTAGCAAAATAGTTAAAAATCTATTATCTAACATGGTGAGAGAAGATGAAGAACAAGAAAGTACGTCTAAACACGTTATTTCGAGTAATGGAAATATTACAAATGTATTAAAGCAAGATTGGGGATTGAATGATGTATGGAATGATATTATTTCGCCTCGCTTTGAGAGATTAAATGAATCTACTAAGAGTTCCAATTTCGGCGAATGGACAAATAAAAATGGCAAACGTGTTTTTCAAACTCAAGTACCATTAGAACTTCATAAAGGATTTAATAAAAAACGTATCGACCATCGCCATCACGCGCTAGATGCTTTAGTAATTGCGTGTGCAAGCAAAAATCACATCAACTACCTAAATAATCAATATGCTAAATCAGAAACAACACGTTACGATTTACAAAAAAATCTAAGAAGACATGAGCAAGTTGAAATTACCTATAAAAAAACAGGTGAAAAGAAAAAAATAAATGTAGCTAAAGAATTTTTTAAACCTTGGGATAGCTTTACAGTACAAGCAAAACAATCGTTAGAAAATACTGTTGTTAGTTTTAAACAAAACTTAAGAGTAATAAATAAAACTGTTAATTACTATCAATCATTTAAAAATGAAGATGGCACATTAAGACTAAACAAAAATGGAGTGCCACAAAAGGATATTATAAAACAAAAGGGCAGTAACTGGGCAATTAGGAAGCCAATGCATACTCCCATGCCTTATGGTAAAAGAAATTTTGGTTTCGACATTCTTAAAATTTCAGAAAACATTAGTAAAAGAGAATACATAATTGATGAAGATATCAAAAAAAAGATAAATACTATTTTCGAAGAGTGTGGTAAAAAAATAACAGCTACTCAAAATTTTATCAAAAAAAATCCTATTCAAAATAATGAGGGTAAACCAATTTTAGAAACAGCTTTCAAAATAAGTGTAATAAAATTTAGAAAAAGGCAACCGATTTCAAAACTATCGAACAGAGGGCAAGGTGGAATTAAAACACTCGAAGATATGACGAAATTTATAAATAAAGTTGTGGACAATAAATTAAGAGATGATTTATTACTTCATTTGAAAGTAAATAATAATAATATTGATATGGCATTTAATGCTGATGGTATAGACGTATTTAATAGTAAAAGAAAAATCCCTGTTTACAAGCTTCCTATTGCCGAAAGTGGCGATAAAAGATTTTCTCTAGGTAATAATATTGGTTCAAAACATAAATGGATGGAAGCAGCAGAGGGAACTAATTTATTTTTTGCAATTTATTTAGATGATAAAGGAAAACGTAATTATGACACAATTCCTTTAAACATTGTTATTGAAAACCAAAAACAAGGTGCTTTACAAAATATTAAACCTGAATTTTGCTCAGTACCAAACAAAAATGAAAAAGGTGACAGTCTATTATTTCATTTATCTCCAAATGATTTAGTTTACGTACCAACGAATGAAGAATTTGAGAATCCAACCTTAGTTAACTTTAAAAAATTATCCAAAGAACAACTAAATAGAATTATGAAATTTGTAAGTTGTACTGGTAGTGAGGGTCATTTTGTTCCAAATTATTATTCTTCGCCTATTATGAAAAATGAAATTGGAACTAATAATAAAAGTGAAAAAACATTTGATAATGTTCAAATAAAGGCTGTTTGTTGGAAATTAAAATTAGATAGATTAGGTAATATTATAACAGTTTTAAAATGATAAATCGCACACTCCATTTCACCAATCAAGCAAACTCATATCATACATAATGTATGATACATTTTGTATGATGCATAATGTTTTATATATTTGATGTATGGAAAAATCAACCAACCCCTTTTTACTATCGGGCTACAAAAGCCCCAGCTACTTTTGTAACCGTAAAGAAGAAACAAAACAACTAACCCAATTAATGCTTAATGGCGTAAATGTTATCCTATTTGCCATCAGGCGTTTGGGTAAAACAGGGCTTATTCATCATGTTTTTTATCCTTACCAAAATAACTCAAAAATTACCTGTATTTATTTAGATATTTTGGCTACAAAAAATTTAGCCGATTT
>JAAFIQ010000028.1 GCA_013298715.1 Bacteroidota bacterium | reverse complement strand
TTTTAATTATATCAAATTTAGCCGATAAAACCTAAAATTAAATAACTCTAGTTTACAGGGTTTCGTAAAAACTAAAAGTTTTATGAAACACGTAAAAATAACCAAGTATCACAAGCTAAATAAGGTTTATGTTGTTTATCTCGGTAACGGAACGGCACATACATTTAGCAATGAAGTAAAAGCAAAAAATTTTCTGTGCATTACTTCAAACTTTTTAACCAAAAATCTTTATTCCTTACGTTTAATTTACTCCGAGTGCCAAAATCTTTTCAATAGAAATTGGGGATATTTTGCACACAACAAAAAAACCATGAGTTCAAATAACGTAATTGACGAACGTTTTTGCATTGAAAATCTTAGGTCAATTGAAGATCAATTTGATTTAGTTATAAAAAGAAGTGATTTTACAAATGGTAATTATTTTGCGTTTCAAAAACAACAGTTAATATCTCGCATGTGCAAAGATGTTATTTTGAAGTTAGACAAAGTTCACAAAAAAAAATCAAATGCCTTTGATAGGTTTGCTTTTGATGATTTATTTGAAAGATTACAACACATTCAAAACGCATTAACTAATTATAGCCAACGAGAGGCTTACGAACTATTTACTCTTCCCATTCATGTTGGAGATAACGAAACAGAGTTTATACCCGAACTTAGAGTAACAGCTTAAAATTAAAGATAAGGAACGCGCCTAAGTAAGTGATTTTTGCCAGTGCTATTTAGCCCGATGCAAAAACACTTGCTAGGGGTGGTTATTGCAAACGAGGCAGGTTAGCGCAAAGGAGTTTTTGAAATACTGGTACAATCAAAAACAAACTTAAAAATACACTCGCAAGTGTTTTTATTTGAAGCCATAACCAGTGCAACCCCTCAACCAGAAAAAAAGCGATGACAGCTTGGAAAGACAAGCATTTTTTATAAAATTATGGAAAGAAAAAATAATAAAAAAAGAACAAACGGAAGAAATTACAATTTTACACAGGTAGAAAAAATTGTATCATTTATTGTTAAACCAAAATTTATTGATGGACAAAAACCCATTAATTTTTTTAAAAGCATTCCTTGCGAAATACCAAAATTTAATCAGCCTAAAAATATTTTAGGGCAAAAATTATCAACTAATGCTTTAAAAAATTTAAGATTAAAACATGTTTTACTTCATATAAGCAAAGATGAAGATAAAGCCTATTCTATTGCGCAAAAGCAAAAATTTGAGTGCATTGTTTTAAAAAATGTAATACGAACAAGTCATAAAACTTTCATTAATTAATTATGCAGCAAACTAATATAAACACTGTTAGCAAAGGCGAAATGTTAACCAGAATTTTTTGCCACGCAGATAAATTAAATCTTGCAAAAAAGGTTATTACTATTTTAAATAGTAACGGCGGTGATTACGTTGGCGATGAAAAATTTGAGCAAGCTCTAAAATTAAATAATAGAGATATGAGATTAACATCTTGGGCGTGTCATATTGTAACAAGTAAAAATTAGGAATGAATCTTTACGAATTGATAGATTTTTTTGAAACAAGTTGGTTTAAAATAATTGACAAAAAAGAATTTGCAATTCTACTAAAACACAAATTGAACAATACCTATCATGAATTTTTTTTGTTTGATACAAACTCAGATTACAAAGATAGATTTACAAAAGCAGAGGTAAAAAGATGGGTTGCAAAAAATAGCGAATCAAGCGAAAAATTTAAAATTATAACAGAGTGGTAACAACAATTCAAAATAAATTAAACGACAGCTATTTTTTAATTACGCAAGTTTTTCAAAATGGAGTTAATAGAAATGTTGTATTGCAATATTCTCAATTAGCCAATGAACTAACACCACAAATTATTTCAGAATACTGTGATTGTAAAATCGAACAAATTAAAAAACTTACAACTGTAAGGGGCTATGGCATTTCTAACTATACCCAAAATCAGCATTCAAATTCTAATAAAATTAATCAATTAATAAACTTTGAAATCGAAAATGGGAAAGTTTATAATGATACGATTAATTGTATTGCTATAGTTCAAGGAATAGCTTTTGATAAACTATTTATAGATGCCTTTGAAATAAAACATCTTAACGAAATTAACGAATTTGTTAGTGGCATTACGTCAACCGCTCAAATTTTAAGAATATTTTTTACTGATATAATACAAATAAACTACAATGGAAACTAGTAAAAATTATTATTTTTTAATTGATTACAAAGCATCTAAGAAAGCTGTTAAAGCGCATATAGATAATTACAACGATGCTTTATGTAAAAGTTATACTGACAATCAAATTGCGTTCAGAAAAACGCATAAACTTAGCCCTAAACAAACTTATAAAGCTGTTACAATTAAATCTGGCGAAGAAAAAACATTCTTAGCATGCTTAGAAATATACGGTGGTTCTTTACATCAAAATTCTTTTACAAAAGTAGAACCAGATGCTTTTTATGTAAACAATGTTGGTATTGCAACCAATTTGAACAAACATGTAAGCGAACGAACAATACAACGTCATTTTGTTAAATTAAAACAAGCCGGGCTAATTGTAAATAAAATTTTTAGAGGTACAAATGCAAGTTCAATTTTAATTTTTAATTCAGAATTAATACATTTTAAGAAAAATGCTTCATTCAATTGGGCGCTTTATGAGCAGTATAAAGCTGCAATTGGACATCTTAACCCACCAAAGGCTGTTTATGCGACAACTCTCTCATTTTCAGCTAAGTTAAGCGATTTCCCCCTAGGTTACACCCCGACAAATTGTCGCCTTAATAGTACTAGTATACTATTACAAGTACATAAAATAAATATAGAAAGTGGACTTGTTAACTATGATTTTCCCTTCCCACAATCCTTTTCTGAAAATCATGTTAACAAGAATTTTTTTAATGATTTTAACGAGAACAAGGAACGTAAAAAATCATGCCAAACTTTAGAGAACACCCCCCCAGTTGCGGCCGCCCCCCCGCGCCAAAATAATGAAACAAATAAAGTATCTAGTGAGTGGGATGATTTTGTAGTTTACGATGGCAATGGTAACCGTGTTACAGACATACAAGCTTCTTTAGATGAACATTACAACGCTTTAATTTTAGTTGAAAATGCTGAAAAAAACACAAAAAACGTAACTTCTGGAAAAACTGAAGAGGACAAACTTTGGAAACACATTTTTAGTTTTTATTGTTTTGCTATGAGTGTTCTTTGGCCAAACAGAATAGTTAGTAATTACGAACGTGCGCAAATTTGCTCACAAATTTACATTCACTTTAAAAATCGTTTAAAAAATAGCAGTGTAGATGCTGGAGTGATAATGTTTAGAGGTGAATTTATGTTTAGAGTAATGCTAACAAAAAAATACCTCGATAAAAATAAATTTTGGAATTTAGAATCACCTATAAGTTACTTTAACATCAATCACAAAGCAGGGTTTAACGGCACATTACCTTGGGTTGATAAGACTAAAAAAATGGAAGCCGAAAATAAAGTTTACTTATCTCATTATAAAATTTTTATACAAGCTTGGAAAGATTACACCAAAAATCCAAATGTAACTGTGTATAGGCAAGTACAACAACAACTGGGTAAACTAAAAAAAGATTGTTGGTTAAATTATTTTAATCAATCAGTTGCCAACCTTAATAGTTTTAACGAAAACGACATACAAAATATTTGGAAAACACATTATAGAGCTTAAAACCATAAATAAAATTATAAAATGAATAAAACAATTACACTAACTGAATTCAAGCATCAAGCTCAAAAATTAATTGATGAATTAAAAATACCAATTGATTTTTTCTTTGTTGAAATTGATTTATGGGATGGACCTAAACAAGTAGATAAAAAAATTAATTTCAAAGTGGTTGTTTATCCTTCAAAAGGTAGTAATATCAGTGGAACTGGTTTATCTGCTGAAGATGCTTTATGTAATTTGAAAATTGACTACAATAGAAAAATAGAATACAAAGACATAATTTGCAAATAATAAACAAAAAAAATAAAACATGAATGTAGATTTAACCGGCACCCTAGTTGCCATTTTACCAATTGAAAATGTAAACGATAATTTTCAAAAAAAAGGATTTGTTGTTCAAATAGATGAGGAACTTAAATATCCTCAAAAAGTAATTGCTTATGCCGTAAATAGTAGAATTGACTTAGTTAAAAATTTAAGTGTAGGTCAAGCAGTTAACATTAGTTGCAATTTACGTGGCAGAGAAACAAAAGATAAAAAGTATTATATAAGTCTTGAAATCTGGAAAGCTGAAACATTGTAAAAATGATTTTTGGAATAAAAATAATGCTGATAAACCTAGTGGTAATTTCATTTACTGTTTGCTATTTAGTTATTAATATCATTTTTTTATTTCACCGCATAGGCAAAAAAAATAAAAAGTTATACAAAAAAATTCGCAACAAAATATCAAAACAAAATGATAGTGATAACTTATAAGTATAAAAATGAGGAATTTTCTTTTACAGAATTTAAACTTAATAGCGATGGATTAAATCCACAATTAATTACTTACTTAAATAATTGCGCATCAAAAATGGAAGATAAAAACGCCGAACTATACAGTATTTATGCCAATGAAAACGAGTTAAAAAAAATTATTGAAATTATAATTAAACTAAATGTAAGTAACATTCCCTACTCTACTTTATTTACAAGTACAATGTGGCATGGTTCAATTGCAAAATTTATATTTTACAACTTACTTCCTCACTTAAACAATTAATATGAATAATAAACACAAACAAAAATTAAATTACTTTAAAGCTGAAGAAGCAAAAAAAGCTGCTAAATATAAATTGTGGTTAGCTATTAAACCTCAATTTGTAAGTAAATGGCATGGTAAAAGAACTATGGTATACTTTGGCTTTAATAAACGGAAAGAAAACGGTTTAGATTGGCTTTTAAACAAAGCGAAATTTTTACGTGATGATATTATTGAAGCTCGAATTTATGATCAAACAACTGATACGTGTGTTTATAAAATTCCTGGCACCAACGCATCACTTTTAGCTATTAATGAAAATGAAGGTTAAAATTAAAGCCACAAAATTAGAATTTATTGGTATGGCACAACATTGTACAAATAACATTAATCAATTACAGCAACTATTAAATTCAAAAAATTTAGTGAATGATATTATTATAACTACAAAAATTAAACTAAACAACTTACTTCAAGTTAAAGTAAAACTTCAATCTACAATTAATAAATTTCAGTTAATCAATAAACCAACAAAACAACTAACACTAACATTAAATGATTATCAAGCACATTTAGCAATAAGTAATTATTCTGTGCATAACAGCCCTATTTATATTAACCAAGTTATTGTAAATATTTATAAGCAATTAAGCAATGGTTAATGATAATAATACACGTAAAACATGGACAAAACTCGCTCAAGAGCTTGATAATATGGATGTACGTACATTAAAAAAAAATTGTGCCAAAATAATGAGGCGCTTAAATAAAATGAAAAAATTAAATCATGCTCAAAAATTAACCCCGCCTCAAATAGAATTAATAAAAAAACACTTAGGTTATTTATGAAATTTTTCGATTATAATTTTAGTTACGAAGTTAATAAAGTCAAGTACAAGTTATTTGCAAAAAAACTGCATCCAGATTGCGGTGGCACCGCAGATCAATTTAACGAATTAAAAAACGAATGGGAATTTTATCAAAACACATATAAAAATTACCAAAAAAAAGAAAATAAAACCACTAATAAATTTTCAATTTTTTATAGCGAAAATTTAACAGATGAGCAAACAGAATATATTGATACTTGGCAAGAACTGCTTAATAGAGTTATTCTCAAAAAAAGAAATTCTAATAAAGATAAAAAAGTAACAGATTTAGTATTTACCATAGTAAAAAAAATGTTTTAATAATGAACCAAACCGAGGCACAACTATTTAAAAAGCTAAATGAGCTTTTAAATACAAAACTAAAAATTAGTACAAACAACGAATTAATAATAATTAAAAAGCATCCTACTAAAAGTAGTGCATACTCCACTACTCCACTTAAACAAAAAAGTTCACTAAACGTAAAAATATTAATAATAATGAATGAGTTACAAAAAAGAGGTTATAACACCAATAGCATAATTCAAAGCAATTACAGCCCTATTACTGGACAAATAATAACGATTAATTCAGTAGAAGATATAAAAAATAACGAGTGTTTTGATGATGAACCTTTTGAAGATGATGGCGCTTATGCCGAGGATGATAAGGATTAACAATAAAATAATTTAGAGAATGAAAATAATTTATTACATATTTTTAGTTATAATACTTATAGTAAGCATACCCTTAAATATTGCTTATTTTTTCACATTTATATTTCCTGAATTAATTATTGATAGTATTAACAGTGATTTTCAAATTATACTTACGAAGCTGTCAGAAAAAATAAGAGCAAAAGTACTACTTTTTGATAGTAATGGATTAAAGCATAATATAAAACACATAGATTCATTAACCTATTCAGAATTTCATAAAATAAGTAGTAAAGAAAAATTAAGCTATGCTGATTTCGATACTTATAAAAAAGTTCAATTTTCGCAATTTAATTTGGTTTTACATGCAATAGAGTATGATTTAAGAAATGTATACAGCATTAATATTACAAAATTAGCTAACTTATATTTTTTAGCTCAACACCATCCAGACATTAAGGTTAAAACAAAACTATTTGATATGTATAATAATTTTATTCAAACAAATGCTTAAAAGTAAACCTTTTTTACTTAGTTGTTTTGCCCTATCAATAAACACAAGACATTTTGATGATGATATTGTAAAATTAGATTTAAGTATACCAAAATACGATAGCAAAAGAAAAAGGCAACAATTAAGCAAAAAACAACGCAAAGAAAGAGCAAAAGAACATAGAGCAAAACAAGCCCGAAAAATAAACTATAAAAACCAAAAATTAGGAATTATTAACCCAACAAAACAAACAAGCAGTATGATTTTAGCATTTAACCCAATTTTTAAGCAACCAATCTTAGCAGCAACAAAAATTCACACTTTTCGTGAAGATAAACATAACCGTTGGAAGCCCGGTATGAGAATACACATGGCCACGGGAGTAAGAACAAAAAATTTTAATTGTTTTAATGATATAGATAATTGTGTAAGTACACAAATAGTAATTATAACCTATCAGAACGCTAAAAGAAAAAAAGACGAAAAATATTGGCCATTTAAGGGTTTATATTATAAAATTTCGGTTGATGGTAAATTTTTAAACAATCAACAAATTATAGATATAGCTTACAACGATGGTTTTAAATCGGTTGATGATTTTTTCACATGGTTTAAAGATGGCTTTAATGGTAAAATAATTCACTGGACAAATTTTAAGTATTAAAAATAAATTTAATAAAATGAACATAATTTTTAAAAAATATGAAACCTTCAGCTCAAGATATGATGGTATTTTCATTGAAATATCAAATACTGATAAAGCTGCACTTGCCTATTATAAATGTACAAATATTGAAAAACCTTATAAAGACACTTTTCTATTTAATTTTTTATGTGAAAAGTACGATTTAAAAACAGAATATAGTTTAAGAAATTTATGGTCGCATTCGGATAGTGAACTTATGGTTATATTACTTAAAGAATTTGAAAAACTTGCGATAAATGAAAAGATTGATATAATTACAATAGATAAAGATTATGTACATCATATTTATATGTACGATTTAGGTTATACAAGAATTAATGATTGTTTTTTTAAAATATTAAAAAAATAAATTGAACCAAAACCTTAACATACTCGAATTATTTAGCGGAATTGGTGGCTCTACACAAGGCTTTATTAATTCTGGCTATACGTTTAATCAACATTACTTTAGCGAGGTTGATAAACACGCTATTGCAAATTATCAATATAATTTTAAAAATGCAACATACATCGGACCAGTACAATCTGTTATCGGAGCTGCAATTAAGCGCCCCCACATTATCACTTTCGGAAGCCCTTGCCAAGATTTTAGTTTGGCAGGAAAAAAACAAGGACTTAACGGCCAACGTAGCAGCCTTATCATGGAAGCAATTACCATTATTAATTACTACAAACCAAGTGTGTTTATTTGGGAAAATGTTAAAGGAGCTTTCTCCTCAAATGGTGGAGCAGATTTTTGGGCAATTCTCGCTGCCTTTGCCAACATTGGGGGTTATAGACTTGAATGGCAATTGCTTAATACAAGCTGGTTTTTACCCCAAAACAGAGAGCGGATTTACCTTGTCGGACATCTTACAGGAGCAAGTGAGCCAGGAGTATTTCCTATCACAAAAAATGGTAGATTATTTACTGAAGCGGAAAACACAAACAACGGACAATCACAAACCCAACATAGTTCAACAATAAGTACTAAACAAGGTAATAGATCAACAGATACATTTATTGTACCTAAAAATGCTCATAAATTAACAGCAGGTGGTAAAAGTGGGGGTTTACATAGCGATATGACATTAATAAAACAAATTAATCCAGCTCAAGAATTTGGCAACCAACCCATGCAACAAAACAGAGTGTATGATACAACAGGTTTAATGGCTACCCTAAGCGCACATCGCACCGAAGGCAAAGTCAATATTTTAGTGCCGGAAGTTAAAGCAGTTTTAATACCAAATAGAAAAGAAAAAAGACAAAACGGTAGGCAATTTAAAAATGAAGGTGAACCTAGTTTTACAGTTACAAGTCAAGATTTAGATGGTGTGAAAATTAACCAAACAATTAGGCGCTTAACCGAAATTGAATGCGAACGTTTACAAGGTTTCGCAGATGACTTTACAAAATACGGCAACTACAACGGAATTATTAAAACAATTGCAAAAACACAACGCTATAAATTAATCGGCAATGCAGTAACAACAAACGTTGTAGCTGCTATTGCCAGTAAATTAAATATTTTAAAATGAAAACTACTTATCCGTATGGAGTAAAAGAAAATTCAATTTACCCTCATATACACAATTTTAAAAATATAAAAGTGTATATGGCTTGGCGCTATTGGTTAGTTGAAAATTATAAATATTATAATCCAGATGGTTAATTATTTAAAACCAATGAAAGTATTAATGAAGCTAAAAATTATCTTAAACAACACTTTCAAAAAATATACAAAAATAATTTTAATGGAATAAATTAAATATTTTAAAAAACATTATTAAAAAACTGTTTAGATATAGAATACTTAATTAATAGAAATGAAGACATATTTTATTTACAAAATAAAAACCAATCAACAAAACCCTTTTAATAAAATGAAAAAATTTAATCTTATACAAATTATTGTAGCAATCCTTTTATTAATTAGCACAGTGCCTTTGGCGCTAGTTGTTCTAATGTTATCAGCAATTGATTTTAATACCAAAAAAATGTTTGGCATTTTTTTTAGATTAATATCTTATTATTCTAAAAGTTATGTGGAATGGAAAGATGAAAACTACAAACATGGAATTGATTTGGGCTATCCAAAATGCTGTGTTAATTCTTTTTGTTTAGAAACTCCCAAACTTTTAAATAATCAATTTTATTATAGAACTCAAGATGATAAATTACGTTACTATGCAGGTTGCGTTAACGGTCAATTTACAGGCTTTATACCGTGCAAAAAATGTGCTAATAAAGTAAATAGCGGTAAAATTTTACTTGTGCAATTAATAAAAAATCGTAAACCCGAATTTGGCGAATTTAAGTTTGAACAATATCAGTCAAAATAATTTATAATTAATCAAACTTACATTACACTGCACACTAAAAACTGGAATAATTATAAAAAACAATTAAAATTATTTTAAAAAATGAGTAAAGTATTCGATCAATTAGTTGATAAATTTTTAGAAACAAGAGAGATAGGCCATTACAATCGGGATAATTATTCGATAATGCTGTATGATATAAAAAATGACGAAAAAATTATTAACAGAATTAAAAAAGATATTGCTTTAATAACCAATAAATGCAAGGTAATTATACTCAATCCAAACGATTATTTAACAAACATTAATATAATTGATATAGATTTATAAACCAAATAAAATTTAAAACATGATACAAACAATTTATTATATATCACTTGCAATCATTGCTGTTGCTGGTTGGTTAACAACTTACTTTCAAAGAAATTTAATTGCAGCTTATAAAAATTATATAAAAGAATTACACAAAAAAAACGATGATGTTTTAATTTTTTGCTTACAAAAGATTTTAGAAGATTGTTTAAAACCCGGTATTGAGGATTATGAAAATGCGATAAAAATTAAACTTATGATAGATTATTTAACTAAAGAAAAAATAAAAAATAATTAAAACTACAATTAGAAAAATGAAAATTATAAAAAAAATATTACTTGTAAACTCCATAATTTATAGGACTTTTTATTTAATGAAAAGTTATATACTATTGATAAAAAATTAGTAATACCGAATGAAATGCAAATAAGAGAATTTCCAGAATTTTAACCTAATAAAAAAACTAAACATGAACGAAGAACAAATAAAATTAACCTTAAAAAACGAAGGATTATCTTGGCAAGATTTTCAAAAATGGATGATTGGCCAAGGCGTTTCTGAAGATGAAAAAGGTAATACAATTTATTTTATAAATGATATTTTAAGGTTTATGGAAGAAAAAACTAAAAAAATAAAATTGATTCAAAATATTGAAAGTATTAAAAGAGAAATTATTGCATTAGGCAATAATTTTAAAACCAACAGTATAAAATTTTTTGTAATAGAAAAATTAACTACACGTCTTATTCAATTGGAAATAAAACTAACACAAATAATTTTTGAAGAACTAAGCGATGAAGATAGAAGAGAAATAAATAACAAGTTTTGTAAGAACTGCAACCGATGACGAAGCCAATAAAAAAGATTTGAAATACAAATGTTCATTGGAAATCATTAACTAATTAAATTAAATAAAATGATAAATACAAGCGATTACATTAATAACACCGAATTGGAGTTTGATTCAGAAACAAATAGAAGTTATTACGAAGCACGTATAGCTGAAACCATTAATGATGTAAAAAGAGATGTTATTGATGAAATAATTTCGCTTTACGTGCCTGATGGAAACCCCGAAGTTTGGTTGAATAAAATAAAATCACTTCGGGATGCGGTGTCTTAGCATTACCTATAACGGATTGCAGCTTGGCCCAGTTTGCGCTGGCTTGTGAGAAGTGAATTGCGCTAAGGTGCTGTTACCTTGTTGCGTTGGGATTGTAGGCGAGCCAGTTGTAATTTATTTAAAACCTTTTTTAGCGTGGATTTAGAAACAATTTAAAATAATATACAAATGACAAATTTTAAAATATTCTTAGTGTTTAAGGCACGGTAAATGGAAATTAGAATTACCAAAAACAATGATTTCTTTGGGTTGGAGTTTTTTTCAAATGAGGCACTATGAAATGATAATTTTCTATTTTATAATTTTTAATGTAAAAATTTACACAGAGTTTAAAGATTAACCCGTGCGATGGGGTGCAATTACCGCTAACGGTTCCGCAGCTTGGCGAGGTGCGGGACTTTCAGCACTAAAGCCAATTAGAATTAAAAATATTTAAATAAACAACAATATGTCAAACGAAGTAAAAAACCCCGCATCTTGCCAAACTGCTGTTAGCGGTTCGGGCTATATCAGCAATCCTACGACAGTTGATGAAATTGCAAACAATGTAAATGTGCAAATGGGCAATATCGAATATTACCTATCAATCAAAGATTTTCAAAGTGCATTAATTAAGGCTCATTGTCTTGTGTCTGAATTACAAGATATAATGGCGTTACAAATTGGTTCGGAGCTTTTCAAGCCTGACCGCTAACGGCAGCGAACTTGCGCCGTTTAATAGGCGGTTAGTAGGTAATGGCGCAAGTTTGTTGTTACCTGCTGGCGGTGGCACACAGAATTAAAACGAACAATTTAAAATACATAAAATGACTGAATTAGAATTATACAAGTTTATTACAGATGCTAATGTTGAGTGGCATAGAGAAAACAATGAAGGAAAGGATGATATTATAATCATGCCTTACGTTTTTAATCTAAAAGATTTTTGTGAGCTGGTTAAGAATTATGATGACGATGGTGAAGGATTGCAAATGCGTTTAATGAGTGGTTCTTATGTTGCAATTTGGATGAAAGAGCTTTGCGATTATTTCGGAGTAGAAATGAATAATGTTTTTAAAGGCAAAAGCTATGACGAGTAGCCGTCCGCCGCTTGCAGGTAACGTTTTGCGGCTTGGCGATGGCTACGAAGCGTTGGCATTCTGCGGTGGAGTAGCTTGCGTCAAACCGCTGTTATGTTGGTGCGTTGGAATGTGCTTGAGGCAGTTGTATTAATTAATTTAAACTTTTAGCGATGGCTTATAATAGTGAATATCATACAGAAAAACAATTGAAAGAAATTCAAAACTGGAATATAAAAGAAGCTCACAATTTAATTGATAGATTGAGGGATATATGGGAGTATAAAAACTACTTTATTGAAAGTTGGGGGCTTGACCATATCCATAAAGAAAGACCAGTTTTAATGCTTGAATTACATACAGGAGGATGGAGTGGTAATGAAGATATAATTGAAGCATTGCAGAAGCATAAACTATTTTGGATGATGTGGTGGTGGAAAACTGAAAGAGGTGGACATTATTATTTTGAAATAGATTTTTCTGCAATCGGATTTAAGCCAGTTGAGCAATTTTTGAAAGAGCAAAAAACATACAAACAATATATTTACAAATTCAAAAATAAATATGACTGGATTAAAATTTCACAGAATAAACGACTTATCCGTGCGGTGGGAAAAGTTTAAATTAATTAATACAATTGAACATAACAACAAGCTAACCTCCGTTGCGAGGCACGAGCAATGTTGGTTAGCGGCTGTTATCGGCAGGTGGCAGCCGCCAAAATTTGCCCAAAAAAATAATTTTTTCTGCCTAGTTTTCAGTTAGTTACAAGCATAGTGCTACAATAGTGCTACAAGTAACATTTTCACCTAATGTAATATTTGTAAAATAATTTTTTGCAAACATTAGGTTCAAATAATCAAACAAATACAGATAACAACAATAGTAAAAACTTTACTGTTTTTTCTTGTTTATTCATTTTAAACTTATTTACCGATAAATTAATTCTCCACGCATCATTCGAGCATTTTATCGATTACATTACGTCTTTTGAATTTGTAACTTATCTTATTCGTTCAATTGCCTTTGGCGCAATAGGTTTATTTTTTAAAATAATATACGATTTTTTGACCAAAAAATGGTTTGCTGAAAAGGAGGTTAAAGATGAGTAAACCATTGTTAATAATTGGGGGCATAAGCCTTAGCGCTGCAATTATATATGGCGTTACATCTTTATCAAGTAAAGCCGCCGCAGCAAGCGATTTAAAAATTGCTTTTGGTTCATTAAACATAAAAAAAGTAAGCTTTAAAGATGGCATTTTAATGGATGTTATTCTAAAAGCCACAAATGGTAGTAGCCAAGACTTAGAATTTTCGCAACCATTTGTTCAAATAAGCATTTTAAACGATAAAGGCGTATTAACCCCAATTGCTTTAAGTAATGATGCTAATGGCATGGTTAAACTACCAGCTCGTAAAACAAGCGATTTAAAATTTAATTTACAAGTAACCCCATTACAAGCTACAAAAATTCCTGGGCTTATAATGCACATGGTTAGCAACGCAATTAATCCTTCGCGCGCAAAAAAAACCATTGTTGTTGAATACGGCTTTACAGCATTAAACAAAAATTTTAAACAAAAACAAAACGTGCAAGTATAATGTGTAATTGCAAACATAATGGCGTTAATGGTAAGCTTTGTTGCCACGAAACTAATGTAAAAGAAACATTAGGTTTAGTTGCTACAAGCGCACGAAATGTTATTGATGGAAGCCAGTATGATAGTTTTTTTCCAAAAGCAAATTTTAAAGACAAAATAATTAATCCCGATGGTAGCGTAAAATACACTGTTGAGCAAATGGAAAAAGTAGTTGCTGATTACAATTGGCAAACTAAGCAAATTGCAAGAGAATTAAAAAAAGAACAAGTGGCCGATACATTGGAGGCAATTTGGAATTTTTTATACAAGCACATTCCTTACAAGTTAGATAAAGAAGGTGTTGAAGAATTAAGAACCCCAGCGCGCTCTTGGCATGATGGACAAATATTAGGGCGCAACCCAGCAACAAAACATTTAGCTGGTATTGATTGCGATTGCTACTCAATTTTTGTGAGTTGCATTTTAACTAACCTAGAAATTAAACACAAACTACGTGTTACAAAATATGGTGCAGGTTGGCAGCATGTATACGTTGTAGTTCCTGTAGCTAATAAACCTAGCCACAATTGGATCATAGATTGTGTGTTAGATAAGTTTAATATAGAAAAAACATATACCGACAAATTTGATTATACAATGGAAACAACATTAGGAATACCAGTTGCAGTGCTAAGTGGCATGAAAAATGAATCTGAATTAAATGGCATAACTAGCGGTTCAGATTTTAACACGTTTGGTTTTGGCGCTGTAAGCGATCCAAACGATGAATTAGGCGCATTAAAACGCCACATGGTTCGCACACGAAATTTTATTAAAAACAATCCGCAAAGTGTAGTTTACCAAGGTGGCGCTGCTAACAATTTAAAAATGTTAGATCATGCGATTAATAATTTTGATACACCAAACCGCATGAAAGCTTTAACGGAAGTTGCCCAAGCCGAGCATGATATGAATGTTGAAATGGGTTTAGCATCACCAAAAGATTTTGATGCAAACGAAAGTTTTGATGGCATTGAAGATGAAAATTTCCAAGGTACAGATGATAAAGATGGCACTGATGATTTAGCCGATGATGTTAATGTATTGGGTAAAACCAAAGCACCTAAAAAGTTTTTTCAAAATGTGCGCAAAGCCGCTGGTAATGCAACTAACCGTGCTAAAACTGGTGTTAAAAAAGCAGTTAATAGCAAAGTGTTTAAAAAAGTGGTGCGTTACAATCCATTAACAGCTGCTGCGCGTGGCGGCTTTTTGCTTGTAATGAAAGAAGGTTGGTTTGATTTAGCTTGGGCGGTTGCTCCAGGTTATTTTACTGCCGATGAAGCAAAAAGCAAAGGTGTTAATGAGGATAGAAGGCAGCGTGCAATAAAAGCACTTGATAAAATAACTAAGATTTTTGTAAATACTTTGCAAGGCAAACCAGAAAATTTAAAAAAAGCAATTTTAGCTGGCGCTAAAAAACGTGGTTTAAGTGGCGATGTAGAAGTTTTAGGACAAATTATAGAAAGTTTGGGGGTTGAGCCAGCCACAACAACAACAGCAGTTGCCGCTAGTGCAGTACCTGTTACAAGCGCCGCTAGTGCAGCCACAGCCGCAGGCTTAACTACAAAAAATGGTAAAAGTATAGTTAAAGCCGTAATCGACTTTTTTAAACGCAACAAGTCTAAAATACGAAACGCTGCACAAGAAGGTAAAAAAGCTGGTAAAGTAATTAAAGCTGCCAAAGATAAGCGCGATGCTAAAAAAGCCGCTAATTCACCAACACCTGAATCCGAAACACCTGAATCTGGCACAGATAATAGTGCGCCAGAATCAAGCAACAATTCAGCATCCGAAAAAGATACACAAACAACAACAGATGTTGAAAAGGTAGCAGAAAATGCTGCCGATGTTGCAGAAAAAGTTGCTGAAGAGGGTGAAGATAGTGGGCAAAGCGCCGATGGCACTAATGCTAAAAATCAAAGCCCAGCCGCTAAAGATAATAGTGCCACAACACCAACCAATAAAGAAGGTTTTTTTAGTAAAGTAAAAACTTTTGCAAAAGAAAATCCTGGCACCACAACAGCTATTGCAGTTATAACAACTGGCGCACTTGTATTGACTGTATCGCCAAAAGCACGCCAAGCAGTAAAAAACGCATTAACTGGCAAAAAAAGTAAAGGTGTAAGTGGTGTTGGTAAGCGTAAACGCAACACAAAACGCCGTGCAACAGGCACAAAGCGCAAGCGTTATGTAAAAATTTAAAAATAAATAAAAGTTTAACCCTTAAAATAAAAAATCATGTCAAATAAAAAACCGAAAAGAAAAAACGGCGCCCGTCGTAAAAAAGGCAGTCGTAAAAAAGGTTTAGGAAGTACAGCAACAAAAGCTGCAACCCTAAAAGAAGCAGTTAAAGAAACTGCTATTACTGGTGGTGGTAATGTTACTGGCTTACTTACAAGCGCGCTTGTAGGTTATGGCATTGACCAAATAAAATTGATTGCCCCAAAAGAAACCGATGGTAAAATTGCAAAAGCACTTAAAAAAGCCATTAAACCATTTGTTATAACAACTTTAGGAGGAACTATATCTGTAGTATCTCGCAAAAAAGGTATCAAGTTTGGTGCTGCATTTGGCGATGGTATGCTGGCTGGTGGCGTATTTACTGGTGTAAAATCTTTAGCAGGAGATAAAGTTAAAATTTTTAATGGTCTTGGTAGTGCAGATGTAAATGATGATTCAATGGGCAAAGTAAATGCTTTGTATCAAGAAAACATGCAAGCCTTGCAAGATGTAATGGCCGAAAATCAAAAAATGATAAACCTTAATGGTGGTGGTGCTGATACATTTATTGAAGGCCTTAATGAAAAAGTTACAATTCCTGGCACTCAATTAGAAATTGAACGTTTAGCAATGATTATGTAACAGAAAAAGCAAACTAATTAATTAAATAAAAAATAAACAAACAAAAAACAAAAAATGGAAGCAACAGAAATATTAAGTGGTTTAGGCATGACAAATTCTGCCGAAAAACAAGAAACCTTAATGGGTTCAATTGTAAAAATGAACCCAGAACAGCGCCGTGCCGCTTTTGCCAAAATTCAAGGTCCGCAATTTGGTAGCCGTAATAAAAACCGCCGCGATTTGGCACTTGAGCGTATTACCGCTTTGCCAAACGAAATTATGAAAGCCTTGGTGGATAAACGCATGCAATTTGTTGATTCAGAATTATATTCTGTAAAACCAATTACAGGTAAAACCCAAGTAATCTTTTTTGAAGATGCGGATACCATAAAAGAGGGGTTTACCAACGTTAACAACGCAAAATTGAAAAAAGATGAATTCTTTTTAATTACTGGTATTCAGTACCAAGAAGGTTTTGGAGCTTCGCCAACAGATCCAACTGGAGCATTTTTCTTTAGCGCGGGTGCAACATCTGCAAACGGCGATTATGATTTAATTGCTAACGGAAACAAATATTTGATTGGCGAACGTAGCCCAATTAGTATGTTTACTGATGTAACAGGTACTGGTGGTTACGAAGGTAAATTTAACGCTGTGCAAGTTGATAATCCAAAATGGATTGAGCCACAAGTTAACATTAAAGGCACATTCCGCTATGCAGCGGCAAATGCAGCGTCAAACCTTTTTGGTAAATTAAAACTAATTGGTATTAGCTGTATACCTTACTAAGGTTTAATTTATTAATTCTTACCAAGTTTGTTAGGTTGATTACTGCTTGTTTTTGCCTAATAATAAAGCCAAACGTGTAACAACGTTTGGCTTTACCTTGGTTAATTTACAAAAACAAGCAGTAAAAAAACAAAACAAGCACATCTAAAAAATATTTTATGGAAGGTACACAACAAATTTCAAACCCTAATTTAAGAGAGTTTAAATATCAAACTGTTAATATTGATATTACCGGCGGTTCGGCTGGTCCGGGACAATTTGCAGAATTTAGCGCAGAATTTGACCTTGATAAGCAATACAAAAAATGTGTTGGCGTTGCTTTTGAAATTATACCAAGCGCACCGGGCGTATTTGTTGATTTATTAAAAATTGGCCGTTTCGAAATAAACAACCGTGAAATTTATAGCCAAGATTTACCAGTAAAATTATTCTTAAATACAAGTACGGTTTCGCCAAACGATAAGTTTGATAAGGATATTAACGAAAAAGCTGATGGTGTAAAAGCAAGTATTAAGTTACGTGAATTTAATTCAATTGGCTTTGTGCCTTATACAGTTTCTGTAATTTTTAAATTAAGCAACATTATTTAATTTTTACTTAAAAACAAAAAATGAATTTTAAGTATCAAATAATTCCTTTAGAGGTAAATAATGTTGCAGCTGGTCTTGCGCCTCTATTTTACGTGCCTAAAGTACCTGTTTTTCCAGATAAGCAGTATAACAACATACACAGTTACTGCTTTTACATTCCTGATTATAAAGCGCCACTAGGTTTTATAAATAGTGCATTCAGCCAAATGAATTTTGCGGAAATTAGAGAATTTAAAATTAGTGATTACGAAATTGTTGGCGAACGTACGCCTTTAAAGGCTTTGGCTTGGGGCAATAGTATTAAATTAAACAACAGATTTACCGAAATAAATATTCCAAACAACTTTAATAAAATTAATATAATTATAAATATTATTGATGCCGTACGCATCTTTGGAAATCCAGAAACAATTTATTTGGTTTTAAAATTAAACAATGTTTTGAGCGAGAAAGATTATTTTAAAAATTACCACCGTATCGAAACAAATGTGTTTAAAATTACCAATAGCCCACTTACAAAAATTCAAAAATTTAATTACAGACCTCGCATTGGCTCGAAAAAATTAAAAGGATTAGCTTTTAATTTTTTAGAAAATAGTCTTTATAAAGATTTTGATTTTTTTAGTAATTACGTTCCTTATACTGGCTTACCAGTAAATGTGTCAAATGCAAGTGTAGGTAAAATTAGTTTTCAATTAAATTCATTAAAAAGCAACCCAGTAGTAGCTAATTGTTTTGATGTAAGCATACAAGATATTGTACGTAAGGCTGATTTTTTGCAATTAGATGAACCTATTGAACCTAATTGCAACATAGATGGGTATTTTAAAATAAGCCAAAACGTGCTTGGTACAGTACCTAATTTTAACTTATACATTACCAACAAATACGCTACTAACCTTACTAAATAGTAAATGGAACACCCATACATATTGCCTTATATAAAACAACGCATGGCCGAGTTAGGGCATACAAAATTCCATTTTGAAAGTGTAAAAGTTGATTTAAAAAAAGCATTAGAGCCAGTAAGTGATGTATTTTATGATTACAAACAAGGTACTGTTCCACCCCCATATTTACCACCTCAAGTTCAATTTTCTTTAACAAAATTTTATTTATTAGCATATAACGAGTATTATTTTTTGGTAGAAAAAACAGTACCAACAAGTTTGCGTATAACAAGCGATACTGGATGCTTAACAGCAAATGAAGCGTTGAATTACAGCAATTATACGTTTTTCAATTTTAAAGAATTTACTGGGCAAATATTTTTCGAGGCGTTTCCTTTCGCAATTAATTTAGAGTTTATCAAATGCACACCTTATTAAAAAAAACAAGCAAAAATGGATCAAGTATCAATCAACTCACTATATGCCAAATATCCGCAGTTAGAGGATATAGCGCACCGCTTAGATCAAAGTTTTAAGCAAACCGAGGCTATTAACAATAGCCGTAAAGATTACAAAAAGGCTTCGAGCAATCAAACAGAAATGGCGATTGAAGATTTGCAAAAGCGCCAACCACGCCATCACTCAAAAACGCCAGATCATGCAATGATTAGCAAAATTGCAATTAATGGACAATGGGATGCTACCATGCACGCAATGGCAAGCGGTAAGCAAAATTTTGAAAATGCCTTAATGCGTATTATGCGCAGAAACCCCGATGCAATTGAAGTGGTAATTGCGCCAACTTCAAAAATTACAAGTGTTACTAAGCCAGAAATTATAATAATTAAACTAAAAGATGTTGAAATTACCACGCCAACAACTATTAACGAAATAAATAGCGAAACTAGCCAAAAAATAGCAGAGCAATTAGCGGGCTTAAAAAACGAAATTGCAAAGCGCCCCGAGGTAAATTTAAACAATTTTGATAGTAAAATAAGTGAATTAAACTTTGCGCAACAACTAAGTGAAATTAAACATAGCCACGAAATTGAAACGCTGAAGCGCGACCATCAAAGAACAATTGATTTAATTGAGCGCGAGTATCAAAAACAAATTGAAGATTTAAAAGAAGAGATTGAGGATTTAGAATACGAAATCGAAGATTTAGAAGCGGAGGCAGCTGAAACGGAAGATAATTTAAGTGGTATTGAACAAAAAATTAAAGAAGCTCAACACCCACAGTTTATTGATATTTTAGGTAAAGTTGGAAAAAGTATTACCGAAAATTTAATTAAAGATAATACCAAAGGCATTTCTAAATTTTTAAATATTAATGAAAGCGAGCTTGTACAGTACTTTATAGATAAAGAAAAAGCTGAAGATAATGAAAAGCCAGATAATGGTAATAACAGCACCTTTACAGAATCTAACCCTGTAATAGAAACCTTTAATAATTTACCATCAGGTAAAAAAGAAGTTGCAGAGCAAATTATAAACTTAGTTGATGTGCTTGAGATTGAAGATATTAATGCAATTGCATTATTGCTTAACAAAGTTATTAATCAAGATTTTACAATTAACAAAACAACGTTACAAGTACTTATAAAAACAGCAGATGAACTAAATAAACAATAAAAACAAGCAAACATGGAAAAGCAAAAATTCACATACAATTTTACTGTAGAAGCAACTACAAAAGAAGAATCTGTTAAAATATTAACCGCCTTAACAAGCCTTACAAAAAGTTTAGTGCCAGATGATTTAACAGGTTTGGCAAATGCCATCAATAAAAATCCGGGCTTAATTAAAAAAGCAAAATTACTTTTTAAAACAAAATAACTACTATGAAACTAAATCCAACTTATATTATGGCACAGCAAGCAAACCAAAGCGGTTTGTTAGATAAACTATTTAAAGTTGGTGCAGTTGTTGGTATTTTTTTTGTGGGTAGAAAATTTTACAAAGATTGGCAAGCAAACAAAACGAGCGATGCTGCGGGTGGTGATCCCAACATACAAAGTGCTATAAAAATTAAGGAAGCTATACAAGGACCTGGTACAAGTGAAAAGGAGTTATTTGCGGCCGCGCAGCTTATTCAAAATTGGTCAGAAGTAACCAAGGCTTACAGAAAATTGTATAACTCAAACTTAATTGATGATGTTAAAAATGATTTGAGCGCCAGTGATTTTAATAAATTCTTAAATCTGTACAATTTTAGTAAGCGTGATGAAAGTGGTAATGTTGTTAGCCAAAAAAATACAGTTAAAAAAGGCGTTTGGGTGTTTATTGAAAAAGAAGCAAATATTAGAAAAACGCCTAAGTACTTTAAGTTAACAGATTCAGTAAAAGAATTTTTAAAAAATCCGTTGCTTATGAGCAAAGGTAAAAACACATCAAACGTAATTATGTTAGCTAAACCGGGCAAATATATTGGTTTTGCAACTGGCAGAACTGCTGCAGATGCAGAAAGTCCGCAAGGAACATTATACTTGGAGTTTGGTACGGTTGGAATAGATTTAAAAACTAAAAAAGCCTTTAATACAACCGCTTGGGTTGCAAGTTCGCAGGTGCGAACCGAAGTTAAACCATTTGGCACAAAACCAAACTTAAAAGACTTTCACATTATAACCAAACAATCTTATGATTTTGCTTTAAGTGGAATTGGAGATAACACCAACTACCAAGCTGAATTACACACAAATAAGCCAACGGTTGCAGTGCTTGATAAAGATGGTAATTTAACTGGTTTTGCGTATGGCATTGGAACAATTTTAGGCTACAAAGAAGCGGAATATAGCCAAGGTAATAAAGATTATTTTGTTTTTAAGAACGTACAAGGTCTTACACGCATGGTTGAAAAAAGAGAGGTAAAAGAATATAACGCTAATTAATTTTAATGAAGTACAAACAAAAAATAATTCCTGAAGTACTTACGAATAGTGCAACTTTTTACAATCAACCTAAAAAGAAAATTGGGCTATTTTTAATTGCGTATTATGAAAAAAATTTAAAAGGTAAATCTGTAAAAAATTTAAGTACAGGTATAACTATAAATTTTACCACAGATGGGCAGAGAAAAATAAGTAAAGGCTCTGCCGCTTACAGTAAAAAGGCTATGTTGCTTATTAAACTAATTGATATTTTAAAATACGCTGAATTTTCAAATTTTGGTTTACGAAAAGATTCCGATGTAAAAAATCTAATTGGGTTTATAAATTTTAAAGCCAAAGTTAAAATTGATAACAAGATAGAAAATGTGAGAATTGCGATTAAAATGTATAATAATGGTAAATTTTTTTATTCTATGGATGTAAATAAAAAACCCACCATGTAACAGTACGAAATTAATCTACCTGCAATACCGAGGTGGGAATTTTGTTATTAATAACATTACAAATATAAACAAAAAAAACAAAAACAAAAAATAGCACTAATTAATGAGCAAAGCATACATAAATTCACTAACCCCAGAGCAAAAAAATAATGCTAAAGTGCTTGTACAAGAAAGTTATAAGCAAGGCATTACCAATAAACATGCTTTAAGTGCAATTTTAAGTATGGCAAGTAAAGAAACTGAATTTCAACCCATTTCCGAAAAATTAAACTATACAGCTTCACGAATAACAGAGGTTTTTAAAATTCCTACACACATAGCGGTTACTTTGGCAAACAATCCAGAAAAACTAGCAAACTATGTGTATGGAGGTAAAAATAAAAATGCACCAAACGAAGGGTATAAGTTTCGAGGTCGTGGCTTTGCTAATCAACTAACATTTAAAAGTAATTACGCAGATATTGGTAAAAGAATTGGTGTTGATTTAGTTGCTAATCCAGATTTATTATTACAGCCAAAAATTGCTGCCATGGCCGCAGCTCAATTTTATTTGCGTGAATTTGCAATGGCTAAAAAGGCAGGTATTTTAAAACAATACGGTATAAACAACATTAACGATTTTAAAGATAACATAACGGCTTTAAATGCTTTTTTTCAAGCAAATAGAGGCTGGGGTAAAACACACCCCGATACAACTGGCGGCTACAAAAAGGCATCGCAAAGAATTGATTATTTAAGTGAATTAATTACTATTTCAAAAAATAACAAAAGCGCTAGTCTAGGTTTTTTTTTGTAGTAACGTTAACAACAACGGCAATAGTGTTTAGAAAAGAATTAAAACAATTAATTAAATAAAATATATAACCCTAAAAACAAAATAACATGGCACAATTAAAAGTAGAATTAAGCAAAGTAGGCTCAACAGCAAAAGTTCAAATCAATTTAGATGAATTGTTAAAAGCTGCACAAAATGGAGCAATCCGTCAAAACGGAATAGAAACATTAATAATTTACCGCGGCGAATTATTAAAAACAGATGGCGCAGTTGCAATAGTTGACGGAAGTGGTGGCAGCGGAGGAGGAAATCAAAACAACACTCAAAGTAGTGGTGGCAGCGGAGGAGGAAATCAAAACAACACTCAAAGTAGTGGTGGTACGGAAACCTCAAATCCAAATGCGTAATTAACTAAAACTACAAATCAGCAGGAATAAAGCATTATTAATGAATAATTTAGAGTTTAAAAAAATATTAATTGACAACGGTTTGGCTATTCAAGATCCGAATAACCCAAATGAATTAATATTTAAAGTTACTGATCAGTCCTCTAGTAATGCCTTTATTCTTGCTGCTTTAAATAGTATCTTAAACAAACTAATAGCAGCACCAAGCACCGAAGCTAAACAAGATGTTCAAATAACTAAGTTAACAGATATTTTAAATGAATTAAAAGATGATGTTCAATTAATTGAAACAATTTGGACAGATTCAACTGGAGCATTTTTTATACGTGAAGTTAAGTTTGAACAAGATACACAAACAAAAACGGTTAATTACATATTGCCTAATGGGACTAGCTATAATCCTACCCCACCAATAATTTTAGCAGTTGCAAATAAAGACAAAGAATTAGTTAACGAAGAGTACAAGGCTATTAATAATGGTACTGGATACAATTTGGGCGATTACATTACACGAACAGATGTAATTGATACAAGTAGCTCACCAATAGCTACTGTTGGTCAAATATGGTTTAATAAAACGCAACAGTCTGTTATTAATACAGCACCGTTAAGCGCAGATATTGAAGTGGCTGCATTAAATCAATATGCAACTGAACCAAAACAAGATATTCAAATACAGTTACTTAGTGATATTTATAACGATAACTACTTGAAATTAATTTCGAGCGAATTATTGGATGTGAGCGCAATAAACAATGTTTATCAATTACCAAATATTCCGGGCAATGCAAAAAAAGCAATTTTACAAATTGTAACTGAAGATGGAAGTAACGGCATTGAAATTACAAGGCCAATAATTATTGTAAGCGAAAACCCAATTGCTACTTTTAATTTACTTGTTTTTAAAAATGAATGTTTTTACTTGTTTGATTTCAGCTTTTATGAAATCAAAAACATTATTAATATTCAAAATTGTCGAGTAATGAGCGTTTTTAACGGTAATGCATGGCTAAGAATAAGCTATTATGGTTGATGGTACAAAAACATATAATCCTAAGCCAAAAAGGAATGGCAAAGATGGCACCACTACATATAATGGTGTAGGCGCACCTGCAAATACTTTAGGTAATGATTTAGATTATTATATTGATACTACAAACGGAAATTTTTACCAAAAACAAGCAGGCGCTTATGTTTTGTTAGGTTCTATAATTGGTCCACAAGGTGTACAAGGTTTAGTTGGTCCTCAAGGTATACAAGGTTTAGTTGGCCCACAAGGTATACAAGGTTTAGTTGGGCCACAAGGCATACAAGGTTTAGTTGGGCCGCAAGGCATACAAGGCATACAAGGTATACAAGGTATACAAGGTATACAAGGACCACAAGGACCAGCAGGACCATTAGCGCCAGTAATTTTTGAGTGGGAATTTGAAGATTTTTTTAATTCAAATTTAGGTTCAAAAATTGTATTTTCAAGCCAAATTGCATCTGGTGGTTCCTTGTCAACTGAAATACCTGAAACACAACCAGATGTAAATAATACTATTGCTAAACCTAGATTTGGACAAAGCTCAATAAGAATAACAAACGTTGCTAACAGCAGATCGGCTATTCAATCGGCAAACAACTTTAGATTTTTTAGCAATACAGTAATTGGTCAAGGTGCCGAATTTAGTATTGTAGGAGGGCAAGTTGATTTTGCAACCGATCCTACTTTACAAGCTATTGGTTTTTTTGATTCCTCTGCAAATAACAACCCTCAAAATGGAGTGTTTATTCGCCCTCCTCGAGTTGGTGAAACTAATTTTTATAGATTGGTAGTAAGGCTAGCTGGCGTTGACACATTAACACTTATTACAAGTGCACTTTATGATAGCACAAATAGACGGTTTGTAAGCGCTTATTTAGAATTTAATGGCAGTGCGAATACTTTAACAAGCACTATAAAATACGGCACTAGCACTTTTACTAACGCAATATTAAACTTTAGCACAACTTATGCTAGTTTAATGCTTATAAATTTTGCGTTTGCCTGTGTAAATATTAGAAACGGAAGCGGAACAGCAATGCTTGCGAGAAACTTAAATGTTGATAAAATTATAAGGTATATAAAATCCAACTATTAAAGACATGCAACAAACAATAAAAAAATACCGAAAAGTTGGTAATGAATTTATAGAAGATGTAACAGCATTTAATATAGGTTTTGAATGGACTGATGTGCATGGCATAAAGCGCAGAGTTATTTATTTTGAAAGTGTTGATAATTTAGTTCAGCAAACAACTAGCGCAACTTATCTTTATCAATTGCTAGATCCAAAAGATAATGTATGGAAAGCCGATGAGCTTATGCAAAGCACAGCCACAATGAACAATTACGTTAATGCTCAAACTGGGCAAATTGAGTTAGAACCCTTTATTTATTCAATTGAAGATGTAAATGGTTTACCAACACAAATTCAAACTTTAAAACCTGGGCTAATACCTGAATTTAAGTTTTTATTTATTTTACAATACCAATTATTTGAGGGGGTTATGAAAAGCATACAAGCGCGCAGATTTGGCGCAACTAGTTTTACAAATGGATAAGTTAAAGTTAGATACAGGATATATTATTAGTGTGCACACACCACTTGTTTTACTTAAACCTAAAACATGGCTAAGTGCAATAATTAGATGGTTTACAAAAAGTTATTGGCAACATACGGCTTGCATAATTGTTTTGTATGGCGAAATTTTTGTTATTGAAGCTGATCCAAAAATTATACCTATTAAGTGGGTTGATTTTTGTAAAGAAAAAATTGTAAAAATAAGCGCTCCTAATTTTAAAATTAACAAAAAAGAATTGGCAAAAATACTATTAAGTAGAAGTGGTAATAGTTACGATTATGCAGGTACATTGGTGCATCAAGCAATATATCAATTAAGCGGTATATGGCTTGGACATACTGAAAGTTTTGCGGATAGAAAATTATATTGCAGTGAGTACATTGCTTGGGCGTATAATAAAATCATGCAAATTTTTCCTAACTATTATAAAACAACCCCAAAAGATTTAGCGAACGATATTCGTTTTATTACTATTTACCAAGGTAAAGCAAAAAATTTATTAATCAATTAAAAAAAAGTTATGACATCAAACCAAATACAAAATTTAGTACAAAAAGCCGAAATTATTGTTGGAGTAAAAATATGCGCTTTAATAGCAGCTGCAAAAATTAGTATGCCAGAAACCAACACAGTACTTAGAAGCTTTTTACAAAACATTCTTAATAATCCTGAAAAAGCAGATTGGCTAAACACTTTAATTTATTACGTAATATGTAATAATCAAAGTTTTAAATGGGATAGGTACGCTGGTACAAATGAGGATGATGAAAAACAAATTATTGCTTTTTGCGAAACAGCTATTTACAAAATAACTGGTACAAATCAAACACCAACACCAACTAGATAAATATGAATCCTTTATTAACAAAAATATTAGGTGGCGGATTAAAAAATGCTTTTACTGGTATATCCGACCTAATACAAAATTTTAAAATAGCACCAGAAAAAGCAGCCGAATTTGAAATTGAAAAACAAAAATTATTGGCCGAGGTTCAAAAATACCAATTGGACCATGAAGCTAAAATTATATCAATGACTTTGGAAGAAAACAAAGCATACATTGCCGATGTTCAAAACGCCCGCGCTATGCAAATCGAAGCCTTGCAGCAAGATGATAAATTTAGTAAACGCTTTGTGTACTATTTAACCCTTGGGTTAATTTTACTCACTTTTATTTACGACTTTCTTTTTTTCTTTATCACCTACCCAAAAGAAAACCACGATATTATTAATATGATTGCTGGCGTGGTTAATAGTGTTTGCCTTGCAAGTATTATTAATTTCTTTTACGGCTCCAGTAAAGGGGCTAGAGATAATTTTGATAAACTAACAAAAAACGCAATTGATAACGGGTACAGAGCAAATTAACCTAAAAATTAAATTAAGTAGCTCACGTTTTGTGGGCTATTTTTTTGTAAAATGCAAAACAGTAAAACATACACGTTTAAACGGCTTGTTGAACTTATTAAAACAAAAATTAATAGGTTTAATCTAAATGCGGCCAACCAATTTTTAAATGAATTGTACGGCTTTAAGTATTTATTAAACTTAAGCCCAGGTTTAATTGCCAAAAATGGTTTTACAACAAATCATGTAAAAGCATACAAACCAGTTATCGAAGATTTAATAATTAAGGCTGTAGTAAAGCAAAGTGATTTATTAAATGCAGAACAATTGCCCGGACAAACAGCATTATTTGGTTTAGGAAAACCTTTTGATGATGCGCGCTTAACCAGTCAATACATAAAAGATAATATTAGTTATCAAAGGCAACAGCCAATAAAAACGCTAATTAAAGGCAAAACGTGCCAAATCAGTTTTGCCTTAAACAAAATTGTAGAAGGAAATTATGTAATTATTGATACAGATTTATTACAGCCAAGCCATATAGGCAACATTCAAAACCCATTGCACTTTATACCCGAGGCGCAGCCTCGTAATCGAGCAACTTCGCAAAGTGGGCATAATACACCTAAATTAATTGCTGAAAATTTACGGCCAGCAGAATTGGTAGAGGGTGCAACTGCATTTACTGGTGCGCCAATAATTAATACCCGTGGCGAGGTAATACAAGGCAACGGAAGGGCTTATACAATAAAATATTATTATGCAAATTTTCCAAATGATCCAAAAAAATACATTAACTGGTTAAATGAAAACTTGGCGTGTTATAATTTTAAAGGAGCTTTAAAAAACATAAATAAGCCAGTAATAGTGCGTATGGTAAACATTAACGACAATGAAGCCATTGCATTGGGGCAATACACTCAAAAAGATTTAGAAGCGGTTGCAAATGAAACAACTCAAATTAAAAGTAAAGTTGGCTTAATTAGCGATACTGTTTTAGATACGATTCTAAACAACTTACTTCAAAATGATACAGGAGATTTAAGTTTAAGTGAATTAATACGAAATAGCGATATTTTAAAATTATTAATTAAAGAAAATATTATTAGAGGCGATGATTTAGAAATTTACACACGTAATAATGTAATTAACGAAACAGGTGTAAATTTTATTACAAAATTATTACTAAACTTAATTTTTAAAGATGGCGATGTTAATACATCTGATGTTTTTTTACAACTACCTATTGCTTTGCAAAAAAGCATTGAAAAAAGCGCTTTATACATTTTAAAGTGCCGCGGTGAACAAAGCATAAATTTAGAAATTAGCAAAGCCATTTTAGGTTTGCGAGATTACCTAATATTTAAACCAAATGGCTCTATTATTAATTGGCAAAACCAAGTAGATATTTTTGGTACTGCAATAAACGAAAAATATAATGCGTTAGAAATTAAATTAATTGAAATTTTTGCAGATAGCCCTACCCAAAAACAAATTACTGAAACATTTAAAAATTATGCCTTTTATGCAACCACTAGACCGGGAGATATGTTTGAGGAGGAACGCCCAGCATTTCCAAAAACAGATGCAGTAAAAAAAGTATTTGGTATTACAATAATTGAAACTAATAGTAAAAGTAAAGCTATTGCAATTGCTAAAGTTAGGGCATTAGCTTTAAGTTTAAAAGAACAAAATACGCTAAGTGGATTTACAGATATTGTAAGTGCATTTAACAAAAAGTTAATAGAGTTTAAGAATAATAATTTTAGACTAACAAAGCAAAATGATTATTTTTTGGTAGCAGGCCCAAATTCAATTTTAAAGGATGCAAACATTCCAAAACTACCAATAATACTTAAAGAAAGTGTGGTAAGAAAAGCTCTTGGTTTACAATTAAATAAAAAGGATATTGCACATCAATTAAAAGTTGAAGACTTGATTGATTTACCAAAATTTTTGCAAAACCCAATCGCAATTTTTAAAAGTGAAACAGCAACAAATTCAATAGTAGTTATAACCGAAATTAAAGATTTTAAAAAAGATAATACTTTAGTTTCTATCCGCTTAAATACATCATTTGAACGTATTAATATTAATAATATTTCTAGCATTCATACTCGTACAAATAAACAATTTAAAGACTTAATTAAAATTGCAGAGATAAATTTAAATATTTTTTACTTAAATAAAGAAAAAATGAAAAGGCTAGTTTAGAGAACTTGGGAGCTGCAATTGCTCCTAGTGATAAACTAGCCTTTTGCTTTACAAATATATAAAAAAATTACATGATTGATTACACAAAATATAAAGGACTATCAGGTACAAACATTACAACTTACAATTACAAACAATTTATAAATAAAATTGGTATTAGTAAGTTACCACCAGCCTTATTAAAAGGCCATCAATTTTATAGTAAAAATATTGATTTGTTTGATACCAATACCAGCATTGCTGATACCATTAATGATTATTTAACCGACTTAAATAATTATGTTGCTGCATTACCTAAAAATAAACAAGATGCAATATTTTTTGAGGATAACGGTTACAGTCAAAATAAATTTACTGGTAGCAAGTATAAGCTAACTCAAAATTTAAAAACTGCTGAAATTGCAAAACTTGTAAAAAAGGAATTAGATATTTTACACGGCGATTATGCAAAATTTAGCGTAACCAGTGATTTATTTGCTGGCGGTTCAAGTATCAGAGTAGAAATATTGAACTTTACTAAATTTAACCCTTTTACAGAAGAATACACACAATCATTACTAAATAATGAGCCTTACGAAATTTTCAGAGGTTCGTACAACAGACAGCCGGCTCCTAAAAAAACAAACGAACAATTTGAAAAATTTATTAATGAAGTAAATAAAGTTTTAAACCAATACAATTTTGATGATAGTGATAGCCAAACAGATTACTACCATGTAAATTATTATTCAAGTGTAGTTTTTGATGAAATGGCTTTTAAAAAAATACACTATCCTAATCACCCAGAAGTAATTGCGCACGTTAAATATTGGGCAGATGTTGAATCTAAAAAGAAAAAAAGTAGTGAGGTGGCCGCCCAAAGAAAAGGTATTTTTAAAAAAGACGAAATAGTGTATTTTTTGGGATATTTACACGAGAGTTGGCATAAATACAAATTACCTTTAAGCGAATTTTATCTCGTAAAAATAATTAAATCTCCAAACGGACGTAGCGCTTACAATAATAATTATTTGGTGCGCATTTTAATGCCAGTAAACAGTTTAAAAGAAAGCACATTAAATTTTTATAAAAAAATCGGTAGAGATAAAAATTTTATACAACACAAATTTGGAACATTTAACCAAAGCGACCAAAGCTTAAGCGTATACGAACACGCCTTATTTAGTACTGATTTAGCGCCAAAACAAATAGCTATTTTAAAGGCAAAACAATTAGCGGCAATAATTTTAAAATAAAATATTTATGATAACAACAAAAAACTACCTTCAGCAAAACTTTGATACAAGCAACTGGCCAAAAAATTTAATTGATGGCCACAATTTTGTAACTGGCAGCACTTTAAATTTTAAGCATCTTGAAATGTATGATGAGGATAGTGTAATAAAAAACGCTATCGACTTACACGTTAAGCAACTTAATGAATACTTGGCAACAAAACCTAGTAAATCAACAAAAGCAAATACAAAAAAAGTTATAAAACAAAAAAAGGTTAAAGCTCCAAAATCAAAACCATCAAATGAATTGGAGGTATTGCCAATACAAGTAACTTTAATTAAACGCTACATTGGGTTGCACAAAAAAAGCCATAACCGTAAAAAAATAATGGGTTTAATTGATGCTATACAAAAAGCAATTTTTGATAAACGCATTAATAAAAACACACAGTATGCCAATCAAATTGATGGTATGCAAAAAAAATTAATTAAGGTTTACAATACCATGTTAACGGATAAAATTACTACTATTGAAATTGAACTTAGTAATTATTCTGAATTAAAAGTAATTGCAGATAGCTATGGTGCATTAAAGAGTGTAAACTTAGTTAAGCGATATATTGCAATGGACGGTGAGTTTAATACAAAAGAAAAAGCCCAAAAATTGTATAACGATATTGATAGATTTATTAATATAAACCCAAAAGATAAATATGAAACTACACTTTACGCAATTGCTGGTGAATTAAAACGTTTTTTAGATGGAAGTAACTCAACATTAACAATTAATGAAGTAGCACTTAGTGGGTTTAATTTTAGTAAATACGCACGCAAAGCCTTACATGCTGGTAAAAGAGCCACTGATTATGTAAAAAAAGGGTATAATAAAGTTAAACCACATATAACTAATGCTAAGGCTGTTGTAAAAGAGGCAGCAAAAAAATCTTATACCAAACTCGATGAAAAATTGGCTAAAATGCAACAAGAAAACTTAAAAGGCGTAACAGATTTATTTGTTAAAGGAAATCAAATTAGCCAAGAACCAAAAGGTAAAACTATTAAGTTGCAAGGCGATATTGGTAAGTTTTTAGGCGAACTTGAACAAAATGAATTAGCTATTACACTAGAGGGTGATCAAGGCGCTGGTAAAAGTCAATTACAATACCAAATTGTAAATGCTTTTGCAGATGCTGGTTTAAAAAATGGTGTGTTTACTCTTGAAATGGCACGCAACACAGTTCCAAACAATGCCTTTATTAATCAATATATAAGCCCAACAAATTTACCAAAAATAGAATTTGCTGAACAAGCCCCTGAAGGTATTGCAACGATACGGAAAGCAGCTCCATTGTTTGATGCTATTTTTATAGATAGTTGGGGCAAGCTAAAAGCTGAAAAAGATGATTTTGATAAACTTCGTAAGGATTTTCCAAATACAATTTTTGTTGTTATTTTTCAAAGAACAGGCGCAAAAATTATTCGTGGTGGCACAAATCCATTATACGATGCTGGTATTAATATTGAACTATTTAAAGTAGATGATACTTTTGAAAACAATTATGCCAAAACAACTAAAAACCGTTATGGTAAAACTGGTTTAAAATACAACATCAGCAAAAAACAATTAATTGATGAAAACAAGTAATCTAATTTATGGTGGCATTGCTTTAGCAAGCATTATCGCTTTAACCTCTAAAAGAAAAGAAATTATGGAATATTACCAAGACTTTGTTTGGGATGGCATAAGCAAAGAGCGCATAAGTAAATTACACCCAGCAATAAGAGAAAAAGTAAGCGAACTAATTGTGCGCGTTGAAAAAGAATTAGGAATTAAATTAAGAGTTGTTCAAGGGTTAAGAACCTGGGAAGATCAATCTAAACTATATGCGCAAGGGCGAAGTGCACCGGGTAAAATAGTTACAATGGCCAAACCCGGTGATAGTTTTCATAATTATGGCCTAGCAGTAGATTTAGCAGAAATTAGAGATGGTAAGGTAATTTGGAACACAAACTGGGCCGCAATTGTAAAAATAGCCAAGCAAATTGGTTTTGCTTGGGGCGGTGAATTTAAAAACCTTGTTGATAAACCACACTTTGAAATGGCTTTTGGTCGTACTATTGCACAAGTAAAACAATTACATACAAATAAAATGCTAGATAATGGCTATATAAGATTTGCAGCGTAGCCAAATTATTTAATAAAATTGAAAAACCGCCTAATGGGCGGTTTTTTTATGTAATTTATTTTTTCTATCAAATATTATTTTTTGAATTCCAATTCATTAATTATTTCATCCATTCTACTATTTAATAAACCAATTTTTTTGTTATTTTTTCTTGCAACGTAACCTAAGAAATTTTGTTTTTTACCATACTCTTTAATCTGCAAATTATATTTATTATCAACGTTTGCAGCTTTAAACCACCTTTCAAATGCAACTTTTCTTTTGTTCTGTTTGCCGCCCTCTGGGCTTATGATAAAAAAATAAATTTTGTTTTTTAGTTTCAGTTCTCTTTTAATAATTTCAATTATAGTAGCGCTAATTTTAAAATCAAATTCGTTTTCTACATTTTGATTTTTTACAATAGAAAATTCAATTAATTCATGCTCAAAGCCTTTTAAATCAAACTCTTCAATGCCAAAATAAGGTTCGAATTTTACCTCAAAAAATACGTTCGTAGATTTTATGAAAAAGTAAGAATTCTTAAATTTATGGATTTCGTATAACAAAAATTTTATTTCTTTTTTGCCTTTTTCTTAGCTATTTTAGCAAAAATAGCATCTTTATTTTTTACTAATTCAAGTCTGGCCAATTCTAGCTTTTGTGTTTTTCTATCAAACAGCTTGTCCAATTTTTTTTCAACGGATTCAGATTTAATAATTATTTGTGTAGTTGTAATTGACATAATACAAATATATAATTTTTTTTTAAGAGTAAAATTACCTTTATGTTAAAATTTATATATTTAACATATTAATTAAATATTATATTTATATTTGTTTAAACTTTTAAAAAATTATGGCACAAAAAACAGATATTACATTAACAACTGCAAAGCCAAAAGTAGGCGCAAAGCCCAAGCAGGATAAAAAAAAACAAGTTAGTTTTTACGTTTTAGAAAGTAGAATTAACAACTTTGGCGGCATGGAACAATGCAAAGAATATTTAATGCAGCACCTTGAAACTAAATTTATAAACAAAAACAAAATTAAAAAATGAAAAAAATATTACTATTTGCCGCAATGGCTTTAAACGTGGCTTTAAGCGCACAATTAAGTGTAGTTAATTTTACTACAATTACAAGCATACCAACCAACACAAATTTAATATTAAGCAGTATTGTTACCGAAACCGTAGGTAATAAAATTTATGTAAATGGCTTAGCTTGCTCTACTTGCTCAAACAGTTTAATTTACGAAAGCACAAACGATGGGTTGAGTTTTACACCATCAGCTACTTATACTACTAACATACAATATAGTTGTGTTAAATTAAATAACGGTTTTTATCAAAACAATGCGATTTACAATTCTGCTAACGGCACTTGGACTAACGTACCTACGTTTAGTATTGTGAGTGGAGCAGTTTCTGGGCAAAATAAATATGGACCACGTAAATATATAAAAATTGATAACAACAATGCGCTTGCCTTTAGCACCAGTACAGTTGCTGGTTTATTTCATAAAACTAGTAATGGAGGTACAAGTTGGACTACAGGAACAAGTTCAAACACTATTTCAGTGCGCACAATATTGACAGGAACATTAAGCAACCTAGTAAACATAGTTCAAAAACTAGATGATGTGGCTCGTTTAGCAGATGGAAGTTTAGTGGGCGTAATTAATGCGCGAGCAAAAGCCTATACTGATAGCACTACAATAGTAACCTCTTTGGATAATGCTGTTACATGGAATAAAGTAGCAGTAATTAACGGCAATATTAATGGCATTTGGGGTAGTAGTATTAATGATATTAACTATTTTAATTCGTTAACTATTTCTACAAATACACTTAATAATTCTTTTGTAAGACAAATTCAATTATACAACACAACCAATCAATTTGCAAGCTCAACTACCATAGCAGTTAATATTGACGGTTTACTTTTAAGCGCACAAAATTTCACCACACAATTAAATTCGTATAGTAACTATACTTTTGGACAATCTAATTATTCACAATTTCAAATGCCATTGGTACAAAATAATAAGTTAATTATTTTTACAAATCAAGCACCAATTGGTGTAAATGCAGGTTTACCAAGCCTATTAGTTGCAGATTTAGCTCCAATTGTAACAAACATTAAGCAAAATAATAATTATAATTTTGGCATCTACCCTAACCCGGTAACTAATGAATTAACCATTAACGGTAATGGTAATTTTACTTACAAAATAATTAACCTTACTGGTGCAATTATGCAAAGTGGGCAAGGTAATACGGTTAATGTAAATAATTTAATTGCTGGCGTTTACTTTATACAAGTAAGCAATGGCAATACGGTAAGTACACAAAAATTTATTAAACACTAATTTTTAATTTATACTTTAAAAAGCCAACTATTTTAGTTGGTTTTTTTATTTTATACCTAATTGTTTAAACTGCAAATTGTTTGTTAAAAGCTGTTGTAGCGCAAGTTTGTTCTGTACTAAAATTTGCTGATGCCGCACATTAAAATTAGTTATTATATTATCTTCTATAAAAATAGAATATAATTTTTTTGCTAGTGCATAGGTAATTTTCATTCTCTTTTGCAGCACACTTACACAGCATGATTTTCTACCAACTAAAAATTCAAGTACATTTTCCAAACTAATTTTGTTATAATTTTTTTCATTATTGGTATAGCGTGGCAATAACTTAATTTGTTCACGTAAATAGTTATAATCTTTACCAATGTAAATTTCAGTACTAAAAATATTTTGGTGGCCAAGCAAATCTTTTATTTCTATAATGTTTGCGCCACCTTCTTGTAAAATTGTAGCAAAACTTCGCCTAAATGTATGGCTAGTAACTTTCTTACTAATACCTGCTAATTCGCAGCTCTTTTTAATTACATCGTTTACATCACTTCTACCAATTTGTTTACCTGTAACAGAACTAAACAAATACGTTGTACTAATTTTTTTTGTACTTAGGTACTTATTAATTTTTTCTCTGGCCTCATTATTAATTATAAAAAAACGTTCGGTGTTCATTTTATTAAGTACAACGTTGTAATTATTCAAATAATTATGTGTTGTAATACTCAAAGCCTCATTAATTCTTAATCCACTGCTAAATAAAATCTCTAACAGTGCGTTATTTCTTAGCCCAAGTTCACTGTTATCAAATGTTTTGCATAACATATTTATTTCATCAATACTTAAAGTAAAATAAACACGTTGTTCAGCTCCAGTCTTATCATAATTCAGCAACGTATTTTGTTTAATGTATTTTTCTTCCTTTAAAAATTCGTAAAAAAGTGTAATTTGCTTAACAACGTTGTTAATACTAGCATTAGTTAGGCTTTTCAAATTTATTTTATGCTCAATATATTTTGTCAAATCTATTTTTTCAAAATCAATTTGATTATTTTTGGTAAACCAGTTTAAAAATTGTTGAGCTTCGTAACAATAATTTTTGGCTGTTGACGCCTTTAAATACTTAACAGTAAATAAATAGACTTTAAATTGCTGTATTAAAGGTTTACCAAGCATTATATTCAAATAAATGTAGTAAATATTTAGTAAATTGACAAAAAAATTAGTGTAGTGGCTTATATAAATTTAAAATTTGTTAAAAAAATAAAAAACATTAGGTTTTTAGCAAAAAAAAGCACAAAATTATAAAAATTTTTTGCCAGTTTAAATTTAATAAATACATTTGTACCATGAACGCTTGGGGAACATACAAAAAAATTGAGGCGAATAGCCAAAAAAAATTGGTCATAAGAACCCAAGCTCTTATGATAGTACTAGTAAATCGCAGCAAGGCGGTTGTATAGCGTTAAGGTTTAATTATCTTAACGCTTTTTTTATTTTTTGCTCTCAAAATTAAAAGTATAGCTATACTTTTAATGAGCCAAAGAGTAGTAAGTTCTTTAAAATATTGAATAAACTCTGCAAACCCTGCAAACCCTAGGTTTATTCAATTTTAGCTTATCGCTAAATACCTTATAATCAACCCTACAATCTTTTAATTATATCAAATTT
>JAAFIQ010000027.1 GCA_013298715.1 Bacteroidota bacterium | reverse complement strand
TAAACTTTCGGCTGTTTTTTTCTTTGGATTTGTTTCCATTTTCTTTCTGTTTTTACATTAGTTAAACTTAAGAAAATGTCTCTATTCTTTTATATTAAATCAGTACACTTTGGTTTGAAACGGAACAATATTCTTTTTTTGTAGGCGTTTTGTCGCAAGTCCACATACCACATGATAAAGCCAGATCAATACTTTTTATATCTTCAGACTTTAATCGAGGTCCATTGTGATGTCGAATGTAATGTAACAATGAGTCATTATCGATTGAACTTTTTATTGCTCCTGTCGTATCGTGAAATAAATAAGCGCAGTCATAGGAAAATGTCAACCAATTTGTTTTTTTGCAAGGGGGGTCACAACCAAACTTTACCTTAAAGTCCGACTTATTGTCGCACGACAAAAGCAAGGTTGTCAAAATTAATATTGTCCGTCTTAACATTGGCACTAACTTCTCGCTGTTCGCAACTCAATCAACACAAACATTAATTACCTTTTGTTATTACGTTTGCTGTTTTTTTTGAGTTTTTGCTAGCTTTATCTTAATGCAAATTACAAAAAATAATTGATAAAAACAAATATCCTACTTATGAAAATCAATCAAACCCTCAATTGGCGATTGAATTACTAAGCCCATGGTGTACCCATTTTTTTTGGCAACTTCGGCAATAATATCTTTATAAAAATAACCAACGGAACCAACGGTGTTTACTACATAATTTTTTGAGTTGGTGTATTTATTTACTTGTTGTTTAAAAAACGAATCGAAACAAATGTGTAATAAATTTTTTACAAAAACATGTTCTTTATGATTACCAACAAACTTACTTATAGATGCCAAGTATTTACTAGGCATAGATTTTTTATATACGTTGTTTAAAATTTCTTCACGGTTAAAGCCTTCTACCTCAAATAATTTTTTTAGATCGTTTGGCAATGTTTCATTAAAATATTCGGTTACAAAGTATTTACCTATTTGCGCTCCGCTGCCGTGGTCGCCCCACAAATACCCAACAGAAGGAACATTTTCAATAACCGTTTTTCCATTATACAAACAACTGTTACTACCAGTTCCTAAAATACAAGCAATACCGCTTTCTTTTTTGCACAATGCCCTTGCAGCAGCCAATAAATCGTGCGAAACTGATACTTTAGGAGCGTTGAGTGTATTTACAATTGCATTTTCAATTGTATAACAATTTTCAAAAGTTGAGCAACCAGCACCATAAAAGTAAACGGCGGTAACTTTGCTTAGCACTTCGCTAATTTTTGGTTTAAGGTTGTTTATTATCTCTAAACTAATTTGATCCTGACTTTGGAAGTAAGGATTAAATCCAATAGTTTTTATTTGTTGGTAAATTTTTCCTTCTCTTAAAATTACCCAATCTGTTTTGGTGGAGCCGCTATCGGCAATTATTGTATACATAAAGCTTTACAAAATAAAAAAAAACCGCCTTTAGGCGGTTTTAAATAATGTTATTTAATCAACAAGTTACTAAGCGTTATCTGTTCCTTCAGCAGGAGCATCTGTAGTAGTTTCTTCAGTTGCTGGTATTTCAACAGCAGTAGCAGTTTTAGCAGCAATTTTAGCAGCTTTTGCCTCGTTAGCAGCTTTTTCAGCTTTTAACCTAGCAGCAGTTGCGCTTTTGCTCTCGTTTGATAATTTATCTTTTTTACCAGAAATTTTTCCATCTTTTTCTTGTAACCATTTATTGAATTTTTCTTCAACTTGCGCTTCTGTTAAAGCTCCTTTTTTAATCCCGTCAATTAAGTGTTTTTTCATTAAAACACCTTTGTAAGATAAAATTGCTCTAGCCGTATCTGTTGGCTGAGCACCTTTTACTAACCAGTTTAACGCTGAGTTAAAATCTAGGTCAATTGTAGCTGGGTTGGTGTTTGGATTGTAAATACCTAATTTTTCAATAAATTTACCATCACGAGGTGCACGACCATCCGCAACCACTACATGAAAAAAAGCGTTGTCTTTTTTACCATGTCTTTGTAGTCTAATCTTTACTGCCATAATATTGTTTTTTAAAATTTAGGGTGTAAATATACTATAAATAACTAAATACTCCAAACATTAAATTTTCATTAATAAAAGTAATTTTTTTAACTTTGTTTCTTCTATTCTTACAAGTATGCAGTTAAAAGAGAGGGGAATTATTTTAATCCCTATAGATTTTACAAAACAATCCTTATTAGCCATAAAACAATCGTATAATTTGGCTAAATACACGCATTCTAAACTTGTTTTATTGCATGTTTACGAAAAAAGCGGTGAAGAAAGTTATGAAGCCTTAAATAAACTTACCAAACAAACCGAGCAAGAAAGCGGCGTTCCGTGTGAGTTTATGAATGTAAAGGGTGATATTTATGATGAAACAGATAAGGTAGCAGAGGAAATTGGAGCAACACTTATTATTGCTGGATTAGAAAGCCACATGAAATTTAGAAACATTATTGGTTCTAGCGCCAGTAAGCTAATTCGTAAAGCGCCATGCCCGGTAATTACAATTCGCGGAAATGAACACCGCGACGGTTGTGAAAATATTTTATTACCGCTTGATTTATCAGTTGAAACCCGTGAAAAGGTTGATTATGCGGTTCAGTTTGCACATTTTTTTGGAGCAAGTGTGCGTATTTTGGGAGTTTTTGATCCAGCGGATGCGAACTATGAAAATAAATTGTTGGCATACACCCATCAAGTTAAGCAATTTATAAAAAGTAAAGGTATTTCGTGTACCAACAAAAGCATAGCCGCAGAAGATGTTGCAGCAACAGTAGTTGAATACGCAAATAAAATTGAAACCGACCTAATAATGATAATGAACAAACCAAATTTAGGTGTTACAGAATTTTTTGCAGGTACAGATGCGCAACGCATAGTTGATGTTAGTAATGTACCTGTTATGACTATACAACCAATGAAACGTGAAGGTGGTATGAGTTTTGGAATGGGTTACTAATTTCTTTCTTTTTAAAAATAAAATTAAATGCTTAAAAGCTGGCTACCACTTACCAAGATTAAGATTTTTGGAGCGCATATACTTTATAAAGTTGTAACTGTTTTTGTTGGAAAACAAAAACGAATAATTAAGCGGAATGGCATTAATTACGAAGTAGATCTGGCTGAAGGAATTGAACTCTCGCTTTATTTATTTGGTAATTTTCAAAAACACATTTTCAAAAATAATTTTTTAAAAATAGAGCCAAATTTTACCATTATTGATATTGGCGCCAATGTGGGTTTAATGAGTTTACCATTTGCAAACGCTGTGCCACAGGGAAAAGTGTATAGTTTTGAACCCACGTTTTATGCATTAGAAAGGTTAAAGAAAAACATTTCTTTAAACACAGATTTAGAAAATAGAATTGAAGTAATTAATTCGTTTGTTTCAGAAAAAAGTTCTGTAAATCCTAATATCGTTGCTTTTTCGAGTTGGAAAGTAAATGGTGAGAAAGATGATAATAACCACCCAGTGCATTTAGGCACGCCAAAAGCAACAGACGGGGTTCCAGCCTTATCGTTAAACGATTTTGTAAACCAACGCCAATTACAAAAAATAGATTTTATTAAAATAGATACCGATGGCCACGAGTATGAGGTATTTAAAGGCGCTAAAGAAACAATTGCCAAATACAAACCAAAAATTATTTTTGAAATAGGTTTATACGTAATGGAAGAGAAGGGCTTTAACTTTGATTTTTATTACAACTATTTTAAAGAGTTAAACTACAAACTAATTGATACCAAAAGCGGAAAATTGGTAACACTAGAAAATTATAAAACAATTATTCCTAACAAGGGGAGTACTGATTTGATTGCGGTTGTTGGTTAGGATGAGGTTCAGGATTGAAAAATTTTTCTGGAAAAAATCAGTAGCAGTTGATTTACTTCGTCACAAAAACAAACACATCTTCGTTATCGGCTTTCATAAGGTATTTTTCTCTGGCCAATCTTTCAAGACTTTTTATGTTCGTTGTAACTTCGGTGAGTTGATTTTTGTTATCTTCAATTTGTGCTAAGTAATAACTTTTTTCTTTGTTTAACTCTTTGCATTTCTGAATCAGCTCCCACTGAGAGAATACATCGTTTTTATCGAAAAAAATAATCCATACAACGATGCCAATTATGGTTAAAAAATATTTGTTCTTTAAAAATTTTAAAATAATCATTGTAATTTTGAAGATACCTTAAATTTAAGGCTAATTAATTCTGCAATCCTAATAATTGAAACCATTTATTAAATACATAGTGTTAATAGTTAGCTGCGTGTTGGTTTTTGGCTTTATTGGTAAAGAAAATTTTAAAGAACAACAAAAAAAATACGCCCGTGTAAAATCGGCCTACAACAGCAAGTGGGAGGTATTAAAAAAAGAAATTGAGACTAAAAATTTAAATTTAAGTAATGTAATACTTTATTTTAGAGTGTTTAAGTTCGAGAAAAAATTTGAAGTGTGGATGAAAAATAAAAATGAACAAGCATACATCTTATTAAAAACATTACCAATATGCGCATCAAGCGGTGAGTTAGGGCCAAAACGTGCTGAGGGCGATGGGCAAGTGCCAGAGGGTTGTTACCAAATAAGTGATTTTAACCCTGTAAGCAGTTATCATCTTTCTTTAAAAGTAAATTACCCAAATAAAAGCGATAAGGTTAGGGGAGGGGCGAAGCTTGGTGGTGATATTATGGTACATGGCAATTGTGTAACCATAGGTTGTATACCTTTGCAAAACGAGCCAATTGAAGAAGTTTATTTATTAGCCACCGAAGCAAAAAATAGTGGTAATCAAATTGCTATTCAGATTTTTCCTTGCGAGTTAACGCCCGAAAATTTTAAAAAAGTATTAGCTGATTATTCAAACGAAAAACAAACTTTTTGGAAAGAATTGCAACCAGCTTATTCTTATTTTGAGAAACACAAACAACTCAATACCTTTACCATAAATAAAAGCGGAGCCTATGTTTTTACGCACTAGTTTAATTTCATTATTACTTTTTGTAACAGTTGGGTGTGGAAACGATGGTAACACCACAAGTCCTGAACTAAAAAGTAAGTATATATTACCAGCAGATAGTTTTGCTCTTCTTTTGGCAGATATGGCGGTAGCAGAAAATTCGTTTAACCTCAATATTTTAAATTTAAAATTTGAGAAATACGATTCTGGCTATAAATTTAATCCTTGGCTACAAAACAATATGAGTAAAACTAGATACGATAGCACTATTAATGTTTACAGCAAATATCCAAAGGAATACCGAGCGGTTTATGAAGAAGTGTTGGAGATTTTAAATAGAAAAAAAACACAATAAAAAAAGCGAACAACAAGTTCGCTTTTTTTAAATAAATTAAGCTATTACTCAGTGGTGCTGTTACGAGCAGCTTCTTTTTTGTATTTCACTATTTTAGCTGTCCAATATACAAGCATACCAATTACAAAAATTGAAATAAATACATTAGGACCGTGACCTAACTTTTCCATTCCTTTAAATGTCCATTGAAAAAAGCTACCAATCGATTCAAAAACATCTGTCCAAGTTATCATTAAGGTTATAAATAAAGCATTCATAGTTAAATTAATTTGTAAGTTTACACCACAAAAATAAGTATTTGTTTCAAATAAAAAAATTGTGTTTGCAGGGGTATTAAATAAAGGAATTAGAGGAGGAATTGGCTTGTTGTTGCTAATAGTTTCTTGTTACTCAGTTATTTTGTTATTTTCTTTAAAAAATTTAGAAACCAGTAGCTACCCTGATTTGTTTTACAACTACTTTTTAAAGTTTGTAAACAGTAAATATCTTATTTTACTAGTTAATTTAATTTCGCTTACTATTTCTTTGGTTTTGGTAAGTTCAATTTGTACCGATGAGGAAATTGTGGATAAGAACAACTTTTTTCCTTTTTTTTTATACGCTTTTTTATCGCTGGTAAGTTTAAATGCTTCTCAAATTAATTCGCAACTTATTACCAATGTTTTTATTCTATATACAATAAAGCAGCTGGTTGCCAGTTATAGAAAAGAGCATGCGTTAAATCAAATTTTTTTGGCGGCATTTTGGCTCAGTTTATCGGCTTTTTTTACAATGACAAGTATTGTAGCATTTCCATTGTTTTTTATTGTATTGGTTATTTTACGAAATTTTAGTTTGAAGGAATGGGTTGTTGCTTTAATAGGATTTGCGGCACCAATTTTTATTTACGAATGTATTGCCTACTTAATTAATTTTAATAGATGGTATTTTATTCAAGCGTTTAAACTTTATTTTAATAGTTTAACAGTGCCATCTTTTAGCGAGTATTATTTACCACTTTTATTTTTATTACTTATTTTGTTGCTAGTTTCAATTGTTGCGTTCTTATTTTCTGGCTTTGGAAACACCATAAAAAAGCAAAAAATGAATTCACTTTTGCTTTGGTATATTTTCTTTTCAATTTTTGGTTTCTTTTCTGGTGGTGCAAATAGTTCTAAAATTATTTTAATTTATTGCTTTCCTATTTCTGTTTTTGTTGGTGAATTTATGTTTTTAATGAAACAACAAAAAATTACAAATACAATAATAACCTTGTTGTTATTTTGTTTGAGCATAATAGCTGGTGCCATGTATAATTTAGTTTGAGATGATTAAGTTGAGAATTAAAAAAAATGGTTAATTTAGCTCACGCTTTTAATGAAAGTTATATTCAAAATATCCCCCATATTAGTGCTTTGCTGTGCTATTTCTTTTACTTTGGTTTGGGGTGTTTCTTACCTTAAACGTACGTTAGATACTGAATTTTGTAAAACTTTTGATTTTGATAAAGCTGATTCCGATAACAATTCAGATAGTGAAGAAAATTCTGAAGAAGATGAGTTTGATGAAGACGATGAAACTGAAAAGTTATTTAGCAAAATTTATATTAATCTTTGTGCGCCCAGCATTTATTCTACAAATTTTAATCTCCCCTATCTTACAAAATTACCAAGCTCTAATTTTCAATTACTAGTGCCTCCTCCTAAAGCCTAAATTAAGGCTTTGTTTCAGGGTCTTTGCGCAAAGAGTATTTTTTACTCTTTTATTTAGCGAATAATTTTCTAATAAATTACTTTATGTTTAAAAAAGATATTTTAAAAAATTTAAAAAGTGGTATTGTTGTCTTTCTTGTTGCTTTACCGCTTTGTTTAGGAATTGCATTAGCCTCTGGTATGCCAGCTGCATCTGGTGTTTTGTCTGGAGTAATTGCGGGTGTTTTTGTTACTTTACTAAGTAATTCAACGTTAAGTGTAAGCGGGCCAGCAGCAGGTTTAACATCTATCGTTGTTGCTTCTTTGGCATCTTTAGGGGATATTCAAACATTTGCAGCAGCAGTTATTTTTGCCGGTGTTCTACAACTCATTTTTGGTTTTTTAAAATTTGGGAGCATCGTAACTTTTATTCCTGACGCTGTAATTAAAGGCATGCTTGCTGGTATTGGAATTATTTTAATAATTAAGCAATTACCACACTTGGTTGGTTATGACAAAGATCCTGAGGGTGATGAAGAGTTTTTTCAATCAGATGGTTATAATTCTTTTTCAGAAATTTTTAATATGTTTAGTTATGTAAAAGAAGGCGCTTTGATTATAGGTTTATTATCGTTAATACTTGTCTTTTTTGGAGCAAGTAAGTTTTACAAAAATTTAAATGGTTTAAAAAATATTCCAATACAATTAATTGTTGTAGTACTTGGCTTGTTGTTGTGTTTCATTTTTAATAACTCCTCTGCAAGTAATTTTCAAATAGAAGCATCACATAGAGTGAATTTGCCTGAGTTTTTAAATATCGGTGATTTTATAGCGTCGTTTACTATACCATCTTTCACCAAAATTAATACAGGTGCGTTTTGGATTGTGGTAGCCACTGTTTCTTTAGTTGCTAGCATAGAATCGTTGTTAAGTTTAAGTGCAGTAGATAGTATTGATCCGCAAGGCAGAACCTCTAGTACAAACCAAGAGTTATTGGCGCAAGGCATTGGTAATATTTTATGTGGTTTAATTGGCGCTTTACCTGTAACCTCAGTAATTGTTAGAAGCGCAGCCAATGTTAACGCTGGAGGAACTACAAAGTTATCTGCAATAGTTCATGCTTTACTCTTACTTTTATCATTACTGTTTTTATCGAGTAAGTTAAACCTAATACCTAATGCTTGTTTAGCAGCTATTTTAATTTACACAGGTTATAAACTTGCCAGCCCTAGGTTAATAAAGGAAATCTATAAACAAGGGGTTGCTTTTTTTTTTCCGTTTTTAGCTACTGTAATTGTAATGCTTCTAACCGATTTATTAAAAGGTGTATTTGCTGGAATAATAATAAGCTATTTGGTTGAGTATTTTGTTTACTCTAAAAATAAATTGGTTATTGAACAAAAAGACGGAAAAAAGATAATTCACCTTCCAGCAAAGGAAACCGTTTTCCTTTACATTAAACTTAAAAAGCAAGTTAGAACTAAAACTGAAATTTCAATTAAATACAATGATGATGCTAAATACTCAAATAAATTAACCCAATTAGTATTAAAAAATGGAAACAGTTAGAAACAGCTACAAACGCCTAATTGAAGGCAATAAACTTTATTCGCAATCAAAACAATTTTCGGATCCTGAATATTTTAAAAAATTAAGTTTGGGGCAAAAACCAGAATATTTATGGATAGGTTGTAGCGACAGCCGAGTACCCGCGAATGAGGTTACAGGAACACATAGCGGTGAAATTTTTGTGCATCGTAATATTGCGAATGTTGTTGTGCATACCGATTTAAATTTAATGAGTGTGGTTGAGTATGCAGTAAATGTATTAGGCGTGCATCATGTAATTGTTTGCGGGCATTATGGTTGTGGGGGTGTTAGGGCCGCTATGGGCAATAGTTCGTATGGCATTGTAGATAAATGGCTAAGAAATATAAAGGATGTATATTTTAAACACAGAGTTGAATTAGATCAAATAGCAGATCTGGATAAACGTGCTGATAGATTAACCGATTTGAATGTAATTGAACAAGTAAAAAATTTAGCAAAAACAAAAATTATTCAAAAAGCGTGGTTTGAGAAAAAGCATGTAGAAATTCATGGCTGGGTTTACGGACTTAACAACGGATTAATTACCGAGTTAAATGTAATGCACATGGAAAACGAAGATATTGAGGAAATTTATCGTTACGATTTTACCAAAGAGTTTTAGTTAATGAGTAGATGAGCGCCAAGTAATTTTATGGCGCTTTTTTCAACCACCTTTACCTTTAATGACTTAAAATTTTTCCGAGTAACTCATCGTCACCATCAATACACATTATAGATTTTTCATTAATAATTTTGAAGCGCATTTTTTGTGGTGCGGTTCCTTGGTAGTTTAAATTAAGTTCAAGAATACCGTTTTGTATAGAGCCTTTTGTAATTGTATAATCCATCCAGGAGCGCAGCATACCACTGTATCTTGAGAATGTACCAGTAATTATTTTATTTATCTTAAAATCTAAATAAAATTTATACGGAACCATATCATGCGCTAAGCCTGTATTACGCGTATCCATCCAATATTCTCTTGTAAACTTATATTTTTTGTTTTGTAACGAGTATGGCGTTATTTTTTTTACACTTGCAACCTCGCTTTGTATATCTGTTTCTTTAAACAATTTCCAACTATTGTTTACTAATTTAAATTCCAATAATGCAGTAACCGTTTTGGTAGATTTGTCGGTATAAATTTTTTCAAATTCAACGGTAATAATATTTGAAACATCTTCTTTATAATAAATAAGTAAATCTTGCACTTTTTGTTTATAGTTTGGGTTTGATGTGAGCCATGTTTCTTTAGATTTAATACACGCTTGCGGGCTTATTTTTTTTACATAGTATTGAACAGTATCTGCGTAAAGGTTGTTTAAAGTTGATAATTTTTTTTCATTGATGGATGTATTCCAAATCTGAACAAGCGATTTTATTTTATCAAAATGACGGAAAATAGATACAGAGTCGTTTTGGTTTTTTATAGAATTTATTTTAAGGTTACTTGCACTAAAAGTTGAGTAACCAAGACTGATAAAAAGTATTTGAATAAAATATTTCATTTGTATGAGATTAAAAATTAATCGAAAAATACCTTCATAAGTTTCTATCCATCAACTTAAATTTTTTAAGCAGTAGAAAGCAACTCAAAACAAAAAATGAAATTGTAAAATAAAACCCAAATGCTAGTTGATTGGTTAGTAAACAAAAAATTATTTTTGTAATAAAACTTGCTAGTAAGAGTAAAACACCCCATTGCTTAAAGTACCAAACGCCAACAAATGCCATAAACTGAAGCGCCATAATGCTACCATAAATAGCAGGTACAAAGATTCCTAATTTTTTTATTGCAGGCGAAAACACTTGTGGGAAACTTATAACCACAGATAAATAGCCAATAACACACAAAGCAGATATGTATTTGTTTCTCTGCATTTATTCTTCAAACTTTTTTAATTCTATTTTTTCTCCATCAAAAACAGCATAAGTAAAATAATTAAACCATTCGCCAAGGTTAATGTAGTTTGCTTTTCCTTCAATATCCAAATTTAGCGGTAAATGCCTGTGCCCAAAAATAAAATAATCAATGTGCTCGTTTTTTAAATATTCTTTACAATACAAATACAACCATTCATTTTCTTTTCCTAAAAATTTTTCGTCGCTGGTGCCTGTATTTATACGGCTTCTGTTGCTACTGCTACGCGCAATATAAAACGCCAAATTTGGGTGTAAACGTGAGAATAAAAATTTTGCAACTGGGTTTGTAAAAATTTTTTTTAATAGTTTGTAGCCATTGTCTCCAGGGCCTAAACCATCGCCATGGCCAATATAAAATGTTTTATTAGCAAAACTTTTTTTTATTGGTTGATGGTTTACACTTACACCAATTTCTTTTTCAAAATAATCTTGCATCCACAAATCATGATTACCAGTAAAAAAATGGACTTTAATTCCAGCATCTACCAACTCAGCTATTTTTCCTAGAAGCCTTACTGTTCCTTTTGGCACAGTGTATTTGTATTCGTACCAAAAATCAAAAATATCTCCCACCAAAAAAATTTCTTCAGCATCATTACTAATTTCTGTTAACCAACGACAAATTTTTTTCTCACGCAGGTGGCTACTTTCAAGTGTTGGCACACCTAAATGGAAATCGGAAGCGAAATATATTTTTTTGCCTTGTAGCATTAAAACAAATTATTTTTTAATAAGGTTTTTGGTTCTAATTTATGTAAATTAAAGGTAAAACGTATCCTATCTAAGCCATTAATGTTATTTAGTTCTAATACATTTTTAATATCCTTATTAAATAAAAGAGGAATATAAACATCTACAATATCTCTTATCAAGGTTATATTTACTCCAGCATTATATAAAATTTTGTCGTTCAGCAAACTCGATTTATCGGCAATACCTAAGTCTGCATATAATTTAAAAATAAATAAATTTGGTGTTTTTATATTTAGTGACGCAATCCATTTTGTGCTATTTCCTAGCGGAGTGTATACTTTAAATGCTCCCTCTACATCATTAAATTGCATAAATCCAATTCCAGAATTAAGGTTTCTGGCAACAGAATTTGTTTCAAATAAATAATCATCCCCACCGTTTTGACCCCGCATTCTAAATCTATAAAAGGCTTTATCAGATTCATTTCCTGAAAGAAATACACCTGCAAACATTCTTATTTCAATTGTTTTTTTAGGAGTAATTCTTGGATTGTAGTTTAAGGTTACGCCAACTCTTGATACAGCTTTAGCTTGAAGCAACATTACTTGTAACTTGTGATTATGAAGAATATGTTTGTTGGCATAATTATACTCTATTTGATTGATGTTTGATTGGGTTAGCTTTGTACTGAATGAATTAATGTTTCCATCATCTATGCTATTTATTTGAAGAGAATCGACATAAATAAAATTAAATGTGGCTTTTATAGATTGTTGTATATTGTTATTATATTTTTTCTTTTTAAAATTGAAAGTTAAATATGGTGCTAGTTTGTAATAAGCAAATTTAAAATCTTCATAATTTGTGTTGTTGAGTTTGTTTATATCATCAAACTTAAATTCATCGTAGTTATATGATTTTATTTTTGCTCCAAATGTGATTTTCTCGAACCTGTGTTTCGGTCTCAGATTATAACAAATATCGGCATTACCCGCAAGTGTTTTGCTCCTAAAAGCATACATTGGAGCAATAGCAAACTCAAACTTTTTTTGAAATAATTCGTAATTGTGCAAACCTATACCTAGCATTAAGCCATTGTAGTAATTCCCGGCAATTAGTGGTAAATAATTTAATTGTAAATAATAGGGATTTTGAAATTTAGTTAAGAAATTTAGTTGTATGGGTTTTGCTTTTTTAAATAAACCATTTGCTTTACAGTAGTTGTTAGTTCTGCAAATATCTGGCATTCTATCAAATCCATCTATCTTAAAATAATCTACATCTTTATCCGGAAATTCAAAAACTTTTTTGCCTTTAAACCCTTGGTACCATACCTGCCCTATTGCTTTACCGTTTTTAAAAGCTGTAACATTTGTAGGTATTGTAGCGTTAGATTTATTTTTAACGAGTAGTGCATAACTACCATCTTCGTTCCGTTTAACAGATTTAATTTTGTAATCAATTTTTTTATTCGTTAAAATTAAATTTTCTGAAAACCAATTCATATCAACGCCACTAAAGTAACTCAAGGTTTTAAATAAGTCTTGTGGCGATGGATGTTTAAACTTAAACTTATCGTAATAAAATTGCATGGCTTTATCAAAATTTTCTTGGCCCATGTATTCCATTAGGTAATCTAAAATTATAGGAGTTTTGCTGTATACCACACTTCCATAATTAAGTTCACTAAAATCTTGCGACTTTGTATTTATTGGTTGATCTAAATTATATTTGGAACTCATGTAGTAAGCAATTTCCTTCTCGCGCCAATAAGGTATTTTATTTAGTCCAAATAATTTTGATGTAGAATCTCTGCCTAAAATTTCAACTAATTTTCTATTGGGATATTTTGCTTGCATGTAGCGCATTTCGTAAAACGAATTTACACCCTCATCCAAACCAGGAAAATCACGTTCATTGCTTCCTAAAATTCCATAGAACCAGTTGTGCCCTACTTCGTGCGCTATTGTTATGTCTAAATCGAAGGCAGTACTAACATCACCAATTACTGTAATGTTTGGATACTCCATACCGCCACCAGCCATTATAGTACCATCTACCGCAGTTACATGGTTGTAGGGATAATCGCCATTTAGGTAAGAATAAAATAAGGTAGATTCGTTGATATAATTGATTGATTCTTTCCATAACTCAAAATTTTTATCGGTGAAAAAAGCCCAAGTGTCAATGGTACGTTTTGTAGTTGGCAAGTCAATTTGATCGTGTAATACATAAAAACGTTTATCGGCAAACCAAGCAAAATCGTGTACGCGGTATTGTTTAAATTGAATGGTTTTGGTTTCTTTGCTTGAAGGTGGGAATTCCATTGCTTTATCATTGCGTGGTTTACCTACCAAACACTCTAATGTGTATTTTACTTTTTCATTCAAAAAATCGTCCTCGGCATCTTCATCAATTCTATCGCCTGTGGCTGCTAATACATAATTTTTTGGTAGCGTGATACTTACATCAAAACTCCCAAACTCACTATAAAACTCACCTTGGTCGAGGTAAGGCATTTGGTGCCAGCCTGTGTTGTCAAAAACTGCTGGTTTTGGGTACCATTGGGTAATAAAGTAAGCTTGTTGGGTATGTCCTAATCTTGAAAATTTAGCATCAGGTAATTTTACGCGGAAGGGTGTTTCAATGATAAGTGTATCATTCGCTGGTAACGGTTCGTTTAAAATTAGTTTACAAATGTCTTCGTGTTCTTTATCGTATTGCCATTTTATTTTTTTTCCGTTAACAATAAAATCTAAACTGTCAATATATCCGCGTTGTTTAGGTTTAGAAAAATAGAGCTCAGTTCGGCCTTGTTGTAATAACTGCTTTGCCAAGGCCGTTTTGTTATTTTTATAAGCATTGGGCCAAAGATGAAAAAAGAGTTCGGTTAACTCAGTGTTAGAGTTATTGATATATTGAATTTTTTCCTTGGCAAATAAAAAGTGTAACGAGTCGTTTAATGTTACATCAATTTTATAATTTACTTCTTGTTGAAAATATATATTTTGACCAAAGCTAGAAAGTGTTATAACTAAACTAAGAACTATTATTTTTAGTTGATTAACCAATTAGTAAAAATATTTTATTTAAAAAGCTCAGCCAATTTCGCTTCTAACTCTTCGCCTCTTAAATTTTTTGCAATAATTTTTCCTTCTTTATCGAGTAGTAAGGTGTATGGTATTCCTTGTACACCATACATTTTTGCGGCTTCGCTATCCCAATATTTTAAGTCGCTTACTTGGGGCCAAGTAATTCCATCTTTTTTAATTGCTTCTTCCCAAGCACCTTTATCTTTATCCAAACTCACTCCAAAAATCTCAAAACCTTTGTTTTTGTATTTAGCGTAAGCCTGCACAACGTTAGGCATTTCTTTTCTGCATGGTCCGCACCAACTTGCCCAAAAATCTATTAATACATACTTTCCTTTAAATTGAGATAAACTTAATTCTTTCCCGTCTGGCGTTAATGCTTTGATGTCTGGCGCCTCTTGCCCAACACTTGCTGCCAACATTTTTTGAACTACTTCGTGAAATAGTACTACATTTTTATCGTTAGCATATTTTTTTTGAAGACCTTCGTCTAGGGCTTTGTACACATTTTTAAACTTATCTGGCTCCATACCTTGTATGGCAATCATAGATGAATACATGCTTGTATTTTCAGCTATTTTTTTTGTCATGATGCCGTTGTATTTATCCATCACTTCGTTATATGGCATTTCAAAGGTTTTGCTTATTGAATCGCGTTGAGCATCTTTTAACTTTGGGTCGGATGCTAAACTTTGAAATTGATTGTTCAAAACTTCTAAGTCCGATTGACGCTTTTTTGCAATTTCATTAAACTCTAAGAATAATTTTGTTTCAGGAGAACCTTCAACTTTATAAGTATTTCCTAAATCTTTTGCGCTTCCTGTAACTTTTACTTTATCTGTGCTATCAAGCACCATCATTGCAAAATTAGATTGCGTAATTTTTATACGATAAAAACCAATACTTGGTGTAAAATTTTCAAATTCAAACTCTCCTTTATCGTTCAGTGTTGTGCTATCAACAATTATGGGATCTGGAGAAATTAATTTTTCTAAATAAATTGTTTCACCTTTTGAATCGGAGAGTGTCCCTTTCAGTTCAAATAAACCACTTTTTTTATTTTCGCCACAGCTTGTCACTAATGCGGCTAATACGATAGTTGCGCCTATTACTTTAATCATACTTATTTTTCTAAACTTTGTTTTACTAATTGATTTGCTAATTTAGGATCTGCCTTGCCTTTCGATTCTTTCATTACTTCGCCAACAAACATACCTAGTAAGCCAACTTTTCCGTTTTTATATTCTTGAACTTTTGCAGCGTTTTTTAGAAGCACATTATCTATGATGCTTTGCAACTCATCGCTATTACTATTTTGAATTAAATCTAACTCAATTGCCAGAACTTCTGCTATTCTGTTTGGTTGATTTACCATTTCAGGAAACAATTTTTGCGAAGCGGCGCTATTACTTACTTTCCCACTATCTATCAACGCAATAATTTCTGCAATTTTTTTTGGTTCAAAATTTAATTCTTGAATGGTTAAAGCTCTTTCGTTTAAATATGATTTTATATTCACCAACAACCAATTAGCTGCCGATTTATAATTTGAGGTATGAGTAATTAGTTTGTTGTAATAAAAAGCAATCTCCTTTTGGTCTATAATTTGGTTAGCATCGTACTCGCTTAACTTAAACTCTTTGGTGTATCTTTCAAATAACTGATTTGGTAAAATTGGCATTTTACTTTTTACATCAGCAATGTATTCTTGTGTAATAAAAACGGGTTGTAAATCTGGCTCAGGAAAATAGCGGTAATCGTTTGCGCTCTCTTTGCTTCTTAAGGAAAAGGTGTAACCTTCTTCGGCGTTAAAACTTCGGGTTTCAACTGCAATAGGCTCTCCAGCTTCAATTAAATCTATTTGGCGTTTAATTTCAAAATCAATGGCACGTTGTACATTACGAAACGAGTTCATGTTTTTAACTTCAACTTTTTTCCCAAAGGTAGAAGTACCCTTTAACCTTACCGAAATATTTGCATCACAACGTAAACTCCCTTCTTCCATGTTTCCATCGCAAATATCTAAGTAGCGCACTAATTTTCTGACCTCTGTAAGGTAGGCATAAGCTTCTTCGCCACTTCTAATATCGGGTTCTGTAACAATCTCTAACAAGGGTGTGCCAGCGCGGTTCAAATCAATTAAGGTGTTAAAAGGATCAATATCGTGCATGCTTTTTCCAGCATCTTCTTCCATGTGTATGCGTGTAAGATTCACACGTAATTCAGATCCATCCTTTAGTTTTGTGCTGATATATCCTCCATTACAAATTGGGGTTTTATCTTGTGTAATTTGATAGCCTTTTGGCAAATCGGCATAAAAATAATTTTTTCTTGCAAATTGATTTTCGTATCTAATGGTAGAGTTTGTGGCTATGCCCAGTTTTACAGCATACTCAATTGCAGATTTATTTACAACAGGCAAAGTGCCCGGATGACCAAGGGTAACAACACTTACATTGGTATTGGGCATAGCGCCATATTCTGCAAGATCGCTACTATACATTTTAGTTTTTGTAAGTAATTGCACGTGGCATTCTAAACCAATAACTGTTTCGTATTTATTATAAACACTCATAAATTAAGAACGTGAATTTACGCATAATTTGCGTTAAAATAATAGGTTTAAGGAATAAAAAATCTTAAATGTAGTCTTGTGAAATGGATAATTTTTTTCTTAAGATTCAAGGAGTAATTCTTTTATAAACTATTCCAAAGCACTATACTCAGCACTTACAAAATCCATTAACTCTTTTATGTAGTTTGCGCTAAAGTCAAATTTAATGCCGGCGGCTTCGAAAATTTGTGGTATGGTTTTGGTGTAACCAAGGCTGAGTGCTTTTTTATAATTGGCAATGGCTTGTTTTGGGTTTTGCTTGTATTGGCGCCACATGGCTATTGCACCTAGTTGTGCAAAACCATACTCAATGTAATAAAATGGCACTTCAAACAAATGCAATTGTACTTGCCATTTGCGTTGTAAATTTTTTTCTAGTCCTTTATGGTTAATTACATTACAACCAAAATCGTTCATTATTTTTATCCACTCTGCATTGCGTTCATCGGTAATATGATTAGGGTTGGTATAAATCCAATGTTGAAATTTATCAACAGCTGCAATCCAAGGTAAGGTATCAATTACACTCTCTAATTGTTGTTTTTTTGCGCGTTTTAATTCTGAAGCATCGCTAAAAAAATCTTGCCAGTGTTCCATGCTAATTAATTCCATGCTCATACTTGCCAGTTCTGCTACTTCACTTGGTGGCGATTTAAAATCAACAAGTTCTAACTCCTCGTATAAAAAAGAATGGATGGCATGCCCGCCTTCGTGTACCATTGTTGTTAAATCTCTCAACAATCCAACCGAATTCATAAAAATAAATGGCACTTCTGTTTCGTACAAGGGGTATTGGTAACCTCCTGGTGCCTTGCCTAGTCTGCTTTCTAAGTCTAGGCGTTTCATTTCATTCATTTTAGAAATGCAATCACCAAAGTATGTATCAATTTTATTAAAGCACCCAATTGTTTTTGAAATTAATTCTTGTGCATTAGCAAAAGGTTTTAATGGCAATAGCCCTTCTTCATCAACACTGGTATCCCAAGGCTTATAATCATCTAGTTTTAATTTTGATTTTCGCTTGGCATGTAAGTTATTTAGCAAAGGCACTGCGTGTTGTTTTACCGATTCATGAAAACTTAAACAATCACTAACTTTATAATCAAAGCGCGCAAGGCTTTGGTGTTTAAAATCTCTGTAATCTTTAAAACCAGCATTTAAAGCAACTTTATTTCTTAATGCAATTAATTTATTGAATAAGGTATTGAATTTTTCTTCGTCTTCTTCTCTTCTATTTTGGGTAAGGTGGTAAACCTCTTCACGCACTGCTCTATTCAAATCTTTTAAATAGGTGCTGGCTTTTTGCATGGTAAGTTTTTCTCCATTATAGGTGATGCTTTGGGCGCCGCTTATTTCGCCGTATTGTTGTTCTAGTTCTTGCAATTGGGTATTCAGTGGAATATTTTCTTCTCGAAACAAATTAATGCTGTTTTGTAAATTCCTTAAATAAATGTCGTATCCGTTTTGTGTAAGTTGCGATTTGAATGTGCAGTTATTTATTTTAAGATTTAGTTCGTTTGTTACACTTGCCAAATTAGGCTCAATGTTTTGTACAAAATCATTAAACCTATCACGCAGCTCCGTATTCGCAGTATCGCAGGTCATTTTAATATAACGCCAAGCCATATCTTCGCTAATTACCGCGCCTAGTTCACTGCCATCTAGCAACAATTGTTTTAGTTCGTCAATATTAGTAGTAGGACGTTGTAATAAATTATCAAAGTATGTTTTTAGGTTTTCCCAAGTGGTGATTTTAAAATCGGGTTTAACAAAATGTCGTTTCATAAATTATAATGTAAAAGTTGATTTTTTTCCAATGTTATCAAAGTTCTTATCTAACCATGTATTGCAGGCTTCGTAGCCTTTGTTTTTTAAATGCATTAAAAAGTCCCACGTAGTATTTAATTTACTAGAAAGATTTAAATCGGCTAAGGTTTTATCAGCGCTTAAACAGTGCAGGTGAATTTTTTTTATTTTTCCATCCAAAGTAATTCCTTGATCGATGAGCGAATTTATGAATTCTAAATGTTTAATTTCTAAAGCTAAAGACGAGTTAAAACTTATTTCATTTACTCTGTCTTTTATTTCTTCAACATTATCGGGTACTTTGGTTATTGTGTATGGATTTATTTTCACCAACAATATATCATCTGTGCCCTCTGTATTCACTGTTAATGGGCTAAGTGGCGGATTTCCCATATAACCGCCATCCCAATAATGCTCACCGTCAATCTCAACAGCATTGAATAGATAAGGTAGGCAAGCACTTGCCATAATTGCTTTTGCGGTTATTTCAGCTGGACCAAAAATTCTTGGTTCGCACGTTTTTACATTGGTAGCGCACACAAATAATTTAGGAGGCGATATTTTATGTAATTCTTCAAAATCAATTAATTCATTTAGTATTTTTTCGAGTGGATTAATACCTAATGGATTAAATTGTTGCGGTGATAAATTTTCGGCTGTAAAACTAAAAAATTTGTAAAGCGGCGAATAGTCCATATTTCCAGGACTCATAATTTTATCTAACCATGTTGGTTGAAGCAAAGAATATTTTCCTGCTTCAGATACTTTGTGCCAAAATTTCACTAATATGTGCTTTGCCAAATTTTTACCACCTTTGCTTAATCCAAAAACAGCGCAAACGCCGTTCATTGCCCCAGCACTGGTACCGCATACGCCATCTATTTCAATGCGGTCATCATCAAGTAGTCTATCTATTACTCCCCAAGTATAAGCGCCATGAGCTCCGCCACCTTGCAGGGCTAAATCTATTTTTTTTATTATTGCCATTTGTTATAAAAGTATAGGGTATGATTTGTTCTTATATCTTTCACCATTAAAAGTAGTTTAATGTTTTGATTATTAAGCAAATATTTTTGTTTTATGTAATTACGTGTGCTAAATTCAATTATTATAAAATTTTTATCATTTAAAACCGAGCCTGACTCAATTTTTCGATTCGCAAAAAAGTAGTGTATTGAATTTGTAAAAGCCAGTAGTAGCGCTTCCTCGCCTGCCAATCGGTTTTTTTGGTGGTTGTTTAGAATATCTCCTAATACATTTATTGTTTTACCATTAGTAAAGGCAAACAATTCAAAATTCTGTTTTGGCACGGGTGTAAATAGATTCCAGTTTTGGTGGAAGTATGGATACGAATAAAAACTACTATAAAAATCTAATTTGTTTTTTTTAGGAATTGAAAAATTGTAGCTTCCTACCAAAAAATAGTGTAGGAATAATAGTGTTCCACCAACAAATAAAATAAGTATTTTTACACCTCTATTAATGTTTAAATTTAATGTTTTATGAAGAAAATTAAAATAATTTTATTTGTTTTTTTTAGCGTTGGATTATTGCAATCACAAAACAAATTGCTTACTATACAAGATGCTGTGCTAAAGGGAAGAACAAGCTTAGCGCCAGAAAGATTGCAATACCTGCAATTTACGTCAGATAGTAAATATTTCTTTTACAAAAAAAACAATGCTATTTTATTTTTTAATTGTTCTGACTTAAAGCCATTTAAAACAATTAGTTTAACTAATTTGAATCAAGAATTAAAAAAACAAAATTCAGATACCTTGAGTAATTTTCCTTTAATTGAGAATGTGAATAATTGTTTTGAATTTGCGACTAGTGAAGGAAAATTTGCTTACAACTATTTAACGAATGTTCTTTCTTCAACCAAAGCTAATTCTTTTCTTGAAAAGGAAAATGCAGATAAAAGCCCTGTAAACGATGATGTGGCCTATACTATTGATAACAATTTGTATGCTTCAATTAACGGCATTGAAACTCAAATTACAAAAGATGGTAACTATAATTTAGTATATGGTAAAACAGTTCACCGTGATGAGTTTGGTATTCATAAAGGAACTTACTGGAGCCCTAAAGGAAATTTTTTGGGCTTTTACAGAATGGACCAAAGTGATGTTACCGATTACCCTATCATAGATTGGAGCACCAACCCTGCAACTAATAAAAACATTAAATACCCTATGGCGGGAGGCAAAAGCCATTATGTAACTGTGGGTATTTATAACGTAAATACAAAAACTACAACCTACGTAAAAACAGAAGGGCCGAAGGATCAATACTTAACTAACATAAGCTATAGTCCTGATGAAAAATACATTTACATTGTTGTTTTAAACCGTGAGCAAAACCATTTTAAGGTAAATGAATACGAAGTTGCAACAGGAAATTTTGTGAGAACACTTTTTGAAGAAAAGGATGAAAAGTACGTGGAGCCATTGCACGCAATGGAATTTTTAGGCACAAATCCGAATCAATTTATTTGGCAAAGTAACCGTGATGGTTTTAATCATGTGTATTTGTATGATATTAAAGGCACAGTTATTAAACAACTTACCAAAGGAAATTTTGAAGTAAAAGAATTTGTTGGATTTGATGCAAAATGTGAGAATGGGTTTTATTATGCGAATGCTGAAAGTCCTACTAATCAAGATATGTACGTTGTTAATTTGAAAACGGGTGTAAACAAAAGAATTACTCAAGGAAATGGTTACCACGCTTGTGTAATTTCAAAAGATTTTAAACATGTGATTGATATTTTTACTTCTTGCTATGTGCCACGTGATTATTCGCTCATAAATATTGCTTCAAACAAAACATCAAACTTTTATAAAGCACCAAACCCAATTGAGGCTTATGCTTTGGGTAAATGGAATATGTTTACTTTAAAAAATGATGAAGGAACTACGTTACACGCTCGTATGTTTAAGCCAATAAATTTTGATAGCACCAAAAAATACCCTGTTTTAGTTTATTTATATAATGGACCCCATGTACAATTGGTTACTAACACATGGATGGCGGGTGGAGAGCTTTGGTACCAATACATGGCGCAAAAAGGATTTATTGTGTTTACATTGGATGGCCGTGGTAGTGATTTTAGAGGCAAAACCTTTGAACAAGCTATACACCGCAAACTTGGCACTTGTGAAATGGAAGATCATTTAATTGGCGTTAACTACTTAAAAAGTTTACCTTATGTAGATGGTTCAAGAATTGGTGTGCACGGTTGGAGTTATGGAGGATTTATGACTACAAGTTTAATGACACTTAACCCTGGCGTATTTAAAGTGGGTTGTGCTGGCGGACCAGTAATAGATTGGAATTATTACGAAATCATGTACGGGGAGCGTTACATGGATACACCACAAGAAAATCCAGATGGTTATAAAGCAAATAATTTATTAAACCACGTGGATAAACTTAAAGGAAAATTATTAATGATACATGGTGCGCAAGATGATGTAGTTGTGTTACAACATAATTTATTATATCAAAAAAAGGCAGTGGATAAAGGTGTGCAGTTAGATTTTTATTTATATCCAGGTCATGCGCACAATGTGCTGGGTAAAGATAGAGCGCACCTAATGGAAAAAATTTGTAATTATTTTATTGATAATTTGTAGGAGATTTTTTTTCATTTTAATTTCTTTTTCCTTGATGAAAAAGAAACAAAAAATCAAGGCGATTTGCCAACCCTGACTTTTTTTTCGCACAATCCGCCCTGCTCGGCGTAAAAAAGTCCGGGTTCGCACCAAATCGCCAGTTGCCACCGCACTATCCTGAGCGAAAAGAAGTAGCTTATTTTATATGAATAATGAATTTTTAGTTCTTATTTCAAAAAAATTAACCAATTTGCACTCAAAAAAAAAGTATTAAAAACACTTTAAATAATTTCAAAAAAATAGTGAATGAACACAATAACTAAAACCGATTTTAATTTTCCTGAACAAACTGCTTACTACAAAGGTAAAGTAAGAGATGTATACACCATTGCTAATAATAAATTAATAATGATTGCTAGTGATAGAATTAGTGCGTTTGATGTAGTGTTGCCTAAAGGGATTCCTTATAAAGGGCAGGTGTTGAATCAAATTGCAGAGCAATTTTTAAATGCCACACGCGATATTGTTCCTAATTGGCTAATTGCCAGTCCGCATCCAAATGTGAGTATTGGTAGAATGTGTGTGCCGTTTAAGGTAGAAATGGTTGTTCGTGGATACTTAGCTGGACACGCAGCACGCACCTACGCAAGCGGTTTGCGTACTTTGTGCGGTGTAACATTACCTGAAGGATTAAAAGAAAATGATGAATTACCAACACCCATAATTACCCCAACTACCAAGGCAAGTGAAGGACATGATGAAGATATTAGTAAAGAAGAAATTATTAAACAAGGCATTGTAAGCAAGGAGCATTACGAACAACTTGAAAAATACACCTTGGCATTGTATGCACGCGGACAAGAAATTGCAAATAAAATGGGATTAATTTTGGTGGATACTAAATATGAGTTTGGGCTTTATAATGGAGAAATTACATTGATGGACGAAATTCACACACCAGATAGTAGCCGCTATTTTTATTTAGAAGGATACACTGAACGCCAAGAGCGGGGAGAAGAGCAAAAACAATTAAGCAAAGAGTTTGTACGCCGTTGGTTAATTGAAAATGGATTTCAAGGCAAAGAGGGGCAAACGGTACCGCACATGAGTGATGAATGGACAACTGAAATTAGCAACCGTTATATAGAGCTTTACGAAAAAGTAACAGGCAAAAAATTTGTAAAAATGGCATACGATAATGTGATGGAGGAGATGGAAACACTGATAAAAAAGGCTATACAATAAGTATAGCCTTTTTAAATTTATGGATTGATTTTTTATTTCACTTCTTTAAAATCTATATCGGTTACATTTTAAGTACGAGCTACTATATATATGAATACCCTAGGTTATTTATGTTCATAACATCTCTTACCTTTAGTGTATCATAAGGAGTAAGTTCTGCTTCCAACATATCACTTTCAAAATTACGTGTTGGGTTTTTGGCTTGCCAGTCGGCCCAAGTTTTATCTATAAATGCATGGTGTAAAAAGAACAAAGGGTCCTTAGGCGATTTTCTAGGGTTTGACATGGCCCCTCCAACCCAGTTGTGAACAATTCCATGGAGGTTATTCAATTCAAGGTCGAAAGAAGCATAAACAGTGCTGTTTACGATAGCATCAAAAGTACTTCTCGTTGGTAATTTATCCGGATTGTGGCTTACCGCTCTTGAAACATTCATCCAGCCGAAAAGGCGTTTTTTTAATTCTTTTGGTATTTCTCTGGTAGTTATCCAATTCCAGTATGGCAAATCATTTGTCATTCCTTCGTTTTTCAAGGCTTCCTCAAAATCTAAAATGAATTTACGATGCCAAGCTAACCAGTAATAACTACTGTGTATATGTAAATCTTCTCCATTTACATGTGGGCCGTCATGCTGATGCGTAGAATACTTGTCATGCTTGTCTACAAAATAATCCCAGTTTTTTTCTTTTTTACTCTTTTTCAAACATTTCATTGCATCAATAATATCGTCCCATTCGTTGTTCGATAAATTTGATTGATTCTTTCTCACAGCTTGATATCTATATTAGTTATTCAAATATAAAAAAACCTGAACAATTATTTGTTCAGGTTTTTATAATTTATTCTGGAATAGAATTATTTCACTTCTTCAAAATCAACATCGGTTACGTTTTCACCATTTTGTTGGTTGTTGGCATTAGCATTGTTGTTTGCATTTTGTTCAGGATTTGCATTAGCTCCACCTTGTTGTTGTGCTTTATACATATCTTCACTTGCAGCAGCCCATGCATCGTTTAAGGCTTTTAGTTCAGTATCAATTTTAGCTAAATCTTTTGCAGCGTGTGCTAACTTTAATTCTTTAACTGCTGCTTCAATTGCTCCTTTTTTCTCAGCCGGAATTTTATCGCCGTATTCTTTTAATTGTTTTTCTGTTTGAAATACCATGCCATCTGCCTCGTTCAACTTATCAATTTCTTCTTTGGCTTTTTTATCAGCATCAGCATTCATTTCAGCTTCACGCTTCATACGATCAATTTCTTCTTGGCTTAATCCGCTTTTAGCTTCAATACGTATGTTGTGAGATTTACCAGTTGCTTTATCTTTTGCACTTACATTTAAAATACCATTTGCATCAATATCAAACGTTACTTCAATTTGAGGCACACCGCGCGGTGCTGGTGGCAATCCATCTAAATTAAATTCTCCTAATTTACGGTTATCGCGTGCCATTGGGCGCTCACCTTGGTATACAACAATTTGTACACTTGGTTGGTTATCTGCAGCTGTGCTAAAATCTTGCGATTTTTTTGTTGGGATAGTTGTGTTGCTTTCAATTAATTTAGTAAATACACCACCCATGGTTTCAATACCTAAGCTTAAAGGTGTAACATCTAACAACAATACATCTTTTACATCACCACTTAATACGCCACCTTGAATAGCAGCTCCTAAAGCTACCACCTCATCAGGGTTTACACCTTTACTTGGTGCTTTGCCAAAAAACTTTTCTACTGCGGCCTGTATTGCAGGAATACGAGTTGATCCACCAACTAAAATAATTTCATCAATTTCTGAAGTGGATAAGCCTGCGTTTTTTAAGGCAGAGCGACAAGGCTCAATCGTTCTTTGAACTAAACTATCTGCCAATTGCTCAAACTTAGCGCGGCTTAAGGTTTTTACCAAGTGTTTTGGAATGCCATTAACCGGCATGATGTAAGGCAAGTTAATTTCTGAACTTGTGGTATTACTTAATTCTATTTTGGCTTTTTCTGCAGCTTCTTTTAAACGTTGTAACGCCATTGGATCTTGACGTAAATCAATACCTTCTTCTTTTTTAAATTCATCGGCTAACCAATCAATAATAACTTGGTCAAAATCGTCGCCACCTAAGTGTGTATCGCCATCTGTACTTTTTACTTCAAATACACCATCGCCTAACTCAAGAACCGAAACGTCGTGTGTACCGCCACCGCAGTCAAACACAACAATTTTCATATCCTTACCTTTTTTATCCATACCGTAGGCAAGCGCAGCTGCGGTAGGTTCGTTGATGATACGTTTAACTGTTAAGCCAGCAATTTCTCCAGCTTCTTTAGTAGCTTGGCGTTGTGCATCATTAAAGTATGCAGGCACAGTAATTACAGCTTCTGTTACTTCAGTTCCTAAAAAATCTTCGGCAGTTTTTTTCATTTTTTGTAAAATGATTGCCGAAATTTCTTGAGGTGTGTATTTTCTATCATCGATTTGTACACGCGGTGTGTTGTTATCGCCTTTTACTACTGAGTAAGGTACACGACCAATTTCTCTTTGGCACTCATCGTAAGAACTTCCCATAAAACGTTTAATTGAATAAACGGTTTTTTTAGGATTTGTAACTGCTTGGCGTTTTGCTGGGTCGCCAATTTTGCGTTCGCCACCATCAACAAAAGCAATTACTGAAGGTGTGGTTCTTTTACCTTCACTATTTTCAATAACTACCGCTTCGTTTCCTTCCATAACAGCCACGCAGCTATTAGTAGTTCCTAAATCTATTCCAATTATTTTTCCCATAACTATTAAGTTTAATAAATTTTACAAAAGATTATCAATTTATGTGCCAACGGCAAGGGGTTGCGCCAAAATGCCACGATGGCATAATTTAGTAATTTTTAAGGACAAAATGTGTGAAAATGAAGCTTTTAGAGGGCAGAATGGCAGAATTTTTGGTGGAATTTATGGAAATAACTACTTCTCTGTTTTTAATAGTTTTATATCTGCAATTAGTTTTAATACGTCGCTTTTATTGGTGCCATCGTAAAAACCACGAATGCGTTGTTGGGTATCAATTAGAAGAAGCATTTCGCTGTGTAAAAAACCTTCTTTACTGCCGTCTTCTTCTAAGGCATTTACTAAATAACTTGTTTTGGCTAAGTCGTATATTTCTTTTTTATTACCTGTTAAAAAATGCCATTTGTTTTTTATTGCACCGTAAGTTGTACTATAAGAGTTTAAAACTTCAACACTGTCGTGCATTGGATTTACAGTATGGCAAAGCAGTAATACATCGTTATCGGCTTTAAATGCTTCTTGAACATCTTTTAAATTTGTGCTCATTTGTGGGCAAATACTTTGGCAGGTAGCAAAGAAAAAATCGGCCACATAAATTTTATTTATTACAGTTTGGTTACTTACAATTTCATTGAATTGATTTTTGAACGAGAAATTGCCGATGGTATGGTATATAGTATCTGTATTTCCTAATTTTTTTTCACCCAAAATTGGTAGAACTAAGTTTGGCTGTTTATGTTGATTGCAGTTACAAAGCGCAATAAGTAGAAGGGAGCTAATCAGTAGTTTGAATTTCATAGCGTAATTTATTCGGATTAATTAAATTTACGAGTTCAAAATTAGCTAATCAAAAATTATCTTACTAATTAGTTATCAAAAAACGTAGAATAAATTAAACCTTCATAATTTTCTAAAGTCGAAGTATAAGTTAGTCTTATTTGTTTTAATACCTTTTCAATTTTAGCCGCACTTTGTGTACCGATTAAAATTTTTTATTGTTGTTGTAAATAAGTTGAAGCCCTTTGTTATAAAAAGTTGGAGAATGTTGTGGCTCAACCTGTGAAGAAATTTTTAATTTTTTATTGTTGAACCCTAAACAGCCAGTCCTAAAAAAGAACTTTATGCATTTAAGCACTGCTCGCTAAAAAATAAAAAAGTAGAAAATTTGAAACCAATTTAAACTCTAATTCCAATTACACACACATCATCAATTTGCTCTAAATCGCCTTTCCAGTTTTCAAACGCAGTATTTAATTTATCTTTTTGTTCTTCTAATGGTAAGTGGCTTGAGCTTAATAAAATTTCTTCAAGCTGTTTGTATTTGAATTTTTTACCTTTTGGTCCACCAAATTGGTCAGCATAACCATCCGTAAACGTATAGATAGTATCTCCTTTTTGTAAATCAATTTTATGAAGGGTAAAAGGTTTCATGTCTTCGCTGTATTTTCCAACTGGCATTTTATCAGGTTTGTATTCTGTTAATGTACCATTGCGCACCAACCATAATGGATTATTGGCTGCTGCAAACTCTAATTTATAATTTTGGAAATCATAAGCACACAAAACGCAATCCATACCATCTTTACTCTCTTCCTCACTTCCCTCAGGGTTTAAAGAATCTATAATTCCTTTACGTACATTATCTAAAATTAAATTTGGGTGCACCAAATTTTTTTCAATAATAGATTCGTTTAAGCGCGATATACCCACCATGCTCATTAATGCACCTGGTACCCCATGCCCAGTGCAATCTGCAGTACACATGTAAAAAATTTCATTATTACTGCCAGGCGCTGTGTGTGCTTGCGCGTAATAAAAATCGCCACTTACAATATCTTTTGGCTTGTATAAAATAAAAAAATTGCGTGTGTTAACTTCTGCTGTTTCCATAAGCATAAAAATAAGAATTTTTTGATTGAAAACTATGTTTATAATTTATATTTACAAATTGTTTAAAACAAAAAACTCCGAAAATTTTCGGAGTTTTTAATTTTATATTATTTATTATCTTTTTTGTTTTGGACTTTTTCGCGGATTCTGGCAGATTTACCAGTACGCTCGCGTAAGTAAAATAATTTTGCTCTACGAACAATACCCACTTTATTAACCTCAATTTTATCAATAAATGGCGAAGCTATAGGGAAAATACGCTCAACACCAATACCATTACTCATTTTACGTACAGTAAAAGATGCAGTAGCAGCTTCATTTTTACATTGAATAACTACACCAGTAAATTGCTGGATACGCTCTTTATCACCCTCTTTAATTTTGTATGAAACTGTAACAGTATCACCTGCTTTAAACTTAGGGTGTTTGTGCCCAGGGTTTAATTGCTTTTTTACGAAATCTAATAATAAACTCATTTTTTTAGTTTTTATATGTTTACATTTTAGGCATACTTTGCGTTGTGCAAACAGCGGCTTAGAAATGGAGGGCAAATATACAACTTTTTTGTTTAAAAAAGCAAATAATTGGTTAATTTTGCTATTCAATCTTTGAAATTTTGCCCGGATGTTGGAATTGGTATACAAGCATGTTTGAGGTGCATGTGCCGCAAGGCGTAGGGGTTCAAGTCCCCTTCCGGGTACTTTAAGTAAATAACTCGCCAATTAATAATTACTTAAAAAACGAATGATGTAATGATTTAAAAGTGCTCATTTTGTTGATATTTAAACCTATTCCAAAAAACTCGTTACACTATTAATATCAAACTTAACTTCACTATTAAGCCGTAAAATTTTAATTATGGTTAACCGCGGCAAATTATTTTTTTAAATCTCATAAAATAAACTTATATCAATTATTTAAAAGTTCATTTTCTAAATTACACCAAATTTTAACCTTAAAATGTTAATTTAACACCGTATGCATATCTTTTCGATAAAATCATTTTCATTTTCATTTTTCATTTACTAACTTCATAAGATTAAATTTTTACGCTATGAAGAAAATTACGTTTTTAGTTTTGTCAACACTTAGTTTAAGTAATTTATTTTCTCAAGACTGGGCAAATAAAATTCATGATCCCAATGCCAATTTTTATGAAATCCAAAACGACTTCAACAACTATTGGGCATCAAGAGATAATACCGAAAAAGGTAAAGGCTGGAAGGCTTTTAAGCGTTGGGAAAACTTTGTAGAACGTAGAGTTTATCCAAGTGGTGATTTGTCATTACTTTCGTTAACAGCTAAAAATTATCAAGAATTTTTACAAACCTATCAAGCTGATAATTTATCAAATAAAGTTACAAGTAGCAGTATGCTTGCATCAACTACTTGGTCGCCTGTTGGTCCAATGGGGCCAATTAACGGTACCGCTGGGGGTCAGTTTTTAAAATCAGGAAGAATGAATTTTATTACAATTGATCCAACAAATTCTAATAACTTATGGGTTGGTGCTCCTGCAGGTGGTTTATGGAAATCAACAAATGGAGGCACTTCATGGACTACCAATACAGATAATCTAGCAGTAATTGGTTGTTCTGATTTAGCCATAGATCCAACAAATACATCTATTATGTATTTAGCTACAGGTGATGGAGATGCTGGAGACACGCGAAGCATAGGCGTTTTAAAATCTACAGATGGAGGAAACACTTGGAATGCTACAGGATTAACCAATGCAGTTACTACCAACTTTACCATTAGAAGATTAATTATACATCCAACAAATCCATTAATTTTATTAGCAGCTACTTCATCAGGCATTTACAGAACTTTAAATGGAGGAACTAACTGGACACTAGTTGCCTCTGGAAGCACCTTTGATTTAGAATTTAAACCAGGCACCCCAACAACTATTTATGCTGGTGGCACCACGTTTAGAGTTTCTAATGATGGAGGAGCAACTTTTACAACCGTTTCTGCTGGAATTCCAACAACAGGAATAAATAGAATGGCAATTGCTGTTACCCCAGCAAATGCTAATTATGTTTATGTTTTAGCATCAAGTAGCTCTGGTAGTGGATTTCAAGGATTTTATCGTTCTACCAATAGCTCGGCAGCGTTTACTTCAATGGCAACAAGTCCAAATTTATTAGGATGGGCCAGCGCAGGAAATGATAGTGGTGGGCAAGGTTGGTATGATTTATGTGTTGCTGCATCTCCTTTAAATGCAAATGAAGTGGTAACTGGAGGTGTAAATGTTTGGAGAACAACAGACGGAGGAACAACTTGGGCTTTATACGGACATTGGACTGGTTCTGGCGCACCCTTTACGCATGCTGATCATCATGACTTAGAATACGATGCAGCTGGTACTTTATTCAACACCAATGACGGAACAGTTTATAGAAGAACGGCAACGGCTTGGCAAGAAATTTCAGGCACAACCAACATTTCGCAAATATATAAAATTGGTTTATCTAGTTTAACACCAAATAAATGGATAACAGGGCACCAAGATAATGGTACTAGCATTTGGAATGGAACTACTTACAATGCAGCCTTAGGAGGTGATGGAATGGACTGTTTTATTGATAGAACTAATGATAATAATATGTTTGGCGAATATTATAACGGCGCTTTGAGAAAATCTACAAATGGTGGTGTTTCTTGGGCAAGTTGTACATCAGGCTTAACAGGTACTGCTGCTTGGGTAACCCCTTGGAAACAAGATCCTCAATCGGCAAACACATTGTATTGCGGTTATACTAATTTATTCAAGTCAACAAATCTTGCAGGAGCCTGGACTCAATTAACTGCTTTACCAGGAACAGGAACAATTAGAGAATTTGCTATTGCACCATCTAACAACCAAGTAATTTACGTTTTAAAAAGTTCTGGAATTTATAGAACAACCGATGGTGGTGTTACTTGGACAACAGTTACTGGAATAGTACCTGTGGGTTCTGCTGCTCCGGAATTTATTACAATTGACCCATTAGATCCTAATAATGCATGGGTTGTTTTAAGTGGTTACTCAGCCGGCAACAAAGTATTTATGACAACGAACGGTGGAGCAACTTGGACAAATTTCAGCGCTAATTTACCTAACATACCAGCAAATTGTAGTGTTTATCAATCAGGCACATCAGATAGAATTTATGTTGGAATGGACGTAGGTGTTTATTACAGAGATAACCTTTCTTCAACTTGGACTTTATACAACACAGGTTTGCCTAACATGCCTTTATCAGATTTAGAAATTTCTCCAGCAAATCCAACAAAATTAGTTGCAGCATCTTACGGCAGAGGCACTTGGATAGTAGATGTAGTTGGGGCGCCACCTGCTCCAACGCCGATTAGTAATTTTAGTGTAAGTTCTGCTATAAAGTGTTCAGGAACTGCAATTCCTTTTTCAGATCTTTCTACAAATGCTCCTAACGGTTGGGCTTGGAGTGTAACACCAATCGCAAGCGTAACTATTAACGCTCCAACTTCGCAAAATCCAATTATAACCTTTCCTAATGGAGGAAACTATGTGGTATCCTTATTAGCTTCTAATACAAGTGGCTCAGGAACAAATTATAGTCAAACTGTAACAATTACTGGATCTCCAAACATTACAATTACTAATCCAATACAATCGTTTTGTCCTGGAGCAAGTGTAAATTTTGTAGCCTCAGGAGCAAGTAATTATTCATGGAGTAATGGAGGAGGATCCGCTTCAAGCGCTTCTTACAGCCCATCAGGAACAACAGTTTATAGTGTTACGGGAACAACTTCAGGATGTTCTAGTGTAAAAACTGCCACAGCAACATTGCTCCCATTGCCAACCATTAATATTGCACCTAGTAGTACTAATATTTGCGAAGGACAGTCTGTTAACTTGATTGCTTCTGGTGCTTCTACCTATTCTTGGATGCCAAGTAATTTAAACGGAGCATCTGTTACTTACACTCCTGCTGCAACAACTGTTTATTCAGTTACAGGCACAGACGCCAATGGTTGTAACAATAGCACAAACATTTCTGTAAACGTTTTAGTTTGTACTGGCTTAAACAATTTAACTCACAATTCTGATTTCTCTTTGAGTCCAAATCCAACAAGCGGTAATTTATCATTAAAAATGAACGCGTTGCAACCAGCTAATGTAGTGATTGAGGTATTAGATATTTCAGGAAAAGTATTAATTAAAAAATCTATAGATTTTTCTGAAAAAATAAATAAAAACGAAATTAATTTGGAAAATTTTGCAAACGGGATTTATTTTCTAAAACTAATTACTACTGAATCAGCCACACAAACCTTTAAAGTTATAAAAGAATAATTTTTGAATGATTAACCCCAAATTACAAAAGCGATATAGATTCCTGTATCGCTTTTTTTTGCGTTGAAATTTGTATTCTAATTTGGTTTAATAATTCTGAATTTAAACTTTAAAAAGTTCTTACTTCTTTCGTGTTAATCTCAAGATTGAAGTATTCTTATCAAATCATTATTAATATAAAAAACTTCTCTACCATCTTCATGTGCTGAAATCACTCCTAATTCAATTAGTTGCAGAACATATTTGGTGAGCGTTGTTCTACTTCTAACACCCGTTATATCTCCAATTAATTTTTGTTTCATGTATGGCTGTGAAAATAGTGCTTGATTTAATTCGTAAGAATACCATTTTAATGTTTTATTAGCGTATTGGTAAGTTGATTCCATCTGAGCTAAAATTTCGTCAATTTTTTGATTAGTTAATTGAGCTGTACTTTCAACTGCATTCAGCATAAACATCAACCAAGGTTTCCAAGCCCATCGTTGTGTTACGCCAGCTAAATGATGGTAATAATCATCTTTATAATTAATTATATACTTACTTAAGTATAGCACAGGATGTGATAACAATTTTTGATCAACTAGGTATAATTGGTTTAAAATCCTACCTGTTCTGCCATTTCCGTCAGTAAATGGATGTATTGCTTCAAATTGATAATGCCCAATTGCCATTTTCAAAAGTGGGTCGAATCCATTGGTTTCATTCAAAAAATCAAAAAGGTTATCCATTTTATTTTCAACAATTCCTTTCCCTCTTGGTGGGGTGTAAATAATTTCTCCAGGTTTAAATTCGCTTTGACCTCTTTTAATAACAACTTGCGATTGCGGCGGCCGAATACCTTGTTTAGTATTTTTTATTTGTTGAAATATTTTTATTGCAACTGATTTGTCAAACACTCTCTTTTTTATCCACGTATTGTAACCACCCCACAAAGCCTCTCTATATCTCAACACCTCTTTGGTAGCAGGATTTGCTAACTCTTCTTTTATAGTGTCTGATACCGCTTTATACAATTCATCTTCGGTTGTAAAGATATTTTCAATAGCTGTAGAGCTTTGTGCTTCTTGTAACGAAATTGTATTAACCAATATTAACGGGTTTGGCATCCGCATTATGTTTTTACTCAACTCAGCCAAGGATCTTGACGCTAAGCCCCATTTTATTAAAATCTCTTTATCAATTATAATTTCAGATGGAGGCAAATCAGGTAAAGCGTTATAAGGTATATTCCTATCGAACTTTGCATTATTAGATTTGTTCATTTTTTTAAAATTATTGGACATATAGCAAAAATATGTTCATTTTTCGAAACAAACAAGAAATATGTTCAATTTATTAAAAAAAATGGACATATTGCCAAAATATGTTCACTTGAGATAGATTCAATTTCCATAGCGAATAAAATCAGCCTAAACAAACCAACTACAAATCACAAAAAAGACTTTTCATTTTTTGATGAAAAGTCTTTTTATACCAAGTTTAAGTATAAATTTTCCTCTAATCTATCTTAGCAGGTGCATTAGCCAAATTTTTTGCTGAGGTAATGTCCATTTTAATGCTTCCTACCAAAACATTGGCTTGGCATCTTAATACAATGTGATTATCATCATCACTAATCCACACGTTTAAATCTTCTTCTTTTTTAAATACACGTCCTTTTTGCACAATTGGTCTAAAACGCAAAGCTTTAAATTTCCCTAAATCCGTTTCAATAGTTTCTCTACCAATAAATTTTATTTTGAGAGGCCAAATTTCTTTATCTAAAAAGCAATTTAAGGTAAACAAATCGTTCTCTTTGGCATTGCTTAAATCTAGGCTTCTGGCGCTATAAAAGGCACTTACCATGTCTTGCACACCGCTTGGGATATCAAATTTTTCTCCACCACCAACATCTACCTTACGTGTGTAATGATTGAATGCATAGTTTTGAGAAAATTTAAAGCCACCTTCATTCACATTTCTTACAAACATCCAAGGCAATAAAGCATCTTTATCCATGTAAGTTTCATACTTATCTCTTACCTTAAAAAACCAATCGGTAGTTCCAGTGGTATAACCCGTACCTACAATGTGGTAAACTTTTCTACCGCTTATATCCAACACATCGGGTTTTACTTCTAAAATAGCTACTCCAGCATTTATAAGTCCGTAGTGCATTCTATAAGTAAGTAATTCGCCTTCTTTAAAAGCCGTGTTGGTTTTGGTTGGCAAATCGTATGTAGGGCTATTAGAAATTGTTGAATTAACTGTGTAATAAGCATCAGAAGTATAAGTGGCAGAACATAATGCTAAAACGCCAGATACTGCAACCGTTTTAAGTATTAAAGTTTTTACCGAATTTTTCATTTTAATTTGTTTTTCTAATATAATCCAAATCCTGTGCCAATGTTTTGCTAAAATCTGTTAATTAAAGATAGCAAATATTCTCTTTCCTTTGAAAGGTTATTTGCCAAGGCTTTGTTTTTTAATATCCTTAAAATTCCTAATGATTTAACAAATAACTCTCTATAACTAATACTAAATCTACCAAACAATAAGGTACTTACGCAAATTGCAACTGGCCACCAAACGTTTGGCGAGTATGCATAACTTATAAAAAACAATAGTAAATAGTTTATTAAAAATAAAACCATGGCCAATGCAATTGCAATAGATGAATAAAACTCTTTATTTTTTTTAACCAATTTTTTAGTTAAAAAATGAACTAGCTTAAAAGGTATAATATTGCCAATAAATCCTATGGCGTGAAAAGGAAGCCCAACTAATAGCAAAATCACTCTTATAGCTAAACCAAAGCCATTTACTGTATTATTTTGCAAAGGATTAATTAACCAATCTTTTAGCTTGTTTTTATTTAATTTTTGAAAATAGATTTCGCTTTTTTCGTGGAACTCATTTAACAACTCCAAATTATTTATTTCAGCGGTATTTAGTTTACCAACTATTATTTGCGACATTAAAAAATCTTCGTACAAATCTTTACGCCATTTTTTTTGTTGTTTTAACCAATCGCGTTTTACAAGTGTTTCAAAGTGCTCAAACGTTCTATCGTATTTTTTATTATTGATATGAATAATGAGTTCCTTCATTTTTGGCTCTAAGAGCTGTAAAAAGCTATTATAGGTGCGTGCTTCGTTCTGTTTAAACTGTTCATCGTAATCTTTAATGGCAATTGGCTCACCAACATTATAAAAAATTGTACTCCTTAATTTATCAGGCTGGCTATAGTTTACACCTACAGGTACCACAATTAAATTTTTATTTTTTAACTCGTTATGTGCCAAAAAAACCATGCGTGGTACACCTTTTTTTAAGGGGCGCAATCTTTTTTCTTGAATACATAACCCTTCGGCAAAAATTATAATTTTGGCATTTTTAGATAAATAATAATTCACCCTTCTGTAAGTATCTTGATTTTTAGCCAACCCTTCCCTTCCAGCGTCTTGAATTCTAAAAATTGGGATTATACCTACCTGCTCCAAAAACCATGTAATTAAACCCGGTTTAAAGGCGTCGCCACGAGCTAAATAACGTAAACCTTGTTTAGGGCGTGTAAGCAAATTAATTACTACGGGGTCTGTAAATGCATTAGGATGGTTCATTGCAATAACCACTGGGCCTTTAACCTGCAGATTTTCAATATTCCGCCCTTGTATTCGTTTGTAAAAAACAGGGACAACAAAACTTAATCCAAAGCCCAAAATTCGGTTAACAATATCTAACATATAATGTCAAATTTAGTAAAAATTATTTTCAACAAATTGTTAGTAAAAATAAGGTAATTAAATGGCTTAAAATCCAGTATTTTCAGTATATTTAAAAGATAATCAAAAAACAGGAATCAGAAAAATTATGAACGAAATTACAGAAGATAAAATGAACTACGGTGCAGATAACATTCAAGTTTTAGAGGGTTTAGAGGCAGTTAGAAAACGTCCGGCCATGTATATTGGCGATATTGGTATAAAAGGCTTACATCATTTAGTATACGAAGTTGTAGATAATTCAATAGACGAGGCGCTTGCAGGTCATTGCAAAAACATTACGGTAACAATTTTAGAAAACAATTCAATACGCGTAAAAGATGATGGGCGTGGTATTCCTACAGGCATACACCCAAAGTTAGGAGTAAGCGCATTAGAAGTAGTAATGACCGTGTTACATGCTGGTGGTAAATTTGATAAAGACACCTACAAAGTATCTGGTGGATTGCACGGCGTAGGTGTAAGTTGTGTGAATGCCTTAAGTGATTTATTAATTGCAGAAGTACACCGCGATGGTAAAATAACACGCCAAGAATTTAGTAAAGGAAAACCATTATACCCAGCCAAAGAAGTTGGAGAAACTAATTTAAGAGGCACTACTGTAACCTTTACACCTGATTTAAGCATATTTACAACTGGCGAATATAATTACACCACGCTTGCCAACCGTATGCGCGAATTAAGTTTTTTAAATAAAGGCATTACAATAATTTTAGAAGACGACCGCCAAAAAGATGAAAACGGTGTAAGTTTCACCGAAACATTTTACAGCCAAGGTGGCCTACGTGAGTTTGTAATGTACATTGATGGTGCTAAAGAAAAATTAATTGATGAACCAATTTATATTGAAAATAATACTGGCACAATTCCTGTAGAAGTTGCAATGCTTTACAATACTTCGTTTGCTGAAAGTATACAAAGTTATGTAAACAACATTAATACACACGAAGGAGGAACACATTTAAGTGGCTTTAGAAGAGGTCTTACACGCACACTAAAAAATTATGCCGATAAAAATGGTTTGTTAAGCAAGGTAAAATTTGAAATAAGTGGTGATGATTTTAGAGAAGGTTTAACAGCTGTTATTTCTGTAAAAGTGCAAGAGCCACAATTTGAAGGGCAAACAAAAACCAAGCTTGGAAACAACGAAGCCATAGGCGCGGTAGACCAAGCAATTAGTGAAGCCTTACAAAATTATTTAGAAGAAAATCCGAAACAAGCACGTACAATTGTAGATAAAGTTATTTTAGCCGCAACTGCGCGCCACGCTGCCCGCAAAGCACGTGAGATGGTACAACGCAAAAATGTAATGACAGGAAGCGGTTTACCAGGCAAGTTAGCAGATTGTGCTAGCGGTGACCCTATGGCCTGCGAATTATTTTTAGTTGAGGGTGATTCAGCTGGTGGAACTGCCAAACAAGGCCGTAACCGTGAATTCCAAGCCATATTGCCTTTACGTGGTAAAATTTTAAATGTTGAAAAAGCTCTAGAATACAAAATTTACGAAAACCAAGAGATTAAAAATATTTTTACTGCACTTGGTGTATTTCGCGGTACCAGAGAAGATGAGCGTGCATTGAATTTAGAAAAATTACGCTACCATAAAATTGTAATTATGTGTGATGCCGATGTAGATGGTTCACACATCACCACTTTAATTCTAACCTTCTTCTTCCGCCACATGAAAGAGTTGGTGGAAAAAGGACACGTGTATATTGCTGCACCGCCACTTTATCTTGTTAAAAAAGGAAAAGACCAACGTTACTGCTGGAACGAAGAACAACGCAACATTGCCATAAAAGAAATGGGTGGCGAAAAATCAGACTCAGTAAACGTACAACGTTACAAAGGTTTGGGAGAGATGAACGCAGAACAATTATGGGAAACTACATTAAATCCTGAACACAGAACATTACGCCAAGTAACGATTGATAGCGCTGCTGAAGCCGATAGAATTTTTAGTATGCTAATGGGCGATGAAGT
>JAAFIQ010000026.1 GCA_013298715.1 Bacteroidota bacterium | reverse complement strand
GACTAATTTTATTTCTGTATTTTTACCCATAATGTTTTTTTATGTCTTAGTAAACACAAATTTACATTATTAAAAAAGGGTAACAAAAGTTACCCTTTTAGTTAAAAGATTAGTCGGTTAGTAGTGATTTTTTATAATTCAAATATTTATTTTGAATATGCTTGGCCTTGCCCAATCATCAAGCGTTATTCAACTTCCATTCGTTCAGCCAAAAACCTTTAATACCAAGGATTCGCGCGAGTTAAAACCTGTTCAACAAAAAAATTTAGGAAAGATAACTATTAGCACAAACAAAGTAATTGAAATAGACTCTATCTATTTAAACAGTCGTAAATTGAATATTCCATTTACAACAAAAAAGTACAAAATTAATTACGAGCCTGGTATTTCACTTAATAAAGAATATGTTTTTATCAAGCCAAAAAAATATCCCTTATTAGGTTTTAACACAAAAGATAATTTAAAGTATGCTATAAAATTTTTAGATGTAAAATGTGGTTTACCAAGTAATAAAATAATTGACATTGTTTTTGATAATAACAATTTAATTTGGATTGCTTATGATGGGGGTGTTGCAAAATTAAGTCCGAATAGTGTTTCAGTTTACAATGCCAAAGTTGGTTTCCCTGACTATCAAATAAAAAAAATAGCTTGGTTTGACAACAAACTTTTAGTAGGAACCTTTGGCGGAGGATTAATTGAGCTGGGTGAAGATTATTATGCGGTGAACAACCAAAAAACAGGTTTTAAAACAAACTTGGTTTTAGACATTGCTGTGAATGGACCAAATATTTATGTAGCAACTTATGGTAACGGAATCTATTACATAAATAACTTAGTGAATTGTTACAAAATTTTATGTCCAATATTGCAACAAAAAGAAAATTCAATTATTTCAAGTATCACCATAAATAATAATAATTTATTTATTGCTTTAAATAACGGTTTTGCTAGGCTTAACAACAAGGAGTTTACGCATATTAATTTTAAGAACTCAAAACCTATTGATCATATTTTCACAACAAGTTCTAGTCAAGTATATATTTGTTCAGAAAACGAAATTAAATACTTTAATAATTTTTCTTTGTATGCTTACCAAAATGAAGAGTTTCAGAGCAGTAAGGTAAACGATATTATTAAATCTAAATCAGGGTCAATATGGTTGGCTACAAATAAAGGTATTCTTAAAATTGAGGATAGTGTGGCAGTAAAGTTTACCAAAGCGGTGGGCCTGCCTGAGAATAATATTACAGGATTAATACAGGATGATTTAAATAATTTATGGTTTACAACCTTATCAAATGGTATTGGTATCTGGTCTCCCTCTCAATTCAACAATATAGAATCCGGCAATAGCAGTATTGGTTCGGTATTTTATAATGATAAAAAAAAGTTATGTTTTGTGTCGGATAGAAATAAAATAGTAATAAAAGACGGCTCCTCGCAATCCATTATTACCCATCCATTATTAAGTGAAATTAACTACGTATACTTCAGCTCAAATTATCAGGCTTACTTTATAGCTTCTAGCACTGGTTTGTATAAAATTTCAAATAACGTTTTGTACAAAATTGAAACTACCGAAAGTAATGACGGACTAAATAACCAACTCTACGTTGCAGAAGACGGTAACGCAAATATTTATGTGGCCAACTACAATTTTGGACTAATAAAATTAAATGGTACTAATTTTGAAATTTACAATAATTGGAAAAACAATGGCAACACCCTAGCTTACGCAATTGTAACGAAGGGAGCGCAAGTTTGGGCACTTTGCGACAATGGAAACCTAAGTTTGTTTAACGGGGACTCAATTAAAAATTACAATTTAACCTATAAAAAAAATCCAATTAAATTTTTTCAAGGTGTAATAGATTCTTTAGACAATATATTTATAGCTACAAATATTGGGGTAGTAAAATTTTCGAAAGGTATTTTTAATCTATTGGAGGCAAATTCAAATTCAATGAGTAGCAGAGTAAACTCTATTACTAGGTTAAATGATAACACAATTGTTGCAGGCACAAATAATAGTTTAGTATTCATTAAAGATAGTACAGTAAAATTTTATAACGAATCGTACGGTCTAAACTCATCCGCTTTTAAATTTCAAGCTTGTGCTAGTTTGGGTAATAAAGCGGCTTTTGTTTCAAGCAACGGTATCATTGAATACAAAAAATTCAACTTTGCATCTAACAAAATTCAAAGAAAAATATTTTTAGATAAAGTAGAATTATTTACAACAGGAATAGAGCTAGACTCACTTTATAAAGCCAACAAAGTGAGATACGATTACGTTAAAGGAGAAATTCCTTATGGATTAAGAACGCCGCCTGAACTAAATAAGATTAAATTCAGTTTCTTTTCTAACGATTGGGGTAAAGAAAATTTAATTAAATACTATTATAAATTACTTCCTACTTCAGAAAGTTGGAATATGATTGAAGGAAGTACTTTGTTACTTAATAATCTGGCTTCAAATGTTTACACGCTAGAGGTGCATGCCTTTCTTGCAGATGGCGCAGAAACAACTTCGCTGAGTTATGAATTTGAAGTACTTACACCGTTTTATAAAAAAACGTGGTTCATAAGTCTCTGCTTTACTTTACTCTTGATACTCGCTTATTTTATATTCGTAAAATTTTCAACCTTTAAATTCGAATCCGTTTTAAATTACGGAAACGATGGTTATTTAATTCAAAAAGTACGATTATTAGCCATAATGGGCAGTATACTCACGGCACCTATTGATTATTATTACTCAGAAATTTCTGGTCGGTATATAGTAATGTGGCCAGTAAATTTCTTCATCCTCATTATGTGTTTAAGTGCTTATTTATATACATACGCAAAAAAAGTTGAACCAAAATACTTTAAATTAACACTGGTAATAGGTTATTTAATTATAGTAGTATCTCTAATTTACCGACTGCACATTAATAACTATGACCCAATTTTATCAATTGAATCGGCTTTGGTTTATTTATTTGTTTTATTTATTATTCAAGAGGTAAGGTGGTTATTTGCATTTTCGATTGGAAATTTAGCTCTGATAATTACTCTTTTATTTATATCTGACGCAAACATTGATAATAAATCGTTATACGTATCGGCTGTTATTCAGGCACTAATAACAATACACATTTTTTATTTTATCGAAGAAAAGAAATTACAAAAAGTAATTTTCTCTGATTTACTTTTACAAAACACACAACAATTTGTAATTGTTGCAGATTTATTTGGTGAAATAATTTATGTAAACGAATTTACTTTAAAAACATTACAGCTCACAAATGTGGATGTTTATAAGAATGCTTGGTGGGATTATAGAGGTATGAGCCCGCAACAAATCAAAGACTTTAAAATAGAATGCGCAAAAACTATCCGCTCCAATCAAACAAAAAGATATATCAATGTACTTAATTCTAAAAAAAATAATAAAGATTATACAATTGAATGGATAGATACACCTGTAGAAGGTAAGTATTTATTAGGTATTGGTAAAGACATTACTACAGAAACTGAGCAGCGAGAAGAACTCGAGGAACTCTCGTTAGTTGCACAAACTGTAAGTAATGGTGTTATTATTCTTAACGCTGAAAATAAAATAACTTGGGCAAACACCTCTTTTTTAGAAATTGTTGAGTACAATTTAGATGAGATTATTGGTGTTAGGCCAATAGAAAAATTCAGCGGAGAGCAAACCAATAACGGCACAAAAGAAGAAATCCAATTAACTGGAGGCCGAAATTCAATATTTGATATTCTAATACATACCAAGTATGGTAAATCAAAATGGTTAAATGTTACTAATACATCTATTTACAATGAGCAAGGTGTTTTAGAAAAACAAATTGAAATTGTTCAAGATATAACTGACATAAAAAAATTACGTGCAAACTATAAACACATTTTAAAAAATGCTGCTGAAATTATTTTTACAACCGATTTTAATGGCAACTTTGTATACATTAACGATACTGTTGAAACTATACTTGGCTATACCGCCAGTGAATTAATAGGCCATCACTTTAGCAGTATTATCGAAAAAAATCACCAACGAAAAATTAATCTGTTCTACTTAAAACAATTTAAAAATAATCTAACCACTACAAAACAAGAATTTAAAGTAATACATAAATCCGGAAAAACAATTTGGGTTTCTCAAACAGTAAGTGTAATTCTTGATGAAAAAAATCAACCAAGCGGCTTTCAAGCAGTTGTTAGTGATATTACTGAAAAGAAAAACTATGAGTTAGAATTGAGCCGCCTATCTGTAGTGGCAACAAATACTGATAATTTGGTTGTAATTACAAATGCAATTGGTTTGATAGAATGGGTAAATCAATGTTTTGTTAATACAACCGGTTATACTTTAGAGGAAAGTTTAAATCAAAAATTAGGCGAGTTTTTACAAGGAGAATTAACAAATAAAGAAACAATTATAAATATTACTAATGCTTTAAAGAATAAACAAAGTTTTGCAACCGAAATATTAAATTACAAGAAAAATGGTGAAACCTATTGGCTGCATTTAAGCATCAGTCCAATCTTCGACAAAGATGGAGAGCTTAAAAATTACGTGGCAATTGAATCAGATATTTCTGAAAGAAAGCAAAGAGAGTTAATCATTGAAAACCAAAACTCTGATATTTTGGCAAGTATCAATTACGCTAAACGTATTCAAACGGCCTTGTTACCTTCTTTAGAACGTTTACAAAATTTACCTTATCACAATGCTATTTTTTACAAACCAAAAGATATTATTGGTGGCGATTTTTATTGGACAGATACTATAAATAATCATTTAATCATAGCTGTTGGAGACTGTACCGGACACGGAGTGCCTGGAGCGTTAATGACTTTAATTGGAATTAATGGGTTAATAAATTCTGTTAGCGAAGCAAAGGAAACTTCACCTGCTGCTATACTTAATTATTTAGATAATTATATCTACGAACTGATTCGACCAAAAGATGATGTGAATTCGAAATTAAATGATAGTATTGACATGGCTATTATTTCGATAAATTTAGAAACAAATAAAATTAAATACTCTCTGGCTTGCAGGCCAATAGTATGTTTTGAGCAAAACAATTTACTGAAACTAGAGGGTTCAAAAAAATCAGTAGGCTCAAAAATACTCGATGAGAAGTACCTAGACTTTGAACTTCCAATTAACGTTGATAGACTATATATGTTTAGCGATGGCCTGGTAGACCAATTCGGTGGCAATCCAACAAAACGATTAAAATCAAAAGGATTTTTAGAAATTTTAGAAAAAGCTAATACAATTAAAATGTGTGAGCAAACAGAATACTTTGAAAACTTTTACAGCGAATGGATGAACGGTGCTACACAAACCGATGACATGATATTATTTGGAATTAATATTAAAGAAAAAAAGTGATATGGATGTTTTAAACATAATACCCTCAAACACCAGTCCTAATGTGGTATTTAACCCCAATGGAAACCTGAGCTTATCTGGCATTTCAACGCCAGAAAATGTAGAAAAATTTTATTCTCCAATTTTTTTGTGGGTAGATTCTTATTTGAAAACAAATCCTTCATCAACAGTTTTAAGAATACAAATTGAATATTTAAATACCTCCTCCACCCGAATATTAATACAATTAATCAGAAAATTAGTAGAGGCAAGCTCTTATAAAAATTCTTTTACAGTAGAATGGGTGCATGAAGCTGGTGATGAAGATATAGAGGCGCTTGGCAAAGACATTGAACTTGTGTGTAGTTGTAAGTTTAGCTTTATTCCAATAAAATCCTAACACGCTGTTGAACTAATACAGCTAAAAATAGATAAAACAATCAACAAATAATTCATAATACAACAATTGGTGCTAAATTTGTAAATAGTTGAAGAGTGAACAAAATATAACTTTGAGTTACCAACCAATTAATATTGTTGGCTTAATAAACCATGAGGTGAGTAGAAATATTATTTTGATAATTGACTCTCAGCTAAAGATGTTGAATCTTACTCAAAATATTATTTCAAAGGTTAAGCTCATTGCTGTAGAAATTTTAGAAAACATTTGCAAACACCAACATAAAGAAGTTGTAGAGTATCCAGAATTTTCAATTAAAAAAAATAACAATCAATTAGTGCTTACTGCTTCTAATCAAATTAATCCTTCTAAGCATGCCGAATTAAGTGAAAAACTTAGCAATCTTAAAAAATTTAATAAAGAAGAGATTAATAAAATGTACATTAATCAATTAGCTAATGGTAAACTATCAGCAACAGGCAATGCTGGGCTAGGACTAATTACAATTGCCAAACGAAGCAATAACCAATATAAATATAAATTCACTAGTGCTGGTAACATAACAATTTTTACCTTAGAAATTACCCTAGATTATGCAGATAATTAGTCCGAAAACAGATAAAACGCCATCGCTTACGCTTAATGAATTTTTAAAAGAATTTTCAATTGAAGGAATTTGTATACCTGAAGATCCAACAGAATTTTTTGATGGACTTAAAAAAATTGTAATTGAAAGTATCTCTAATGGAATTATAAATAAATTAAGTATTTACCTAGAGTATTTTAATACAGGCTCATCAAAATGTTTGTTAGAATTAATGTACAGCATCTCTGGTAATTTAAAATTTAGAAATGAGGTTATAATCAATTGGATTTATCAGTTTGAAGATGGTGAACTTTTTGAATCTGGCAAGGTGTTTGAAGAGTTATCGCTATTAAAGTTTGAATATACTGAATTGACTGAATAAGACTTTTAGTTAAAATTAGTTTAGTCATGAAGTAGAAATCAAAAATCACCTAGTAATTTTAATCATTTGAAAAATTTATTGTAAATTTGATTGAGAGCATTGATTTTTAAAGTTTATAAAAACAGAGTTCAATTCTATTTCAACAAACTAATGTGTTTAATTTAACTGTATTATGAAAGTATTAATAGACATACCAGATAATGAGGCCAATTTTGGAATGAAAGTTCTAAAAAGTTTAACATTTATAAAAACAGCAAAACCTTTGACGGACAATGGAGTTAAACTTTGGGAACAACTTAAAGAGGCAGCAGAAGAGGTGCGTCTTCATAAGCAAGGCAAACTTAAATTAAAAACCGCACAAGAACTTTTAAATGAATTATAACATTGTTCCTACTTACCGATTCGAAAAAGAACTTAAGCGACTTGCTAAAAAATTTCCTTCACTAAAAAGTGAATTCGCTGAACTAATCAGTGAAATTCTTAAAAATCCAGAAATTGGTACTTTTATAGGTAATAATTGTTATAAAATTCGATTAGCCGTTAAAAGTAAAGGGAAAGGAAAAAGCGGTGGCGCAAGAATTATCAGCTATTTATACATACAAACAAAAATAGTTTATCTTTTAACTATTTAAGACAAAGGAGAAAAAGAAGCTATAAAACCAAACGAGCTTAAAGACATAATTGAAAGTTTGGATCTTGGTACTTAGAAACACAAAGCAATCTCATCAAACATTCTGATATTACAATTTTCGTAGTTTAGATGGCGATGTTAATAATCCTTTAATAAATTTAGAATCCATTACCACTTATATAAAGTTGAAGGATATTTTAGACTGAAGATATGATTAGAAATTTTTCTTTATTCAAAGCACGGCAAATACCTGCGAGATATTTGAGCGAGTTAGTGGGCTGCTAGGGCATAGCAATAAGATAAATAAAGCATTTTCAACGAAGAAGAATTAAAAATTTCATCAACACTAAGCTAAAATATACTTCATCTTGGTATTACTCTAAATAATACAAATCATCAAATGGAGAATTTACAGGCGCACCCATGTTTATTGGTTTTCCCCATGATTCTGTTTCTTCGTTCCACTCACTTTTATAAACGTCGTAGCCCCCCATGCTATCATGCGCTTTTGATGAGAAATACAAGGTCTTGCCGTCTTTTGATAAACAAGGAAACTCCTCATCTAAACTAGTATTTATCGCCTCTATTGGCATTGGAGTACTCCACCTACCATTCGATAATTTTTTTAAGCGGTAAATATCTTTACTATTTGTTTCTGCATCGCCATAACTACTAACATAAATGGTAGATTTATCTGAAGTTATAAAAAACAAGGGCTTATAGTTTTTCTTTTTATCAATTGATGAGCGCAAATCATCAGTAAGCACCAATATTTTTCCACCCGATTCTAAATTGGTGATTGAGTTTTGTATCGCATTCATATCTACATGCTTTTTATCATATATCTCCATAATAAGCGACGGATTGTTTATTAAAAGAATCCCGTTATTACATGCTGTATATTCTTTTTCTAATGAATAATTTACTAACTCTTCAGCTTTTACGAGTCCTTCAAAACGTTTGTAGTTTTTAATAGCCTCCTTAAATTGATAGTTTTCGTAATACGACTTCCCTATGTAATAAAACACATTTGGGTTTGTTTCTTTACTTTTAGCAGCTGTTTCTAATTCCTTCAGGCAATCTACTTTATCTCGTTTTGTGTGATATAAACTCAACCCATACTCATAATGCTGTTCTGCGGTGAAATTAATTATAGGCGATAACTTCCCATATATAGCAGCAGCCTCTTGGTAATTTGATTGTTCAAATAATTTTTGCGCCAACTCTAAATCCGATTTATCTTTTTCGTTTTCAATTGCAGTTCTTGAAACTTTTTTTGTAATCGTTGTTACAGTTGTTTCATTTTTTACTAGAACTGTAGTTGTGCTTATTGCGTCCAAATTAATTCTGTCTGCTTCATATTGGGTAAAGTAATTGGTCAGTTTAATTACTTTCTTATTTTTTTCTTTCACACATTTCATCAATTGTTTTAGCGTATACTCGCCACGCTTGCCCGGAATTTCAAAACTTGTAGTAAGCTCGGGATAGCCGGGTGTTTCAACACTAATATCGTATTTAGTTGCCGCGGTTAGAATCATCAAATAGTTACCAGTAAGTGGGTTCGTTTTATATACCCCAACCAATTCATTTGTTTTGTTATTAAAAACAGAAATTAAAGCGTCTTTATTAACTACAGAATCCTGCGTGCTAAAATTTCCTTTTAACACAGAAAACGTTAACTCACTAAATGGCATACGTACATAAAACAACTCTGCTTTATCATTTTTTCTGGTAGTTATAAAGGAAGCATGTTTTCCACTTGTATCTGGTATAAAAAAATAATCATCGTATGCAGAGTTTATTGGGTAGCCCATGTTTATAGGCTTTCCCCAATCGCTTAAGGTATCTTGCCGGGTACATTTAAAAATATCATAACCACCCATGCTGTTATGCCCTTTAGAAGAGAAATACAAGGTTTTGCCATCATTACTTATGTAAGGATAATTCTCATCCATCGGGCTGTTAGCATCAGTAAAACTTTGTGTTGCTCCCATTTTACCGTTTGGCAACAAATTATTTTTAAATAAATCTAGATTAGTGCTTGGCTTATCAGAATATCCAACATGCACGTACGATTTGTTTTTAAATTGCGTAATAAGCAATTTTTGTTTGCGCGCTTTGTCTAACATTGAAAAAAAAGCATCCGATTTATATTTTACTTTGTCATTTACCAAATCGGGATTGTAGTTTAATAACACGTCGCCTTCCACAATTGGCGAGCGTTTCAAAATATCTATGTCCACCGGTGCATTCATTAATTCTAAACCGCTTTCGCAATTCTTAACTAATTGCAATACATTGTTTGATGTTATTTCTGCTGGTTTTGCTTTTGATTTGTATTCATTAAACGCAGCCAGTGCCTCACTAAATAAATAAGATAAACGGCAACTGTTTGCCAAATACAAAAACACATCATAAGGCACATCTTTATAGCCTGAAGCAATTTGTAAACTGTGTATGGCTTTCACGCGACTTTTATTAAGCTTTACAAGACTTACGCCGTAGTAATAATTATAAAATGGCTCAATAGGGTCATTTTTTAAGAGCTCGCCAAATAAGTTTAATGCTGTTTCAAAATCTTTGATCTTAAATGCTGCAAGCGCAGCTAAAGGCTTTTTGCGTTCTTCTTCCAATTGATCTTTTACAAGCTCATCTATGGTAGAGGCAACTTTCTTTTGCTTTCCACTTTTATTTTCTTTTGAGTTTGAGTTATCATCAACATCTGTAATCGAAATTATTTTTGTGGTATCTGTTACGGCTTTTATGTAGGTTACTTTTTCGTTTTCATCACTAAAAAAACTTAGCACATTACAACTACCTTTTTTTTGTTCGTTGAGTCGAACTTTAATTTCTTGTTGACAAATTTCGTAATCAATTTTCATTGGTACTTCAATTAACTCTTTAAAAATGCCATACCCTTGAACTTCTATTTTTAAAATATAACGCACGTTTGGAACCAATACTAAAATATAATTACCTGTGTAGCCATTGGTGTTAAAAACACCCACCAACTCACTATTACTGGCATTATAAAGCGAAAGTTTCGCTTTTTTAATTTTTGAATTATCAGTTGCTTCAAACTTACCACGTATTAAAATTACATTTGCTTTATTCGAATAAGGCAAACATTTGTAAACATCAAACTTACTATCATCGCTGTATCTATTTGAAACGAAATAAGTGAACCTTCGTTTTTTAATACTTAAAACATCATCCGTATAATTGCTAATTTTTTCGGCATTGATACTATCCTTCTGCGAGTAGATTATTTCGCTAAAAAAAGTAAAGGCAGTTAGAATAACTATTTTAAAAAATGTTTTCAATTTAAGCTATCTAATTTAGGAAAATTTTTAAAAACTCAACACAAACTGTTTATTCTTGTACATAAACCCTCTTAACACGTGAAGAAACACTAGTAAGTACTTCGTAAGGAATACTACTTATAGCAGCAGACAAATCGTTAATTTGTTGTATTGTTTGAAAAATTATAACCTCATCTCCTTCGTTACAGTTTATTTCTGTAACATCAATCATACACATGTCCATACAAATGTTACCTATAGTTTTTATAAAACTGCCATCAATATAAACACCATGCCTGCCATTGCCAAGCAACCTGCTAAACCCATCGGCATAACCAATTGGTATTGTTGCAATCTTCGTTCGTTTATCAGTTTTTCCGTTTCGGTTGTAGCCTACGGTTTCACCCGCCTCAACGATTTTAATTTGTGAGATTTTTGTTCTGAGCGTACCAACATTCTCTAACAACTTTTGTTCATAATTATTAACTCCCACGCCATACATGCCTATTCCTAAACGTACCATATCAAAGTGCGCCTGTTTAAAACGTGTTATAGCACCACTGTTGCAAATATGTTTTATTGTAGAATAACCAAGGGCTGTTTCAATTTTAGAAGTACAAGTTTTAAATACGCTTATTTGATGGTTAGTAAATTCATCTAAATCTGAATTATCACTAGCCGCTAAATGCGAGAAAATTGAAACAACTTTTATTGTAGAACAACTTTTTAGTTTATTAATTAATTCGTCAACTTCACTCGGCTCAAAACCAAGCCTCCGCATGCCCGTATCAATTTTTAAATGAATTGGAAATGAGTTAACAACTCCCATTTGATCGAGCTTTGAAACGAATTCATTTAACAACTTAAATGAATAAATTTCTGGTTCTAGATTATAAGTAATAATGTCTTCCAAGGCATCCGTTTCAGGATTCATTACCATTATTGGTAAATTAATATTTGCTTGCCTTAATTCTACCCCTTCATCGGCGTAAGCAACCGCCAGGTAATTTATACCAGCGTGCTGTAAGGTTTTTGCAATTTCAATGCTACCACTACCATAACCTGTGGCTTTTACCATTGCCATTATTTTGGTAGTGTTTGAAATGTTTCCTCTAAAATAATTTATGTTATTGGTTAGCTTGGTTAGATTAACTTCAAAAACGGTATCATGACTTTTTTGTTGTAACAAAGCGCTTATTGCTTCAAAACCATAACTACGAGCACCTTTAAGCAAAATTGTACTATCAGAAAATAAATAATTTATAAGTTTGAACTGTTGTAAAAAGTTTGCAGTATCTTTAAAAAATAATGAATTGGCTTTAAATAAAAATTTGAATTTTTCAATTTCATTTCCAATACCAACCACCAAATCTATTTGAGAAGAATGAAATAAATCGGCTAATTTTTTGTATAATTGATTTGGTAACAAACCTGACTGCTCTATATCTGACACCACAACTACTTTTTTATTTCTTCGGTGCTGTTGCTGCAAAAAATCCAAAGCAATTTTTAAAGAATCGCTATCCGAATTGTAAAAATCATTTATTATGATTGAATTATTAACCCCATTCTTTACCTCTAGTCTTAAAGCTATTGGTTGCAATAAATTTAAACCGTGTTGAATTTCGTTTGTAGTATAATTAAAATGTAGTAATATTGTGATACAGGTAACACAATTTTTTACAGAGGCCTCATCTTTAAAAGGAATCGTAAAGCCATGATTTACTGCTACAGAATTATAATGTAATAAATTATTTTTGAAAGTATAAGTAACATCAGCATTTTCTGTATTTATAAAAACGGTTTTGTTGTTTTTGAAATGTGTAGACTGCCTTGAAACTCCATTAACAAACGCAAGAGCAGTTTCTCGCATTAATAACGCCTTCTCTTCAATTTTGTGTTCAATCGTTGAAAAACTTTCACTATGTGCGTCTCCAATTGAGGTAAAAATACCTATTGTAGGTTGAATTATTTTTGCAAGTTGTGGCATTTCTTGCGGTTTAGAAATACCGGCTTCAAAAATAGCGAGGTTATGCAATTCATTTAAATTTAAAACGCTTAATGGCACACCCAATTGTGAATTATAACTTTTTGGGCTACGGCAAATTGTGTATTTTGATTTTAATAGTTGATATAACCACTCCTTTACAACTGTTTTGCCATTGCTTCCTGTAATACCAATTACTGGTATCGTAAACTGTTTTCTGTGATAACTTGCCAAGGATTGAAGCGCAGTCAACGTATTATTGCAAACAATAAAACTAATATGAGAAGGCGCATTACTTGCATCATACTCGCCTCCGTTTATTAAAAAAGAAGTTACCCCTTTTTCAATTAATTGATTTATATAATTGTGACCATTATTACGCTGGGTGTTTATTGCAATAAACAAAACGTTTTCGGCATTACGTAAATTTCTACTATCAGTTAAGTACTGATTTACTTTGTAATTGTTGTTGCCAACGTAAGTTGAGTTTGTAATTTCTGCAATTTGTTTTAACTGATACATCTTAATTAAATCAAGTGTTTATTCTTGATTTAAAGTTAAGAGTTTAGCAACGTATTTACCAACTATATCAAACTCCAAATTAACCAAGTTGCCAACGTGCAAATGTTTAAAATTGGTGTGCTCAAATGTATAGGGTATAATGCAAACGCTAAAGGTGTTTTTTGTGCTATCTACAACAGTTAGGCTTACTCCGTTAATAGTAATACTGCCTTTTTCAACTGTAACAAAATTTGGTTTAAAACTATATTCAAATTCAAATTCCCAACTTCCATTTCTATTTTCTATGCGGATACATTTGGCTGTAGTATCTACATGGCCTTGCACAATATGTCCATCAAATCTACTATTTGCAAGCATACAACGTTCAAGGTTAACTTTATCGCCAATTTTTAAAAAACCCAAATTAGTTTTATTAAGTGTTTCTTCAATTGCAGTAACAGTATATGTGTTCCCAATAATTTGCACAACAGTAAGGCAAACGCCATTGTGGGCTACACTTTGGTCTATTTTTAATTCATTGGTAAATACAGATTCAAATACAAAATGCTTGTTTGTTTTTTCTTCTTCAATTCTTGTAAGTGTGGCAAAACCCTCTATAATTCCAGTAAACATTGCTTTAATAATAAGTTACTAATTTATGAAACTATATTTAATTGGAGCTAATTATAGCAGGAAATACTTTTTGTAAATTAAAAAAAAGTTATATCTTTACATAAAGACATATTTTTATTAATTTTAGATAATAATTATGAAAAAGTTATTCTTACTTACAACTTGTATTGTTTTTAATCTTTGCATAAAGGCACAATCAGATACATTGTATTTTGAAAAAAACAAAAAAATTGCTTGTAAATTGCTCGAAATAAGCGAATACGAAATTAAATACAAGTTATTTGGTGATGGACCAATCGTTTTTTGTGCAACATCTTCAGTTATTAAATACACACTTAAAAACGGATATACTGAGTACATTAACAAAGATGAAATGGAATTAGTGAATTCACATGAATCTATATTACAAAACAGAGAGGCAATTAAAATCCATCCGTTTGCCATTGGGCTTAATCACATTTCTTTGGCGTATGAGAAAGTTATTCGCTTAGGTATTAATTTAGACGTACAAGTTGGTTACATAACTTCCCAAATTAATCGCGAATATTATACTTTAACGAATAATGGTGCTAATCGTATTTCCGATGGTATGAACGGTGTATATATTAAACCAGGTATTAAATTTTTACTAAGTCCAAGCAATTCTGTTAAAGGAGTAAAACTTGCGCATCCACTAAAAGGCGCCTACGCCAAATTTGATTTGGCTTATTCTTTTTTGCAATATAATAATTTGAAGGCTACTTATTATTCCCAAAGCAGTTACTCTGTTCCAGCAATTTCGGTAACTAAAACCTCAGACTTAACTTCATCAGCTTACGGTGGCTTTGTTAATTTAGGTTATCAAACAATTTTAGGAAATATTTTAACCATGGATGTATACGCTGGTGTTGGCTTCACGGGCCAAACACAAAAATTATCAAATCCTGATTTCAAAGTAAATCCATTTTTCAACTCTATTAACTATAATTATTCTTATGTTAATGATTATTCAAGAATTAGCAATTACTATGGTTTTAGCAGAGTGCCTAACTTCGGTCTATCGGGCACGTTTGGATTTAGAATTGGTTATTTAATTCCGTACAAAGAAAAAAAATTGAGGCCAGACCCTAACACGAGTTTACAAAAAAATTAATTTACTAGTTAGCCCTAATCCATGAACATACTGCTCTTCAATCCTCGGGCTTTAACCTACAATCCACGATTACCAAATAGCATACTTCAGGTTGCTGCTAGTATTGATAAAGAGCATAATTGGTTTTTTGTAGATGGCAACTTAGAACAAGATCCATGGTCTAAACTTGAAAATTATTTACGAAACAACACTATTGATTGCTTTGGTGTTACAGTTATGCCCGGCCCGCAGTTAAAACAGGCAATTCCTTACAGTAAAAAAATTAAAGAACTCTACCCTAATATAAAAATTGTGTGGGGTGGTTATTTCGCATCTAATCAATATAAAGTCTGCATTGAATCGGGGTTTGTAGACTATATTATTAATGGGCCGGGAGACGTAACTTTTCCGAGGTTATTAAATTCAATCGGGAAAAATGAAAGTTTACACGATATAAAAAATTTAATTTTTGTTGAAGATGGAAAAATAATTAAAACTGCTAAAGAAGAATTACTCAATCAAGATACCTTGCCCGAATTACCTTATGATAAACTAAACTCAATTTATAATTTACAAAATTATTTACCGAGAACTTTTTTGGGTAAAAAAACTATTGGTTACCATAGCAGTTTTGGTTGTCCATTTACGTGTTCTTTCTGTGCTGTAGTTCCTATTTACAATGCCCGATGGAAAGGCAAATCCGCCGAAAGCATATATAAAGATGTAAAAAAATTAATTGAACAATACAAAGGCGATTCAGTAGAATTTCACGACAATAATTTTTTTGTTTCAGAAAAACGAGCTGTAAGTTTTGCAAAATTAATTAAAGCACATAAAATAAATTGGTGGGGTGAAGCGCGCATTGATACCATGGACAAATACAGCGATGAATCGTTGAAAATTTTAAGTGATAGTGGCTGTAGAATGATATTTTTTGGCGCTGAAACTGGGAACGATGAGTTGCTGAAAAAAATGGATAAAGGCGGCACACAAACAGGTGCACAAATTATTAATTTTGCCACACGCTTAAAAAAATTTAATATTATTCCTGAATATTCCTTTGTGCTTGGTACACCCGCAGAAACAGAAGAAAAAGTATTTGCTCAAATAAATGAAGATATTGAGTTTATTAAAAAAGTAAAAGTGGCTAATCCCAAAACAGAAATAATTATTTATACATACAGCCCTGTGCCAACTGAAGGTTCAGACTTATATGAAGCAGTTATAAAGTCAGGATTTCAGTTTCCACAAAAATTAGAAGATTGGATGAATCCTGCTTGGGAAAATTTTGACTTAAGAAAGAATCCATTAACACCTTGGTTAAAACCCTATATGATAGATAGAATAAAGAATTTTGAAACTGTTCTTAATGCTTGCTATCCAACCAATTCAGACGTAAGATTAAACAACTTCAAAAGAACTGTTTTAAAAACGTTTGGTTATTGGCGTTATAATTTTGGATTTTATAAATACCCAAAAGAGATTAATTTTTTACACCGAGTTTGGCGTTACCGCCAGCCAGAAATTGAAGGATTTTGATGCGAAAGTTCTACAATAACAACATTCGTAAACCATTATTATCACTTTATCTTAAACAAAATTTAAGATTTAATTATGATGAATTGCGTTTAATAATTTTTAAAGGTGTGTTTCATCCTAAGTACTTTTTTAGTTCCACCTTTTTTTACGATTTTTTAAAAACTGAAAATTTAGCGTCGAAAAAATTTATTGAAATAGGTTGCGGCTCTGGTCTATTAAGCCTGCTAGCTTATAAATCGAAAGCAATAGTTACCACAGTTGACATGGATACAAATGCAATTGATTGCGCTAAAAAAAACTTTGAAATAAATTTTGGAGAAAGCCATTCGGCACAATTAATAAAGAGTGATGTGTTTAACAACCTAACACCATTTATTGCTGATGTAATATGTGTAAACCCACCCTATTTTTTCAATGAGGTAAAAACAACATCACAACTGGCTTGGAATTGTGGCAAAAATGGTGAATTTTTTGAGAAATTTTTTTCTAAGCTACATCTCTTCGCCGATAGTAACACCAATGTTTTTATGATACTGGCGAGCAATTGCGAGATTGAACGTATAAAAAAAATGGCAAATAGTTACAAAATAACCTTTGTTTTGGTAAAAGAAAAAAGAATTAAGTGGGAGAATAATTTTATCTTCAAACTCCAATTAAATGGATAGTTCGCAAATAAATATTCTCGTTTCAGAAAAAGAAAAACAAATACTTTTAGCATTACTTTATTTTGATGTGTTTAATTATCCTTTAAACCAACAGGAACTTTCTTTCCACTGCAAAACGAACAATAACAAAGAGTTAGGTTTGTACTTATCAAATCTAATTTTTCAGGGTTTAATTACAAAAAAGGATGATTACTATTTTACAGGAAAAATTAATACAGAATACATAGTAAGAAGAGAAAAAGGGAATAAACGTGCTATAGACTTAATGCGTGTGGCTCAGCGTTACTCTAAAAAAATGTTCCAATTCCCTTTTGTGCATTCTATAAATATATCCGGCTCACTATCAAAAAATTACTTTGATGAAAACTCAGATATTGATTATTTTATTATTGCTAAAAAAAATCGTGTTTGGATTTGCAGAACCTTTTTAATTCTTTACTGGAAACTATTACCAAAAAGTAAAAAGAAGTATTGGTGTACCAATTATTTCATCGATGAAAGTATAAGTACCTTAGAAGATCAAAATTATTTTACCGCAGTTGAGCTTTCCTATTTAATACCAACGGTTAACGCAGCCGCTACTGAAAATTTTTATAACAATAACGCTTGGCTAAAACAATTTGTAGATAACAAAAACATTAATAAATCGTTTGAATTAAATCTAAAACATAATATCCTTAAAAAAACTTTAGAATTTATTTTTAATGGGAGATTAGGTAATAAAATTGAAAACTATCTTCATATTAAAACAATAAAACGGTGGAGAGAAAAATTTTCTGATTTAAATGATGAAGATTTTGAACTACAATTTAGATCGCGAAAAGATGTGAGTAAACGCCATACAAAAGGTTTTCAAAATAAAGTATTAGATGCATTCAATAAAAAAATTGAAAATTATAATAAGCGATTTGGAATAGAACTACACATTCCATCAAACCAAAAAATAACTACTAACTAATGAAATTGCTTTTTACACATTCGTACTTTTTAACTTTTGATGTAAAACAAATTCATCATGCACAACCCTACCCGCCTTTAGGTACAATACTTGCGGCAAGTTTACTACGCCAAAATAATTATGAGGTTGCTTTGTTTGACACCATGTTTTGCGAAAATCCTTTAGAGATTGAAAAAGAACTGGTAAACTACAAACCCGATATTTTAGTGGTGTACGATGATGGCTTTAATTACCTAACAAAAATGTGCTTGAGCAATATGCGCGAAGCAGCATTTAAGATGCAGGAAATTGCTAAAAAATATGGCTGCAAAATAATTGTTACAAGTAGTGATGCGGCAGATAATGCAGAACTTTACCTAACTAATTTTTCAGACTTTGTTATAATTGGTGAAGGTGAGTATACCTTATTGGAATTAGTTAACGCATTAAAACAAAAACAAACTGATTTTACAACTATAAAAGGACTAACCTATTTTAAAGAGCAAGAACTTATAAAAACAGCCCCTAGAGCCGTAAGTAAAGCACTAGACGAATTGCCTCTACCAGCATGGGATTTGATAAACATTATACCTTATAAAAATAAATGGGCCGAGCGCAATAATTTTTTTGCAATTAACTTAGCCACAACACGTGGTTGCCCTTACAAATGTAATTGGTGCGCAAAGCCAATATACGGTAACACTTACAATATGCGTAGCGTAGAGCATGTAATTGCAGAAATAAAACTTGTACAAAAATTATTTAATACAGAGTATGTTTGGTTTGCAGACGATATTTTTGGATTGAAACGAAGTTGGGTAGAAGAATTTGCCAGCAAAATTGCTAAAGAAAAAATAACTATTAAATACAAAATACAAAGCCGTGCCGATTTATTAGTGCAAGAAAAATATGTAGATGATTTAGCAAAATCTGGTTGCTATGAAGTTTGGATGGGCGCAGAAAGCGGCGCTCAAAAAATTTTAGATGCTATGGATAAAGGTACCAAAGTTGAAGAAATAGTTAATGCTCGAAAGTTACTTAAGCACCACAAAATAAAAGCGGCCTACTTTTTACAATTTGGTTATTTAGGTGAGACAATGGACGATATTAAAGCTACTATAAACATGGTAAAAACAACATTACCAAGCGATATAGGCATTTCTGTTTCTTACCCGCTACCACACACAAAATTTTACGAAAATGTAAAAGCCGATTTAGTTACCAAAACCAATTGGACACACAGCGACGATTTAGCCTTGTTGTTTAAAAACACATATCAACCGCAATTTTACAAACAACTACACCGATACGTGCACAGCGTTTACAGAAGAGAACAAGGAATTGTTGCATTAAAAAATATACTCTCATTTAAAATCGACAACGAAATTCCTTTAAAACGATTCTTTGCTTTGCCAAAAACAATCTACCAAAGTATTGTTTTAAAAAACATACTAAAGAAACTAGAAAAAGATGCAGCAACAAGCCTTTGATACCTATGCTTCAACTTATGATGCGCATTTTACTCACTCGCCAATTGGCATAATGCAAAGAAAACGTGTGTATTATTTTTTAAAGAAATACCTTTCAAATAAAGAAGCAATACTTGAATTGAACTGCGGAACCGGCGAAGATGCTCGCTATTTTTTAGAGAATACGCACAGCTATTTCGGAACAGATATTTCTGAAGGAATGATTGAAGTAGCAAAAGAAAAAAACAAAAACTTCACTCAAAATTTTATTGCATTAAACTGTTTACACGTTGAGGAATTACCACAATCTGATTTTACTCTCGTGTTTTCAAATTTTGGTGGATTAAACTGTTTAAGTAAAAATGAAATAAGCGCATTAAGCAAATCATTGCAAAACAAAACAAGTAACAAGGCTTTGCTTGCCTTTGTAATTATGGGCAATAATTGCATTTGGGAAAATTTTTACTTCAAAAAAATAAAAAGTAAACTCTACAAACGCCGCCAAACTAGAGATGGTGTGCTAGCAAAAATTGATAATCAAGAATTTAAAACCTTTTACTATTCACCAAGCGAAATTGAGGAACTTTTTAAAGGTGAATTTGAGTTTTTAGACACAAAACCCATCGGGCTTTTCATTCCGCCGAGTTATCTCAATTATTTTTTTAAAGCACGTTTATTTCTTCTTTCATGCCTTTATTTTTTAGAAAAACTTTTTGCTAACTTTAGCTTCCAATCTAATAAAGCCGACCACTACATTATTTTTTTAAGAAAGAAGTAAATTGAAAATTCTACTAACACATAGTTACTTCTTAAACGAAGATGAAAAAGAAAAAATAATAATGAAGCCCTATGTGCCGCTTGGCTTGCTTTACATATCAGCTTTTTTAGAAGAAAATAAAATTGAAAACGAACTATTCGATTCTACCTTTAGCAGCTTTGATGCACAAAAAAAACTTTTACAAGACACAAGACCCGATGTAATTGCTATTTATGTAAACTTAATGACGAAGCTCAATGTAATTAAGCTTATTAAATTTATTAAAACGGAAGAGCTTCTTAAACACACAAAAATAGTTTTAGGTGGGCCAGAGCTAAGACATAACGCTGATAATTTTTTAAAAACGGGTGCTGATTATTTGGTGATTGGCGAAGGTGAACAAACCATGTTGGAATTAATTTTAGCACTTAAAAATAACTTAGATGTAAATTCAATAAACGGTTTAGCCTTTTTAGATGCAGAAAATAAATCTTTTTTTACGCCAGAAAGAACATTAATAAAAGACATAAATGCCTTGCCTTTTCCTAACAGAAAAAAAATAGACTTTACACAGTATTTAAGCACTTGGAAAAAACACCACAATTTAAGTATGATGAGTGTAAGCACCATGCGTGGTTGCCCCTACACCTGCAAGTGGTGCAGCCGTGCAGTTTATGGCGGAACATATAGAAGACGAAAACCTGAATTAGTAGTTGAAGAATTAAAATTAATTAAGGCAAATTACAACCCCGATATGATTTGGTTTGTAGATGACGTGTTCACCATTAGCCATAAATGGTTAAAAGAATTTGCAGAAAAAGTTATAGAGCAAAACGCCATAATACCCTATGAAATAATTAGTAGAGCCGATAGATTAAACGAAGAAGTTATTGCGTTATTAAAACAAAGTGGTTGTTATAGAGTTTGGGTGGGCGCTGAAAGCGGTTCTCAAAAAATTATTGATGCCATGGATAGAAGAGTGGATGTGGTAGACACGCAAGAAAAAATTAAGTTGGCAAAAAAATATGGTATACAGGCGGGTACATTTATTATGCTTGGCTACCCGGGTGAAAATAAAAGCGATATAAAAGAAACGATACAACATTTAATTAATGCCAACCCTGATTTCTATACCACAACTATAACTTACCCAATTAAAGGCACAGAATTATTTAACGAAATTGAAACTAAAATTACTACCAACTATAATTTTGAAACCAATACAGACCGCGACATTAATTTTAAGCGAACGTATCCAAGAAAGTATTACGAACAAGCTTTAAAATGGCTACAAATAGAGGTTTACAAGCACACCAAGAAAATTAATATCAAACAAAAAATAGCCCTCACATTAAAATCATTTTACTACCAAAGTAAAATGGAATTTGCGAAGTGGTACACAAACTAAACCTTATTTTAAGAAACATTACTTTGTATAAGCCCTGTTAGCATTAATGCCATATTGTTTATTATTTAGCATAATACTAGAATTCGCTCCAGATTGCATTTTTGACATGAAAGCCCGAGAAGCCTTATTATTGTTGCTTATTGTGCCATTATTATAATAATTAAAATGGTCATAATTATTCTTTACAAAATCTTTAGGAAAATCATCCCTTACAAAAAAACCATTTAATGTTTCTGCTCCACTTTGCCAAAGCCCTTCTGCTTTGTAATCTAACCTATTTATAGCATTTAAGGCGCAAAACAATTCGTGCTTAACTTTATCTGTGCTTTGATTATTGGCTTGTAATAACTTGTATTCCATTGCTAATACGCCAATATAATAGCCATGATAAGCACTAGCGTCGCCTGATGCCATTACTGCATTAACAGCATTATGACTTGAGGCATCCTTCCCTCTTTGTTGAAATTGCAAACTTTCCCCATCTCCCAAGCCTACTTTCATAAAGTCATTAGTTAACCTGCTTCGATAATACCAATACTTCTTATGATGATCTAATTCATTTTGGGAGTATGCAATATCGTTTTTACATATTAGTATAATTATCGTTATAAAAAAAATTCTACCTCTTACTTTTACATTTCTGTCCATTTTTAAATTGCTTTAAGTTAAAAATATTTACCTATTTATTGTTATTTCATATTTATTGCCGTTAGCCAAAGTCGTTTCTATCTTAAATTCTCCTCGTTTCTTTGGTAATTTAACTACTTTCCATATTACATCATCACCAATAAAAATATTTTTTTGAAAAAACGTTTTTGAATTGTAAGAACTCAAATCGCATTTAATCTTTAGGTTCTTTTTTTTCTTATCAAATGAATAACTCAATCCAAAGAGTCCATATCCACTTGGACTATCTTTGAAAAAAATTTGTCTCATTTGATGATCATCAGAATTAATAATTACACCCTTTCTAATATCACCATTGGTTATTTCTGTATTCGTTGGATTGTAGTATGCGTTAAGCAAGGCCAGACTATCTATTTCGTTTACTTTGTAATTGGTAATTTGTCCGTAAAAAAAATCAAGTTTTTCAGGATTTTTAAACCACAAATTATTTTCAGGGTACTTTTTGCAACCATTACAGAATGCTAAAAAAAGTAATACCTCGGTTATAATAACTATTTGGCGTTGGTGATTTCTCATTTACTTGTTTTTTAGTTGTTGGTTTTCTTTTTGGTAAAATTGGCTACTTTGTTAGTTTTTTCGGGCTTTTTCGGCTTTTTTGGTATATGTTAATTTAATACTTTTGGTTTTGAGGGGCATTTTTGTTTAAGTTTAATTTTGTGTTAGTATCCATTTTTAGCCTTTAGAATTGTTATAATTTTTAATAACCCATTGATATTTCATACTTGTTCCCATTACCAAGAGTAGTACGTAATTTTAAATCGCATCCTGCTTTTGGCAATTTTATTATTTCCCATTCTGTTTCTGAACTAATGAATAAATTTTTATTAAAGATTATTTTTCCATCATAAATTCCTGGAAAATAATTTATTTTCATTAAATCATTTCTTTTAGTTAAAGAAAAATTTAACCCTCCAATTCCAATCCCATCACCATCATTAAAACTTATACTCTCTTTATTTATTAATTTATTAGTAACAAAATATGCCACCTTGGTATCCCATTTGGCAACAACATTTATTGTTTTATCGAAATAAGAATTTAATAAACTTAAACTATCAATACCGTTAACTTTGTATTCCCTTAAACGCCCACAAAAAGGATTAATTTTTTTTGGATTTTTAAACCAAACATTATTTTCTGAATACTTTTTGCAACCATTACAGAATGCTAAAAAAAGTAATACCTCGGTTATAATAACTATTTGGCGTTGGTGATTTCTCATTTACTTGTTTTTTAGTTGTTGGTTTTCTTTTTGCAACATTTCTACTTTTTTATTTAGTTCAACAACGTGCAAATACAACTCTTCTATTTTTTGCAACAAGGTTGCGTCCATATCGGCAGTACTAATTCCATTTTCTTTTACTTCTTTTTCACTTGGCACATCTGGTAAATGTTTATTTTTTAAATAAAACGCCTCTACTTCTTGTAAGGTTTTTAAATAGCCGCCGTAATTTTGCATCCACCAATAGTTGCTTGCTGGTGTGGGGAAAATTGGTGTAGGTGGAGGTACTAATAAGTTGTTTGTGTTTTCACCGATTCGTAAAAAGCTATGCCCTGATGAATTAGTTCCTAAAAAACGCATACCGGAGTTTCCGCCAAAATTAATGCCTTGGTCGGCATTTATGGTACTTTTAAAAGTAGCAGTGCTAGTTACAGTTAAAGCACCAGTTATTCTTATATCTTGTTCCGCAACAATATCATCTTTTGCGGTAATGGTTTCGGAAGCTACAATTTCGCTTGCTTTATCCATATTTACACTTGTTAGTGTATCAGTTACTTTTAGATTAGTTGTAGTAAAAGTAGTAGATGTTTGAGCCGCTATATTTTTCCCCAATAACAGCATCGCGCTTATTTTAACAATAGATTTTAGGCCGAAGCGGGGGGGGGGTAGACGGGTTGGTTTTTGAGTTATTAAAACCAAAAAAGATAATTTTTTTCATAGGTTTAACAAATTTTAAATCGAATTTAGGCTAAATAAAATTTGAAAAAAGATTAATTAGCTAAAGTGTCTAAAATCATCGATGAAGTAGCTATAAAATTAGACTATTTTTTAAACAATTTGCGGTTTTTGAAAAATTTTACTCCAAAATTTGAGAAAAATATATCTAGCAAAATGAAAAATCATCAATATAAAAATGGAGGTTTATTACAAACTTCAATTTCTAACTAAACTTAAACTCTCCCCTTTTTAATTTCTTCAACCACTGTTGGATCAAGTAAGGTGGAGGTATCACCTAAATTACTAAAATCATTTTCGGCTACTTTTCTTAATATACGTCGCATAATTTTCCCGCTGCGTGTTTTGGGTAAACCTTTTACTAATTGTATTTTATCGGGTTTTGCAATAGCGCCAATATGCTTAGTAACTGTTTCTAAAATTTCTTTTTTTAATGTTTCTTCGTTGGCATAATCACCAGTTACAATACAGTAGGCATAAATTCCTTGCCCTTTAATATCATGCGTGTAGCCAACCACAGCGCTTTCTACAATGGCTTCGTGCATATTTATGGCGCTTTCAACCTCCGCAGTTCCAATTCTGTGCCCACTTACATTAATTACATCATCTACCCTACCTGTAATTCTATAATACCCATTTTCATCGCGCTTACAACCATCGCCAGTAAAATACAAATTAGTGTAGCTTGCAAAATACGTTTGGCGGCAACGTTCGTGGTCGCCATAAGTTGTGCGTATAATAGATGGCCAAGGAAATTTAATACATAAATTACCTTCCACATTATTTCCAATAATTTCGTTGCCTTTATCATCCACCAACATTGGTTGTACCCCCGGCAAAGGTAGGGTTGCATAACTTGGTTTTGTTTTTGTAATACCAGCCAATGGTGAAATTAAAATACCACCTGTTTCAGTTTGCCACCAAGTATCTACAATAGGGCAATTGTTTTTTCCAATATTGGTATTGTACCAATGCCAAGCCTCTTCATTTATAGGCTCTCCAACGCTTCCTAAAACTTTTAAAGAGGATAAGTTATAAGGTTTTACAAAATCTAATCCCGCTGCTTCTAAAGCCCGAATAGCAGTAGGTGCTGTATAAAAATGAGTTACGTTATATGTATCTACAATCTTCCAAAAACGCCCTGCATCTGGGTATGTAGGTACACCTTCAAAAACTAAGGAGGTAGCACCGTTTAATAATGGTCCGTAAGTTATATAGCTGTGTCCTGTAATCCAACCCACATCGGCTGTACACCAATAAATATCATTTTCGTTATACTGAAAAACATTTTTAAACGAGTAAGCAGTGTACACCATGTAACCACCTGTGGTATGCAGCACACCCTTTGGTTTACCCGTGCTACCACTGGTGTATAAAATAAATAACGGATGCTCACTATCAACATAAGTTGGCGCACAAACAGCAGCTTGTTTATTTACTTCTGTTTCCCAATCTAAATCTCTACCAGCTTTTAATGTTATTGCTTGATTGGTGCGTTTATACACTAATACTTTTTCAATACTTGGGCAATCAACCAAAGCCTCATCAACTGTGGCTTTCATAGGGATTTGCTTATTTCCTCTATAAGCGCCATCGCTCGTTAAAACAACTTTACAAGCGCTATCATTAATTCTATCTTTTAAAGCTTGGGCGCTAAAACCGCCAAATACAACAGAATGTGCCGCACCAATCCGTGCGCAGGCAAGCATGGCATAAACCGCTTCAGGAATCATTGGTAAGTAAATACACACCCTGTCGCCACTTTCAACACCCGTTGATTTAAGGCAATTGGCCAATTTACAAACCTCTTCATATAGTTTTTGATAAGTAACAGAAATCCGCACACCGTTAGCCTCGTTAGGCTCAAAATAAAAGGCAATTGCGTTTTTTTTACTTGGTAAGTGCCTATCAATACAGTTTTCAGTTATGTTTAATTTTCCATCAATAAACCATTCTATTTTTGGTTCATTAAAATTCCAATTAAGCACTTTAGTAAATGGTTTATTCCATTGAAAATAAGAGGCTATTTCTTTCCAAAAAACTTCTGGTTCCTCAACGCTTTGTTTGTAAGCTTTTTCGTATTCGCTAAAATTTGTAATATGAAACATACAATTTATTTTAAATATTTGTGTATATATTTTTTTGTTGGTAGTAGCGCGTTTTGTATGCGCTTGGCGTAATTAATACTGTCTATTATTTCTTTTTGTTTGTGCTCTAATAATTTTTTTTGTTCGAGCACTAAGGCATTTGCTTTTTGCTTTTGTTTGTAATTAATAATGCCAATAATTATTAATACTAAAAGTAATACCGAAGCTACAGATACTATGACATTAATCCGTTTTTGTTGAGCCAATTTAACAGAAGCCAATTGCTTTTCTTTTGCTCTTAAATTTTCTTGATTTTGTTTTTCGAATAAAAATTCTTTTTGAGAAATGCCTCGCAATTGTTCAGCTTTTTGTGTGCTATCGCTAAACACGACATAAAGTTTTAAATATTTTAACGCACTGTCGGTTTTATTTTTTTTTTCAAATATTGTTGATAAAAGATGACAGTTATCACTTAATGCTTTATAGGCTCCTTGTTTTTTGCTATAATAATTTCCTTTGTAATTGGCGATTAACGCGCTATCTAATAAATTTAAATGAAAATAACTTTCTCCCATAATACCGTATAAATTAAATAAACTAATCTCTGATTGATTTTCTAAATTGAACTTCTCTGAAACTAAGCAATATTTGAGAGATTCACGGTATCTACCAAGCTTGTTTAAACAACTTGCTTTGCTAGTGAGTGTCATGTAATAATGAAAATCATCCTTTATCTGAGACGAGACAATCTCAGCGAATTCTAGATTAAGCCATACGCTATCCAATTTATTTAGCTCTTGATAGCAGTATGCAATATCGTTATAAATTCCTCCTAAATCATAGCTGTAATTTTTTAACTTAGCTAATTTTTCCGCTTTGTATAAAAATTTTAATGCTGAACGATAATCCTTTGCGCCTCTGTAGGCCGAGCCAATTGAACTCAGAGATGCAGTAAGATTAAATGTATCCTTGGTTTTTTCAAAATAGGCTAAACTTTTAAAATTCATATCTGCCGATTTAAAATACTCACCTCTTTGCAAATAAATTAATCCTAAGTTATAATATGTTTCAAATTCTTTGACAGAATCATTTACAGTCTGCGCAATATTTATCTTCTTTGAATAATAAGATTCTGCCAACGTTAAATTTCCCAAATTATAATAATTGGCACCAATAAGGTTATAAGCATTCATCAGAACACTCGAGTTATTGCTCAATTTAGCATATTTTATTGATTCATCTGCGTATTCCTTTACTTGAGAAAATAAGCTTTTTTTGTAATAAACTACTGCGATTTTGTAATAAGCATCTGCCAGAAAAAATTTATCATAACGTTGCTCAGCCGAAGTTTTGTATTCGTTCATCTTCATCAAACACTTATCCAAATCTTTGTTAACTTGGTCTTGGTAAGCAACAATGTAGTTTTTGTAAAGAATAGAATCGTTTTGAGAAAAACCTTTCTTAAATGCGAAAATGAGTAAAATTAAAACTATTTTTTTATCGAAAGAATCCATCTATTTTATACCAAATATACCCATTTTTGTAAACATTTTTATGTTACGAAAAACTAGTCGAAATGAGGTTTTTGATTGAAAATTTTATCTATTTTTAAATCATGATTAAACCAATTTTAACTTTATCAATTGTTGTTGCCATATTAGGAACATCATGTGTTGTGCCGCGCGTGCACGAAGAATTGCAAGCCAAACACAAAGCTTGTGAAACAGAATTAGCCAGTATAAAAAAATCTGCTCAAGAAAACGAAGCAAAAGTTGCTGAGCTTAAAGAGCAAATGACAAAAAATGAGAAAGAAAATGTTGGCCTAAAGCGTGATACCACTATTATTGGAAGCAACTACCGCAATTTAACTTCAAAATACGATAAGTTAGATATTTTGAATAATCAGTTAATGGACCGATTAAACAAATTATTAAATGGTGCTGAAAAAGATAATTCTAAATTGAGTGGTGATTTACAAATGACCCAAGAACAACTTCTAAAAAAACAAGACGAATTAAAATTATTAGAAGCAAAATTAATTATTCAGAAAAAAGAATTGGATGAATTGAGCGCTCAATTAAAATTACGCGAAGCACGTGTAAACGAATTGGAAGCCATCTTAAAACAAAAGGATCAAGCGGTAAATGACTTAAAGAAAAAGTTAAGCGATGCCCTAACTGGTTTTGAAGGCAAGGGATTAACCGTTACACAAAAAAACGGAAAAGTATATGTAAGTATGGATGAAAGTTTATTATTTGCAAGTGGTAAAACAAATATTGAGCCACGCGGGGTTGAAGCTTTAAAAAATGTGGCAAAAGTTTTAGAAACAAATCCGGATATTAATGTTTTGGTTGAAGGCCATACAGATGACGTACCTATGGTTGGTAAAGGAGAAATTAAAGACAATTGGGATTTGAGTGTGATTCGTGCTACCTCGGTTACAAAAATAATGTTAGGTTCTGCAACTATTGATCCTAAAAGGATTACAAGTGCAGGCCGTGGTGAATTTTTTCCTTTAGATGCTTCAAAAACTCCTGAAGCCAGAAAAAAGAACCGCCGTACCGAATTAATTTTGACTCCTAAGTTAGACGAGTTATTTAAAGTTTTAGGAAATAACTAGTTTTAATCTTTAAAAGCCTACGAATAAACTCCGATTTTTTTAAACCATTTAAGGGATATAAGACCATATAAGAAATAGTTTCACCTAGTATGTCTTATATAGTAAAAATTATTTTTTAATTAATTTTTCGACACCTTTATTATAAATAAGATAAGTATAAACTCGAAATTTTTTTAACCATATAAGGCATATAAGACTACATAGGAAAAAGTTATACCTTATATGTCCTTATATGTCTTATATGGTAAAAATTATTTTTTAATTAATTTTTCGACACCCTTATTATAAATCAGATAAGTATAAACTCCAAATTTTTTAAACCATATAAGTCATATAAGAGCATATAAGAAAAAATTACATTTTATATGTCTTATATAGTGAAAATTATTATTGAATTAATTTTTCGGCACGCTTATCTTAAAGCGCATAAGTATGAATTCCAAATTTTTTAAACCATATAAGTCATATAAGAGCATATAAGAAAAATTTACACTTTATATGTCTTATATAGTGAAAATTATTATTGAATTAATTTTTCGGCACGCTTATCTTAAAGCGCATAAGTATGAATTCCAAATTTTTTAAACCATTTCAGGCATATAAGACCACATAGGAAAAAGTTATACCTTATATGTCTCACATGGTTAAAACTATTATTGAATTAATTTTTCAACATCTACCCAAAAATTAGGATAGGATTTACTCACAACAGATTTGTTTTCTATTGTAATACCTTTACTAAGGAGTAATAATGGAGCAAAGGCCATTGCCATGCGGTGATCGTTATAGGTAGAAATTACACAATTTAAGCTCTGAAGTTCCATCATATTCAAGGTTGGATAAATTTCTAAAGTACTTTTTGTAGCTATGCTTGGAGCCTTAAGTTTTTGCAATTCTTTTTGAAGCGCAGCAATTCTATCCGTTTCTTTAATTTTAAGTGTTTGTAAGCCTGTAAAAAAGGCAGGAATTTTCAGTAATATACTTGCCACAGCAATCGTTTGAGCAATATCTGGACAATCACTAAAATCAATCTCTAATTTTTTTGGTAAATTACAATCAACTCTTTCTAATAAAATATAGTTTTCAAAAAAAGTAGTTTTTATTCCTAACGGTGTGTACAGTTCCGCTACCTTGCAATCAGCTTGCACACTATGGTTTACAAAAGTACTTAGTCTAAATGTTTTATTCTTACTTATCAATAAAAAATTATACCAATACGATGCCGAACTCCAATCCGACTCTACAAATACTTGAGCTATTTTTGGTTTTAAAGTAATTATCGGTTTGACTTTTGCACTCATTGCTTGGTATTCTGTTTCAACTCCAAATTGTTTCAATAATTCTATAGTCATTGCTATATATGGCTTTGAAACCGATGGTGTTTTCCAAAATAATTCTAAACCATTTTTAAATAGTGGTGCTGCTAACAGTAGCGCACTTATAAACTGGCTGCTAATACTAGAATCAATTTCTACTTGACCACCGTGCAAATTTTTTCCAACAATTTTTAGCGGCGGATAGCCTTCTTCTCCTAAAGAAAAAATTTCCGCCCCTAATTGTTTCAATGTTTCAACCAATGGTGCAATTGGTCGTTCTTGCATCCGCGCACTGCCATTCAAAATCCAAACGCCTTCTTTTGTACTTAAATATGCAGTTAAAAAACGCATCACCGTTCCTGCATGGTTCACATTAATAATGGCACCCGTGTTGTTTTTAATAATTGAAAAAGCTTCTTTCAATAATTCACTGTCTTCAGAATTTGATGTGTTTATTAATTCTAGATTACACTCAAATACTTCCTTTAAAACCAAGTAGCGGTTAGTTAAACTTTTTGAACCAGATATGCTTATCTTAATTTCGTTTTGTGGCATTTCCTTCAAAATAATTTAAGGCGTTTATAATTTGTTTTTCAGTTACTTCAACATCAAAGGTACATGCGCCAATATCTGTAATCAAAGCCATTCGTATTTTATTACTGCTATTCTTTTTATCGTTGCTAATAATTGGCTTCAAATTTTCAAAGCCCAATTTTTCCTTTATTTCAATATTAAAATGTGTACATAAAACAGTTTCTATTTCAATAAAAATCTCCTTTGTTATCATCTTTTTTTGAAACGCAATGTGGCTTTCTAATAACATTCCAATCACTACTGCTTCACCGTGTAGTAAAGGGTTTTCAGTGTTAAGCAAAAATGATTCTATTGCGTGTCCAAGCGTGTGCCCAAAATTTAAAATTTTTCTTAGTCCTTTATCATGCACATCTTTTGCAACAATTTTTTGCTTTAAGCCAACGCTAGTTTCAATAATTTTTGCTTCTCTCTTTTCACTTAAGTTTTGCCACAATTTTTTATTAGCAATTAAAGCAATTTTATAAACTTCGGCTAAGCCATTGCTGTATTGCCTTTGCGGCAGGGTACTTAAAAAATTATCGTAAATAAATATTGCTTTAGGCTGCGTAATTGTTCCAACCACATTTTTTATGTTTGCAAAATCTATTCCGTTTTTGCCGCCAACACTGGCATCTGCCATGGCTAATAACGTTGTAGGGATATTAATAAAATCGATTCCTCGTTTAAAAGTACTTGCTACAAATCCGCCCAAATCTGTTATAACACCGCCTCCCAAATTTATTAGCAACGAATTTTTATCTGCATTAAAATCAATAAGCGTTTGCCAAATATTTGCAACAATCTCTAATTGTTTATTCTCTTCACCACTTTCTATTTCTATAATTTCTGCATCTGTTAATAGTTTGCATTTGGTAATTAACGTTGGCAAACAGTGCGCTAAAGTATTTTCATCGCATAAAATAAAATAACTCGAGTAGTTTTTTGTTTTTAAAAACTTACTTAATTCATCAAATGTATTTGATTTTATAAACGTTAGAGGTGCTAATTTTTCCATATTTAGTATAATGTAATCCAATTTTTTATAAGTTGTTCGCCGTATTCAGAGAGTATCGATTCTGGGTGAAACTGAACACCACAAACATTATACTCCTTGTGTTGCAGCGCCATGATAGAGCCGTTTTCATCCTTCGCAATTACTTCTAACTCTTCAGGTAAATCCTTATTACCTACAACCCAAGAGTGGTACCGTCCAACGTTAAAAGTTTTTGGGCAATTAGTAAATAAGTTTGAATTTTTATTCGCTATTATAGGAGTTGCAATGCCATGGAAAACAGTTTCTAAATTTATCAACTCTCCGCCAAATGCTTCGCCAATAGCTTGCATGCCAAGGCAAACGCCCAAAATAGATTTTGTTTTATAATACTTATTAATAACTGAAGGCATTATGCCAGCGTCTTTAGGCAATCCGGGCCCAGGCGAAAGCACAATTTTATCAAAAGAATTTACTTCGTTCAAACTAATTTGATTATTTTTATAAACTACTACTTCAACCTGCTTATCAACTTTCTCAAGCAAATGAACTAAATTGTAAGTAAAACTATCAAAATTATCTATTAATAAAACTTTCACACCCACAAATGTATACTTTTAGTAAATCTGTTTGCTTTAAGTTTTCGTAATTATACCATGAAACAAGTTTTTCTAAAATTAGCATTACTAATTTTGATTTTTTCAGCCATGTTTTTTCAATTACCTAAAAAAGAAATTAATTATTTGCCTTTAGGCGATTCTTACACCATTTGCACAGGCGCTAACCAAACAGAAAGCTGGCCCTATTTATTAACCCAACACTTAAAAGAACAAAATATAAACATTAAATTGCTTGATAATCCTGCGCGAAATGGCTATAGCACTCAAAATTTAATAGATTACGAATTACCTTTGTTAAAAAAACTAAAACCAAATTTTGTAACTTTGCTTATTGGTGTTAATGACTGGGTGCGCAAAGTGCCAAAGGAAACATTCAAAACCAATTTTAGTAAAATTGTGACCGAAATTCAAGCAAATCTTGAAAACAAAAGTAATCTTATAATAATTACTATACCCGATTTTGGAGTAACGCCGCAAGGCAAAAATTATGGCGATGGAAGAAATATTAGTAAAGGAATTGCAGAGCTTAATGAAGTTATTAAAGCAGAGGCCTTACTTAAAAAAATAACCGTTGTTGATATTTTTGAATTGACGCAAAATATGGGAAAAGACGGCTCACTTGTTGCTAAAGATGGCTTGCATCCTTCAGCTAAAGAATACGCGCTTTGGGAGAAATTAATTTTAGAAAAGGCGAGAACCGTTTTAAAAAATCAATAGAGTATAGAAATTATACATGATACTCTTTTTAGAAGCGAAAAGGTCGAAACGATGGAGTGAGTAAAGCGATTTTTTATATTTAGGGTTTGCTCAAAAACTCAAGTCTTTTTTTGAACCATATTACAAGGACATAAAAGGGCAAATAAGAAGACAATATTTTAACCTTATATGACCTTAAATGCCTTATATGGTTCAATTTTTTAAAGTTATCCATTTACTATTAGAATCAAAAAGTTAGATCAATGCAACTATATTTAATACTATTTTGAGGTTTTACGTATTTTCAACTTGCACACATATTTTTAATTTTCACCTGCCAACTAATGATTTTATTGAGTTTTCTAGTTAATACGCAGACCCTATTAATACAAACATAACAGTCAATAAGAGTTTGTTTAAAAGCCTCTTAGAGGCCAACTATATGTAAAAACATCCGTTTTACTTCAAGTATAAGTTCCATAAGAGCGGCCTGTTTTTTTATCACCCCCAGATGGAATCAACTTACAGATATCAAAACGTATAAAAGTGTTGAATTATCCAAAAACTCATTAGCTGTTCTTTTAACCGTTTATTGGTCAAACAGATTACGCTTGTTAACAACCTCTATCATTTGTCGAAACAAAATAGAAGAAAATTTGTTGTTTTCCCTCAAAAAATACCTACATTTGCACCCGAAAAATAACAACTATTTCATTTTTTAGGTTAATGTTCAGCAAAATCAATATATTCAGAGGTAAAAACGTACTTAGTTTATTGTTTTTACTGTTTTTTAGCTTTAATACGTCAAACTTATTAGCAAACGATCTTGAGGAACATGCCGTTTCTCAATCTTCAGATTCTACTGTAAATAATGCTGCCGAAGCACACGCTGCCGAAGGCCATGATGATAAAGTGGATATTACTGCCGTTGCTTTTGAGCACATCCTAGACTCACATTCTTGGCATTTATGGGGGCATGGAGAAGAGGCTGTTGCCATCCCTTTACCAGTTATTATTTATTCTTCAACAAAAGGTTTGCAAATTTTCTCATCTTCAAAGTTTGAACATGGTCATGCTAGCTACGAAGGTTATAGTTTACAAGCAGAAAAAATATTATCATCAGATGCAAATGAAACCATTTATGACTTATCTATCACAAAAAACGTAGCGCAAATGATTATTTCTATGATAATTATTGTGTTGTTATTTTCATCAATTGCTAAAGCTTATGCTAAAACAGGCATCAACTCTGCTCCAAAAGGCAAACAAAGTTTTTTTGAACCATTAATTGTTTTTGTGCGCGATGATATTGCTAAAACCAACATTGGTTCTAAATACATGAAATTTGTACCTTATTTATTAACTATTTTCTTTTTTATTTTATTAAACAATATTTTAGGTATGTTGCCAATTGGTGCGAACCTTACAGGTAACATTGCATTTACCTTAGTGCTTTCGGTAATTACGTTAATTGTTACCAATGTGAATGGAAACGGACATTACTGGCACCATATTTTTATGCCTCCCGCGCCAAAATGGTTGTACCCAATTTTAATTCCAATTGAAGTGGTGGGTATTTTAACCAAGCCTTTCGCTCTAATGATTCGTCTGTTTGCTAATATTACAGCAGGACATATTATTATTATTAGTTTAATAGGTTTAATTTTCATCTTCAAATCTTTAGCTGTATCACCTATTGCTGTAGCTTTTGCTTTGTTCATTGATGTTTTAGAATGTTTAGTTGCTTTTTTACAAGCTTATATTTTTACTATGTTAACAGCTTTATTTATTGGCAGTGCTTGTGCCGACCACAATGAGGATGGAGCACACACCAGTGATGACGATGTTCACGTAGCAAAAGCAAATCATTAATAAATTAAATAACAACAAATAAAAACCAAAACAAAATGACAGGAAGTATCGCAGCAATCGGAGCAGGTTTAGCCGTAATTGGCGCCGGCATCGGTATCGGACAAATTGGTGGTCATGCAATGGATGCCATTGCACGTCAACCAGAAGCTCAGTCAAAGATTCAAACAACAATGATTATCGCAGCCGCTCTTGTAGAGGGTGTTGCTTTATTCGGTGTGGTTGTAGCTTTATTGAAGTAAAAAAACGAAGCCTGTAACGGTTGGTTACAGGCTTTTTTTAAAAATTTGTTGTTTTATTAAAAAAGAAAAAAAATGAACTTATTTATTTTAAACGCATTAGTAACTCCAGGAATTGGTCTAATTGTATGGACCACCTTAGTGTTTATTTTACTTATTGTATTATTAGGTAAATTTGCTTGGAAACCCATATTAAAAGCATTAAAAGAACGTGAAGAAAGTATTGACACGGCTTTAAAAGGTGCTGAAAAAGCTAAAGCTGAAATGGCTGAATTAAAAGCTGGTAACGAGCGGATTTTAAACGAGGCACGCGCAGAACGTGATGCTTTATTAAAAGAAGCACGTGATACCAAAGAAAGTATTTTAGCTGAAGCAAAAACTAAGGCTACTAAAGAAGCTGAACGTATTATGCAAACTGCACGCGAACAAATCATTAACGAAAAAAATGCTGCCATTACAGATTTAAAAAATCAAGTTGCAACTTTGAGTATTGATATTGCAGAAAAAATATTAAAATCTGAATTATCTAACGACGAAAAGCAAAAAACCTTAGTAGGTAGTTTAATTAAAGATGTAAACTTAAATTAGTATTTAAAGAATAAACTTCAACTAATAACCAACAATGAGTGTAGCATCAAGATACGCAAAATCACTAATAGACCTAGCAATTGAAACTAAGCAATTAGAAGAGGTGCGCAAGGATATGCGACTTATTAATGAGGTGTGCAAAAGCAATCCTGATTTTGTAACTTTATTAGAAAGCCCGGTAGTAAAAACCGATAAAAAAATAGCCATTTTTATTTCAATTTTTGAAGGAAAAATAGTTAATACCACGCAATCCTTTTTAAAACTAATTGCTTCCAAACGTCGTGAAAGTTATATTAAAGATATTGCCATATCTTTTGATGAGATGTACAAATCTTATCTAAATATTACTACTGCAAAAGTTGAGTCAGCTATTAAATTAGATGATGCTTCAAGAAATCAAATTTTGGAAATAGTTAGGCAAACAACAAATGGAGAAATTGAATTAGTTGAAAAAGTAAATCCTGAATTAATTGGCGGTTTTATTTTATCAATAAACGATACGCAGGTGGATCAAAGCGTTAGACGCCGTTTGTCAGAATTAAAGAAGAACTTCTCTAGTAATGTTTATTCGCCTAATTTAAATTAAGTAATATGAAAACAACAAACAAAATCGTTTCATTAGTTACATTGGTACTTTTATTTGCTTTTGTAACCTCATGTGGTCCTAGTAAAAAAGATGCCTTAAATGCTAACGATGATGTTGTTGGTGTTACAAACAAGTTAAGCAAAAGCGAAGAAAAATTTTTCAAGGTATGTAAAACGTATGTTAAAACAGATATCGATAATCAAACAACGGTATTCTTAGATTTAATTAAAAAATCAAAAGAAGAATTAACAAATTTGGATTTGCACGAAAAGTTAAATCCTATTAAAGACGCAGGTTTAGAATTAGTTACTGCTTACGCAAAAACTGAGGCAGATTACAAAGAATATGCGCGATTATACAGTATTCCTGATAGTAGTTTTACTAAAGAGGACAATGAAAACTCTAAAAAAGCAGGTGATAGAATTGACTCTATAGTTGGTCCTGCCTTTGAAAAGTTTTTAGCTTTTCAAAAAGCATATGCACAACAGCATGGCTTTAAGCTGAGAAAAAATGATTTTTTAAAAAACTTTGATTTAAATAAGAAGTAAGAATTAGAATGAATAAATTAGGTATAATATTTTCACTGTTTTGCTCAATAACAATTGGATTCATTTCTTGCGATAAGAAAAAAGAAACTACTTCAGATAACTCAACCACTCAAAGTACTTCAACCACTACGGGTGCTGTTCCTACACCAACAGGCTTGGTGGAATCTACTAAAGAATACATTAAATTTACGTTACAAAGCACCAGTTACTCTGCAATAGCACCTGATAATGGGGTTTGGTCTTCGGGTTTTGGCCCAACTTTTCAATCTGGAGCTAATAACCTAAATTTCGTTTCTAGTTCAAAAACTTTTCCTCAAGGAAATACATTTATGGTTACCCTTAATTTAAGCGATACGTTAAGCAATGTAAATTCTTTCGGAATAAATGAATTTAGGAATTTTATAAAAGTAAGAAATTATGCGTATGCTAAGTCAAGTCAAATTTTTACACTTAATAACGTAAACGTTCTACTTACCATTAAGGATAATAACAATGTAAATTGGCACACCACTAAACAAACAACTGGAAGCAGTATTCAAACTGGATCAACCTTTTCCATTACAGAGGTTGGTGAGTACACGGTAAACAATGCTTCCACAACCGTAAGAAAATTCAAAGCGTTATTTAATTGCAAATTATACAGAAGCAATGGAGATAGCACTCAACTAACAAACGGAGAATGTATTTTAAGTTATACTAAAAATTAAAAACAATGGCTGAAATAAAACCCGCAGAAGTATCTGCAATTTTAAGACAACAATTAAGTGGCTTTAAAAGCGAAGCTGAATTAGAAGAAGTAGGAACAGTATTACAAGTAGGCGATGGTATTGCCCGCATTTACGGTTTATCTAAAGTACAATCTGGTGAGCTAATTGAATTTGAAACTGGCTTACAAGCTATTGTTTTAAACTTAGAAGAAGATAATATTGGCGCTGTATTATTAGGCCCGAGCGAGGGAATTAAAGAAGGAAGTTCTTGCAAACGTACAAACCGTATTGCCTCCTTAAAAGTTGGTGAAGGTATGTTAGGTCGTGTTGTTGATACTTTAGGTAATCCTATTGATGGAAAAGGCCCAATTACTGGTACTACTTACGAAATGCCTTTAGAACGTAAAGCACCTGGCGTTATTTACCGCCAGCCAGTTACTGAGCCTTTACAAACAGGTATTAAAGCTATTGATGCCATGATTCCTATTGGTCGTGGGCAACGTGAGTTAGTAATTGGCGATCGTCAAACAGGTAAAACAGCTGTTTGTATTGATACCATTATTAATCAAAAAGAATTTTACGATGCTGGAAAACCAGTATTTTGTATATACGTAGCTATAGGACAAAAAGGCTCTACAGTGGCTAACGTGGTACGTGTATTAGAAGAAAACGGTGCAATGGCTTACACTTGTGTTGTTGCGGCTAATGCTTCAGATCCTGCTCCTATGCAATTTTACGCTCCATTTGCTGGCGCAGCTATTGGCGAATTTTTTAGAGATACTGGTCGTCCGGCTTTAATTGTATTCGACGATTTATCAAAACAAGCTGTAGCTTACCGTGAGGTTTCATTATTATTACGTCGTCCTCCAGGGCGCGAAGCTTATCCTGGTGACGTGTTTTACTTACATAGTCGTTTATTAGAACGTGCTGCAAAAATTAATGCTAACGATTCTATTGCTCAAAGCATGAACGATTTACCTGCTTCTTTAAAAGGAATTGTAAAAGGTGGTGGTTCGTTAACAGCTTTACCAATTATTGAAACACAAGCTGGCGACGTTTCAGCCTACATTCCAACCAATGTAATTTCAATTACCGATGGGCAAATCTTCTTAGAGGGTAACTTATTTAACTCAGGTGTTCGTCCTGCTATCAACGTAGGTATTTCTGTATCGCGTGTAGGAGGTAATGCCCAAATTAAATCGATGAAAAAAGTTGCTGGTACCTTAAAATTAGATCAAGCTCAGTTCCGCGAGTTAGAGGCGTTTGCTAAATTTGGTAGTGATTTAGATGCTGCAACAAAATCGGTTTTAGATAAAGGCTCACGTAATGTGGAAATTTTAAAACAAGGTCAATTCTCGCCTCAACGTGTTGAACAACAAATTGCAATTATTTATTTAGGAACTAAAAATTTAATGCGTTCAGTACCTGTAAACAAAGTACGTGAGTTTGAAAAAGAATTTTTAGATACAATGGAGCGCAAACACAAAAATATTTTAGATGATTTAAAAGCTGGAAAATACACAGACGAAATTACTAACACATTAGAAGCTTGTGCAAAAGAATTAACTGCTAAATATAATTAATACCAATTGACAATTTATTTATTGACAATTTACAATTGAATAAAATTTGTAAATCGTAAATTTAAAAATCGTAAATATATCAGATGCCTAGTTTAAAAGAAGTAAGAAATAGTATAGTATCCATTGGTAGCACAATGCAAATTACCAGTGCTATGAAAATGGTAAGTGCTGCTAAATTAAAACGTGCACAAGATGCTATAACACAAATGCGCCCTTATGCTAATAAACTAAAAGAAATTTTAGAAAACGTTAGCGCAAGTGTGGATGCAAGCGAAAACGTATTTGCACGCAACAGTGGCGGAAAAAATGTTTTGATTATTTCTATTTCTTCAAACCGTGGATTAGCAGGTGCTTTTAATGGTAACGTTATTAAAAAAACAAATCTGTTGATTAAGGAAAAATATCAAGGATGTAATATAACTGTTTTACCAATTGGAAAAAAAGTACACGATGCTTTTAAACGCACACAATATTTAATTTCAGGTCAAGATTTACCACATCACTTGAATGAAGTATTTGATGGATTAAGTTTCGCAAAAGCGGCGCCTATTGCTGAAAAAATAATGGAAACTTTTACCGCGAAACAATTTGATAAAATTCTATTGGTTTACAATCAATTTAAAAACGCGGCGGTACAATTAACTACCGAAGAACAGTTTTTACCAATTGAGCAAGGTGCTGATTCAACAAAAAAAGTTACAGGCGATTACATTTTTGAACCTAGTCAAGAGTATATTATAAACGAATTAATCCCGCGTAGTTTAAAAACGCAATTTTATAAAGCATTATTAGATAGTTTTGCAAGTGAACACGGTGCGCGTATGACGGCTATGCACAAAGCAACAGATAATGCTAAAGCTATGCAAAAAGAATTAAAAATTACTTACAACAAAGCTCGTCAAGCCTCAATTACAAAAGAAATTTTAGAAATTGTAGGTGGTGCTGAGGCGTCGAATAATTAGTTTTTTCTTGATTAATCACATTTCTCTACCGTTTATTACCCCCCCTTTCGATTCCTTTAATAATTTTCGATTAAATTACCTTAATAAAATACAAAAACACCTTTTGTTTCGACGAGCTAGCTCTTTATTCTAAATGCTGTATCAATAATGCTTTTTAATTGTTGATTAATACTTAATTAAATGAGTGAACATGTTTTATTAATGAGTTAATTGTTGCTATTAAGATTTCTCAATAACTAATTTAGCACATTAATAAAAACAAAATTAGTTATGAAAAACGTTTACTTTATTTTATTATTGCTTTTTGGAATCAGTGTTTCTGCGCAAAACCAAACAAAAAGACATTTCATAATTCACTCAAAATTTCCAGATATAGATTTAACTAAGTATGAAACTGCGTTAAATCAAACCAGCAATTTAGAAGCTTTCCGTTTTATTGAAAAAAGTAGAACAATTTTTTTTACTGATAAATTAGCTTGGGTCGAGCTTTTATCAGCGAATGAATTATTAGAAAAATATAACAAACCCATACATCTCCAAAACATAAGTATTAACAGCAAACACCACAATATTGAGTTTGCAATAAGCCTTGATGGAAAATCTGTTAAAGCCCAGTCAACCAATTAAATTTATAAAATAAATAATAATGAAAAGATTTACTAGTTTAAAATTACGTCTTGTATTCGGTTTTGCACTTTTATTTTGCTCCAATTTAGTTTACTCTCAAATTAACCTTACTGGGAATTTAGGGAGTTTGAATGGTTGCGGTCAAAATTTCTTTGATGGTGGAGGATCTGGTGGAAATTACTCAAATAATCAAAATAGTAGTGTTACTTTCTGCGCTCCTCTTGGGCAGTATGTTATTGTAAATTTCAGCTCTTTCAGTCTTGAGAATAATTACGACTACTTATATGTTTATAGCAATGGGAATCTTGTTGGAAATTATACAGGAGCTACCAGTCCAGGAACGGTTGCCTCTACCTTAGGCGGATGTCTTACATTTAGCTTTACTTCAGATGGCTCTGTAACCAATCCTGGATGGTCAGCATCTATTGCTTGTTCAACTACTCCTCCGCCACCACCACCGCCTACTGGGAGCACCTGCCCCAACGCACAACCCTTTTGCACAACAGGTGGCGCAACTTTTCCAGGGGGAGTTAATGCTGGTAGCGCACCAGTTGGCCCAAACTATGGTTGTATGCTCAGTCAACCTAACCCTGCATGGTATTATCTAAATGTTGCTACATCAGGCAATATCAATATAAATTTATCAAATAGTGCAGGTATCGATATTGATTTTACTATCTGGGGACCATTTACAAATCAAGCGTCTATGTGCGGAGCCATTTCAACAGGCACAATTGCTCCATTCGACTGTGGCTTTTCTACGTCAGCTACAGAAACAGTTAATATTGTTGGTGCAGTTGCCGGTCAGTGGTACATGCTCTTAATTACAAATTTCGCCAATGCAGCCACAAATATTTCTGCAGGTGTTGGCGGAGGTTCTACTGGTTCTACCAATTGCAATATTCTTTGTAATATTTATGGTATGACCGCTCTGCCAAGTGCTTGTAATCCTGGCACAAATCAATATAGTGTAACTGGTACATTTAATGTAACAAATCCGCCTAACACTGGTAACCTAACTGTAACTTCCTCTTGTGGTGGTGCGCCCCAAGTTTTCACCCCTCCTTTTCCTAACCCTATTAACTATACCTTAACTGGTTTAACTTCAAATGGTGCAAACTGTTCTGTCACAGCAGCCTATTCGGCCAATTCATCATGTACTGAAGTAGCTACTTATGTTGCACCAGCTTCTTGCTCAGGTTGTACGGTTACTGCCAACAACACTGGTCCAATCTGTCCGAATTCAAGTTTCAATTTATCTTCATCAAATGTAGCAAGTGGTGTATATTCTTGGACTGGACCTAATGGCTTCACATCCGGTGTTCAAAACCCTAATGGTGTTATTTCTCCAACTTTAAGTGGCACCTACATATATACTGTAAGTGTTAATAGTCCTTCTGGAACTTGTACAAGAACAACAGCGGTTACTGTGAGTCCAATACCTACGCTTACTGGTGCGAGTGCTACAGTCTGTAATGGCACACCTGCTACACTTAGTGGCGGAGGGGCTACATCTTATACCTGGCTTCCTGTAAATACTAATGGTGCAAATTTAACTCAAACACCTAGTTCTACAACTACTTACACCTTGGTTGGCTCAAACGCAAACGGATGTATTGGCACCCGAACAATTCAAATTGTCGTTAATCCTTTGCCTTCAATAACAGCAAATTCTTTCAATTCCCTCTGCGGCAACCCTAACGGTCAAATTGTAATAAGTAACACCTCTCCTGGTGGTCAAACAGCCACAAGCTTTTCAAACAACGGCGTAGCTATCCCAACCCAAACAATTAATGGCTTAGCTGCTGGGA
>JAAFIQ010000025.1 GCA_013298715.1 Bacteroidota bacterium | reverse complement strand
TGTAAAAACGAATGATAAGCTCACTCTCAAAATTGCACTGATTAAAAAAAGAAGGAAGTGGTTTGATTCACTTTGGGATTATCCTATAGATTTATCAATGAAATATTCCTAATGAGTAATCTGGGATTAATTTACATTATTACGAAAAAGACACGGAGCTAAAACACGATTACATTGTTGCCCCAGGCGCCAATTACAAACAAATACAATTGCAAGTAGAAGGAGCTAATGTAATTATAAATAGAGATGGCACATTATTACTGAATACGCCATTAGGCAAAGTGCAAGAGGGCGCACCAATAGTTTACCAAAACGGCAAACAACTGCCTGCTAAATGGGTAATAAAAAACAATATTTTAAGTTTTGATATTAAAAACCATGATCCAAATCTTGTGTTAATCATTGACCCTTAACCACAAATTTTAATTCATTGGATATTGTCTTTATTTTTTAAATTAGAATATTAATTATTTTAGATATGTTTTCTTTAAATGCTTAATATTTAATTAATTGATTAGAACTATTCTTTTATCAGTTTATAAACAATATTATTAATTCTTAAAAAATAAAGACCAGATTTTAAATTTGCAATGTCAAGATTTGTTTCAGAAACTTTTTCATCTTCTTCAAATTTCTTTTCTAAATATGATTTGCCAAACTGATCTATTATTGATAAAGACGCCAAAAAATTACTATTTGTAACTTTAATTGTTAAATTATTTTTAGCCGGATTTGGAAAAATCTTAAAATAATCTGAGCTGTTAACTTTTTTAATGCCAACAAGTGAATTGCCGTAAACTTTCCAGTATTGGTTTGTAGTTGGCGAAAACGAGGTTACATTACCCCCTTGTAATTGCGCACTAACAACTAAATCTAGTAAATTATCCCCATTAATGTCAAAGACATTCCATGTTTGTGAACCAGCACCTTCAGTAGGAATTGCCGTGCCATTTAGAGAATTAAATCCAAAATTAGTCGTTGTGTTTTGTTTGCCTCCTAAAGGTAAGCTCCATTGTACCGGACTAAGTGAAACGCCAGAAGATGTTCCAGGATATACATTCCAATACTGATTATTCGTTGGAGAGAACGACGTCAGATTCCCTCCTTGCAGTTGAGCTGTTACAATCAACTCACTAAATCCATCGCCGTTTAAATCAGTAAAAAACCATGTTTGCGAACCCACGCTTTCAGAAATCAAAGCGAATCCAGCCTGACTATTGAATCCAAGATTACCTGAAGTTGTTATCTTACCTCCATTCGGCAAAACAAAGTTGGAGTTCGAAAGTGCAAATGAATTACCAGTATTAAGATATATTTTCCAATACTGACCAGATGTTGGAGAAAATGAAGTTACGTTTCCTCCTTGCAACTGCGCCGCTATAAATAAATCTGGTGATTTATCATTATTAACGTCTTGTAAAAACCAAGTTTGAGAGCCTGTTACATCAGTAATAAGTGCGGTTCCATTAAGATTATTGTACCCCAAATTGGCTGAGGTTAGAAGTTTCCCCCCATTCGGCAAACTCCAATTGGATTCTGTAAGGTTAAAACCAGTAGTTGTGTTTGAATATACTTTCCAATACTGATTACTAGATGGCGAGAATGAGGTTACGTTTCCTCCTTGTAATTGAGCGGTAACTATAAGTTCGAGTTTGCCATCTCCGTTAATATCTAATAATGACCAGCTTTGAGAACCGGTAGATTCAGTATTTAGAGCAACACCAGAAATGGAGTTAAAACCTAATGTTCCCGAATTAGTTGTTTTACCACCATTTGGTAAATTCCAGTTAACAGGAGAGGTTGAAAATCCAGTTCCGGTATTCAAATAAACTTTCCAGTACTGATTAGAGTTTGGAGAGAACGAAGTCACATTCCCTCCTTGCAATTGTGCTGTAATTATTAAGTCTGGCTTATTATCGCCATCTATATCAGCCAACGACCAAGATTGAGAGCCTGTGGATTCAGCTGTTGTGGCGACACCCGTTAATGCATTAAAACCAAGATTTATATTAGCATTAATTTTGCCACCATTTGGTAAGTTCCATTGTTGTGGTGACGAAGAGTAATTGCTTCCATTGTTTAAATATACATTCCAATATTGATTGGTATTTGGAGAAAATGATGTTACATTACCTCCTTGTAGTTGTGCTGTTACAACTAAATCTATTAGCCCATCACCATTCATATCAATCGATCCCCAGGTTTGAGAGCCTGCACCTTCAGTAGTGATTGCTGAACCAAATTGGTTGTTAAAACCAAATTGAGTTGAAGCTGAATTGATTTTGCCACCATTTGGTAATGCCCAATTTATGGCTGTGCTCCCGAATCCTTGCGCTTTTAATGCTAAGGTGGAAACTAAACTAATTACAATAAAAAAATTTCTCATTTTGAAAATACGTGTTATTTACTCTTTAATAAAAATTTTATTAAAATTTCCATCACTTGTTTCACCTTTCATAATATATGAACCTTTTTCTAAATCACTTATATCAATAGCAAACTCATTGCCGATGAAGGAGAATTCTTTTTCACTAATTATTTTTTTGCCAATTAAGTCATAGATTGCGAACTTTCCTTTCAAATATGAATTGCCATAAAAAGTTATTTTTTCGTGGGCTGGATTAGGATAAAGTTTTATCTGAGAAGATAGTGAAGCTTTGTCATTTATATCTGTTGTCGAACTTACAATGATTGATTCAATATATTTCTTCGAGCAGCCATTAGCATTAAAAGCGGTTAATTCTACAACATATGTACCCGGACTGGAATAGGTTTTACTTGGATTAGTTTGGGTTGATGTTGTTAAATCGCCAAAATTCCAATTGTAGCTTACAGCATTAGTGGAAGTGTTGTTGAAAACCAAATTGAACCCATTTGCGTTGAAAGTAAATGCCGGATTTGTGTTCCCTGAACCAACAATCACATTATAAGTATGGGTGTCAATACAATTGTTAGTCCATCCAAAAAATGTTCTACTAGCAACTGCCAAATATTGACCATTTGCGGAATAGGTTTTGCTTGCATTGTTTAACGAAAAAAAAGTATTATCTCCGAAATTAAGCGATTCAAGAGTTGGGCTTTGAATAATATCCTGATTAAAATAGTAACTAGGCGTCACTTTACCGGATAAAGCAAATTGATAATTAGCAGGAATTACACACGAAGGTGTTGTGCGAGAAATTGCATAGTTTCCGGAATTGTTATCAATTGTATAGGTAGGCCAAATTAAAAAATGGAAATCAAATGGAACTAAAGAGTTGTAAACCGTCAAGTACCCTATACTAAGAAGTGAAGAATATTCACTTCTATAAATTGGCGTTGTAAGTGATGCAGAAGCTGCAATTCTCATGGAATCTGTATTCGTACTGTTGTAGTTAATCACAACGGCAAAACCGTTTGAACTTTGTGGTACATTTACTGGTGAAGGAAAATTTACGGTATAAGTTGATATAGAGCCGCTTGTTATTGCAACATTCGCAACTGTTCCAATTGGATTACCTACGCCACCACTACCATTCAAACCATGAATACGAACCGAACAGGTATAGTTAGGGCTATTAGTAGACCCTTTAGCAGCTGCAAAAGCAACTGAGTTAACTGCACCATAATATCCTGAGAATATTTGAGCTGTAACAGTTGTTCTATTTGGTAATTTACCACCAAGTTTTACTAGGTATGATGCCGATGTTCCAACGTATTTATTTTGATCAATACATGTTGTAGCTATACTGGTAGATTTTAACTGTGTGTTTAAAGAAAAATTTTCAACCGGATCAATTTTTTCAATGCAATTATTTTGTGCAATAGCACTAACAGATAAAGCAACTGCAATAAGAAAAGAAATTTTAGTTAATTTTATAGTCATATGTATTTATTTTTACTTATTAATAGCTGTATAAATTTAAATAATATTTACTTTAGTTACTGCACATTTTTAGTAAACGTATTAAAATGGCCGAATACTAAGAAACTTTTTTCCTTTTGTTGATTTTTATAACTTTGATTAGTTTGTTAAATCTCCATAAAACTACTACAATGATTTCTAAAACAATTTTAACTGTATTTATAGTAACAATAGGTAATGCAGCATTTCCGCTTGTTAAAAAAGATTCAAAAATTAATAATAATAAAAATTACTAAAAATAAGAAATTTTTACTTCTTCTTTCATCCTTATTCCTTTTTCGGTGCGTTGCAAACTTATACATTCAATACTTGGGTCGTGTTCAAAATACAATAGCCAATTTTCAGTAACCGCTTTTTCGAGGAGTGATTTTTTTTCATCTAAGGTTGTAAGTGGTCGCATATCGTAACCCATTACATAAGGTACTGGTAAATGCCCAACACTCGGAATTAAATCTGCCATATAGGCAATGTTATTGTTTTTATAGTTTATTAACGGGAGTTGCATGGCCTCTGTGTGTCCGTTTACTTCAATAAAACTTAGGTTGGGTAAAAGTGGTGCTTGCAATTCATTAATAAATTTTAATTGGCCACTTTCTTGAATTGGTAAAATGTTTTCCTTTAAAAAACTTGCTTTCTCTCGCGGATTAGGATTTGTAGCCCATTGCCAATGCTTGCTATTACTGTAGTAAGTAGCGTTTTTAAATGTTGGTACTAAGGTTCCGTTTTCGTTTTTTTGAATAGCGCCTCCACAATGATCAAAATGTAAATGTGTCAAAACAACATCTGTAATATCGTCTTTTGTAAAGCCATAAGTATTCAATGATTTTTCTAGGCTATCATTACCGTGCAAATAATAGTAACTAAAAAATTTATCATCTTGTTTATTGCCCATGCCAGTATCTACCAAAATTAAACGATTGCCTTCTTCAATAAGCAAACAGCGCAAAGCCCAGCTGCACATATTATTTTCATCTGCCGGATTTAATTTATTCCAAATGCTTTTTGGGACTACGCCAAACATTGCGCCACCATCTAATTTAAAATGCCCTGTGTTAATTGTGTAAAGTTTCATTTTTAATAGAAATTTGATTGGTTAGGAATTACTAATTTAAAATAATAAATGGACTTTTGTTGATATTAAATAAAGTGAAACGTATTTTCAACATCCAACCTCAATTACTATTCATCATTTCCCAAAGTGTATCTTTTAATTGAATAATATTTTTTTGACTTGCTGATGAGAAGAAAATATAAGGCACTTTGTTTTTTCCTTTTAATCGTTTGTTCAAATCTTTGGTTAATTCAAGTTCTAACTCTTCATCTAACAAATCTGTTTTACTTATTGCGAGTAATCTTTTTTTCTCCAATAAATCGGGGTTGTATTGCTTTAATTCGTTTAGTAAAATTTTATATTCTTCAACTATGTCTTTGGTGTCGCAACTAACAATAAACATTAGCATACTGTTGCGTTCAATATGTTTTAAAAATCGTAAACCTAATCCCTTTCCTTCGCTAGCTCCTTCAATAATTCCAGGGATATCAGCCATGATGAAACTTTTGTAATTTCTGTATTCTACAATTCCTAAATTAGGAACTAAAGTGGTAAATGGATAATTTGCAATTTCGGGTTTAGCAGCACTTACAACGGATAATAGGGTTGATTTACCTGCATTGGGAAATCCTACCAAACCAACATCTGCTAACACTTTTAATTCTAAAATTTTCCATTCCTTTAAACCTTCCTCGCCAGGCTGCGCAAATTTAGGGCTCTGTAAGGTACTTGTTTTAAAATTAGCATTACCAAGGCCACCTCGTCCGCCTTTTGCAATTATAACTTCTTGGCCATCTTCAGTAATTTCACAAATAAATTCACCGGTTTCAACATCGCGTGCAATTGTACCAAGCGGAACATCTAAAATTTCGTCTTTGCCTTGTTTGCCACTGCTATTGCCACTTGAGCCATTTTCGCCTTCGGTAGCAATAATATGTTTTCGGTATTTTAGGTGAATGAGTGTCCATAATTGTTTATTACCTCTTATGATGATGTGTCCGCCGCGCCCGCCGTTTCCACCATCGGGGCCACCCATGGCAGTAAATTTATCGCGGTGGAAGTGCATAGAGCCAGCACCGCCTTTTCCGCTTCGGCAACAAATTTTTACATAATCTACAAAGTTGGTATCCACAATTATTTTTTTTTAAAATTCTTTAGTACTCATTCTAAATTACGTATTAAGAATTTTACTGAATGATGTTCGTTTTGTTATTATTTCATTTTCTTCTTGCCCTTGTTGGCAGTGGCTTTCGAAGTTACTTTTTTAGGAGTAATTTTCTTTTTAACTGGTTTTGCAACTTTTTTAGAGCTATTTTTTGCTTTGCTAACTGTATTTTTTTTAGCAACTTTCTTAATTGCTTTTTTCGTTACTACTTTTTTAGAAACAGTTTTTGAAACTTTCTTTTTAGCGATTGGTTTTGCAACTTTTTTCTTAGCTACTGCTTTAGTTTTTGCAATTACCTTTTTGATTTTTTTAGGCGCTGCTTTTTTTACCAGTGTTTTGGCAGTTGCTTTTTTATTGACTGGTTTAGCCACACTTTTTTTCTTAGTAGCTTTAGCAACTTTTTGTTTTTCTTTTTTAACTGGCTTAGGAGCCACAGCTTTCTTTGCGGGAGAAACTTTTTTTGCAACTTTAACAGGAACAAGTTTTTTTGCTTCCTTTTTGTTTTGTCTTGCTTCTTGCGCTTCTTCAGCTTCTACACGTTTAATGGCATCAATTTCTAATAACAATTCGGGTGCAATTTCATCTGCTACTTCAAAATCTTTTATAGTTAAATCCAAATGTTCAATATCTGTTTCTAATCCTGTTAAATCCATTTCGGCATTTAAAAATACGATGCGGTTTACCAGTAACGAGAAAATATGGTCAACGCTACCAATACCATTAATGCTGTGAAATTTACCTTGTTCGTTGTAATAATTTTTTAATGGCAACGTTTTATTGTTGTATTCTTGGATACGTGTTCTTATAATGGTTTCATTACTATCATCTGCTCTGCCACTGGCCTGCCCACGTTTTAATAAACGTTTTACGAGCTCTTCGTTCTCAACTTCTAAAGCCATCATAGCACTAATGCCTGTTCCTTTTTTTTGCAACAAATCATCCAATGCTTCTGCTTGCACCACCGTTCTTGGAAATCCATCAAAAATAAATCCTTTAACGTTTGGGTTTTCATCCAATTTACTTTCAATCATTCCAATTACAATTTCATCGCTTACCAATTCGCCTCTATCCATTATTGATTTAGCTTGCGCACCCAATGCGGTTCCGCGTGCAATTTCGCTTCTTAAAATATCACCCGTGCTTAAATGCACCAAGTTGTATTTGTTTATTAAATTTTCTGATTGTGTGCCCTTGCCAGCGCCTGGAGGACCGAATAAAACTAGATTTAACATGCTATTCATTTTTTATTTTGTTTTAAGCTAATACGTAAATTTCTTTTAAATTTCTTCCAAGGCCATCGTAATCTAAGCCGTAGCCAACCACAAACGCATTTGGTATTTCTAAACCTATATAATCAATTTTGTATGATTTTTTATAAGCCTCGGGTTTTAAAAGAGCTGTGGCGGTTACAATTTTTTTAACGTGTTTTCTGGTTAATACTTCGTAAAGGCGTTCAATGGTGGTGCCGGTATCTACAATGTCTTCAATAATTACAACAGTTCTGTTTTCCAATTCTTCAGTTAAACCAATTAATTCTGTAACATTGCCCGAGCTTGATGTGCCATGGTAACTAGCCACTTTAATAAATGAAATTTGGCAGGGAATTGTTACCTCTTTAAGTAAATCAGATGCAAACATAAAAGAGCCATTAAGCACAACCAAAAATAATGGGAAATCATTTTTTAAGTCTTCATTAATTTTTTGCGCAAGCGTGTTTACAGCCTCTGCAATTTTTTGTTGAGGGATGTAAGGTTTAAATGTTTTATCTTTTAGGGTAACAGTTTGGCTCATGCAAAGCAAATATAATGGTTTTTATTAAACTAAAGAATGGATTAATCTTCATAATAATCTATCACCAGCCCATCTAAAGGAGAAATAGCAATCTCTCTTCTTTCTTCGCCAAAGTTAAGCATTAAGGCATCGGCTTTGTAATAATCCTTGTCTTTGGTAAGTTGTACTTTTTCTAATGTTTTTCCTATTACATCTTCCCACATTTTTGTGCTACTTGCATCAATGGCAAATAGTTTTATTTTGTTGCCAAACTCCTGCTGTACTTGAATGGCAGCTTCTTTATAATTATAGTCTATAGCGTCTAGTCCATCTCCATCGGGGTTACACGAAATAGTGAGTTTTTGTTTATCTGTAAAATGCAACTCAACATTGTCAATTATTTCTACTGCCTCATTGGCATTATGTAAATTTTGCCATAAATGGCATATTACTTTTTCTACAGTTTTATTTTGAGCGCTAACGAATCTGGCAAGGGCCTCGTTACTAAAATAAGCAGGATTTTTTTCGGATGACATAATGAGCGAAGTTAAATAAATTAAGCTCTTTTTCCTAATTCAATTATTGCCAAATTTTTTATGTCTTTGCCTTCAATTTCGAATCGAACGCATGTTTTTACTGCGTGAAACCCGTGTACACCGCATGCGCCTGGGTTTATGTGCAACAGGCTTAACTCCTTATCATAAATTATTTTTAAAATGTGCGAGTGTCCACAAATAAAAAGATTTGGCCTATGTTGTTTTAAAAGTTGTTTAATACGCGCAGGATATTTACCAGGATAGCCGCCAATATGGGTAATGAAAACTTTTACCTCTTCGCACATAAAAAATAAATTTTCTTGAAATTCAACTCTTAGTCCGCCGCCATCAATATTACCGTAAACAGCTTTTAACGGTTTTACTTCTTTAAGTTGATCTGTAAGTTCAGTGGTACCAATATCTCCAGCGTGCCAAATTTCATCCGCTTCTTTAATGTGCTTTAAAAGTTTAGGGTCTAAAACCCCATGTGTATCAGATATAAGAAGAATTTTTTTGATGCGTGAAGTTAAGGAATTTTCTTTGTTTTATATTTTGTAAGTTTGCACCATGTCAAAAATTAAAAAGAATTTTTTGTTAGAGAACTTAACGGTTGTTGATATTAGTACCGAAGGAAAAGCCATAGCCAAACACGATGGATTGGTTGTTTTTATTGAAGGTGCGGTGCCAGGCGATGTAGTGGATGTTATGGTTCATCGCAAAAAAAATAGCTTTGCCGAAGGAAGAGTTCATAAACTTATTCAACCATCTGTTCATCGTACTGAGCCTGTTTGTAAGCATTTTGGGACTTGTGGTGGCTGCAAATGGCAAAATTTTAATTATGAGCAACAACTGTTTTTTAAACAAAAATATGTTACTGATGCTTTTACGAGAATAGGAAAATTAAGCATTGAAGGTTTGACGCCGATTTTAAAAAATGCTGAGGAATTTTTTTATAGAAATAAACTAGAGTTTTCGTTCTCTAATAAAAAATGGATGATCAATGAAGAAATGAAAACGCTTGAAACTGTTGAAAATAAAAACGGCTTGGGCTTTCACATACCAGGTTTGTTTGATAAAGTGTTGCAGATTGAACACTGCCACCTTCAAGCAGAACCAAGTAATAGCATAAGAAACGCCATTTATAATTACGCTATCGAAAACAAGTTAAGTTTTTTTGAAATTAGAAACAAAGCTAATTTTTTAAGAACCTTAATGATACGCACAACAAGCACTGGTGAAGTAATGGTTGTGTTAAGCGTATTTGAGTTATTAGAAAAAGAGTTATTTGAATTACTTGATTTTCTGAAAAATAAATTTCCGCAAATTACAAGTTTACAATACACACACAACCCTAAAGGGAACGATTCGTTTACAGATTTGGAAATTGTTACCTACCACGGCAAATCTTATATTACAGAGGTTATGGAAGATTTAAAGTTTAACATTAGTGCAAAATCTTTTTATCAAACAAATTCAATACAAGCGTATAATCTTTATAAAATTACACGTGAGTTTGCGGGTTTAACGGGCAACGAATTGGTGTATGATTTGTATACAGGTACTGGCACCATTGCTAACTTTGTGGCAAAACAAGCTAAAAAAGTTGTTGGTATAGAATATGTTGAAGATGCGATAATTGATGCAAAACAAAATTCTAAAAATAACAACATCAATAATACACTCTTTTTTGCGGGTGATATGAAAGCAATTTTAACGCAAGAGTTTATTTTGGAACATGGCACACCAGATGTTATAATAACAGATCCGCCAAGGGCAGGAATGGCGCCGGAAGTGGTGGATGTAATTATAAAAGCAAACGCACCTAAAATTGTGTACGTAAGTTGCAACCCCGCCACACAGGCCCGCGATTTAGATTTAATGCGAGAATTTTATAAAATAGAAAAAATTCAACCAGTTGATATGTTTCCGCAAACCGCGCATGTGGAAAATGTGGTGTTGTTAAGTAGGATTTGATTTTTGGGAAGTATATGCTTACAAAGCATTGAAGTTACCCCAACTCAAATTGCATTTTACTTAACTTATTGTAAAAACCGCTTTCGTTTAATATAAGTTCTTGGTGGCTTCCTTCTTCGATAACAACCCCTTTTTTAAGCACTACAATTTTATCAGCTTTTCTTATAGTTGCTAAACGGTGCGCAATTACAATGCTTGTACGCCCAATCATTAATTTGTCTAAGGCTTCTTGCACAAGGTGTTCGCTCTCGCTATCCAAGCTGCTAGTGGCTTCATCTAAAATTAAAATGCTTGGATTTTTTAAAACCGCACGTGCAATGGCAACCCTTTGGCGCTGCCCGCCCGATAGCTGAATGCCACGCTCACCAACCAATGTATTAAATTTATCAGGAAAAGTATTTATAAAATCATAAGCATTGGCTTGTTTTGCGGCTTCGTAAATTTCTTCGTCTGTTGCACCTGGCATACCGTAACCAATGTTTTCTTTAATTGTACCTGCAAACAAAATTACATCTTGTGGCACAAGGGCAATGTATTGTCGTAACTCCGTTAAATCAAAGGTTTTAGTTTCTTTGTTATTAATTGAAATGCTCCCGCTTATTGGGTCATAAAATCGTAGTAATAAAGATGCAATGGTACTTTTACCGGAACCACTGCTTCCAACTAAGGCCACTGTTTGCCCTGCCTCTGCTTTAAAACTAATGTCTTGCAAAACATTAAAATCCGGACGCGATGGGTAATTAAAGTTTACATTTTTAAATTCTATTTCAGAGGCACGTTGGTTGTTTTTTGTGGCTTGTAATTGTAAATTTAATTTTTCAGAATCACCTTCAATAATTTCAAAAATTCTATCGGTAGCTCCTAAAGCACGTTGTAAACTTGCTATTTGTTCTGGTAATCCTCCTAACGATGCACTTACGAACAAGGATAGCATTAAAAATTCGCCAAACTGTTCGGCCGTAATTATGCCATTAATTTTGGCTTCAATCATTTTAAACAAAATGAAAAAAATTGTACCAAAAATAAATGTTACAACAAACGCAAAAAAAGTACCGCGGAATAAGCCATACTTTAAACCAATATTTTTAATGTCGTTGGTTTTGTTTTCAAATTTTGTTATCTCGTGTTTTTCGTTGGTATAAGTTTTTACACTTGTTATACCTGTTAAAGCTTCTGATACAACTACGTTTGCCTCGGCTATTTTATCTTGTAAGTTTTTAGAAAATTTTCTAATTCTTTTTGCAAAAACAATTGCAATAATTGTTATTGGCGGAATAATAATTATAAACCATTTAGCAATAAACCAATCCACACCTACAATCATTAAAATTAATCCACCAACACCAACAATTGTTTGTCGAATAATTTCAGCAATATTCACAGTAAAGGCTTCAGAAATTACGTTTACATCGGTTGCAATTCTGCTGCTTAACTCAGCTGTTTGGTTTTTATTAAAAAAACTCATCGGCATTTTAATTAAACTTGCAAAAGTGTCGTTTCTAACGCCTTGTAAAATACTCTCGGTTACTTGTGCAAAAAAGAAAACTCTAAAAAAACTCATTAAACCTTGTGCTACCAGTAAAACCAATAGTAAAAGGCCTATACTCCCTAATTTATCGAGTTGTTCGCTAGGATTTGCGTTAGTATCGCCAAACATCCCTAAAAGAGAACCTGATTTTATAGGGAATAATAGCCCAACGCCCGCAGAGCCAAACAAAAAAAGCATACCCAAAATAAATTTCCACTTTTGCTTGTTTAGGTAATTAAATAAACGAAACGACTTTTTTAAATTTGTTAAGCTTAATTTTGCTTTAGGAAGCTCATCGGTATCTGTATTTGAACCCCCTCTATTACGTTTGGCCATAAAAAAAGAGCAAAATTAGCGGTATTTAGTCAAAATGTGTCATTTTTTTGTAATGAAAAGGAGTAACTTTACCTAAATTTTCAAATATTTTTTGGCAAAATAAAAAAATCCTCTATATTTGCACTCCAAATTTTTTTGGAACGATTTTAATAACATTTAAACTAACAATAAAATGAAACGTACCTTCCAACCCTCGCAACGCAAACGTAAAAACAAACATGGTTTTAGAGAGCGTATGGCATCTCCAAATGGTCGCAGAGTTATTGCTGCCCGCAGAGCGCGTGGTCGTAAAAAATTAACCGTAAGTAGCGAAAAAACGCATAAATAATTTGTTTTCATAGGTGAAGAAAAAGCCGTTTGCATTAAATTGCTGCGGCTTTTTTGATAAACCAATTAAAAAAGAATGAATAAATTAAATCACATACATCATCATAACTCACCAAAAAAGTGAGCTTTTTGTGTATGTAATAATTAATAAATTAATAACCAAAAAAGGCTTACTGTTTAGTAAGCCTTTTTTATTTTTAAATAATGGAAAATATGTTGAAAATAGCAATACAAAAATCGGGTAGGTTAAGTGAAGATTCTATTAACCTGTTGCAAAAATGTGGTATTAAAATAAATACCAGTTTAAATAGATTAAAAACAGAAGCAGAAAATTTTCCTTTAGAGATTTATTTTTTGCGCGACGATGATATTCCAAAATACGTGGAAGATGGTGTGGCGGATATTGGAATAGTAGGCGAAAATGTTTTGTTTGAAAAAAATAAAAACGTTAAGAAAGCTTTGAACCTTGGTTTTGGTAAATGCCGTTTATCAATAGCACTGCCTAAAGACAAACAGTATAAATCAATTAAAGATTTACAAGGACTTAAAATCGCAACAACGTACACAACTATTTTATCTAATTTTTTAAAAGAGAATAAAGTAAAGGCCGAGATACACGAAATTAGTGGAAGTGTTGAAATTGCCCCAAGCATTGGTTTGGCTGATGCTATTTGCGATTTAGTAAGCAGTGGAAGCACCTTATTGAGCAATGGTTTAAAAGAGGTTGAGGTCGTTTTAAAATCGCAAGCAGTAATTATTCAACATGCAAATTTAACCAAGGCGAAAAGAGTTTTGCTTGAAAAATTATTTTTTAGAATAAATGCCTTGCAAACTGCTAAAAACAACAAATATATTTTACTTAATGCGCCAAATAAAAAATTAGAAAAAATTTGTTCAATTTTACCTGGTATGAAAAGTCCTACAATTTTACCCTTAGCAAAAAAAGATTGGAGTTCAATTCATTCAGTTATAAATGAGGATGAGTTTTGGGATATAATTGAAAAGTTGAAAGACGAAGGCGCTCAAGGAATATTAGTTGTGCCAATAGAAAAAATGATTATTTAATGATTACACCAATAAAATATCCGGAAAAAAAAGATTGGGAAAGTTTGCTAAAACGACCAACAGCTAATTTTGATGATTTAGATGGAGTTGTAAAAACCATAATTGAAAACGTTATTAAAAATGGCGATAAAGCTTTATTAGAATATGCTTTTAAATTTGATAAAGCAAATTTATCAAGCTTAAAAGTAAGTGAGGAAGAGATTGCGGCAAGCGAAAATGAAATTACTGAAGGTTTAAAACAAGCTATATTACAAGCAAAGCAGAACATTGAAAAATTTCACAAATCGCAATTGATTAAGGAAGAGGCTATAGAAACGCAACCCGGCGTTCTATGTTGGCGAAAATCTGTTGCCATACAAAAAGTAGGGTTTTATATTCCTGGTGGTAGCGCGCCTTTATTTTCAACCGTATTAATGCTTGCAGTACCTGCTGTATTAGCTGGATGTAAAGAAATTACAATCTGTACACCTGCAAATAGCGAAGGGAAAATTAATCCTGCAATTTTGTACACTGCAAATGTATTAGGAATAAAAACCATTTTTAAAGTGGGTGGCGCGCAAGCAATTGCAGCTATGGCTTATGGAACTGAGTCAATAAAAAAAGTTTATAAAATTTTTGGTCCCGGCAATCAATTTGTTACCTACGCCAAACAATTGGTAGCAAATACACAAGTCGCAATTGATATGCCTGCTGGTCCTTCTGAGGTTGCTGTTATTGCTGATAAAACGTGTGTTCCGAAATTTGTTGCGGCAGATTTATTATCGCAAGCAGAGCACGGAAAAGATTCACAGGTTTTATTGGTAAGCCCTAACGAAAGCGTAATACAAGAAATCATTACTGAGGTTGAAAAACAATTACAAGAATTACCGCGACAAGAAATTGCTTTGGAAGCAATCAAAAACAGTAAATTTATTTTGGTTACTAATTTGGAGCAAGCCTTGGAACTAGTTAACGAATACGCACCAGAGCATTTGATATTGGCTTGTAACGATACGTTGAACCTTTCAACTAAGGTTATAAATGCAGGCTCTGTTTTTATAGGTAATTATTCTTGCGAAAGCGCTGGCGATTATGCAAGTGGCACCAATCATACTTTGCCAACAAATGGTTATGCTAAAAATTACAGCGGCGTATCGGTAGATAGTTTTGTGAAGAAAATAACTTTTCAGCAACTAAGTAAAGAGGGAATAACTAACATTGGTAAAACCATTGAATTAATGGCAGAAGCAGAAGGATTAATAGCACACAAAAACGCAGTAAGTATTCGATTAAAATGAAATTTAATTTAAAAAATAGTGCGCGCAAAAATGTGTTGGAGTTTAAATCTTACGCTGTAATTCGTGATAAGCACTTAAGCGATAAGGAATTTATTTTTTTAGATAATTGCGAAAATAATTTTGGTTCTCCTTTGGGTAAAGGCTTAGAACGTTATCCGTCGTCATCTCAACAAAAAGTAAAAGAAGCAATTGCAAAACTTAAAAAGGTAAAAGCAGAAACCATTGTTTTAGGAAACGGTAGCGATGAGTTAATAGATTTATTAATACGCGCGTTTTGCGAACCTAAACACGATCAAATTTTAATTTCCGAACCTACCTTTGGTATGTTTAATGTGTATGCTCAGTTAAACAATGTGGGGGTAATTTCAGTACCATTAATCGCATCTAATTTTTTATTCAATGAGAAAGAAATAATAAAGGCGATAACTAAACAAACAAAATTAATGTTCTTATGTTCGCCTAATAACCCAACAGGAACAAGCATTAATGCGCAACAAGTAAAAAAAATAATTACTAACTTTTCTGGTATTTTAGTTATTGATGAAGCTTATGTTGACTTTTCAGAAAAAGAAAGTTTTATTACGTTAACAAACACGTATAAAAATTTATTAGTGTTACAAACCTTTTCAAAAGCTTGGGGCCTTGCATCACTAAGGTTGGGAATGCTAATTGGAAATACAGAAATTATTGAATTAATAAATTGTATTCGTCCGCCATTTAATATAAGTGGCTATTCGCAAGAAACAATACTAAAAGCCATTGCAAAGAAAAAAGTTTACAATAAAAATATAAAAAGAGTAAAGCAAGAAAAGAAAATTTTATTTAAAGCATTAAAAACACTTTCATTTGTCAAAAATATTAGTGATAGCGATGCTAACTTTTTTTTAATTGAAGTAAATGATTCAACAGCACTATGCAACTACTTATTAAAGAATAAAATTTTAATTAGTAACCGAGATAAATTACTTAATTGTAAAAATCATGTGCGAATAAGCATTGGAACGGAGGTAGAAAATTTAAAATTGATTCAACTTTTAAAAAAATTCAAATGAAACAGAAGTTAAAAAAAGTATTATTTATTGATAGAGACGGCACCTTGATTTGGGAACCGCCAATTAATTTTCAAATTGATAGTTTTGAGAAATTAAAATTTTTGCCAGGTGTAATTACTTACCTTAATAAAATTGCAAACGAGTTGGATTTTGAATTGGTTATGGTTACAAATCAAGATGGGCTAGGTACTAAGAGTTTTCCTGAAAAAAAATTTTGGCCAGTACAAAATTTTGTAGTAGATACCTTAAAAACTGAAGGCATAAAATTTTCAGCCATACACATTGATAAAAGTTTTGAGAAGGAAAACAAACCAACCAGAAAACCAGGAGTTGGTATGCTTAAAAAGTATTTTTCAGATAAATACGATTTAGAAAACTCCTATGTTATTGGCGATAGATTAACCGATGTGTTGTTAGCAAAGAACTTGAACGCAAAATCACTATTCCTCTCAAGTAAAAAAATTAAGCTACCGTATAATCGTTCCCAACAAGTAAAAAATTGGCAAGAGATTTACAATTATTTAAAATTGCCACCACGCCTTGTTCAGCAAATCAGAAATACCAACGAAACTAAAATTAGTGTTGAATTAAATCTGGATGGGAAAGGTAAAGCGAACATAAAAACAGGCTTGGGTTTCTTTGATCACATGTTAGAACAAATTGCAAAACACAGCGGTTGCGATTTAAAAATTACCTGCCAAGGCGATTTACACATTGACGAACACCATACAATAGAAGATGTTGGTATAGCTTTAGGTGAAGCAATTAACAAAGCACTAAGTAATAAACTTGGCATTGAACGATATGGCTTTTCATTACCGATGGATGATTGTTTGGCTCAAGTTGCTTTAGATTTTGGAGGTAGAAATTGGATTGAATGGGAGGTTGAATTTAAGCGTGAAAAAATAGGAGATATGCCAACTGAAATGTTTTTTCACTTCTTTAAATCGCTAAGCGATGCTTCCAAATGCAACCTCAACATAAAAGCCGAAGGAGAAAACGAGCACCATAAAATTGAAGCAATTTTTAAAGCATTTGCAAAATCAATTAAAATGGCAGTTAAACGCGATAAAGAAAATATGAATTTGCCAAGTACTAAAGGGTTATTATAGATGAAAGTTGGGATAATAAAATACAATGCAGGCAATGTGCACTCGGTTGCTAATGCACTTTTGCGTTTGGGTGTTACGCCTTTGGTGAGTGATGATATAACTAAATTAAATCAGATGGATAAGATTATTTTTCCAGGCGTGGGCGAAGCCGCATCTGCTATGAATTATTTAAAACAAACAGATTTAAACGAATTTATTAGTACTACAAAAAAACCTTTACTCGGAATTTGTTTGGGAATGCAATTGCTATGTAAATCAAGCCAAGAAGGAGATACAACATGCTTGACTATTTTTGATACAGAGATTAAAAAATTTTCTATTCAACAAAAAGTGCCTCATGTAGGTTGGAATAACGTAAAAAATTTAAAAGGTAATTTGTTTAAAGGTATAGCCGAACAAAGTTATTTTTATTTTGTACACAGTTATTATGCCGCACTCAGCAACAACTCCATTGCCGATTGCAATTACGAAATTGATTTTTGCTGTGCCTTACAAAAAAATAATTTTTATGGTGTGCAGTTTCATCCTGAAAAATCGGGTGAAGTAGGGGAGAGGTTATTAAAAAATTTTATAGAATTATAATATGCAAATAATACCAGCCATAGATTTAATTGAAGGAAAATGTGTGCGTCTTATACAAGGCAATTACGCTGCAAAAATTATTTACAACGAAAACCCGTTAGAAGTAGCTTTCCAATTTGAAGATGTAGGTATTACCCGTTTGCATTTGGTAGATTTAGATGGTGCAAAAAAAGGCGAAGTAGTGAATTGGAAAGTACTTGAATTACTGGCTTCAAAAACAAAATTGATAATTGATTTTGGTGGAGGAATAAAAAACGAGAAGGCCTTGCAAGTTGTTTTTAACTCGGGCGCTGCAATAGCAACACTTGGAAGCATTGCGGTGAAAGAACCTCAATTGTTTTATGAGTGGATTAAAAAGTATGGAAGTGATAAACTTTTGTTAGGTGCAGATGTGAAAGATGAGAAATTAGCCATCTCTGGTTGGATTGAAGAAACAACAATTTCTATTATGGATTTTTTAAAAGAAGCTTTAAAAAATAATCTTACGCAAGCTTTTTGCACAGACATAAGTAAAGACGGCATGTTGCAAGGCACGTCGAATGAATTGTATAAAAAAATTATTGCTACATTTCCTATGTTGCATTTTATTGCAAGTGGTGGTGTAAATAGTTTAACAAATTTAGATGAGTTAAAAACCATAGGTTGCAAAGGTGCAATTGTTGGTAAAGCACTTTACGAAAATAAAATTACATTAAACGAATTAAAAAACTGGATTAAAAAAAACTAATACTGTGCTAACAAAACGAATAATACCTTGCTTGGATATTAAAGACGGCAGAACCGTTAAAGGCATTAATTTTGAATCAATAAGAGATGCCGGTAATCCTATTGAATTAGCAAAATTATATAGTGAGCAAGGTGCAGATGAATTGGTTTTTTTAGATATTTCTGCAACTAACGAAAAAAGAAAAACACTGTCAGAATTGGTGATGCAAATTTCTAAACAGATTAATATTCCGTTTACAGTTGGTGGTGGTATTAATAGTGTTGAAGATGTTTCGCATTTATTGAATTGTGGCGCTGATAAAATTTCTGTAAACACGTCAGCTGTTACCAATAAAAATTTGGTGAACGATTTAGCACAAACTTTTGGAAGTCAGTGTGTGGTTGTTGCCATTGATACAAATTATGTAAATAACAATTGGTACGTTTTTACTAACGGAGGAAAAGTAAAGACGGAATTACTAGCATTGAATTGGGCAAAACAGGTTTGCAACGAAGGTGCTGGAGAGATTTTATTAACCTCAATGAATAGCGATGGTACAAAAAATGGTTTTTCGATTGACATTACTGCTGCAATTTCTGAAAGCGTTAATATACCTGTTATTGCAAGTGGTGGTGCAGGAGCAAAAGAACATTTTTTCGACGTGTTTGAAAAAGGCAAAGCAGATGCAGCATTAGCAGCAAGTATTTTTCACTTCAACGAAATTTCAATTTTTGATCTAAAAAATTATTTAAAACAAAAACATATTTCAATACGATGAATCCAGATTTTACAAAATCAGTAGATGGTTTAATTCCAGCAATAATTCAAGATAACACAACGCAAAAAGTTTTAATGTTGGGTTACATGAATAGCAAAGCCTTGGCAAAAACCTTAGAGACAAAAAAAGTTACTTTTTTTTCGAGAAGTAAAAATAGACTTTGGACGAAAGGCGAAGAGAGTGGAAATTTTTTAAATGTGTTTGATATAAAATTAGATTGCGATAAAGATACGTTGTTAATTTACGCAAACCCTGTTGGACCTGTTTGCCACACAGGAAGTGACACTTGTTTTGAGGAGAAAAATAAAGCAACAGGATTTATTTACGAACTCGAGAACATTATTGAACAGCGCATTAACTTCCCTACTGAAGGATCTTACGTAAACAAAATGTTTAATAAAGGCATAAATAAAATGGCTCAAAAAGTAGGTGAAGAAGCTGTAGAAACAGTAATTGAAGCCGTTACAAACAACGATGAATTATTTTTAGAAGAAGCCTCCGATTTACTTTTTCATTACCTATTATTACTAAAAGCCAAAGGAAAAAGTTTAAAAGATATTGAAGCTGTGCTTAAGAAGCGCCAAAAGTGACCAAGATTTGGTCATGTGTTTCCAGATTTTCAGCCTCTTAGAAAATAGAATAGAAACCATTTTTTAGTTTAGCACAGCTTTAGAAACAGCAACTTTTATTCAACAAAAAAGGCTACCAATTTTGGTAGCCTTTAATTTAAATTTTAATTTAAAATTAGTTAGCAGTAAAAGTACCGTAAGTAAAGTTTACAGCATTTCTAATTTCGTTATTAAATAAGCTATTTTGAGTTTGCATTACGTTACCATAAACACCAGTTTTACCAGTTACGGTAATTGTGCTAGCTGGTGCAGTGGTAGTTTTAACAGTGTCTTGTACTGTTGAATAATCAGCAACCCAAATAGAAGCATTTTGGTTCATACCAGGTGTGTTCATAGCAACTGTGTTGAAAGTGAACGTGTAAGCGCCGCCTGCTGAAGTTGTAGTAGTATACATTTTAGACATTAAGATAAATGGATCTTTATCAAAGCTCATATATACAGTTCTTCCAACAACAGGAACAACAGAAGGTGAAGAAGGTGATAGAGCATAAGCGTTAGTAGGAGTAGCTCTTGATAATACAGGTACTTGAGCACCAACTGTACCACTAATACTAGCAGTACCAATCATCATATTGTTGTTGTTAGGGTTTGAATTAACTAAAACGCCATTAGAGTTGTGATTAATTTGTTGAGTACCACCAGTTGTTAGAATAAGATTTGCTTGAGTTCCAGGGAAGCGAGCAGCTAAACCAGTTTTAATTGTACCGTTTAATAATGTATCTAAAGTACCCATCCAATCTTCAATTACCATGCCAGCATTTGTACCACCGTTACCAGAAGTTTTAATATCAAGTGAATATAAACCTTGTGCATCTGTTGTAGTCATATAAGTATCAAAACCTAAAGCGCCTGAGCTAGGGTATAAAGCTGATTTTGCAACACGAATAATTACTTTTGCACCTTGTGCAGCAACTTGTCCGTTACTGGTAAAAGTACCACCATTGTTAGTGAAAATATTTTTTGTTACCACACCTTTTACTGTAGCTGTTCCTGTTGTTTCAGTTACTGATAAGGTTTTCTCTTCTGGTTTTCTACAAGATGCCAATAAAGCAACTACTGATAATGTTAAAGCTATTTTTTTCATATTATTTAATTTTAAAATTTATTATTTATTTTTTTGATTAGAAATGGAAAATTAAAGTGATTGCACCTGAACCACCGTTTAAGTTTTGGTTACCTAATAAATTATTCATAGAGAAACCGCTGTTGCTGTTGTTATCAACTGAAAAACCACGTTGCGTTTGTTTTGAGTCAACAAAAACTTCTTCGTTAAATACTTTAGGACCATCTTGACCAATTTGGTAAACCTCACGGTCAACAATTTGTCCACGTCTCCAGTTTAAAGCATAACCCCAACCAAATTCAGCACCTACTGAGATTTTAGGGGCAAAGAAATATTCAACGCCAACAAAACCACGTAAACCTAAACGGAAGTTACCTCTTTCTCTTATAGCAAGATTTCGGGAAATACGCGTAGTATTGTGTTGTTGAACAGAAGTGTTTCCGTTATCAAAGTTGTTAACGAAATCAGAACCCGTGGTAATGTCAGCACTAAATTCATTACCATAAGTATTGAATTGACGAGCACTGCTACCACCAACTAAAAATTCTCCGCCATAAAAACCTTGTAATCTTCTGTAACCACGACGCATTTCGTAACCAACAGCTAAGTTAATATTACTTTTAGCGTAAGTAGCTTTGTCTTCAACACGAATTAATTGAGCAGCTAACTGATCATCAATAGTTCCTTTTGAAGCATCAAAACGCGCTTTCGCATCTTGAACAAGGTAAATGTTAGCGCCAGAAGTTGTGTTAATTGAAATTCTTGCTCTTAAAGCAGTATTATTAGATAAAAAATATTTACCTACAATTTGATTGTTAACATCGTTCACATAGGTGTTCACGCTGTTCGCATTGTTACCAATGTTTGAATTTAAACGCGCAGTGTTTTGTAGGAAGTTTAACACAGGAATTGCGTTAAATCCAAGGCCAATATCGCCAGCTTTTGGCAATATTTCATGACCTTTTTTGTTCTTAACCACCTTGTCATCATCGGTAGTTGCCTCTTGAGCGTTGGCGTAAACAGCCGAACTCAATAAAGCCATCATTAAGATTTTTTTGTTCATAATTGTTTTTATTTGTTATAATTTAGCGCAAAAGTAGTTAATTGTTTGTGAACAACCAAATTCGTTTAGGTATTATTAACGATTTAATAGCACTAACTTTGTGAAAGGTAGGATTTGTTTTGTGAAACGTTGCTTGCCGTTATTGAAGCAGGCATGATTACCTTAAGTAAACTACGTTGAGTTAATTTTAGTCGAAATGGTTTAAAAAATATTTATCAGTCAGGTTTAATTCTTTAGTGCTATATTTGCCACTTAAATTTTAAACAAAAAAGTATGAAAAAAATCTGGATTTCATTTTTAATCCTAACAGCGCTAGCGAATGTTGTTAGTGCCCAAAACAAAACAATTACAATTAAGTACCGCGATTCTCTTGTCCCTAAAGGGTTTCATCAAATTGGACTCGATAATCGTTTTACAAACGCTAATAAGGCTACTGTAGACTTATTTAGTTTCAAAAAGAAATCTGCTCAAGCTCTTGGTATTCCTGGAAATTATGTGGGTTTGCAAGATACTTTGGGTTCTAAAAATTATTTTGGGTTAATTACTTATAATACCGCTAAAGAATGTAAATTGAAAGGTTTTAAAGAAGTTTGTACAACTATAAACGAAAACTACGCCGAGTATTTACAAGTTAAACTTGCAGAACCTTTGGTTCAAGGTAAAACATATAAAGTTTCTTTTAACATTAGCTTAGCAGATTACTCGGGCTTTGCTACGTCTGGCTGGGGAGTAATGTTTAGCAATACGCAAGTTAAAGAAGCAAATGACAATAGAATGAGCGCCGAGCCTCAATTAAGCTTTACTGAAAAAGTAACCAACATTAAAGACTGGACAGAATTAAGTGCAGTATACGCTGCTAAAGGAGGCGAGCAATACATGGTTTTTGGTGTATTTAATAAAAATTTTGCAACTGAGGCTATTCAGAGCAAATACAGTGTGAGTTTTGCCAGCACAAAAGCCTATTATTATTTATCTGACATAAAATATACGGAAGTTAATTTAGATAAAGATAAAGATGGTATTCCTGATAATGAAGATAAATGCCCAACTGTATTTGGTGTTTCTGCATTTGCGGGTTGCCCTGATACGGATGGCGATGGTATTCAAGATAGCGAAGATAAATGCCCAACAGTTGCAGGTATTAAAGAATTTATGGGTTGCCCTGATAGCGATGGTGATGGCATACAAGATAGTGAAGATGCTTGCCCTAAAGTAGCTGGTAAAAAAGAAACAAAAGGTTGTCCTGATACAGATGGTGATGGTTTAGCAGATGATGTAGATAGATGCCCTAATGTTGCTGGCCCTGTAAGTAACGATGGTTGCCCAGAAGTAAAACTAGATGATAAAGCAAAACAAATCTTTAAACAGGCGATGACTGGTATTCAGTTTGAGACTGGAAAAGACGTAATTAAGAAAACTTCATACGGAATTTTGGATAATGTAGTTTCTGTATTAAAATCTAATCCAACGTGGGATACTGAGGTGGATGGACATACAGATAATGTTGGTAATGCAACAGCAAACAAAGATTTATCGCAACGCCGCGCTAATGCAGTAATGAAATATTTACAAGATAAAGGTGTTCCTAATAAGTTATCAGCAAAAGGTTACGGAATGGAAAGACCAATAGCAGATAATAAAACCGCTGCTGGTAGAACTAAAAACCGTAGGGTTGAGTTTAAAGTAACTTTTGAGCAATAATAAGTTTAATTTATAGATTATAAGAAACGCTCCTAAATGTAGGGGCGTTTTTTTATAACGGTTTGCGGGCTTACGTTATTTAATAATACCAAATATATATAATATCTAGTCCAATCTCATCGAAAATTTCCAATTCTACTTCGTTGGAAATACTCGACGTAGCTTCTAGCTATGCCTGCGTTTTCCGCCTTGTATAATTGAAAATTTTCATCAGATTTTTGGACTATATATTATATACATTTGGTATAATACCAAGATCTTTTCAGGCAAAGTGAGTTAATTTTTTTAGCACGTGATTTCCCTTCTTTCGATATAGCCAAGCTTTTGTGCCTTGTTAATGTTTTTATGTATTCAATTTTTCTAAACCTCAAAGCGCTCCAATCCTCATCAATTGCCACCTGCCTAACGCCTTCAAGATTATACTTCCCAAGTGTTGCCCAGCCGTTATCCCTATTAAAAGCGCATTTGTAATTTTTAGACGTTCCTTTGGGATAACAAAACCATAAAATTGCATCGCCTTCAAGTTTAGGGAAAATTAATTTTATAGAATTATCGATTTGTTCCTGCGTTAAAACAAAAACTATCGCAAACTCAATTTTTGATTTTTTTTTAATTTCTCTTTCAATTTTTGTGAATTCAGAAATGGCGTTCAATTCCTCTTCAAATGAACTTGGACCATTAATTACCAGAACACGTTGTTGCTCTTTAAAATTTAATTTTTTAAACAATGGCGTCATTTTATTTTGTTATTTAATTCTCATAACAACCATCCAAATCTAACCTCCAGCTTTTTTAGCTTGATACTTTTCTTTAATTAATAAATCTACTAGCTTATCTCTATGGTTGCCTTGTATCAAAATACTTCCATCTTTAACGCTACCGCCAACACCACATTTTTGTTTTAATAATTTTCCAAGCTTTTCTAAATCGGCTTTACTACCAATAAATCCTTCAACTCTACTTACAAATTTATCACCACCTAATCTATCTAAATAAACTTTTAAGTGTTGTTGGTTATTGGGCAATGTTAACTCTTCTGAGGCGTCTTCTTCCTCAAATTTAAAATTAGGGTTCGTGCTATAAACCACATTAATTCTATTTTTTTCTTTTTTACTCACGTTTGTTTTTTAATGCAAATAAACACGCACCAATAATTAAACCTAAGAACAAGGTAAAAAATAAATAGATACCTGAATTACCTTTTGGAACATTTTCTACTGGTTTTTTAACCTCAAAATTTTCAACAAAATCGTTTTCATATTTCACGTTTTCTGCACTCATTGTAATAGAATCGTTTAAGGCATTGTAGGCCTTTAAATTTAAAAAAGCTTGCTCATAATTTTTTGTTTCATAAAAATAATCTTTTTTAAAATTGTAAGCGTTTAAGCGAGCGGCAACATAATCATGAATTTTGATAATACTATCTGCCTTGGTAATAAATTTCCAACTCTCATCTTTTTTTCCAAGTTTTAAATTTGCTAAAGCAATATTAATATAGCTATCGGCAATTTCTATTTCATTTTCAGAAAGCAATTTAGCTTTTATAGAATTCTCGGCATTTGCAATCGATTCTTCGTATTTTAAATACGTCATATTTACAACCGCTAAATTATTGTAGGCAATTGCTTGTAATTCGTAATCGTTATTTTTTAAAGCCAATTCTAATACATTGTTAAAGTACATAACTGCTGCATCGTATTTTTTTTGTTGCATGCACATGGCACCTAAATTTAAAAGCGTATTATTTTTTTGTTTCAAATCGCCTAACTCGTTATTTATTTGTAAGGCCTTTAAATAGCATTCCTCTGCTAACTTGTAACGGTGCAACTCGCTGTATACATTTCCTAAATTAGCTTGACTTAAGCCTATGCCTCGTTTATCGTTAATAACCGTTCTTAAGTTCAACGCTATTTGGTGGTAAGAGCTTGCCCTACTATAATCGCCTTTACGGTAAAATAAAATCCCTAGCAAATTATTTACTTTGGCCGAATAAAAAGGCAAACTTAATTTTTGTGCAATGGCCTCTGCCTGTTTGGCGCATAAATAACTGTATTGAGCATCCGATACACGCTTTTCAAAACCTTGTTTGTATAATAAATTTACTTTGTCGCTATCGTGCGGTAAATTGTTTGCCACAGTAAGTAAAGAATCAAAATTTTGACCAAGAAAAAAAGTTGGAATTAATAAAACGATTATGAAAAAAAATTGTTTCATTTACATCCAAATATACACTTATTTACAAATCAAATATGGTACACTATTCTTTTTTTCAAAAAAATCCAGCATCACATTATGTTTACATTGATTTAACCTTTGATACCAATAATCAAGCTAGTATTGAACTCGCACTTGCAGCTTGGCGCCCTGGTCGTTACGAACTTGGTAACTTTAGTAAAAACATTAAGCGTGTAGATGTATTTGATGAAAACAATAAGCCACTTGAATTTACAAAGTTGAACAAAGATGTTTGGCAAATTAATTGTAATGGCGCACAAAAAATTAAAGTTACATACTCTTATTTTGCAAACGAATTAAATGCTGGTGCCTGCTATGCAGATATTAATCAACTGTATATAAACCCAGTACATTGCTGTATGCGCGTGGTTGGTAGAGAAAAGGATAAGCACATAGTAGAAATAAAAATTCCTGAGAATTATAAAATTGCAACTTCGCTTCCACAACACAATAATATACTAATAGCTGCCAGTTATGATGAATTGGTTGATTCGCCTTTTATTTGTTCTTCAACTATTCAAACAGAAAGTTATGTGGTGGACGGCACAATTTTTTATTTGCACTTTAATGGCATTTGCAAACCAAACTGGGAATTGTACAAAAAAGATTTTATTGCTTTTACAAAAAAAACTATTGAGTTTTGGGGTGATTGTCCGGTTACGGAATACCATTTTTTGTTTCAAATTTTATCACATAAATTTTATCACGGTGTTGAACATCAAAAAAATACGGTAATAGCAATTGGCCCAGGCTATGCAATTAATGGAGGAGATACGTACGAAGATATTTTAGGAGTAAGCTGCCACGAATTATTTCATACCTGGAATATCAAATTCATTCGCCCTCAAGAAATGTTGCCTTACGATTACGGAAAGGAAAATTACGCACGTACAGGCTATGTTTACGAAGGATTTACAACTTATTACGGCGATAAGTTATTATTAAGCAGCAATGTATTTTCTGTTAATGATTATTTTAAAACTTTGGAAGAGCGCTTGGTAAAACACTTTCACAATTTTGGAAGATACAATTTAAGCGTTGCAGCTAGCAGTTGGGAAACCTGGTTAGATGGTTACGTGCCTGGCGCTCCTTACCGTAAAACAAATATTTACGACGAAGGAAACTTAATAGCCTTTATGTTAGATGTGAAAATAATGCAGGCAACAAATAACCAAAAAAGATTGCGGGATGTATGTGTATTATTGTACCAACGTTTTGGGAAACAAAACGAAGGCTACAGCGAACAAACAATTATTGATTTGGTAAATGAAGTAAGTGGGCAAAACTTTACAGAATTTTTTACCAATTTTGTTTACACTCCCAACGATTTTGAATTGCTACTTATTGACTGTTTTAATTATTTGGGAATAGATTTTGTAAAACAATCAAATCATAATACTTGCGAAAATTATTTTGGGTTTAAAATAACGGAAGTTGCAAATGCCACAAAAGTTACCTTAGTTGCACCTTATAGCCCTAGTTGGAAAAGTGGTTTATTTGCCGGCGATGAAATTATTGCCATAAACAATATTGTGCTAAAAAATAATTTGAATAATTGGCTCAACCACTTTATTAAAGACGAAGAGATTCAACTTACGATTAACGCAAACGATCAATTAAAAACAATTTCTCTTCAAAAAGATACAAAAGGGAACTCTTACTTTTTCAACCCCAAACTTCAACTTAAAACACCTAACAATCAGCAAGTTAATATTGATTATTGGCTACAATTCTAAAATTTGTTAAAAACTTTGATGAATAATCTAAATCGTTCTACAAAAATAAATATATATTCGACTAAATTTTAAATCAATAAACAAAATGGAAAACAACACAACACAAACCCCTCAAGGTAAGGGAATGGGAGTAGCAGGATTTGTTATCTCTTTAATTGCACTATTATTATGGATTATTATTTCAGGAATTGCTATTGCCGCTGCTGCTGTAGGCGGAGGTATGGGCTTGGCAATGTTTTGGTTAATTTTAAGTATTGCTGGAACTGCACTTTCAGTTTTAGGGATGATGAAATTAGGAAAAACTGGCGGGAAAAAAGGTTTAGCAATTACAGGTATGATTCTTGGTATCATCGCTACTATCCTTTCTATTACTACAATTATGGGCGTTTCTAAAATGAAAGAAGCTGTTGGTGATAAAGGTAAAGAATTGTTAGAAAACCTAAGCGATACTGCAAAATTACGTGAGTCGATGATGAATGCAATTGAACAAATGACAACAACAACTGAAGGAGAAACACACTAATTAATAATTTAATTAAATTACAAAAAACCGTTTGTAACCCAAACGGTTTTTTTATTTTTGTACAAATATCAATTTTATGGATAATAATTTCGATTCAAATTTTTCAGAAACAATAAAGGTGAACCAAGAAAAACCAATGCTACTTAAAGTGCTTTGCATTCTTACTTTTATTTTAGCTTCTCTTATTATTTTAGGTTTCGGTATTGCCGCTATCGTTTGTTTGGCTATGAGTCCTGAAAAAATTGAAGAGGTTTGGGAAAAAGTTCTTGTAAGCCAACCAATGCTAGAAGGAACAGATCCAATAATGTTTTTCTCAGAAGTTGGTAAAATTTGTTTGTATTATACACTATTCAATATTGTTTCTTTAGTTGGTGCAATAATGATGTGGCGGATAAACAAGGCAGGGCTTGTATTATATGCCGTTGCCGAAATTGCGGTAAACTTTATTGGATTTGGACTCACAATTGCTGGTAAAACAACAGGATTTAGCATGGGAACATTAATTTATATTATAATAGATTGTGTTTTTATTGCACTCTACTTTATTGCTTTAAAACAGGCTACTAAAACCCAACGCACAAACTAATTTATGTCAGCAATCGCATCAAAGTACCCAAAAGGCTTATTTTACCTTGTGTTTACCGAATTTTGGGAACGCTTTGGTTATTATTTAATGATAGGGATTTTTACCTTATACATGACAACCGATACCGAAAAAGGTGGCTTTGGTTGGGATAATGGCGATGCCGCCGATATTTACGGAACCTTTATTGCAGCGGCTTACCTTACGCCATTTATGGGAGGCTTAATGGCTGATTTAAAATTGGGTTATCGATTTTCTATTGTACTAGGTGGTGTTTTAATGGGTATTGGTTATTGCATGTTGGCAATCCATGAAATGTGGGCTTTTTATACTTCACTTGTGGTAATGGTAATTGGTAATGGTTTTTTTAAGCCAAACATCTCCACACTGCTAGGTAATTTATATAATGCACCCGAGTATAAAGATAAAAAGGATATGGGATACAATATCTTTTACATGGGAATTAATCTTGGCGCTTTCATTTGTGTTTACATTGCTGCTTTTATGCGCAATAAATTTGGCTGGGGAGCAGCATTTATGGCAGCAGGTGTTGGCATGTTTATTGGTGTAATTACTTTTTTAGTAGGTAGCAAACATTACAAACATGTTGATGTAAGAAAAGAACCTTCACCTGAAGATAAGCCTTTTATAATGAGATTTGCATTAATCTTATTAATTGGACTTGGTTTTGCTGCAATTGGTTGGTTTATACCAGATAATATCTTTGGTAGCAATAGTACCGATGCTTTTTTTGCATTTTGTATTCCAGTTATCTATTTTTTCACTTCTATCTATTTAAAAGCTACTACCGAAGAAAAAAAGCCTTTAGGAACAATGTTTACCATCTTTTTAATTGTGATTTTGTTTTGGGCTATTTTTAAACAAAACGGCACTGCGCTTACCACCTATGCAAATTACTATACAGATAGAGAAAGCCCAGCTGCAATAACAAAGATTACTAGCACACTTTATCAATCAGAGTCGTTGGTTGCTAAAAACGATAGCGTAAATCAACTCGATGAACAATTCAGAAAAATAAAAGATGCTGAAGGTAAGGTTCAAAAATGTGTTGATTACCCTGCTTACTTTAAAAATATAGATGCCAGTAAATTACCCAAAGAAGGTGAAAGTGTGAATTTAATTAATACTGAAATTTTTCAATCCATAAATCCTTTTTTTGTTGTAGTGCTTACACCATTAATTATTGCCTTTTTTGCATTTATGCGTAAGCGAAACAAAGAACCAACCACAGCAACTAAAATTATGTTTGGTCTATTAATAAGCGCCTTATCAACACTTGTAATGGTTGCGGCAGTTCATTTTACAAACAATGGTTCTCATAAAGCAAGTGCTTGGTGGCTTATTGGTTGCTATGGTGTAGTCACAATTGGTGAGTTATGTTTAAGTCCAATGGGTTTATCAATGGTATCAAAACTATCACCTGCACGCCTTACTGCTCTAATGATGGGCGGCTGGAGCCTAGCTACTTCTATCGGCAATAAGTTAAGCGGTGTTTTAGCCAAAAACTGGGATAAGTTTGATAATAAAGCCAATTACTTCTGGTTAAATTTTGCTTTACTCATGCTGGCTTTTTTCATAATGTTATTTTTATTGAAACGTTTAAACAAAGTATTTCAACCATCAACAAAAAGTTAAATTAATTGGATACAAATCAACATATTTTTCAACTTCGCGAAGATTTTACAAAAGGCACTTTAAATGAATTAGATGTTGAAAAAACGCCGGATGCGCAATTTGCAAAATGGATGCAACAAGCTATTGAGGCTAAAGTGTTGGAAGTGCAAGCTTTTAATTTGTGTACAGTAAATAAGCAAAGTAAGCCAAGCAGTCGTATTGTTTACCTGCGCGAGTTTGAGAACAACCAGTTTTATTTTTATACCAATTACCAATCGCGTAAAGGAATAGAAATTGAAACAAATAAAAATGTTAGTGCTACTTTTTTTTATCCAGAATTAGAACGGCAAATACGAATTGAAGGAACAATAAATTTTGCTTCTAAAGAAAAAAGCGATGCCTATTTTAATTCTCGCCCAACCGAGAGTAAAATTGGCGCTTGGAGTTCGCTACAAAGCAAACAAATTAATAGCAGAAATGAATTAGAAAATTCAGTTCTCCAAAATCAAAAATATTTCGAAAATCAAGAAATTACACGTCCACATTTTTGGGGTGGTTATGTAGTTACTGCAAATTATTACGAATTTTGGCAAGGTCGCAAAAGCCGTCTGCACGATAGAATTTGTTACGAATTAAACTCAAAAAATGAATGGGTAATTGCGCGGTTAGCGCCTTAGAAAGATTTACGCTTACTTCCCTCTAATCTTTCCTTTCACAATAAAACTCGAAGGAAATTCACTCTGAATTTTTTTCAGTATTTCTACCGCTTCTAATTTGGTTTTAAAATCTCCAACCAAAACAACAAAATTTGGTTGTTGGTAGTCTTCAATAGTACTTATATCGGCATATTTTTGTTGAAATTTTAAGCGAACTGCTTTCGCTTTTTCTCTATCTGCACCAAAATGAATTTTTATGCGGTAACCATCTTGCTCTCCATTAGTTAAACGGTGGTACTCTGCTTTTTTTTCGAGTAATTGTTTTAACTTTAACTGGGTTTGAGTTTGATTCTCTTGCGCAAAGCCCATTATTGCAACAGAAATAAATCCAATTAAAAAATATATTCGTTTAAGCATCATTTGGCAAAAGTAAACATTATTAATTAATATTTTTTAATACTGCGGGCTAATTGGTAGGTTATTAGTAATTTTTGTGTTTGGCAAATATCTAGTAAACTTCCTTCAATTTCATTTGTTTGTTATCTGTGGAATAATGGTTATTTCACAATATTTTAGTAAATTTATAGCCTATATTTAGTTTACCATTATGGATAAATTTTCTTACGTTGGAACAAGTGATGTAAATGCTATTGAGCAATTATTTCTTCAATATCAAACAGATAACAATTCAGTTGACAAAACTTGGCAAGATTTTTTTAAAGGATTTGAATTTGCTCAAACAAATTACGAAAGTAATAGTGGTGGTGGCATACCCGAAAACGTTGCCAAAGAATTTAAAGTAATAAGTTTAATTCAAGGTTATCGCCAACGCGGGCATTTATTTACCAAAACAAATCCAGTGCGCCAACGTCGTTCGTATGAGCCAAGTTTGGCTTTAGAAAATTTCGGACTTTCAGATAAGGATTTAGAAATAGTTTTTCAAGCAGGTAACGAAATTGGCTTAGGTAATGCAAAATTAAAAGATATTGTTGCCCATTTAGAGCAAACGTATTGCCAAAGTATTGGCGCAGAATATTTATACGTGCGCGAACCAAAAGTTGTTAAGTGGTTGCAGGAGCGTATGGAAAAATCTAAGAACACACCAAGCTTTTCGAGTTCAGAAAAAAAAGTGATTCTTAAAAAATTAACACAAGCTGTTGTTTTCGAAAATTATTTACATACAAAATTTGTTGGTCAAAAACGTTTCTCTTTAGAAGGTGGTGAGTCTGTAATACCAGCAATGAATGCGCTTATGGAGCATGGCGCAAATTTAGGAATTCAAGATTATGTAATTGGTATGGCGCATCGTGGTAGGTTAAATGTGCTAACCAACATTATGAATAAAACATACAAAGACGTATTTACCGAGTTTGAAGGTCGCCCTAGCGAAGATAGTTTGTTTGATGGCGACGTAAAGTACCACATGGGTTATAGCAGCGATTTGGTAAGCGATGACGGAAAAAAAGTACACATCAGTTTAACTCCAAACCCTTCGCATTTAGAAACGGTTGCCCCTGTTGTTCAAGGTATAATTCGTGCAAAAATTGATAATACCCACAAAGGAGATAATACAAAAGCTTGCCCTATAGCCATTCACGGCGATGCGGCCGTTGCTGGACAAGGTATTGTTTATGAAGTATTACAAATGAGCCAATTAGATGGTTACAAAACGGGAGGTACTATTCATTACGTAATCAATAACCAAGTAGGATTTACAACAAATTTTTTAGACGCCCGTTCTTCAACGTATTGCACAGACATTGCTAAAGTAGTGTTAAGTCCTGTATTTCATGTAAACGGAGATGATGTTGAAGCACTTTGTTTTGTATCAAAACTTGCAATGGAATTCCGCCAAACATTTAAGCGCGACGTATTTATTGATGTGTTATGTTACCGTAAATACGGTCATAATGAAGGAGATGAACCACGTTTTACCCAACCATTATTGTATAAAGCCATTGCATCTCACCCAAGCCCTAAAGATATTTATGTTAAGAAGTTAGAAGCTGAAAAATCAGAACTAGCAAGTGAAGCCAAAGCTGTTGAATTAGCCTTTAAAGCAGAGCTAGATGCGAATTTGGATGAAGCTAAAAAAACAGAAAAAGCTAAAATAACTTCATTTTTAGAAGGAAGTTGGAAAGGATTGAAAATGGCTACTGATAAGGATTTTGAAAATTCTCCTGCTACGGGAGTTGATAAAAAATTATTTTTAGAAATTGCCAATAAAACAACAGAATTACCAAAAGACAAAAAGTTTTTCAATAAAATTCAAAAACTATTTGATGATAGAAAAGCTATGATTGCCAATGATAATTACGATTGGGCAATGGGCGAATTAATGGCTTACGCTACCTTGATGAACGAAGGACATGATGTGCGCTTTAGTGGACAAGATGTAGAGCGCGGTACTTTTAGCCATCGCCATGCAGTAGTAAAAATTGAAGATAGCGAAGAAGAATACACTCCATTAAATAGTTTTGGCGCAAAAGGTTCGTTACAAATATTTAATTCACATTTAAGTGAATATGGCGTTTTAGGTTTTGAATATGGTTATGCTTTTGCAGCACCAAACGATTTAACCATTTGGGAAGCACAATTTGGCGACTTTTTTAATGGTGCGCAAATTATTATTGATCAATATTTAACAAGTGCTGAGTACAAATGGCGCCGTATGAATGGCTTGGTTATGTTGTTACCACATGGTTACGAAGGACAAGGGCCTGAGCATTCAAGCGCACGTATGGAACGTTTTTTACAAGCCTGTGCCGAAAATAATATTCAAATTGTAAATACAACAACTCCGGCTCAGCAGTTTCATGTATTGCGTCGTCAGCTAAAAAGGGAATTCCGCAAACCGTTAATATGTTTTACTCCTAAAAAATTATTACGTTACCCAACATGTGTAAGTAAAATTTCAGATTTTACAGATTCTAGTTTTAAAGAAGTGTTGGATGATGTAAATGTTGATACTAAAAAAGTTACACGCATTGCATTCTGTAGCGGAAAAATTTATTACGATTTAATTGAGCGTCGTGAAAAAGAAGGCGCTGATGATATTGCTGTAATTCGTTTAGAGCAATTATATCCTTTCCCTAAAAAACAAGTAGATGATATTTTGAAAAAATACAACAAAGCAAAAGATTATTTATTTGTACAAGAAGAACCCGAAAACATGGGACCTTGGCGTTTTGTAGATAATAATTTGCGTTCACTAAATCTTAAATATGTTGGCAGAGAAGAAGCTGCGAGCCCTGCTACAGGTTACGCTAAAAAGCATAATCAGGAAAATGAAGAAATAATGCAAACTATTTTTAGTAAAGTATTGGTGAAATAATTTTTTGTTATGGGAAAAATAAAAAAGACTGAAAAAAAAGTTAATCCTTTATACAAAAGGGTTGATGAAGTGCCTGAAAATAAAAGAGATTTTGTAGACGCAATATTAGAAACTATTATTAAAAAAATTAAAGAAGAAGAATTAGTAAAGAATAAAAAGAATTTTGACTTTTCTAGTTTAGCAGGAACTCTAAAATTACCGAAAGGCTTTGATGCAGTTAAATGGCAGAGAAAAATAAGAGATGAGTGGGAGAGATAAAATACTTTTTGATACGAACGCAATAATCTCTATTTTAAATGGAAATTCTAAATCAGATTATTCTGAATATGCTGAGGTATTTATTTCTGTAATTTCAGAATTGGAGTTTTTATCGTTCACTGATTTATCGCAATCAGAGATTAATGCATTTAATATTTTAAAATCAAAAGTTTCGGTTGTTTATGTTGAAGCTGATAAAAAATTAATAAATAGTATTATTACAATCAGACAAGAATATAAGTTAAAGTTACCAGACTCAATAATTGCCGCATCTGCCATTCTCAATGATGCTAAGCTTTTAACGAATGATAAAGACTTTAAAAAAATAAAGGCATTAAAAACAATATCCTATTAAAAAATAAATTTAAAATTATGGCAATAGTAGAATTAAAAGTACCAAGTCCTGGTGAATCAATTACAGAAGTAGTAATCGCACGCTGGGTAAAAAACACAGGCGACGTTGTAGAAAAAGATGAAGTATTAGCGGAAATAGATTCTGATAAAGCTACACTTACGTTAAATGCCGAAGAAAGTGGTAAAATAGAAATATTAGCTGCAGAAGGAGATACTGTAAAAGTTGGGCAAGTTGTAGTAAAAGTTGATACTTCGTTTAAACCCGAAGCCAAGGCTGTGGTTGAAAAACCTAAAGAAGAGAAAAAAGTAGCTGAGGTAAAACAAGAAGTTGCCAAAGTTGCTGAAACTAAAACTTCAAGCTACGCCACAGGTACACCAAGCATTGCTGCTGCAAAAATAATGGCAGAAAATAATATTGCATCGCATCAATTAAATGGTAGCGGAAAAGATGGTCGTATAACTAAACAAGATGTTTTAAACGCCTTATCAAATGGTTTGCCAAATGTACAACAAGTTTTAAGCAATACATGGAAAGGTGGTCGTGAGAAGGATCGTAGCAAAATGACATCGTTACGCAAAACAGTTGCAAAACGTTTGGTTTCAGTAAAAAACGAAACCGCTATGTTAACTACCTTTAATGAAATTGACATGAGCGCTATTTACGATATTAGAGCACGCTACAAAGATAAATTTAAAGAAGTTTATGGCACTAATGTTGGCTTTATGAGTTTCTTTACCAAAGCGGTAACAGAGGCGTTGTATTATTTCCCTGCCGTAAACGGAATGATTGATGGAGAAGAAATTGTGTACAATAAATATTGCGATATTGGAATTGCAGTAAGCGCTCCAAAAGGATTAATGGTGCCTGTATTGCGCAACGCAGAGTTAATGAGCTTAGCAGAAATTGAAAAAGGAATTAAAGACTTAGCAATTAAAGCCCGCGATGGTAAATTATCTATCCCAGATATGGAGGGTGGAACCTTTACAATTACCAATGGTGGTGTGTTTGGAAGTATGATGAGTACACCAATTATTAACCCGCCGCAAAGCGCCATTTTAGGTATGCATAACGTTGTGGAGCGCCCAATGGCAGTAAACGGACAAGTGGTTATTCGCCCAATGATGTATGTAGCTTTAAGTTACGATCACCGCATTATTGATGGACGTGAGAGTGTTGGCTTTTTAGTAAAAGTAAAAGAAATGCTAGAAAATCCTAACCGTATGCTGTTTGGTGGTAAATTGCCAGAAGAAGTTCTTTTGGGTTTGTAATTAATTTAATACACATATAAAACCTAATCGTATATTTAAGTATGGTTAGGTTTTTTTTATTTCTGAGAGTTTTAATTTTAAATTTAAAATTATATGGTCAATCTGATTCATTAGTCTCAACCACCAATTGCGTTTCTTTTAATTATGAAAACGATTTGTTTACCAAAACAGATCGCTATTACACACAGGGTGTGCAGCTAACGCTTATTCATTCACTAATCAAAAAATCTCCTTTATCAAAAACACTCATTCAACTAAAAAATAGCATGAATAATTATTACGGTATTACCATTGAGCAAAATTGTTTTACCCCAATTAGTATTACTTATAAAGAAATTTATTCAGGTGAACGGCCTTATACCGGAACTTTATTTTTATCGCATCACTTACTTTCACTAAATTTTAAAAAGCAAATAGCACTTAAAACACAACTAGATTTAGGAAGAATTGGCAATTGTGCACAATGCAAGGATGAACAAATTGCAATTCACAAAGCCACAAACAATTCTAGGCCTATGGGTTGGGAATACCAATTAAAAAACGATGTGTATTTAAATTATAAACTAACCTTCGAAAAAGGAATTTTAAATTCAAGCTACTTTCAAGGATTTGCGCAAACAACTTTACGAGCAGGCACAATTTATAACGATGTTTCTTTAGGGTTGAATTTACGTTTTGGATTATTTAATAATTACTTTAAAAATTTAGGAATAGAAAAAAATGTCAAGAAAATATTCAGGACTTTTGTAGTTTTAAAATCGAATGCAAAAGCTGTTGCTTACAATGCTACGTTGCAAGGTGGAATTTTTAGTAAGGATAATGTTTATACCCTCAATGCAAATCAGGTTAGGCGCTTGGTATATGATGCAGGAGCCTATTTTGTTTTATTGTATAAAAATTTTGGATTGGAACATGGTTATTTTTACGCAACAAAAGAATTCGAAAAAGGCGTAGATCACGGCTGGGGAAAATGTACATTTGTGTTTTGGTTTTAATTAGAGTTCACTCGATCTATTAGGCATATAAAGTAAACTAAGAGTCTTGCGATAGATTAAAATAATGTTGTACAAGAGATAATAATTTGTCAATCAAAATCGTTGAGTAAGAGAAGGCTTTATACCGCCTCTGGTTAATATATGAGTAATTGTTTTGTAATTTAGTTAACATTTTCCTTACAAATTTATGTTGCAAACCAACGCCTAATTCTTAATTTAGCTCCTCAAAATTTTACACAATTTAATATGGATTATAGAATAGAAAAAGACACCATGGGCGAGGTTCAAGTACCTGCTCATGTATATTGGGGTGCTCAAACAGAACGTAGCCGAAACAATTTTAAAATTGGGCCAGAAGCAAGTATGCCTAAAGAAATAATTTATGCCTTTGGTTATTTAAAAAAAGCTGCAGCACTTGCTAATTGCGAGTTAGGAGTATTAACTAAAGAAAAATGTGACTTAATCAGTGCTGCTTGCGATGAAATTATTGCACATAAGTTAGATGATCAATTTCCTTTAGTAATATGGCAAACTGGGAGTGGTACACAAAGTAACATGAATGCAAACGAAGTTATTGCCTACCGCGCGCACGTAATGCAAGGTGGTAAATTAACCGATGAACCCAAAGCGCTTCATCCAAATGATGATGTAAACAAGTCACAAAGTAGTAACGATACTTACCCTACAGCCATGCATATTGCTGCTTACAAGCAAGTTGTAGAGATTACCATTCCAGGCCTAGAAAAATTGCGCGACTCATTAAATAAAAAATCAAAAGCATTCGAAAAAATTATTAAAACAGGTCGAACACATTTTATGGATGCTACACCGTTAAGCTTAGGACAAGAGTTTAGCGGTTACGTGCAACAAATAAACATGAGTATTCGTGCTTTAAAAAATGCTTTAGACGCAGTAAAAGAATTAGCGTTGGGCGGCACAGCAGTTGGTACAGGTTTAAATACACCAAAAGGTTACGATGTGTTAGTTGCAAAAAAAATTGCAGAGTTAACAGGTTTACCATTTGTTACTGCCCCTAATAAATTTGAAGCCTTAGCGGCACACGATGCCATGGTAGAATTAAGTGGCGCTTTAAAACGCACGGCAGTGGCGCTAATGAAAATAGCAAACGATATTCGTATGTTATCAAGTGGGCCGCGTTGTGGTATTGGTGAAATTGTTATTCCTGATAACGAGCCCGGAAGTTCAATTATGCCGGGTAAAGTAAATCCTACACAACCCGAAGCATTAACAATGGTTTGTGCGCAAGTAATTGGAAACGATGTGGCAGTAAGTGTTGGTGGCAGTATGGGACATTTTGAATTAAACGTGTTTAAACCATTAATTGCTGCAAATGTATTGCAAAGCGCGCGTTTAATCGGCGATGCGTGTGTAAGCTTTACCGATAAATGCAGCGATGGTATTGAAGCGAATTTACCAGAAATTAAAAAACATTTAGAAAATAGTTTAATGTTAGTTACAGCATTAAACCCGCATATTGGCTACGAAAAAGCAGCTAAGATTGCTAAAACGGCGCATAAAGGAAATAAAACGTTGCGCGAAGCAGCTATTGAACTTGGCTATTTAACCAACGAACAATTTGATGCTTGGGTAAAACCCGAGGACATGATTGGAAGTTTAAAATAAATTAAAACGCTTAGAAGCCCCGATTCTTAATAGAATTGGGGCTTTTTTTTAATTATTCTCTTTTGGTTGTTTTTATAATTCAAAAATTAATGATTATTATTGTTATAATACCAAATGTATATAATATATAGTCCAAAAATCTGATGAAAATTTTCAATTATACAAGGCGGAAAACGCAGGCATAGCTAGAAGCTACGTCGAGTATTTCCAACGAAGTAGAATTGGAAATTTTCGATGAGATTGGACTAGATATTATATATATTTGGTATAAATTAAAAACAAAAAATATGAAAACAAAACAAACATTATTAATCGCAGCTTTTAGTATAATTACTTTAGTTACAAACGCACAAGATTTGCGCAAAAGCGGTTCCGTTTTTGGAAAGATTGAAAGTAATGGCGATGCACGCCTTAACGGCAGTGTAAAAGGAAAATTTGAAAGCAATGGCGATATCCGAGTAAATGGTTCTGTAAAAGGAAAAATAGAAAGCAATGGAGACATTCGTAAAAACGGGAGTGTAGTTGGGAAAGTAGAGAGCAACGGCGATGTAAGAATCAGCGGTAGTGTAGTTGGTAAAATTGAAAGTAATGGTGATGTTAGAAAAAGCGGTAGTGTTATTGGTAGCGCGCAAGGCGTAAAAAAAGAGATTGCAGCCGTAATGTTTTTCTTCGATTTTTTTTAGGGGTTAGTTAGTTTTCTTATCCTAGAATTACTACTACACAAAACCCAGTACTGATTTTGAGATGGATATTATAAATTATGATACTCTTGAAGAGAGAATGAATTCTGAAAACAGCTGGACAAAAACTAATAGCTATTTTCAGTTGTTGATTTGTGATAGAGAAAGGGATTGTAAACAGCATTCTCTAAATGAGGAAATTAATACCCATTTAAAAAAAATTAAGCATGTCAATCCTGACCAAAGAATTGATTGGGAAAAGGAACAAGAGATAAACGAAAATACGTTTAGAGAATTTGGGTATTCTAAGCTTTCATTTTCATTAGCTTATAGTAAAGAACTTATGCCTTTTGATAAAGCTATTACCTATTTGAATGAGTTTATAGACTGTTTTGAGTATGAGAAAAACTTCTTCACCAATTACGATGATTTAAACGAGATAATAAACGATTACGATACGATTAAGAATTATCAATCGAAAGGATATTATAGTTATGGATACACAGATATTTCAGAAAACGTTTTTAGTTGTGCATTAATTATTGTTGGTGAAAATAAAATTGGAGCAATTGTTATGCGTGATGACGATTGAAATTTCTTAGTGTATTTTACCTAAACTTTTTCCTCTATAAAAACAAAAGCATATTAATAATTATTTCCAATGACTAATTATATACCAAAGCGGTACAAATAGCAAGGAAAGATAGAAGAGTAGAAATGCAATTCGTTTTATTAAATTCAAATCATATAAGTAGTGTAATTGTAAAATAGCGCTAATGTGTTGCATCAGCAAAGGTTCTGCAAAACTATATTGGTATTGCCCTGGTGGTATATTGCCATATTTTTTTGGGAAGGAAAAAAGTAAACAATCCCTTATTAACCAATAATCTTTATCGCTTAAATTATCGTAGTCAACTCTATAATTAATTTTTTCTTGTTCTAAATACGTCCTTATTTTATTGTGCTTAATTTCTCGGTATAATTCTATTCCAATAAACACGGGTATTACCAACATAAAGTAACTGTTATTTAAAATTAAAAGTGCTACTAAGCATAAAATAGAAATTGCTCCAAAAACAAGCCGTACTACAAAATTATCCTTTATAAAAAGCGTTTCAAGTAATCTACCACCATCTAGCGGATGAAAAGGCAAGCAGTTTAATATGTTTATGGCTAAAAAGCAATTTGCCATCATGCTAATTGTTTCGTTATTGTAATTTTTATTTACAAAATATAAAATGGTACCAATTATTATTCCTGGTACAGGCCCTGCTAAAATAATTAATGAAAGTTGAAACTGACTTACTTGTTGTTTTGTTCCACTGGCATAACCTCCTATTAAGGGAATAAAAAATATTTTTACATTTTTGTAATCAAAAAAACGCATTAAAGCAAAGTGCCCAAGTTCATGTATAATAATTACAATTAATATGGTAGCTATGTAGGCAATGTTTGGCGTAAATAACATGTAAAAAAGTACACCATAAATTAATAAATTTATAAGCGATTTTATTGCATGATTTTTATCCTTCTCTGTTTTTAAAACAGGCTTTGGTGGGTAAATACCAGAAAAGTTTTCGGAGTTTGGTTGTGTTTCGTTATTTATAAAATCTTCCAAATTAATTACTTGTTGTTTTTTGTTTGTTAAAGGTATGAAAAATTAAAAAGATAGAAGCACCAAATAAAAAAAACGCCCCACTTTGATGTAATGCCCCCATAACCACCGGAACTTGATAAAGCAAGGTGAATACACCTAATAAAAATTGTATGGTTATGCCATAAATGATAAAGTTAATACCCGTTTGCTGCCCTTTACTTAATTTTAGTTTACTAGATTTGTACCATAACCAACAAGTAAGTAGCACTAGTAAAACTGCCAAAATGCGGTGTACAAATTGTATACCACTAGCGTTTTCAAAGAAGTTGGCAAAAAAACTTCCTTTCATTGTTACTTGTTCTGGCATCCACTCATCTCCCATTTTTGGCCAGGTATTAAAAATATGGCCAGGACGTATTTTACTTGCATCGCCTTCTACATAACCTGCAGTAAAAGCTCCATAAATTATTTGTACTACTAAAACTATAAAAAACAAAATAGTAAACCATTTTATTTTTTTTACATCTGTTGCTTCTGTTTCAGTTTTTTTAGTTTCGTTAATTAATTGTAGGGCAAACCAAAATGTAAATGCAAACAAGGTAAATGCACTTAGTAAATGCGTGGCAAGGCGGTAATGACTGACTGCTGGTTGTTTTTGTAAACCACTATAAACCATCCACCAACCAATTACAGCCTGCATGGCTCCCATAAAAAATAGTAATACCATTTGTGGCCACATGTGTTTTTTAATTTTTTTCTTGATTAAAAAATAAATAAAGCCAATACTAAACACATACATTAAAATTCTGCCAATCATACGGTGAATGTATTCCCATAAGAAAATTGGTTTAAACTCTTGTAAAGTCATTTCAGAGTTCACCTTTATAAACTCTGGACTTTGTTGGTACTTCTCAAAACGTTCTTGCCACATGTTTTCATTTAGAGGTGGTATTGTGCCCATAAAACTCCAATCAGTAATAGATAAACCAGAATGTGTAAGTCTTGTAAGGCCACCAACAACAACCATTACATAAATGATAAAACAGCCTACAAGTAACCAATTTATTACAGTTTTGTGAGGCGATTGAGAAATTGAGTTCATAAAATTGACTACAAAAGTAACGTATAACTAGTCAATTTGTTGAATTTTTTAACTAGAATTTAAACAATTCCTACAATGATTAGTAATCCCATTACCATCATAAAAAGGGCTACAAACCATTTAAAAAAAGCAATACTAGTTTTCTTAAAAAGTTTATTGCCCAATAAAGCACCACACCAAGCGCAAAGCACGGCATTAAGCAAAAGCCATAGGTTTGCATTATTGATGTGAATAAGCGAAAAATTGCTGTAAAAAAACAAACGCACCACATCAATCATGCAAGCAACAACAACGCCAGTGGCAATGTAGGCTTGTTTATCTAAATTTAACCGTAATAAAAATGCACTTCTAATAGCGCCTTGGTGTCCGCTAAAACCACCAAAAAAGCCGCTAATAAAACCACCTAACACTAAATACTTGCTATTAAAGGTTAAACTTGATAATTTTTTCGATAATTCAATTACCGAAAAAAAGATTATAAGCGCGCCAATAATTAAACCTTGTAAGGTGACGTTAAGATTATGATTAAATACTTGCGCTGAAAATAAAACCAAACTGCTTACACCAATTTTTTTAAGACAATAAGCGCCAGCAAAAGCTGCTATTGCTGAAGGCACACCAAATTTTAATATTAATTGATAATTAATATTTTTAAATACCAAGCTTAGTTTGAATATATTGTTAAGTAAATGTACAACGGCCGTTAAAGCCACAGCCACTGGAAACGGAAAATAAATAGCAAAAACTGGCAACAGAATTGTACCCAAGCCAAACCCAGAAAAGAAGGTAAGAAAGGAAGCGAGTAGGGCAGTTATACCAGTAAAGATAAAAATCATGTTTTTAGATTGCGCTAATTGAATATGTGTAATACAACAAAATTAGGAAAATGTTTGTATGGTTTTTGGATGTCGGCTTAATCCATGAAATACTTTGTTTATTGGCTATTAACTATGTAGTATAAGAAAATCAGTTAAAGATTAGTTTTTAAATTTCCTTATTAAAAAATATTCCTCTATGATATTCCACTTTATTTATTAAATCATCTATGTCCCAAGATGTATGTATTCAAACCAATCTGTACTTTTTTGCATAAAAAATTTAGGACACTTTCAGTTTTAAAATTAGTTAATTTTTTTGACTTTGATTAGCAGTCGTAAAATTATTTCCAACTTCGGACTTTT
>JAAFIQ010000024.1 GCA_013298715.1 Bacteroidota bacterium | reverse complement strand
AAATTGATGGCGAAGTCTCTAATTGCTGATGAAGTAAACTCCATTCACGGTAATTTTCAAATAGATGCGCAGTATTATAGACCCGATAGTTTGATAGGTGCGCCAAAAGTACCCGAAAAAATGTTGAGCAACGCCTTTGGAAACATAAATTATCAGCGCGGTAAATTTAGTGCAGGCTTACGTTACGAGGCTTACAACAACGTAATGCAAGGTTTTGATAACCGATACAAAGGGCAAGGCATTGTAAATCGGTTTGCGCGTTACCAAGATGATTTGTTGGATATTACAATTGGACATATTTATGAACAATTTGGAAGTGGCTTAATTCTTAGAACTTATTACGAACCGGGTTTACTTTATGATAACGCGTTAGATGGAATACGTGTAATCTCTAATCCTTACAAGGGCATTACTCTAAAAGGTTTAACTGGCAAGCAGCGTACCTTTTTTTCAACAGGACCTGGCATTGTGCGTGGTGTTGATGGCGAAATAAATGTGAATGAATTATTTGATAGCGCTGGGGCAGCAGTAAAAACTAAAGTAATTTTTGGTGGAAGTTTTGTAAGTAAATATCAAACGGATATAGATCCAAATTTCAATCTCCCACAAAACGTTGGTGCTTATGGCGGAAGAATAAATGTTATAAACCAAGGTTTTAATTTTTTTGCTGAATACATTCAAAAAGAAAACGACCCTAGTGCGGATATTAGGAGCACAGTAGCTGGTAAAACTTACTACAGCTACAAAAATGGTGAGGCTATGTTTTTTTCGGCTTCTTATGCCATGAGCGGTTTATCATTTCTATTACAAGGTAAGCGTATTGATAATTTTAGTTTTAGAAGTGATAGAGACGCGAGTTTACAAAATTTATTAATTAATTATTTACCTGCCACAACAAAACAACACACGTATTTAATGCCTGCGTTCAATCCTTACGCTTGTCAACCAAAAGGTGAAATTGGAGGACTGGCTGAAATACAGTACAAAGCTAAAAAAGGAAGTTTAATAGGTGGTAAATATGGTATGGATATTACTTTAAACTACTCGCAAGCAAATGGTTTAAAACAAATAAATGTGAATGATAGCACAACAAGCATGACGCTTTATAAAACAAATTATAATGAAATAGGCGAAAATTACTACCACGATTTTTTTATTGAAATAAATAAGAAATTCACAAAGCGATTAAAAGGAACATTTATTTACGCCAATCAGTTTTATAATAAAAACATTGTACAATTTGGTTCAAAAAGTGCAGGCTACAAAAATATTTTAGCCAATATTGGAGTAATTGATATTACATACAAGTACAAATCTAATTCAGCCATTCGTATTGAAGCACAATGCTTGGTAAAAGATAACAAAGATACCTTAAACCTAGGCAGTTGGGTTACCGGAATGATTGAGTGGACACCCAACTCTCACTTTTTTGTAGCTGTGTTGGATCAATACAATTATGGTAATCCAGTTGAAAAGTTACGTTTGCATTATTTTTACGCAAGTACTGGTTATACAAATGGCCCCCACCGAATTAGTATTAGCTACGGTAAACAGCGCGCTGGTATTTTTTGTGTAGGAGGCGTTTGCCGAACTGTACCAGCAAGTAATGGTTTTGCACTTTCAATTACAAGTAGTTTTTAGTATATTTATATAAAATTTCAACAGTTAAATAAATTAATTCCTCACCTTAAAAAAATAAAAGATGAAAAATATTAAAAAAAGTTTTTTGGTAGTATTGGCAAGTGCTCTGTTTTTTTCTTGTGATAAAGTAGATAAGCCAATACAAAATAGTTCTTCTACCACTTCAACCACTGGTTCTACAACCGGATCAACTACTGGTTCTACAACTGGCACTACAGTTGGCACACCTTCAGTTGCACCCTTGGTTAGAAAAGTTTTGGTTGAGGATTATTCTGGTCAAAAATGCGGTAATTGCCCAGCTGCTGGTATCGTTTTAAAAAACTTGTATAAAGATAATCCTAACTTGGTTGTACCAATTACCATCCATGCCGGAAGTTTTGCAAAACCTTCTGCTGCGGGTACTTATTCAATAGATTATAGAACTCCTGTTGGTGATGATTGGAATGCTGGGACAGGATTTGGAATAGAGAACGCAGGTTATCCGAACGGGTTAGTAAATCGAAAAAATTTTGGTTCAGGTTTAATTCTAAAAGAAACCAGTTGGGCTTCAAGTGTAAATTTGGCGAAAGCAGACCCTTATATACTTTCATTAGGTATTACTAAAACTTACGATGAGGCTACTCGTTCACTAGGCACTACTTTAAAAGCCAAATTTAAAATTGCTTATTCAAATAATGTTAAGTTTAATGTTTTATTAACCGAGGATAGCATAGTATCGCCTCAAAAAGATTATTCCTTACCTCCAGGTCAACAAGATATTTTAAACTACACGCACATGCACTTATTACGCGCTAGTTTAAACGGCAGCTGGGGACAAACATTAAAAGCAACACCAATTGAAGCAAACGATTCTGTTACAATTACATTACCGGCTTCAGTTTTAGACTCAAAACTTAAATCAAAATTTGTGAATATAGTTGCCTTTGCTTATGATGAAACTACCCGTGAGGTGTTACAGGCAGAAATGATAAAACTGAAATAAAAATTAACAGGTTATTAAAAGTGTGTAATTGTTTGTTACAAACTATTACATTTGTAAATCAAAAAATAAAATATGAATTTTCCTTCAAACTTAAAGTACACAAAAGACCACGAGTGGGTTAAAATAGATGGCGATATTGCAACAGTTGGCATTACCGATTTTGCGCAGCGCGAATTAGGCGACATTGTATATGTAGATGTTAATACAATTGGCGAAACAGTTGATAAAGAAGCGGTGTTTGGCACTGTGGAAGCAGTAAAAACTGTAAGTGATTTGTTTATGCCACTTTCTGGTGAAGTATTAGAAGTGAATAAAGATATTGATTCAGCTCCTGAAACCGTAAATACCGATCCTTATGAAAAAGGCTGGATGATAAAATTAAAAATTACAAACCCTGCTGAGGTTGCCGATTTGTTAGATGATGTAGCCTATAAAGCTTTAATTGGAGCTTAATCACTACGTTAAAATGATTTCGCCCTTTGGTTGTAAACCGAAGGGCTTTTTTTATGAAAATTAAATTAACGATAGTAAAACACGCTCAAAAGTTGGCTTTACTTTGGGCACTTATAATTTTTTTGCTTTGCGCTACACCTGGGCAATACATTCCGTCAACAACTTGGTTAGAATTATTAAGTTTTGATAAATGGGTACATGCAAGTGTTTTTTTTGTGCTCACTATTTTGTGTTTCATTGCGGCGCAAAAATTTCCTACAAAAAAATTTCTTCCTTACTTATTTATCATTTTATGTATTTTATACGGTGGTTTGTTAGAGGTTATGCAAGCCAAATGTTTTGCCAACCGCAGTGCCGATTGGTATGATTTTACTGCGAATACGTTTGGATGTTTGATGGCGTTTTTGTTGAGTAAAAGAGTTGCTAGATTCATAAAAGTTGAGTAAAAATAACTTTGTATTATTTGAACTACCTAATAGTTAAAATTAGTATTATTCAGAAAAAAAATGTGACCCAATCTTTATTTTTAGTTTATCGGATTTAGAGAAGGTGTTTTTAAAACATTTAAATTGAACCTTTAAATCAACTATTGATTTCGGTAACTAAGATTTTAAGTGAACCCTAAGTTACCTTTCTCTTACTTCTACGCATTTGCCTTTTTGCTAAGCGTTTTTGACGTTTTAATTCTTTTCTGTCGCCACGTGCCATGCGAGCGCTTGGTTTATTTCTGGCTTTTGCATCCACATAAGGGTTATACGTTTCCTTCTTGCTCCGCCATCTGCGCCACACACGCTTGCGTTCGCGCTTCTGCTTAAACATTTCGTTTTGCTGCGCCACGATTTCTTGTGCAGTAAAACAAGAAAGCAAGAATATTAAACTTATTATTTTTATATACCTCATTACTCGCCTTTAAATTCAGGTTTGCGTTTTTCTAAAAATGCTTTCACACCTTCTTTATAATCGTAACTGTTAGCAGATACAACTTGCGCGCTTCCTTCTGCATTTAATTGCTGCTGCAAATTATTACTATAACTTTCGTTCAATAATTTTTTAGTTAAACCTATAGCTTTGGTTGGCAAATTTGCCAAGGTTTCAGAACTCTTCAAGGCTTCTGTTTGTAATTCAGCATCTTCAAATACTTTGTAAACTGCTCCGTACCTATGCGCATCCTCAGCACTTAATTTATCGCCTGTAAACATCAACGCACTAGCCATATTAAAACCTACCAGGCGCGGTAAAAAAAATGTTCCTCCGCTATCCGGTATTAATCCTATTTTACTAAACGCCTGAATAAAACTACTACTTTTTGCAGCTAAAACTATATCACACGCAAAAGCAATGTTAGCACCAGCACCAGCTGCTACACCGTTTACAGCGCAAATCACTGGCTTTGCCAATTCTCTAATTTTTAAAATTATTGGGTTGTAATGCTCCTCCACAATCTTTTTAATTCCTGGTCCATTAGGGTCAAGTGCTTCGGCCAAATCTTGTCCTGCACAAAATGCTTTTCCATTTCCAGTAAGTAAAATTGCGCGAACAGTAGTATCATCTGCGGCTTTTGTAAGTTCACTTATTAATTCCAAAGCCATTATTCTATTAAAGCTGTTAAACTTATCTGGTCGGTTTAATGTCAACTTTAAAACTGAATTAATTTTTTCTGATAGTATAAATTCCATAATTAAAAAATTTTATATAGTATTGGTTTACTAGGGCTAGCATCGTTTTCAAAAGGTGCTATTTGCAAATTTAATATATACGTACCATCCATTAGTTCGTTTGGCACGTAAATCATTTCAGTAATAGTTTTGTGAAATTGCGTGTTGTTTGGGTAATTCCAAAAAGTGTGGTGTGCAATTAACTTGCCTTCATCATTCTCTCTGTCTATACTTGGTAAATCTATCAACAAATGTTCAATACCTTTTTCATTCAAATACTCAATCGCGTCTTTCAAAATATATGGAGGATTGGTATTGCTATATTGCATATTCATTTTTGAAGGACTGTTGCTTAATGTTCTTATAACCAAGGCTTCGGCATTGGTTACATTTTCTAATTGCGCTTGCAATTGTTTTTTTGTAATTACAAAATCGCCGTTTTCCAATTCAAAAGGTAAAATGGTTACAACTTCTGCAACAAAGAAAAACCGTTTTAAATTTTTATTGATGGTAACAAACTCTTTACTAATATGCCCTACACACTCTGTATGTGTGCCGTTTCCATGCGGGTTAAATTTAATGTTTCTAAAATTTACGCTGCCACCTTTATTTACATCACCAATCCATGTTCCATTTACAACAGGCTCCAACTCCATTGGTTCAACATACCAAGCACTTACACAATTTTTGTTATTAGTTAATGGTATAGAAATATCAATTGGTTGAAAAAAATCAACCTTGTACTCTTTACCCTTGTGAAACAGCGTTGCTATCATATTTTATTAAATAAATTTATATGATTTACTAAACAGCCACAGCTGCTTTAATGTGTGGGTGCGGATTGTAATTTATCAATTCAAAATCTTCAAACTTAAAATCAAAAATTGATTTTACATTTTTATTGATTTTTAATTCAGGTAAAGGTCTAAAATCGCGCGATAGCTGGAGTTTAGCTTGTTCAATGTGGTTGCTGTATAAATGCGCATCGCCAAGCGTATGCACAAAATCACCCACTTGCAAATCGCACACTTGAGCCACCATCATGGTTAGCAACGCATACGAAGCAATATTAAAAGGCACTCCTAAAAAAATATCAGCACTGCGTTGATAAAGCTGGCAACTTAATTTTCCATCAGCCACATAAAATTGAAAAAACGCGTGGCATGGTGGCAACTTCATGTTATTAATATCAGCCACATTCCAAGCACTTACAATTAATCGGCGCGAATCTGGATTTTTTTTAATCATATCAATTACTTGCGTAATTTGATCAATGTGTCCGCCATTTGGTGTTGGCCAATTGCGCCATTGGTAGCCATATACAGGTCCAAGATTTCCCTCACTATCAGCCCATTCATCCCAAATACTTACCCCATTATCTTTTAAATAGTTTATATTGGTATCTCCCTTTAAAAACCAAAGTAATTCGTGAATAATACTTTTTGTATGCAGTTTTTTTGTTGTAAGTAACGGAAAACCTTCTTGTAAATTAAACCGCATTTGATAACCAAACACGCTAATTGTACCAGTTCCAGTTCTGTCTGTTTTTGTGGCGCCAGCATCTAAAACATGCTGCATTAAATCGTGAAATTGTTTCATAACTACTCTTGTATAAATTTAGTATTAGCAATCCTACTTTTAATCATGTGTTATTAAAAGTTTTTAACTCTAAAATATATTCAACCAAATGCTCATTATTCAACAATATTAAACAATTAATACACAAAATTGTTAAATCAGTATATGTTACACACCCTTCAAACCAAACAATTCCTTAAAGCAGATATTCACACACTTTGGGATTTCATGAGTTCTCCTAAAAACTTGGCAAAAATTACGCCAGAATATATGGGTTTTCATATTCTATCAAACGAAGCAGACATTGCGAAAATGTATGCAGGACAAATTATTGAATATTATGTAACACCTGTAGCAGGAATAAAAATGCACTGGGTAACTGAAATAACACACGTTGAACACTTACATTATTTTGTTGATGAACAACGTTTTGGGCCTTATAAATTATGGCACCACAAACATTTTTTAAAAGAAGTTGAAGGAGGAGTTGAAATGATTGACATTGTTCATTATAAAATTCCTTTTGGCTTTTTAGGCAAAATTGCCAATACACTTTTTATAAAGAAAAAATTGAACGAAATTTTTAATCACCGATTTAAAACTTTAGAAAAAATGTTTAACCAATGATACCCGACGACTATTGTTATTACAGCGATTTACCCTCACCTCTGGCTTATATGAAGGAGGATGAGCAGTTTGAAAAAAAACTACTAACCAAATTGGAAGAAGATAGAATTATTGAAATGGCATGGGAAGATAGAACTCCGTTTGATGCCATAAAAATTCAATTTGGAATAACAGAAGCAGAAGTTAAGGCGCTAATGAAACGCACACTTAAATTTAGTAGTTATAAATTATGGCGAAAGCGTGTTGAAAATTGTAAAACAAAACATGCTGCACTTCGTGTTGCTAAAACAACCCGGTTCAAATCAGCTATGCAAAAACAAATAAGCAACAATAAAATTTCTAAACGAAAATGAAAACATTTATAATCGCCGGAGCATCTAGCGCCATTGCAATAGAAACGGCTAAGCAACTACAACAAAAATCATTTAAAGTAATTGGTATCAGTACCAAGCATAAAACTTTCAATTACGATGAATTCTACAAAATAGATTCATATGCTTTCAATAAATTTCCAGCAATAGAAGAAGAAATACATGGGTTGGTTTATTTTCCAGGAACTATAAATTTAAAACCATTTGCACGCTTTAATAACGAGGATTTTACCAAAGATTTTGAAATTAATACATTGGGAGCTGTTGCTTGCTTGCAAACATATTTGAATGGTTTAAAAAAATCTAACAAGGCTTCTGTTGTTTTAATTAGTTCAGTTGCTGTTAGCGCAGGCATGCCATTTCATGCATCTATCGCCATGGCAAAAGGAGCAATTGAGGGCTTAACAAAATCACTTGCTGCCGAATTTGCACCAACCATTCGTGTAAACTGTATTGCTCCATCATTAGTGAACACGCCGCTTGGAGAAAAATTTATAAATACACCAGAAAAAATGGAAGTGATGCAGAAAAAAAATCCTATGAAAAAAGTAGGGACTCCTACTGAAGTTGCTAATGCCGTATTTTTTTTATTAAACGATGAATCAAGCTGGATTACCGGACAAACATTGAACGTAGATGGAGGTATGAATCACCTAAAAAACTCATAGGTTATGCAAACATTTTTATCGTCTCAAAATATAGTTGAATTAGAAAAACGTTATAGAGCAAACCTAATAAATTCAATTACTGGCTTTAAAAATGCCAATTTAATTGGAACTATTGATGAAGAAAATAGAACAAACCTTGCAGTCTTTAATTCCGTTTTTCACCTAGGTGCTAACCCCGCACTAATTGGTTTTATTGTACGCCCTGATTCTGTTGAAAGACATACACTCGAAAACATTATTTCAACACACCATTACACAATTAACCATGTTAACAAAATTATTTATAAAAAAGCGCATCAAACTGCAGCGCGTTATCCTAGAGACGTTTCAGAGTTTAGAGCTACACGTTTAACAGAAGAGTACAAAAATAATTTTAAGGCGCCTTATGTTGCGCAAAGCCATATTCAAATCGGTGTTCAATTCAAACAAAAAATTGATATAGAACTTAATGGTACTATTCTAGTAATTGGAGAAATAACGCAACTCTATTTTCCCTCTAATTGTATTTTCACCGATGGATTTCTTGATATTGAAAAAGCTGAAACAATTGCTTGCACCGGCTTAGATAGCTACCACACAACAACCCGAATTTCTCGATTAAGTTATGCAAAACCAGACACTGAACCTGAAGAACTGAAACTTAACTATCTTGAATAAACAAAAAATAAATATTGTATGGTTTAAGCGCGATTTACGTTTTACCGACCACGAACCTCTCTTTCGCGCGCAACAACAATCTTTACCAATTTTACTAATTTACTGCTTTGAACCATCTATAATGAACTATGACGACAGTGATGTAAGGCACTGGCGCTTTGTTTACGAATCATTACAAGAAATGCAGGAACGATTAAAATCTGTTAAAGGAAATTTGTACCTAGTTCATCAAGAGGCTGACTTTTTATTTTCTAATCTAATCAATGAGTTCGCTATTCAAAACGTTTTTTCGCATCAAGAAACTGGAAATCATTTAACTTACAAAAGAGATATTTCAGTTGCGGAACTATTTAAAAAAAACACTATTAATTGGAATGAGTATCAAACAAATGGAGTTATCAGGCGTTTAAAATCGCGAGAAAATTGGGGCGAACGTTGGGAAAAAAAGATGAGCGCCAAACCATTTTTTGTTGATGAGAAAAATTTTAATTTTCTAAACTTAGCACCTGATTTCTATAATAAAATTAAAGGCCCAGAATTAAATTCTGAAATCAATTCACCAAATAAAAATTTTCAACCTGGTGGTGAATCTGTTGCGTGGCGCTATTTATCTAGCTTTTTAAAAAATCGTTATTTCAATTATAGTAATCACATTTCCAAACCGAGTTTAAGCAGAACAGGTTGTAGCAGATTATCTCCATACCTAACTTATGGCAACATTAGCATGCGTATGGTGTTTCAATACACAATGCAACAAAGCGCCAATTTAAAGTCAAAACGTGATATTAATAATTTTATTTCTCGCTTGCATTGGCACTGTCATTTTATTCAAAAATTTGAAGACGAATGCAGTATGGAATTTGAAAACGTAAATAGAGCATACAACTCCATAATTAAGCCTAAAAACCAAGTATATATAGATGCTTGGCAACAAGGAAAAACAGGCGTTCCTATTGTTGATGCAAATATGCGTTGCCTTGCAGAAACGGGTTACATTAATTTTAGAATGCGTGCCTTAGTGGTATCTTTTTTTGTTTTTAATCTTTGGCAAGATTGGCGTGAACTACATTTTTTAGCAAGGCAGTTTTTAGATTATGAACCAGGCATACATTACCCACAATTGCAAATGCAAGCAGGCGTTACAGGAATTAATATAATAAGAATTTATAACCCAATAAAAAATTCTGAAGACCATGACCCCGAAGGAATTTTTATAAAAAAATGGATCCCTGAATTGAAGAATGTTCCACCTCAATTAATTCATGAGCCCTGGAAAATGACCGAAATTGAACAAGCAATTTATGGCTGTATTATTGGAAAAGATTATCCACCGCCTATTGTAGATATTGAAGAAACAAGAAAAATGGCGAGTGAAGTAGTTTGGAGTTTACGCAAAACCGATACTGCAAAAGAAGAAGGAAAAAGAATTTTAAAAAAACATGTTAACCAATCGCGAACAGCATAAATGAAAGGAGTAAAAAAATCGAACTTACCACAAAAAATTTGTGTAACCTGTAATCTACCGTTTGCATGGCGCAAAAAATGGGAAAAAAATTGGGAAGAAGTTAGGTTTTGCAGCGATAGATGTAGAATAAACAAAGTAAAAATTTTAAATGGCTGATAAAAAAATTGTAAGACTAATTTTAGGTGATCAACTTAATATAAATCATTCGTGGTTTAGCAAAGTTGATGCTCGTGTAACTTATGTGATGATGGAAGTTAGAACAGAAACAGATTACGCAACTCACCACGTGCAAAAAGTTCTTGGATTTTTTGCATCAATGCAAGCCTTTTCCGGGCAATTGAAAGAGAAAGGACACCAAGTTTTATATTTTAAATTAAACGATAAAAATAATTTACAGTCATTTCAAAAAAACATAATTGCTTTAGTTGAAAAAAATACTTTTAAAAAGTTTGAGTACCAATTACCCGATGAATACCGAGTTGATCAATCTTTAAAAGAACTTTGTAAGCAACTAAACATTGAAAGTTCTGCAATAGACAGTGAACATTTTTTAAGTACAAGAGACGAGTTGGGCAATTTGTTTGAAGGCAAAAAACAATTTTTAATGGAAACGTTTTACCGGCACATGCGCAAAAAGCACAACGTATTGATGGATGGTAGCAAACCACTAAATGGTCAATGGAATTTTGATGCAGAAAACCGAAAAAAATTACCAGCCAATCATAAGCCAACGCCCCCGCTTTTATTTAATAATGATGTTACTGAAATTTATAATGAACTAAGAAAAACAAACGTAAATACACTAGGAACAATAGATTCTGAAAATTTTATTTGGCCAATAACAAGGGAGCAAGCCCTAAAACTATTACACTATTTTACAACAGAAATGTTGCCTTTCTTTGGTACGTTTCAAGATGCCATGCTCCCTAATGAGTGGTCGTTATACCATTCGCGCTTATCCTTTTCATTAAACATAAAATTAATTTCGCCCTTAGAAGTAATCAATGCCGCAATAAGAACATGGGAAGAAAACCAGAGTAAAATAGAATACAATCAACTTGAAGGATTTGTGAGGCAAATTATTGGTTGGCGTGAATATATGCGAGGTGTGTATTGGAAAAAAATGCCTGAATACGCACGTTTGAACTACCTTAATAACACAGCAAATTTACCAACGTGGTATTGGACTGGTAAAACAAAAATGAATTGTTTAAAAAATAGTATACAACAATCGCTTGATTATGCCTATGCACACCACATTCAACGGCTAATGGTTACAGGAAATTTTGCTTTGCTTGCTGGCGTTCATCCAGATGAGTTAGATAAATGGTATTTAGGAATTTATATAGATGCCTTGGAGTGGGTTGAAATTACTAACACGCGAGGCATGAGCCAGTATGCCGATGGAGGAATTGTTGGAACAAAACCTTATGTAAGTTCAGCAACCTACATTGATAAAATGAGTTCGTATTGCACTGGGTGTTTTTATAACAAGGCAAAAAAAACGGGAGATAAAGCCTGTCCGTTTAACAGCTTATATTGGAATTTTTACGATAGAAATGAAACGTTATTAAGTAAAAATCCAAGGATAGGAATGATGTACAATGTTTGGCGCAGAATGGAACCAAAAGCAAAAGCAGAACTTTTAGAACAAGCACAATTTTATCTTAACCACATTAATGAACTATAAACATGAAATACCAATTTTGCAAAGTTACTCCTTCATAACAAAATTGGTATTCCATAAGACTATTAAAATAACTAACAAAACTTATGAAAACTTCAATTGTTTGGTTTAAAACCGATTTAAGATTAAGAGATAATCAAGTATTGATGGAAGCTATTAAAAGTAGCGATGAAATAATTCCTGTGTACTGTTTTGATAACGCACACTTTAAAACAACTGAATTTGGTTTTAAAAAAACAGGTGCATTCCGTACTCAATTTTTATTCGAATCACTCAGCAATTTGAATGAACAATTAAAACAATTTGGTAGCTCGCTCATAGTTGTAAGGGGCAATCCTTCGGAGGAACTAGAAAAACTTGTTATTAAATACAAGGCCACAAAAATATTTGCTAAAAAAGAAATAGCTTTTGAGGAATTGCAAACGCAACAGGCTGTTGAAAAAAGCGTTTGGAAACACCACTGTAGTTTTGAAATATTTAGTACGAGTACGCTGTACCACGCACAAGATTTGCCTTTTTCTATTAAAGACATCCCCGATATGTTCACTAGTTTTAGAAAAAAAGTTGAGAAGGAAAGCGAAGTACGTCAAATAGTTGATAATCCTCAACATATAAAATCGCCGAATTTACCTCAATTTACTTTACCAAGCTTTAGTAATTTAAATTTAACTGAGCCAAATAATTCAGTAAAAAAATGTTATCACTTTATTGGTGGAGAAACAAAAGCACTTGAACGTTTAAACTATTACTTTAACGAAACTAAACTCATTCTAAACTACAAAGAAACACGAAACGGACTGCTTGGTGGTGATTATTCCACAAAATTCTCTCCATGGTTGGCATTGGGTTGTATTTCGCCACGTTACATACTTCATAAATTACATGAGTTTGAAGCTATGCATGGTTCCAATGAATCTACTTACTGGCTGGTGTTTGAATTATTATGGAGGGATTATTTTAGATTTATGATGAAAAAACATAAAGAAAAAATTTTTCTGAAAAATGGTTATACTGGTAATTCAAAAAGAAACACAGAGTTGAATAAAGAAAAAATTTTTACGTGGGTAAATGGTCAAACACAAGTAGATTTCGTAGATGCAAACATGCTTGAATTAAAACACACAGGCTTTTTGAGTAACCGTGGCCGACAAAATGTTGCAAGTTATTTTTGTAATGATTTAAAACTAGATTGGCGTTACGGCGCGGCTTATTTTGAAGAACAACTTATTGATTACGATGTAAGCAGTAATTGGGGTAATTGGGCATATATTGCGGGTGTTGGTAGCGACCCGCGTTCAGATAGGTACTTTAATATTGAACGTCAGCAAAAAATGTACGACCCAAATAATTTATACGTAAATTTTTGGTTAGAAACTAAAAAAAATAGTATTGAAACGGTTTTATAAAATCGAACAAAATTTTCGTTCAAATCATATTAAATCATAACAATCTGCGTCATCTGTGTTCTAAAAAATCCACAACTATTCAAAAAAACCCAAAACATTTTTAGGATTTCTTTATTAACTGTATTACTTTTAGTTCATAAATGGAATTAAAACTTAGCAAACCCTTAATTTTTTTAGACCTTGAAACTACTGGTTTAAATATTGGTACTGATAGAATTGTTGAAATTGCTTTACTTAAAGTGAAAGTAGATAATTCAACCGAAATAAAATCAATGCGTATAAACCCCGAAATACCAATACCAGAAAAGGTTTCGCTGATACATGGTATTTACGAAAAAGATATAGTTAACTGTCCTACTTTTAAACAAGCCGCTCCTGAACTTATACAGTTTATTGGTAATGCCGATTTTGCAGGATACAATTCAAATAAATTTGATATCCCTGTATTGGTTGAAGAGTTTTTACGTGCCGAATTTGATTTTGATTTGTTTGGAAGAAAATTGGTAGATGTGCAAAATATTTTTCATAACATGGAACCACGGAATTTAAGTGCAGCCTATAAATTTTATTGCGATAAACCTCTAGTTAATGCGCATAGTGCAGAAGCTGACACCATTGCAACTTTTGAAATATTTAAATCGCAGTTAGAGAAATACAAAGACACACAGCTTGAAGATGAAAAGGGGAATAAATATTTTCCAGTAGCAAATGATGTGGCGCAGTTAAGTGAGTTTACAAACAAAAATAAAAATGTGGACTTAGCTGGACGAATTGTTTATAATGAAAAAGGAATTGAAGTCTTTAACTTCGGTAAACACAAAGAAAAATCGGTAGTAGAAGTATTTACGAAAGAGCCAGGTTATTACAGCTGGATGATGCAGGGCGATTTTCCAGCATACACAAAAAAAATTATTACTAAAATTAGACTTGGTATGAAGAGTTAATTATTTAATTGACTAATAATTCAATTTTAGATGAGCGCTTCCCCCCGAAATTAATCGAATCCATGTTAGCAGAAAAAAAATACACTTGGTTTCAAAAAAATTTGTGGAGTTTTTTTCTACTAGCTGCCATACTCCTATTAATTATTGTTCCTCTGTTTCAAAAAGGAACTTTTATTGATGGGATGCTTTACAAAACAGTAGCTTATAATTACAGTATAGGCGAAAGCAGTTTTTGGAACATGAAGTTTACAAATACAAGCATGACTTTTTTTTGTGAGCAACCGCCAATTTATTTTTTTGTATTAGGTAATTTTTATAAACTCTTTGGTACACATTATTTAGCAGATCGGTTTTTTACATTATTACTTTTTATTGCTTTTATTTTTATTCTTAAATTAATTTTTAAATTATTGTTTCCAAATAAAAACGGTCCGTTTCTTCTAGCAATTTTTATGCTTGTATCAATTGCTGTTTTTTGTTGGAGCTACGCCAATCAAGTGATTGAACCATTACTCTGCTTTATTACTGCCTTTGCAATTTATTTTTTTATAAAATTTATTATTTCTAAAAATCATTTCTATAGCCTACTTTTTTGTATTGCTGTTTTTCTTCTTTTTTTAACCAAAGGCTTTCAATCTTGCTTCGTAATAATTTTACCTTTAACTTACTTAATGCTTTCAAAATGGAATAAAACCATTTTTAAATTCTGTTTACTTTTTGGTTTTTTATTATCTTTTATTCTAGCTTTTACATTATTCGTTTATCAACCCGCGGTTAATTGGTTTAATGCCTATTACCAAGCGCGCTTGGTGCTTACCTTTAATAATGTTGGAAATACTACCGATTCGCACCTTGAAATTATTGTTCGTTTTTTTACTGAGCTTATTGTTTGTTTAATGTGCTTATTATTTTTGAGTGTTTGGTTGTCTACAAAAAAGAAATACCCAATAAAATTTATGTTTAGAAATTTTTCTTCAAACAAATTGGCAGTATCTCTCCTAATAACTTCTTTGGCAGGAAGTTTTCCTTATGCGTTAAGCTTAGTGCAACGTGGGTTTTATCTTCTTCCTGCATTTGTATGTTTTGTTTTAGCAATTATAATTGGCTTTCATCGTTATTGGAAATTTTTTTATGCCCCACTTTTAAAAGTAAGTGAAAATAAATTTGTACAAACGGCAGTGTTATTAATTGTTATTGCTTCGTTTACAATTTCTTCGTTAACTGTAAACAATTACAAAAGAGATGAACCTTTAATTAAGGATGTAGATTTAATCTTAACAAAATTAAATAAAAACGATACACTTTTAGTGAACGGCGATTTATGGAATTACTTTAGTTTACACGCTTATTTATACATTAACAAGCAGGTAAACCTCAGCACTGAAAAAAAAGATGCGCATTTTATCATAAGTAATAAAAACGAGAATTTACCACCGCAAGATTCGGGTTACAAATTAATTACAAGCAATACCAACGAACTTGTGTTGTATGAAAATGAAAAGTTTGTGAAGTAAATGAATAATTACAATAAAGAATTAGATTTTTAACGCTGGTGTAATTGTTCCTTTTTATAGTAGAGAGTATTGAAAAAAACTTTTAGTCCAAAGTTCCATTTTGCGTAGCAACGTCATAAATTAACGCACCTATTTTACTTTAATAATAAAAAATCCCCAACTAATTGTTGAGGATTTCCTTTATCTATTCTGTAATAAATTATTTAATTTCTTTTCCAGCTTCTAATGTTATTTCAATTTTTACATCATTAGCAATAAAGCCTGGTTCGCCAACGCCATAAACAGTTCTGTCAATTACAACCTCTCCTTCAAAACCAATAATTTCATTCTTTTTGCCTTCCCACTCTTGTACGGTTTTGCCTTGGTAATTAAATTTTAAAATACACTCTTTGGTTATACCTTTTAATGTAAGTTTACCTTTTGCGCTGTAAGGATAAACCATATCGCCTTCATTTTTTACAACCTCACTTGCTTCAAAAATCGCTTTTTTGTTTTTAGCAACATCAAAAAACTCAGCTTTGTCTTTTAAATGATCATCGCGCATGGTGTTTTGTGTATTTAAACTCGCCATATCTAATTGAATATAGATTTTGGAACCAGTTGTATTTTCTAAATTCACATAACCGCTATCTACATTTATAGTACCTTTGGTATCACTAATAACATGTTTCACGCTAAAATTAACTGAGCTATGAGCACCATCTACCAAATACATTCCTGATACTTCAGCAATATCTTTTGCAGGATTATTTGCATTCATAATGCTATCGCATTGTGCTTTGCTAGTACATGTATATTCTTTACCATTAATGTTGCATTTTAAAATTTCTTCTTTCACCATTTTATTTTCTGCACAGCAAGAATCAGCATCAGTAACACCAATACCATAGATATAAGGAGCAATAACTAAAGAAACTATTGACATTAATTTAATTAAGATGTTCATCGAAGGACCAGAAGTATCTTTGAATGGATCACCAACTGTATCTCCTGTTACAGAAGCTTTGTGTGGTTCTGATTTTTTGTAAAAAGTTTCACCATTAATTACAACACCTTTTTCAAACGATTTTTTTGCGTTATCCCAAGCACCACCAGCGTTTGATTGAAAAATTCCCATTAACACACCACTCACCGTAACACCCGCTAATAAACCACCTAATACTTCAGGACCAAATGTAAAGCCCACAATTACCGGCGTAATTAATGCAATAGCTCCTGGTAAAATCATTTCGCGAATAGAAGCTTTAGTTGAAATAGCAACGCATTTCTCGTACTCAGGCTTTGCTTTGTACTCCATAATGCCTGGTATTTCGCGGAATTGGCGACGAACTTCTTGCACCATATCCATAGCTGCTTTACCAACCGCTTGAATACATAATGCAGAGAAAATAAACGGAATCATTCCACCAATAAATAAACCAGCTAATACATTTGCTTTGTATATATCAATTTTATCAATACCAGCCATACCAACAAAAGCAGCAAATAAAGCTAAGCTTGTTAAAGCAGCCGAAGCAATTGCAAATCCTTTTCCTGTAGCAGCAGTAGTGTTACCAACAGCATCTAAATTATCTGTACGCTCACGAACTTCAGGAGGTAATTGACTCATTTCAGCAATACCACCTGCGTTATCGGCAATCGGTCCAAATGCATCAATTGCTAATTGCATAGCTGTAGTAGCCATCATACCCGCAGCAGCAATAGCTACACCGTATAATCCAGCAAAATAATAAGAACCAATAATCCCAGCCGCTAATGTTAAAATAGGAATAACGGTAGATTTCATACCAACAGATAAACCACCAATAATATTAGTAGCATGGCCAGTAGCAGATTGTTGAATAATAGATAATACTGGTTTTTTGCCCATTGCTGTGTAATATTCTGTAACAATGCTCATAATGGCGCCAACAACTGTACCTACTAAAATAGCCATAAAAACGCCAGTTTTAGTAAAGGTATTTGAACGTAACACTAAATCACCATCTGGTAACATCCAGTTTACAACAAAATAAGAAGCAATTACTGTTAAAATCATACTGCTCCAGTTACCTAAATTTAAAGCGTTTTGTACGTTCGATTTTTCATCTTTAATACGTACAAACCAAGTTCCAACTATTGAGAAAATAATTCCTAAACCACAAATTAACATTGGTAATAAAATTGGTGACATGCCACCAAAATTATCGGTTACTTTAATTTCTTGCCCCAATACCATGGTAGCTAAAATTGTTGCAACATAAGAACCAAATAAATCGGCACCCATACCTGCAACGTCACCTACGTTATCACCTACGTTATCAGCAATTGTAGCTGGGTTACGAACGTCATCTTCCGGAATTCCAGCTTCTACTTTACCTACTAAATCAGCACCAACATCGGCAGCTTTGGTATAAATACCACCACCAACACGAGCAAATAAAGCAATGGATTCTGCACCTAAAGAAAAACCAGTTAAAACCTCAATAGCCGTGCTTATTTGGTGCGTACCCAAGCCTTTAAACATTGCTAAAAATGCAATAAATAAACCACCTAAACCTAACACCGCTAAGCCAGCAACACCTAAGCCCATTACTGTACCGCCTGTAAACGATACTTTTAAAGCTTTTGCTAAACTGGTACGTGCAGCTTGCGTGGTGCGCACGTTGGCCTTAGTGGCTACTTTCATCCCGATATAACCCGCTGTTGCAGAAAATACAGCACCAATTACGAAGGATAAAGAAATTATCCAGCTTGAGTGTAATTCTCTATCACCAATTTTGTGTATAGAGCCCGAATAAGCTAATAATGCTGCGGCAAACACAACAAATATGCTTAAAATTTTCCATTCTGCCTTTAAGAAAGCCATTGCACCATCGGCAATGTAGCCTGCTAATTCTTTCATGTTAGCGTCACCAGCATCTTGCTTGCTTACCCAAGCACTTTTAATAGCCATAACTATTAATCCAACAATTCCTAAAATAGGAACCAAATAAATTACATTTTCATTCATACAAATTAAATTATAGGGGGGCAAAAATAGACAATTAATATGAAATTTGCAAAGATGTATATAATTGAATTACAAATAGTTAAATAATTAATAATTGCTTAATGTTAAATTTTAATTGGATTAGGAAGGATTATAAGTTTAACCAAAACACCATGGCACGTTTTATGAGTTGCTCTAACTTTCATTTGTTCTCTCAAAATTTTACTACTTTAGATTTTTATGAGTCAAAAAAACTACATAAAAATTTTTAGCTGGTTTCTTCTATCAGCTGTCACAATAATTCTTATGTTTTGGCCACTCGATTTTTTCCCAATTACTCCGCAAGGTTTTTATTTTTTTTTGTATCCACTAATGCTACTTTTTCCTGGATTAAGTTTTTCAGCAATATTATACCTAATTCGAAAAATAAAGTACTCTGAAAAACCAACAACTAAACAAGTTTGCTTTATTACTTTAATTTTTCCACTGGCCTCTTTATTTGTAGGTTTCACTTTTGGCGTTGCGGTGCCGCTTTGTGGTGCATTTGGCGCATACTTAATTTGCCAAATTTTAAAAATCAAGAGCGGCTATTTTATGCTCAATGGATTTTTATCTTCAACGTTTGGATATATTCTATTCTTATTTATTCAGTCAAAAATTTCTATGGGTTTAGGAATGGCCAGCATAATAATTGTTTGGCAGCTAACTTTTCTCATCCAATTCTGCCGAGTTCCAACTAAGTAGGGTTCACTCAAAAACGCAAATATGCCAATTAATAAGTGATTTAAGGAATAAATCCATTTTTATATGCTAAGCTTTAAGAAATTTTTTGCGAAAATCCTTGCACTAAAAAATAGAGTTTTCTTATTTCTTTTGGCTTGATAAAAATTAGCTGACTCATCGTTAGCTCAGTTCGAAGTATTTATATACATCTTCACTTCGCTGCCCGTGCCCGCCGTAGGCAGGTCGATTCAGCTAATTTTTATACATTTTGAGTGAACCCTAAGTAATGCAATAAAATACGATTGTTATTTTACTAGAATTAAATACAATTTTACTTTTCTTTCGTATATAGTGTAATGAAAAACTATTTTACACTTCTATTCCTTACATGGTTTCTTTCTTTCAATTCTCAAAACCAAAAAATAAACTGGTATTCTTGGGGTGAAGCACCTTTTACACAATCTAAAAAATTAAACAAACCCATTTTTTTAGATGTAGGCACTGAGTGGTGTACAGCTTGTAATTTAATGGAAGAAAAAACATATACGGATACAAGCATCATTAATTTTTTAAACATAAACTTTATTTGTATTAAGGCCGATGCAGAAGCTCAGCCAGACTTAGGTGCGCGATTTTTAGAATGGGGCTGGCCAGCATTAATTTTTTTAGATACAAAAGGCAACCAACTTAAGGCCATACAAGGTAATCGACAACCAAAAGTTTTTATACAAATTTTAAAAAAGTTTATTACCGATTATAAATCGGGGAATATTGAAATACAGAACAATGATTTTTTCTCTTCAGAAAATAACGACACACTAAATCTTAAACTCCTTGATAAAAAAGCCTACACACAGCTAAATAATTTTTACGATTCGCTAAATTATGGTTGGGGTTATGTTCTAAAAATTCCTTTGTACCAACCAGTTGAATATAGTTTTTGGTTGGCAAAAACGTCATCTAAAAAAACAGAAATAAATAAAGCATTGCTATCTTTAAAAAAATATGCACAAGTAAGCGATAGATTTTGTGGAGGCGTATATTTTGGTTGTGGAGGTAGCAATTGGCGAGGGGCACAACCCGAAAAAAGAAGTGAGTACCAAGGTGGTGTTATGCACAATTATGCCGAGGCTTATATGGCTACAAAAGATAAAACGTGGCTAAACGAAGCGCTTCTACTTAAAAAATATTTATTGACGAGTATGCTTTCTAAAAACGATAGTTTGTTTTACAATAGTCAAGAGGAATATTTAACCTTAGATGATAGCAAACTTAAAATTACACCTGAAAAATATTTTTTGTTGCCTGAAGACAAACGTTTAAACTATGGTGAACCACCAAAAGATAAAACCATTTACACCGACATTAATTTTAGAATTGTAAAAGCTTTTTTAAAATTATACGAAGCCACAGGCGATTCAAGTAATTTAAAAATAGCAATAAGTATTGCAAATAAAATTTGTGAAAAAGGTTTATTGAAAGAGGGTTGGTTTAAAACAGTTTTAGTAAACAAAAACGAAGGCAAGCGTATGCGCGAGTTACCAACCGATTCGGCACAAAAAACTATTATGTATTTAAAACCACAAGCGCACGCTGCCTTGGCTATGCTGCAATTGTATCAATTCACACATGATACCGTTTGGTTATATAAATGCAAATTATTAAAAAATGCTGTTATTAATACATTAAACGATAATTCGTTTGGAGGTTTTTTATCTACCAACTTAACACCAGTTACATTAGGCGAGAAAAAAGCTAGCACAAAAGTTTTAACCGAAAATGCGCTGTTTGCAAAATTCTTAATAGAGTACAACGATTTGTTAGGAGAAGATACAGATGAAAAAATTATTGAGGCAACTTTAAAAGCAATAGGCAACGATAAAATTTTAAAAAACGAAGAACGCTTGATTGCTGATTATAACTTGGCTTTAGGTAAAGCGTTAAAACACCATTTAGTTTTTACTGTAGTTAGTCGTAATATTAATTCAACAGAAACAAAAAAATTAATCCAGCTTATGCAAGCTTATTACCACCCTCAAAAATTAATGAAGGTAGAAGCTCCAGGTCATTATCCTGATTTAGGAGAAGCAAGCCTGTTTGTTTGCTCAACTTCCATTTGTTCGCAACCAATTAAATTTGGTGAGCAAACAACGTTAGAGATTGACGCTTTTATTAAAAAGGTAAAAGATTAGCATTTTACAAGCTTTTGCACGAGTTTATTAAAAGTATAGAACTTTATTCACTTTACTACAATTTATAGCCACCTATAACTACTTTTAAAAGTAATTTTGTTTTATTATGGGTGTAAATACTAAAGTAAAAAAAACATTCTTTTGCCAGAGTTGTGGCGCGCAAAGCGATAAATGGTTGGGCAAGTGCAACAGTTGCAACGAGTGGAATACCATTGTTGAAGAAGTTGTAAAAAAAGAAAGTAAAAACGATAGGTTACAATTATTTACCGGAAACAAAAATCCAAATGCAAAATCAAATTCTCCTGTTTTGTTGCAAGATGTTGGATTGATTGAATACCCACGTTTAGCAACTCCTGGCAAAGAATTATCACGGGTTTTAGGCGGTGGCATTGTACCTGGTAGTTTAGTGTTATTTGGTGGTGAGCCAGGCATAGGTAAATCAACCCTAATGCTGCAATTAGCGCTACGTTTAAAAAATTTAAAAATTTTATACGTGAGTGGCGAAGAAAGCGAACAACAAATAAAAATGCGTGCCGAGCGCATTGGCGTTACAACCGAAATGTGTTATATTTTACAAGAAACAAACACACAAAATATCTTTCAGCAAATAGTAGAAATTCAACCTGAATTAGTAATTATTGATTCTATACAAACCTTACACACAAGTTATGTGGATAGTAGCCCTGGCAGTGTTAGTCAGGTACGTGAGTGTGCGGCAGAGTTTTTACGTTTTGCAAAAGAAACCAATACGCCCGTATTTATGATTGGCCACATTACCAAAGAAGGAACGCTGGCAGGCCCAAAAGTGCTAGAACACATGGTAGATACCGTGTTACAATTTGAAGGAGATAGAAACCACGTGTATCGTTTATTACGTGCAACAAAAAATCGCTTTGGAAGCACCAACGAAATGGGCATTTATGAAATGAATGGTGATGGTTTAAGAGAAGTAAGTAACCCAAGTGAAATTTTAATTACAAACCGCGAACAAGCCACCAGTGGCGTTGCTATTAGCGCTACTATGGAAGGCAACCGCCCAATGTTGATTGAAACTCAAGCCCTTGTTAGTACAGCCGCTTATGGCACACCACAGCGAAGCAGTACAGGCTTTGATTTACGCAGATTAAGCATGTTGTTGGCCGTGTTAGAAAAACGTTGCGGATTTAGACTAGGGGTAAAAGATGTTTTTATAAATATTGCAGGTGGTATACGCGTAGAAGACCCAGGTATTGATTTGGCGCTAGTTTGCGCTATTCTTAGCAGTAACGAAGATATGCCTATACCACAAAACGTGTGTTTTGCCGGCGAGGTTGGATTAACAGGCGAAATACGCCCTGTAAACAGAATTGAACAACGTATAAGCGAAGCTGAAAAATTAGGTTTTGATAAAATTATTGTGAGCAGTTTTAACTTAAAAGGAATTAATGTAAATTCATACAAAATTAAAATACTAAACGCCAGTAAAATGGAAGACGTATTTGCATTAATATTTGGATGATGAAAAAAATATTTTTTTTATGCTTCACTATTTTAGTTTATTGTAGTTTAAATGCCCAAAAAAGCTTAGATAGTTTATTAACAGAACTGAGGAAGGCGAATTCAGATAGTATAAGGTGCGAATTGCTAAATCAAGTTTTGGTTAATTATGAGTTTTCTGGAAAACCTGATGAAGCAGAAATATACTATAAGAAGCTTGAACTTTTGGCGTTTAAAATTAAATCGAATGTTGCTATTGGTAATTGCTATAACTATCTTGGAAGAAAAAAGTACTACAAAAGTGAATATGATTCGGCTTTAACATACTTTAAAAAAAGCGCAATTTGCTTTGAAAATGCTAATTATAGCCTAGGGATTTCTAGCTCTAGAAATAATATAGCCGCAATTTATTCAGAAAAAGGGATGTTCAACAAGAGCATTAAAGAGCATAGAAAACTTGTAACATTTAATCAAAAAAATAAGAATTATACACAACTTGGAAGCTCTTACGCTAATTTGGGATTTTGCTACAAGGAATTGTACTTATTAGATAGTGCGTTATTTTACTATATAAAATCATCAAAACTTTATGAAGAAATAAATTGGAAAAACGCGCTCGGGGGAAATTATTTTAATATTGCAAATATCTATAACAATCAGGCTAAACCACTAAAGGCATTAGAATATCTAGATTTAATAAAGAAAAACCAACTACAACTAGTTAAAGCTACAGCTAATCGAGTGCCAAGCGTTTATGCAATAAGCTACTTACATTTAAATAAGTTAGACTCTGCAAAAAAATACGCAGAACGCGCAATTAAGATGTGCGAGAGTTCAGATGACCCAGCTTCTTTAATACAAGCCTATGGGAGCTTAGCTGAAATTTTAACTAAAGAAAAGAAATATAGCTTAGCAATTGATTATTTTTTAAAAGCCAATAAAATTGCTCAAGAGAATGAATTAGATTACATTATTGGCAATAATAATTTTTTGATTGCAGGTGTATACTCAAAACAAAATAATTTTAAAGAAGCAATTAACTATTACAATTTATCAAATAAATTCCAGCTAGAAAACAAAACCTACCTTCAATTAATTGATAATTTAAAAGGACTCTCACAGGTTTATGGTAACCAAGGAGATTATAAAAACCAAGCGCTAATGTTGGATAGTATTTTAAAAGTAAAAGATAAAATAAATGAACTTTCGATGATTGAAAATATGAGTGAAATTGAAGAGAAATACCAATCAGAAAAAAAACAAGCCTTACTTGACAAAACCAATCTAGAGCTAAATCTCGAATCCGAAAAAAACAAACAAAAATCAACTATAATTATTATTGGAGCCATTGCCTTGCTGGCTACATTATTTTTTGCGCTAATGGCAATAATAAATTTTAATAAAGCTAAAAAAGCTAATGAGAAAATAGTTCAACAAAAAGAAGAACTAGAAGGAAAACAAAAAGAAATTTTGGACTCTATACGTTATGCTAAACGCATACAAACAGCTCTACTACCAAATAATAAATACATTGAAAAAAAGTTGAATAAATAAGTTAATCGCGCATATTGAACTTAGTTAACCACCTTGTAAATTTGTTCCGAATCAATTCTACCATCCTTCATCACCAAAGTTCTATCAGCCATTTTTGCAAGCTCACTGTTATGGGTAACAATTACAAATGTTTGTTTAAAATTTTCACGCAACCTAAAAAATAAATCGTGCAAATCTTTGGCATTAGCACTATCTAAATTTCCGCTTGGCTCGTCGGCAAAAATTATCTTAGGATTATTGATTAATGCTCTTGCAACTGCTATACGTTGCTGCTCGCCACCACTCAATTGCGAAGGTTTATGGCTTGCTCTGTCACTTAAATTAAAAATATCTAACAATTCCATTGCCTTGGTTTCACTTTCTTTTTTTCCTTTTTTTGCAATGTATGCTGGTATGCAAATATTTTCTAATGCGGTAAACTCTGGTAGTAATTGATGGAACTGAAAAACAAAACCAATATTTTGATTTCTAAAGGCAGCCAACTTTTTATCAGATAACGAAAAAACAGCCTCGCCATTTATAACTACCTCACCTGTATTTGGTCTGTCAAGTGTTCCCAGAATCGTGAGTAACGTTGTTTTGCCTGCGCCCGAAGACCCAATAATACTTACAACTTCATTTGGTTTAATTTCTAAATCAACTCCTTTTAAAATTTGTAAGTCGCCGTAACTTTTCTGAATATTTTTTGCAATTATCATTTAAAACTAAATGGAAAAGTACTCAAAAAAATCTAATGGTTTAAATAAAAATGGCTGTCTATTTCTAAACAGCCATTAAACAATATATTTTTTCTTTTACTTGAGTAAGGTTACATGTCCAACAAACTCACGTACCTTGCCTTTTAAATCAGTTACCAGCACGCGATAGCTGTATACATCTAGCTTATCCGGGGTATCTTTATTTTTAACCATCCCATCCCATCCTTTAGCCATGTCTTCAGTATAATAAATCATTTCACCCCAGCGGTCATAAATTCTCATTGCAAATGTTTTTACGCCAATTCCTTTTCCTGTAAAATAATCGTTAACGCCATCACCATTTGGTGTGAAGGTGTTTGGAATGTAAAATGTAAAGTCTGGTTCAATAATTACATTTTTAGAAGTGGTATCCTTACAACCATATTGGTTACGAACAGCCAACCAAACTAAGTAATCTCTTGGCTCATCTGTATTAAAATAATGCACAGGATTAGGTTTGTTACTTGAGTCGGTTACGTTAACATCATTAAAGAACCAATGTAAAGAGCTAGCACCAATAGATGTGTTTGTAAACTGTACTTCAGGGGTTAAAATATTTCCTTCTATTCCTTTCCAATCAAAATCAGCTCTCGGGTTTGGATAAACAGAAATATAATTGCGTTTTATAATCGAATCAACACAACCGCTATCGCTTCTTAAAATTAATTTTAAATCGTATTGTTTTAAGGCTGTGTTTGAACTATTGGTAAAACAAACATCTCCTGTTAAAGTGCCATTACTTGAACTAAATGATTGTCCGTTGCCAAAATTCCATTCCCATTTATTATTTTGGGCTGGACCTGTTAAAACAGCCGAACTATCGAGTATTTTAATACACAAATCCGAACAACCTGCACGCTTAGGCGCATAAAAATTAGGACGAGGTGTATAATTTATGTACACAGTGCCTGGAATAATATTTGTACAACCTCTATTTGTGGTTAGTAACATATTTACGGTTTGCGTTCCTTGTCCGGCCATTGTGTAACTAACATTTTGTCCTAAAGCTTCGCTTGTGTTGGTATTATTGTTAAAATCCCAATTATATGCGGCAATACTGCCACTCACAGCAGCTTGTGTTCCGCTAAAATTTGTGCGTTTACCAAAACACGTTTTTGAATAAGCAAAAGTAGCATAAGGTTTTTCCCATACAGAAATGGTTGTTGAGTTAGTGTGCGAGCAACCGCCATTTGAAGTTACTGTTAGTGTTACCACATAATTTCCTGCAGACGTGAAGCTATGTGTTGTAGGGTAGGTGAGGTTGCTTGTACTGGTATTTCCATCTCCATAGGCCCAAGCATAGTTGGTAATGGTTCCAATGGCAATTGTAGAAGTTATCCCACTCATGTTACTTGGCTGCGTATCAATACATGTGTTGGTATTAGTAATTGCCGCGTTTGGAATCGGATGAACGTATACTGGCTTCATTGTGCTAGTTTTGCAGGCCAATCCTGGTTCAGGCGAGGTAGAAACTGTGTAAGATACATTTGTATTTCCATGATTTGGAAAAATAAAGTTCGTCGTTAAACTTGTATTCGTTAAATCTGTGGTGCCATTGTTATCAAAATCCCAGTTAAATGTACTTAAAGGATTCCCATTTCCATTACCGGTAAAACTTAAAGTTGTAGGTACACCTCGACATACTTGATTGGATGTGAAATCTGATACAGGTAAACTATAAACTGTTAGTGTTTTAGTTAGGGCATCAACGCAGCCATTAACCGTGGTAGCAGTTAAGGTAGCAGAGTATGTTAAATTTGCATTTAAGTTAGCAGGATTTGTATACGTAAAAACTGGGTTAGTAGCTGTCGAACTTCCACCACCCGGAGCGCCAAAATTCCAGCTATAACTTGCAACCGAGCCTGTATTAGCATTTATAGTTGTACTTGTTGAGTTGGTAAATGCAGTTGGTGTATTAAAACAAACAGCAGTTGGTCCAAAATCAATAACAGCTCTACCAAATACAGAAACTGTTTTGGTTGTGCTTGCGCTACATCCAGCATAAGATGTGGTTGTTAAAGTAACGTTATAAATACCAGAAGCTGCATAGTTAATATTAGTTGATGGTGTTGCATTAACCAAACTGGTGCTACTATTGCCATACGCCCAAGCATAATTAGTTACTGTCCCGAAAGCTAATGTGGACGTTACTCCACTTAAACCTAGAGGAACACCAAAACATATATTTGTATTTGTTATAGCAGGAGCTGGTATATAATGCACCCATACATTTTTAGCAAAAGAACTTCTACATTGCAATAAGCCTGCGTTAGGTGAGCTAATGATGGTGTAGGTTACTAAGTTATTCCCCGAATTTGGAAACACATTTGTAACCGGCGATACAGTTGATGTACCAAAGCTCCAATTGAATCCATAAATAGGATTACCGTTTCCATTACCAACATTGGTAAGTGTATTTGGTGTGTTTAAGCAAACCGAATCAGCGGTAAATGTGGCAGTAGGCAAACTGTAAACGGTTAATGTTTTTGTAAGCGCATCTACACAACCATTTGTGGTAGTTGCCGTAAGTGTTGCAGAATATGTGATGTTTGCATTCATATTTGCAGGATTGGTATAAGTAAATACAGGGTTGGTGGCCGCAGAACTACCCCCACCTGGGGCACCAAAACTCCAACTATAGTTTGCTACTGCACCCGTATTTGGATTAACAGTTGTACTTGTTGAATTCGTAAAAGCGGTTGGTGTATTAAAACATACAGCATTTGGTCCAAAATCTATAACAGCTCTACCAAACACAGCAACTGTTTTTGTGGCAGTGCTTGAGCAAGAATTATTTGTGCCTACGGTTAATGTTACCGTGTAAATACCAGACTGCGTGTAGGTTTCGCTAGTTGTTGGTGTGGCATTAACCAGACTCGTATTACCATTTCCAAAAGACCAAGCATAATTTGTAAATGTGCCAGCCGATAAGGTTGAAGTAGCTCCGCTTAACATCAGCGCATTACCAGAGCAAACATTGGTATTGGTAATAATCGCTTGCGGACCAGGAAAAACAGTAATAGTTGTAACAGCCGAATTTCTACATTGCAACGTTGTTCCTATAGGTGTAGTTATAGCTGTGTAGCTTGCAACTGGGTTACCTGAATTAGGATAAATATAGTTGGCACTTGGTGAGTTTCCTGTAAAATCTACAATTCCATTGTTATCAAAATCCCAAAGAAAATTAGAATATGGATTTCCATTGTTATTTCCAACGTTTGTAATGGTTGTTGAATTTGTTAAACAAACTGGAGTAGATGTAATTGAAGGCGTTGGCAAACTGTAAACCGTTACCGTTTTTGTAATACTTGAAACACAACCATTAGCTGTTGTAGCGGTTAATGTAACACTATAAATTGTATTAGCGGTTAAATTTGCTCCATTTACGTAGGTGTTAGCAGGTGTTTGAAGTGCCGAAGTTGGACCTCCAGCACCAAAATTCCATAGCCAATTTGTTACCGGATTTGTGTTAGGGTTAACAGTTGTTGAAGTTAAATTAGTAAAGTTGGTAGGTGAATTATAACACACGGCAGTAGCACTAAAATCAGGAACAGCAAAGCCGAACACGCTAACCGTTCTGGTAGCACTCGATGAACACCCTGCTGGTGTGGCAGCAACCAAAGTAACCGTGTAAATACCGGGGGTTGCGTAATTGAGTGCAGGGTTAGTAGCGTTTGAGCTATTTGGGGTACTTCCATTAGCGGTGAACGTATAGTTAACTGGCCCGAAAGAAACAGCTGTGGTATTTACAATGTTTATATTACTTCCAGCACAGGCATTAGGAATTGTGAAATTAGCTGTAGGAAAAGGATTTATGACGACTTGAGCTGTAGATGTTCCGGGACAGGATGGCCCATTGCCCACCGTTAAACTTACCGTGTAAACACCAGGTACAGGATAGGTATAGGTTGGATTTTGTACATTAGAAGTTACTCCATTACCAAAATTCCAAGTATAAGTAGTAGAAACCGGGGAGGTATTAGTGAAGTTTACTGGCGTGCCTAAACAAACACCAGTAGCGCCATTTGCGTTATTTGAAAAAGATGAAGTTAAAGAAGGAATTACGCTAATAGTAGTGTTGTTTATACCACAAGCATTGTTATAAGTAACAACACCTACACCTGTTGCGGTAGCAACGGTTGGAGGAATTGGACCAGTACCGCTGGCAGGAATTCCAATACCTGGGTTAGTGTTAGTCCAATTTACATTTACCGGAACATTGATAGCTGGTAAATTTTGTCCTTGGCAAACTTGAACAGGTTGACCGCTCGTTACTGATGCAGGAACGGTGAAATTTACGGTTAATGGGTACATACCACATCCATCCGAAGTAAAGGTATTATTACCACTTAAAATTGTGAAGGCTAAAGGCACCCCAGATGGCAAACCAAAATAATCATAATAAACCCAATCTTGATAAGTATTCATTTGACCATTACAACCAGCAACGGAAGTAATAGGTGTTGTACATCCTGGTAATTGACCAAAAGGGACGTTCATAATCCCTGCAACCGGCGGATTGGTTTGAGTGGTAACATTGCCATTAATATTTAATTGTATGGTCATGTTGGTAGAATTTGGATCCTGAGCGCCATGCCAATGCTCCACAAAAATCCGTAAATTTCCAGTACAACTTATGCAATAAGCAATTTGTACAGAGTGGGCTAGTAGCTGTGTTGAACAAATCAACAACAACACAAAGCAGATTAGTAAAGATTTAATTTTATTCATGACGATTATTTTAGTTTTTGAGGTCTTAAGTAATATATGTACAAACTTAGAGTTATATGTTAAAAAAACAAATTTTTTCAATAGTTTATACCAAGCGTTCACTCAATTTAATATTCCTAAAACGTTGTAATAAAGTAGAATTAATCAACTAGCCTATTCACTCCTGTTAATAACCTATTATTCGCTAAATTTGTTTGCGTTAAATTAATATTGAAAATTCATGTTATACAAATCATTATATTTAATCTTATTTTTTATTCTTTCAAGCTTTGTTAATGCGCAGTTCTATCCAATTAACAATTCAGAACTTAATTACACCCAAGTGCTATTTCAATTCAAAGAAGTAAAGGAGGCACATTACTACAAATTACGTGTAGTTGAATACGATTCTACTTACAGCAAAGCTATTAATAACAGAGTAGTAACGGATAGTAATACTGTTGTTATACTTAAACAACTAAACCTTGGTTCCTATTATAAATGGTTTGTTGAGGCGTTTGATAAACAAAGTGTACAACTTAATAAATCTTCTGAATTGAAATTCAGCATTTATAAGAATGATTTTAATGATACAACTATGTATAGAGTGAACCAATTTGTAAACAAAACATCCAAGTACAAGGATGGCATAATATGGTTAGATAAATATTTTTGCGCATTAGATAGAAGCGGTAATGTAGTTTGGCAATTTCCTAAAAAAGGAACAAATGAATTTGGCCCAATAAAGATGGTTGATTTACACATGTGCAACAACGGAAATATTGTTTTTAGTAATGATACAGCCATGTATTATTTTACCAAGGATTTAAAACTGATTTGGAAAAAGCATGTAAGTGATATTCGTAAAACAATTGATATCGAAAATATACACCACGTTTTTAACCGATTACCAAATGGTAATTTTGTGACAATTGCCGCAAGAACGGAAAAATTCAAATTAGATAAAACTAAATCTGAAGTTTTTACCTATGATGGCGCCGTTATTTTAGAATTTGATTCCGTTGGAAAACTTATATGGCATTGGGATTTTAGAGAACATTTTGATACAACCCTTATTAAAGATTATTTAAAAATTCACGGTGTCAAAAATTTAAAATTATCTGTAATGCTTCATTCAAATGCAGTTAGTTACGATTCAACCTACAAGCATATCTACTTTGGACTACGCGATTTTAGTAGGGTTATAAAAATTGATAAGGCTTCAAAAAAAATAATTGCTGAGTACGGAGAAAAATTATCCCCAAACGATACAAAAGTATTTGAAACAAAATTATTTTCGCGGCAACACGATGTAAAACCTATTGGCAACAATCAAATTATGGTTTTTAGTAATGGTGAGGATTCGGAGAAAGGAAAAAGTTATGTATTGAAATTACAATTGCCAACTAAAAAAAACGAACAAGTAAAAAAATTATGGGAATTAGATTTAGACGTTGATACGATACCAGGAAAAGCCAACAGATATGGCAGCGCACAGATTTTACCCAATAAAAATATTTTAATTTGTGGTGGCACAAACGGTAGAATATTGGAAGTAACTCAAAACAAAGAACCAGTTTGGGATTTATACTTAAGAGCAAAAACTATGCGAATATTTAACTGGGGCCTATTTGCACAATACCGCGCCTATTATAACTCATCGTTGTACCCCTATTTTTTTAGTTGTTCTAAATTTAATTCAGAAACTAAAACATTCCAACTATACAACGACGGATCGGATGATGATGATTACAGATTAGAAATTTTTTCTAAGAACAATTCCAGCAAACAAATTGAAACCATTAGCTCTTTGAAATTAAAAAGCGAAACTAATACGCTCGTAAAATTAAATTCTAATAATGCTTACAGTGTAAAAATTACTTCTCTTAACTCTGGTAAAGTTCAAGTTTATTATTTTGAGTAATCAACTCTTATTTTTTTTTGATTGCACTTTGTTAGCGTTAGTAAATCAGTCGAAAAAAACACCTTTAGCAAGCTTTATCAAAATATAGTTTCGTTTTTGCTAATGAATAAGATTTTTCCCATCATAGATTGGACTGTATAAAAGTTAGTATTGAAATAAATCAAAAGTAATCTTTACGAACACACAAAACCCTCTTAACCCCCCGTGGTTGCTGAATAAAGATTTATGTTGGTTAAAGTTGAGGCATAAAAAAAACCCGCTATTTTGCGGGCTTTGTGGTACCTCCAGTACAACCACTTATTTATTAAATACTTAATAATAGTGAGGTTTGTAGCGGTAAGAATTTTTAAGAGTAACAAAACAGTAACAAAGAACAACAAAAAAGGGGCTTAAAACGCCCCTTTTTTTATCAAACAAAACACAAACAGTTTTTACCCAAATACAGATTTATATTTTGACAAATCGGAATTTTTTATTTTACTACCCACAAAGGTAATAAGCGCAACCACACATAAAGTTAATACAATGTAGGTTACAGCTTTAGAATTTACAACACTTGAAACTAATTGACTATCCATAACTATAAATTTTAAACTTCCTCTTCATAATCAATTAACTCAGCCGCTGCAATTTCTGCAATATTGCCAGTATTTAGCCCCGAGTTTGAAGCCAGTTGAGCGTTGTAATAAGAACGTCTTAAACCTCTTAATAAAAGCGTAATTAGGTACTTGTTAAAATCAAAAAATACAGCCTTATCCTTATCATTCATTTTTTCCAAAGCCTCCTTTCTGTAACTTTTAATTCTGTTAAATATTGCCATATATTTTTCGTTCAAAACAATTATTAAGGCACTTTTTTCAAGCTCCGTTAATTCGTTATTTTGAGCCTCGTTTTGTCGCTCTTTTACATTAGCAACTTTTATTTTTACTTTCTCATCTTTAAGCGGTTTTATCTCTTCGTTTTTAGAATTTAAGGTTTCCTTAAACATTTCACGCTCCTCATCACTTATAGGGTTTTCGGTTGGTGCTTCGATACTATTTTTTTTAGGCTCTAAAAAAATCTTAGTGCGTACAAATTCGCTTACACTTATACCACAATCTTTTAAAGCCATAATATTAATTTTTCGTTTCTCTTCAGGAGTTACTTGAACAGATATTATTTCACGTTTTTTTTCTTTTTCAATGGGTAAAACTGGAGTTTCAGCCTCATTATTTTTTATTTGTTCATTCATATAATTTTTTTATACAAAGGTAAGTTCAAATAAAAGAATGTAAATGAGTAATCTTAATACACCACAATACGTTATTAAGCAAACAGGTTAATTAAAAATTACTTTATGAATAAATTTGGGTTGAAAGATTTAAAAGGCGTTGTTTTTCTGGGTGATTTTTATGTATGATACAAGACCTATAAAAAATAAAATTATCTACCTCAATAGCAAAATTAAATTTTTCGAGTGGGAAAAATGTTTCAAATTCTCTGAACCATTTATTAAAAACTAAGTTTCTTTTATGCGCTTTTTTATCTGTATTATCATAGTGCATAGTGTTAAAAAATCGCTCCCAAACCTAGTTAAAAACTGTCTTATTATTTCTACAACCGTTGCTTTTATATTTATATCTATTTCTCTAGCTCTTGTATTCTCAATAATATCGGTTAAGCCAAATTCATAAGTTTCAAATGGCTTTGTTTCCTCATCATAACTGGGATTAAATGATGACTGAATAAAAAAACAGGAATAAAGAACATCGTTTTTTGTTCTAAATTCATAGCTAATACTAGTAGGCAAATTTAACTCAGATACAATAAAGTTATACGGAATGCTAGGCATTATCCTTTTTATAGTTTCTTAGAGGCATTCCACTTTTAACGTGTTTTTTTACGGCTTCCTTTTCAGCATTTTCACGTAGAATTTTAGCCATTACGTCAGCTTTATTGCTTTTAATGATTATTTTTTTTACAGAACTCATTTTGTTTTGATAAACCGATTTACACAATAGTTATATACAAATATACGAAAAGGTTGTAAACGATAAAGTTAAAATTTCTGTAAACCTAATAATTAGCTAAGTTTACTTTAAAAGTATTTTTGGTGCTAAATTAGTAAGTTGTTTTTCAAGTAAATGAAATTAAATTAGGATTGTTTCAATTTTAAACTAAGGCCGTAAAGTGGTCAAAAAAAAACCCTTAACTGTTTTTAGTTAAGGGTTTGAATTTTTTTGTGGTACCTCCAGGAATCGAACCAGGGACACAAGGATTTTCAGTCCTTTGCTCTACCAACTGAGCTAAGGTACCAACTTAGTTCATTTGAGGTTGCAAAATTACAGTTATTTCTTTAATTTCAAAATAAATTAAACAAGAAAGAGTAAAAAATCACTTATTTTTCTCAATTTTAAGGCATGAATCTAGTTTTTGATTTCGGAAATACAAGGATTAAGGCAGCAATTTTTAATAGTAGTAATACTATTGAAAATGTATTTTATTTTGCCACGCAAACTGAGATTTACGAATTTATTACAAATCTTAAAAACATTAAGGCGTGTATAATTGGCTCTGTAACTGAACTTCATGGAGATTTAGCTAAAAGACTCACAATGATTCCTAAAGTGCATCTGTTTAAAAATGAATCCATCATTCCTCTAATAAATTTATACAAATCAAAAAACAGCCTTGGTTCTGATAGGTTGGCTGCGGCAGTTGGTGGTTACAGCTTTTATAAAAACCAACCCGTTTTAACTATCGATGCAGGCACATGCATAAAATACAATTTCACCAATGAAAAGAATGAATTTTTAGGCGGAGCAATTTCTCCTGGAATAATAATGCGCTACAAAGCCTTAAATGAATTTACACATGCCTTGCCACTGCTTCAATTAAATGAAAATTATGAAAAATTAACGGGTAATAGTACTTCCGAATCTCTTAACTCAGGCGTGCAACTTGGTGCTACTTTCGAGGTACAGCAAGCCATTGAGGCATATTTGCAACTCTATCCAAATTTAAAAGTTATCCTAACAGGTGGCGATGCTAATTATTTGTCCAAACAACTTAAAAATCGTTTCTTTGCCGAGCCTAATTTGGTTTTAATAGGCTTAAATACTATTTTAAATTGCAATTAAATTCAAAATATTTTTCAATACTTCTTTTCGTATTTTATTTTTCAGCTAGTGCTCAAATTAATACGTTTAGTCCTTACTCCCGTTACGGTTTAGGGGAATTGAATCAAAGTGTACTTGCTCATAATTTAGGAATGGGAGGAACATTCATCGCTTCAAAAAATGATAGTTTTGCTATCAATACAGGTAATCCTGCTTCCTATGCTCAAATGAGGTACACCAAATTAGAAGTTGGTGGAAATTTTACTTATAACACCCTTCAAAATTCTTCTGTTAAGATCAAAAAATGGGTAACAAATTTTTCTTACGCAGCACTTGGTGTTCCCATAAGAAATAATGGTGGTGCTGTGCTTGGAATTATGCCTTACAGTAACGTTGGTTACGAATTAAAATCTACAACTACAAGCTCAGAGTTTGGCGATGTAATAAATAATTACAAAGGTTCAGGCGGAATGAACCGCGCTTTTATTGGTTACGGCATTAGTCCTTTTAAAAAATTAATTGGTAAATACAATTCGCATAATATGAAGTTTCCTGATACAGTGCATACCTATAACCAGATAAAAAGTAAACAAGCGATTAACAAATTTTTAAGCGAGTTAAGTATTGGAGCCAACTTAAATTACATGTTTGGTAATATTGATAACGAGTATACTGCATTATATTCTAACACATTTACCTACCGAAATTTAAAACGAGAACGTAGTGTTGTACTTGGCGATTTTACTGGTAATTTTGGAATACAAAGCGGAATAACCTTTGATTCTTTGAAAGTTAAGTCAACAGGTAAAAGAAGAGATTTAATAGAGAATGTTACCTTCACATTTGGTTATTTTTCAAGTATCAATAACAAACTTTCTGCCACTTACGACACACGTATCTTAAATTATGTGTTAGATGGGGCAGGTAACCAAGTTGTGCGTGATACAGTATATGCAGCCAACAACCAAAAAGGAGAAATAGCGTTGCCAGTTGAAAATGGGTTTGGCATAGGTTTTAGAAAAGGAAATAGAATAAACGCTTTGCTTGATGTAAGCCTAACAAACTGGAGTAATTTTAATTTAATCGACACAAAAACTAATTACAAAAATAGCTTACGCATTGCAAGTGGCGTTGAATATTGTAAAGATAGAGAATCAAACAAGTACCTTGAGAAAGTTAAATACCGCATGGGCTTTTCATATAATAGCGGCTTTATAGATGTAAATAATACCACCGTAAATAATTATGTTGCCAGCGTTGGATTTGGATTACCAGTTGGTATTAAAATGAATAAAAAACGTGGTGATATGAATTTTGTAAATCTTGCTTTGCAATACGGGACTTATGGTACCACAAAGAATAATTTAATTAAAGAGGCTTATTGGCGCATTTATGCTGGGTTTACCTTTGGCGAAATTTGGTTCCAGAAATTTAGATACGATTAATTTTGTTGCGATTACTTTTTATAGTATGCTTACTTAATCTTGCCACTTCTTGTAGCAACGATTTAAAAGATGTAATGGCGCTGCCAAAAAATAAATTAAGTGCTTCGCAAATAGGTGATAGTGTAACAGTAATTTATACCGATAGCGCACAATTAAAAGCAACTTTAAAAGCCAATAGAATGCTTATTTTTACTGAAAACGTAAAAGAGCCTTTTACCATTTTACCAAAAGGTTTTTACATTACGTTGTTTGATGATGAGGAAAAAATTTCATCGAGTATAAAAGCAAATTATGGGATTAGGTATACCAATAGTAAACGCATGGAAGCAAAATATGCTGTTGAAGTAGTGAATGTGAAAGGTGAAAAATTAGAGACAGAACGCATAGTTTGGGACGAAGCACACAAACAAATTTATACAGATGCGCAAGTAAAAATTACAACAGCTAGCCAAATTATTAGCGGAAAAGGATTGATAAGTAATCAAGATTTTACAAAATACGAAATGAGAGATATTACAGGAATAATAAATATTAAGAACAATGAACTCAAGTGATCAAATAAAATTATTTACCATAATGATGCGCATGTGGTTAGTTGGCGTTTTTATTGGGATTGGAGGCACCGTGTATTTTTTAATTATTAAAGATAATGATAGCGCGGTTTACTTTTTTGGATTTTTTATTTTATCAGCGGTACTTTATTTGTTAAGAAAAAAACAAATTAAAAACAGAAAAGAGTTAGAAGCCAACGATGAAAAGCGATAAGTAATTTTTCAGTTTTCATCTTTCTAATTTTATCAAATCAAATTATCTAAAAAATTAAACCAGCTTAGTTTCAGCTAATAAAAAAATTAGAGATAAGCCTTAAAAATCACTTATTAAATCACTCTAAAACGGTTAAAATTTTTAACATTAAGTTAAACCCAAGGTCGTAGTTAGTGAAGTGAACTTATAAATGAGTGAAGAATTAACAATTTAGTAACGGTTTTCATAACTTTATAATAAATTAAAGCAATGAAAAAAACTGGCTTATCAATTATTTTTACCTTTTGTTTAGGTATTTTTAGTGTAAACGCACAAACATCTAAAAAACAGAATTTACCAAGCGATGCTCAATCAGGGTTTACTTATAATTACGATAAAGTATTTTCGCTTTTATCACATGAAGCGGTTAACCCTTCTTTAAGCAACAATCCAGCTCTTTCGCTTGTAAAGTCAAACGATTTTCCAAAGCTAAGTTCTACAACACTTACTGCACAAGACTTCGACTTAATTAAAAAATGGATGGATGCACATCCAAATCAAATAATTGAAGCCTATAAAAACGATTCTCAAATTGTTACACCTTTTACACGATAAAAATGAAAAAACTATTTTCTATACTTTTTCTGTCCGTTTTCATTGGTATTCATGCACAAACACAAATGCCAATTGGTCCTCACACAAGTCAATTTACGTTTTGGACTCGGGGATATCATTTTACTTCGCCTACTGCATTTAATATGTGCGCTTTGCATATTCCTCAAGATGCAAGCGTTGGCACATTGCAGTCTATTTGGGTGGTAAGATTTAACACTGGCGCTCCTCCAGCATTTCCGGGTACAACAACAGCCTATACAACCTTATTTTCTGTAACGAATGTGGCAGCAAACACCACGGTTGCATGTAATGTGGCAATTAATCCTGGTGATGTGATTGGAATTTATGGTTCAAGAGGTCCTAGTTGCGCAAATAGTTACGATGGAGCTAACTTTGTTACGAATATCAACGGACTTCCTACAACCCTTATACGTAGCGGAACACAAAATTGCATTAATGGTATTGCAGCCCCTACTTTTCCAATTTGGTCAGAATCTGTAGGAAGTATTGGCAGAATTTTTATGTACTATAATTGTTGCCCAACGCCAACTATCACCGCAGCAGCAAGTCCTTCGGCAATTTGCGCGGGTGCAAGTGTTGCAATTTTAGGTGGAGGTGCAACAACTTATACTTGGGCGCCAGGCGGTCAGCAAACAAGTTCAATAACTGTTACTCCAACTGTAAGCACAACCTATACATTAAGTGGATCTACGGCTGGTTGCACTGGCACACAAACGGTGGCTGTTAACGTTGGTAGCACGCCTAATTTTTCTGTGGCCGTGCCTAATAATACTGTATGTAGCGGAAGCTCCATTACAGCTTCTGTTGCATTTCAATCTAATTTAACTGGCACCCCTTGTTCTACAATTGGTGTTGCTCCTCCATGTAATAATCCCACACAACATACCTTAGGTAACGGTTTAGGTACCAACGCTTCATTTGCTTACCCTTCGCCTTACGCAAAGTGGTGGAACGATTGCCACTCTCAATACTTATATACTGCCGCTGAGCTAACAGCAATGGGAGTTACGCCAGGAAACATAACCAGTATTGGCTTTAACGTTACCAATTTAAACGGTTGCGGTTCTTTTCCAAATTACACTATACGCATGAAATGTACTAATGCAACAAGTGCCACCGCTTTTGATATGACAGGGCTTTCAACCGTTTTTGTTGCACCTAATCTTACACCAGTAAATGGATGGAACACTCATAACTTTAGTACGTCCTACTATTGGGATGGCGTATCCAATCTGTTGGTTGATATTTGTTTTAATGGAACGGCTTGGACTGCAAATGCTTCTTGCCCTTTCACAACTACTGCCTTTACTTCATGTGTTTGGCGTTTTTCTACCAGTCAGTTTGTAAGTTCGTGCGGAACAACTTTAATATCAGGAACCTCTGCCAACCGCCCAAATACCAGGTTTGGCAACTGTGGTAGCCCAAATCCTACTTCTTTTTCTTATACTTGGACACCAGCGACATTTTTAGCCCCAACAAATTCAAATACCACAATTATAACCCCAACTACCTCGGTAGGTAATACAAGTATTTTAAATTATTCTGTCATTGCAACTTCAACTGCGGCTTTTTGCCCTAATAACACTACATTTAGCTTAATGGTTGTTAATCCAGCAGCACCAACTATTACACCAATTAATCCTTTATGTAATAATGGTGTTCCTACTCAAATTTTGGTTACTCCTACTGGCGGAACATTTACATCTGCCTCATTTGCAAATCCTATTAATACTACTGGAATAATCAGCCCTTCGCTTGCAACAATTGGTGTTAATACTTTTTCTTACGCAGTTATGGTTGGAACTTGTTCAGCCCAAAGTACAGCCACTTATCAGGTTTCTCAATTTAATTCGGCTACTATAACAGGCACCGTTCCAAATCTGTGTTATAGCAATAACCCGTTTAGCTTAATGAATATAGTGCAGAGTACACTTACAGGTGTTTGGACAGGGCCTAACGTAATTGGAACTTACAGTTTCAACCCAGGAGCCAATTTACCAAGTGGCAATTACAACTTAGTTTATAGCACAGTATCTACACCTAACGCCACGGTTTGCCCTGATAGTAAAACAATAACTGCTAATGTACTAAATCCTACACCACCAACCATTACTCAAGTAGGGCCTTTTTGCAATAATAACGCTCCTGTACAATTATCAGTTACACCAACAGGTGGCCAATGGGTTCCTACACCTTACCTAAGCACTGTTACACCTGGATTATTTTTACCAGCAAGTGGTATAATTGGGCCTAATATGGTAACATACATTGTTGGTACACCAACCTGTTTGGTGCAGCAAACTAGAACTATAACCTTAGAAGCATACGTGCCTGCGGTAATTACAGGTTCAATTGTTGACCAATGTAATACGAATGCGCCAGCAAGTTTGTTCCCTATCACAACAAATCAGTTAGGAACTTGGAGCGGACCTGGAGTTACAAATACTAACTTTAATCCTTCAACTTCAGGTGTTGGCAGTATTGTTTTAACTTACTCCACCAACTCAAGCCCAATTGGGTTATGTCCTGCATCAGCATCTTTGGCTGTAAACGTTTTCAGTTTAGCTAATCCTGCGGTAACACAAGTTGGACCATTTTGTAATACAGCTCCACCAATTCAAATTCAGGTATCACCTTTGGGTGGAACATTTAATTCTTTTGCTAGTCCCGGATTTGATATTTTAACCGGAGTATTTAGTCCTGCGCAAGCAAATATAGGAGTAAATGTAATTAGTTATAGTGTAAGTTCTGGTCCGTGCTCTGCTATAACCTCTCAAACAATTATGATAGAAAAATATGTGTCTGCTGATTTGAAAAAATTGGCAGGGCCGTTTTGTAAAAACGATTCGCCGGTTAGTTTAAATGCATCGGCACAAAACCCTGGTGGTGTGTGGACATCGTTAAGCGGTGGTTCGGGTTCGAGTGTATTTACGCCTTCATTAGCGAACATAGGAAGCAATAATTTATTTTTATACACCACAGGTTCTAATCCAACGTTTAGTTTATGTCCTGATACAAGTTACATGCGCATTACAGTGAATGATGTGCCGAACGTAGAAGCTATTGCAAATATTATTAAAGGTTGCTCACCAGTTGAAGTTACGTTTAATACACCTAGTACAAATACTGGCCAAGGTGCTTGGAATTTTGGTGATGGAAGCGCTATTGAAGAAGGTTTATTAGTGACACATACATTTAACTCTCCTGGAACTTATACCGTTATTTTTAGTTATGCCGATGAAATTGGTTGTAGAACCAATACTACTGTTGCCACACCAATTAATGTTTATGAAGTTCCGGCAGCTAGCTTTTTGGTTGATCCAGACGAGTTATCTACAATTAACCCAGAAGCAAATTTTATAAACCAAACCACATTGTTAGGAAATAATACCTATTTATGGAAAATGGACAAACTTTATTCGACGAATGAAGTTCATCCTAAAATAATTTTCCCACAAGCAGGTGATTATAATATTACTTTAACGGCAACAAATTTTCATGGCTGCAAAAGTGTAGCAACAAAATTAGTTACTGTTAAAAATGAGTTTGGTGTTTATATACCAAGCAGTTTTACGCCAAATTTTGATGGATTAAATGATGTATTTATCCCAATATTTTCACCTTATGGCTTAGATTTAAAAACATACAGCTTAGAAATTTTTGATAGATGGGGGGAGCAACTATTCTCTACTAAAGATTATACAGTAGGCTGGGATGGCAGTAAAAATAATGGTGGCGAAGATGCATTAAAACAAGAAGTGTATGTATACAAAATACGTTACAAAGATATGGAGGGCACTATTCATAATAAAATGGGGCATGTAACGTTGATGAAGTAAAATTTTAATTACTTCTTAATATTAAAAGTTTTTTTGTTTGTACCTTTGAGTATGAAAAGATTTTATTCAATTATTACCATTTTGTTTTCGCTTGTTTCAGTTGCACAAAATGCGCACAAAAATGTAAGTTCAGAAGATTTTAAAAAAGGGATAACAACAAAAAATGTTGTTGTTATTGATTTAAGAACGCCTGAAGAAATTACTAAAAAAGGAAAAATTGCAAAGGCTGTAGAAATTAATTGGTTTGATAAATTAAGCGAAGAGGTTATTAAAAAATTAGATAAATCAAAAACGTATTACGTGTATTGTGCAGGTGGTGGGCGCAGTGGCGAGTGTTCGGAATTGATGGTCGCAAACGGATTTAAGAATGTAGTGAATCTTGAAAAAGGTTTTGATGATTGGAAAAAAAAGGGATTTGAGGTAGAATACAAAAAGTAGTGGCGATTATATATACCATACCAGGCTTGGGTTGTACTGCTGAGTTGTTTCAAAATATTAAAATAAATGGTTACCAATTAAAAGTACTTACTTGGCCCGAAACAAAAAATGTAAAAAGTTTAGAGGAATACGCAAAACTTTTTCTTCACCAAATAAATACTAACAAGCCTGTAATACTTATGGGTGTCTCGTTTGGAGGAATGCTCTGTTCGGAGCTAAGCAACCACATAAAAACCAAAGAAGTTATTTTAATTTCTACTTGCAAAACTAAACTGCAATTTCCTTTGCTTTTAAAAGTGCTAAAATATTTTCCTGCATATTTATTAGTTAATAATTTTTTATACACCCGTGCAGGCGTTTTAAAACGCACATTGTTAGGGTATAATGATTATTACAGCGATTTGTTTCATAAAATGATGTGTAGCATGAACAAGAACTATTTTAAACAGTGCATACACTTAATTGTAAACTGGACCCGAATTCAAACAAAAGAAACTGTTATTCAAATACATGGTTCGGGTGATAAATTAATGGCAATAAAAAAAATTAATCCAAATTATGTAATTGAAGGTGGCTCGCATGCCATGATAATTACACGGGCCGATGAAATAAACAACATACTTTCAAACATTTTAAATGCAAGAAATTAAATTACTACACAAAGCCATACAAGCAGCTATTGGCGCCGGAAACGAAATACTAAACGTATATAATACGCATTTTGAAGTTGAGATAAAGCCTGACGAAACGCCTGTAACTAAAGCCGATAAGGCCGCAAGTGATTACATTATTTCTTATTTAGCTGATTTAGAAATACCAGTTCTCAGTGAAGAGGGGGAGCACTTTAGTTACGAATTACGAAAAAATTGGAAACAGATGTGGATAGCAGATCCACTAGATGGCACAAAGGAATTTGTAAAACGCAATGGGGAATTTACTGTAAATATTGCGTTGATAGAAAATAATAAACCAAGCATTGGCGTAATTTATGCCCCCGTTACACAAATGCTGTATTATGCCTCTAATAGTTTAGGTAGTTTTAAAATCAACAATCACAAAGTAATTGAATTAATAAATACGAATAAGATTTCAGATTTTGACGCGCTACAAAGTGCATCTTTAAAACTGCCAATAGGTAATTTGCCACAAGAATATACTGTGGTTGCCAGCCGTTCGCATTTAAGCACGGAGTTGTATGCGCATCTTGAAGAGTTAAAAAACCGCTATAATACTATTACTACCATTAATGTGGGTAGCAGCATTAAGCTATGTTTAATAGCAGAAGGTTTGGCGCACGAATACCCCCGTTTTGGAACCACCATGGAGTGGGATACCGCTGCGGGCCAATGTATTATTGAGAATGCAGGCGCACAGCTTATTGATTTAAATAACAATTTACCCATGCTTTATAACCGAGTAGAATTAAAGAATAATAATTTTATTGCCAAAAGATAAAAATTAACAAAAAAATTGCAGTAAAAATTTGTAAGTAACTATAAAAAGTAGTAATTTTAATCTATAAATTGTAGCATTTAAAATTATGAATAAAATTTCGTCAAACATCCGTTTTTTACGCCAATTACGTGGCTTATCGCAGGAACAATTAGCAGATGAATTAAGTGTAACTCGCTCGCGCATTGGGGGCTACGAAGAAGCGCGTAATGAACCACCAATTGATTTATTAATCCGTTTATCAGAATATTTTCATGTAGCTATTGATGCGCTTGTGCGTGGCGATTTAAAGAAAACCAATTTAGATGGTTTAATGAAGGTTGGAAAAAACCGTATTTTGTTTCCTATTTTATTAGATAGCGAGGGTAACGATATGGTAGAACTTATTCCTGTAAAGGCACAAGCAGGTTATTTACGCGGCTATTCAGATCCTGATTACATAGAGCGCTTACCAAAAATGCAATTGCCGTTTTTACCAACTGGCAAGCACCGTGCTTTTCCTATCAAAGGAGATAGTATGCCGCCAATAAAAGAAGGCTCGTTTGTTGTAGGAAAGTATTTAGAAAAATTTGATGATGTAAAATTGGGTAGAACTTATGTGGTTGTTACAAAGGACGATGGCCTATCTTACAAGCGCATTATGAATGCCACGCGCAAAGAATTTGAATTGCATAGCGATAACAAAGTATACCAACCCTATAAAGTAAAAACCGAAGATGTTTTAGAATTATGGGAATACACCTGCTGCATAAACATGGGTCAATACAGCCAAGACGAGTTAAATTTAAGCAGTATTATGAATATGCTTAAAGGCATGAAAGTGGAGTTGGCTGAGATTAAGAAGAAGTGATGGCTCTCTTGATATTCTCAATATATTTTACTAATTCAAAAAAGTATAATGTTTTTTTTGCGTATAATAAAAAGTATTGGAATGGGATGTTAAGCGCCTTAGAATTATCTTATTTTAATGCCGTGACTATTCGCATCACATTCATTGCAATAAAATTTACCATCGCATCCAATAACTCCAGGACAATCAGAAAGACAAGGGCTTTTAGTAGCGTTTCTTTCAAGTGAACGACTATAGCAACTAGGTTTGTTTTTACTACAAGAAGTGATGAAAAATAAAATAAGTAGTGCGAAAAATGTTTTCATGATTTTGGGATTGTTAGTTGTTCAATAGAATTATCGAAACTTGAAAATTCAATGCATCTGTTCAGATGAGAACAAGGGAGTGGTTTACAAATCTGCCTACTAATTTCTATAATTTTGTAACGAAGAAGTACTAAATAAATTGCATGAGGCTTTAACCCAGATTACTCATTAGGAATATTTCATTGATAAATCTATAGGATAATCCCAAAGTGAATCAAACCACTTCCTTCTTTTTTTAATCAGTGCAATTTTGAGAGTGAGCTTATCATTCGTTTTT
>JAAFIQ010000023.1 GCA_013298715.1 Bacteroidota bacterium | reverse complement strand
GTATCTACAAAATTATTTAAACGAATTTGTGTATAAATTAAATCGAAGATATTTTAAAGATGCTATGTTTGATAGATTAACAGTCGCTTCAGTTTTTAATTATGGGTAAGATTACGGACAATCAATATTAAATTCAATGAATTTGAATGTTCGTCTAAAAAAATTTAAGATTTGACAACGCTTTGATAAACGACAATTTTTAATAAAACATCCAAATTTTTAAATTCAGGCTCAAAAAAAATAGATTCGCCGATAATAATTCAATTTTCAATATTGGCAGTTCAAGTAGTTTTGAACTATAAAACAATACCACAAAACCCTTATAATCAAACAATTAACTAATAACAAACACGCTATAAACAGTTTTTTAGCCTGTTATTCTGTCATATTTTGATAAAAAGAAATTATATAAAATATTTTCGTCTAAAAAATAAAGTTATTAACAAATATATGCTTAATTTTACATTCCCTTAACCTATATAACATGTTTGAAATACTAAAACACTTTGAAACCAAATACGGAAGCTTAAAAAAGAAAGGCTTACGTATTGAAGGACTGTCTATGATAGATCCTAAAAGAAAAAAACATGTAATTATGGTGAGTAAGCCATTTATGTTTGATAACAGACAACTCCCTAAAACTTACGAAGGACTTGATATTAAAGCAAAAATTGAAGGTGATTTGCCTAAAGAGTTTGCTATAAAAAAAGATGCACCCAAAAAAGAATATGTTTGGGCACCAAATAAATTTGAAAAATACGTTGATAGATGTTCAGAAGATATAAGAAAGCAATTTAATAACCCAGCCATGACACGTAATGAAATGTTGGATGCGCTTGCTTTTGGAAGTTTTGAAGATCACAAGAAAAAAAGTTTACAATTAATGAAAGAAGGAAAAATCCCTCCTTTTAAAATGAATTAGTTCTGTTTGTTTTTTGTTTAAGAGATAAGCTCAATTGTGTAATTAAGGGTTAAACATTGATGCTTTGGTTCAAAAAAGTCGGTTGGTTACCGACTTTTTTGTTTTTTATTCTAAATAATACCCAAAATGAGTTAGATTTCAAGATTATGAAACGATTAATCTAGGTATAAAATATATTCGAAATAAGGTTTATTTTATCCTTAAAACATAACAAAAAACTAAACAATTTTAACTAAGCACTGGTTTATAAATTGTAATTTTGTAATGTATGAATATTGGTATTGTTTGTTTCCCAACTTATGGTGGTAGTGGTGTTGTAGCAACTGAATTAGGCAAAGCACTTGCAAAACGTGGACATAAGGTGCATTTTATGAGTTACAGTCAACCCTTTCGCTTAAATCTTTTTGATGAAAACTTATTTTTTCATGAAGTAAGTGTAAATGATTACCCTTTATTCGATTATCCCCCGTACGAAAGCGTGCTAGCGAGTAAAATTGTAGATGTGGCCGTGTATGAACAATTGGATATTCTTCACGTACACTATGCTATTCCTCACGCATCTGTAGCCTATACGGCTCAAGAAATATTAAAGTCGAAAAAAATAAAATTGCCTTATGTAACAACGTTGCATGGAACGGATATAACATTAGTTGGCAGAGACCCTTCGTTTGAACCAGTTATTCGTTTCTCATTAAATCACAGCAATGCTATTACTTCTGTTTCTGAAAGCTTAAAAAAAGAAACATTAAAAACATTTAAAATTGATAATAAGATTTCTGTAATCCCGAACTTTTATAAATATAGATGAGTACACACAACCACTTGAATTTTGTGTGAAAAAAAAATACGCACCAAACAACGAAAAAATTTTAGTGCATGTTAGTAATTTTAGAAAAGTAAAACGAGTTGAAGACGTTTTGCATGTTTTTAATAAAGTTAGAAAAGAAATTCCAAGTAAATTAATTCTTGTGGGCGATGGCCCAGAACGCCCTGCAATAGAGGCGCTTTGCAGGCAATTAGACACGTGTAGCGAGATTATTAATCTTGGTAAAATTGCCGACCCAAAAGAAATATTAAGCATTGCCGATTTGTTTATTTTACCATCAGAAACAGAAAGTTTTGGATTAAGCGCTTTAGAAGCCATGGCCATGAAAGTACCTGTTATTAGTAGTAACACAGGTGGTTTGCCAGAAGTAAATATTAATGGTGTTACAGGATATTTAAGCAACGTGGGTGATGTAGATGATATGGCAAAAAACGCCATTGATTTGCTTAAAAACGAAACTAAATTAAACCAGTTTAAACAAAACGCTTTTAAACACGCTCAAAAATTTGATATCAATAACATACTCCCTCTTTACGAAAATCTATATCAAAGTTTAATTAAAGAAACGGTAAGGGTTTAACCAGCATGAATTTCTCAGAATGTATTGATTCAGCTCTAAATGCCTTCATAACTACAACTCTTTTGTTGCTAGTATTAAAGTTAATATCTTTAAAGCATAAATCAATTATTGATAGATTTGTTTTAGTTTCAAATTCATTATTAATTGTACTTTCTTTAACTTTTATTCTTTTGTTCTTCAAAGAGTTTTTATGGAATGAATGGCCTCATCGATTCCCAAATTATTTAATCAGCAAGTTTTATTTCATAGCTATTATCGTTTTGCTATCTAAGGGTATTCTGCCTCAGATTTTATGGTTTAAAAAAATCAGGAAGAACATTTGGGCTTCGATTTTTTTAATACCTTTTCTACTAATTGACTTTTATATATCGTCAATCGTAAATAATATAACTTCCCTTCAAGTTTCTTGGAGTCCTAATATTAGTTATAATGCAATTTGTATTACAACCCTGCTCTACCTGATAATATTAACTTTTTTTTCTTAATTACGAAAAAAAACTCAGCTCCTTCAAGGAATAATTCTTGAACTAATTTCTATTCGAAAATATTTTTGAATTAGCTCAATTAATCAATATTTGTTGGTGAACAGGTGCACTGCCCTGTCCGAAAAAGAAATTAAGCAAGCAAGCATAATTTTTCTATTGAAATTCTTCGAGGGCGGGCGTGCACGACGACTTGTTTTTTTGCTTTTTTTATCAAAGAAAAAAATTAGCAGAAAGATTAAAGTAAAAAATTACTTGCAAATTTTATTAGAATAATAAAATATATGTTTTTAGGAATTCTAATCTTGTGAAAAAAATTTGAAAATTTCAAACAAAGCACCCTACCCTACCCTTTGCTCAAGCTCCCCATTCGCATGCTTTGCAAAACGATTCAAGGCTCTATCGTGTACCTGATCATACTTTGGCCAAGGCCAGCCACCAAATTGTGTTTTATGGTAATCTTCAAATGCTTGATTAATCTCTTCTTTGCTATTCATAACAAAAGGTCCGTATTGTATTACTTGTTCATTTATAGGCTTGCCTTGCAATACTAAAATACTTGTATCACTATCCATTGCCACTAATTCAACTTCAAATTCAGGAATTAATTTTATTCCGCTATACTTAGAAATTTCGGTAGAAGCTACCTTTAAATTATGTCCTTCATAAAAATAAATAGTACGGTTAACGCCTTTACTAGCAGCAGGTAATTTAAACGAAGCTCCTTTTTCCATTTTAATATTCCAAACTGCAACTTCGTTATCTGCCTTTGCAGCCCATGAGTTAGGTGGCGGTGGTACTGAATTTTTATCAAATAATTTTCCTGCAATTACTTCTACCAAAGTTTTTAATCCTTTACTGTCAATGTTTTCGTAATTAGGAATATCTTCTCGCCAAAGCATTTTAAAATGTGGTTCTACCATTTTGCTTGCCTTAGGTAAATTCAACCAAATTTGAAATAACTCCATGGTGTTAACCTTCTCTTTATGAATCAATGGAAACATTTCAGAGTGCTGAACGCCTTTACCAGCCGTCATCCATTGTACATCTCCGTTTCCATATCTGCCACTTGCTCCCATAGAATCTGCATGGTCTACCACACCTTTTCTTACCACGGTAATTGTTTCAAAACCGCGGTGTGGGTGGCCAGGAAAGCCAGGAACAGTTTTGCCATGATACATTCTAAATCCGTCTTTAATTATAAAATCATCGCCCATATGGCGTCCTTTAAAATAATTTTCATCAGGACCCATTACCTCATTACCTTTTGGAAAAGCATCTTCATGATGCACGCAAAACAAAAACGGATCGGCGGTTTCCCATTGAAAACCAAGAGGTGTAGTACTGATTATTGGACTCATAGTAGTGTTAGTTGATTCGGTTATTTTCTTTAAACTGTTAGCCAAATTACTTGCAGGAATAGCAAGTGCTGAACTTAGTGTTAACCCAAGCCGCGTTAAAAAACTCCTTCGTGGTAGTTCATTTTCCATAATTGGATTGATTAAAGTATGAATCTAAAATTAGTAAATTTTATTAAAATATAATTCATCTGGGTATTAATAACTGCAAACGCAAAACTTCTCGTATTAAAAAAAAATTGTTAGCCAGATTTTACGCGCGCATACTGCGATTTTAATTTTATGAACCTGCTTTCAAAAAATGTGTAAGATATTGCAGACATGAGGAGGGTAATTAAAATAGTTGCTCCATAAATAAATAAATTTTCTAATACAATAGAGTTGAAAGCGAAATGCTTTAAGTAAATGTTTAAACAAAATGGAATTACCATAAAGTGATACATATAAATTCCATAAGAAATTTTTCCTAAATAATTAAAAAGTTTATTCTCAAACAATGAAGATGATTGTTGCTTTGCTACAAAAAGAATAATTTGAAGAAATAATATAGAATATACCAAATGAATACCATCTTGTAACCTATCTGGAGTAAAATAAATTAGTAAAATTGAAACTAAAATGGATACCAAAAAAACCAATGGCATATAAATTATACGTAACAAACTATTATTAGTATACAATAAATAAGCCCCAATCCCTCCAATAGCCATACATTCAAACTTTGACATAGCTACTAATAATTTTAAAGGCTCATACCAAAAAGTAGTAGCAGAAAATTTACCTAATAGTAAAACAAGTATCTTAAAAAAAACTAAAACAAAAATAATAATCAGCATTGTTTTAATAATTGATTTACTCTTTGAGAGTAGCAATGGCCAAATAATATAAAATTGTTCTTCAACCCCTATAGACCAGGCTTGACCAATATAAGGGACTGATGGGAAGAGGGAAAAGGCAACATTTGGAAGTATTAAAAGATACAATAGGAGATTAAACGAAAAATTTTGATAGAAACTATCTTCTAAATAGCCAATTTTAAACAAATTGAATTGAGGCAACACAAAAAAACCAATAATTAAAATAAGGTAATACAGTGGCCATATCCTTAAAATTCTCCTAAAATAAAATTTTCTAATTTCTATTTTACCAAATTTTTCTTTTTCGATTAGTAATAAATAAGTTATTAAAAATCCGCTAAGAACGAAGAAAAAATAAACAGCTAAGCTTCCTAGACTAAAAAAGAAAGGGTTGCTCCAATAACTTGTGAAACCAAAGTTACCTTTAAATAATTCAACATGAGTAATAATCACGGCCAAAGCTGCAAAAAAGCGTAAACTGTTTAGTCCGTTAAAATAAATATGTTTTGAATTATTTATATTCTACAAGCTTAATAAAATCAGTATTTATATTGAAATGTAACATGAAAAGAATAAAAAATGCATTCAAAAATAAATAAAAATTATAACCTACATACTTTTAACCGTATTTAGATAGTTGAAGTGGATTTCATCGACGAACTAGCTGTCTTAACACGAGAATTCCCGATTTAGAAATTGTAAGGATTTCTTACCAAAAAAAAATCGAAATCCTTACAGTTGCTTAATCGGAGACAGTTCTATTTTTGAACTGTTTGTTTAGGATTTAAGCGAACAAAGAACATTTCAATCGCTATGTACTTATTATTTTAACTCTTCAAAAAACACATTTCACTCAATAAATCTTGTTTTTTACTCATTTATTAAGTTTTTTTGTGAAAAAATTACTATGTTTGTTGAAACCTAAAATTAACGCCATAGAATATACTTTTACTTGCAATTTCATTTATTAACTACCAAAGCAGTAAAATTATGGCTATTCAAAATCAACTTCAAGACAATGAATTAGTGCACATGTACATTTTAGGCAATGAGTCTGCCTTAGAAACTTTACTAAATCGTCATCAACGCAAAATTTATTCAAGTATTTTAGTTGTAGTAAAAAACACGGCACTTGCCGAAGATATTTTTCAAGATACATTTTTTAAAGTAATTCAAACACTTAAAAAAGGAATGTACAACGAAGAAGGTAAATTCTTGCCTTGGGTAATCCGTATAGCGCGCAACTTGATAATTGACCATTTTAGAAGGGCAAAAAAAATGCCTCCTGCCCCTGTTTATATTAATGAGGAAGGTGAAGAGGTGAGCGTTTTTAATCTGCTCGAAGGCGATTGCAATACCTCTCAACAAGAGCAAGAATCCAACCTTTACAAGAAAAATTTAAAATCTTTAATTAATCAACTTCCTGCCGACCAGCGAGAAGTGGTTATTATGCGTACATACTACGACATGAGTTTTAAAGAAATTTCAGAACTTACCAACGTTTCTATTAATACCAGTTTGGGTAGAATGCGCTATGCACTTTTCAATCTCAAAAAAATGATTGAAGAAAGTAAGTTAGAAGTTTGTTAACTGTTTATTCTTTTTTTGTTAAATGAAAAACAAAACACCTGTTTGTTTAAGCGCATCAAGTAAATCATTAAACAAAACCTTAAAAGCCATATTATTATTGTTAAACAAGCAATAATTTTTTTGTAGTTTAATATATTATATTTAAATTTGTATGCACTAAATACCCCACTTCCTATGCCTTACAAATTCATCGAACCATCAAGAATTACCTGGGATGAAAACGAAATTGTTGTTCAATTTGAAATTGAAACAATTATTAAAGAGCAGCTCGACTCCCTTATTTTAACCATACAACAGCGCTGCGCAGATGTTGTAAAAGAAAATTATAAACCTGATACTAAAAAACTTTTGGTGAATAGCCACATTGATATTTTAGAACATGATTTTAGCGCTACCTCCATTAATGTTGAAGGCAATACAATTAAGTCTAATAACAATCAATTAGTTATTGAGAACTATATTTATAATCAAGAAAACTTATTACTTGCAAAAGGCAATTATACTTTTTTAGTAAATCAAGCTAACAATTAAATTTTGATTTTTATTAAAATTTTTGATTATTGAATAATTTAGTTATTTTAGCTCAATTATTAAAATGCACTTTACTAAACAAATTCAATTTTTTACAATAAAATTTATTTCTGTTGTAATATTAGGCATGCTTCTATCCTCTAGTTCATGCAAACAAAACGCAGGCGGTGATAATGAAGGTGTTATTGAATTTGATACAAAAGGTGTAGATGAGAGCCATCCCTTATATGGATTAGCGCCAAGTACAGCAACCCTAAAATTTAAGCAAGATAAATTTGCCTTAGAAATGAGCACCATGGGGATTTTTAATACTACCATTATTGGCGATTTAACTGCAAAAACCTTAGCGCAAACCGTAAAGTTTATGGATATTAAAATGGCCTGTATTGAAAAGGAAAATGAAATTACAGCCGATAACCAAGATTTTGAAATAAAATTTGAAGAAACAAAAGAAACAAAAAAGATTGCCAACCAAAAATGCTATAAAATAAAAGTAACAATGGTTAAAAACCCTGCGGTTACTTTTGATGCTTGGTATACTAAAGATTTAGGCCTCCCTAATTGCAATGATTTAAACCCGTATAAAGGTGTACCTGGTGTATTACTTGATTATAGGATAAAAAAAATGGGATTAGAAATGCATTTTGTTGCTAAATCTACCAAAAGTATTGAAGTATCTGATAACACATTCGAGATTCCGGCATACATGAAAATTGTAAACAAAGAAGAGATGGCAAAATTTTTTGCTGATTTACAATAATTACCAACCTTAAATTTAAACCTCCATTTATACCATTAGCTAATTTTAACAGAATAAGTATACCAACTTGGTATTATATTTGTAAAACATTTATAACAAATAAATAAAAAAATGAAAAAACTAATTACCGCTTCGGCGTTTGCTTTACTTGCAAATTTTGCAATTGCACAAGAAACCTATACCATTAAAAGTGCATTAAAAATTGATGGATTACCTCCTGAATATGCTGCCTTTGGAGAACAAGACATTACTACAATGATTAAAGGAGAAAAAACAAAAACAGAAATGACCGGCATGATGGGCTCCAACGTTATTGTGTTTGATGGCGCTAAAATGACCTCAATCTCTGAACAAATGGGTAACAAAACTGGTTTTACTGCAACCAAAGCAGAATTAGACGCGGATAAAAAAGACGAAAAAACACCAGCAAACAAACCAAAAATAGAATACTTTACCGATAAAAAAACAATTGCCGGTTACGAATGTACAAAAGCCGTAATTACATCCATTGGAAAAGATAAAAAAGAAACCAAAGCCACTGCTTGGGTTACCGATAAAATTAAAATGCCTGATGATAAAGCTAAAAAAGGCATGAGAGGCGGTGGCGGCATGATGGATTTAGGCGATTTAAAAGGCTACCCTTTATCTATTGAATCGAGTATGAACCAAGGCGGTATGGAAATGAAAATGATGCTTACAGCAACCGAAGTAAGCACAGCAGCCATAGATGACAAAACATTTACAGTTGATACAGAAGGCTATAAAATGAGCAGCTACAAAGAATACCAAGAAAAAATGAAAGCTGCCGCTGGTCAAAAATAAATTCATATTAACTTAAAACTTACAAAAACCTATCAATTAAATTTGATAGGTTTTTTTGTTGTGTTTGGGTTTTATACCAAGATGAATTACATTTCAGTCCAATCTATGATGAATTTTTTTTTATTTGAAATTCGGCTTGATTACAGGAAGATTAAAAGTTTTTTTAGTTAGTTTTAGCTAAAAATGCAATAGGTGTTTACAATGTAAACTAAGCATACGGAATAACTCAATTAATACAATTTTGAGGTCGTAACAGCGTCTTTCGTGCTAACTTTTTTATTGAATAACCTATTAAGATTGTAACCCAGCGCAATGGTTATATTTCCATCGCCCATAAAATCCCTTGGGTTTGAAGGCATAAAATAAACGTTCGTATTTCTACGCCAGTAGCGTGTTCTTAAATCTAATCCTAATCCTACGTTTAAATCAATACACAAACCTTTTTTAGTCAGAAATTGATAGCCAAAAAATGCTCCCGCGCCTATGTAGTAGTATTTTGTTCTAATATATGTTTCTGAGTATAGACTACATATAGATCCACGGAGTGTTTGATCGAGTTGCCCGCTATTAAGATATGGGGCAAGATACCATTTACGAAGAAAAGAGGTTTTACTAAAATATTTTTTTATAAAGACATAACCTCTGGTGAGTTTAGTGCTCCTTGATTGATCGCCATCAGCGCTGTTTGCATAGTAATTGTTTGTATTGTAAGCTTTGCAACTTAAATTAAACGAATAATTCTTCTTAATGCCTTTCTCGGCCAAGAACCCAAACATTTATCCATCCACAAAAAATCCAGATACTGTTTTAGGTAAATCAACCTTTATAATAAATTCCTTTTGTGCAGAGTAATTAACCATACAAAGGCAGAGTAAAAGAGATAATATGATTGCTTTCATTACTTAAGTTTAATGGCTTTTTTAAAATAGTTCTTATTATCTATTGTAAATTTAATGAAATAAACGCCATCAGGAAAATTTCTTAAATCTATCTTGTTAATGTTTTAAGCGAATCGCAACAACCGCTCATAAGACTTTCCTCATCTTTTAGAGGACTGAAGTTAAAACCTTGTACCACCAAAATTTTTCCAATTCACTATACCATTCATTATTTTCACTTGAATTCAGCAAATATTATGAGATACTACAAAAGATACTAATTGGCAATTAAGCTGCACAGGCTTTATTATTTATTTGCTCTGATTTTCGCATATTTTAAGAAGTTTTCGCAGAAAATAAGTGCTTGAAATGATTCTTTGGCAAAAAGGTATCGATACACCAACGTAGAACAAATAAGGACAATAAACGTCGATTGTCTCGATACAATTTTGCAAGAGGCAACTTCGGCAAGCTCAGTTACCAAGGCAAAATTTACTCGACACGACATTGGACTAATTGTAATTGTTATTAACATTATTTATTGCAGAAAGTTCAGCTTACAATCGTTTCCTCCTTCAAAATAAATTTCCTCAATAAATTTAGTGCTGTATGGCTTGTCATTAAAATATTGCGTTGGCGGTTATCGCCAAACATAAATTTAAGTGCCAAACATTTTTCTTTATCGGCAACGGCAATCCACACCAAACCAACTGGTTTTTCGGGTGTTCCGCCGCTTGGTCCGGCAATGCCAGATATTGCCAATCCATAATCTGAATTAAATTTTAATCTTACATTTTTTGCCATCGCCTCTACACATGCTCTACTCACGGCACCATTATTAACTAAAATTTCATCTGCTACATTTAATAACTCCTTTTTTAAATCGTTATGATAAGGAACTAAAGCCCCTCTAAAAACCGCAGAAACACCTGGAAGTGCCGTAAATAAAGAAGCTATAAAACCTCCCGTGCAACTTTCAGCCAAAGCTAATGATTTATTTTTTTTTGTAAGAATGTCTGCAATTATACTTTCTAATTTTGGAGTCTCTTCGCCGTATAATTCGTAACCGTAAATAAATTTCTTGATTATTGGAACCAACTTTTCAATTTCGGCCTCCACCCTACTCGCCAGTTCATTAGCATCATTTCCTGAACTGCTTAACCGCAAACGCACAATTCCGGGTTGAGGCAAGTAAGCCAGTTTTATATTTTTTAAACTTAAATTATTTTCCCAGTCTTCAATCATTTCGGCTAAAGCACTTTCGCCAATACCTTGTGTTAACACCGTTTTATGATAAATAACTGGTAAATTATTTTCCTTTTTTATTTTAGGTAAAATGCAGTCTGTTATCATGGCTTTCATTTCATAGGGCACGCCGGGCATGCTGATAAATACCGTATTATCTTTTTTAAACCACATTCCTGGTGCAGTCCCATTAGGATTCCTAATTACCGTGCAGCCACTAGGCACCAACGCTTGATTTTTATTAATCTCGCTAACAATTTTATCACGTTTCAAAAAAAAGGAGCTTACATCGTTTAGCACCTCTTCATCCATTACCAATTCTGTATTAAAAAATTCTGCAAAAGTTTTTTTGGTAATATCATCTTTTGTAGGGCCTAAGCCACCTGTAATAAAAACATAATCGGCACGGGTTTTTGCTTGATTAAAAGCTGCAATAATTTCTTCTTTATCATCTGCAACACTGGCCATGTGCACTACCTTAATGCCTATTTGATTGAGTTGTTGGGCTATCCAAACACTGTTGGTATTGGTAATTTGACCTATTAAAATTTCATCACCTATCGTTAAAATTTCTGCTTTCATTTATGTATTTTTACAAAAATAATCATTCCAACATTAAAACATCAAATTAAAAAAACTGTTTATGAAATTAAAATTATTTATTACCACTCTTGTTATTGGAGTTTCAATTACCTTGAATGCACAAAGCATGTTCGATAAATTAAAAAAACAAAAAGATAGTTTAGAAAAAGTTGCTAAAGAAAAATTGAATAGCGTAGTATCAACCACCGCAGCCCCAAAACTGAGTAATGAAGAAGTAATAAAAGGATTAAAAGAGGCTTTAACCTTAGGTACAAACAGCTCTACTGCTTTGGCCAGTAAGGCAGATGGCTTTTTAAAAAATCAACGCTTATTTATACCTTGGCCAGCCGAAGCACAAGAAATGAAAGCCCGATTAATAAAGGCTGGTTTAACAAAAAAAGTAAATGAATTTGAAACCAGTTTAAACCGCGCAGCAGAAGAAGCAGCACTAAAAGCTGCACCTGTGTTTGTTGATGCTATTACTAATATGAGTGTGGCCGACGGTTTTGCCATTCTAAAAGGCACTGATACTGCTGCAACCAGCTATTTAAGAAAAACCACGTACAGCCCACTTTACAGCAAATTTTTACCTGTTGTAAAAGAAGCAATTGCAAAAGTAAAAGTAACGAGTTATTGGAACCCTTTGGTAACAACCTATAACAAACTACCTGGTACAAAAAAACAAAACCCTGATTTAGACGCTTACGTTACAAACAAAGCCATTGCTGGTTTAATGACCTTGATTGCTGATGAAGAAGTAAACATTCGTAAAAATCCAATTGCGCGTGTAAGTGATTTATTAAAAAAAGTTTTTGGGAATTAAACCTTTTTATTTTTCATTAGTCAAATAATAAATTTAAAAACTATGGTTATGAAAAATTTAAAATTGTCATTAACAGCATTTCTGTTATTTTTTTTAGTTTCAAATTCATTTGCTCAAAGAGGTAAAGCTCATGCCAATCACGCGCATAAGGGGCACCACCATGGTAAACACATTGCTGTGCGTAAAAGTGCTTACCGTCCACATAAAGTAGTGGTATTTCATCCTGCTTGGCGTCCTAATTACGCCTACAACAGAAGGTGGGTTTATTTTCCAAAGTATAATTTTTACTGGGATAACTGGCGCAACCATTATCGTTTTTGGAACAGTACTGTTTGGATAACGCAAGCCACAGCCCCTCCAACCATTGTAAACGTAAATTTAGAAAAAGAAAAAAGTTATGAGTTGAAGGAAGCCGATGATGATAATGATGAAATTAACACTAGTAACGAAGACCATAAAAAAGAATATAAAGTAGATTAATATCTGCTCTAAAACACCTTATCTATTGCTATTTTAAACCAACTGGTAAATTGATGAGGGTTTAATTTTATCTGCTCTTTTATATCATCTATACCAAGCCAAATGTAAGAGTCAACTTCATCACTATTGATTTTTGGCTTTTGGTTGGATGTTCCGATAAAAATATGATCTAACTCATGCTCGGTTAAATCATTGTCAAATTGGGTTTTGTAAATGAAAGACGTTTTATGTGTTAATTCAACTTTCATTCCCATCTCTTCATCCAATCTTCTGTTTGCAGCATCCATTAACGCCTCGTTTGGCCGTGGATGCGAGCAGCAGGTGTTGGTCCATAAACCAGCGCTGTGGTATTTGCTTAGAGCACGGCGTTGTAAAAGCATTTGGTTTTTATCATTAAACACAAAAACAGAAAATGCACGGTGCAAAACACCTTTTTGATGTGCCTCCATTTTTTCCATGCTTCCAATGGCGTTATCCAACTCGTCTACTAAAATTACGTGCTCCATGTTATAAATTTAATAATTTCTTTTCAGGTTCAGTGAGTTTGAATTGTGTTATTAAAAAGGCGCTAATTTTTGAATATAATTCTGTATCGCTTTCTTTTATTTTAGAAACATTATTCAAAAGAAACTTTTTATCGCTCGTAATATTTGAACTATAACCCAAAATACTTGGTACATTTTTTTGTATTGCCAAACGTATATAACGCAATTCTACTAATGAAGAATCGGCACTTACGCAGCTTTCTAATATTTTTTTACCATTATTAAATGCCGATAATTTACTAAATGGATCGAATTTGAATTTTGCTTCAGCCATTACAGCACTGGCGTAGTAACCTGTTTTTACAGCTTGGTTTAGTTGTTTTGCTTCGGAAGAAAGTTGCTTTAGTTTCTCAACATTAGCTTTACTTTCAGATACGATTGAGAAATAGTAACGTAAATCTGAAACAGTTTTTGAAGAATTAGATGTTTGAAAAAAAAATATTACAGAAATGAATAACAATTTCATTAGAGCATATTTAAGCTATTTCGCACATAACTTGTGGCAAACAAGGCCACTTTTTGACCATTTGGAATTCTAATTCGCTCTTCTAATATATGTGTTGCTGGCGTATTTTTTATCTTGTTGAATAACGAACGGTAGTAGATATAAGCCACATAAACCCCCAAACGAGCCTTGGTTGGCAATTTTTTAATACCAACCAAACCCATATCAAAATCTAAAGCAATATCGTCTTCAATTTGTTGTTTTGTTTCAGGCGAAAAATTTTCAAAATCTACGTTCGGAAAATAAACCCTTCCCATTACTTTGTAGTCAGCTTTTAAATCACGTAAAAAATTAATCTTTTGAAACGCACTACCCAAGCTCATTGCATAAGGGGTTAAATCCGAATACATTTTTTCATTACCTTGAACAAATACTTTTAAACACATTAATCCTACTACTTCTGCACTACCTAAAATATATTCTTTATACCCTTCTTCCGTATACTCTTTTTTGTTCAAATCCATTTCCATACTTCTTAAAAAAGTATCAATCAAATCAATATCAATTTTGTATTTATTTACAACCCATTGAAAACTATTAAGTATTGGGTTAATGCTAATACCACGTTTTAGTGCCAAATGGGTTTCGTTCCAAAATTCGGTAAGCATTTCTTGCTTATTGTAATCGTGAAATGAATCTACAATTTCATCTGCAAACCTAACAAAGCCATAAATAGAATAAATAGGGTCTTGAAATTCTTTATTCAAAAATTTAATTCCCAAACTAAATGATGTGCTGTATTGTTGGGTTACCATTTTACTGCTTTTTATTGATACTCTATCGTATAACGCTTTCATACTTATATTAATGAATTTATTTTTTAGTTAGATAATGATGTACTTGGTCTGCCGCCAATTTACCCGAAATTAGTGCAGGTGGAACCCCAGGGCCAGGCACAGTGAGTTGACCAGCGTAGAACAAATTTTTTACTTTTTTATTTTTTATACTCGGTTTTAAATGTGCAGTTTGCATTAAGGTATTTGCTAAACCATAAGCATTACCTTTAAAAGAATTGTAATCTGCAATAAAATTTTTTGGAGAAAATACTTTTTTGTAAACCACATTTGATTTGATGGTTGAACCTGTTTTCATTTCTAATCTTTCCATCACCAAATTGTAGTAATGTTCTACCAGCTCAGTATTTTCGGTTAGGCCAGGTGCTATTGGTATTAAAATAAAAATGTTTTCAAATCCTTCTGGGGCAACAGTATTATCTGTTTTGGATGGATTACAAACATAAAACAATGGTTTGCTTGGCCATTTAGGGTGCGTATAAATTTCAGATGCATGCACCCCAAAATCTTCGTCAAAAAACAAATTATGATGCAATAAATTTTTAACTTCTCCTTTTACTCCTAAATAAAATATGAGGCTGCTTGGTGCCATTTTACGGGTTTCCCAGTAATCTGTGCTGTATTGATGAAACTCTTTATTTAAAAGTTTTTGTTCGGTAAAATTATAATCTGCACTCGAAATTAAAGCGCTAAATCCATTGTAATTAATGTTTGTGGTAATAGTTTTTGCAACGCTATTCTCAACATTTATCTTACTAATATCAGCATTCAATTCAAAATTAACACCAAGTCCTAAAGCTAATTTATGCATGCCTTCAGCAATTTTTCCCATGCCGCCTTCAGGATACCAGGTACCTAAAACCAAGTCGGCGTAATTCATTAAGCTATATAATGCAGGCGTATTACCAGGCAATGCACCCAAAAACAGAACCGGAAATTCTAAAATTTGAATAAGCCTTTCATCCTTAAAAAGTTTACGGATGTGCGAACTCATGCTTTTAAATACATCGAGTTTAAATAATCCTTTAATTAATTTTGCATCAAACAATTCAGAGATATTAACACCTGGTTTATAAACCAAATCATGAATACCTACTTGGTATTTGTATTCTGCTTCCTTTAAAAATTCTTTTAATTTTATAGAACTTCCGCTTTCTATTTTATCGAAAAGTTGATAAAGCTCTTCTAAATTAGATGGAATATCTATTTGATCTTTCTCAAAAAACACCCTATAACCCGGAGATAGACGTTTTAATGTATAGTAATCACTAACTTTTTTTCCAAAATCTGCAAAAAATCGTTCAAACACATCTGGCATCCAGTACCAACTAGGCCCCATATCAAAAGTAAAGCCTTCTTCTTTCAAAATCCTTGCTCTGCCTCCAACTTGGTTATGTTTTTCATAAACAGTAACATTGTAGCCCATTTTGGCTAAATAACAAGCCGAGGATAAGCCTGAAAAACCAGCACCGATTATACTAACTTTGTTGTTCATTGTGTTCCTTATTAAACAAAAGAACTGTAATTTTGTTTAAAGTAGGTTAAACAAAATTAAAATCGGTAAAAAAGTAGTTATAATTGGAAGTGGTATGGGTGCTTTAGCCACCGCAATTAGGTTGGCAAATGCGGGCTACGGCGTAAAAATTCTTGAGAAAAACAATTACCCTGGAGGCAAACTTTGTAATTTAGAGTTAAACAATTTTAGATTTGATAAAGGACCATCACTTTTTACATTACCAAATTTAGTTGATGATTTATTGAAATTGTCGCCAAAAAAAATTGATTTTGAATATAAAAAACTCGACGTTTTAACCCACTATTTTTTTGAAGATGGTACGGTTGTAAAATCGTTCTCTGAGACAAAAAAATTTGCAACTGAGTTACAGCTAAAACTTAACGAAGACCCCATAACCATAGAAAAACATTTAGAGCAAAGTAAATTTTTTTATGAAACTACCGCTCCAATATTTTTAGAAAAAAGTTTACACAAACTCAAAAACTTTTTTAACCTCTCAACTATTAAAGGCATTTTAAATAGTTACAAATTACAATTGTTTACTACCATGCACCAAGCAAATAGTAAAAAATTTAAAAACAAAAAAACCATTCAATTATTTAATAGATACGCTACTTACAATGGCAGTAATCCTTATAAGGCACCGGCATTATTAAATATTATACCACATCTGGAGTTTAATTTAGGGGCTTATATTCCTAAAAACGGCATGATAGATATAACAAATAAATTAGTGGAATGTGCGGCGAATTTAGGCGTTGAATTTTTGTTTAATTGCGAAGTGCATCATATTGAATTAGAAAACGATAGCGTTCGTTATTTAAAAACAGCTTCAGGAGATTATCCTGCAGATATTATAGTGAGCGATGCGGATATGCACTTGGTATATAATAAGTTGTTAGAGAAAAAGTACACTCCAAAAAAATTATTGGCACAAGAAAAATCGAGTAGCGCCTTTATTTTTTATTGGGGCATGCAAAAACAATTCGCTGAATTGGATTTGCATAACATTTTTTTTAGCGAAAATTATGAGCAGGAGTTTACCGATCTTTTTAATAGCAACAAGCCATACCATGATCCAACAATTTATGTTAATATAAGTAGCAAATATTGCAAAAACGATGCTCCGCAGGGTTGTGAGAATTGGTTTGTTATGGTTAATGCGCCACATAATAAATCTCAAAAAGAAATAAATTACAAGGAGGAGCTTAAAAAAAATGTGATTGCAAAATTAAACCGCATTTTAAAAGTAGATTTGAACGATTTAATTGTTTGTGAAGAAATTTTAGACCCTTACGGCATTGAAATTCAAACGGGATCGTTTGGTGGCTCATTATATGGTAATTCGAGTAACAATAAATTTTCAGCTTTTTTAAGGCATGCCAACTACAGTTCAAAAATAAAAGGCTTATATTTTGCAGGCGGCAGTGTGCATCCAGGCGGTGGTATTCCATTGAGTTTATTGAGCGGCAAAATTGTTAGTGAATTAATAGTAAATGATAACTAAGATTTTTAATAAAAGAAATGCGCTCATTCTTTTGGTATTAATGTACCTATTTGGAAGTTTTGGTTTTTGTTACTACCCTAACTTTTTTAAACCCTTTACACCTTTTACAATTTTGTTTACCTGTTTTGTTTTTATTTTATACCAAACCGATTCTAAACGAAATTTTCGGTTCTTAATTTCGTTTTTACTCATTGCGTTAATTGGTTTTGCTTTTGAAGTTATTGGTGTTAAAACAGGTTACATATTTGGACCTTATAAATATGGCAATGCTTTAGGAATAAAAATTTATAATGTACCTGTTGTAATTTCGTTTAATTGGGCATTAATGGCATGCGCAGCAATAATTCTCGCTAAAAAAATTAGCAGAAATAAAATAGTATACTCATTCATTGCTGCAAGCCTTGCTACAAGCGTGGATTTAATAATAGAACAAGTTGCTCCTACTTTAGATTATTGGTATTTTAAATATGGACTAGCTGGCTTGCATAACTATTTTGGTTGGTTTGTTATTTCTTTTTTAATGGCGTTTATTTTTGGTAATTACTTTGAAACCAAAAAATTTAAAAATGCTTTATTAATTTTTTCACTCTTAGTCTTCTTTTTTAGTGTTATTTATTTAATACACTAGTGCTCCAAATTCAGCCATTTCTCTAATTTTACCTACCACTTATTTTTTTACAATTATTTTCTTATATTTATATGTTTACATTCGTTTTTAATTATCTACAACTTTAAAAATATATTCATTTTTATATTTATTGTTGCTTGCTTAGCTACCAATGCCCAACAATATTATTTTAAAAACTATAGTGCTGAAAATGGTTTACCCTTTGTGCAAGTATCTTGTTTATTTCAAGATAACCAAGGTTACTTATGGAGCGGCGGCTATGGCGGACTAAGCGCTTTTGACGGTATAGTGTTTAAAAATTTCAGCAAAAAAAATGGATTGATAGATAATAACGTAAATGCGCTTTGCGAAAACGATAGTGGCTTTATTTTTGTTGGAACAAACAAAGGTATTAACCTTGTAAAAAATAATACTATTTACAAAAATAATGCTTTCTCAAACTTTAATGCCAACATAACATGCTTATGCAATGGTTTAAATAGTCAACTTTTTATTGGTACAACAAAAGGTTTATTTGTTTATGACAACAATTCTATTTCAGCCGTTCAAAAATTAAATAACTTAAAAATAAATTGCATCATCAAAAGTAATAACCAAACTCTTTTTGTTGGAACAGATGAAGGCTTAATTATTATTGAAAATAAATCGCTTAAACGGATAGGATTAAGCAATGGCCTGCCTTCAAATCAAATAAATAATTTAGAATTTTTTCAAGACCAATTGGTAATTGCCTCATCGAAAGGTTTAAGTTTCTTAGATTTAGAATCAAATAAAATAACAAACTACTTTGTTGAAAATGGTTTAATTGATGAGAATATTACAGTGCTTGCAAAACAAAACAATTTTCTTTGGGTTGGCTCACACTCGGGTCTATTAAAATACGATGGAAAACAATTTTACTATTACAATATTGGATTTGATAACAATTCTAATTTTGTAAGAAGCCTCACCGTTGATAAAGAAAATAATTTATGGATTGGCACACATAGCGGTTTATACAAATACAGAGATAATGCGTTTATTAGTTTTGATAAAGTAAATGGGCCTGGTAATGCTTTTGTGTTTGGCGTAATGCGCGATAGTAAAGATAATCTTTGGCTATGTTCAGAAAATAACGGCATTTATAAATACACCCAAGGTTACTTTAAACGTTTTGGTTTAGGCGATGGACTTATATCCAACGTTTGTAGAAGCATTGTTCAATGCAAAAATGACAATGTGTTATTTGGATTTGAGAATGGGGTAATGCTTTGTAATAATGAAAAGTTTAATGAACTAAAATTACCATCAAATATTGTTGGGCCTTACGATTGTATGTATACCAATGATGGTGAAACAATATTTATTGGAGGTAATTGTTGCTTCTGTAAAATTAAACTTGTTAATGGTAAAATAATTGAGAGCGAAACTTATGAACTTCCAAAAAAGCAAAGTTATAGTGTTTACGGTTTTACTTTTGATGACACTGGTAAGTTATGGGTTGGAACCTATGGTAACGGCCTATTTTATCTCAAAAATAAAACAGTTTACAGCGCCAACAAAGAATTTAACTTAACTGAAGAAAATTTTTTCTCAATAAAGTATCACAAAGGAAAACTATTAAGTGGTAGCTTTAACGGCTTATCAGTTTTTGATATTAACACCAAAGCGCTAACCTACATTACAGAAGAAAATGGGTTAAATTCAGATTATGTATACTCGGTTGAATTTACAGAAAATAAAAAGAATTTATGGCTCGGCACTAACCAAGGCGTAAACAAATTTGATATAGAAAAATATGTAAATTCAAATTTTATTTCAGTAAAACCCTTTGGCAAACAAGACGGATTTCTAGGTATAGAATGTAATTCCAACGGAATATGGGAAGATAAAGATGGAAGCGTTTGGTTTGGCACCGTAAGTGGAATTATTAAACATGAACCCTTTAGTATAAAAACGAATACCTTAATTCCGGTTACACAAATTCAAAAATTTAATTTGGCTGGTGGAGATACTTTATTAGCAAATAATTGCAAATTACCTTACAATATGAATTCAATCGCCATTCATTACCGTGGCATTTGCCTTACCAACCCAGATAAAGTAAAATATTTAAAAAAATTAGAAGGCTTAGAAAAAACATGGAGTAATGCGTCTAGTGAAGATTATAGTAAGTATGCTAACTTAGCTCCAGGAAAGTATACCTTTAGAGTAAAATGTTGCAATAATGAAGAGCTTTGGAGTGATAATGAAACAACTTTTACATTTACAATTTTACCGCCATTTTACCTTACATGGTGGTTTGTAACACTTCTAATTTTTTTAATCGTTTTTGTGGTTGTTCTAATTTTCTCAATTCGCGTACGAGGATTTAAGAAAAAACAAAAAATTGAGTTCGATAGAAAAGTTGAAATGAGTAAAATTGAATTGAAAGCACTTCGTTCACAAATGAATCCGCATTTTATTTTTAATTCACTTAACTCTATACAACATTACATTTTTAATAGTAAAACAGATGAGGCAATTAAATACTTAAATAAATTTGCGCGCCTTGTGCGCATTATTTTAAACAACAGCGATAAACCAACAGTTACGGTTGAAGAAGATTTAGAAGCACTTAAACTGTATTTAGAATTAGAACAGATGCGCTTTGAAGGCAAATTCGAATACGATATTAAGGTAGATAATTCTGTTGATGTTGATTATGATATTATGCCTCCACTTTTAATGCAACCTTATGTAGAAAATGCTATTTTACACGGACTTAATCCAAAACCAGAAACAGGTCTTTTAACAATTCATTTAAGTTGTAAAAATAATTTATTAATTTGCACCATTACTGATAATGGAATTGGTAGAGATAAATCGTCGCTAATAAAACACACCATGCCCGGAAAAAAACACAAATCCTTAGGTATGAAAATAACTCAGGATAGATTAAAAATATTAAATGAAATAAATGGTTCTGACTTAAACGTTAATATTATTGACCTAAAGGATAATAATAGCAATGATTGCGGAACAAAAGTAGAAATATTTGTACCACTAAATTTTTAAAAGTATGATTAAAACAATTGTAATAGAAGATGAAGCCAAAAGCCGAGAAATGATGGTTTCATTAATTCAAAAAAGTAACGAATTTGTTGAAGTAATTGGTCAAGCCAAAAATGTAAAAGAAGGCGTTGAGCTTATAAAAAACTTGAAACCCGATTTGGTTTTTCTAGATATAAGTATGCCCGATGGCAGTGGATTTGATTTGTTAGAGCAAGTACAAGGGCAAAAATTTGAATTAATTTTTGCAACAGCGAGCGATCAACATGCCATACGTGCTATTAAATACAGTGCTTGCGACTATTTATTAAAACCAATAGATATTGAAGAATTAAAACTTGCTATTGATAAAGTGGTTCAAAAAAGAAACGCAGCACCAAGCATGGATAATCTGAATTTTTTAATTCAACAACTAAAACGCAGCGATGAAAATTTTCAAAAGATAACATTGCCTACAGGTAACGCCTACGAAATTGTTGCAATAAAAGACATTGTGCGTTGCGAAGCAGATGCCAGCTACACCCTATTCTATTTATCAGACAAACGAAAATTGATGGTGAGCTTTGGCTTAAAACATTACGAAGATTTATTGCCCGAAAGCGATTTTATTCGTGTACACCACCATCACCTAATTAATATGAATCATGTGTTACGCTATTTAAAAGAAGATGGAGGTTACGCAATAATGACCGATGGTTCAAAAATAGAAATTTCGAGAAGAAAAAAAGAACAATTTATGAATAGGTTGAATTGAGTTGAGATGGAATCAACGAACCTATCTCGTTTAGAGTTTTATCAAATAAAAAAATCGGCATTAAATTGCCGTTTTTAATTTTATTCTCATCCTCAACTATCACAAACTAAACTGATAAGTTATACCCAAACCATTTGGATAATATCCTTGAACACTTATTATACCACTTTTATCTGCCATAATTTCTTCAATATCTTTTGGTGTACTTACTTTCTTTTTATCTATGCTTGTAATTATAAACCCTTCTTTAATACCAACTTGTGCAAATTTACCATTCATTAATTTATCAACTTTTACACCGTTACTTAACCGCAATCTTTCTAATTCCGATTTCTCAACATCTGTAAACTCTGCCCCCAGCGCATTAATAGAAGCTTTTGCGATTTCACTTTTCTTTACCAGCTTTGTTGTATTATCTAAAGATTTTAAAGTAAGCGTTAAGTTTTTTTGAGAATTATTTCTTAAAATTTCAACATTAATTTTATTACCTGGTCGGTATTTACTTATTTGTTCTTGCAAAGCACTAAAGCTCGAAATGCCAACACCTTCAATTTTTGTAATTACATCACCCTCTGTAATGCCAGCATCGGCTGCACTTCCACCATCTGCAACGGCATTAACATAAACGCCATTTAATACTTTAATATTTTTTTCGTTCGCAAATTTTGCATCAATATCTCTAGTAATAACACCAATGTATGCACGTTGCACTGTTCCAAACTCAATTAAATCACTCACAATTTTTTTAACAATATTTACTGGAACAGCAAACGAGTAACCTTGGTACGCCCCATTATTACTAGCTATAGCTGTGTTGATCCCAATTAATTCTCCATAAATATTAACTAATGCGCCTCCACTATTACCAGGGTTAACAGCAGCATCCGTTTGAATAAACGATTCTATTGGGCGTTTTGAATTCTCTAAAATATTGCTCCTTCCTTTAGCACTAATTATCCCAGCCGTTACGGTACTTTCTAAGTTAAATGGATTCCCAACAGCTAGCGCCCACTCCCCCACCTTTACTGCATCACTATTTCCATAATTTAAGTAAGGCAAATTTTTTTCTTTAATTTTTATCAAAGCAACATCTGTACTGGCATCCGTACCAATAATCGTTCCTTCATAAGTGCGTTTATCGTTCATTACCACTTCAATCTCATCAGCTCCAGAAACTACGTGGTTGTTGGTTACTATATAACCGTCATCACTAATAATTACACCACTACCGCTACTTTGTTGGGTGTAGTTTTGTTGCCTTCGTTGTGGACCAAAAAATAATTCAGTAAATGGATCGTAATTTAAATTGTTTACTTGAGTACTTTTTACCTTTATATGAACTACTGAATTTACAGACTTTTCAGCCGCATTAGTAAAATCTGAATTCATACTTAACATATTACTTTCTCCCGAACTTACCAATTTTACAGTGTTATTTTTACTTTCGTTTTGAACCAGATTTACCGAGGAGGCAAAGTTTTTAGAATAAAAATAAGCAGCAGATAATGACGTCAAACCCCCTACTGCCGCTATGAATAATGTTGATGCTATCTTTTTCATACAATTTTTTTTAATTTAACACTACGTTTATTTTGACTTTATAATGGATTTTTAATTCATAACGCAAAATTAATAGCAATGTTATTAACCTGTATTTGTTTTTAACAAACCTTAACCACAACAATTTATAATCAAAAAAAATGCTAATTTTATGTAGTTAAAAATGAGCATAAAACGAAAAATACCAAGCTTTATTTTTGGATTATCAATAGGTCTAATAATTGGTGTAGGAATTTTTCTTTTCAAAATTTCTGATTTATTCAATTCAATTAAAAACTCTGCAAAAGATAAAATTACTGTCATTGAAAAACCAGTGGATTCCGATTCACAAAAAAATACAGAAGCAAAAAATAAAGAACGTTTTAAAATTAAACTACCCAACTCTGCGAAAATAAATTACAAAGAAGTTGACAGTTTAATTAAGCAAGATGAAAATTACAACGTTGCCAAAGAAGAAATGCTTTCGGTAAAAAGTATTAAACTCATCAAAATTGGTGAAAACAATTTAGTTTCAGATACCACGGCAGCCAACCTATCAAACGTTAGTCAATTTAATTCAGATTTGTACTTTGTTGAGTTCTGGAAAACACCGCTTAACTCTCGTGGCTACAGATTTACAAAAAATAAAATTATGCTTTATGGATTTGTAGATTATACCAATGTTGTACTCTACGAATTGGATAATTCTTATTACATAAAATGTAGCGAGCAAGTTTATAAATTATTTAACGGGAGCGAGTTTAAACAACTTGAGCGCGTAAACGATTCTGATTTACTTGCAAAAATGAATTAATTACTATGGAAATTAGTTTCTTTAAATACCAAGGCACTGGCAATGATTTTATTTTAATTGATAATAGAAGCAACTCCGTTTCGCTTACTACAGAGCAAATAAATTTTTTGTGCAACCGTAAATTTGGAATTGGTGCGGATGGTTTGATGTTGCTAGAATTAGCGGCAGGTGTTGATTTTAAAATGGTTTATTATAACAGCGATGGCAACGAAAGTAGTATGTGCGGTAATGGAGGGAGATGTATTACTGCCTTTGCAAAGCACCTCGGGATAATTGAGAACAAAGCAACATTTTTAGCCATTGATGGTAAGCACGATGCAATTATCGAATCAGAAGATTTTGTTCAATTAAAAATGCAAGATGTAAAAGAGGTTGAAGTAGGAAGTGATTTTTTTTATTTAAACACAGGTTCTCCTCATTATGTAAAAGTTGTTTCAGATATTAATTCTTTCGACGTTTATAAAGAAGGCAATGCCGTTAGAAACAGTGCAAGATTCGTTGAGCAAGGAACTAACGTAAACTTTATTGAGAAAAAAGAAGATGCCTTGTTTGTAAGAACTTACGAACGTGGCGTAGAAAACGAAACGCTCTCATGCGGCACTGGTGTTACCGCTGCCGCTTTATGCGCTTCGTTAATAGGTATTTCAACCTCAAAAAATAATTGCCTAGTAAGCACCCTTGGAGGTAATTTAGAAGTTTCATTTGAAAAGGTTCTAGATAAAAATTTTTATAATATTTGGCTTAAAGGCAAGGCTACAAAAGTATTTTCAGGCAGTATAAAATTACTTGACTAAAGAACTCGTACATATTAATTTACCAAAATTAAAAACAAGTAATCAACATCTTGGCAAAAATAATTGGTTAGCTATTCTCAATGCAACGCGTGTTCCGCCTCATATTGGCATGTTGATTGATGGAAATTATAATTCACTTACCATTAAAGGGCAAGAGTTTAATATAAGCCATGAAGTGCTTTTAAAAACAATTGCACAAAAAAAAATTGAAAGTACTTTTATCAAAATTAAACCACATCCTGTTTTTAGCAACTATTATCAGCTAGAAATTTTGCAAGAGGCAATTAAAAAATTTGTAAAAGTTGAAAATAATACCTCTACCTGTTTAAGCCCAATAAAACTTTTTTTTCAAGAACTATATGCACTTCAATTGGATGAAAAAGAATTATTATTTGAATTTGTAGAACGACTATGTGAAAACAATTTCATAACTGATTTTATGCAATTCAATCAACAAGAAGAGAACGACACGCTACTTTTGCCTTATTATACTAAGGAAACCTTACAACAAAAAATATTAGAAGCCAATAATTGGCAAAGCACTTTATAATGTTTATAAAAGGAAATAAAATTACTATAAGAGCCATTGAACCTGCCGATGTACACCTACTCTATGGCTGGGAAAATGATTTAGAAATTTGGAAAATAAGCTATACACAAGTCCCATTTAGTAAATTTGTTTTAGAGGAGTTTGTAAACTCACTACAAGATATTTACACAATTAAACAATTGCGCCTAATGATTAATAGTACCGAAAATGGAGAAACGGTTGGTTGCATTGATTTATTTGAATTTGAACCACAACATAATCGCTGTGGAATTGGTGTGTTTATTAATAAAAATTACAGAAATAATGGTTTTGCAGAAGAAGCAATTAGCCTGATTAAAGAATACTGTTTTAAAATTCTTTATCTACATCAAACATACGTGCATGTTGATGTTAGTAACACTGCGAGTTTATCCTTATTTGAAAAAGCTGGTTTTGAAAAAAGCGGAATAAAAAAACAATGGCACAAAACTGGGAAGTCAACTTTTGAAGATGTATACTTTTTGCAATGTATTTTTACTGAATAATTATTTCAATCAATAAGTTTACTATCTAAAATTAATCAAAGAAGGTTATGCCAAAGCACAAAAAATTTAGCTTAAAAACAAAGTACTTTGTGCTAGTTTTTTTTAGTTTATTGGGTATCATCATTTTTTATTCTTGCTTTTCAAATTCAGATAAAGCCAAAGAAATTCAAAAATTAAAAGATAGTTTAGTTTACTTGAACCATAGCGATAGTGCGAAATATGTTGGGATAAACACGTGCAAACAGTGCCATCAATCCATTTACAATTCATTTAAACAAACAGGAATGGGTAAATCGTTTGATATGGCAACAAAAGAAAAATCAAGTGCGAATTTCTCTAAACCCTTTGTTAGCGATGGTTTCACCAATTTAAAGTATTTTTCAAATTGGCAAAAAGATAGTTTGTTTATTACTGAATTTAGAATTGAAAACAAAGATACTATACACCAACGCTCCGAACTGGTTAATTTTATTATTGGTTCAGGCCAACACACCAATTCGCATTTATCTTGCCAAAATGGGTATGTACATCAAATGCCTATGACTTTCTACACACAAAAACAAAAATGGGATTTACCGCCAGGTTTTGAGAATGGCGTAAATACACGCTTTAACAGAAAAATAGGATTAGAATGTATGAGTTGCCACAATGGCTATCCTACTTTTGAAATAGGTTCAGAAAACAAATACAGCCATATACCAAGCGGCATTGATTGCGAACGTTGTCATGGCCCTGGCAGCATTCATGTGGTGCAACGTTCAACAGGATCAAAAATAGATACATCAAAGTACATTGATTACTCAATTGTAAATCCAGCTAAGTTAAGTATTGATTTGCAGTTCGATATATGTCAACGATGCCATTTACAAGGCAATGCGGTACTAAAAGATGGAAAAAGTTTTTACGATTTTAAACCGGGAAAAAAATTAAGTGATGTACTAAGTGTATTTCTGCCAAAATATAAAAATGCAGATGACGAATTTATAATGGCATCGCACGCAGATAGACTAAAGCAAAGCGCTTGTTTTATAAAGTCTATTGAAAAAGCAAAATTAAAGAGTACTAACCCATTAAAACCCTATAAAGATGCCATGACTTGCATTACATGCCACAACCCGCATGTAAGTGTAAAACAAACAAACAAAAATGTGTTTAACGATGCTTGTAACAACTGTCATAACACAAAAAACAATTTAATAACTTGCTCTGATGAAAAAATAAAATCAAAAATTAATACTGGTGAGGCAATTCAAAACTTAAACTGTGTAAGTTGCCATATGCCTAATTCAGGCTCAATAGATATCCCACACGTAACCGTGCACGATCATTACATCAGAAAACCAATCACTCAGAAACAAAAAGAAAAGGTAAAAGAGTTTATTGGCTTATTTGCCATCAACGAAAAAAATCCGAGTAAAAAAACAAGAGCAAAGGCTTACATCAATCAGTTTGAAAAATTTGAGCAAAATAAATCATTCCTCGATTCTGCAAATTTTTTATTGGCAAGTTCAAACACAAAAGAGGTTAAAGAAAATATTCACGAATTAGTTCAAATAGAATTTTTCAGAAGTAATTTTTATAAAATAAGTTCCCTAGTAAGCAATGTTGGTAAGGATAATTTACTCTCAAAACTATTAACTAAAAAAAGTTACCATAATTACGATGCTTGGGCTTGTTACAGAATTGCAGAATCCTATAATTACTTAAACGAGCAAGCAAAAGCACTTCCATTTTTTAAACAAGCGGTTAACTTAGCTCCATTTAATTTAGATTTCAACAACAAATATGGCGCCTGCTTGGCGCAAAACAACCAGTTAAATGACGCTGAAACAATTTTTGAATACGTACTTACTCAATATCCTAAAAATGTTTCTGCTTTAACAAGTTTAGGATATTTAAAACTTGTTAAAGGACAGCAAGCAGAGGCTTTCAGACTATACAAGCAAGCACTAAAATTAGACCCTGATTATGAGCAATTATTACTAAATTTAGCAGGATATTATTTATATTTAAAGGATATAAAACAATGTAAAATGTACTTACAACGTCTGTTAAAAATAAATCCAAACAACAACAAAGCAAAAGCTGCTTTGGCTCAAATTTCTTAAATGGCAAAGTCTAAATCAAAAAAATATTTTTTTATTTTAATAGTATTAATTCTAGGTGCGGTTGGCTATTACTTCTACTTAAATTATTTTGCAAAAGCAATTCACCTTAAAAATAAAGCTTATACGTATTTTTATATTGAAAGCGATGACGAATTACAAGAAGTAGTTTCTAATCTAAAGAGAGAAGATATAATTGAAGACGAAAAAGATTTTACATGGTTAGCGGAGAAAATGAAATTAGGAGAAGAAATACACCCAGGAAAATATAGAATTAACAACGGTATGACGCTACGTCAAATTATTAATTTGATTAAGTACAATAAACAAGAGAAAGTAAAACTCTTTTTTAATTCGCAAATACATTCTATTGATGAATTTATAACTTATGTAGCCGATAAACTTGAATTAACTGAAGGCGATTTAGAAAATGAATTTGCAGATGATACATTTTTAGAAAAAAAATTTTCTTTAGACCCTGATAATGCTTTTGCGGCAATAATTCCAACTACCCTTGAGGTAAGCTGGGCAATTAATAAAGAAGACTTTTTTAAAGAACTAAAAATAAATTTTGATAATGTTTGGAGTGAAGCAAGAAAACAAAAAGCAAAAAAAATTGGCTATAGTGTTGTGGATGTTATAACCTTGGCTTCTATTGTACAAAGCGAAAGTGCCATTGCCTCAGATCAACAAAAAATTGCTGGTGTCTACATTAATCGATTAGAAACAAATATGGAATTGCAAGCTGACCCAACTTTAATTTTCGCGAATAAAAATTGGGGCGTTCAGCGTGTTTTAGATGAAGATAAAGAAATTGATTCGCCTTACAATACCTATAAAAATAAAGGTTTGCCGCCTGGTCCAATTTGTTTGGTAAAGGTACAAGCAATTGATGCTGTGTTAAACTATACCAAACACAAATACAAATTCTTTTGTGCAAAACCAGAATTAAACGGCTATTCAGACTTTTCTGAAACCTATGAAGAGCACAAAAAATTTGCCAAGGCTTATCAAAAAGCTATCACCAATAAAGGTATAAAACGTTAATGGAATTTAGATTTGAAACCATAGAACCTATACTGATTTGTTGTTATTCACTAGAAATGAATTTATTGGATTATAAAGCCGTAGATTTGTGGAATCGATTTATGCCTTTAAGAAATAGTATCGAAAATAAAATAGATTCTAATTTATATTCCATCACGAAACACTCGAACGATTATTTTAATCAGTTTAGTCCTGCAAAACCGTTTATGAAATACGCTGGTGTTGCTGTAACAAAAGAAGTGACCGCTCCAAATGATTTTACTTGTGTAAAAATTGAAGGCGGTAATTACGTGGTATTTAACTACAAAGGAAGTTCAGCAAAAGCAAACGAAGCATTTAATAACATATTTACAAACTGGTTTCCTAAAAGTGAATTTAAAATTGCAACAGATAGATTTCATTTTGAAATTTTAGGAGAGAAATACAAAAAGAATTCAGACGATTCGGAAGAAGAAATTTGGATTCCTATATTAAGGAAATGATAGATCGATTTGAAGAATTAGATGGCAACTTGTTAGTATGGATAAACAACCATAATAATCCTATAGTGGATGAAATAATGTGGTTCTTTAGCCAAATATACCCAACAGTTTGTTTGCTGTTATTGATTGCAGCCTACATTTATAAACGTGTTGGTTCAAAATCAACCATGAAGTTTTTAATTGGGTGTAGTTTAGTATTTGCTTTTGCCGATGGCAGCTCAAACCTTGTAAAACATAGCGTTAAACGTTATCGCCCAACACACAATTTAATTCTAAAAGAAAAAATACATTTGGTACATAATTATGAAGGCGGCAAATATGGCTTTTTTTCGGGGCACTCCGCCAATACATTTGGGGTTTGTTTTTTTGTTTTTTTATTCGCTAAAGTTATTCGAAAAAGATGGCGATTTTTATTTTTCCTTTACCCAATAATAGTGGTTTATAGCAGAATGTATTTAGGCGTGCACTACCCTAGCGATATTGCTGTTGGCTTTATAGCAGGATTAATTGGAGCGCTACTCGTAAATTTTTTATTAAACAAAATATCTTTCTTAAATGAAAAATAATTTCACACTAATTTTTTTTGTAATAAGTAGTTTTTGTTTTGCTCAACAACCAAATACAGATTTATGGTTGTTTCAATTACAAATAAAAAATGATTCTGTTGTAATTGCAAAAAATGCAGCAAACATTACTAATAGGGAGGGATATGACAATCAACCAAGTTTTAGTAGTGATGGCAAATCAATTTATTTTGTAAGTATTAAAGAAGACAAACAAGCAGATATTTATAGGTACACCATTAAGAATAAAAAAATAATTCAAGTTACAAAAACAAAAGAGAGTGAGTATTCACCAAGAGAAATAGCTAACACAAAATTACTATCAAGTGTTGTTGTTTTACAAGATTCTTCGCAAGTTATAATGCCCATTAGCGCTTCGGATGGGAGCTACTCCGCTTATACAAGTCGTTTATCAAAAAAAGAAGATACACAGCTTCAAGCTACCGATTCTGTGGGCTATTACTGTTTTCTTAATTCAGATACTGTTGTTTATTACAAATTAACTGAGCCACATTCTTTAAGGTATTTTAGCATTACAACTAAAAAAGATGCGTTATTAGGAACACACCCAACCCGCTGTTTTTGGGCAATTAATAGGCACATGCTTATTTATGGAATAAAAGACAGCTCTAGCACAACTTTTTATAAATACAATTTTATTTTACGAAAAGCAGAAGTTTATGCGAGCTATCCAAGAACAAGTGAAGATTTCATTTGGCATAACACATTAGGCTTGATTAAGAGTGAAGGTCAAGTGTTGTTGAGATACAATGAAAAAAAACAAAGCTGGGTAACCTTTCTCGATTTAAAAAATTTTAAATTAAATAAAATAACTCGATTTGCCATTAACAACAAAAACAACTATTTAGTGCTTGTAGACAATTTATGATTTACGAAATTATAAATAATGAACTTTTATTTAGCAACGATAAATCAAAGTTGCAAATTAATGTAATTCATACTTACTTATCTCAAACAAGTTATTGGGCTAAAAATATTCCGTTAGAAATTGTAACAAAAGCCATTGAAAATAGTTTTTGTTATGCGTGCTACACCAACAATCAACAAATTGCTTTTGCTAGGGTAATTACGGATGCTGCAACCTTTGGCTACTTAGCAGATGTGTTTGTGATTAACGAATACCAAGGAAAAGGAGTTGGAAAATTATTGATAGATTTTATAATGAAGGATGAACAATTAAAAGGACTACGTCGTTTTATGCTTGCTACTAAAGATGCGCACGAACTTTATAAGAAATTCGGATTCAATCCACTTTCAACTCCAGAAAGAATGATGGAAATTAAACCATTTGAAACATATTGATTGCAGCCATTGTATATTCACTTTTATTTTGTGTAATTATTTACAAAACGCAATTATTTGGCATTTTTAAACAAACCAACTTAAAGCCTTACCAATACACGCTTTTTTTTATTTTAAAACTATTGGCTGTGCCTGCTTTTTGTTTTGTGTATAATAAATTTTACGGAAATTTTTTAGAATTTGATGCAGGCATTTACTTTAGAGATTCGCGTGAAGTATGTGCGTTTGGAAAAAAATACCCACTTGAGTATTTAAAAGTATTATCAGGCTTACAGAACGATAACCCTGGTTCTTTGTTCTACAAGGAATGTATATCAAACACGTTTAACTGGGACAATGGACGAGTTGTGGATTTTTTTTATAACGATAATAGAATTTTAACGCGCATACATTCCCTCATTCACTTTGTATCCTTCAATAGTTACTTTGTACACGCCGTCTTTAGCTGCTTTTATGGATTTGTGGGGATCACTTTACTTTTTAAATCTATTGTGGAATATTTTATAAGAAAAGAATTACTATTATTTATAATTCTGCTTTTTGTACCTTCTATCTGGTTCTTTACTGGTGCAGTTTTGAAAGAACCATTAATGTTATTAAGTTTAGGAGTGTCAGTTTACTTTTCAAAAAAACTTATCTTTTCATTTTTTGAATTTACTTCATTAAAAATAAAATTAAAACATTTATCATTTTTATTATTCGGATTAAGCTTGTGTTTCACTATCAAACCTTATTTACAATTAACCTGTTTAGGTTTGTTTGCACTATTTTTTCTGTTAGAGAAACTTAAAATAAAAAGAAAAAAAATTATTTTTATTTCAACACTATTTTTTTTCGCAATTGCTGCAAATTGCTTTAGTTTGGTTATAAGAAACAAATCATTAGTGAATGCCTTGCTAACACAGCAAAGTAATTTTAATGGCATGGCAAAAGGTGGCATTTTTTTAGTAGATAGTACAAAATTTGTGCGTGTAGATTTTAATTACAATTTAGTTAAAAAAATTGAAGGAAATCCAACCTACTACACCATTAAAAATAATGTACCGTATATTTATTGGGAACATACACATCAACAAGATACGCTCTATTGCTCTGGGAACAAGGACACAACCCATCTGTATAAACTTGAATACGATTTACCCGAAGGTGGTTCTAATTTTGAAATTGAACCAAGAATAAATATCAGAAGTATTTTTTATGCTTATGTTAACACCCTTTTTAAACCTCTGTTCTTTAATGCCAAAGGTGTTTTACAAATAGTGTATTCCTTAGAGAATTTGTTGATAATAATCAGCCTTATAATTCTATTCGTTTCAATAATATTTTATTTTGTTACAAAAAAGAAAGAAACTAATCGGTTATTTATTTTATGTTTATTCTGCTGTGTTTTAATCGTTTTTTTTATTATTGGCGTTACAACCTCCAATTACGGGGCTATACAACGTTACCGTGCACCATTAGTTAGTTTCATTTTAATTAGTGCATTGCATGTAATTCCTAAGAAATTTTTTAATTTCAAAAACCAATCAAACTCCTAATTTGTTTTAATTTTTCATTGGCCAATTTATTTGCTTTTTCTTCTCCAATGGTTAATTCTTTTTCTAACAAAGCTGTGTTACTCATCAATCCTTCGTACTCGGCGCGTTCATTTTTAAATTTCTCAAGAATTAATTCTAATATAGCTGCCTTTGCATGACCATAACCAAATCCGCCAGCTAAATAATTTTCACGCATCACTTCGGTTTGCTCTTTGCTTGCTAACAATTCATAAATTTTAAATGCATTACACGTTTCCGGATTTTTTGGCGCTTCTAATGGGGTACTATCTGTAACTATACTTCCAACAACTTTTTTTAATTCTTTTTCAGGCAAGAAGATGTTGATGTAATTATTTCTTGATTTACTCATTTTATGCCCGTCAATTCCAGGAATTATCATCACCCTATTATCAATTTTGGCTTCAGGTATAATAAAAACTTCTTGTTGTACTTTATGATTAAATGCTTTTGCAATATCTGCGGTCATTTCTAAATGTTGTAATTGATCTTTGCCTACAGGCACAAATTGTGCATCGTACAATAAAATATCAGCAGCCATCAAAACAGGATAAGTAAATAATCCTGCATTTACATCACTTAAGCGTTCACTCTTATCTTTAAATGAATGTGCGTTCGCCAACATTGGAAAAGGCGTATAACAATCCAAATACCACGTCAATTCAGTTACTTGAGGCACCCTACTCTGGCGATAAAAAATATTTTTATTTGTATCAAAGCCAAAGGCTAACCAAGTGGCAGTTACTGCATTGGTGCTTTGTCTAATAAACGCTGCGTCTTTAATACTTGTAAGTGAATGTAAATCTGCAATAAAAAATAAACATTCGTTTTGTGCGTCTTTACTTAATTCAATTGCTGGTTGAATTGCTCCTAAAATATTTCCTAAGTGCGGTACATTGGTACTTTGAATACCCGTTAAAATTCTTGCCATAAGCTACAAAGTTAAAAAATATAGTCTCTAAATAAAATAAAAAAAGCTACCAAAATGGTAGCTCTTTCTTTAACTAAAACAAGTGAACATTAATCAAACGGTACAAGACGCACACCTGCTGTAAAAGTGTTTAATTTTGGGCCTTGCCCCGGTTTGAATAATTCCGTTAAACTATACTCACCAAAAATTGTAAATGATTTGTAACCAATAGTTACTATAGCTTTAGCACCAAAAGGATTTAAATTATAGTTGTCTTTCCTAACCTTGGTAAAGGTATTTCCATCCTGCGTTAAAACTTGCTTGGTTCGTGAAGCAATTAAATACTGACCAACAACCCCAAAACCGATATGAAAACTTTTATTAGGATTATTGCTCGTATTAAATTCTAAAATTAATGGTACTTGAATATAGGTATTTCTAAATCTATTTCTTCTATACCCAAAGGTGTTAGTACTATCAATTTTTCCCCAAGTAAAACTGCTATCCGCATTTAATGTCGTTTTATTATTTAAAGCATAGATGTGATAATCAAAACCAAAACCTGTATTTAATTTTACGTAATTTTTATAAAGTTTAAATTGATGTTCTAGAATGTTAAATTGAAAATTTAAACTACGTGAATAATCCAAATCCATATATTTATATTTCGATTCCATTGAAGTATTGAAACCATTAGCCATGTAGCCGTTCACACCCATAGAAAATCCTACCCAATGTTTGAAACCATCTTCATCGTTATGTTTTTTAGGAAAAATTGTATCACCAGCATTTGCACCTGCAATAATTAATATTTTTTTAGTTTTCCAATTAATTACTGTTGTATCACCTAAATTGCTTGAGTTAGATTTATTAACGCTACTGCCATCTTCTAGCACTTTACTCACACTGCTTGAACCAGAGGCATTTGCCTTTATGTCAGAAGGATTTCCTTTCACTCTTATAGAACTTGCTCCTGTGGCATTTGCCATTAATTTATCAGTTATAAAAATTTTGGCAGAACTTGCACCACTTGCTATTACATTTCCTTCCTTAGCAGCCAACGAGTAAGATTTTAAAGAACTAGCGCCTGATACATTTGCACTGAGGTAATTAGTAGTTCCAATCAATTTAATATCACTAGCGCCACTGCAACTGGTTGAGATATATTTATTTTCCAAATCTAAACGCACGTTACTCGCACCAGATGTTATACATTCAATACTATCTGTTTTTAAATTATTTAATGTTTTAAAGGACGAAGCGCCGCTTATTTCTAGAGTTTTAAGATTTGGTGCTTTTACAAAAAATTCGATTTTATCACGGTAACTCCCTTTGGTTTTAATAATAAGTAAATCTCCGTCTGAAGATACATCCACATTATCGAATTGCTTTGCTGTTGTTTTTACAAACACTTGAAATGAATCAGCGGTGGTAAATTTCACATCTGAAGCCCCCGAGGCTTTTATACGATTGAATAAAGACGTGTTAAAACTTTTTGTTTCTTGCGCTTTACTATTAAATAAAACTGAAACTAAACTAAGTGTAATTATTGTATTTTTCATTATTTATTTTTTTTAAATTATTTATAACCTTGTAATTTTTCAGTCAATTTATTTGGAGTAGCTAGCAATTTATTCTCCTTTTTTTTGACTTGAATTTTAATTACTTGTTTTTCATTTGTTAGTAGTTGTGCATAAGACGCACCCAACAAAAGAAAAGTTACAGAATATTTAAAAAAAATTCACTTTCCTACCACACATTCTATTAAGTCGCTCTTTTTTAAGTAGTTATTTGCCAAATCACGTATTTCGGAAACGGTAATTTCTTGCACTGCTTTAAAATAATTTTGATAATAATCGTATGATAAACCAAATTCCCAAATACCTTTAAACTTATCGGCAAGGCTAAAAGGGCCATCAACGCTTCTTAAAAACTGGCCTAAAATATAATTGCGTACGGTTTCTAACTCTTGTTTATCTATTAAATCTGTTTGTAAAATTTCTATTTCTTTATATATTTCTTTCAATGCGTTTTTACAAACATCAGAACCAACCTCGGTACTAATAGCAAAATACCCAGTTGTTACAAAGTTACTTATACCGCAGCCAATGCCATAGGTGTAGCCTTTATCTTCGCGAATATTAGCCATTAAACGTGAACCAAAATAACCGCCTAACACAGTGCTTAATACCTGAAATTTAAAATAATCTGGATGTGTTTTATTAAATAATATACGACCAATTTTTATAGCATTTTGAATGGCATCGGGTTTCTCAACAAAATTAATAGTGTTTGAGGTTTGTTGTGGCTGAACAATTTGTTTGAAATTAATTTTGTTTTTATTACCCCATTTTTCGTTTCCAAAAAATAAATTCAAAATATCAGAAATGTTATTTGGCAATAAGCCGCTTGCAACAATTGTACAATTAGCTGATGCATAAAATTCATTAAAAAAAGCAACCAAATCTTGCACCGTGAGTGAGCCAAAATCTTCATCATTCACATTTATGCCGTAAGGATGCGTGGAACCGAAAAGCAATTCATTAAATTTACGTCTTGCTAATACATTTACTTTTTGAGAATTAATCTGATGTTTTTGCTTTTTATTATTGATAAGAATAGAAAATTCATCTTGTGGAAAAATTGGATTTTTTATAATCTCTTCGATAAAAACTAAACTGTCTTTTAAATATTTGTTTAGCGAATAAAGTGTAATCGATGTAAAATCTTGTCCAACATTTAATTCTAAAAACGAACCAAAAAAATCAATCCCATCACTAATTTGATTGGCTGTAAATTTTTTTGTGCCGCATTCTATTAATGCATTGGTGCATGAAGCCACAAGTGCTTTAGGCTGCTGATACATGCCTGCCTTAAAAATAAATTCTACACGCGATAATTCTTGACTTCCAGAATTAAGTGTATAAACTTCTATTCCATTATTTAGAATTATTTTTTGTGCTTGCTCAACATCTACTTTTTCAATCAGTTTAAATTCGGGTGCAATGGCTCGGTTAATCATCTTATAAAATTGGTTTTTTTGTTATTTTTTCTATTAGTTCGTAATACTTTTCGGGAATTTTTACGTTTACACCTTCTCCATAAAGTTGGCTTACTTTAAAGTAACTCACTTCAAAGTCTAATGGTTTTTCATCAATGTTCCAAACATGAATACTTAAATCTTTTAGTTTTAAAGGCAAGGTACCAGTAGTTAATTTGAACTTAAAGGTTTTGTTATCCAAATTCAAACCAAACCAATTTAAATGATGCGCCTTGTAATAAATTTGCTTTCCTAGGCTATCATTTACACTAAAAACCAAAAACGCTTTAATCGGTTTTGGAACCTTTACAAACTTAACATGAACTTCCGCCTCTAAAGGATTAATGTTAACTAAAGAAGTATCGCGAACTTTTACTAAATCAAAATAAGTGTTAGCTCCTTTAAATTGTTGAAGTTTGTTATGCTCTAATATTACCTTTCGTTCTAAACTTTTTTTCCTTTTTAAAATAACGTGCTCCCAATCAATTTCTTTTAACTCATCGTAAAACAAATTGTAATAAGGTTTTTCAGTTTTTAATGCGATTTGATAATCGGTATTCATCTGCACTTCATTATTTACACAATAGCCATTCAAATAGCCATTGCCTCTAAAATTTAAAAAAGCAAATATCATTTCGCGCGCAGCATTTCCACCAATGGTAATGGTTTGATTGGATTTTGTTTGTTCACTTACTAAAAAATCATAAGCATCTTTCTTGTACGTATGAAAAAAATAACTGCCAAATACTGAAAAATTTAATTTGAAAATGAACGTGATTAAAAATATAGACGAGCATGCTAATCCAACAAATAAAAATTTTTCTTTTAAAAAATTACTTGCTAAACCCGAAGCTGCAATTACAAAAAACAGAAATAAAAAAATTCCTGTTCTATCTTCTGGATAATTAATTCCGAATAATTTTTTAAGCAAATAATAAGCTACAACTAAACTAAAAAATACAAACGAAAAAATAAGCGTTGGTTCAAACAAAATTTTGATATTAAATTTAGACTTTAACACAATTATAATTGTGCCAATAAACAATAAAATAAACAAACCAATGGTTACAGCTTCAATCCACGTATTCGAAGCGCCAAATAAAAAATCTAACAAACTTTTATACGTTAAGCGCCAGTAGCCCCAACCAGTTCCAGAATCTAGTAAATTTTTTTCTTTATAAAACAACAACAACGAAATCCATATTTTAAACATATAGCCATTTACTGCAAGAATTAAAAGATTAGTAGCCTTAAAAAACGTTTTATTATAAATTTGAAAAACACAAATAATGGCAACAAGCATTAGCAAAGGAACTAGTAAAGTAAGATTGGATGCTAAACTTAGTTGTGCAAAAAAATAAAACCAATATAAATTTTTGTTTGAATTTGTTTGAAAAAATTCCCACAAATAAGCAAAACCCAAAATTAAAAAGCCCATAGAGAGCCCGTAACCACGACAAAGCGCAAAAAAATCTAGAAAATTAAAACATAAAATAAAAAATCCTAATAAACATAGTTTAAACCCCAAATTATTTACTTTTTTGCCTAGTTTAAAAACACCAATACACACTAAAATAAAACTTAACACATTTGGCAAGCGCAATGCAAAGCGGTGTGCCCCAAATAGGTGATAACTAACATTACTTAAAGCACTATTTAAAAAATGATTATTGGTATAAAGGTGAGATGAGTATGGCATGTAGGTATCAGTTTGTATATAGAAGAAAAAAGTAGCCGCCTCATCATGACTAAATGGAACAAAAAATGCGCGTAGTGCAACAACTATAAAAACGAGTGTGCAAATGCAAAAAAATAATTTTGAGTAATGGTTGTTTATCTTTTGTTCTAACACCATTAATCTAGTAAATAATTTTTGTGTTTACTAAATTTCTCTAAGGTTCTTATACCACTTGAGCTAATGTGTTCGTATTCTTTATCACAAAACACATTTACAATTTTTATACTTGGCATTAGTTCTTGTATATATCTGTATTGATTTTGTTCGTATTGAAAATCCGTTGAATTACGTAAGCCTCTCACAACAACAACTGGGTAACCTAAGCTTGAAACAAAATCAGTTAATAAACCCGTGTATTCAAGTTGTTGGCGGTTATCAATTACTTTAGGAATTGGCCAAGTTCTTTCTGTTTTTTCTGGATTTTTACCAAAAGCAATAATTACTTTATCAACTATTTTTTCTGCCTTTTCTAACACATTAAAATGTCCTTTATGGAACGGATTAAAGCTCCCAGCAAATACACCAATTAATGGTTTTCTGAATTTTACATACTCAATCAAAGCATCTAAGTTGTGGGCTGAATTAAATTTCTCTAAAACCTTTACGCGCTCAGATTTATAGATTGAATAATCAACAAACTGAAACTCTTTAAAAATTTGATGTTCATACTCCATCAAATCTGATAGTTTAGATTGAAAAATACTTAAATCTGCCTCAATAAATAATTTTTCAATTTCGGTTTTTGCTTGATGAGTTTTTGTTGAAAGAATTAAATTAGTAATTTCTGTTTTTTCAGTATCACTTAACTTAGAACTTTTGGATTCTAGTAAAAATAAATTAGCGCTCTCTTCCTCATTATTATTGAGTTTGGGATTATAAATTGCATCGTGATAAATTGTTGCCAAAAACAATTCTTTAGTAACACCTATTCTTTTTTGCAAATAATCAAGAACATGTATAATGTGTTTAATGGTGTGGTAATAACGATGCGGTTCTTCATAACGATTAATAACACCTTCATCAAACCCAAGTTTGTTTAACTCATTTTTAACTTCACTAATAGTCATAATTATTTTTTTGCTAAATAATAGAGTGTACTGCAATTACTTTCAACTAAAATTTTATTTGCTTGTTCCATTATACCTTCACGCGTAACTTTAGCATAATTTTCAATCTCTTTATTTATTAAGTCTGCATCTCCAAGCAATTCACTAATAGCTAAATTAGTGGCTTTTGTAAGTACATCGGTTTCACTAAACGTTACAGTACTTTCAATTTTATTTTTACATTTTAGTAATTCAACTTCATCTACTAATACTGTTTTTATTTTTTCTAGCTCAGCAATAATTTCTTTTTCAGCTTCGTAAATATCAACACCATCAGCAATTTTACCACTCACAACAAATAAACCTTTATCAAAATCTCCCATTACGTAAGCATTAATCTCATTGAACAATTGTTTCTCTTTTACTAAGCTTTTATATAGCCTACTCGAGTTTCCTCTACTCAAAATATCTGAAACAATGTCAACCGTGTGGTACTCCTCATCGAATCTAGAACACATGTGGTAGGCCTTGTATATAGCGCTTGCAGGTACATCACGTTCAACTACTAATTTCCTCGCCTCTGTTTGTTGTGGTTCAACAGGTAAATTACGTTTTGGTTTTATTCCTGCCTCAATTGGACCAAACCATTTTTCGCTCAATGATTTTACGGTATCTAAATCAATATTGCCTGCCACAACCATAATTGCATTACTTGGATTGTAATGAGTTTTAAAAAAAGACTTTACATCATCCATAGTAACATTTTCAATATGGCTAATTTCTTTGCCAATTGTAGCCCATTTGTAGGGATGTACTTTGTAAATTAATGGGCGCAATAACAACCAAACATCGCCATAAGGTTGATTCAAATAACGCTGTTTAAATTCCTCAATTACTACATTACGCTGTACTTCCAAACTCTTATCGGTAAAAGCCAAACTCAACATTCTATCGCTCTCTAACCAAAATGCAGTTTCAATATTATCTGCTGGAACGGTGCAATAATAATTTGTAATATCGTTGGTAGTAAAGGCATTATTCTCTCCACCAACAAGCTGTAAAGGCTCATCGTAATTAGGAATATTAATACTTCCACCAAACATTAAATGTTCAAACAAATGAGCAAATCCTGTTCTATTTTCGTCTTCATCTCTGGCACCTACATCATACAAAATGTTTAAGCATACCATTGGCGTGCTTTTATCATAATGATGAATCACAGTTAAATTATTACTAAGTTTAAATTTCGAAAAGTTAATCATATCAAGCCCTAAGTTAAGTTTTTTTGTGAAATTAGACCATATATTTCTAATATCTGCTTAACTTTAAAATTTATAACTCATGTTCAACTTTATACATACTTACAAAAGCTTATCAGATTTTTTTTTCAAGAATCAACTACCTCAAACATACGATAATCCTGAATTAGCTTTATTTAATTACGAGTTAGCAGAAGAATTAAATCTGAATATAAAAACTATTTCAACCAAAGAGTTAGCCCATTTTTTTTCAGGAACAAAATTATTTAATAATTCTGAACCCATAGCTCAAGCCTATGCAGGGCATCAGTTTGGGCACTTTACTATGTTAGGCGATGGACGAGCAATTTTATTAGGCGAACATAAACTAACAACAAATAAACTCGTTGATATTCAGTTAAAAGGTGCTGGCATTACGCCCTATTCAAGAAGAGGAGATGGAAAAGCTGCTTTAAAAGCAATGCTTAGAGAATACTTAATAAGCGAAAGTATGCATTACTTAGGTATTCCAACCTCAAGAAGTTTAGCCGTTATAAAAACGAATGCGCCTGTTTATCGCGAAAAAATTGAACAAGGTGCTGTGCTTACACGTGTTGCTGCCAGCCATATAAGGGTTGGAACCTTTGAATATGCGCGCTATTTTGGTGAAAAAAAACAGGTAATTGAATTAGTTGAATATACTGTAAACAGGCATTATCCTCATTTAAAAGTAGAAAAAAATGTAGCCCTTTATTTGTTAAAACAATTGATAGATGAACAAATTAAACTAGTTTGCAATTGGATACGTGTTGGCTTTGTACACGGCGTTATGAATACTGACAACACAACTATTTCGGGCGAAACAATAGATTACGGACCCTGTGCCTTTATGAACGAATATAATTTAGATACCGTGTTTAGTTCTATTGATGAGCAAGGCCGATACGCTTTTGGGAACCAAGGAAAAATTATTTATTGGAATTTATGTAGGTTGGCTGAAGCGCTTTTGCCCGCTATTGCTGATGATGAAAAAGAAGCCATAGATTTATGTACGAATGTATTAAGTAATTTCCCTGAATTGTATTACAGCAATTGGCTAATCATGTATGGAAATAAATTCGGATTTAAGTATTGCATGAAAGGAAGCGGAGAAGAAATTTTTGTAAAAGAATTTTTATCGTTTTTAAGACAACATAATTTAGATTATACCCAATCATTTTTAATGTTACAAGAATCTGTACCAAGTTTAAATGAGAATTATTCAACTACACTTTTTAGAGATTTAAAAAGTAAATGGAAACAACTTTTACTTAATCAAAATATCAGTTTAGAAGTTACTTTAGAAAAAATGAAATTATGCAATCCAATATACATTCCACGCAATCATTTAGTTGAAGAAGCACTAGAGAAAGCTACAAATAATAATGATTACAGCGCCTTTACAAACTTATTGGCAAAACTAAAAAAACAATATGATTTAGAAAAAAATTATTCAGAATTAATTGAACTATCGCCCAAAAATTTTGAAGGCTATGTTACATATTGTGGAACTTAGTTATTAAATTTTACTTCTCAACTTTACCTCTTCTAACAATTTATCCGTATCACTTGCGGTATTTTTTATATGAATAAAACTGCCATTGCCTAATTTTGAAATATCTTTTAAATTCAACATAGCTTCTTTATCTTTTCCAAAAGCCACAGTACTTAACACAATTGGCTTTGCACCCTGATTTTGTTTAAACTTAGTCTGATCTTTTTCATGAAAACTAAACTTACCATCTGTACACAAAAATATTTGATTATTACCTCCTATTATATAACCATCTTGAGTAACTTGCTGAGCCTTTAAAATGGCCTTATTTCCTTTTGTTTGTCCTTTTGCTTTCATTAAAGTTACCATAGCATGCAAAACTGTTTTATTTTTTCCGCTAATTTTTTCTTGTATTACTTTTACAGTATCGGCGTAAGTAATTAACGTAATATAATCAACCTCTCTAATCGCATCAATTAAAACATGTAAGGCTTTTTTCATTGCAGGAAATTTTAATGAATCTTTCATGGAATTACTTACATCAATTAAAAAAACAATGTTGTTTGGTTTGTATTCTGAATTTGAAATTTCGTTTGGATTTATATTGGTAGTATTTGTTGATGCAATTGTTTTTGTTGGAATACTTGTTGTAACTATTGAAGGGCTTGTCGCCACAACTGTTGTTGGATTTGGCTGTGAAGAATTATCAGGAATTTTATTACTATTATCTCTTGGAGTAGTAGGTTCTTTAATTACAATTGGTTCGTCTTTTACTTTTACATTACTTCGCTTTTGACTTCCAAAATAAAAACAGGCCATTTTATTATCGGTGGTTAATTTTTCTAGTTTGCCCTGTAACTCAAGCAAATAAGGCTTTTCAGCATCACTAGTAATTAACTTAATTTTTTTAGAGAATTTTCCTGTTTCGTTTGGGATAAAACTAATAACCAATAAACAGGTATCATTAGGTTGCAAGGTTTTTTTAGAAGCATATATTTTTACACCAAGTTCGGAATCGGCTCGCATTAAGAATATTTTTTTAGACGCATCGTTTTTCAAAATAAGATCACCCTTTATTTCGTTGGCTTCGGCTATAGTTCCTAATTGCAGACTACTTACATTATAAGTTAACTGCGCTTTAGTTGAAGCAATATTTATAATGAATATGAAAAGAAATAAAAATCTCACCAATTAAAAGTACACAAGTATAATGCCAAAATTTGCTGGCGTTACTCAACTTTAGTTTGTTTAACTCGCAATAATAAAATAAAGCCAAGTACAAAAAATAAAATTAGAGCCAAAACAGAATTTCGCATCCCAAAGAGCTGACTGATTATGCCAAAGCTCATAGTACCAAATATCATCCCTAATTTTTCCATTACGTCATAAAAACTAAAGTAACTCGTTAAATCATCATCATTTGGTAAAAATTTAGAATAGGTACTTCGCGATAGGGCTTGTATACCTCCCATTACAAAGCCTACCAAGGCAGCTACTATATAAAAATGAAACGGCAATCGAACAACTATAAAAGTAAAAACACAAATAAACACCCAAATAAAAATAGCCATGCTTAATGCTTTTATATTTCCAACTTTTTTAGATAGTTTTGAAAATAAATACGAACCAGCTATTCCTAAAAACTGAATTAATAAAATACTTAATGTTAACGTTTTTGTTTTTGCCGTTGATGCTTCTTCGCCTTCGCCCCAATAAATTTCTTTACTGGCAAATAGTACTGCCATTACCATAACAGTTTGTACACCCATGTTAAAAAAGAAATACGAACTCAAATACTTTTTAAGCATTGGTAAATCTTTTAAACTTAACCATACCTTTTTAATTTCTAAAAAACCATTGGTTAAAGCACTTTTATTGGCTTGCCTGGCATTTGAAACACTATTTGGTAATATTTTTAAAGTATATTGTGCAAAACCAAACCACCAAATACCAACCAATAAAAAGCAGTAGTAAACAGGTTTGAATGTATCGCTTTTTGTAAGATTTATAAACACAATACAAATTATGAGTAACAACGAGCTTCCTAAGTAGCCCATTGAAAAACCTTTTGCTGAAACAGAATCCTGTAAATCCGTGGTTGCAATTTCTGGTAGGTAAGAATTGTAGTATACCAAGCTACTCCAAAAACCGATTGTTGCAAACACTAACGAAAGTAAACTAAGTTCTAAATGATTTGCATCGAAAAAAAACAATGTAGAAACTGACACTGCACCCAAAGTACAAAACAATCTTAAAAACGTTTTTTTATTCCCATAAACATCAGCAATACCAGATAGAACTGGAGCTGTTAACACAACAATCAATAACGCAAAAGAATAGGTGAACGAATAAATTACATCGTTTTTTAAATGCATGCCATAATAATTAATCAAGCCATCAGCGTCGGCTACCTTGGCCGTAACTGTTTCATAAAAAACAGGAAAAATAGCCGAAGTAATAACCAATGGAAACACAGAGTTGGCCCAATCATAAAGAGTCCAAGCTCTAATCGTTTTTTTATCGTTTTTTTGTACACTCATTATAACACGTCTTTTAAGGTTTCCATTTTCATACTTCTACTTCCTTTAATTAAAATAGTAGTATTTGTTATTGTTTTATTTTTTAAATATTGCCCTGCTCGATCGGTTGTTTCAAATGTTGTAAATTGTGTTTGATGTAGTTTTGAAAATTCTTTACCAACCAAAATACAATTTTCTAATTTCTTCTCAACTAATAATTTTACCAATGCTTCATGTTCTGTTTCCGCATACTCACCTAATTCAAACATATCTCCTAAAAGTACTAATTTATTCTCGGCTTCGTAACTTGCAAAATTTTCTATTGCCGCCTTCATACTGTTTGGATTGGCGTTATAAGCATCCAGTAAAATGGTGTTTCGCTCTGTCTTTACCAATTGCGAACGGTTATTATCTGACAAATAATTTTCTAACGCTTCTTTAATTAAATTGTCATCCACTCTAAAATATTGCCCTACGCAGGCTGCTGCCAAACAATTAATAAAATTATAGCGGCCAACAATCTGTGTGTTTATTATTGGCAATTTACTCCAATCTTTTTCTCCATAACGCGATGTAAATTGCAGCGAAACAGTTTCTCCCAAGGTTAAATCCTTCCCTATACAATCGTATAATTTTTTACACCCAAATGTAATTTTGTTGTTGCTAAAAGCAAGTTCGTTTAATACTTCGTCATCCGCATTAATAAATACGTTGCCATTATTTTTTTGTAATTGTTTATACAATTCGCTTTTACCTTTTTTTACGCCTTCTATGCCTCCAAAACCTTCCAAATGCGCTTTACCAATATTGGTAATGTAGCCAAAAGTTGGTTCTGCTATTTCACTCAATTCGGCTATTTCGCCTTGATGATTTGCTCCCATTTCTATTATTGCAAATTCATGAGTTGAATTTAAGCGAAGCAACGTAAGCGGAACACCAATATGATTATTCAAATTTCCAATTGTAGCCAGTGTGTTAAACTTTTTTGAAAGTACGGCATGTATCAATTCTTTATTGGTTGTTTTGCCATTGCTTCCTGTTATTCCGAGCACAGGTATAGAAAATTGCTTCCGGTGATAATTCGCTAGCTGTTGCAAAGCCTTTAATACATTTTCTACTAAAAAAATTGTAGAGTTGTTTGCATATTCTTCTTCATCAACCAAGGCGTATTTTGCGCCTAACGTTATTGCCTTTTCTGCAAATCCATTTGCATTAAAATTATCGCCCTTTAAAGCGAAAAAGAAGGCATCTTTGTTGATTTTACGTGTATCAGTGCTTACGCCTCCTGGGCAATTCATTAACAATTTATGCAAATCATCAATCGAAAAATAGTTTGAACTCATCTGTATAAAAATAAAAAACCCCTTAGAGAATATCTAAGGGGTTTAAATTAAATTATCAACAATGTTATTTGCCTAACCCTACAGGACTGCCAACACGTGTCATTGCACATCTAAAGCCTAACCAAGCAGAAGTTTGACGTTGATCTAAATACCTTCTAGTTCCTGGGTTTAAGAAATAAGCACGATCTCTCCAGCTACCACCTTTATAAACCCTCGATTTATCATTAATTAAAGAGGTTTTGGCATATTCGTACATTAATTTCTCACCTTTGTCACCATATGCTTCTTCTCCATCCGCGTAATATAAACTTGAATTTACATCACCATCCATGTAGTTAATATAATCGGCCGTTTTATAATTTCTTCTTTCATCTAAATTATCGGTTGCAACTGCACTACTTACCTCTCTCCATTGCACACGGCCAGGGATATCAGATTTACCTTCTGGTGTAGCGTTGTTGTTTCCGTTTGTTGGATCAACTGTCATAAAGGTTAAAACACTGTCTGTAACTTTTTCAGGTTCAACACTTACACCATGCTGTGTTGGTTTATTAACCATGTGTTGGAATTTTTGGTACAATGGACCGTCCACGTTTGTTAAAATTTCGCCACCATAACCACCAACTAAAGTCGTACTATCACGTTTTTGAGTTGTAAATACATTACCGCGGAAAGGACGGAATTCATCAGCATCTTGCAAAGTGCTTGGGCGATAAACATCCATTACCCATTCGCAAACGTTACCGCTCATATTATATAAACCGTAATCGTTTGGCCAATAAGAATAAACTGGAGCAGTAACATCTGCATTATCGTTTAAAAAACCAGCAGTACCCATATAATCACCAGCGCCACGTACAAAGTTTGCATTAATTTGCCCAATATATTTATCAGTAGCATTACGCACCCCGTGTCCATTCCAAGGATAAATTCTTCTATCTGTAATACGCTCACCAATAGTATTACCAATTAAGCCATAAGCAGCATATTCCCATTCAGCTTCGGTTGGAAGGCGGTATTTTGGTAAAAATATACCATCTTCCATTCTCACTTCACGCTCAGGATTGTTTGCATCATAAGAAGGTAATTTTACTTTAAGCTGACCTTGCCATTTACCGGCTAAATAAGCTTCTGTACTAAAATAATCTTGGTCGGTAGGACTTGCAGAATGCTCTAACAACCCTTCGCGCACTAAAATAAATTCGTTTACACGGTCGGTTCTCCAAGCACAAAAATCGTTGGCTTGTAACCAGTTTACACCAACAACTGGGTAATCACGGTAAGCTGGATGACGTAAATAATACTCAACGTAAGGTTCGTTATAAGCTAATTTTTCGCGCCATACTAAAGTATCTGGCAACGCTCTGTAATAAATATCAGGAAAAGTCGGACCGAAAACACGGGCAGTCCAATACAAATACTCTAGGTAAGAAAAGTTGCTAACCTCGGTTTCATCCATGTAAAATGAAGAAACGGTAACTTTTCGTGGTACATTGTTCCACTCGTAAGTTACATCATTTTCTGTTCTACCCATTGTAAAGGCACCACCTTCAATTAAAACTAAGCCTGGACCTGTTTCTTGCTCCTCGTAAGGCCCTTTTTCAAAGCCTCCATTATCAGGATCATTGTAGGCCCAGCCAGTTACGGGTGATCGTTCTTGCGAACACGAAATAGCTAAAACTGCTAGTATTGCAGCCAAGTTTTTTCGGTTTTTTATCCATTTTAGGTTCATATTTTACTTGCTAATTAAACGCTATAACGTTATATAATTTAAAAGGTTACAAAAATAATTAAAAAGACGGACAACTAACAGTTCTAAATTTCGCTCTTCTTTTTTTACACTCGAATTGAATTTGTGTAGAAATTTCGTGCGAACCTGCTGTGTTACCACTTAGTTTAGATATTGTTATATCGTAGCTATATCCAAATTTGAAGTTGTTATTTTGTATCCCTACTAAAGCCATCACGGCATCTTGGTTACGGTACCATAAACCTGCAACAAAACTGCCTTTAACATAATACAAACCCAAATTTAATTGTTGAAACTTTTGTTGAGCTTGAAACAATATATTTGGTGATAAATAACTTTCGTTCCCTTTTTCTAGTGGAATAATTGCCCCAGCATGCCCAGTAAATTTGGCAGGCAATCGAGATGGTCCTAATAAACCTTCGTCTGGTTGATTAATATGGTGGGCAGCAAATCCGAAAAAATAATTTTTGCTGTAACCTAAAACACCTGCCGAAAAGTCAACGTTTCTTTTACTGATCGAAGGGACTGCTTCTTGCGTATTCCAAACAAATCCGCGTCGGGCGTCAATCATATCGCCAAAATTCAATTTCGTTTTATCTAAACTTTTTTGCATATACGTTGCCTGAATACCAAATTTCATTGAAAATTCGCGGTTTATAGGTGCTAAATATGAATAGATTAAACTTGCATTTGTAGTTTTTAAAGTACCACGTGCTTGATCATCTGTTGTAACAAGTAAACCAATTCCTCCAGCTAAAGGATCTAGGTGCATATCATAGGAACCTG
>JAAFIQ010000022.1 GCA_013298715.1 Bacteroidota bacterium | reverse complement strand
ATCAGACTCAGTAAACGTACAACGTTACAAAGGTTTGGGTGAGATGAACGCAGAACAATTATGGGAAACTACATTAAATCCTGAACACAGAACATTACGCCAAGTAACGATTGATAGCGCTGCTGAAGCCGATAGAATTTTTAGTATGCTAATGGGCGATGAAGTGCCACCACGCAGAGATTTTATTGAGAAAAATGCCAAGTACGCAAAAGTTGACGCGTAACAAAACAATTAAAAAGCATCTTTTTAGATGCTTTTTTTATGGAGTTTAATTATTCAAATAAAAACATTATTGTTGCGCCACTCGATTGGGGGCTTGGACATGCTGCCCGTTGTGTGCCTTTAATAATTGAATTACAAAAAAAAAATAAAGTTACAGTAGCAGTTACCCCAAGCATTAAAAAATTTATTCTTGCAGAATTACCAACAACAACTACAGTTGATGTTTGTAGCTATAACATTAGCTATTCAAAAACGCTACCAGTTTGGTTAAAAATTTTAATGCAATACTTTAAAATTAAAAAAACAATTAAACAAGAAAATAAAGAATTAGAAAAATTAATTGCACAACATAAATTTGATTTAATAATAAGCGATAACCGTTTTGGATTTAGAAATAAAGATGTAACCAGCATTATTATTACGCATCAGTTAACTATTCAATCGCCACTATTTAAAAATATAGCCACAAAAATAAATTGCGATTACTTAAATCAATTTGATAACGTTTGGGTGTTGGATAATGAAACTGAAAATCTTGCTGGCACAATAAGTAAAGGCAATTTATGGCTCACAAAAAAACATTACCTAGGTCCATTAAGCAGATTATTGCCAATTAATAAACAAACACAAAAAACAATTGATGTTTTAATTTTATTAAGTGGTGTAGAACCTCAACGCAGTATTCTAGAAAAAAAATTAATAGAAAAATTTTCTAATTCTAATTTATCTGTTGTTTTGGTGAGAGGTAGCGAAACGCATTTTCAATCCGCTAAAAATATTACTAGCTACAATCTTATAACAACAAATGAATTAAACGAATTGATTGAGAAAAGTAAAACAATAATTTGCCGTAGCGGTTACAGTACCCTTATGGATTTACATGCTGCAAAATTTGATTTAAGTAATTTAATTTTAATACCAACACCAGGGCAAACAGAGCAAGAGTATTTGGGTCAACATTGGAAAACTAAATTTGGCTGTAAACTTTTTAATCAGAAAGAAATTGAGGGGATTGAGACTTTGTTTTAGATTTAGGGTGATTAAGTAATAATTCACACCTTCAAAATCTCAAACTCCACACGCCTGTTTTTTGCTTTGCCCTCATCTGTTGTGTTTGGGGCAACAGGTTGTTCGCTACCGAAGCCTTTAAACAACATTTTATTTTGTACGCCTTTATTAATTAAATATTCAAACACTTCGCGAGCACGCAGTTCGCTAATTTTTTGGTTTTTAAATTTTAATCCGCTATTATCGCTATGGCCATTTATTTGTATAGAAATGTTTGGGTTCTTAATTAAATACAACGCCAGTTTATTGAGCTCTATGTTTGATTCAGGAAGCAAATAATATTTTCCGTTATCAAAGAAAATATTTTTTAATGCCACTTTTTCTCCAACCTTTATATCGCTCTTTACTTGCAACGTAGAATCGGCTTGAGGGTCACGTAAATTTGGACCAACAATTTCAACTTCTACTTTTTCTTCTTGTCCTTTAAATTTAACCAATTTTACATCGTCGATAAAATAGTACGATTCTTTAAAACCTAATTTCCATAAATTCATACGTTGCATATCTTTTTTTACCACCGCAGCAAAATTACCTATGGTTAAATATTTTTCACCACCATCGGCTTTGTAATATCCTTTCACTTCAAACCATTGAAAAGCTTTAAACAAACCATCTTTTTTACTCAGCGTATCTATCATGTTTGATTTTACAGCGTCTCCTTGTTTGGTGTATCCTGCTTTGCTAAACAAAATTCCCATTGATTTTAAAACGGCATTGCTCCAAAAAGCCAATTTTACTTTCATGCTAAATTCGTAAATGGTGCCTCTGTGCAGCGATTCTACTAATTTAACTTGTAAAAACTCTTTGTATTTTTTTTGAAAACGCAAGCCAGCATAGCAATAACCATCATATGCGCCTTTTTGAATGGTAGTATCATTAGAAAGTGGGTTTTGGTAAAAATCAACTGAAGCTATTTGTTTCCAAGGAATGGCACTTTTTATGCTATTCGATTTTTTACGGTAATTTTCAAAACTCCCATTCGGAACTAGATTTTTTTCCGGTTTTTCGGTATTTTGTCCAAAAAAGCAATTATTTAGCACTAAAATGAAGAATATTATTAAATTTAAACGCATTTTGAACAAAAATAAGATTTCCAATTAAAAACTAAATAATTTGTTTTTAACATTTGCGAATTAATATTTTTTTGTATATTTGCATCCCCGAATTTTGGGTTAACAAGAATTTAATACAATGGCAAATCATAAATCATCAATCAAACGCATTCGCTCAAACGATGCTAAACGTGTAGAAAACCGTTATTATGCTAAAACTACTCGTAACGCAGTAAAAGCTTTACGCACTGCAACATCTAAAAAAGAAGCTTCAGCTTTATTACCTAAAGTATCTAGCATGTTAGATAAATTGGCTAAAAAAAGCGTTATCCACAAAAACAAAGCTGGTAACTTAAAATCTAAGTTGGCTAAAAAAGTAGCTACTTTAAAATAAAATTTACTTATTTTTTTAATGAAGACTAACCCTGTGGTTGGTCTTTTTTTATTAGTGGGTTTTTACGTTTCTTGAACGCAGATGACGCTGATTGTTATGATTTGAGTATGATGTTTTTTGAACGCTGATGATATTGAATATTAAATTTAAAAGTATATTTTTTACAAAACGGATCGAAAACAGTATTCTTTACAACGTTTTTTCCCTCAAAATTTTTAGATTTTTTGCTTTAACTTCTTCTCTATATAATTTGCAATAAGTTGTAAAATAGCTATGGTTGGATAAGAATTTGATTTGAATAGTGTTCCATTCATCTAAGGTTAACCTATCATTTCTTTCTTTTAGTTCTCTGTATAAACTTACTCCAATTTCACTAAATAAATCAGTTCCTAGATATTCCAAATCGGCATCGGCCAAAATCATTTCTAATTTAGTTTTTGGAGATTGTGGGAGCTTTGTTGCCATTATTAATCCCTTTACAATTAAAATATCTTGGTATGAAAAATTACAATTATTTAGTTCATTTTCCGCTATTTCACAACTTATGGTTTCATGTTCAAGATATGTTGAAATAAATCCTGTATCATGAAACAAGGCAGCTACCTTTAATAGAAATAGATCGTGTTTTGGAATTTTTTCATAGTTTGCTATAACAATGCTATGCTCTAAAACTCTTAATGTATGTGCTGTATTGTGATAGAATAAATTCTTAGGAAGATTTGTTTCAAGAAGTTGAATAACACTATCTTTTATTTTTTCAAACTCATTCATAGCAGCATTAAGTGCCAAACATAACCATGGATGTGGCGCTTACATTTTTAGGTTGTATTGTAATTACAGGAACAGGGCTTAAATGTAAAATTTGTTGTTTGTAAGGGCCTAAATAAATTTGACTAATTTCTGCATCTTGATCTGATGTTATAACTATTAGTTCTGATTCTATTTTTATTACATAGTCTATAGTTGCCTGTGCTCTGTTTACAACATTAGTTTTAACTTCGGTTACAACTTTTACATTACTTTCTGCTGCATATTTTTTTACTTGATTCAGCATTACTTTCAAACTAGGCTCATGGTGCGATTCAGAACTGGTAAGCAATGCCAATGCGTGAATTGTTGCATTAAATTTTTTAGCAAACTGTATTGCAAACTGAACTTTTTGTCTGGCATGCATACTTGTATCAATAGGTAATACAATATTAGAAAAGCCTAGTTTGTGCGCTGGATGACTAATTGCCATTATAGGGCAAGGAGCATTTGTAATAACTTTTAGTGTGTTACTTCCAATTACTATTTCTTCTAACCTGCCATAGCCATGGGTTCCCATAATAATTAAAGTTGCGTTAACTTCTTTAGCAACGTTAATTATTTCCTTTTTGGGGTTCCCATATTTTACGATTGTTTTGGCGGTTATTCCAAAATTAGAAAACAGAATGGTATTTATTTTTTCCATTTCCTTATCAATAGTTTGAGCTAACTCTTTTTGTTTTAATGTGTCGCTTGTAGAAAAGATACTTTGAATAATATTTGGATCATGATGGACATGTAACAAAATTAATTCCTCATTTGTTTCTTTTGCTAAAAAACCGCCGTGTTTAATTGCTAATAGTGATATCTCGCTAAAGTCTGTTGGAATTAAAATTTTTGAAGGGTTGAATTCAGTCATAATTTATTATAATTTAGTGTTTATTTTTGTGTTTAATTACGCCACCTCTGGCCTCTTTTACGCTTTGAACGTACATAAAAGCCTTAGGTTCTATTTCATAAATTGCATCTTTAATACGCAGTAATTCTAACCGAGTAATAATTGTAACAATTATATCGCAATCTACTTTTACATCGAATGAACCTGGCAAGTATCCGCGTTCTCCTTTATAAACGGATATTCCTTTTTTGAATTCGTTTACAATTAATTCTTTAATACGATTGCTATCTGGCGCAATAATGGTAAGTGCTATGTATTCTTCAATTCCGTCAGAAACGTAATCGCACATTTTGGTAGCTGTAAAATAAGTAATAATAGAATACATTGCAGTTTCAATTCCGAATTTATATGCTGCTACTAAAAAAATAACAGTATTAAATAACATAATAATTTCGCTGATTGTAATGCCAATTTTTTTTGTTGTAAATACGGCAATAATTTCAAAGCCATCTATTACTCCTCCGCTGCGAATAACCAAACCCATTCCAATTCCAATAAAAAAACCACCAAAAAGGGCAATAAGTAATTTATCGTGTGTCATTACCGGAATTTCAACGTACAATAATCCAAAAGCTAATAATATAACTGCAATACTGGTTTGAAACGCAAACGTTTTGCCAATATATTTATAGCCTAAGTAAACAAAACCAATGTTTAATACCAACACCAAAACGGAAATATTGATGTGGTATATCTCATGCAATAGAATGGATATTCCTGTAACGCCACCATCAAGAAAAGCATTAGGAATCATAAAACCTTTCATTGCAAATATAGCACATAGTACCCCCAACACATTGTAAATTATGTTTTGTGGGGCAAGTATTAATTTCCAATCAAGTTTATTAGTTAATCCATTCATAGTTTAAAGCGGCAATTTAAGAAATCATTTCAATTTTTTCAACAAAATACATATTCATTTTTCCTTTTCCTTTAGCTTCTACTGAGCCTCTAAACTCGCAATTAAAATTATTTTTCACCAATTGGTAGGTTGCCTCACTTATGTTTACCTTACCAACTTCGCCGCTACTTTCCATGCGGGCAGCAGTATTTACGGTATCGCCCCATACATCGTAAGCAAATTTTTTAATACCTACTATTCCGGCAACTACATCGCCACTGTGAATCCCCAACCGAATTTCAAAAAAAGTTTTGTTTTGTTTAATTCTTTCTTGCTTATACTTGGTCATAAAATCTCTAATTTCAAAAGCTGCCTTCACAAGATTTTCTGCATGTTGCTCATTAGCAATTGGTAACCCACTTACAGCCATATATGCATCGCCTATTGTTTTTATTTTTTCTATACCATAATTACTAATTATTTTGTCAAAGGCCATAAAGCAATGGTTTAGTTCGGCAATTAATTCTTTTGCACTCAATTTTTCTGATAGTTGTGTAAATCCTTTAAAATCTGTAAACAAAACACTTACATTGTTATGTTGTTTAGCCTCAGCTTCACCGTTTTGTTTTAGTTCTTCTGCAACTTCGTGCGGTAAAATATTAAGGAGCAATTCTTCGCTTCGTTCTTTTTCTTTTTTTATGTTGTTACGTTGTCTAAATACCATTACTAAAAAAATTAACGCCATAACTAGTCCAACAATAATAAAATTACGAATACCACGTTGGCGTAGGTCTTTTTTTTCTTGTTCGGCTTTAGTTAATACTTCTTTTTTATTGAATTCGTATTGCATTTCTTTTTGCACAGAGGCGCGCTCATTTTCAGAACTCTCTACACTATCTCTGTACAATATATGTTGTTTGTAGGCTTTAAGTGCTTCATCAGGATTAGCTTTAGCAAGGTAAAGTTCATGCAATAAAAAATAATCATCTTTAAGTCCGCTTTGTGCCTCAAGGAATTTATCAACCTCAATGGCCTTATTAAGGTAGGTGTTGGCAAGCTCAAATTTTTTAAGTTTAATGTAAATATCTCCAATATTGTTAAGATTAATTGCTTGATAGCTTTTATTATCAAGTGTTTCATTTAATTTCAGAGCGTTTTCAAGATAGGATAATGCTTCCGGAAAATTCTCGTCGGCTTTATAAACAACGCCAATATTTCCCAAGGCAATTGCCTCACCTGTTTTATCGCCTAAACTTTTGCTTATGGATAATACTTGCATGTAATTTTTTAAGGCTAATTTATAATTACCTTTTCGTTCATAAAAATCAGCTATGTTCCCAAGATTATACGCTTGCCCTCTTTTATCAGCAATTTCAACATCAATTTGCAAAGATTTGGAGTAATAATAGTAAGCCTTTTCGTAATTTGCTTGCTCTTTATAAATTAAACCAATGTTGCCAAGGGTAGAGGCTTGTCCTTTTTTGTATCCAACTTTTTCGTGTAACTCTAGAGCATTAAAATAGTAATCTAATGCTTTTGCATAATTACTTTGTAGCATAAAAATTATACCTGAGTTACCTAAGCATCCGGCTTTTAGTTTTAAGTAGGAGTTAGCTTCGTTATCTGATAATGTGAGATTATCAACCTGCTCAATTACATTACTATAAATACTAAGTGCTTTTGGATAATCTTCCTTAACATAGTAGCACCAGGCAACTTGGCGTGTACTTTCTAATTCTTTTAATTTATTGTTTAAGCTTTTAGCCTTAATAATACTTTGGTTTAACATTAGAATTGCAGAATCAGGATTTTCGTTTTGATAATACATTCCGTATTTATAAAATAGCGAATAAAGATTTGTATCGGCTTCCGTACCTGATTTGTTTTGCCAATAGTTTAACTTTTTATTTAAAGAATTAGGATTATTTTCTTGAGCTTCTAACGCAGAAAACAACAGAATAATAATTAAAAAAGAGAAGAAACTTATTTTATTTTTTAGCCACATAAAAAAACATTTTAAAAATAAACATTTAGACTTGGTGTTCAATTAACTTAAAATTTTTATTTTGTTATGTTAACTTAACTTACAAAATACATATTCATTTTACCTTTTCCTTTTGCTTCTAATGAGCCTCTGAACTCGCAATTAAAAATATCTTTTACCAGCTGATAACTGGCCTCACTTATATTTACTTTGCCAACTTCGCCACTACTTTCCATTCGAGCAGCTGTATTTACGGTATCACCCCATACATCGTAAGCAAATTTTTTAGTGCCAACAATACCAGCCACAGCTTCACCAGAGTGAACGCCAATCCTGATTTCAAAAAATTTTCTACCATTTGCTTTTCGTTCAGCTTTATAATTCTCCATGAAATTACGAATATCAATAGCTGCACTAACCATTTTAAATGCGTGTTGGCTGTCTTCCGCAGGGAGACCTCCGGCAGCCATATAGGCATCTCCAATTGTTTTAATCTTCTCTAAGCCATGGCTTACAATTATTTCATCAAAACTGCTAAAGCAATAATTTAATTCGGCAATAAGTTCAGCTGGAGTTAAACTTTCTGACAATTGTGTAAACCCTTTAAAGTCGGTAAATAAAATAGATACATTGTTATAATGTTTTGCTTCCGCAGTACCATTTTGTTTTAATTCTTCTGCTACTTCATGGGGCAAAATATTTAGTAAGAGTGCTTCGCTGCGTTGTTTTTCTTTAGCTATTATGCCATTAGCCCTTTTACTTCGCTTTAGCGAAATAACTACGATAGTTATTATGATTATTAACAACACCAAACCTATACCGCTAGCAATACTTATAATTAATTTCTGTTTTTTTTGAGTGTCTGTTTTTAATTTTTCTTCGGCTTGCTTTTTTTCAAAATTACTTCTTATCAAAATTTCTTTTTTATCATAATCGTATTTAAGTTGCGCATTTAATGTGGCTTTTAAATTTTGTTCGTTAATTATACTGTCTTTCATTTTTATGTACAACTCATAAAACTTAAATGCACTTTCAAATTGTTTTGTATTAAAATAGGCTATTCTTAACTTCTCAGAAATGTCTCTAATCATAGTTGGCTTTTTAAGCACATTTGCAATCTTAAATGCTTTTAAATAATAGGATACAGCTTTGTTATTCAGCTTTTGATTTTGATAAATAGCACCAACATTAGTTAAGGCATAAAATAAGCCTTCTTGATTTTGTGAAAGTTCAAAATAACTTAAGGCTTTTATAAAATAGTCTAATGCCTTTTGCTGATCACCTTTACTGTTGTAAAAACCTCCAATATTATTTAATGCCATTGATTGTCCGAAAGGATTATTTATTGACTCGAACAACTTAGAACTTTTTAAATAGTAGTCAAGCGCTTCATCATTTTTATTTTGCATTTCTAAAACTTGAGCAATGTTATTTAAAGAAAAAGCCATTCCATTTACATCGTTTTCTAATTTTCTTGAATTAAAGCAACTTGTAAAATACTCTAATGCTTTGTTTAACTCCCCTTGACCTTGATAAATAAGTGCTAAATTTTCTAACGAGACTACTTTATGCTTAGTATCATTTATTTGTTCTTGTATTTTTAAGGCATTTTGTAAAACTTCAATTGCTTTTACAACATTGCCTTTAATGCGGTATAAGTAACCCTGATTAGTTAATGTAAACGCTTTATAGAGTCTAAATTGTTTGCTTAGTTGGTTGGATATTTTTTTTAACTGATAACTGTCTACAATTTTTTTTAAACTATCATTATATATGGGCCAAACTGCATCGTTCGATTCTTGTTCGGTTAATTCAAACAAAATGAGGGCACGAATGGAGTCGTTTTTTGAGGAAGTTAGTTTTAGTTTTAATGCTTCTAACGAAGGATTTTGAGCCAAGATTTTGTAGACGCTGCTTGTAAATAATAATAAAATCAATATTTTTTTTCTTAATTCCATATTACAGGACATTTTATTTTTATCATTTTCGATTTTAAAAAGTCTAATTGGAAGTGCACCATGAATACTTATATTAATAATTTACTGCAAAAAGTAATTTTAAAAACCTAATCGATTTTCTAAAAATAAAAAAGAGATGCCTATTCAACATCTCTCTCCATTTCTTTTTCAAATAGCAACAAAAATTACTTAGCAGCTTCTTGTGCTGCTTTAATTTTTGCTTTTATATTTTCAGTCGTTAATGATCCAGGACGCTCAATTGGCGAACCTGTTGCTCTGTCCCAAATTAAACTTGCTAATACACCCAATGCACGACTTACGCCAAACAATACGGTGTAAAAATCATGTTCATGCATGCCATAGTGTACCAATAATGCCCCAGAATGTGCATCTACATTAGGCCAAGGATTTTTAATTTTACCTGTTGCTTCTAAAATTGGAGGCGCTACTTCGTAAACCATTTGTACTATTTCACAAATATCGTCGTGTTTGATCCACGTTTTATAAAAATCTTGTTGCGCTGTAAACCTTGGATCGGTCTTGCGCAATACCGCATGCCCGTAACCTGGCACAACTTTACCTTCAGTTAATGTTTGTTTAATGTACTCGGCAATTTGTTCTTTGGTAGGCAAACCACCACCTAAGTTTTCTTTTAATTCCATTATCCAACCTAATACTTCTTGATTGGCTAAGCCATGTAAAGGACCGGCTAAGCCATTCATACCAGCTGCAAATGCCAAATATGGATCGCTTAAAGCAGAGCCAACTAAATGGGTAGTGTGCGCTGAAACATTTCCTCCTTCATGATCTACGTGAATAGTCTGGTACAAGCGCATTAAGCGTTTAAAATCAACAGCATCGTAACCTAACATGTGTGCAAAATTTGCTGCCCAATCTAATTTATGATCTGGCTCAATATGCACCCCGCCTTTGTATTTACGGCGGTAGATGTATGCTGCAATGCGCGGTAAACGTGCAATAAGGTTCATGCTATCTTCATAGGCATAATCCCAATAATCTTTTTTGCTAATACCTTTTGCATAGGCTTTAGCAAATAAACTTTCGGTTTGCATTGCCATTACACCCACCACAAATTGTGTCATTGGGTGTGTATCTGCTGGTAATTTTTCAATAACGTCAAAAACATGCTTTGGCACATTATTACGTTTTGTCCACTCCGTGGTAATAAAAGTTACATCTTCTTGGGTTGGTAATTCTCCAACTAACATTAAATAAAATATGCCTTCAGGCAGCGGCTCTGTGCCCCCTGGTGCTTTCGGTAATTTTTCACGTAATTCAGGTATTGAATAACCTCTGAATCTAATTCCTTCCTCGGGGTCAAGACGCGATGTTTCTGTAACCATACCTACCATACCACGCATACCTTGGTATACTTGGGCTACAGTAATTTCTCCTAATTTTAAATCGCCATGATTTTTAATAATATCTTTAATCTCAGCAGCTAAAACAGTAGCTTTAGCTTTAAATTTTTCTTTCAATGGATCCATTGTTATTTTATTTAAGGTACTAATATACAGTTAAGCAAATTATAATGCAAAAAGTTTAAATTATTTTTGATTTATTTTTTTAAAATAGTACGATATATTTGAGAAGGCTGAAACAGTCTTCATGGAAGTAATTTTAAACAGTTGGAATACTAATCTTTAATTTCTACACTCACTTTTTCCACATTTCCGTTCATAGGTGGTAATAACTTTGTTACACGCACGTGCACCGTATGTATGGTATCAAAATCTGTTTTTATTTGGGTATAAATTCGTAAACAAACTTGCTCAATTAACTTGCTTCTGATAGATACTTGCTTTTTACAAATTTCGTAAATGGCGCAATAGTCTATGGTTTTGCTTAAATCATCCGTTATTGCAGCCTCCATGAAATTGGTTGTTAAATAAACGTCAACAATATAGTTTGCTCCAATTTTGGCTTCTTCCTCCAAGCAGCCATGGTAGCCGTATAATTTTATTCCTTCTATGTTTATGGTTTGAATCATTTCTAATTATTAAAAATGCTTAGTCTAACGTGTCTTAATTCCTTATTTTCCAAAGTCTAAGCCATCTTGGTTGCCACCGCCGTTATCCATCTTCATTTGTTTTCCACGTTTAAATATACTGGCATCCATTTTTCCAAACAAATAAGTTACCGTAAATCTTACAAAGCGGGCTTCTCTTCTTCTATAAATTTCTTGTGTATAATAAGGTGTGTTGTAAAAAGTGCCCATTGCACGGCTGTTAAAAACATCGGTTAAATTTGCATTTAAAATCCACTTTGTACCTATCATTTTATTTAAAGAAATATCCATGCCGTAAACTGGTTGCGTGTAACCTAACAATAAAATACGTGGAGACTCGTAACTACCGTTCATTTGCAATGTAAAATTTTTAGGAAATCTGTAAGAAATTGTGCTCTTTACATTGTAAGCATAGCCTTTTGTAATTACCTCTGGTTCTGTTGGAACAACCAAACCACGCAAGTAAATATAAAAAGCATTAGCATTTAGCATTACATCTAAATTTTTAAAGAAGGTATATTTTATGGTGTGCTCCACACCGTATTTAATACTATTTTTTCCGTTTACAGTAGTGTTTACAAGTACCGATGGGTCTGTTACCGAAGGATAAGCCACATCCGTAATTGGCTGTTCTTCGTACCTAAAATAACCCGAACCCAAGTAGCTACCTTTACCAAATGTTTTGCTGTAATTTAATTCTGAAATATTTCTGAATTCTGGCCGTAGTTGTGGGTTGCCAATCCTGTAATTATTTCTATCAGCAAACATTACTACTGGCATTAACTGAAAGAAATTTGGGCGTTGAATTTTACGACTAAAGTTTAATTGCCACTCATGCCCTTTGGTGAATTTTTTTGAGAAATAAATTCCTGGAAAAATTGATTTTAAAATATCATCGCTAGATGAGGGGTAATTGTAAAAGAAGGTTTGTTTCTTATCAACTATATTTCCTCTATAATACGATTGTTCGAAACGTAAACCAGCTTGATAGCCTATGCCCCAAAAGGTAGTACTGTTGTAATTAACGTAAGCAGCGTTAATAATGTCATCAATTACATAGTTATTACTTTGTACGCTGTCTCTCACAAAACTATCTGATGTTGGATTATAATTATTAGTTGTGTTAGTTTGTACAGAGTTTTTATAATAAGAGCGCAATCCCGCTTCAAATTTTTTTGTGTCCGAAAGTGGATTAACGAAATCTAATTGAAAAACGCTCTGGTTTGATTTATTAATACCAACATTGTTTTGATAGCTATGAAAAGGGCCTAGGTTTGAACTTACAATGTTGTCGATAGTTATAAAATTGTAGCTATTATCAGCGTTTGTGTGGTTGAAATTTGCATCTGCCGTTAATTCTTTACCTGCAGTAGGAAACGTTTTTTTATACAGAAATTGCGCATTATAGTTTTGAAATGCCGCATCTTGCTTATTGTTTCTATCTCCGTAAATAAGTTGCTTTTTGTCTTTATCTTGTATGTCGTAATTTTGAGCATCTGTTACATCAATTACTCCGCTCACAATCATACTATTTAATGAAATAGAGTTTCTATTATTTATACTGTAATCTATTCCTAATCTTCCAAAATTAAAAACGTTTCTAAAATGGGTATTACTATTTTGATTGATATACGCCGTTGGTGTTAAATTTTTATTTGAATCGAGTTGCGTTCTATTGGTGTAACCTTTAGTATCATTAATTTGTTGGTTATAAGAATACATGCCTGAAAAATTCCATTTTCCTTCTTTTACATTTAAGTTAAGCATTCCACCATATCTATCTCCTGTACCAATGTATGCCATAGCCATTCCGTTATACCCAGGCTTTAAATTTTTCTTCATTATAATATTTAAAATACCTCCCACCGCGCTTGCTTCGTATTTTACCGAAGGATTTGTAATTATTTCTACCCTATCAATTTGGTCGGCTGGGATTTGTTGAAGTGTTAAATTAGAAGGTCTTCCATCTACAAAAATCGTTGGGCTTTGGTTTCTTAATTGCGCATTTCCATCTGCATCCACAGTAACACCAGGTACGTTTTTCATCACATCTACTGCTGTACCGCCTTTTGTTGATAAATCTTTATCTACGTTATAAACACGTTTATCAATCGATAAAGTAACATTACTTTTTTCAGTTACAACCTCAACTTCGTTCAATAATTTTTCGTCTGTTTCTAATTTTAAATCGCCTAAATCAACTTCTAATTTTGCTGGTAACTGCAAATAGAATTTAGTGATTAAAGGTTTGTAACCAATTTGCGTAATTTTTAAACGAAAGCCGCCCATTGCTGGTAAATTGTCTATACTAAAATCGCCATTTTCTTTTACCAATGAGCCATTTAACAAACTGTCTTTATTAAACCATAATACCACGCACGAGGCAAATTCAACAGGTTTTTTTGTTTTGGCATCTAACACTTTTCCGTAAACGCGACCCTTAATGTCTTTTAAGGCGCTCATCATTGCCTTGTTGTTGCCACCAACACCGCCTGGCATTTGCGCAAAAGCGATATTAGTTAAAAATAGGAAAAATAAAATTTTTTTCATTGTAAATTGCTCGGCAAAGATAATTGAAATATTGGCTCCATTTTTTTAATTAGTACAACTGGTTATTGCACACAATTTTCGGGAATTAGAGTAAATAGAAATGTGAAAATTTATTAATTAGCGCTTAACGTTGCGTCAAATAAATTTACAAGGTGTTTTAATACTTTTGTTTTAACTTCATTCAATTCAATTTCTTTTCCAATTTCTAAGTTCAAACTTGTTACTGCTTTATCAGCAATACCGCAAGGAACGATGTTATTAAAGTAATTTAAGTTAGCATTTACATTAAACGCCAAACCATGCATGGTAACCCAACGGCTACATTTTACACCCATGGCACAAATTTTTCTAGCAGAATTTTTTTCCACATCTAGCCAAACACCAGTTTCTCCAGCGCTCCGTTCGCCTTCAATATTAAATTCCGCCAAAGTTAATATAATGGCTTCTTCTAAATAGCGTAAATATTTGTGGATATCGGTAAAAAAATTATCCAAATCAAAAATTGGATATGCTACTAATTGCCCTGGCCCATGATAAGTAATATCGCCACCTCTGTTAATTTTATAAAAGGTAGCGTCATTGTCAATTAATTGTTTTTCGTTTATTAATAAATTGGTTTCATTGCCACTTTTGCCAAGTGTATAAACATGTGGGTGCTCTACAAACAACAAATAATTTTTTGTGGGGGTTGGATTTTCAGAATCTCTATTAGCAATTTTTTGTGAAACAATTTGGTTAAATAACTTTTCTTGATAATCCCAACAAGCTTTGTAGTCCATTATTCCAAGGTCTTGAAATATGATGGTTTTGTTTTTCAAAAGAAGGATTAACTAAATTTTTCTAATTCGTTTTTTAAATTGGTAATGACATTTACTTCTACGGCATCAATATTTTTATTATCGGCAATATAACAGCTAATCCAATCGCCAACATTAATTAAGTAAAAAAACTGTTCTACTTTATTACTTCCTTTTGCTTCAATATCAATTACCTTGTTTGAGAGCTTTTCGAATAATGGTTTACAAATTTCATAACGTTTTTGTGTGCGTTTATAATCAAAACTTGTTTTAAATGTTACTACAACTAAATCGTTATTTTTTTCTGTCCAACCTACTAATTCGTTGTGATTCATTTCAGGAAACGTGTGGTGCCAGCACAATTGTTTACTGTTTTCATTAATTTGTTGGCGGAAGCGCACAGCAACACCTTCGCATGTGCCAAGTGTATAAATTACTGTCAACTTATTGGTAAGTTGGTTAGCTATTATGGTTGAAATTTCTTTAATATTTTTTTCCTCAACATTTAATAAATCGATTGTATTTTTTGTTTGTGTTAAAAGGTTTGAAGGCGCTAAATTATAAACCTCAAAAATTTTGAATAGTTGCACTAAAGAGTAACCAATGCAAGAGCGTGGTGGATTTCCGCCAGGTATTTCAATAAAATTTAATTGATGCTGTTTTGCCAATTGTAAAATTTTTCCGCCACTGCAAACACAAACAATTTGTGCTTTTTTGGTTAAGGCTTGATGGAAGGCATTTAATGTTTCTTCAGTATTGCCTGAATAGCTTGATACAATTACTAAAGTATTTTCGTTTACAAAGTTTGGAATAAAATAATCTTTATTTACCACAATTGGTACCACGCAGTTTTCAGAAACAATTTCAGATAAAATAGTACCGCCAATACCAGAGCCACCAAGCCCAGTAATAACAACGTTTTTAATGGTTGAATTGCCCTTGGTGATGACCGCTTTTTCTGCAATAAGTAATGCCTCTTGCAATTGCTTTGTGAAATTTTGAACTAACTCTTTCATGTTATTTGTGAGGTAAAAATAATGAATTGATTTAACACCAATAAATTAATTTATGGTAAAGTGTTTTCTTTAATTAAAATATACGTTTTTAAAATAGCCGCAATGCTCAATGAATCGGTAATCGTGCCGTTTATCACCATATTGTAGGCCTCTGTAAATTTCACTTTTTTAATCACAAGCTCTTCGCTCTCCTCAGGTTCTGATTCTCCAAACTCTAAATCTTGAGCTAAAAAAATATGGCAATATTCATCTGTGGCACTGTTACTAGTATGCATGTTGCAAAGCAAGGTAAATTTATTGGCAACAATTCCTGCTTCTTCTTTTAACTCGCGCTTGGCTGATTCTAGTGGACTGTCGTTTAGTGGTCCTCCGCCTTCAATAATTTCCCAACTGTATTTGTTAAGTGGGTAGCGCCATTGCCCAACTAGCCAAGTATTTAAATCTTTGTCAAGTGGCAAAATACCAATTGCTAAATTTTTAAAATGCACCGTGCCATATAGAGCTGGTTTTTTTGCTGGATTTAATACATCGTGCTTGGTTACAGTTATCCAAGGGGTTTCAAATTTCACTTCTGAAGTAATTGTTTGCCAAGGATTTATTTCAATTTTTTCCATTATTTAATTAAAATTTTTAGGTATTTATTTTTAGACGAAAAATGCTCTTTTGTTTACAAGTGTATTAGTTTTATTTGTATCTTGGTATCGTATTAATTAAATTAAGGTACAAAATACGTTAAAATTTATGGTTCTAAATACCAAAAGATCTTTATTACTAATTCTACTTACTTTTTGGTTATTGTTAACAAAAGCACAAACCCTTTATTGGATTGGTGGTTCGGGTAATTTTAACGACCCAAAACATTGGAGTTTGGTGAGTGGTGGCACCTCTTCTTTTATTAAACCGAACGAAAACTCAAATGTTATATTTGATGATAATTCGTCCCTTATTAAAGAGGATATTACCATTTCGTTTAACAGCGGTAAAAACACAATTGGAGGGATTTATGCATACCAAAAAGATTTTAAAGTTAATTTAACTTCAGCATCATCAACATCACTAAACATCAATGGCAATGTTGATTTAAACTCAAAAATTTCTTTTGTTAATGTAAATGAATTTTTTATCATAGGATCCAGTGCTGAGGCAAGCTTCTTCAATCCAAAAGGTGCTACCTTTAATGGAAACATAAACTTTATTGGCGATAACCGCATCCTTTCAAGTATTTATAATCCGAATAATGATCTCTTTTTTTACGAAGGTAAATTTGAGGTGAAGCGGGTGGTTCTGTCAGCCGATAGGATTTATGTAAAAAAAGAAAATGCCACTTTTGTAACTCAGAACTCTTATTTAAGTTGTAGCAAAACTGCCGAATTAACAAATCTGAACACCATCGGAGCTAACTTTAAATTCCTTCCTAAACAAAGTAATACTTCAAACGCAAAAAATTCAGGGGTTTGTTCGCTAAATTACAGTTTCGTGAGTGCGCCTTGTGCTGGCGGTACAGCAACAATTACAATAGTTGTTAATGCAGGCACTTGTCCTCCAGGCCCTTATACACTCTTTTTTAACACAACTGCAACTTGCGTTCCAGCGTTTTTGCCTGTATCCGGATCAACAGTAATAACTCTTCTTGTAACCGGTTGTGCCAACGTGGCATTGGATTTATCTCTCGACGACCCCTTCAATAATTCAGTAGCTTCTGCGTTAGGTTTAATTCTACCTGCCGATCCATCACCAGTATCAATGACGGTTTTATCAACAAGCTTGGCAACGTGTTTTGGGCAGTGTAATGCCAGGCAACGCGTGCGATTTTTAGGTGGAGCATCGCCTTATAATGTTACACCGCCTGCTTCAGGCACTGTGTTTACAATTCCTGCCTTAACAAACTATACGGTTACAAATTTATGTTCAGGAGCAGTAACGTATTCTTTAGTTGATAACAACGGGTGTTCGTTTTTCTTCCCACAAAATATTCCGCTGACGCCTTCTATTACACCATCCTCAATAACCAGAAGCGCTACTTGTTTTGGTGTTTGTAATGGTGCTTATTCCGTTTCAGCTATTGGCGGAACTCCAAATTATTCAATTAACTTTAGTAACGGAACAAACAGTGTAGTTGCCCCTTCTACAAATGCTGTAGCAAATTCTTTGTGCGTAGGGCCAATTACAGCAACTATTACAGATGTAAATGGATGTACAGTAACAGTAAATTCAACTATTACTCAACCAACTTCAATAACTACAGTTCCATCACAAACCAATAATCTTTGTTTTGGCAATTGTGCAGGTGTTGCGTCTGTTAACGTCTCTGGCGGAACACCTCCTTATACATTCACCTGGAGCCCAGTATCTGGTACAAATGCCTCAGTTGGAGGTTTATGTGCAGGAACCGAAACAGTAGTTGTAAGAGATTTTAATCTTTGTACGAGTACGGTTAATTTCAATATCACCCAACCTGCCTCTATTTCCATTGCGGCAACTGTTACCAATGTTACCTGTAATGGCTTATGTACTGGAGCTGCATCGGTGAATGCTTCTGGTGGTACTGGGGCAATTTCGTTTACCTGGGTTGCACCTGGTCCTGCAACTATTTCTACACTTCCATTTATTAACGGTCAGTGCCCTGGAACATATACCGTTTTTGCCCGTGATGCTAATTTGTGCTTAACCCAAACTGTTGTTACTATTACACAGCCTCCAGCACTTTCTCTTACCGTAAACTCTCAAAGTATTATTTGTTTTGGTGCGTGTACTGGTGCTGCTACTCTTAATCCTTCTGGTGGCAATGGTGGACCATTTACCTTTACTTGGTCTCCTTCTGTTAGCACATCTAACACTGCCAATGCATTGTGTGCCGGCGTGTACAACGTTAGTATTAGCGATGTTTCTTTATGTCCAATTAACACAGTAGTTACAATTACGCAACCATCTTCAATTACGCCAAATATCACAAGCAATAGTTTAACATGTAATTCTGTTTGTAACGCTACAATTGGTGCTTCACCAACGGGAGGTGCAGGAAGTTATTCATTTACACTCCTAACACCAACAGGCGCAACAATTACGAGCGCACCGCCATTTTTAGGCTTATGTGTTGGGATTCATACCTTAACCATTAGAGATGCGAATTTATGCTCTATTACTCAAACTATAAATATTGCTGCGCCAAATGCGTTAACAATTACAGTAAATACTGCCTCTGCCACTTGTTTTAATGTGTGTAATGGAAGCGCCACGGCAACTGCAATTGGAGGAACTCCAGGCTATACGCTCAGTTGGAATACAGGAACAAGCACTGTTAATGGAAGCATAATCACCAATGCTTGCGCTGGAAATTTAACAGTTACCGCTACGGATGCTAATGCGTGTATTACCAATTCGGTAGTTTCAATTATTCAACCAACGCAAATTAATGCTACATTAACTCCAACAAATCCACGCTGTTTTGGAATCGCAAACGGAAGCATAACTGCCGTTGCAGGTGGAGGAACGCCGGCATACACCTTTACTTGGTCAACCGGTTTTAATGGTAATCCAATAACGAATTTAAGTGCTGGGCCTTTTACACTTACAGTTACTGATGCAAATGGGTGTAACAGAAATTTTACTACAACCCTAACAAATCCTCCGCAAACAACATTAACAATAAATACCAATTCTATCGTATGTTTTGGAGCCTGTACAGGCGCTGCAACAGTTAATCCAACAGGTGGAAATGGTGCGCCATTTACTTTTACTTGGGCGCCAAGTGTTTCCACTACTAGTACGGCTGCTGCTTTATGCGCCGGTCCTTATACTGTTTCAGTTAGCGATGCATCGCTTTGTGTTACCAATTCCGTGCTAACAATTGCACAACCTTTTTCTATAACTCCTAATATTACATCTGGTTCGATTACTTGTAACGCTTTATGTAACGGAACAATTGGTGCTTCGCCTACTGGTGGTCAAGGCCCATATACCTTTTCTTTGATCACACCTGCTGGAGCAACAATTACCACGGCTCCGCCATTTTTAGGGTTATGTGTTGGATTGCATACATTGATAGTTAGGGATATAAATTTATGTAGTATTACCAGAACGGTGAGTATAACCCAACCAAATCCCTTAGTGCCAAGTGTTTCAACTACATCGATAACTTGTTTTGGTTCATGTAACGGTGGTTTATCTGGAAGTGTTTTAGGTGGTACACCAAGCTATACTTTGAGTTGGCAAACTGGAAGCGGTCCTGTTGCTGGAGGAATTTTAACTGGATTATGTATTGGCACCTATACTTTTAATGTTTTAGATGCCAATGCTTGTACAGCAAGTTCTGTTGTTACTTTAAGTCAGCCTCCTGTTATCAATGCCACAATTAATCCTGTTGCACCAACTTGTTTTGGCTCATGTAATGGTATCTTATCTGCAAATGCTACAGGCGGAAACCCAGGGTATACATTAAATTGGTCGAATGGATTCACTGGCTCGCCAAATACCGGGCTTTGTGCTGGTAATTACACTCTTACAGTTACAGATGCTACAGGCTGTAATAGAACTTTTACAACAGCTTTGGTTTCTCCTCCTGCTATCACAGTTGCCGTTTCTACAACCTCAACTTCTTGTGCGGGAAGCTGTAACGGAAGTGCAACGGTTGCCGTTATTGGCGGTAATCCAGCTTACACTTATCAATTCAACACGTTACCATTACCTACCACAAATACCACCGGTATTGTTTCTGGTTTATGTGCCGGAAATTATTTAGCGACTGTAACTGATGCGACAGGATGCAGCCAATCACAAAATTATACGATAGCACAGCCAATTGCCCTATCAGCTGCTATAACAGGTTCGCAAAATAGTTGTAATGCTTGTACTGGAAGCGCCACAGTTACTGCATCAAACGGAACACCTGGTTATACTTATGTTTGGACTAACAGTGTCCTAGCTACCGTTGGTACGGCATCCATAGTAAACGGACTTTGTGTAGGAAATTATACCGTAACAGTAACAGACAGTCAAACCTGTACTTCTACTGCCACTTTAAATATTGCGCAAACTGTTAGCGTTGTTGTAATAACTGGCGGTGGCGGAATTCAATGTTTTGGAGCTTGCACAGCTTCTGCAACGGCGAACCCCTCAGGTGGTACAGGTCCTTATACGTTTACATGGTCGCCAACATTACCTGTGCAAAATACTCAGACTGTAACAAACTTATGTGCAGGCAGCTATACGGTTTTAGTAAGTGATCAATTAGGCTGTTCTAACACGGGTACAATATCATTCGTAAATCCTGCGCCAATAAATGTTGCACCAACATCTACAAATCCTAATTGCAATGGTGTATGTAATGGTTCTATTAACTCAAATGCAAGTGGTGGTACAGGGCCATTAACCTTCTCTTGGAGCCCTGGCGGGCAAACCACGCCCAACCTAACCAACCTTTGCGCAGGTACTTATACACTCAGAGTAACCGATGCTAATGGCTGTTTCGTCATTAATACATTTACTTTAAATGCACCGCCAGCCGTAACGGTTGCTCTTACAAACACCAACCCTAGCGGATGTGTTGTAAGTAATGGAAGTATTTGTGCAGTGCCAAGTGGAGGAACAGGCTCAGGTTATACGTTTACGTGGAGCCCGCCTGGAGGCACAGGCATTAACAGCAGTTGCTACTCTAATTTAGGTGCTGGCGGATATACAGTCGTTGTTGGAAACGGTGCGGCTTGTAATTCAACTTTTGTAACCTCTTTAACAAATCCAATTGGGCCCACGCTTACCGTAGCTTCAAGTTCAGTCTCGTGTTTTGGCGGTAATAATGGTAGTGCAACTGTTACTGCTTCAGGTATTGGAGGATTTACATTCACATGGTCTCCAGTTGTGCCATTTGTAAGTTTTGGAAATACTTCCACTGCATCTTCATTGAATACAGGAACTTATAACATTTCCGTTACAGATGCAGGAAGTGGATGTATTACTTCAACAAACGTTGTTATTGCTCAACCAAGCTCACTTACCGTTACTCAAAATGTAACAAACCTAACGTGTAATGCTGTTTGTAACGGAAGTATAACATTAGGATTAAGTGGCGCAACGCCGGGCTATACCTTAAATTGGACACCTGGTATAATTACAGGACAAGGCACACAGACGGTTACAAATTTATGTAGCGGAACTTACACAGCAACTATTACCGATTTAAGAGGATGTGTTGTTGTTAGAAACTTTACGGTAACCCAGCCATCAGCACTTAGCCTAACAGCAACACCAATTAATGTAAGGTGCTTTGGAGCGTGTAATGGAACAGTAAATACACAAGTAAACGGAGGTACAGGATTAATAACTTACAATTGGCCAGCGGTTGGTCCATTTTTAGGAGCTACCACACCAACCATTATTAATTTATGTCCTGCGATTTATACGGTTACAGCTACCGACCAAAATGGGTGCTCAAGAACCGCAACTTCTCAAATTACACAACCAACAGCATTAACAAGTACACTTTCTATTTCGCAACCAATTTGTTCTGGTAATTGTAATGGAACTGCTACGTTAAACGCTTCTGGCGGAACTCCTACTTATTCATTAAGTTGGAGTGGGAGTGGTATTACTACTAATACGATTGGAGGGCTTTGTGCCGGAAACTATACTGGTACTGTAACAGATGCTAATGGGTGCACAAGTACACAAGGCTTTACTTTGAACCCCGCTCCTAATTTCTCATTAAATTTAACTCCGGTAAATCCTCTATGTAATGGGGCTTGTAATGGAAGTATATCAACTGTAGTTTCTGGGAATCAAGGAACGTTTGCAATAACTTGGGCGCCAACTGGTAGCGGACTTAATCCAACAGGCTTATGTGCCAGTGTTTATACAGCAACTGCTACAGATGCGCAAGGTTGTACAGCATTGGCAACTGCCAACCTAATTTCGCCAGCTGCTTTACTTGCAAATGTTACAACTACTAGTCCGTTATGTAATGGAAATTGTAATGGTATTGCGTTAAGCACTCCTGCAAATGCGCAAGGTGCTGTAAGCTTTACGTGGTTACCAAGTGGTGTAACTGGAACAAATTCACTTGTGAATCAGTGCGCAAATAACAATTATACGCTATTAATACAGGATGCACAAGGTTGTACCGACTCTCAAACCTATACCATTACTACACCACCAGCACTTAATTTAAGTTCAAGTAATTTACCATCTAGTTGCGGAACCGCAAATGGTTCTATAACGGTTTTACCTACAGGTGGTACTCCAACATATTCTTTCACATGGATCCCTGCAGTTAGCACAACATCATTTGCAACTGGCTTAACTGCTGGTGTTTACACGGTTAATGTTTCTGACATCAATAATTGTACAAACACTTTAGTAATCCCTCTGGCAAATGCAAATGGACCAAGTTCCGCAGTAATTTCCGTTACCAATGTAGTTTGTAATGGAGGCGCAACTGGCGCAGCATCTATTACTAACGTAACAGGTGGAACACCTGGTTACACCTTAGCTTGGGTATCACCTCCTGCGCCAAGTACATTAAATCCAATTACTGGGTTAACTGCGGGTGGATATACTGCTCAAATTACGGATGCTAATAGTTGCGTGTTGTTTACAGGTATTACTGTAACTCAACCAAGTTCTATTACAGCTTTACCGAGCTTTGGTTTCCCTACTTGTAATGGCATTTGCAATGGATCTATTTCTTTAAATACTAGCGGAGGAACTCCAGGATATAGTTATACATGGACTCCGAGCGCACCTAACTCATCTGTATTCACAAATGCTTGCGCTGGAAACTACACAGTACAAATTAGAGATATTAATTTATGTTTGACTACTCAAACAATTAATTTACCTAGTATCATAAGTTTAACATCAACAATTAATAATACAAATAATTTGTGTTTTGGCAACTGTGTTGGAACCGCATCGGCAATTTCTACTTCTGGAGGTACTCCTCCTTACACCTTTAATTGGAATACTGGAGCAACAACTACAACAATTAATAATTTATGTAATGGTATTTATACATTAACAGCAACAGATAATTTAGGATGTAATAATAGTTTTACAACCAATATTACTTCGCCAGTTCAAATTACAGCGGCCTCAACTGTTGCATCCCCATCTTGTGGATTATGTAATGGTTCATCAACAATTACTGCAAGTGGTGGAACAGCTCCATTTACGTACAGCTGGACAAGCGGTGCGACGGGAACTCAAGCAAGTAGTTTATGTGCTGGTTTATATCAAGTTTCTATAACCGATTTTAATGGATGTAATCAACTTCAAAACATTGCAATAAGCAATTCTAATGGGATAACAGGAGAAACATTTAGTATTCAACCTATTCTTTGCTCTAGCCTATGCAATGGTGCTGTAACCGTATCTCCAATTGGAGGAACTGCACCAATAACTTTTAGCTGGACAACACCAAGTAGTTCTAGCCCTTCACTAACAGGTTTATGTGCTGGTACTTATTTTGTGCAGATGACGGATGCACAGGGCTGTATTAGAACTGCTAGTACTACTTTAACACCTGCAACTAATTTAACTATTACACCAAGTATAATAACACCTACTGCTTGTAACGCGAATAATGGTAGCATTAATCTTGTTGTAACCGGAGGTACATTGCCTTATACATTTACATGGAATCCAGGATCAAGTAGTACTGCAACTCTATCCAATATTGGGGCAGGAAGCTACTCTGTAACGGTTGGTTCTAACGGCTGTAATCAGACACAGGTATTCAATATAAATAATTTAACTGGCCCTGCTTTAACATTCACACAAAGTAATGTAAGATGTTTTGGTGCATGTACTGGTTCTATTGTTGCGCTTGGCACATCAACTGCTCCTGTAACCTATAGTTGGAGTAATGGTGCAACAACACAAAGCGTCATAGGTTTATGCCCTGGATTAATTACACTCACGGTGACTGCTAATGGCTGTAGAACTATTCGAACATTTACAATTACTGAAGCGCCTCCACTCAATTTGAGCATCTCTAATGTACAGCAACCACGTTGTAATAATAATTGTAACGGTGCTATTACTTTAATTCCAAGCGGTGGAACACTTCCGTTCACATTTACTTGGTCGCCAACACCTAGTGGCAACGTAAATCCCGCAACAGCACTTTGTTCGGGGAGTTATGTTGCAACTGTAACTGACCAAAGAGGTTGTGTGAGAACTGAAACCGTAAGTTTGATTAACCCACCGGCATTAATACTGACGAATACGATAACAAACTCGTCTTGTAGCAACGCGGCAGATGGCAGTGCGACTATAACTTTGAGCGGAGGTTCGCCTCTTTACACTTATACATGGACTGGACCAAATTCATTTACTACTTCAGCCACCACTACATTAACCAACTTAAATGCTGGTACTTATTCTTTATTAGCGCTTGATAGCAGAAGTTGTTCAATTACACAAACGTTAGAAGTTGTCCCAACGTTAACCATTACTGCGGATGCAGGTACTAATTTCACTGTATGTCCGCTTACAAATTCAATTGTTCTTACTGGTACAAATTCTGTTGGAGCAAATCAATACGTTTGGTATCAATTACCTAGTACCTTAACCCCTGTTGGCAATACCTCAACTTTATCAGTTCCACAAGTAATAAATACAGCAAGTTATGTACTGCAAGTATTATCAACCAATACGGTGTGTTCTGATTTTGACACGGTTGTAGTTAACATGCTATCTTTACCGGATGTAGACGCGGGTCCAAGCTATACCATACCGGTTTTATCAAATGTTACAATTGGCGGAAGCCCAACATCAAACTCTGCTTTAACTTATACTTGGATGCCACCATTTACCTTAAATGATGGGAATATTGCAAACCCTGTAGCCTCAAATACCCTTAATTTAACCTATACCGTATTTGTTACTGATGTTAATGGTTGTATTAATAGTGATACTATGCGCGTGGATATTTATCCAGAAATTAAAATACCAAATGGCTTTAGCCCGAATGGAGATAGTAAAAATGACACTTGGATAATTGATAACATTCAACAATTCCCAGATTGTGAAGTTGAGGTTTATAACCGTTGGGGCGAATTGTTATTCTATTCTAGAGGCTATAACACACCATTTAATGGTAAGTATCAAGGTAAGGATTTACCGGTTGGAACATACTATTACATAATTAAATTAAATCATCCTGTATTTGATAAGCCATTTACTGGACCATTAACCATTTTTAGATAATGAAAAGTAGAATTTACATACTATTACTTAGCTTGCTAACGGTGATGGGCTATGCGCAACAGTTGCCTCAATACACACAGTATATGCTAAACGAGATGGCAATTAATCCGGCTGTGGCTGGAAAAGATAACTATGCTGATTTACGATCAAATAACCGCTACCAATGGGTTGGAATTACAGATGCGCCGCGCACCTACATGCTAACTTTGCACGGACCAATTAAGGATAAAAACATGGGATTAGGAATGAATTTGTATACCGATATAGTTGGACCAACCCGAAGAACAGGATTAAATTTTAGTTATGCCTATCATTTAAGATTAAACAAAGAGGAAACATTTTTATCAATGGGATTAAGTGCTGGGGTTTTACAGTGGGGAATTGATGGTCATAAATTAATTTTAAGAGATGAGGGCGATGAAAATTTATTGGCAACTTATCAAACAACTTATGTACCCGATTTTGGAACAGGAATTTATTTTCATAAAAAAGATAGGTTTTATTTAGGATTATCTGTTCCTCAAATTTATCAGTCGCCTATTGCACTCTATCAAAACAGTTCGAGAAGTAGTAAACTTGTAAGTCATTTTAATTTGAATGGTGCGTATAAATTTGATTTGAATGAGGAGTTTAAAATCGAGCCATCTTTTTTAGTTAAATACGCCATGCCGGCACCACCAAAAATAGATGCTGGATTAAGAGTAATTTACAAAGAACAAATATGGCTAGGTGGCGCATACAGACACAAAGACGCGGTTACAGCGTTGATTGGTTATTTTTACAAAAATTATTTAATGATTGGCTACTCTTATGATTTTACAACAACTAATTTGAAAAATTATTCTACCGGTACACATGAAATTATGCTGGGAATTCGCTTCTCTAAAAAGCAAGCCGCAACATGGGAGCAGGAGAAAAGTAATGAGAAGCAGAGGTTGTAGTTGGTGGTAATTTTAAATGCCGACATTTAGAAAAATATTTCTTTTAATATTAACATTCATTTCTTCACAGAGTTGTACAAAATCAATTTCAGTTGACAACATTCTAAATCGACATGATCTAGAGACTCAAATTGCCAAGGATATCAAAGTTCCGTTTGATAAATTTGACACTTTAATCTTGGACGCTTCACCTTTTTTTCTATGCGGAACTTCTCCGCCTAAGGAAATTTTAGAATTGAACTACAAGCCAAAAACAGATTCAGTAATATATTTGCAAGAGATTAAAAGCAAAATTGTTAAGCCAATTATCATAACAGGAATAAAAAATTCTGATAATGAAGAAGATTTGATGACAACCAAAGAATTCGTTGATCTTCAAACCAGTTGGAAAGAATATGATAATTATTTAAAAAACAAAGTGATTTTGAAAATAGACGGATATCTAATAAGCAATGACACAGTTAGCATTTCTGAAACATTTCATCATTTTGATAGTTTAATTACTATAGAAAAAGTTTTTGTATTTAATAAAGGTAATTGGACATCCAAAATTATTAAACAAAATCTTTTGACTCGTGGCAACAACTATACTTGGAAAAATAAAAACTGACACTAACAGCACGCGATCCTCGTGAGACAAAGAAAGGTTGCCGCTCATATTAAGATCTTACCTCCATCAAAGCCTTTCTATCTTGCACCAATCGTTGTTAACGATTAGTCCAAATATGCCATTTATACCAAGTTAGCTTTGCTTTTTATTAATTTGATTGTCTTTAATTATCTGTTTTTTGGCTTCTTTTAATCGTAAATGGCGGTACTCATCAATTAAGCGTTTTATTTCTGCTGCGTAGCGTGCATCGTAATAACCGCGCACGTGGCGGTTCTCATCAAGTAATACAAAAAAACTGTAATCGATGTAAATTGGTTTTTCTTTAAAAAAAGTTCGGTTTATACTATCAAATTTTTGTACCGGACAATCGTAAAATTTTACGTTATTAAATTTGCTGTATACTTTCAATGAATCTTTTGTTGGCAAACTTTCATTTTCTTTTTCAACAACCAAAAAAACAGGAATTTCTTTTATTTTATCGTTTTTGTATGTTAAGTATTCGTACAAACCCGCTAGGCGATACGAATCTTTGATGTAAGATTGTTTTACAAACATGAGCGCAACTATAGGATTTTTAGTTGTTGTTATTTCTTCATCACCATTTAGTAATGCGGTTTTAACAGAGTAGTAAGTGGTATCGCCTTTGCTAACAGCGGTTTTAGGACCATAGTGTGGTAGTTTTTTTGAATTAATTGTACTCGATTCTAGTATTACCCAAAAGGTAGATGGTAATGCAATAATAAGTAGTAGGAGCCATTTTTTATTTTTCATTTTATTTTAATTTTTTCATTTAGCTTTTACAATTTATTAGGTATTAGATGCAATGTATTTTAAAATATTTTTTTCTTTTTCGCCAAATACCAAGCCTCTTCTTTCAAAAACTTTTTCGGATGTTTCGAATAATTTATCGAGTTTGTATTCTTCAAAACCTTGAGCCCCCCCCCAACTAAAGCTAGGTATGTGTGTTGGTGGAAAACCTCCGCCGTAAATATTTCCTCCAACCCCAACAACTGTGCCTGTGTTAAACATTGTATTGATTCCTGATTTACTATAATCGCCCATAATTAAACCACAAAATTGTAAACCACTATCTACTGATTTGTTGAGCAAGTAGTTAAACAATTTCACATTTCCATAATTATTTTTTAGGTTACTATTATTGGTATCTGCGCCTAAGTTACACCATTCGCCAATTACACTATTGCCTAAAAAACCATCATGTGCTTTGTTACTAAACCCAAAAATTACTGAATTGTTTACCTCGCCACCAACTTTGCTGTGAGGCCCAATTGTTGTGGGGCCGTAGATTTTTGTACTTAATTTTAAAGCGCTATGTTCACCTAAAGCAAACGGACCGCGTACTACAGAGCCTTCCATAATTTCTGAATCAGCGCCTAAATAAATTGGTCCAGAGGTGGTGTTTAAAATAGAGGCGTTTACTTTTGCACCTTTTTCTAAAAATACGTGTGATTTGTCTCCAATAACTGTTACAGCTTCACCCAAAGGAGCAGATGTTTTATTTTTGGTAAGCAATTCAAAATCATTTTTAATTGCATCGCCATTTTTTTGAAAAATTTCCCAAACATTTTTAAGTAAAACTATTTTTTCGCTTAGTTCTATTTTAGAATAATTTTTATTATTAAAGTCGTCTAGATTTCCTTTAAAAGCTAGTAGTTCAGAGTTACTAACTAAACCTTGATTTAAAGAAAGATTTTTTATTTTATCGATAACACCTTCTGTTGGCAGTAGTGTTGCATTAATGAAAAGAGTTTCGTTGTGGTTTACAAAAGGAAACTTTTCTTGCAAATATGGTTGAGATAATTGTGAGCAAGAAGTTTGTAAAACGGTGTTCCATTTTTCTTTAATAGTTAAAATCCCGATTCTTACTTCACTTATAGGGCGCGTAAAAGTAAGTGGCAATAGGTTTTTCCAATCGTTAGGGTTATCAAATAAAACTACATTCATAATTTATTTTTTAATTCAAAATTAGCGGTTATTGGGTAATGGTCTGTAAATGTTTCGCTCATGCGTTCGTAACTTGTACATTTGAAAGTATTGCTGTGAAGTATGTAATCAATTCTAAATTGCGGCCACTTACCAGCGTAGGTTCTTCCAAATCCATTTCCTTTTTCAACAAAGGCATCGTTTAAATTTTGTGTTAATTCGTGGTAGGCATAGGAGGCAGCGGTGTCGTTAAAATCGCCACACAAAATAATTTTATATTTACATGTTTTAATATGTGCTGCAATCATATCAACTTGTGCACTGCGTTTTACAAAGGCGCGTTTTAATCGTCTTAAAATATTTTTGCCGTGTTCAATTTCTTCGTTTGCCTCATTGTTTGATACAACATCGTCTAAAAACTTATTATCATCTTTGCTAAAACTAATAGATTGTAAATGTATATTGTAAACTCTAACAGTATCGGAGTTAAAAATTACATCCGTAAAAATGCATAAGTTATTTGATTTGGTATGAAAAACTAGCTTACCCTGATTAATAATTTTATATTTACTAAAAGTGGCAATGCCCCAATGATCGTATTTACGCAGGGTAGTTGTATATTCAGTATGGACGTAATCTGTTTTAAGTAAGTGCTTTAACGTATCAATATTATTGAAATCGTTTTTTTCTTCAGATGTGTAAAATTCCTGTAGGCACAGTATATCTGGGCTATTATCACTTAAATCAGAAAAAATCTTGTTGCGTGTTTCTTTATTTTTATTCCAATTATATAAATCAAAGAGCATGCAATTGTAAGAAGTAACCTTGATAGAATTTTTTGAACCTTTATTTGGCTTGCTGAATTGTAGGTACAGATATGTGTTGGGAAGCGATAAAATTGCGGCAAATACGCCAAAAATTATTGTTCTTTTAAACTGAATGAACCAATAAATTATAAAAAGCGCATTTAAAATAAACACAAAAGGAAAAGCCAATCCAAAGAATGCAATTAACCAAACAAGAGCAGGAGAAATGTATTTTGCAACAATACCTAACAATAAAGCAACAATTACAAAATAATTGAGCCATAACATAATTTTATTAAACACACCTAATTTGCGATCTTGTTTTAGTTTTACAAGTTCGCGCAGTTTATTTATAGGTATATTACTTAATACGGATATTGGCTTTGTTTTTAAAAGTTTACTAGAGCCAATGCTTGCTCAATGAGTTCGTAATTACTTAATATTTCTGGTTTGCCATCAACCACAGCCACATCGTGTTCAAAATGAGCACTTGGTAAACCGTCTTGTGTAACAATTGTCCAACCGTCTGGTAACGATTTCACATTTTTTTTACCCATGTTAATCATTGGTTCAATGGCAAGTACCATTCCTTCTTTAATTTTTGGACCATCGCCCGGCTTGCCATAATTTGGTACTTCAGGGTCTTCGTGCAAATGTTTACCTAAACCATGCCCAATTAATTCACGCACTATGCCATAACCATGCGCTTCGGCATGTTTTTGAATAGCAGCGCTAATATCACCAATTCGATTGCCACTAATCATTTGCTCAATTCCCTTGTATAAAGATTCTTTAGTAACATCTAATAATTTTTGCACCTCGGGTTTAATTTGCCCAACAGCAAAGGTGTAGGCGTGGTCGCCATAAAAACCGTTTTTTTTCACACCACAATCTATAGATGCGATATCTCCTTCTTTTAAAGGTTTATTTGTAGGTATGCCATGTACCACAGCTTCATTAATACTAATACATAATGTTGCCGGAAAGTTAGGAACGTTTCCATGTCCTTTGTAGCCTTTAAATGCTGGGACTCCGCCATTATCGCGAATAAATTCTTCGGCTAGTTTATCAAGGTGCAATGGCGTAACACCAGGTCTCACCAAAGGGGCAATCATTGCTAATGTTCGAGAAACCAACAATGCCGATTCGCGCATGATTTCTATTTCTTCGCGTGTTTTTAAATAAATCATTTTTTACCGAAAAGTTTTTTAAATATTGAAGTTCCGTTTGATGAATTATAATTATTGTGTGCCTCTGCGTTTCTTAATTGATGTAAAAATTCACCACTTTCGGGATGCAGGGTTTGCCAAACATCACTCCAGCCAAGGAAACCGCCAACGTTTCTATCGTCAATAAAAATATCTGCATTTAATTTGCGTGGTGTGTTTTCTTCAATTTTTTCTTCCGGAAAATTTTTGTTTACTGCGTAAAACTCCACACCGTTAGCTTTACAATATTCAACGGCTTCATCAAGCATAGGGCCTACGCGGTAAGTCCATAATATTAACTTATGTCCTTTTTGTTTTAATGCTTTTAAAGTAGAAAAAGCAAACAACATTTCTCTTCCAATAGCTGGGTATTTATGTTCTACAATCGTTCCATCAAAATCAACGGCTATTATTTTACTATTTTCAGATAAAAATTCTTGCATGTTTATAAATTTTTTGCTGAGAGAACTTTTAAATTTTCATCTAATTCGTACAAACGTGGCTGCGCGGTACCAATTTCAAATTCAAGAATTTGTTCAGGCGTCATTCTCTCTAAGTACATTATTAATGCTCTTAAACTATTGCCATGTGCGGCAATCACCACATTTTTTCCTGATTTTAATTTTGGTAAAATTTCAGATTCAAAATAAGGAATTACACGATCAGCAGTATCTTTAAGACTTTCGCCATTGGGAGGTGCAATATCGTAACTTCTTCTCCAGATTTTTACTTGATCTTCGCCAAACTTTTTTGCTGTTTCAGTTTTATCCAAGCCTTGTAAATCGCCGTACATACGCTCGTTTAAGGCTTTGTTGTATATTGGCGTAATTGCAGGATGCTCTGCGCTTTCTAAAGCTAATTTTAATGTGTTTTGGGCGCGTTGTAAATCAGAGGCGTAAGCAAAATCGAATTTATAGCCTTTAATTTTTTGTCCTGCATTTTTTGCTTCTTGAATACCTTTTTCGGTAAGAGCAACATCTACCCATCCTGTAAATTTATTTTCAAGGTTCCAAACACTTTGTCCGTGGCGGAATATAACTAATTGTGTCATTTTAATTTTTAAAATACTTCTTTTGCAACGGCCTTTGTGGCTTCGCTTGTTCCCATTGTGTAATAATGCAAACAAGGCACATTGGCTTTTAATAATTCTTTACTTTGTTCAATACACCATTTAATTCCAACTTCTTTTATTTGTTTATCATCTTTGCATTTTTCTAATTCTTCGTAAAATGGTTGAGGTAAATCTATATGAAAAATTTTTGGCAAGGCAGTTAATTGTTTTTTACCGCTTAATATTTTTAAGCCTGGAATAATTGGTACGTTAATTCCGTTTTTTCGGCATAAATCAACAAAGTCAAAATACTTTTTATTGTCAAAAAACATTTGGGTTACAATGTAACCAGCGCCAGCATCAACTTTGGCTTTTAAATACTTTAAATCGCTAATCATGTTGGGCGCTTCAAAATGTTTTTCAGGATAAGCAGCAATGCCTATACAAAAATCGGTTGGTGCCGCTTCTTTCATTTCTTCGTCCATATATTTGCCTTTGTTCATGCTATCAATCTGTTGCACCAAATCTAACGCATAAGCATGGCCATTGGGTTCGGGTATAAATGCTGGTTCTGTTTTAATGCTATCGCCACGCAAAGCAAGTACATTGTCAATTCCTAAAAATTGTAAATCTATTAGTGCGTTTTCTGTTTCTTCTTTGGTAAATCCGCCGCAAATAATGTGTGGTACTGCTTCAACATCATATTTGTTCATTATGGCTGCGCAAATACCAACAGTGCCAGGGCGCTTGCGAATACTTACTTTTTCTAAATAACCGCCTTCGCGTTTTTTATAAATGTATTCTTCTCGGTGGTAGGTAACATCTACAAAAGCTGGTTTAAATTCCATTAAGGGATCAATTCCATCGTAAATACTTTGTATGCTTTTTCCTTTAAGCGGGGGTAAAATTTCAATTGAGAAGAGTGTTTTTTTAGACTCGGATAGAATGTTGGTTAACTTCATAAAAATTTATTGATTCACTGAGATTATTTCTTTTATTTCGGGCACTGCGCGCTTAATGGTTTCTTCAATGCCTGCTTTCATAGTCATGTGGCTCATATTGCAGGTTTTGCATGCCCCAGTAAGTTCTAATTTTAAAACATTATCAGAGGTAAGTTCTACAATATCTACATTACCACCATCAGCCTCAAGGTAAGGGCGTATGGTATCTAAAGCCTCTTCAATTCTACGGTACATTGCATCCATCTTACTAATTTTACAGTAAAGATACGAGTAAAGGAGCAATTAACAAAACCTCTAGTAATAGTTTATTTTGGGGGTAGTTTCAGATTTTAGTTTCATTTTTTTGTTATAAACAGATTTTTTCACAATACTATCGCCATAAAGAGTAAAGGTAGTTTTTGAAATGGGTTTGTTTTTTCGATGTGTTATTCTTTCAACAAGAAATCCGTTGTTGTTAAAATTTGATTTAGATTGCCACTTGGGTTTATTTCTAGAATAAAAACTGTAATGATTTGCGCTAACTATTTTTTTTGAAGCACTAAACATGGAATATTCAACCCGATCTTTTAAGTAAATATTTCCGTTCTTTTCAAATCTTGTTATTTCATAAAATGGCTCTAAACTATCTGCAAAATGTATATCTAATGTTCTATATTCTTTGTTACGGTTGTATTCAAATTTTTCTAATCGCACTTGTATCTTTTTTCCATTAAACATATAGTAGGTACTTGTTGTTTTACTTTTACTGCCTTTAATGTTACTGCTAAATATGGTTTCTATGCTATAACCTCTAATATCAGTACCAGTATTTTTACAAACCTGCATTTCTTTTTTGTCTTCAATTTTACCTTTTTTGTCGCAATCATAATTCCAAATACGTTTAACACTATTTTTTGAGTTATAATACCGAATTTGTTTTATTTCTTGTTTAGAGTAATAATCGTATTCGTAGCTATACTTGGCCTTTTGCTGGTTGTGGTTACCACAATAAAAAATATAAGACTTTAAGCTACTATCTGTGTTATATTTAAAAACTTCTCTATTTTTAAGTTTATTATTCTGAAAGAACCTCACTTCTTTTTTTTTGGTTGGAGAAAAATATTCATAAAGGTACATGTAATTTAACCTTCCTTTTTTTGTAAAGCTTCTAGATTCAACAAGCTCGCTAATATTATTGTATTCAAACTCACGATGCACAAACGTAGCAAATGGCAAGGGAGAGTAGCGCCTTTTGTCCTTTATAGAAATGAGCTTTGAAGTTGGACTTAGCAATAAAACAAAGGTGTCTTTTTTGTTTTGGCTGTTTGTTGTTATTATTTTACGAATCCGTTTATTAGGGTTAATGCTTTTAAAATAAGTTTCGAAATCGCGCTCTAAAAAGCCGAGTTCAATATCGTCCTCAACGCCTAATTTAGAGTAGTTTTGGGAAGGGCTGATTGATGCGAAAAAAGTTGTAAGGAGTAAATAAATATATTTCATACAAACGTGTATAATTTAGTTTAAGAAAAAGGTTACAAAATTTTTTGAATAGAATAAAATGCTGTAATTTGCAATATGATAGAAGATGAAAATTTAATTTTTGGAACGCGAGCTGTAATTGAGGCCATTGAAGCTAATAAACCTATAGAAAAAATACTGTTGCAAAAGGGATTGTCGAACGAATTATTTCATCAATTGCGCAAAGCAATGCAAGATACAAGTGTGCCTTTGCAATTTGTTCCGCCCGAAAAATTAAAGCGAATTACCACTAAAAACCATCAAGGGGTTATTGCTTACTTAACTGAAATTACATATTATAACATTGAAGAAGTTTTAGAACAAACGTTTGAAAAAGGGAAAATACCTTTTGTTTTAATTTTAGATAGAATAACTGATGTGAGAAATTTTGGTGCTATTGCACGAACGGCAGAATGCGCAGGAGTAGATGCTATTATAATACCTACACGGGGTGCAGCACAAATAAATGGAGATGCCATAAAAACTAGCGCTGGAGCTTTACATAAGATAAAAGTTTGTCGTGAAGATAATTTGAAAAACACGATTGATTATTTGAAAGAAAGCGGCTTGCAAATTATTAGTTGCCATGAAAAAACGGATAAACTTTTTTACGATATTAATTACAAACAACCTTGTGCCATAATTATGGGTAGCGAAGAAAATGGTATTAGCGGAGAATACCTAAAGCGTAGCGACTTACAAGTAAAAATACCTATGCCAGGTAACACGGCCTCATTAAATGTAGGTGTAGCAACCGGAATTATTTTATTTGAGGCTGTAAAACAACGTTTGTAATTTGTTTAAGTTTATTGCATACTCAAATTTATTTATTGCTTTATGTGTTGCGGCTTTTACGCTTCAAACGTATTTGGTGTGCACTATTACATTTGGATTTTATAGCGCTTTAATTTTTATTAATGGTATGTGTACTTTGGTATTGTACAATGCACAACGCCTTTATTTTGCAGGAAAAATAGAACATGTAACCAAGCCATATTATGTTTGGTATAATAAAAATAGAAAATGGATTTTCACTCTAATACTCCTATTGTTTGGGATGATTGCTAAACATGTAATTGCTTTTTTTATTGAACATCCTATTTTTGTATGCTATTATCTTTTGCTAGGCGTATTTAGTTTATTTTACTTTTTACCACCATTTAATCTAAGAAAGTTTGGTTTTTTGAAACCCGTTTTTATTGCAAGTGTTTTTGTGTGCTGCGGGGTTTTAATTCCCGCCAATTTTAATTTATCCTTACAATTGATTTACTATACCTTGTCACAATTTTTTTTGGTTGTGGCGCTCTGTTTGCTTTTTGATATAAGGGATAATTTGAGTGATAAAGAAATTAAGCTAAATACAGTACCAAATTTAATTGGAGTATTTAAAGCAAAAATTTTATGTTTGATTTTTTGTACGTTTTATTTGTTGTTTATGTTTCTAAAAAGCGAATCGGGCTTAAGTATAAGTTGTTTAATAACTGCCTTACTCGCAATAATTTTAACATTAACTGTTAATGAGAATCGAAAATGGAATTTTTATTTGTATTTTGTTGATGGGGTGGTTTTGGTTCAGGCTTTATTTTATTTGATTTATGAATAAAATTATTGCTTTGTTTTCTACTTTTCTTGTGTTCTTTGCATCGTGTAAGCGTATTGTAACTAGGGAAATAGTTGAGATTTTAGCTGAGGAAGGTATTAAGAATGCAATTTCAGACACTGTTAAGAAATCAGACGAATTTGATTCAAGGATTTTTGATAGCCTAAAATTTGAGCGTGTAATTTTTTTAGATGGAAATGCTATAAAAGATAAGTGGCTTAGTGCTGACAAGACTTATGACAATGTAAGTACAATTAATTTCGAAAATGGTAAAACGGGTTCTTCATTCCTTTTTCCTGATGAATTGTTTTTTCAATTAGTAGCATTGAATAATAATGATTCAATTAGTCCTCTTGCAGAATTAAAAAAGAATGGTGATGGAAAGTTCCACATGTATCATCCTAAAAACAAAAAACTGTATCTGGTTTGTAATTACAAAAATCGAAGAAAAGAAGGAAATTTTCAATCGTTTTATTCTGATGGAAGTTTGCATGAGAAGGGTGAATTTCACAATGGAAACTTCGTGAAAGAGTTTACTGAGTATTATCCTAATAAAGCCGTTAAGTTATTAATGAAATTAAACCAAACAACTCACAAAACTAATATTAAAGGTTTTTATATTAATGGAGCGTTAAAATTTGATGTGGATTTGCTAAATGGTAAATTGATTAATTCAAAAGAATTTGATTGTTTTGGTAAAGTTTTGAATTCAGTAAAACTTGAAAGGGATTCTTTAAAATGTATTAAGGTAGATTATTTTGGAGATCAAATAATAGCTAAACGAAGTTACTTTAAGGAAATGAAACATGGAAAATTTTTATATTATTTTGAGAATGCTAAAAAGAAAGCTATAGAATTTTATAACCTTGATAAATTAATATCCGAAATAAGATGGTATGAGAATGGTAAGCCAAAACTTGAAATGAACTATGTAAATGAAAAAATTAATGGAATCTCTAAAGAATACTATGAAAGTGGGAAAGTAAAAATAATTGCAGAATACAAAGAAGGGGCGCTACATGGCCACTATGCTAGTTATTACGAAAATGGAAAAATTTATACCGATGGCCAATACCAAAACGGTTATCGTTTTGGCAGATGGAAAGTTTATGAAAAAGATGGAACTTTAAAAAGTAATAAACTGCATTAAAAGAATTTTAAAGTGAGTTTTAAATGGTTTATTTACTTCCTTAGGCTTCAGAGATTCCTCACTCAGTGACCCTGAATTTATAAAAGTTAGTTCTTATATGTTTGAAAAAATAATATATTTACCAAAATGTGTGTTATGAAATTATATGCAGCGTGTTTATTTTATTTATTACTTCTAGGTTTAACAATTGTTTCTTTAACTAGGTGCAATAATAGCTTTAAATTTCAAGGTATAGAAAGCGTTACAATAGCTCAAAAATTTGAAGTTGGTCAAATTTTAAATCTTGAAATATTAAGAGAAAAGATTAATAATAGCGATGCTTTTGCTGGTAAAAGAACAGTCCTTACAAAGGTAACATTTTTAGTCTTAAATAAAAAAGGAGAGGACTTTGAGTGTTCATGGAGAATTGGAGAAACTATAAACACTACTTCAAATTTAAGTGAGCATTGGAAAACTAAGAACCCACCTTTAAGTTTTGATGGTATAGTTATAGACATGATTGTTGATAAAAACGGAGCTATTAAGGAATTTACAAATAGTGAAAAAATTAAAAAAGATTATCAAAATATTATGAAATTTGTAATTGCTCAACAAGATAGCAGCATATCTCTTGATGAAGCAGAAAGATTTACTGAGCAAGTTATGTCAACATATCCTTCAACAAAAGAATTACTAATTACACTAAACCCTGAGTTAATGTGTTTCTTTGAGATGTTTGGAAAAACTCTTAAAGTTGATGTTGTATTAAAAAGTAATTCAGACATTCTTAATCCATTAGACCCTAAAAAAATGCCTACTAATGTAACGACTAGGTTAGATGAAATCGTTAGTAGCATAGCTAAAATTTCCGTTAAACACGAACCTTCAAGAGAATTACCAAAAGGTGTAAATATTCTCTTAGCTAAAAATTATTCTTTTGATATAAAGGAGAATTTTTTAAAGGAGGTATCATCGGAACTATTAACAGAATCTGAAGGTTTAACTATAATTGAGAAATTTGTAATTACTCAAAAACGGTAATATCTTTTTTCCAATGTGCTAGTGAATAGATAGACAAAATTATGCTTTAATCTTAGTAGAAGTTTTATTGATATGAAGTATTAAGTAAAACAACAATAGAAATAGAATAATGTATGGGGTAATCCATAGATTAAAAAAGTATTATTTGAGTAACGAAGCGAAGAATCTACTAAAAACACTTCCTAATAAAACTTCTCAACGATTTGTTGCTTAACTTTGGTGATTCTAAAAACCCAAAATGTCCATCGTGTTCGAGGTAAAGCAACGTACCGTTTTTAACTAATTTGAATTGTTCTAGTAATTGTTGATAATTTAAAACATTATCTAACTCCCCAATCACCATCATTATTGGGTATTCAACCAATCCTAAAATTAAATCGCGGCTTGGTCTATCTTTCATACCATGCAAGGCTGCAATTATCCCTTGTTTATTAGTTGCTTTTGCAATTGCAGTGGCAAAAGAAATTTCTTCTTTTAAGTATTTTAAATTTTTGGTAGCAAATAAATTTTTAATGGTTGCTTTGGTATAAATATTTCTATCTTTTTTTACTACCTCAATTGCTCTTAATCTATCTTTCTTTTTTTCTTCAGAATCGGCGTACGCTGTGCTTTGGTACAAACAAATGCCTTTTAAATTATCAGGAAATAAATCTGCAAAAGCCAATGCTACATAGCCTCCCATGCTGTGACCTACAATTACATATTTTTTTAAGCGCAAATTATCTAAAACTGATTTAACGCATTTTGCCATTAGTTCCATACTATGTGCATAACCAAAGTTATCTGTTGCGCCATGCCCAGGTAAATCTATTGCAATAATGCGGTAACTTTTACTTAGTTGATCTATTTTAGATTCCCAAATTCGGCTTGAACCTAAATAGCCATGAAGTAACACAACTACGCGCCCCTTTCCTTTGTCAATAAAAGAAACAGTTTGGTTTTTGTATTTTGATGTTTTGAACAAAATTAGTTCATTAGACTTTCAATCTCCTCAGCTTCTAATGGAATGTTTTTCATTAAATCAATTTGGCCACTGGTGGTGATTAAAATATTGTTTTCTAAACGTATGCCTAAATTTTCTTGCGGAATATAAATTCCGGGTTCAACTGTAAACACCATGCCAGCTTGCATTGGTTCGTAAAAAAATCCGACATCATGTACATCTAATCCTAAAAAATGGCTTGTGCCATGCATGAAATATTTTTTATAGGCTGGTAAATTCGGATTTTGATTTTTTACTTCATCTGATGTTAACAAACCTAGTTGTAACAATTCTTCAGTCATTAAATCGCCAACAGCTTTGTTGTACTTTTCAAATGTGTTTCCAACTTTTAGCATGGTAGTTGCGGCCTTCATTACCCGTAAAACTGCATTGTATACTTCTTTTTGGCGCGGTGTGAATTTTCCATTAACTGGTAAGCATCGGGTTAAATCACTTGCGTAATTTCCGTATTCGGCTGCTACGTCGAGTAAAATAACATCACCATCTTTGCATTGTTTATTATTATCAACATAATGCAAAACGCAAGCATTGGCTCCACTTGCAATTATAGGACCGTATGCAAAACCACGCGATCTATTTCTAACAAATTCATGTATTAATTCTGCTTCAATTTCATGTTCCCACACCCCTGGTTTAACAAATGGTAATAATCTGCGTACCCCTTTTTCAGTAATATCGCAGGCTTGTTGTATTAAATCAATTTCGTAGGTGCTTTTAATCGCACGTATTTTATGCATTATAGGCGCACTTCTTTCAATTTTATGAAGTGGGTATTTTGCGCAAAGTTGTTTATTTAAGCGTTGTTCGGCAGTTTCTGTATCTATGTATTGGCGTGTGTGTTCGTTTTGATTTAAATAAATATATTCTGCTTGAAAAAAAAGTGCTTTCGTGATTTTTTCAAATTCATGGTGCCAATAAATATGCTCTATTCCGCTTGTTGCCGTTGCTTCATTTTTATTTAGTTTTGCACCTTCCCAAATGGCAATAAGTTCGCTGGTTTCTTTCACAAATAAAATTTCTTTGTGTTTGCCATCTTTTACATCGGGGTAAATAACTAAAATAGTATCTTCTTGATCAACGCCTGTTAAATAAAACAAATCGCTATTTTGTTTAAAGCCCATGCTCCCGTCAGCATTTGTAGGCATTATATCGTTACTAAAAAAAATAGCAATTGAATTAGGTTTAAGTTGTGCTTTAAATTTATTTCGGTTATCAATAAATAAAGCGTTGTTAATGGCTGCGTATTTCATCTCTAAGAAATTAGTTTATTCTTTAAAAATAGCAATTTTATTACGTTTAAGTTCTGATAAAAATGCAATAGTTTCAAATTTTTTTGAATAAATTGTTTCTTTGTAAAAATAATTATTGCTGGTGTTAAAATAGATTATGGTTATTTCAATATTGTTAGCATTCTCAATTATACCAACGCTAATAATGTTTGAAATTGGGAAGCTGATTCTTTTAAAAAACCTAAAGATTGAAAATCCTTTTTTAATAGAGAACTCTATATTGCTAAAGGATAATTCAGAAAACTTATAATCAAAACGCAAATATAATAATACTGTTAGTACCGCAAGAATACCTACACAAGGATTTGAAATTTCTAATTTAATAAAGGTAAAAAGTGATAACGCAAATGTGATTAAAAACATTGTGAATGCTTGATATGCGCTGATGTTATTTTTTACATGCCACTTTGTAAATGGCTGAAGTAATTTATTTTTTTCAAAAAATAAATTTTCTCTACTACCAATATTTGGTATTCCATTCGCATCAAACGTTTGATTTAACATTAAGGCAGTATTTATGTATAGGATAGGGTAGTGTTCTCTAATTTGTTGTGGCGATTCAAAAAAATGCTCAATGCAAACACTCATAAATTCGTTGATGTTGGTGCTTCCGTATTCTCTAAACAATGTTGGTTTTCCGTCTTGCATATCATTAAAAATTTCATAAGCAGAACTTAACCAATTTGGTAAAAAATGTTCAACAAAATAATCTTGTTCAAAGCCTCTGATAGAGTTGAAACGTAAGGCGTGTGTAAATTCGTGCAGACCAAGATTTATGTTATCTGTTTTATCTTTATAACCTGCTAAAAAACTATTAAAGCTTAAGCGTATATAACCATCAAGATTTGTTAGTCCTTTATATCTAGCGCCACTTTCCTGCAATCTAAAATCATCAGGATGTAAAATAATGGTATCAAAGTAATTGATACTCCAATTTTCTAAACCTAATGTAAGTTGTACCGCAGAAGCAGAAATTATTGCCTTAACCTTATTGCTAACGTTTTTATAGTTATGACTTATAATTTGTTTTTTATCTATAAATTCTAAGGCACGGTTAACAAAAGTTTTTTTCCATGTTACGCTTAATTTTGTGTAGTAGTCGAAATTGTTTGTGTAAAAAGTATTTAAACTTTCTTCCGTTAATTCAATATCAATAGGCGTTTCCATTAACTACCAAGTAGACTGAAATTTTTAAAAATTAATTTTAAATCACTTTCAATTAGATAGTTTTTTGCATAATTAAAGTAAGCTTTGTTTACGGCTGATGCGTCTTCACCTTCGGCAGTTGGCACAATAACCGAGGGTTTAACGTATGGTAAATCTTTTCGGGTTTGTTTTCCGTAACCTACCCATGTGAATGTGCCAAAAAAAACTGAAAAACTATTTTTTAAAAATTGAAGTTTATTTTTCTGAAACCAAATTGCAACGGGTGATAGAATAATTAATAAAAAACTTATTACAATATCCAATAAACGTTTTTTTCTAACATTTTCGGGCTTTCCAACATTGTTTACATCAATTACGTACAATTCGCCAGCGTTATCAATGCTGTTGCTTCCAATAATACTAAGGCTTTCTGGTGGAGCAATTTTAAAGTCAACTCCCTTGCCAACCATGGTTGCCATGTTATCAATTATTTGTTGCGATGAAACATCTTGCGCGCAAAAAATTAATTCGTTAATGTTATGAATAGAAATAACTTCAGCAATTTGATTAAAATTCCCGATGTGATTTTTCAGTTTAGAAGTAGTGTCAACGCTGATAAATCCAATAAAGTTAGCTTTTAACTGCGTTTGTGATATTAAATTATTTACGCGCATGAATTCTTTATCACTACCTACAATTGCAATTTTGTTTACCGTGGTACTACTAAAAAACCTAAACGATTGTAATTTTAATGAATTGTAAATTATGCGTGTGGTAACGTAAATAATAAACGTACTAAAGGATCCAATTAAAATTAAAGCACGCGAAAACCTATAGTAATTGGGCAGTAATGAGTATACCACCAAAATAAAGGCCATACCATAGAGTATGCCTTTTAAAATATTTTTAAGTTTTAGCGGTGTGTCATAGCCTCCAAAAAAATAGGTAAAAAACATCCAAATGAGCGTGTACAGTGGGAAAAATAATTTTAAAATTTCTTGCGAATAAAAATTAGGGTAGAGTTTAAACTTTACCTCGTAAATGGTTTTACAGAAGTATAACCCTAACAAAATTAAAACAAAATCAACTCCTGGGAAAAACCACTGTTTTACAAATCGTGCCAAAATAGCTACAAATGCTCGAATGTAGATTGCAAAGTGAATAAGTATATTAAACGTGGCAGCATGGCTTTGACTAAAATGTTTTTTTGCAAAAATGGCCATTGCTTTGTAAAAAACAAATACATAATTCACACTACTTTTTTTTGTACTTTCTCCTTTATAGTGAATAATGCTACTACCAGCAAAGTAGTAATTTTTATAACCTCCTTTGGTAATGCGGTAACTCAAATCAATATCCTCGCCATACATAAAAAAAGTTTCATCTAATAGTCCAACTTTATCAAGTGCTTCTTTTCGCATGAGCATGTAGGCGCCGCTTAGCACATCCACTTGATGATTTTTATTTTTATCGAGAAAGGACAAATGGTACTGCCCAAATTTTTTAGAGTTTGGGAATAATTTAGCCAAACCAAATATTTTATAAAACGCTACAGCTGGGGTTGGTAGGCCGCGCTTACTTTCAGGTAAAAAATTACCTTTTCCATCCAGCATTTTTATTCCTAGTCCGCCGGCATCGAACCTTGCATCCATAAATTCAAGGCATTTTACAAACGTATCTTCTTGCACTACTGTATCTGGATTAAGAAGCAGCACGTATTTTCCATGCGCTAATTTAATAGCTTGGTTATTTGCTACAGAAAAGCCGGTGTTTACTGTGTTCTGAATTAAAATTACATCTTTAAATTTTTCGTTTACTAAAGACACGGAGCCATCAACCGAATTATTATCAACAACAAAAACTTCGGCTTTAATACCATTAATGGCCTTAAAAACAGAATGCAAACATTGTTCAAGAAAATGCTTTACGTTGTAGTTTACAATTATTATAGATAAATCCAATTAAAAACTTAAACCACTAAAATAATTATAATTGTTAAAACAATTTTATTTTTTATCTTTGCAACGCAAAAATCCAGACATTAATCATGGAATTGGTTAATGATGTATGAAAAATGGTCCCATAGCTCAACTGGATAGAGCAACGGTTTTCTAAACCGTAGGTCGCTGGTTCGAGTCCAGCTGGGACTACAAAAGCCACTTTTAGGTGGTTTTTTTTGTGCTTTACTAAAAATACGAATATTAACAAGTCTTTAGGGGAGGTATTCTTAGATTTCTGTTCAATTTTACTTCGACGCAAATTGAGAATTTTTTACAAAAGAACTCGGCAATAATAAGTACAAGCTATAGTTTTTAAACTTTCAAAAGCAAGATTTGAATTAATAAAGTAGTTACATTTACAAAATGAAAAAACTAATTACGAATATTTGTTTGGATAAATACAACAAAAAACAAACGTATTCATTAGCAAAACATGTAAAGAGTTTAGAAAGACTAAATATTCAATCTTCAGTTTTTGCATTTACTAAATCCTCTGTTTTTTCATCTTTGATTGAAGGTAGTGGCATTGATTTTGATAGTTATTTATTTAACAAAGAGACTGGACATAAGAGCCGTGAAATGAGCCAAATTGAAGATTTGATTAAAGCCTATCAATTTGCAAAAATTCATCCGTTAAATTATAAAAATGTTTTAGAGGCTCATAAGATTTTAAGTACAAATTTTGATATTTTGCCAAAGTACAAAGGGTTTATTAGAAATAAGGAAGTTAGAGTTAGTAATTTTTATACAACCGTTTATACTGGAACCATAATGAGCGAATTGGAGAACGAACTAAATTTATTTTTTAGTGATTTAGGAAAATTATTGCAGAAAAAAACCCACAGCTATAACGAGGCTTTTTATTATGCATCAATGGCACATTTGGTATTCGTAAAAATACATCCATTTGCTCATGGTAATGGACGCATAAGTAGATTATTAGAGAAGTGGTTCCTATCTAGACTGATTGGAGATGTTGCTTGGGCAGTTCCGAGTGAAGTTAACTATTGGATAAAACGTAATAAGTATTACAGTAATTTAAACTTATTAGGAAAGAGTTATAATGAAGTTGATTATAACAAATCTTCGCCTTTTTTACTAATGTTGCTAACTAGTTTTGGCTTGTCTAAAAAGTATTATTCGATATAATTTATACTTTTAAAAATTAGATTTTATTTCACTAAACCAAACCTTTTTTAACTAAATACTCTGCAATTTGAATAGCATTTGTAGCGGCGCCTTTACGCAAATTATCAGAAACTATCCATAGGTTTAACGTATTTCTTTGGCTTTCATCTCTTCTTATTCTTCCTACAAAAACTTCATCTTTGTTATGCGATGTTAGTGGCATAGGGTAAATTTGATTTGTTAAATCATCTTGAACAATTATTCCTGGGCTGTTTTTTAGCAATTCCTTTACTTCATCTAACACAAAATCATTTTCAAATTCAATGTTAATGCTCTCGCTATGGCCGCCCATTACTGGTATTCTTACAGTTGTGGCAGTAACTTTAATACTATCATCTTCCATAATTTTTTTAGTTTCGTTCACCATTTTCATTTCTTCTTTGGTATAACCATTTTCTAAAAAAACATCTATTTGCGGTATTGCATTCATATCTATTTTGTATTTATAGGCCATCTCTAAACTATTACCATGCTCACGTTCATTCATTAATTGAGAAACTGCTTTAACACCAGTGCCTGTAACGCTTTGGTAGGTGCTTACAACAACACGCTTAATTTTATATTTTATATGCAATGGTTTTAATACAACCACCATTTGAATTGTTGAGCAGTTTGGATTTGCAATAATTTTATCTTCTTTAGTAAGTATATGTGCGTTTACTTCAGGTACAACTAATTTTTTTTCTGGGTGCATGCGCCAAGCGCTACTATTATCAATAACGGTGGTGCCATTGGCAGCAAACTTTTCAGCAAAATCTAATGATGTGCTGCCACCAGCACTAAATAACGCAATAGTTGGTTTTGCATCAATGGCTTGTTGCAAGCTATGCACTTTGTATTTTTTTCCTTTAAATTCAATTTCTTTCCCAACAGATTTTTCTGAGGCAACTGGAATTAATTCTGTAACCAAAAAATTTCTTTCAGCTAATACTTCTAACATTTTGGTGCCTACTAAGCCAGTGGCACCAACAACTGCAACTTTCATATTAAATAATTTTGGTTTAAAATTACTAAAGATATTTAGATAACGATTTAAAAAGCTAATAACCTTGTGAAAAAAAATGTAGCTCAAACTTTTTAGTAATAAATTAGGTATTACATTTGCCAACATGCGCGCTAAGCAACTTAGTTGGATAATTTTAATAACACTTTCTTTGGTTTGGGGGAGTTCATTTATTTTAATGAAACGTGGTTTAGAAGTTTTTAGTAGCGACGAGGTTGCTGCAATCAGAATTAGTATTGCTTTTTTATTTTTGCTACCATTCTTACTTAAATACAAAAAAATTGATTTAAAAAAGTATTTAGTGGGATTACTGTGTATGGGTGTGTTTGGAAATTTTATTCCTGCATTTTTGTTTACAAAAGCCGAAACGCAAATTAGCAGTAGTTTAACAGGTATGTTGAATGCCTTAACGCCACTTTTCACAATATTAGTGGCTTATGTTTGGTTAAAAACAAAATCTTCGGCAATTAAAATTATTGGTGTGTTACTAGGTTTTATTGGAGCTTTGGTACTGGTATATTTTTCTCCTAGCAATCAGTCGAACAACAATGCTATTTATAGTTTGTTGGTTGTTGCAGCTACTTTATGCTATGCAATAAGTATTACAGGTATAAAAAAATATTTAAGTGATATAGATTCAATTACGGCTACAGTGTGGGCTTTTATGCTAATGGGGCCGCCTGCGTTAGTCTATTTGCTATGCTTTACTGATTTTACAATTCACATAAATAATACTGGGGCGGCAAGTGCCATTGGTTATTTAAGTATACTCGCAATTGTTGGTACAGCGTTATCTGTAATCATATACAATAATTTGATCAAATTAAGCGGTCCGGTATTTGCAAGTAGCTGCACGTATTTGATACCGGTTGTGGCAATAGCATGGGGATTGTTTGATGGAGAGGCTATAGACCCTATGCAATTAGTGAGTATTGGAATAATAATTTTTAGTATTTATTTAATAAATTATAATACTGAAAATAAAATTAAAGGTGGCGGCACCAGCTAAAAAGATAAACTAGAGTGATCACTCTAGTAGTTAATTCCAAACCAACTCAAAAGGCATGCGTGCTTGCACTCCTTTGGTTTTTATTAATTTGTTTAAACTTTTTATAAACGGATAAGCGACCCCTAAATTACTTTTTAATATTTTGGTTTCAACATCTTTTTCTTTGTTGCCTAACCATTTGTCTAATGGGTTGGTTTGTTTTGGTAGTTCAAGTATTTTGTATTTTGAAAGTTTTGCCTTTTTGGCTGCATAGGCTATTGCATCATTTAACCCGCCTATAGCATCCACTAATTTTATATTCATGGCATCGGTTCCGCTCCAGACTCTTCCTTGCCCTATGCTATCCACCTCAGCTTGTGTAATTCCTCTACCTTCGGCAACTCGATTGGTAAAAACGTCGTACACTTTTTCCACTCCTTTTTGCACAAAATCAAATTCTTCTTTATCTGTGGGTCTTAGCCCACTTCCAAAATCACTGTGTTTATTCGTATTAACCGTATCCAATGTAATTCCAAAATTTTGTTCAAGTGCTTTTTTAAAATTTGGCATCATACCAAATACACCAATACTACCTGAAATAGTATTAGGTTGTGCAAAAATATAATCTGCGGCACAACTTATGTAATAGCCGCCACTTGCTGCTAAATCTCCCATACTTACAATTACTGGCTTTTTCTTTTTTGCTAATACTACTTCTCGCCAAATTACATCGCTTGCTAAGGCCGAACCGCCTGGCGAATTTACACGTAATACTATTGCCTTTACCTTATCGTTTGTTTTGGCATCGCATATCGCTTTTGCAATTCTTTCGCTTCCTATTGTTTCGTCATCGCCCTGCCCACTTTCAATGCTGCCAAGTGCATAAACAACCGCAATTTTATCTGTACTTGTTTCTGAATTCTGAATTTTATATTTATTAAAACTTAAGTAATTTATTTTATCGGTTTCTTTTAATTTTAATTGTTTTTTAATTTCTGTTTGTACTTCATCTTCATACGCTAATACGTCAACAAATTTGCCAAGAGCATCTTCAGGCATGGCAATTTTTAAATTGTTAGCCATGTTATTAAGCTCGTTCACACTAATTTTTCTAGTTTCAGAAACACCAACCAACATGGAGTTCCAAATACTGTTTAAAAATGTTTCTGTTTGATAGCGGTTTTCGCTGCTCATTTTACTGTATAAATAAGGTTCAACCGCACTTTTAAATTTACCATGCCTAAAAACTTGCACATCCAAGCCATATTTATCAAAGGCATTTTTAAAAAATAATAAACTCGCCCCAAGGCCTTTCCATTCAAATCCACCTTGTGGGTGTAAAAATATTTTAGTAGAAGCACTTGCTAAATAATAATCTTTTTGAGAATAGGCTTCAGAATAAGCGTAAACAAATTTTCCAGATTTTTTGAATTCTAGTAAGGCATTTCTAAGTTCCTCTATGGTTGCAAAACCTGCTTCTACGTTGGTAAAATGAAGGTAAATTCCTTTAACTGCTTCATCAGTTTTAGCATGATTTATTTTTTTAATCAGGCTGTTTAATCCTTCACTTCCACCTTCATCTGATGCTAACGGATTGATAGATTTTAATTCACTTAATGGGTCCTCTTCCTTTGATCTGTCTGTGATGGTTCCATTCAGCTCTAGTTTTAAAACTGCATTTTCTACTTTTTGTACCTCTTCTTCAGAGTCGTTTTTTAGCCCATCAATACTAGAACTTACAATACCAACAATAATTAGAACCGAAATAATTGAAGCAATAATGATACCTAAAATTGAACCGAAGAATGCACCAAAAAATTGTTTCATAACAAAAGAAAAAATAAAGTTTTTATTTAATAGTAATTAATAGATTCACACGTTTGAATAAAAATTAGATTAAATTTGAAGTGAAAATAATAAAAAGTTTGAATTTTTGTCAGATATAATTATGAGCGAAGTATTTATTTGTTTGGGCGGAAATATTGGTAAAAGAGAGGTTTATTTGCATGTGGCTCGCAATTTAATTTCTAAAGAAATAGGAACAATTACAAAACATTCATCAATTTACGAAACCGAGGCTTGGGGAATTGATTCGGATAAAAAATATTTAAACCAAGTAATTAAAGTAAAAACACTATTGAGCGCACGTTACGTAATAAAAAAATGCCTTGAAATAGAATTACGTTTAGGTAGGAAACGTGGAAAAGAGCGTTATGAAGACAGGACTATAGATATTGACATTTTATTTTACAATAGAGAAAAAATTGTGAGTAAACAATTAATTGTACCTCACCCAAAAATTGCTGAACGGAAATTTGTTTTATTGCCAATGTTGGAAATTGAATCAAACTTCATACATCCAAGTTATAACAAAACTATTGCTGATATTTATTTGGATTGTATGGATGATTCAGAAATTGCAAAAACCAATTTAGCTAAAGATAACGTTAAGTACAATTACATTTGCGTTGAAGGAAATATTGGAAGTGGAAAGTCAACCTTAGCTATTGAGTTATCAAAAAGAATAACAGCATATTATTTACCAGAGCTATTTTTAGAAAATGATTTATTGCCTTTGTTCTACAAAAATCCAAAAAAGTATACATTTTTGTTAGAGTATAGTTTTTTAATAAGCAGGTATAATCAACTCAGTAAAACACTCAAGCAATCTAGAAAATGTGTGGTGGCCGACTATAGTTTTTATAAATGCCTGTGGTTTGCAAAAATAAATTTAACTAAAGTTGATTATTTGTTGTTCGAGAAACATTTTCACGCCCTGCTAGAAACGCTGCCAGCACCAGATGTAATAATAAAACTAAATACCCAAACAAAAAATTTAATAAAAAACATTGAAAGCAGAGGAAGAGGTTTTGAAAATACTGTTACCGAAAATTATTTAAATAAAATAAATAAATCTTACACACAAGGATTTAGGAAATTAACCAATACATTAGTAATTGAGCTTAATATAGAAGATTACAATCAAGAACTTTTAACAAAAGAATTGGAAGAAGTCGATTATTTTATAAAGAATAAATAAAACTGTATCTTAGCTTTTTTACATGAAAATTTTATTCAATATTCTGTTTTTATTTTTAATTTGCTCCGGAAGAGCTCAGGTAATTATTATTGGGCATAATCAGTTAAATAATTCCGCTTTAAATCAAGTAAGCTATCAGTTAATAGAAACTACTGGTGCAAAACCTGTTGTGGCACTTGCTTCAAAAAGCGATTTTATGGTTAAGCTAAATTTTGGTAAAACATATACTATTGCATTAACTCATGATGAATGTATTACCAATTATATTGAAATTATTGCAAATAATATACCTGAAAGTAAGTACGAAACCAAAATGACATACGAGCTCAACGTACCCTTTTATTATAAACGAGATGAAGATGTTAATAAGGAAATCTTTTTGAAACCTAGCCACCGAATTATTTTTGATAATGTTAGCAAAATGATTGATGACACCGCTTATAATTATAGTTTTAACAGAAATATTATTAAGAAAGAAATGCCAGTTGTTAATGCCACTAATAATGCTGTTGTTGAAGAAAAGGTAATGTTTAGTGGTAAAGTTGTGTTACACTCTAATCCTAAACTTACATACAATAATCAAAAAATTTCTGTTTATGATAAATTGGGTAAACTTATAAATACTACTAGTACCAACCGTTTTGGGCAGTTTGTATTTAGTTCAGTAAACGCCTCACAAATTGCAAAAGTAAAAGTAGAGAATACAGATGCAGCTGTACAAAACGGAAATTACGACTTGCAAAATAACGAGCGGAATACAACATTAAAATCAATAGGAGGAAATAACTTTATTGAGTGGCAGCTTAAACCTGAAGATTTACAAAAATTTTTAAGTAAAAAATTCACTACAAATATTGGCGGAAAGTTAGTACTAACATCCATAAATCAAAAAAAGTTTTTAGATAATAAAACGATTTATTTATCGAACAAATACAATACCATTATTCAAAAAACTAAAACAAATATTTTTGGGAGTTTTGTTTTTGAGAATATTAAGCCCGATAATTCGTACTACATAGGTGTAGATGCAAAAGAGGTTGGCAAAGGCGAACGTATTGATTTTTTGAACAAAGATGATAAGTTGGTTGGTGTATTAGATACTTTGGCTGGAGGAAAAAAATCGATGAAATTTAATTCAAATTACAATGCTCAATTTAATGACATGAGCATTGCCGACGAAGAGATGAAAATGAATGTAAATGCAAAATTGTTTGGCGATAATGTAAATAACCCAATTGGGAAACTAAAAATTATTTTATTGAATGATCAGTATCAACCAATAGATAGCACTATTACGGATGATTTTGGCGCCTTTAAGTTTAAATATTTACCTTTTTTACGACGCTTTTTTTTAAGTGCTGAAAATAAAGATAACAGTTTGGATATATTCAATAATATTTTGGTATTCAGTAATGATGATAATTTGGTAAAGATTTTATCCAACGCAAAAGGGCAAAAATTTACGTATAAGCCTTTAGAAACGGAGATGGCGAGACTCAGAGAGATTGAAGTAGACGATCCGTGGCTTGATTTAGCCAACACTTCAAAAAAAACTGAGAAAGACAAAGTTATATCTGAAAGTATTTTGTTTGAAAGTAATAAGTTTGATTTACTGCCACAAGCCACAGAATTATTAGATAAAGTGATTTTAGTATTACAAACAAATAAAAAATTGAATCTAGAAATTAGTGCGCACACCGATAGCAGAGGTAATGATGCAGATAATTTAAAGTTAAGTCAAATGCGCGCTAAAACAGTTGTGAATTATGTTGTTAGCAAGGGCATTGATACCGAGAGATTAGTGTCAATTGGCTATGGTGAAGCAAAGTTGTTGAACAAATGTGGCAATAATATAAACTGCGGTGAGTTAGAACACGCGCAGAATAGAAGAGTAGAATTTAAAATTATCAATTAATTAAAAGTATTAAGTTTTTTAATAAATTAAACTCTAACAAATTTGATAAATATTATATGAAAATTACAAAATGAAAACAAGCGAAATAAAATTTACAGTAACGGTTGACGAGAATCATTTACCTACAAAAATTGAATGGGAAGCGCCAGATAGCGGTGAGAAAAGCGAAAGCAAAAGTATTATGTTAGCTTTTTGGGATGCTAAAGAAAATAATACCTTGCGCATTGATTTATGGACAAAAGAAATGATGGTGGATGAAATGAAAAAATTTTATCATCAAAATATTATGACATTAACTGATACTTACGTGCGTGCTACTGGCGATGACAAAACTGCCGAGGCTGTGCGTGGCTTTTTTATGCAAGTGGGCAAGGATATTGGGGTGTTAGATCAAAAGTAATTACTCAAAATGTATAAAAATCAACTTACTTAATCTGCTTGTAAAACTCAAAGTTGATATACCTCTTTCATAATTAACAACTCTATATTAATAAAAGTATTATTATTTCGGCTTAACGCTTTTTTTTGATAAGCTAGTTATAGGCGGTACTAATTTGCACAATTTCCATAAACTCGTTTTCCTAACGTCTTTTTAGTTCAATTAACTCCTTGTAACGCAAAACGCCATTTTTAGTTTCCACATAACTCAAGGTCATTTTTTTAGCTACCCTCGAAACAATGGTGTATCGAACGTTTGGTATGTTACCCGATGTTACATTCCGATAAATCGTCAATGTTTTAATGCTATTCTTATCGGTTTGCCAAGATAAACTGGTGTTTCCTCCAGCCACTAAAAAAAAGTTTTGTATAGACTTTGGTATAAAGGTTGAACTTGATGACATTAAATTATCGGAAGAATTATTTGAGTCATACAAACCCCACCAGCCAGCATTTTCTGTTGTTGAACTGCTGTCAACAACACCATCTTTATTTAACCACGTTTTCGTATAAGCCAGTACATCGTAAGCACCAGCTATTTTTTTTGTATTTATTTCTTGCTTGCTACAGGCAAAATGTAATAAGCAAATTAATACGATAAAAAACTTTATTAGGTTACTATTATTTTTCTTTTTCATTTTTTTCTTTTTTATTAGATAACACATATTGAAGCGAAAAACTCAGCATATAATAATTACTGCTTATGCTTTTACCTCCCAAACTCTGATAATTGGGGTTAAAGATGGAAGTATAATT
>JAAFIQ010000021.1 GCA_013298715.1 Bacteroidota bacterium | reverse complement strand
GGGGGGGGTAAAAGATGTTTTTTGTTTTGGTGTTTTCATTGGGATTAATTTTGAGTTTTAAAAGGAATGAAAATTATTTTTTACAAATAAAAACCATAAAAAATAATCTTGCAAATTTATTTTTAAGTTTGTTTAACGTTTATTTCTAAACAATTAAACAAAACGAAAAAATTTAACATTTAGGTTGTTTAGATTTAGCGGAATTGAAGCTTCTTCCAAATTTATTTAATAGCGCAATAGAATCAATTCTATTACTCTTGAGTTTTATTTTTAGAATCACGGGTAAAAGGCGAATCGCCTCAATAAAGCATTTTGAACACATGTACGTTAAAAAAAAACCAGTATTAATGCTCCTACTTAATGCTTTTAATTATCTTTATACTTTTGTACGATGGAATATAACACCCAATTAGAACATTTAATTATACCCGAATATGGTAGAAACATACAAGGTATGATTAAATATTGTTGCAACCTTGCCGATAGAGCTGAAAGAAATTTGTGCGCGCGCGCCATTATTCAAGTTATGGGGCAGCTTAACCCACACCTGAGAGATAGCGCTGATTACACCCATAAATTATGGGATCATTTATTTATAATTTCAGAATTTAAACTCGATGTAGATAGTCCCTACCCTATCCCAAGCCCCGAAAGTTTTAAAGAAAAACCAGAGCGTTTAACTTATTCAAAAGAAAGAATTAGGTACCGCCATTATGGCAAAACTATTGAGGATATTATTAAAAAAGCCAAAGAATTTCCTGAAGGTGCAGAAAGAAGCGAATTAACCCGACAAATTGCTAACCACTTAAAAAAATCATATTACAATTGGAACAAAGATTCAATTACAGATGATGTGGTAATTAAAAATTTGAATGAATTATCGGGTGGCGAATTAAAATTAGACGAAAACGTTACCTTAGGCTCTCACCAAGAACTACGTGGCAACAACAACAATAAAAAGTTTTTCCATAAAAATAATAAAAACGGAAAACACAAGCACAACAACAACCACAAACCAAAACACAACAACAACAATAACAATAATAACCGCAAATTTTAATTTTTTAAATGGCAATTTTCGAAGTTCATGGCGGCCTTCAATTAAAAGGCGATATAGTTCCTCAAGGAGCAAAAAATGAAGCATTACAAATACTTTGCGCTGTCTTGTTAACCAACGAAAAAGTGGTTATTGGCAATGTTCCTAATATTGTTGATATTAATAAACTTATAGAATTACTTGCCGATTTAGGCGTAAAAGTAGAAAAAACCGGACATGAAGAATTTACTTTTCAAGCAGATAATGTAAATGTAGATTACCTTGTATCGCCCGAATTTAAAAAGAAAGGCGGTAGTTTACGCGGCAGTATGATGATTGTTGGTCCTATGCTTACACGTTTTGGCAAAGCATACATGCCAAAACCAGGTGGCGATAAAATTGGACGTAGAAGAGTTGATACACATTTTTTAGGATTTGAAGCCTTAGGCGCAAATTTTAAATACCATAGTGATAACGAACTTTACGAAGTTGAAGGCAAAAACCTAAAAGGCGCGTATATGTTGTTAGATGAGGCCAGCGTAACAGGCACAGCAAACATAGTAATGGCAGCAGTTTTAGCAGAAGGTATTACAACTATTTATAACGCAGCCTGCGAACCTTATTTACAACAATTGTGTAAAATGTTGGTGCGTATGGGAGCAAAAATTTCTGGAATTGGTTCTAACCTTCTTACTATTGAAGGTGTAAAATCATTAAAAGGTACAAGTCACCGTATGTTGCCCGATATGATTGAAATTGGCTCTTTTATTGGTTTAGCTGCCGTAACTCAATCTGAACTTACAATTAAAGATGTGAGTTATGAAAACTTAGGAATTATACCTACTATTTTTGGAAGATTAGGAATTAAAATGGAACGTCGTGGCAATGATTTATATATTCCTTCGCAAGAAAGCTATGAAATTGATACGTTTATAGATGGCTCAATTCTTACAATTAGCGATGCAATTTGGCCAGGCTTTACACCCGATTTAATAAGTATTGCCTTAGTTACTGCTATTCAAGCACGAGGCAATGTACTTATTCATCAAAAAATGTTCGAAAGCCGTTTGTTTTTTGTAGATAAGTTAATTGATATGGGCGCAAAAATTATTTTGTGCGACCCGCACAGAGCTACAGTAATGGGCTTAGATAGAAAAGTACAATTGCGTGCCATACAAATGGCTAGTCCGGATATTAGAGCTGGTGTGGCTTTGCTAATTGCAGCCATGAGTGCAAAAGGTAAAAGTACCATTTTTAATATCAACCAAATTGATAGAGGTTACCAAAACATAGATACCCGATTGAATGCCATTGGTGCGCAAATTATTAGAAAAGCCTAATGATTTTTAGAATAATACTTGTTTTTGTTGTTTTGTTTTTTTCTTGTAAAAGCAAGAAGGAAACGGTTAACGCAACTGCTAAGACTGTTAGTACCGAAACTAATACGCCGCAACAAACAGAAACAATAGGTATTAATATCGGGAATAAAATTCCGAATATAATTCTTAACTCTATTAATGATAGCCTTATTGAGCTGTACTCTATAAAAAATAAATTAATAATTGTTGATTTTTGGGCCAGTTGGTGCGGTCCCTGCCGGAGAGAAAATCCAAATTTGGTAAAAGCTTACAATAATTATAAAAACACAAATTTTAAAAACAATAGCAATGGCCTCACAGTTTTTTCTGTTTCGTTAGATAGAGATAAAAATCAATGGAAAAAAGCAATTTTAGCCGACGGACTTTCTTGGCCTTATCACGTAAGTGATTTAAACGTTTGGGAAAGCCAAGTAGTTAAACAATTTTCAATTTACAGCATTCCTAGCAACATCCTTATAAATGGAAACGGAATAATTGTGGCTAAGGATTTAACAGATAATAAGTTAATAACTTGGTTAGAAAAGTATAAAGCAACATTATAAATGCTTTAAATTTATGAAGTATTAAAAAAATTGAATAGAAAAGCTTGTATAATTGTATTATTTGCTTTGCTTGGTTTAAGCATAAATGCCCAAACCACGTTAAAGGTTGGCGATAAAGCCCCAGCCTTTCTATTAAATTTACAACAAAATTCTATTCAAAGCTTTTCGATGCCTTATTTAAATAGAATTGTATTAATCCATTTCTGGAGCAGTTCCGTTTCTAAATCACGCGCAAATAACAAGTTTTTAAATAGAATTTGTGGGCGCTATAAAAATGCCATGTACCGCTCTGCCGAGGGCTTTGAAGTAATTGCGGTTGCTGTACAAAGCGATAAAAAGGCATGGAACGAGGCCATTACAAACGATTCATTAAATAACTTTATTAATGGCATAGCTGTAAAAGGTTATAACGATGATGTGTGTAAAAAATTTGGAGTTACCCAATTGCCAAATGATATTATGATTGATGAAAATGGAACAATTATTTCTATTAATCCAAGAATAAGAGATATTGAGAATATTTTGGACGAGCGCAAAAATTTTATTCCAGTTAAGAAAGAGGTAATAGGTATACTCGCACAGTCAAGCAACAAAGCTGAGATTGCAAAATTCTCAAAACTTTATTTATTTGATGCGTATTGGGATTCAGTTTCTGTTGGATCAACGAACGATAAAGGACAATTTATTTTTAACGACATAAAATTAAATCAAGATTTTTATTTAAAGGTAGATAATCAAGTTGACTTCATAACCTCTGATCCTTTAGCTATTTATACCTCAAATGGAGAATTTATTTTGGATGGCAAAAACATGGATAAAGGATTTGTGTTTTATATTCCAGCTAACCTAAGTTATAAGCTAACAGAAGATAATAAACAAGATGTTACATTAACTGGTATTACAGTTGGCAATGTAAATGTAACGCGCCAGTTAATTTTTAAAAATAATAATGCAGAGCTTGCACCAAAAGACGAAATAGAAGTAAAACAAATTGTAGATATATTAACTAAAAATAAAAATTTACAGGTAAATATTTTTGCGCATACCGATAGCAAATCTGATCCTAAATTAGCTTTAGAGATTACAACAAAACAAGCCAATACGTTAAAAAATTATTTAGTAAAAAAAGGGATTGCAGCTACACGCATTAAAGTAGAAGGCAAAGGCAATAAAGAATTACGCAAAACCTGTAAAGCCGATGGCGATTGCGATAACGAAGAACATAAAATTAACCGCAGAGTTGATTTTAATATTTTTAAGAATTAGATTAATTCTCTACCAAATCAAAAAATTACCGTTTAGCAAAAAGCACTTGATGCTTTACACAAAATTTATTACCTTTAGTGTTCAACCATACTAAATAATGAAAATTTCTGTTTACACTCTGCTTCTATTTTGTTGTGTTAATTTAAGTGCACAAGTAAAAAAATACCATCAAGTAAGAATGATGGGCGATAACAATTTAGCGCATACCTTACTAAAATTAGGAATAACTATAGACCACAGTGATGCTTCTGAAAATGAAATTACTGCGGAAATTAGCGAGGATGAGGTTGCTATTTTAAAACAAAATAACATTAATCACAAAATTTTAATTTACGATTTAGCTGCCTTTTACGAAGCGCGTAATAAAGCAGCTCAATACCACAAAACAGCAATGGCAGGTGTTTGCAACGCACCAAACGTAACCAAGCCCAGCTATTTTCATTTAGGAAGTATGGGTGGTTATTTCACCTTTAATGAAATGGTTCAAATTTTAGATAGCATGAAATTGTTGTATCCAAATATCATTTCAGTAAAACAAGCCTTAACTCCAACAACAAACGAAGGCAGAACTATTTGGATGGTTAAAATTTCTGATAATCCAAGTTTAGATGAAAATGAACCTGAAGTACTTTACAATTCCTTACACCATGCACGCGAAGCCGCCAGCTTATCGCAACTTATTTTTTATATGTGGTATTTGTTAGAAAATTACAACACCAATCCAGAGATAAAAGCAATTATTGATAACAGCGAATTGTACTTTGTTCCTTGTGTAAATCCTGATGGTTATGTGTACAACCAAACTACAAACCCAAATGGTGGCGGTATGTGGCGTAAAAACCGAAGAAACAACGGAGACGGAACTATGGGTGTAGACCTTAACAGAAATTACGGAAGCAATTGGGGTTATGATAATACTGGCTCTTCGCCAACAAGTAGTAGCGACACCTATCGCGGTCCATCTGCATTTAGCGAACCAGAAACACAAGCTATAAGAAATTTTTGTAATGCCCGCAACTTTGTTACTGCATTAAATGCGCACACTTACAGCAACCTATTAATTTATCCCTACGGTTATCTACCAAGCTTTTATACGCCTGATAGCGCTACATATGTAAACTGGTCTATTTTACTTACCGAAGATAGCAGATTTTTATATGGTACTGGCGACCAAACAGTAGCCTATGTAACCAATGGAGACAGTGATGATTGGATGTACAGTGAGCAAAACACAAAAAATAAAATTTTAGCTATGACCCCAGAAGCAGGTTCAGCATCAGATGGTTTTTGGCCAGCCTCTACACGCATTTTAGATATTTGCAAAACCACTTTTACTCAAAATTTATATTTGGCTAAACTAGCTATTGGCATGGGTATAGCACGCGATAACCAAGATAAATTTATTTCTGGTAATGGCTTTATAAAATATAATTTTCAACGTTTGAGTTTAACCCCTGGTCAATTTACAGTTTCGCTAAACCCAATAGGCACAGCTATTGCAAGCACAGGTCCGCCAAAAGTATATTCTGCGCTAACACTAAATCAAACCATAGCAGATTCTATCTCATACACACTGAACAACGGATTAACCTCTGGACAAATTATACAATACGCTTTAACAGTAAATAGCGGGCTATTTTCTCACACCGATACAATTAGCAAAATTTTTGGAACACCTACCACGTTATTTTCTGAAAGTGGAGGAGCCATCGCTACAAGCTATACAACAAGCGGTACTTGGGGCAATAGTACAACAAAATTCAAGTCGCCACCAACAAGCATTACAGATAGTCCAAATGGTAACTACTCTGGTAATAGTAATAAAAGCATAACCTTTAAAAATCCTGTAAACTTAAGTAATGCTATTTATGCGCACTTACAATACTACACACGCTTTGAAATTGAAAAAAATAGTGATAAAGCTCAAATTTTTATAAGCACAAATAATGGAGGTAGTTTTACTCCTCTATGCGGTCGTTATGAAACATCGCCAGCTTCTTTTGGCGGCACTAACCCTGTTTACGATGGCCTGCAAGATGGATGGGTAAAAGAAGACATTGATTTATCAAATTATATTGGACAAAATATTTTGATACGCTTTCAATTCCAATCAAACTTTAGTGTGAATAAAGATGGATTTTACTTTGATGATATTTTAATAAGAAAATTAACCTCAGTAGCCACAGCAATTAAACAAGAACTAATTGCAGATGACATTAAAGTATATCCAAATCCTGCTTCAGATAAATTATTCATAAATAACAAAAATAGAAGTACAATTGAACTAACTTTAATAAATTTATTAGGGCAACCTGTTGCACGCGTTGAGAGTACTTCTGATACCTCTGTTGTTATTGATATGACTAACTTAGCAAGCGGTGTTTATTTAGTAAAACTAAAAGCAAATAATACAGAGTACACCAAAAAAATTATTAAAGAATAGGTGCATGTTAAAAGCAATACCATTACTCTTTATTAAATTTTATCAATACTGCATTCGCCCATTATTGCCGAGCGCTTGTAGGTTTGAGCCGTCGTGTAGCAATTATTCTATCGAAGCTGTAAACAAATATGGCGCTATTAAAGGGAGTTGGCTTGGTATAAAACGCATTTGTAAATGCCATCCATGGGGCGGAAGTGGTTACGATCCAGTGCCTTAAAAAATAAAAAATGAGAAAAACAGTTTTCATGTTTTTACTTTTAGGATTTATAAATTTTGTTTACGGACAAGCTGTAAAAAGAAATTATAAAACTATTCAAGATACGATTTTTGTAGCTAACGATATTATAAAGGCTCCAAACATAACGTTTAGACTCGGTCAATGTATAATTCATCCAGAATACGGAATAGATTCAGTAAAAAAAATTGCTCAATTTTTAAAGAAGCACATAAATTTAAAATTTGAAATAGGAATTCACTCTGATACACGAGGAAAAAATGATACCGTTAAAAAAATATCCGAATGTAGGGCAAATGAGATTTTTAATTATCTATCCAATGTAGAACAAATTCCAACAAAAAATTTCACGGTTAAAGGTTATGGCAATTCTCAACCCTTAATAAAAGAAGCTAAAATACTAGCGCTAGTAAAAAAGAATAAATTAGATATTGCAGAACGAGAAGATCTTTACGCGATTAATAGAAGAATTGAAATCAAAATACTTAACCCGTAAACTTCTTAAATTTTTCTTACCTTTATCGTATCAAAAAATTATTAGCCATAGTATTAGTTTTAGTTGCTTTTTCTTGTATAAAAGATAAAGAAATTAAACCTATTGCTCCACCGCCAAACGTAAGCAAGCTAACAACGTTAAAATTAAACTTTGAAGCTTTTATGAATGAGGCATCTCTTGGAACTACAGAGAAAAAATACACAACCAAATTCAACGGTGATACCATCACCATAAATTTATTCAGTTATTACATAAGCAATATTGAATTAAAAGCTGAAAATGACGAATGGATAAAGCTGAAAGAAAACTATAATTTAATTAAACACTTTGCAGGAAAAACCAATTTTAGTTTAACCGATATTGAAGCCAAAACTTATAAAAGCATTAAATTTATTTTAGGTGTAGATGCTAAACGAAATGTAAGTGGCGCACAAGACGGTGCATTAGACCCAAGCAACAATATGTTTTGGGATTGGAACACAGGCTATATTTTTTTAAAATTAGAAGGAGAATACAAAACAGCAACACAAACTTTAAATCAACAATATGCCATCCATATTGGAGGATTTAGTGGAGTTAATAATTGTATAAGAACTATTGAGCTAAACTTTGATGCGCCTATTACAATTCAAAATAACAAAACTACTACCCTATTTTTTAAAACCGATTTGGATGAATTTTTTAAAAATCCTTTAACTGTTGATATGGACACCTACGCCGTAATTGCAGGTGGCAAAAAAGCCAACGACGTTGCCAATAACTACATTGATATGTTTACAATTACAAAGGTAGAAACTGAGTAACCTTTTGTTACCTTCGCATTATAATTCTATTAAAAATTTCGTTACATATTTTCTAGTATTTGTTGGTCTTTATTACAAGGCGCAAAACGTTACTATTAAAGGAAAAGCGCATAAAAGTTATGCTAATAGAGTAATAAAACTATTTTCTTACGAAGATTACATTACCAATAATTTATTAAAAGAAACCCAAGATACTATTGAGTTGGATGGTTATTTTGAGTTAAAACACCAAGTAAATTACACACAGCCCCTACTTTTAAAAATTGATAACGTATTTGCTAAATTGTATGTTGAGCCAAATTACGTTTACGGTATTACAGTGCCAGAAATTGAAAAAGCCTTAGACTACAATAATGGCGGTGAGTTGGAAGTGAACATAGGAATAGTTGGAAAAGACAGTACGGAATTAAATGTGTTGATTTATGATTATCAAAACATGGAAAACAATTTATTGATTGGAAAAAATAATGAATTCTTAAGCAGACCTGCTTTATTTAAAAAATTAGATTCACTAACGATTAAATGTGATAAACGCTACGGAAAAATTAAAAACCCTTACTTTAAAAATTATTACTCTTACTCTATTGCCGCTATGAATGCTAGTTTATCGCGCGGAGAAAATTATTTAATAAGTAAATACATTTTAAACAAACCAATACAGTACAATCATTTCGAATACATGCAATTCTTCAATACGTGTTTTAAGGGCTATTTAAACGCGATTGCATCAAAGAAAAAAGGACAAACCTTGTACAACATGATTAATGATCAAGCTAATTGGGAGCAAGTAAATACCTTTTTAAAAACAGATGACTTTTTAAAAAATGATTCGCTAAGGGAGTTAGTAGCTTTAAAAAATTTATGGGATTTTTATTACAGCGCCGATTTTAATCCAGATGCGGTAGAGGTCGTTGTATCGCAATTACAACAAAGTTCCAAAATTAAAATGCATAAAAACATTGCCAACACTATGCTTACAGCGTTTAATAAACTGCAAGCGGGTAGCGAGGCGCCAACCTTTAATGCAAGAAGTAAAAACGGCACCATTGGCAGTTTGTCTAATTTTAAAAATAAATGGGTTTATTTGAATTTCTTCTCTACAAAAAACGAGGCAACTTTAAAAGAAATGGCAAAAATTTCGGCACTAAAAAAACTATACGGCGATAAACTGGTATTTATAAGTATATGCGTAGACGATAGCTTAAAATCGTACACAAATTATTTAAACACCAATTCAAAATTTGATTGGACAATTTGGTATAATAACGATAAACAATTTACGCAAACTGCAAAAGAAAAGTACAATGTTATTGGTAGCGAGGCTTATTTTTTAATAAATAATTTTGGCTATATTGCGCAATCGCCCGCATTGGCGCCAAGTGCGGGTATAGAGTATAAATTTAACGCCTTGTTTAAAATAAAAAGAAGGCAAACTAAAACAGGAATACGTTAATGGAATTTTTAGCAACAAAATTTTATAAAGAACAAATTGTTTACGAAGACAACCATATTATGGTTGTAAATAAGTTAGCCGGACAAATTGTGCAAGGAGATAAAACTGGCGATGTGCCTTTACCTGAACTTATTAAAGCCTACATTAAACAACGTGATAATAAACCTGGTAATGTGTTTTGCGGTGTAATACACCGCATTGATAGGCCAGTAAGCGGTTTGGTAATTTTTGCAAAAACGAGCAAGGCACTTACACGATTTAATGAATTAATTCGTGAGCGCGGTATAGAAAAAAAATATTGGGCGGTTGTAAAAAATAGTCCACCAAAAGAAAAAGATAAACTTACACATTACTTAATTAAGCACGAAAAAACAAACACCAGCAAGGCTTTTGACACCCCTGTGAACAATGCACTAAAAGCAGAATTAGAATACGAACTTATAAATAAAAGCGATAATTATTACTTACTGAAAATTAATTTGCTCACTGGTCGTCACCATCAAATACGCTGTCAATTGGCAAAAATAAATTGCCCAATAAAAGGCGATTTAAAATATGGTTTTGATAGAAGTAACAAAGGCGGCTTTATTCACCTACACAGTTACGAATTACAATTTACGCACCCTATAAAGCAAGAACCAGTAAGTGTAAGTAGCAAACCTCTCAGCACCGATGCCGTGTGGTTATTTTTTGGGAAGTGAAAGCACCGCCAATTTCTATTTCATTTAGGATTTATTTTTTCATTTAAGACTTTCTGAAATCAAATTTACAAGATGCACTTTAAATCTAAAATCAATAAACACTTTCTATCATTTCCAATAATTATTTGGACCCTATTTAATTTATGCACATTCTTTTATTCGATTTCCAGCTCTAAATCAAATGTTACACTACTCGATTTTTACCTTCCCGCTTGCTTTATTTCTACCTTTGTTTGTTTACTTGTATTACGGTACTTTTATGTAACGCAAGAACATGTTTGGATAGAAGGCAATTACTTTAAGTTAACTAACTATAAATGGGTAACCAAAGAAGAATTTTTGTTAAGTACAATTACAAATTTCACTTGGGGACTAAAGCCATTTAAGCCAACAAGCTATAATTAGGGTTCACTCAAAAACGCAAATATGCTAATTGATAATAGATGTAAGGGTTAAATCCATTTTTATATGCAAAGTTTTTTTAAACTCTTTTGAGAAAATCCTTACAGATAAAAATAGAGTTTTCTTTGCGTTTTTGGCTTGATAAAAATTAACTGACTCGTCGTTAGCTCAGCTCGAAGTATTTCTATACATCTTCACTTCGCTGCCTCGATTCAGTTAATTTTTATACATTTTGAGTGAACCCTAATTACACAATGGATTTAACTACCGACGATGTAACATTGTTATATAGCAGTCCTATAAAAATAACTTTCAATTCAAAAACTACAATAGAAATTAGCCCAAACGATTTTTCAAATTTTGAAGAGTTAAGATCTATTCTTTATCGTTATTGTGTAAAAAATAACATTATAGTTGACAGAATTGCAAGTCGAAAAACAAGAAGAGGACTACGACTTAAGCGGCATACGGTAAATCCTCATAAGTAATTTCTATCCATTAATCACGGTGAAGCATATTCTATTCACGTTAATTATAAATCTCTTATTGCATTCTCCAAAAAAACTGCGATTCCATATCCTACTTCATCTCCCCTAACACATTTGTAGCTTCGTAAATATATACATCCTTGGATTTGGCTTTGGCCCAGCGCACTTCACGTCCGGCTTTAGTTGTATCGCCTCCAAACTTAGATTTATCTTCTTCTAATAAATTACCTGTAAAGCCTTTTATTTCTTTTGTTAGCTCTTCGTATTTTTTATTTTGATCGCGCAAAATTTTATTTTCGGCTCTGTATTTTTCTAAATTCAAATTGTATTTGGTGTCATCACGCTTGGCTTTAATTTCTTTTGCTTGTGCGTCAATTAGAGAAAACTGAGAACTATTCTTAACTCTTGAAGCACTATTTTTTAATATATTTTTATAGTTAATGGTATTAAACTCAACATAATCAGCTTTTTTAACCTCATCCCAAGGCATTGGGTTATCCATTTCTTTCTCACCTAAATCTAAAAACTCATATGGGTCTGGTAAAACAATATCTGGCATTACACCTTTAAGCTGCGTTGCGCCCCCATTAATTCTATAAAATTTTTGTTGAGTAATTTTTACAGAACCTACAGGTTTAATGGTATCAAATTGCGGTAACAACCACGTATCTAAATCAACAAAACTTTGTACCGTACCTTTGCCATAACTTTGTGTGCCAATAATTACAGCACGTTTGTAATCTTGCATAGCAGCAGCCAAAATTTCACTGGCACTTGCACTATTGTGATTTATTAAAATGGTTAAAGGTCCATCCCAAAGTATTTCAGGATTTTTATCCTCTAAAACAGCTAACGAATTGTTTTTTCCTCGTGATTGCACAACTGGACCTTTGCTAAAAAACAAGCCTGCCATTTCAACTACTTCTTGCAAAGAGCCACCACCATTGTCTCTTAAATCTACAATAAGCCCTTTAATGTTTTGTTTTTTTAATTTTTCAATCTCTTTGCGCATATCGCGTGAGCAGTAACGTGCCGAACTTGGATCGTTTCTATTAAAATTGGTGTAAAAAGATGGCAAATAAATATAACCGTATTTTTGCTTGTTTTCAAGGAGTGCACTTTTTGCAAATGTTTCTTCCATTTCAATCACATCACGAATGATGCTAATATTTTTAATAGAGTTATCATCTTTCTTTTTAACTGTTAAAATAACTTCTGTTCCTTTTTTACCTTTAATTAAATCAATGGCCTCATCCATTTCCATACCAGTAATATCAACCGCCTTGCCTTTGCCTTGTGCTACCTTTAATATTTTATCTCCTGCTTTTAATTCGCCTTGTTTAAAACTTGGACTACCCATAATTATTTCACTAATAGTTAAGGCATCATCGGTATATTGCAAGCGTGCGCCAATTCCTTCAAATTGTCCGCTCATATTTTGATCAAATTTCTTTTTATCTACTGGGGCAAAATATTCAGTGTGTGGGTCGTATACATTAGCTACCGAATTTGCAAAATAACCAAAGCGTTCTGCCGATTTTATTTTTGATAAACGTTTAAACCAAGCCAAATTAGCTTTTAAAGTTTTTCTGCGCGCATCTACCTCAACACTATCAAAAGACTTAATTTTTACCGTTGTATCTTTCTTTTCAATTGCTTTTTCTTGTCGTGTTAACTCATCGTCTATTCTACCTAAAACTTGTAATTTCAACATTTTTCGCCATTCGTCTTTTAACTCAGTTTCTGTTTTAGCATAGCTCAATTTTTCGCCATCACTCTCATACTCTTCATTTGTCTTGTAATCAAAAGGTTTTGAAAGAATTTCAGTAGCCCAATTTTCTTTTTCTTTGGTACGTTGTATAATTATCTCTACTGACTTTTTATAAAAATCATGATTACGAATTAAAATTTGGTCATCTAAATCTTTTTTTGATTTTGCTAACTCATCGTAATCGCTTTGCAAAATAAATTTTTTTGAGTAATCAATTCTTTTTAAATACAAATCAAAAACTTTTTCACTAAAAGCATCATCAACTTTTGCTGGCGAATAATGGTATTGCCCAAGACTTCCAAATAGTAATTCAAAAATAACGTCGTTTTTATCGAACACATACTTTTTTAGTGTAAAAGCCGAAGCAGAAATTACAATGGCTGAGATGGTTAAGGTTTTAAAAAATTTTTGAGTAATCATATATTACAAAATTAAAATATTAATTAAACTTTCAAAACTCGCTCATCACATATTTTGCCAAAGTGCTGTAAAACTTGTTTAAATTTTGTTAAAGTAAAACATAGTAACTGGCTTATATTTGGCAACTAATAATAAATTATGATTGATTTTAGCAGAGCAAGTTTAACCCAGTTATCCGTTAGTTATATTGGCAATAAAGGGTTAGGTGAAGAGTTAACTATTGGAGAAAAAACGATTGAGATACAAGATGATTTTGTAAAAGAAACATTAGTAAGATATTTTACTCAAGGATTTAAAACAGATATTTATTACAAATTTAAAGGTAAAATTGATATTAGCCTGGCAAGCGTTGCAAATGCCTGTGAAGATATTTTTAAAAATAACAATGAATTTTTAAATGCAACTAAAACTATTGCAAATCATTTGTACAACCAAAGCATGCACCCTAAAATAAAAGGTGGCGAATTATTTATTGCACACTTTGCTGATGTAACCTTGGATGGAGAATTGTGCGATGCAATAGGAATGTTTAAATGCGAAAATAAAGAAACCTATTTAAAAGTATATCAACACCTTGATAATTTTGAGATTGAAAGTGATAATGGTATTGATATTCATAAATTAGACAAAGGTTGCTTGGTGTTTAACACTAATAAAAAAGATGGTTATAAATTAAGTATAATTGATACAAATAATAAAATTGCAGAGTGCGCGCAGTATTGGGAAGAAGACTTTTTGAATGCTAAATTACTCCCTAATGGTTATTATTATACCAAAAATTTTATTGATGCAACCCGTGGATTTTGCGAAGAAGTGCTAACCGAAGCAAACAACGTGAGTAAACAAAACCAAATGATGATGTTGAACAAAAGCACGAGTTACTTTAAAGATAAAGACAGAGTTAATACTAATGTTTTTGAAAAAGAAGTGTTCCAAGAGCCAGAATTAATTGAAGCGTTTAGAAATTACAAAACAGAATATAATAACCGACTAAATTTGAACGATATTGAAGAATTTGATGTGAGCCAAACAGCAGTTAAAAAAAATAACAAATACATGCGGAGTGTGGTAAAGCTTGATAAAAATTTTCATATTTACATTCATAGCAAACATGATTACGTTGAGCAAGGCTTTGATGAAGAAAAGGGACTAAAGTATTATAAACTATTTTATTTGAATGAGGCAGCGGGATAATTCCTTGTTTTTATTTCGGTAAAAAAATCCGACTTTAAAAACTGCAAAATACCTAACATCTATTGTTTGAAAGTAGGCTTTTAATGAGCGAAATTTATAGGTAATTGGTTTATTGACCCTACCTTTGGATAGAAATTTAAACCTTAAACAAATGAAATTTACTCTGAAAAAATCCAAATTATTCTTTACCAGATTTTTCATTTTGATTCTCATCATTTTTCCAAACTTAGGAAAAAGTCAAAACTGCAACTGTACCTCAACAGGTAATTTTCCATCAACAGTGTCTGGAGTTAACATTACTCAAAATACCACTGGAAGTATTCAAAACTACGGCTCAAACTATACAAATTGCGGTTTATCTGCAGGTCCTCTTTGGGTTGGCTCTGGAGGTGCTTTTAATCAAACATTCAATTTTTCGCAACCAGTAAACAATGTAGGGTATATTATTACAGCAACAAACGATACTGAATTTTTTACGTTTAGTGTAAATAATGGCGTTTTAAATGCTACACAAGGTTGCGGTTGTGGTTTTACTCAAAATGGCAACACCTTCAATGGTACTCCTGGCATGAACGGATCAGGAACAATTATATTTTTAAATTCTTCGCAACCATACACTTCAATAACAATTAATGGTACTGGAACAGGTAATGGCAGTCTTATTGGATTGTGCGTGCAATCCTTTTCTAGTTGCGTAACACCAACTATTGTAACATCGCCTTCCACAACCATGTGCTTAGGGAGTCCTAAAACATTAACGGTTACTGGTGGTTCTAATTACATCTGGACACCTTCAACCGGGCTTAGTGCTACTACTGGCAGTAATGTTAGCGCTAATCCAACTGTTACAACTACCTACTCGGTAACTGCCGGAACCGGAACTTGTACAACAATGGCACAAATTACCGTTACCGTATTACCTACTCCAACAGTAAATATTTCGAGCAACGCCCCAGTTTGTTCAACAAAAACACTTAATTTAAATACTACTTCAGTTGGGACTTACAGTTGGACTGGACCAAATGGATTTACGAGTTTGATTCAAAATCCAGTAATCAATAATGTTACAACTGCTGCTTCAGGTATTTATACTCTTTCTATCACCTCACCCACAACCTGCCCTGCTGTAGGAACGCTGAATGTATTAATTAACCCTACCCCAACTGTTGCTGCCGTTGGCGCCACAGTTTGTCCAAATCAAAACATTAATTTGAGTTCTAACCTTTTAGCTACTGCCAGTTATAGCTGGGCAGGCCCAAATAATTATGTATCAGCTTTGCAAAACCCAGTAATTGCCAATGCACAGCCTAGTTTAGCCGGCGTATATAATTTAACTATTGCTAGCGTTGCTGGTTGCACCAATACAGGAATAGCAAATGTGGTTGTAAATCCAGTTCCAAATCCAGTTGTTAATAATAATTCTCCCGTTTGTGTAGGTGGTACTTTAAGTTTAACAGCAAGTGGAGCTACAAATTACTCATGGACTGGTCCAAATGGATTCTCAAGTTTACTGCAAAATCCTAATATCAATAATGTTTCTTTATCAGCAAATGGCGTCTACAGTTTAATTGCAAGTAATGGCTCTTGTACTAATTCAGCAACAACAGGTGTAACAATAAATCCGAGCCCAACAATAACGGTTGGTAATTCTGGTCCTGTGTGTACTACAAAAACTTTAAACCTCACAGCAAATGGTGGTATAGGTTATTCTTGGTTTGGTCCTAGTGGGTTTTCGAACTTATCGCAAAACCCATCAATAAATAATGTATTAATCACAAACGGAGGTAACTACAGTGTTGTTGTTACAGGGGCTAATTCATGCACTGCATCTGCCGTTACAAATGTAATTGTAAACCCAACACCTTTAGTAAATCCAACCGGAGCAACCGTTTGCCCAGGCCAAAGCATTAATCTAACCTCAAATTTAGTTGCCGCTTCTACCTATAGCTGGAGTGGGGCTAATAATTTTGCATCTACATCACAAAGCCCAGTAATCAATAACGCTCAGGCAAACTTAGCAGGTGTTTATAATTTAACCATTACAAGTGCTGTAGGTTGCAGTAATTCAAACACTGCAAATGTTGTAGTTAATTTGGCACCTACGCCGTTAATAAATACAAATTCACCTTTATGTGTTGGGAACAATTTGAATCTAGCAGGCAATGGAGGCATTGGCTATAATTGGATTGGTCCGAATGGATTTGTTAGTATCCTTCAAAACTCAACATTAACCGCAGTGAGCGCTGTTTCTAGTGGGGTTTATAGCCTTGTTGTGAGTAGTGCTAATAATTGTACTGCTGTTGCAACAACTACCGTAATTGTAAATACAAATCCTGTTATAGTAATAGGTAATACGGGGCCTGTTTGCGAAACAAAATCTGTTAGTGTTACCGCAAGTGGTGGAAGTATTTATAACTGGACTGGCCCACTAGGATTTACTTCTTCTCAACAAAACCCAGTAATTGGATTCTCTAATTTTAACCAAGCAGGTGTGTACAATGTGGTTGTTACGAATACAAATAATTGTACCTCTACCGCTCAAACAACTTTGGTTGTAAATGCAAACCCAGTGGCTATTGCAAGCGGTGGCACTGTTTGTATAGGTGCTACTGCAACACTTGCCGCAAATGGAGGAGGTAGTTATTTATGGTATGGACCAAATGGCTACACAAGCATTCAACAAAATCCTTTTGTTCCAAACATGACTGCCAATAACGCTGGTGCTTATACTGTTGTGGTTACAGCTCCAAATTCATGTACGAGCGCTAATCAGGCTAATTTAGGTGTTTACACACCTCCAACAATAACTATGAGCAGCAGTGGTCCTGTTTGCCTAAATAAAGAAGTTAAATTATTCAGTAGCGGTGGATTTATTTATAGCTGGAGCGGACCAAATAATTTCGTTTCTAATGAGCAGAATACGAGTTTTATAGCAGATGATATAACTACCTCTGGTAATTATGTAGTAACTGTAACTGATAATAAAGGATGTAGCAATAGCCAAACATTGAATGTTACTGTATATCCTTTACCAATTGCTAGTTTGGCTGGTAGCGCAACAAAAAACTGTGTACCGTTTTGTGCCACCTATAGCGTGGTTGGGGCCAATACACAATTACAAAATGTAAGTTGGTTAACTACTTTTGGAGGAAGCGTGAGTGGAAATGTTTTAACTAAATGTTTTACTGAGGCTGGAGATTATAATTTAAAAGCATCCATTACAGATGTAAATGGATGTTCTAACACGGCGACGTTTGTTGCAACTGCTTATCCATTGCCGGTTGCAAATTTTGCTTGGAATCCAAACCCACCTATTGAAAAAATAGAACCAGCTACTTTTACTGATTTAACTACTATTGGTGGTCCGGCAACTGAATGGAACTGGTGGTTTATAAATAATAATAATTACAGTAATAAACAAAGTCCTTCTTATTTGTTTCAAGATCCTGGAGTGTTTCCTGTGGCTCTAGTAGTTCGTAATAAATGGGGTTGTACAGATAGTATTGTAAAATTAGTTACAGTGAACGAAGATTACGGATTATACATTCCTAATGCATTTTCTCCAGATGGTGACGATATTAACGATGTGTTTCAACCAAAAGGTTTTGGTATAAAAAATTACACTATGACAATTTATGACAGATGGGGCGAAATATTATTTACAAGTAAAGATTTTTTAGTTGGCTGGGATGGTACAAGAAAAGGAGTTATTTGTAAAAACGATGTATATGTATTTAAAATAACACTTACAAATAGCTTTGGTAAGAATATTGAAAAGATTGGGCACGTTACATTGATGAAATAATTTTAGTCTAACTTTAAACTGATAAACTAGTTAATTCTATCATTCAAATTTTACATTAAAAGGAATAAACTGTTTGTCTTTGATGGCTTACCCTTTGTCATTCTTTGCAGGAATCCACATAGGCATTTTTCTTACTTGGGGTTCACTCAAAAACGCAAATATGCCAATTAACAAGTGATTTAAGGATTAAATCCATTTTTATATGCAAAGCTTTTTGAAATTTTTTGAGAAAATCCTTGCACTAAAAAATAGAGTTTTTTTATTTCTTTTGGCTTGATAAAAATTAGCTGACTCATCGTTAGCTCAGTTCGAAGTATTTATATACATCTTCACTTCGCTGCCCGTGCCCGCCGTAGGCAGGTCGATTCAGCTAATTTTTATACATTTTAAGTGAACCCTACTTGATCAACAAACAAAGTATCAATGTCTGGTATAGTAGAACCATTTGTTAACTCAACTTTGGTAACCAAACCTAATTCATTAATATCCACCCATGCTCGGAAATTGATTTTTTTAGGATTATCTGAGCGGAAGTTTAACTTCTGAACGATTGCCTTACTGAAATACTTAGTCAAACTGTCTCTGCCACCCGGAAATAAAGCAGGCGACGGTTCTAACTTCTTAACCTTTATTTTTGAAACTTGTCCAAACGATTGAAAGAAAGAAAATACTAATAAAATAATTACATTTCTAGTCAAAGCAAAATTTGGTTATTTTAAAAGCGATTCTTTGATTTTTAAACTAAAAAATCTTAAACTGTCATTATTTCTTTTTCTTTTTGCTCAACGTGCTTATCAATTTTACCTACAGTAGCATCGGTTAAGGTTTGCACCTTTGTTTCGCCGTCTTTGGCCACATCTTCTGGCAAGCCATCTTTTTGTAATTTTTTAATTTGTTCCATTGCTTCTTTGCGTAAATTACGTGTTGCAATTTTAGCATCTTCGCCAAGACTTTTGGCTGTTTTAGTTAAATCACGGCGGCGCTCTTCTGTTAAAGGCGGCACTACAATACGAATTATTACACCATCGTTTTGTGGGTTAAAGCCTAGGTTTGCGGCTTGTATGGCTTTTTCTATAGGGGTTAGCATACTTTTTTCCCAAGGCTGAATAATTAATGTACGAGCATCTTGGGTATTAATACTTGCTGTGTTGCTCAATGCCACACGGCTTCCATAATAATCTACTTGCACGTTTTCTAACATTACAGGGTTAGCTTTACCTGCACGTACTTTTTGTAATTCACTCTCTAAATGGTTAATAGCCTTATCCATTAAGGTTTTGGTGTTGTCTAGTACTGTTTTTATATCGCTCATAATTTATACTGTTTGTTTAACTTTAAATAATTCTGCCAATTTATTAATTACAAAATCAATTTCTTGTTTGGTGTTGTATTTACAAAAACTAAATCTTACCGATGGTCTATCCATATCTATTCCTAAACCGCGCAACACATGGCTACCTTGGTTGCTGCCACTGCTACAAGCGCTACCACCACTTGCTGCTATGCCTGCAATATCTAAATTAAATAGTAGCATTTCAGCATCGCTATGTTTAGGGAAACGGCAATTTAAAACCGTGTACAAAGCTTTATCTGTATCGGTTTCGCCATTAAACTCTACCCCTTCAATTGTGTTTTGCAATTGTGTTTTAAAATAATTTTTTAACTCTACAATATGATTTTGGTGCGCTTCCATATCTTGGTAACAAAGCTCTAGCGCTTTGGTTAAACCAACAATGCCATACACATTTTCAGTACCGCCACGCATGTTGCGCTCTTGAGCGCCACCATGAATAAAAGGACTAATTTTATGTGCGTGATGAATGTACAAAAACCCAACACCTTTTGGCCCGTGAAATTTGTGAGCAGCACAGGTAATATAATGCACATTTATATCCTTTAAATCCATTGTGTAATGCCCCATTGTTTGCACGGTATCGCTATGAAAAAGTGCATTATATTTTTTACAAATTTCTCCTACTTCTTTTATTGGAAGCAACGTTCCTATTTCATTATTAGCATGCATTAGCGAAACCAAGCTTCTAGGGTTATTTTTCAACAAATCCTCCAAATGGTTCAAATCTACATTTCCCTTGTTATCAATTTTTACCCAGCTTGCCTTTATTTTTCCTTCTTTTTCTAGAACTTTTATGGTATGCTCTACCGCGTGATGCTCAATAGAACTACTTATTACGTGCGTAATGCCATAAGTAGAAACCGCCTGGCAAATAGCCATGTTATCAGCCTCTGTGCCACCCGAAGTAAAAAAAATTTCGGCAGGTGTTACGTTTAAAAGTTTAGCAACCGATTTGCGGCTATTTTCGATAATAGAGCGCACCTTACGGCCGTAACCATGTATTGAGGATGGATTTCCAAAATCTTCCATCATTACTGGCATCATAGCCTTAATAACTTCTTCATCTAACTTGGTAGTGGCGGCGTTATCTAAATAAACTTTCATTTTTATGCTTATGTAATTTGCAAAGTTATCAATATTAGCATATTTATGAAAGGATATTTTTCGACTATGAACTAATTTCATTTTTAACTGTTTAATTCGTAAATTTGCTTAACTATTCTCTCTATTATGGAAACTTACAACTTTGAAAACATTTTTGAAGGCAAACTGGCGAAAAACGAAATGATCGAGCCAAAAGATTGGATGCCTGAAAACTACCGCAAACACTTAATCCGACAAATATCACAGCATGCACACAGCGAAATTGTAGGTATGTTACCCGAAGGAAATTGGATAACCCGCGCACCGAGTCTTAGAAGTAAATTGGTTTTATTAGCAAAAGTACAAGATGAGGGTGGACATGGTTTGTATTTATACACTGCTGCTGAGAGCCTTGGCACAAGCCGTGATGAAATGTTGGATGCCTTGCATACAGGCAAAGCTAAATACTCATCAATTTTTAATTATCCTACACTTACTTGGGCCGATGTGGCTGCTATTGGCTGGTTGGTTGATGGTGCCGCTATTATGAATCAAGTTATGTTACAACGCACAAGCTACGGACCTTATAGCCGTGCCATGATACGTATTTGTAAAGAAGAAAGTTTTCACCAACGCCAAGGCTATGAGGCCATGACCCGCTTGGCGTTTGGGACACCTGCTCAAAAAGAAATGGCCCAAGATGCGTTGAATCGTTTTTGGTTTCCTACATTAATGATGTTTGGTCCGCCAGATGCTGAAAGCCCTAATAGTGATAATGCTGTAAAATGGCGTATTAAACGTGAAACAAATGATGAGTTACGCCAACGTTTTGTTAACCAAACCGTGCCGCAAATAGAATATTTAGGTTTAGATTTTCCAACCAATTCAGGTATTAAATGGAATGAAACCAGAAAAGAATACGATTTTAGCGAACCAAATTGGGTAGAATTTAAAAACGTGATTCACGGCAATGGTCCTTGTAATAAAGAGCGTTTGCAAGCCCGCAACACTGCGCATAAAAACGGAGAATGGGTAAGAGCAGCCGCAACTGCATTTGCTAAAAGACAAGAAGAAAAAAGAGAAGCTGCCTAGTTAGTATAAAAATTAATACTGCTTTATTAGAATAAACTATTTAATAATACAATAAACAAAAAAACATGAGCGATACGCAAGGCCCTATGTGGGAAGTATTTCTGCAGAAAAAAGCAGGACAACCATTTGTACATTGTGGTAATTTACATGCCTTTGATAAAGAAATGGCATTGCAAAATGCACGCGATTTATATACGCGCCGTATGGAAGGCACTGCTATTTGGGTTGTAAAATCAGAACATATTGTGGCGAGTAGTCCCGAAGATCAAGGCGCTTTTTTTGAACCTGCAAATGACAAAATTTTTCGTCATCCAACATTTTATCAGGTACCAGATATTATTAAACACATGTAATTTATTTAATGAATCATCATTACAAATTTATACTTCGCTTAGCCGATAATGGCCTAATAAATTCGCAACGCTTAACAGAGTGGACAGGACATGGCCCATTTTTAGAAGAAGATTTAGCGTTAACCAACATTGCATTGGATATTTTGGGTAGAAGCAAAATGTTGTTAGAACACGCTGCTAAACTTAGCGGTTTAGAAAATGTGAGCGAAGATACCTTAGCATATTTTAGAAACGAGCGCGAATTTTTGAACACCAAATTGGTAGAACAACCTAATGGTGATTATGCGCAAACCATTGTGAAACAAGTAATGGTTGATTATTTTGACTTGTTGCATTATACTGAATTGTGCAAAAGCTCAGATGAGGTACTAGCTGGTATTGCTGCAAAAACGGTAAAAGAAGTAACTTACCATTACCGCCACACCAGCAGTTGGGTTACCCGTTTTGGTTTAGGAACCGAAGAAAGTAACCAACGTGCGCAAGCTGCCTTAAACGAATTATGGCGCTTTAGCGGCGAATTATTTTTTACCGATGAAACCGAAAAATTTGCAGAAGAAAATGGAATAGGCGTAAACATTAATGCCTCAAAAGATAAATGGACAAAAACCATTACTACCTTATTTGAAGAAGCAAATTTAAAAATACCCGCAGATGCCTTTATGCAAGACGGTGGTAAAAATGGCTTACACACCGAACATTTAGGTTATTTATTAGCCGAAATGCAAAGCCTAGCAAAAGCGCACCCAGAAGCGAAGTGGTGAGAAAGCAGTATTGAGAGAAAGTGAATTTATATGCCTGATAACATACGTTTGAATACAGGAATATTCATGAAAAAACTATTTATTATTTATGTACTTACATTTTTAAGTTGTGATCAATCCACTAAAGATGAATCTCATTCCCAGAAGGCAGAAGAAAGAAAAGATAGTAGCATAACCCAAGTGAAACTAGATACTGAAGTTTTGAAAGCCAAAAGTCTTAATGTTGAGGACTCTATTCTTTACAATTTTTTTTCTAACCTTAATTATTTAGAAAAGTATATTGACCCTAAAAGTGGGGTTTATTGCATTGAGTCTGGAGTTTCAGCTACACCAACTCTGGAAAAATTACAAAGCCAAACGGAATTACTTGGGAAATCATCTTTTTTATTTTTGTACCGCGATATTGCGTTTATAAAAAAAGATGCCTTTGTTAACCCAGAAAATTTTGACCCTTGTAGCTCTGAAGTTGAAGGTTTCTATATTTTTAATTTAAAAAAGGCGCAAACTATTTTACAAGATATCTATAAACTAAATCAGATACAAACGGAGCAAGCGCCAAATTTAGAGTATTTAAAAAGCTTACGAGATATAGATGAACAGCTAACAAAAAGTGTTGTAGTTCACTTTAAAGAGAAACATGGAGATTTAATTCAGCTTAAGTTATTTTTTATCCAAAGGAACAAAAAATTTTATTTATCTATTCTCGATTTAAGGGATTGTGGTGTATAACGGTTTGAAAGGTTAGGTGATTTTCGTTTTTCTGATAATAATAGCAATTTAGTTTATCAAATAAATCACTAACTGTAAAATTGTAGGAACTTGATATTAGTTTATTATATGCCCAATTTAGATTCTCTTTTTCTTAACTTTAGCTTTTGAATGAGCGTCTAATTAAAAGTTAATTATGAAAAGATTAATTCTATTGTTTGTATTGTTGTGTAATTTAACAACTGTTTATTCTCAAAACAATTTAACTATAAACGGAAAACTTCTTTTTCCAGCAGAGAAAGAAGTTTTTTTTGAAAATGTTTCTGTTTTTCTGAAACTTAATGATACAATTTTTTTAACTACAAAAACGAATGCTAAAGGGGAATTCAAATTCCAATTTAAGAGGATTAATGAAGAAGTACTAATTTGCCATGAATCACTAAATAGATTAAAAGGAGGAACTGTAAAGCATTGTGGATATCTATCTTGTAATGGTATGCCTGCAAGCACTTCAACAATAATTAACCTAAACGCAGATACAGTTTATAATCTACAGTTAGAATACCCTTGGGAAATAACAAATTATTGTTATTTCAGTTGTTATTATCATCCAAAAATTTACTTTAAAACAAATAGTGCTTTACCTCAAAGAGACAAAGATTTGGTAATGTTTACTCATGTTTCATCTGATTCTATTATTTCTGTTGTGAAAAAAATAATTGAACAAGATCCCAAGATGAAAGTTGAAATAATTGGGCATTGTGACAATAATGAAGGTGACATAAAAAATCTTTCGTTAAAGCGCGCCAACTTTATTAAAGAACAACTAGTAAAAAATGGAATATCGGCATCAAAAATTTCAGTAAAAGGTATAGGCATATCACAACCTGTAATTGATATTGCTATAATAAACTTAGAAAAAGACCAAACTAAAAAAGAGGAATTAATGCAAAAGAATAGAAGGGTAAGTTTTAAGTTTAGTTAAAAGTATAAATTGAAAGCAAAATTACTAAATATACTATTACTTCTTTGTCTTAGATTCTATTCTCAGGAAATTCCCACCCTAAAAGAACAAGGCATGAAATATTTAATAAGTGCAGATTTCGAAAAAGCAATAGAAATATATTCACAAGCAATAAAAAAGGATAGCTTGGCTTATGAAAACTATTATTTTAGAGCAATTGCTCTAACATACACACTAAAAGATACTTAAACATTGATGACTTTTTTAAGTCGGTACAAATTAAAAATCGATACCAACAAAAAGCTGACACAGCTTATATTTCAAGCTCTTTCTCAAAACCGTCTCGAAAATCTTCAATTTGTGGCCCATCAATCACACATGAGCAAACTGATACCTTCTTTGATATTTTGCTCACAACTTGGCATCTACTCAACAACGACAAGCCAAATGCTTGCAAGATTTTAAATGCTAAGAATTTGAAAAAAATTAAACAATTAAAAGGTTACAGAAAAATGTATTGCTTTTGAAAATTGAATCTCATACAATTACGCAATTTTAAACCTATGATATTTTCCCCTCTTTCTTAGCTTATTATTTCGCATCTACCCCCGCTTTTCGCCTCTAATATTTTTCGTAAATTAGGAGATTGATGTTTCTTAAAGGGCGAATAGTTTTTTACCTAATTATTTGTTGCAATTTTTTAATTGCTCAAAATCCTGCTTTTAATTTTCAAAAGCTTGGGAGTGAGGAAGGACTTACAAACCCTAATGTATTTAATATTGAACAAAGTAACGATGGCCTAGTTTATGTAACTACACAAAACGGAATATATTCGTATGATGGCTATAACTTCACGAAACTCCCAATTGATAGTTTAAAGAGTAATGCCTTATTAAACTGTAATATTGGGCTTAAAAATAACCTTTACTTGGCTTTAAGAAATGAAGGTATTGCCGAGTATGAAATTGGAAGCAAACGCTACAGTTTTGCGAAAAACTTTAGGTTTAATATTAAAGCTGATAATTTTATTGTTACCTCTGAGTTTATATATGCCGTGGTAACAGGAATAAAATTAACCATTGTTGACATAAAATCAGGAAATATTTTAGAAGACAAGTTTGCTAATGCTGAATCTGCTAACCGCGCCCATTGTATTTACAAAACAAAAAATAATAAAATTTATGTAGGCAGAAACAACGGACTATTTGATGTTACGGATGCTACTAATCCACAATTAATTTATTCTACGGTTAACCCAGTCTATTCAATATCAGAGGCTTCAGATGGCTCATTTTATTTAGGAAGTTCAAATAAAATAATTCAGCTACAAAATCAAAAACTAGTAGGTGAAATTGTGCCAAAATATCCTACAAAAAGTAAAACATTTTTATTTGGTGGCGATAAAAGCATTACTAAACTAGTTGTAGATAAGTACAATAAAATTTGGTTTACCTCCTACCCTGATGAAAATTTATACCTCTACCAAAACGGAAAAACGTATAATGTGTTTGATATACTTGGTATTTCAGAAACGTTGATAAAAACAATTTACAAAGATTTGAATGAAAATATTTGGGTGGGTACATTTAACGAAGGTTTGTACCTTATTCAAAATCCTTCTTTCTTAAATTTTAATTTTCAGTTTAATGGGAAACAGCTTGTGGTAAATAAAATCTTACTAAAAAACAAACTAGTTATAACAGCTACTAACAACGGACTATATGGGTTTAATAGTGGTGATGGCGCTATTAGTATTCTATCTAAACCAGATGATTTTTTTCCAGAAGCAATATCAACTGTGAGCCAAAATTCTAATACAATTTATTATTTAAAAAGTAGCCCTTTTGATTTGAACTCACGTATATTCTCAAACGGAAAAGAAACTTACAAATTTAAACCCATCGTAGCAAACCAATACTGCACATACAAAAACGACCAATCCATTATAGCAGATAGAAATGCAAATATTTTATTATGTAATAAAGATCCCTCTAAAACTTTAGATACTTTAGTGTCTTTTCCCGACTTTAGAATTAGTGTAAACGCCATGTTGGTGAAAGAAAACCAGCTTTATGTAGCAACTAATAATGGGTTATATATCTACTCTTTCGAAACAAAAAAATACAATTTTCAAAACACAAATGAATTAAATTTTAATATTACCGACTTATCTCTTATTGATAATCAGCTTTATGCAGCACATGAAAACGGCATTACAAACATCTCTAATAAACAATTAATTCAACAACTTGGTAACGTAAAATTAAATGGCGTTAAACGCCTAAAAAAATACAATAACTCAATTTGGCTTTGTACTCAAGATGGTTTAGTTATTTGTGATGAGAAACTTAACCCTTTACAAATAATTAATAAATCTTCGGGTTTATTATCAAGTTCGGTAAGCGACATCGATTTTTTTGAAAACGAGGTATGCATTGCCACAGCTCGAGGCATAGCGATGTTGAAGTTAGACCTGATTGTTGCCTCACTAAATAAATTAAAGCCAATTGTGATTACAAATATAACTTCTGGATTAGTGAAGTTGAATTTTAACAACAATCTAATTCAGCTTAATGCTAATCAAAGTGAAGCAATTATAGCTTTCTCTAGTCCTTATTTTAACAAGCCTTCAAAACAATTTTATAGATACAAAAAAAACAACGGCGCTTGGTTACCATTAGAAAATACACTTTTAGATTTAGTTGGAATTGAAGCTGGTAAAACAGAAATTGAGATTCAAACTTCTATAAATAACGTTGTTTGGAGTGACGCTAAAACTTTCACAATAACCAAAGAAAAAAAATTAAGTAAAACTGCAATTGCGTTAATACTGATTATAATTGGAGGTTTATTAGTTATTGCATTTATTAGTTATTTGGTTTTAAAGAAAATAAAACGTACTGCAACCAAACGATTAGAAGAAGAACAGCAGATGAATTTATTAAAACATCAAGCTATGAATGCTTTGTTGAGCCCGCATTTTATTTTTAATTCGCTTACATCTATTCAAAATTATATAAATACCAATAATAGCTTAAAGGCAAGTGAATATTTAGCAAAGTTTTCGCGCCTCATAAGAATGATAATTGAAAAAGCTGCACAACGCGAAATAACATTGCAGGACGAAATTACACGCTTAAGTTATTATTTAGAATTAGAAAAAGAACGTTTTAAAAGTAAATTTGATTATGACATAATAGTAGATGATAGAATTGATAAAATTGAAACAAAAATTCCAAATATGATTATTCAACCACATGTTGAGAATTGCATTATACACGGCATTTTACCAAAGTTAGAACATGGAAGCTTAAAAGTTAATTTCGCTAAATCTAATAGCAAATTACTTATTACTATTGAAGACGATGGTATTGGGTTAATTAAAGCAAAAGAACACTCAAAAACTGGGCACAAATCTTTAGGAACAAGTACCATAAAATCAATTTTAGAGATTAACTCAAAACTAAGTGGCAAAACACAAGTGGTTACTATGCTTGATAAATCTACACTTGATGCAACAAAAACTGGTACAATAATTACTATAGAATTAGAGCATTAAAAAGTTAATTACATATTTATTTTTTATTTTGGTTTGTAAAGTTACGGCACAAAAAAATTTATTGCCTGACACTACTGGCTTTTGCGCAGGTGATACTGCTGTTATTGAAATAAAAGAAAAGTTAGATAAAAACGCAAGCATTTTATGGACCACACCTTATAGCATTATACAAAACACAAAAAAAATTAGTGCATTTAAGTTTGGAGGAAAATATTATGTAAAAGTTGTTTCAAATAAACAAACTTTTTTTGATAGTACTTACGTAAAAATTTATTTTAGACCACGTTCTTTATTGCGTGACAGCACGCTTTGCAAAGGCAAACCAATTGTACTTGATGCAAAAAATAATGGCATGAAATATTTTTGGAACACGGGTGATGTAACACAAAAAATTAAGGTTGAAACGAGCGGGCGCTACTGGGTGCGCATTACCAACTTTGGTTGCTCAATAATTGATACCGCAATAGTAAAAGTTTTACCAGGAAATACCCTTAGTTTTACAAGCGAAATGCAATTTTGTTTAAGCGATGAGAATAAAAGTTTAAGCATTAAAACCCAACCCAATACAAAAATTAATTGGAGTACAGGCTCTACGGCCTCCAGCATTAATGTAACCAAAGAAGGACTTTATTGGGTAAAAACAGATAGTAAGAATTGTGGCGTGCAAGTTGATTCGGTAAGGGTAAAGTTAAAAGCCTGTGATTGTGAGATGATGATACCAAATAGCTTTACACCAAACGAAGATAATAAGAATGACTATTTTTATCCCATAACACAATGTGATTATACGACTTTTTTAATGGTAATTTCAGATAAATGGGGCAATGTAGTTTATCAAACAAATAATTTGAATGGCAAGTGGGACGGGCGTTTTAAAGGTAATTTGTGTCCTGAAGAAAATTATGTATACCATATTGAAAGTACCGAAGCTGGCACTAATAAAAAACTTGTAAGAAATGGTATGGTAAGTTTATTTAGATAGCGCCATTAAATCTTTACCAATATCTTTTCTATAATATTTATTGGTGTAAGAAATTATTTCAGCGTTTTTAAAACTTTTGGTTACTGCTTCTTCAATACTATTTCCAAAACTAGTAATAGCAAATACTCTACCTCCGTATGTTAATACTTTATCGCCTTCCAATTTTGTACCCGAATGGAACACCTGCGAACCGTTAGTTTCACTTAATCCTTTCACCTCAAAACCTTTACTAAAATCTTCAGGATAACCGCCACTTACCATTACAACAGTAGTTGCAGTTTGCTCTGTTGTACCATAACTTTTTTCGTGTAAGGTTTGATTGCCAACGCCAACAAGCAAATCTAAAAAGTCAGTACTAATACGAGGTATTACTACTTCTGTTTCTGGGTCGCCCATGCGGCAATTGTATTCAATTACGTAAGGCTCGCCATTACAATTCATCAAACCAATAAAAATAAAACCTCGGTAATCAATTCCTTCTTTATTTAAACCAGCAATTGTTGGTTTAATCACACGCTCTTCAACTTTATTTATAAATTCTTGGTTAGCAAATGGCACAGGGCTTACAGCGCCCATACCGCCTGTGTTTAAGCCTGTATCACCTTCGCCAATACGTTTGTAATCTTTTGCTGCAGGTAAAATTTTATAAGATTTACCGTCGGTTAAAACAAAAACTGAAAGTTCAATACCATGCAAAAATTCTTCTATAACTACTTTTGAACTTGCATTTCCAAACTTTGCATCTACCAACATTTGTTTTAATTCGTTTTTGGCTTCGGCTAAATTATGTAAAATTAATACGCCTTTTCCAGCCGCTAATCCATCTGCTTTTAAAACAAAGGGCGGTTGCAACGTTTCTAAAAAATTCAATCCTTCGTTTAAAGTTTCTTTTGTAAATGTGCCATATTTTGCAGTAGGTACATTGTACTTAAACATAAATTGCTTACTAAAATCCTTGCTACCTTCTAGTTGAGCACCATCCTTTTTAGGACCAATTACCGGAATATCTTTTAATACTTCGTCATTTAAAAAAAAGTCATGAATGCCTTTAACCAAAGGATCTTCAGGGCCAACCAAAACAAGATTAATATCCTTTTCCCACACCAAATTTTTAATGCTATCAAAATCGGTAACGCTAATATTCACATTAGTGCCACAATTAGCAGTACCTGCATTGCCTGGCGCAATATATAAATTTTGTAAGTTTTTACTTTGAGATAGTTTCCATGCAAATGCATGTTCTCTTCCGCCTGAGCCTAATATTAATACATTCATATATTGAAAGATATAAAAATACTAAAAATTTAATAAACCTTAGGTATGCGTTTCTGTTCAACAAACGCAACTAGAGAACTAAACTAGCTTATGAAAAAAGCAAATTTTCCATTTTTACCTTTTATCTGTTTAAAAATTTTCGAGGTGCTTCTAAAATAATCCATTCTCTATTTTACTAACAATCAAATTACTTTTTAAACTCTGAAAAACAAATACACGAGGATTGATAGTAAGTGAATCATTAAAGTTTTTTATAATTTCTTCAGGTAATTTTGTTTCTCAGAATTCTCTTGCTTTTTGTTTATCTGGTTCTTCATTAATAGAATTACAAAAATAAGTGAATGCATCTGTTTTACTACTTAAAGTTTCATAAAACTGTTTACTTCCATAACCAATAAACTTTGCATACTCACCTGCTAAAGCTGGCCATAAAAAGGCAGTTGAAGCCAATAACGGAGGTGTGGTTTTAACTAACTCTCTTGTTTTTAGTTGAGCAAGTTTATTCACTTCGCTCTCACTTAAAATTGGATTTAATGTTTTAATTTGAACTTTTAAATTTTCAATATCAGCATTGTTTGTAACTATATTAATATGCTCAAAACCGTAAGCACATTTTAAACAAGTGTACAAATATTAGAAATAGTATCCGCGTAAATAAATTTTGAAGTATCGTAACAATTCATCTTTTTATTACAACAATCACATTTTACTTTAGTAGAGCTTGGAGAAATAAACAGGACTCCATTACTTAAATATTGAAAAGACATCATAGTATTTTAATTTTAAGGAAAAAGCAAATTTCCGTTTTTATCTTTTATTTGCTTATAAATTTTAGCAGTGCTTTTATAATAATCCAAAATAGGTTCTATTTGAAAATTATTCATTTCAAATTTACCGCCTAATGGTAAAGGTATTTTTGGAGCTAAGATTTCATGTGTACCTAAGAACTTATCCTTCCCAAAAACAACATCGTAAATTGTTGAATTTGATACCGAAGTAGAATGAACATTTTTTGGCATCCAATGCCCAAGATTATTCATAAAAACACAACTTGGGTTGACAGAATAGGAAAGCGTAAAAGGATTTAATATTCCTACTTCTGCGGCAAGTCCTTTATTTTCGGGATCTTCAATTATAAATAATGAACCATAAGCATTGCGACCAAACACTTTTCTCATTTTGTTATCTTTTGGAATTAAAAAATTCCAATCAACTAAACATTCATTATATAACTCTAACTCCAATGAAAGTAATAAATAAAATTTATTTTTAAAACATCCATAATTAATAGTTGAAGTTAAATCCTCAATCACCATTTTATCAAATGGCCTAACAAACAAATTTTGAAGATTACCTATGGCTTCGCCCTTGCCAAACGCATTAATGATTGCATCGCTAACAGCGCTCATAATTTAAAATGTTTTTGTAAATTTAATAATATATGATTAATTTTTTTAAAGCTATGGTAAAAGGCTTATGTAAAAAATTAATGCTATTTTCTTGGAATGCTATTGTTATCCTACAATTATTTAGCTTTTAAAGTGGTTGTTAGAAAGAAAAATGCCATCTAATTCTTCAGCGACATTAGTTTTAAACTACAAATTGCGTTTGTTTCTTGTATTAAATCTATAACCTAACGAAAATGAATTTGAAACAAAGGTTGATCTGAAATTAACTTTATCAATTCCGTAATCTTTCATATTAATGAATGTGGTATTGCTAATCATAATGCGTTTTAAGTTTACACCAATTGCAAACCGCAAATCGGCAGTAAGAAAAAAGTTAACTTTATTATTAAACCCATTTTTATTATAAATTGAATACTGCCTTAATTGAATGGCAGGCCCCATCATACCTGTGGCATTAATAAAGAAACATTTAAGCATAACTACTGTGGCTGAAACACCTATACCACCACTTACATTATATGAGAAAAATTTATTTAGGTCGCCCAATCTATCATAACTTTTTCTTACATAAAAGGGAATTATGGCGGTATCGGATTCCATTCGATTGTAATTAGCTCCTAAGTAATAAAGCGTAGTGAAAGCAGACTTCCGTTGTTGAGCTGTTCCTCTGTAAGCAGCGCTGTATGAGAACTTTTTATAATTATTAAAATTAACGTATCTATAAAAAACATTTAGTGTTCTTAAACGGTTATAATTATAAAACGGTGTAGAGTCATTAAAATTCTTAATAAAATTTTTTGAGTTTTTATCGTAATAACTGTTAAACCAATTGTAACCAGTTTCGTGCAAATAATTTTTATCACTAAATGATATTAAACAATTTGAATAGGTAGAATTTGGTTTTCGGTTAGATGAAGTAGAAGGAATGTTTACTAAATTAATTAAGGCTTGAACTTTTCTGTTAACGTATGAAATACCAATTTCTTGAAAGCTTTCTGCTGTGAGGTTTAAAGACGTATTGATACTTGTATCTTTATTATAATCTTGTGTTACAGCAATAGATGAGTTACTTGAATTAAAGTATAAACTCCACAAGGTTTTGCCATAAAATTTTATATATTTAGTAGTATCATATAAATGTTGTGAACTACTAAATTTAAAACATAATAGAAAAATAAATATGTAAAATTTGTGCTTCATTATTGAAATTTTCTCCAATCTGGTATTTTATACGCATCTAAATTATTTCCTAAACTCTCAAAATCTTTTTTAGTCATGTAATGTTTTACAGGATGATAACCGCCCATGTAACCTGTGGTATCGTTTGTGCCAATAAATCCTTTTGCAAATTGTGTGCCGCTCCAAGTACTTTTACTCCAAGGCATGTGCGTTTCTGTAGGTGATTTTTCAAAATCCCATTCGGGTGTTACACTTATCCATCTGATAGTAAATGATTGGGTGCATGTATAGCCCCAGTCAACCCAAGTTACACCATTTTCTTTGGTTGCGTTAATTGGTCTGTCTTCTGGACGTGAATATACAATGATGTATTTTCTATCTTTATCTAATACCAATTCATCATCCATTACCGACGTTTGTTCTAAGCCCTTTACTTTTGAAAACGGAAACTCTGCATCGTAGCTGGTAATTGACCAATAGCGGCATTGGGCAGGTTTAAATACTTTCTCACCATTTCGTGTATCTGGAAAAGTTGGAAGTTTCCCAGTAATTATAAATACTTTTCCTTTTTTAATGGAGGTGCCTGAAGTAAGAATTGCCGCGTACGCGCATGTTGTGGCGTGTGGTTCGTAGCATGCAGGAGGTGGCATATTTTCGCCTCTACCATTTACTCCTAAGTCAAGTTTTCGAATATATTCTTTATCACTTTCTTTTTCTTTATACAATGCATGCGAAACACCCGTTGAAATTTGTAGGAAAATTCCAAACTGTTTATCCCAACCAACATTAGCGCCATTATAGGGCGCAGGATCAGCATTGCCTTTGTGGCGTTGCGCCATTGTGGTTTCAGAGGCTTTTACCATGCCATCGCAATTTACTTCAATAAAAAATTTTTCTCCACTTTTTAACTCATAGTATATTTTCGGAATCTCAACTCCAGCATACACATCTTTATCTTTATCTATTGCATAATAGCGCATCCATAGATCGCCAAAATCCCATATACCGCGGGTATGTCCACTTTTTTTATTCATAGCCCAAGGCCCTTGATATTGAATGGCACTCCCATAACGTATTTTACCATTGCCACGGTAACCTGGGCGGTGCGTTGGATCTACCTCACAAGGGTTACCCATTGCCATTTCATAAACGATTTGATAAGCTCTGTTTTTAACCGTTCTATCTGCATTCGGTAAAAACGGATTTTGACTACCAGGCTTTGGAATCATATCTGCATCTACAATGCTTACCTCCCCCTTGCCGCTCCATTTATCATAACGGTATTCGTGCGCATCAAATGGTGGAGAAACTTGCACATTAAAAAAGCGACAATAAGGAAAATCACCTTCAATATACACCTTGGTTCCAAATGGCGCTAGCAAAACGGGAGCAAGCAAATAACTTACGTGAGGATCAGGGAAGCTACCATAGAGACGACTATGATCAATTGAATGCGTAGGTCTGAATACCCATTGTTTTTTTGGATTAATCTTTTCAAACTTTACTAATCTAAAATCTTTGTATCTGCCTGTGTCATATCCCTTTGGAACATAGCGTAGTGGCAGTGTTTCAGAAGCTTTACCAGCATGCCATTCTTTAATATACCATTCTAATGAATCGCTAATTTTTTTTGCTTCTACGTTAAGTGAATCGTAATTTGCAATAAAGGGATATTTTGGTGGAGCTGGAACGCATTGGATTAGTAATACAGTACAAGCAATTATCAAAATAAAAATAACACTTTTAAACTTATAAAGATTTTGTTTCATTTTCTTACTCTTAATCAAATATAATAAATATTTTATGCTACTATTTAATATATAAGTTTTTATTCAATGCTCTGTACTTCCCTCTAATTTTGCCTCCGGCGCTGGTAACATTTGGGGCAGCTTTTTCAATTTGTCTATCTAATATGCAAGAGCTCATTCCAATAGGTAATTGATTTAGCTGATTAAGTGGTAAGATTAAATTTTTTGAATTAACAGTGTTTTGCAGAAATACTTGAAAATTTAATGTGTTAGCATTATTCCCTATTGTCAATCCAACGGTTTCATTAGCAACTACACTATCTCCTATCCAGTTATAGCTATAAGCGCCAACTCTTTTAATCGTATCAATAGTTGGATTAGTTATTATTTTGGCAATGCTTACTGGGTCAGAATAAGTTTTACCATCGGCATCTTTAAAATTAAATGTACCCGAATTTATTTGCCCTGCGTATTCTTTACGATAATAATTAAAAATTGGATCGAAAGGAATAGCATCGTTATTAAATTTTATTTCACTTGGTGATGAAAGTGTTAGCGGTGTACCTGCGCCATCATTAAATCTGAAAGATGCACTTGCATAAGTTTTATCAGCGTTTTTATCATAAAACAATTCATATTCGGCATATATTTTATCCTGCTTTACATCTTTACTATCTGCTGGTTTTTGGCAGGAAGTAATTATTGTTAAGGCTGTAATTATTCCGAATGTTAATTTTCTCATTGCTGTTTTCATTTTTATATGATTAAAGTTTATGTTGTGAAATTAATCCTAACAAAAACAATAAATTAAAATACTGAACCAACGAACCATTTTTATGAACGAAAAAAGTATAGAGTTATTTTTATTAGCCTAATTTTGTAGCGTAATGAATTTTTTTAAAAACATAAAAACGCACCAACTACTTTGGATGTTTCAATTAGTGGTTATTGTTTATTTTTATTACGCGAGCTATAACTATCATGTTAATTGGTGCAATAGCAACCATTACTATTTTGATAATTATCAATTTTATTGGTACACACTTGCTAATTTATTTATAGTACTTATTTTTCCACTAATTAATCATTTTTATTTGTATGATAAATTATTAAACAAAAAATTATTTTGGGTAGTTTTTATTACTATTCCAATTCAGTTGTATACTTCTATGGTATTAAATGCTTTAATGGATACTTTGTTTTTAAAAAGATACAATGTTCCTTGGCTTATGTGGACAGAGCATATAAATAGTAGATTCTTTATCAACTTTTCATTTATAGGATTATTTGGTATTCAAAAAATGTTACAAGTTTATTTTAAGAAAGCTGAAGATGAAAAAAAATTAAAAATTGGTCAATTAGAATCTGAAATTAAATTGTTACGTGCGCAAATAAATCCGCATTTTTTATTTAACTCCTTAAATAATATTTATAGTTACGCCGTACAAAAAAAAGATGAGACCCCAAAGTTAATTTTAAAGTTATCAGAGATACTCCGTTTTTTAAGCGATACAAAAAATTCAGAATCTTACATAGATGCTCAAAATGAAATTAATGTTACCAAAGATTTGTTTGACTTGTATTTAGTGAATAAAAGATGGATAACTAAGGCGAAACTAACTATACAAATAACTAATTCTGATGTGTTTTATATTGAACCACACACAATTTTAACCTTAGCCGAAAACGCATTTAAATACTGTAACTTGGATGAAGAAAGCGCCTTTTTACAAATGGAAATTTTTGTTCATAACAACGAGTTAACTTGCAAATTAGAAAATACAATTAGAAAAGATAAACCCCTTAATTCGGACGGTACAGGACTAATAAATTTAAAAAAACGTTTGGATATTACTTACAACAAAAATTATTTGTTTCACTATCAAGAAGAAAACAATATCTTTAAAACTGAATTAAAATTGCCTTTACTTGATAATCAATTGTTGCATAATAGAAGATGAAGAGCCAGCAATTGAATTGCTTACATTTTTTATAAAAGAAAACAAACAACTAAAATTAACCCATTCATCTTTCAACAACATTAATCTACCAAAAGAAGTTTTAGATGGTAATACATTACTTTTTTTAGACATTCAAATGCCATTTAGAACTGGTTTAGATTTTTTAAAAGAACAGCAATCTGAAAAAAAATTACCTGTAATACTTACCACTTCATACGCACACCATGCCCTAGAAGCATATAATTTATGGGTAATTGATTATTTACTTAAGCCTTTTTCGAAAAAGCGATTTAACGAATCAATTGAAAAAGCTCAAAAATATTTTAATGTTAATACAAATCAAATCGAAGAAAAATTTATTTGGGTAAATGATGACTATAAAAAAGTAAAGATATTTGCAAAAGATATTTTATATATAGAATCAGACAAACAATATGTAAAAATTTATACCAAAGAAAAACGTTTTATAATTATTCAAACCTTAAAATCACTGGAAGATGAATTCGCAAACTCTGGTTTTATTAGATGTCATAAATCTTTTTTAATTAATAAAATCTACATTTCAAAGTATAATCAAAGTTCTGTCTTTGTGAATAATTTTGAAATCCCTATTGGAAAACTTTATTTAGAGGGTGTGATGAAAGTTATGATTTGATATAACTTTAGAATACTTGCTAAGACTTTATTGATTCGTAATCAAATCATTTAAATATTACATGAAATTAATAATGAATTTTTTAATTACTGTGTTACCAATCTATTAAATTACTATGAACATACGCTTTATAAATTATAAAAAATAGAAAAACAGAACATTGATCTATTTAGACAAAAACTATAGATTGAGCAAATAATATAGAAAATTTTATTTATATTTACTAACAAAGAGAATAGATATTTTGAGAATTAATTTTATATTGTCATTATTTTTAGCTATTTTCTCTAATAAAGCTCAGGTCTCTATATTAAATCAGGGTAATTTCATCACACAAACGTTTACCTTTAACGCCGCTGCTGGCTCCAACAGATTGCTTTTGTTTTTTGTTACCGCTGAGTTTAATACAACGGCTAACAGCATTATATCTGCAAATTATGGTGGGATAAATATGACTCAAATAACAACAGCAGCTATAAATCAAACCGGAGGAACACCAAACAAACGTAATCAAATCTGTGCTTTCTATTTAAACGAATCTCAAATTATAGCTGCGGCCCATAATTCTGTTGTAATTGCCTTTACTGCTACTTGCTGTATTGCTGCGCTTGAAAGTGTTGGCACCACAGTTTTCACACTTGGCGGCGTAGATCAATCAAATCCCGTTGAAGACAGCAGAATTGCCTTTACAGCTCCAGGAACAACTAATAATACGATTGATGCTAACCCCAGTATTAGTGCCGAAATAAACGACAGGGTTTTTACTAGTGGTACTTCCTCAAGTGCGTCATCCAATTATAACCCTGTACCTGCGGGTTATACAGAGCATGCAGATATTAACTTATCCAATCATTCCTATTGTGTTAATTCTTTATTGTTAGGCACAAATCTTACAACTGACCCAACAATTACAAATACTACGCCTAACAGACTGGCAATGATTTCATTTGAAGTAAATGCACTAATTGTAGTTTTGCCAATCGATTTACTAAAATTTAGCGCCTCAAAGCAAAACGATTTTACAAAACTTAATTGGCTTACTGAAAACAGCGTTAATTTTAAGCATTTTGAATTATATAAATCTACAAATGCTTATAATTGGCGATCTATTGCGCTTGTGCAAAGAAGTACAAATCAGATTAGTAGTAAACAAGATTATGAATTTGATGATTACGAAGTTTTAAACCAAACAACCTATTATAAACTTAAACTTGTAGATAATGATAACTCCTATAAATATTCACGAATCATAGAAGTACAAAACGATAAGGGAAAAGAACTTGATGCTTTGGTTATTAATGATAATGAAGCTTCGGCATTGAGATTGAGGCTCATTAATTTTTCAAGTGAAGTGATTACTGCAAAAATATACTCCCTTGATGGGAAACTGCAATTTGAGCATAAAGTTTATTTTTCTGAAGTTGAAAATGAAATACTTCTACTAAAAAAATTAAACCTAAGCAGTGGAAGTTTGTATTGCTTGGTTATTGAACAAAACCAAAAGCAGATTGCTAAAAAGTTTATTTATTAAACTCAAGATGAGTAAATTCAGTGTTTGAATGGGTCTCTTTAATCATCTTACAACAAGATGAAATATTTTTTAGATCAATCAATGATAAAATTTTTAATTCTTCTTGGTATTAGAAGTGAACGTTGGTCAAATTTAGTTTCGATTAACACACTATGCCTATAACCTCAACATCATCTACCTGTTCGTGATTTGATTGCCAGTTATTAAAAATTAATTCAAGTTCTTTTTGTTGTTTATCAATCGGCAAAGTACTAACATTTATTAGTGTAGCAATAAATTGGTTGTATTTGAATTTTTTTCCCTTTGGTCCACCAAATTGATCAGCAAATCCATCGGTATACAAATAAACACTATCGCCTTGGCTGTAGTTTAGTTCGTAAAGTAAAAAACTATTCTCTTTCTCACCTTTACCAACCGGCATTTTATCATAACTTAATTCTTCAAAACTTCCATCAGGCTTAACTAATAAACCACCGTTATTAGAAGAAGCATAGGTTATTTTTTTATTCGATAAATTTAAGCAAAGTAAAGTTCCATCAAATCCGTCCTGCTGCCCTTCGGCGCCAATCAAATCAACAAGCCTAAGCCTAATGTGATTAAAAACTAAATTTGGTTCAAAAATTTTCTTCTCATTTATTGCTTCACTCAGCAACGACATGTTTAGCAAACTCATAAATGCTCCTGGCACACCATGACCAGTGCTATCGCAACAGGCAAGGTAAAACAATTCTTCATTTGATTCATTTTTTGAATAATTTGTCCAAGAAAAATCCCCACTAACAATATCTTTTGGATTGTAGTATATAAAGTTGTTTGGGAAATACTTGGTTAACTCTTTCTTGTTTGCTATTAAACCATTTTGAATGCGTTTAGCATAATTAATTGAATCTAAAATTTCTTTTTGCTTTGCATCAACCAATTGATAGGCGTATTCAATTTTTTCATTCTTTGAATTCAATTCTTGATTAATTTTTTGTTTCTGCTTTAACAGATAAAAAACATAAAATACAAAAGCACTTAATATTAATATTCCAGAAATAGATGCATACGTTACAATATTTGCATTTCGGATTTTAATGTCTTTTAATGCCTTATCTGCAGTTAATAATTTAATTTCTTTTTCGCGTGAGTTGGCATCAAACTTGGCTTTTAGATTATTTAATTCGCTCGTGTTTTCTTCGCTAAAAATTGAATCGTGTATGCTATTCGACAACACCAAATAATTATGCGCTTGTTTATAATCTTTCATTTGTAAGTAACAATTATACAAGCCAGTGTAACTTGTCTCCATATCTGAAAGCCCAGATATTTCGCTAGATATTTCTAAAGATGCATTATAGCTTTCTATTGCTTTAAAATAACGGCGTGTTCGGAAGTTAATTTCAGCAATATTATTGAGGCATAAAGCACTATTCTCCTTGGAGTTAAGCTGCTTATAAATCACGTAGGCCTCCGAGAAATAACGGAAGGCTTCTGCATAATTTTTTTGCTCGCCATAAATGCTTCCCATGTTATTCAGCATTAATGCTTCTCTATTTTTGTTACCAATCTCTTTTGAAATTTTTAAACTCATTTTGTAATAATCCATAGCTTTGCTAAGCCTACCCATTGTAAAATAAGTTTTACCTATGTTTCCATAAGACATAGAAATTTGTCCTTTAACTGTTTCATCAACAGGTTTTAATGTTTTCCGAATTTCCAAAGATTTTAAATGATTTCTTAAAGCATTGGTAGTATCCTTAATATCAAGATAAATAGAACCGATATTATTGTAACATGCTGCAATACCAGATGGATTATTCAATTTTTCGCAATACTCAAGCGCAAGTATAAAATTTTTTAAACTTAAACTATACTCATTGGTAAAATAATAGCAATAGCCAAGTTTGTTATAAATATCTGATAAAATTATTTTACTGTTATTATTTTGTGCAAACTTTAAAGCTTTATTTAAGTAAGTGATTGAGAGGCTTGGATCTATTTTACTAAGCTCATCCGCATCGGCGTAAAGAATTCTTGCATTAACTGTATCGTGAAACTGTTTATTAATTTTAGCTAACGTAGTATCAACTTTTTGTTGCGAATAGCAAATAGATTTAAAAACAATAAAAACAACTATATTTATAATAAACTTATTCACTCACCAAAACTACTCTTTTCTAGTAACCACTGATTTAATTGATTCTTATGCAAAAGTAAATCTAATAAAATATATCCGAATTTGTAGTATTTTTAACTGCAATTAGAAAGTAGAAAACGAGTTATTGACTTACTAATTGTTTTATTGCGGGTTATCTCAAATTAGGAACTGTTAGGATTTCTCATAAAGAATTTCCTTGGAAATCCTTACAATTGCTTAATCGCCGACGACGTTTTTTTTGAACTGGCTGTTTAGGGTTTAAAACCAAAAATCCTCATTTACAGCATGTTAAGAATTTTACATATTAACTAATAAAATTCGATTATAGAAATTTATTTATTTTAAATATTAGTAGAACCGGTTTAGATCAGCCATTCAAGTATTTCTTAATGTAACTACTATGAGGCAATGAGGCCTGCTGTATTCGTTTGGCATATTTTATCGAATCAATAATTTCTTTTTGATGAATTTCTATTTTATGCTTTTGTAATTCTACTTCCTGTTTTTGTCTTGAAATTACTTCATTAGCCTTTTGTTGTTTTTTTAATCCTTTAAGTATAAAAAATGCCAGTATCGACATGATTAACAAAGCAGCGGCTATGATGTAAAAAATAATTTTCTGTTGCTTAATAATATCGGTAGAAAGTGCATTCTCTAATCGCAGTAATTTGTTTTGATTCTCTTTTTTTTCTGTTTCATATTTAGCTTCAACTTCAAGCAGTTGTTTGCTTTTTTTACCATTAAAAATAGAATCTTTATACTTTGAAAATAAGACATAATAATTAAGCGATTTCTCAAACTGCTTATCTTTTTTATACAACTCTGAAATAGCGAAGGAAATATCTTTCATATCTAAATATGAATTTTCTATTTTAAAAATAGAGTCTGCTTTTAAATAATAGAATAAAGATTTTTTTATTTCATTTTCGTCGTAATAAGCCTTCCCTATGGTTGAATATGCTGAAGCAAGACCGTATCTGTTTTTTATTTTGGATAATAGCTCAACGCTCTCTTCAAAACTTTTATAAGCTTTTTTATTTTCGTGAAGTTGAATTAGCGAATTACCAAGTGCCAAAAGCGTTAGCGCCTTTTGGGTTAAAGCATTAGGAATAGAGTTAAACAAAATAACTGATTTATTAAAGTATTCAAATGCTTCTTTTGGTTTATTATTGTATAATAAAATATTTCCCAAGCCTACGGAGGTAGTAGCGATCATTGCTTTATTGGAATCGGCAATGGCAATGTTGTAACTCTTTAAATAATATTCTTGCGCCTTTGTATAATTATTTAATCCTAAATACGAATTGGCAATTGAGTTTAAAGCATTACTCATTTTAGCTTTACTATCTAATTGCTCGTAAATTTTATAACTTTCAATAAGATTATAAATTGATAAGTCAAAATTACTGGCGCCGTTGTGAAAATCGCCTAAATTTTTATATGCTGCAGCCATGCCTTTTAAATACTTTATTTTTTTTGCTTCGTTAAGAGCTTGGTTAGCGAATAATAATGCGCTATCATTTTTACTCATTAAATAAGAGTTTGCTAATAAATTTAGTGTGTTTATCTTATTAGTGTCAACCTTATTGTTGTTAGCTATGCATGTTTTTAAACTATCTAAATTAATTATCCCACATAAATTATTTGAAATAAATAAAACGAGTATTATTAAGCTTTTCATAAAGGATAAGATTAAAGTGTATTAATTTTATTTCAAGTAGAGCTATTATTTATTTCAATAATTTCATTTTCCGTAAGATTTCTCCATTGGTCCAATTTGAGTTTTGCGAGCTCAATATGCATTACTCTTATGCGTTGTAATTTTAATACCGTGTAATTATGCTTATTACACATTTTTCTTATTTGTCTGTTTATGCCCTGCTTAAGAACAATATTAAAGATTCTTTTACTTTCTTTACTTATATTTATAGTTGAAGGTTGGATAACTACTCCACCCCCAATATCCATGCCACTTTCCACCTCCGAAATAAATTTATTTGTAATTGGCATATTCAGGGTAACAACATATTCTTTTTCATGTTCAAACTTTGGATTAGCTATTTTATCTATTAATGAAGTAACATTCGTCAATAAAATTAATCCTTCCGAATCTTTGTCTAATCTGCCAACTGGATATATTTTTTCTGGATGATTAATTGCACTTAAAATATTATTTTGAATTGTTTCAGTTGTACAAATTATACCTTTTGGCTTATTATAGGCAATGTATGTTGGCACAAATATTTTTTCAATTAAAAGCTCACCATCAATTTCAACACTATCTCCAGGATTAAATTTAGTACTATAGGTAGCTACTTTTTTATTAACCACTACTCGCTTTTCTTCAATTAAATCAAAGGCCTTTCTGCGAGAACAAAATCCGTTTTGACTGATATATTTATCTATTTTCAAGGTTTAGTGTAAATATAGTTAGAATACCTTTGATAGTGCTTCATTTTGTACTTCTACTTTGTAATTAAATTCTTATTCCTATCAGTGTAACATCATCTACCTGTTCTAAATTTCCAACCCAATCTATAAAAGTACTTTCCAACAGTTGTTTCTGCACTTGCATTGGTAAATGAGCATTTGCCGCTAACAACTCCTTTAAGTTTTTGCTCATAAATTTTTTTCCTTTTTCGCCACCAAATTGATCAGGAAAGCCATCCGTTAAAGTATAAATTACATCACCTTTTTGTAACTGTATTTCTTGTTGGGTAAATGGTATTTGGTCTTTATCATGTTTACCAACTGGCATTTTATCGGGTTTAATTTCTATAACGGTGGCTTCTCGCGCTTCGAGAGCCTCAGCGCTCGCCTCGGGCTTAGGGCGCACAATCCAAACAGGGTTATTGGCTGCAGAAATAGAAAGTTTCATGTTTGTAAAATCAAAACATAAAAGGCTGCAATCCATTCCGTCTTTACCACCGTCTGGACTGCCATCTTTTTTTAAACGTTCAATAATTGTTTTGCGTGTTGCGTTTAAAATATCAGATGGTTGTACATTGGTTTCAATCGCTTTTTCTAAACTGCTAATGTTTAATAAACTCATAATAGCGCCTGGTACGCCATGCCCAGTGCTATCTGCTATTGCCAATGCAAACAAACCATTATTAAGAGTTGCGCTCCAATAAAAATCGCCGCTTACAACATCTTTAGGTTTAAATAAAATAAAGTAGTTACGTAAATTTAAATCAAGGTGTTCTTTCGTGGCAAGGAAACTGCGTTGAATACGCTCGGCATAATTTATACTATCTGTTATTGCCTTGTGTTTTTCTTCAATAACATGCTTTTGAAACTGCGTTTCTTTTTCTTTTAGTTCAATTATAACTTTTTGCTTTTGGATTGCTTTAAATCGGTTATACATTAATAAAGTAAACAATAAAAGGAGAAATAAAATACTACTCCCTAAAATTATGCGTAATTTATTTTTACTTTTTTCTTCATCATATTTTATTTGAGCTACTTTTTTTTCTTGAACTGTTTTTAAACTATCGGCAGTTTGCTTTTTGTCAAACTCGTATTGCATTTCCTTTGTAATGAGTGCTTTTTGGTTTTCTTCATTTTTAAGACTATCGCGATATAATACATGCTTCTTATAGGCTGCCAGCGCCAAAGCAGGCCGATTCGTATTAAAATAAACTTCGTGTAAATTTTCGTAAAAAGCATCAAGTTCGGCTATCATGCCTTGCTGTGAGCCAATTTGTATTGCTTCAAGTAATACTTGTTCTGCTTTTGAATATTCTTTTTTTAAAATATGAACATTCGCAATATTATTAAGTGCTATACTTTCGCCACGCATATCTTGCATAATTTTATATTTTTCATAAGAATTTTTAAAATTTAACAGGGCTCGTGTGTATTCTTTTTTTTCTTGATACAAGGTTCCTAATCCGTTATAACAATTGGCTAAAACCTCAACGTCATTGCTATTAATCGCTTGTAAATAATAGCTCTCTGCCTCTTTTATAAGATTAAGACTTGAGTAAGAAATACCTAGATTCAGTAAATTTGCATCTAGTTGCCTTAAATTATTCTGCGATTTTGCTAAATCTTTGGCCTGTTGGTAATACTTTATTGCATTCTTGTGTTCATTCAATTTTGTATAGGCGTTCCCAATATTTGCAAGCACGGCAGTTTTAGCATTTTTATTAGCTGCAATTTCAAATTGCTTTAACGCAACAAAATTATAGTTAAGCGCTTTTTCAATATTAGATTGAAGGTAATACAAATAGCCTATTCTATTATTCATATTACCAGCGGTGTTGAGATATTTTGTACTATGTGGAGAAATTTTTAATTTTGCCTCAATAAAAGGAAGATAGCTGAGAAAAATTTTTAAAGCAGATTGATTATCGCCTTTATACATTAAAATTGTTGCGATATGCATTTTACACAGCACAATCTTGAGAGTATCGTTTACATTTAGAGCATATTTTAAACTTTTATTAGCATAAATCAGTGAGGTATCTAAATCTCTGTTAAAGTAATCTTTTGCAACTTCAAGATTTATTAAATACAAATTGGTATCTGCCGCTAAACCACTTGTGTTTTCCCATTTTTTTAATTCTTTAAGAAGAGAATCAATTACCCCATTTTGGCAATAACAAGAAAATGTGATATTTAATATTATTAGAAAAACTACTTTTTTTGATAACTTCATATTTTATGTAATTTTATTTTTATGTTATTCGTTACCAAAAATTACGTCTGATCTAGCTCTATTCAAATTCTTTGAACCGTTTATAATTAATAATATAAGAACTAAAAATTATAATTTAATTCCTTTATAAACTATTTTTTATAACTCAACACTATGCAATTACTTCTACGAGTTACAAACAAATAATTGCTTCTTTTTTGACAGTTTTTTTGAGAAATAATTACTTCTTCTTTTTCACCATCGTTAAAATAGATGCAACACCAACTGTCTGTCCCGCTTGGTCAACGGCATCATATTTTTCTAAAATATTCATGGCGCTTGCATCGTAAATATCTACTAGCCATTTTACAATACCAACGTTAACCTCCTCACCGTTAGCTGCCTTTAGTGGCTTGTCGTTTTCAATTTTTTCTTTACATGTAAATTTCACGCCTATGGTCATACCTGGGTAAATAGGGCGTGTAAATCGGCATTCATCTAATCCATAATTCAATAATACTGGCCCTTTTGGCGCATCAACAAATAAACCTGCCGCTTTTGATAAAACAAAATAGCCATGTGCCACCGTACGTTTAAAAATAGTTCCTTCTAACGCATCGGGTTGTAAATGGGCGTAAAACTTATCACCACTTAAATTAGCAAAGTTCACAATATCGTCCTCGGTAACTGTGTGCAAAGGCGTGATTGTAGTTTCTCCTATTTCTAAATCTTCAAAATGTTGACGGAACGGATGAATATCTTTAATGATTTGTTTTGCCCCTTGTTGGTAATTATTTAAAATAGCGCTAATCGTTGTTGGTGTGCCTTGTATAGCGGTACGTTGCAAGTAATGAAAAACGCCACGTTTACCGCCCATTTCTTCGCCACCACCCGCACGACCCGGTCCGCCATGCACCAACATTGGCATTGGGCTACCATGACCGGTACTTTCTTTAGCGCACTCGCTATTTAAAACTAAAATGCGCCCATGCATACATGCCGCACCGATGGTGTATTTTCGAGCAATGCTATCATCGGCAGTGATTATTGAACTTACTAAACTTCCTTTACCCATTTTTGCTAACTCAATTGCTTCTTCAATGGTTTTGTATGGCATTATGGTGCTAACTGGGCCAAAGGCTTCAACATTATGGCAATCGGTATTTTTAAATGGTGCATCGTTTAAGAAAATAATTGGTGGCATAAAACAACCTTTATTTTTATCGGCTCCTTTTACTTCAAAGTTTTCAAAATTGCCAATAATAATTTTTTGTGTTTTAGAGAGTTGCTCCACTTTTTCGCGTACTTCAACAAGCTGCGATTTACCTGCTAATGAGCCCATGCGCACACCTTCCACATTAGGATCACCAATAATATTACTAGATAAACGTTTACCTAAAGCAATTTGCACATCTTCTACCAAATTTTCAGGAACGATGATACGGCGCACTGCTGTACATTTTTGTCCTGCCTTGGTTGTAATTTCTCTTACAACTTCTTTAATAAATAAATCAAATTCAGGTTTATCGGGTGTAACATCTGTTCCAAGCACGCAACAATTTAAACTATCGGCTTCCATGTTAAAATGTACACTTTCTTCTAACAAACGTGGGTGCGATTTTAGCATTTTTCCTGTTGATGCAGAGCCTGTAAACGTTACCACATCTTGATTTGTAACATGTTCTAATATTCCATTAGCACTTCCACAAATCAGTTGTAGAGCACCATCAGGCAAAATATTACTTGCTACAATTTCTTTCACAACGGCTTCGGTTAAAAAACTTGTTAAGGTTGCAGGCTTTACAATGCAAGGTACGCCCGCAAATAAGTTAACAGCAATTTTTTCTAACATACCCCAAACTGGGAAATTAAAGGCATTGATGTGAATGGCAACTCCTTCTTTAGGTACGCAAATATGATGTCCAATAAAGGTATTATTTTTTGAAAGTCTTGCCACATCACCATCGTAACAAAAGGTTTCGTTAGGGAATTGACGACGTAAGCTTGCATAGGTAAATAAATTGCCTATACCGCCTTCAATATCTACCCAACTATCTGCTTTAGTTGCACCAGTAGCCCAACTAACTTTATAAAAAATATCTTTTTTACTCAATAAATGCGTTGCTAATGCTTTAAGCATCATGCCTCGTTGTTGAAATGTTAGTTTGCGAAGTTTTGGTCCGCCAACGGTGCGCGCATAATCGCACATTTTTGCAAAGTCAATTCCTTTGCTACTTGCAGTTGCAACTAAATCACCATTAATGGCATTAAATAATTCTGTTCCGTTATCTGCTCCGGCAATCCATTGGCCGTATGCATAGTTTTGTAATTGTGTCATAATAAAATAATGATTATAAATATAACAAATGAATATGTAAATTTGTTATAATATTTTAATGCCTATTTAAACAATTTACAAAATGAAAAACTTATTTAATTCATTACTTTTATTAACAGTAACAATTTTAACCTCTAATTTAATTGCCCAAGATTGTGGTATGCTCACTATAAAAAATGCAAGTCCAAATCAACCCAAATTTATTGCTTCAATAAACGGTGTTAGGCCAATAAATGTTTATGCTTCATCAATAACTTACGATTGCCTCGACGAACAAAATTACAGGGTACAATTTTTAATTGCAGGTGCATCGAGTCCTATTCAGTTTTCAATTACAAGTTTACCTAACTACATTAGTAACTATGTTTTAAATAGAGATGTTTATGGAAAGTTCTCCCTTATTTTAGAAAGCAAACTATTAATGGGTTTAACTACTCAAACTATAGCATCTACTGCTTTAACCCAAACGCTAGTGCCAACTAACACCGCGGTAATTACGCCCACAGTAATAACTACAACCACTACAACACAACCTGTTTCAACTAATACAATTGTTCAGCAACCAAGTTTGAGCGTTGCCCCCGTTGCTATGAATGACGCAGAATTTAATGGTGTTGTGAATATGCTTAAAAAAGAATCGTTAGAAAGCACTAGAACAAACTTAGCAAAGTCGTTTTTAAGAGGTAAAAATTTAAACACTACGCAAGTGGTAACTGTTTTAAAAACATTTAATTTAGAACGCAATAAACTTGATTTAGCAAAACACTTTTATGCGCAAACACTTGATAAACAAAACTATTTTTCAGTAATGGATGTATTTAGTTTGAGTAGCAGTAAAAAAGATTTAAGTGATTTTATGAATAAATCAAACTAAGTGGCTGAGGCTGTAATTGCAATCAATTACTTTAATTCCCCCTTTGGTGAGTTAATTCTTGGAAGTTACCAATCGCAATTATGTATTTGTGATTGGCGTTATAGGAAACAGCGAGAATTAATTGATAAGCGAATTAAAAACTTTTTTAATTTGGATTATGTAGAAAAAAACGACACGCTTTTAGATGAAACAAAAGCACAATTGAACTTATACTTTGAAAAGAAATTAAATGATTTTGATTTGCCTTTGCTTTTAGTTGGAAGCAATTTTCAAAAAAAAGTATGGGAAGCCTTGCTAAAAGTTAAGTATGGAAAAACTTCTACCTACTTAAATTTAGCTAAAAGTATAAACGCTGCAAGTGCTATTAGAGCCGTAGCAGCAGCAAACGGTGCTAATGCACTTTCTATTATTATTCCTTGCCATAGAATTATTGGAAGTAATGGTGAGTTAACGGGCTACTCAGGAGGTTTAGCTGTAAAAAAGAAATTATTACAATTAGAAAATAAAAGTCAAACCCAATTGTGGTAAAATTACTCCATCTTAGATTTTAACCACACAATTCCTTCTAATCTGTTCTCAAAAAAACGAGTTGGCACTTTTGGTTTATGTATTTTTAAAAATAAATTTCCTAAAATACGTTCATGCATTTTATTACTGCACAGGGCAAGTGCGCTCACATGTTTTGAATATTCTTCAGAAGCACCAGCAGTTCTCCCTTCAGCTGTCACCTCTGCACCTTCAGAAACTTCAAACAAAACAAAAAACTTTTTTCCTGGAATGTACCCGCACGACTGATCACGTGATTCCCAAATATCGCTTGCTTTTAACTTTACACCCGACTTTACTTTAAATTCAATAAGTAAATTTGTATTTACTATCATGGTGTAGGCGTCTGTTTCAAATGTTTTCATTATAATAATTGATGAGTAAATTTACTATTTTTTTAAGTTTCATTATTGGTATTCGTTGAAAAAGTACTACTTGTTGTGCGATTTACATTGCCAGATAAATAAAGATACATACCAAATATATTGCGATTAGCTTCACTTATAAAAAGTAACTTTTATTTATTAGCAAGTAAAAATAATTTTACCACTAATTTATGGAATTGTCGAATTAAATCATCTTAAAATAAAAACGTATGGAAAATAAAAACTTTAAAGTTCAAATTAATGAACCTTGCCACGAAGACTGGAACAAGATGTTACCAGATGAAAAAGGGAAATTTTGCCTAAGCTGCAATAAAACAGTAGTTGATTTTAGTAATAAAACCGACGAAGAAATTAAATATATATTAATTGAAAAAAGCAAAGAAAAAGTTTGCGGTAGATTTAAAAACGAGCAGTTAAACAGGCCACTAGAAAGCAAACTAGACTTAAACAAAATTCCTTATAATACGAGTTTAACAAAGCGTTTTGCTATAGCATTGTTTTTAGTTTTTGGCTCATTTTTATTTAGTTGTAAAGATTATAGAAACGAGAAAGTTGAAGTAATGGGTGAGATAGAACCCTCAATCTCTCATCCATTGGGGCTTGCAAAGGTTTTAAATGATACTATAACGCATACAGATTCAATTATTTGTGATGAAACAATTTTTAGCAAAGGAGAAATTATGGGGGATGTTGCTTATGAAATGCCCATTATAGCTGACACACTTACTCTTGAAAATAGTGATAAATTAACTGGTGATGTTTGCATAATGCCAACCGAAGAAAAAATTAGTAAAGAACCGTGTAAAGCAACTATGGCATTACAAGCTGATAGCAGTATTGAAGTTGAGAACCTTGCTAAAATTGGTATTGATAAAAATTTAAAAAATAGTGATTCAAAAAATTTTAATGTATACCCAAACCCAAGCAATAGAAATTTTACAATTCAGTATGAAGTAACAAAACCAACACGATTAACAATCAGCGTATTTGATTTGAATGGAGCTTTGATAAACCAATTAGCAAATGGAACGCTTCACCAAACAGGAAAATACGAACTCAATTGTAAAATGGAAGAATTTATAAATGGCGTTTATTTTGTAAGTATTACTGGAGGTGGTTATTTTGAAACAAAGAAAATAGTATTGGCTAACTGAAAAACGTTTATGTTCGGCTTTTTTAATCGTGTTGAATTAAACAATGTCTTAATTTTCTTGTTATAATTAAGTTAAAACAGGTTTTAAATACTATCAACATGTGTAAAAAAATTATACTACAAATTTCAATAATTTTCGTGTTCTTGGTTTCAACCTCTTGTCAACTAGGGAGATTTGTTTTTTATAATTTTGCAGATTTAAAAGATTATAAAAAATTTCATTCAAGAGCTTTAATAGCGGACTCATTGCATTACAATTTTAAAACTGTTAATTTAGAAAAACTCCCAAAAGAATTAAACGGTGCTAATTTTGAAAAGTTTTTAGAAAAAAACAAAACTGTAGCATTTATAGTTATTAGAAATGATACAATTAAATATGAAAAATATTTTAAGGGATATGAAAAGAAAAGTATAGTCCCATCATTTTCAATGGCAAAATCTGTAACATCAATTTTAATAGGTTGTGCTATTGATGAAGGATTTATTAAATCGGTAGACGAGCCCATTACCAAATATATTCCTGAATTAAGTAAAAATGGGTTTGATAAAGTTACTATTAAACACCTTTTACAAATGACATCAGGAATTAAATTTAATGAGAGTTACTGGAATCCATTTGGAGATGCAGCATCATTTTATTACGGACTTAATCTCCGAAAAAAAATTAGTAAAATGAAACTAAAAGCCGAACCAGGTAAACAATTTGAGTACGTTAGCGGCAATACCCAATTGTTAGGATTGGTTTTAGAACGTTCCTTAAAAGGAAAAACAATCACTACTTATTTACAAGAAAAAATTTGGATGCCTTTAGGGATGGAGTATGATGCGTCGTGGAGTATTGATAGAAAGAAAAATGGATTAGAAAAAACATTTTGTTGTTTAAACGCGAGGGCTAGGGACTTTGCCAAACTTGGAAGATTATACAAGAACAAGGGTAATTGGGAAGGTAAACAACTTGTTTCACAAAAGTGGGTTGAAGAATCGACCAAGCTGGATACATTAGAAGGTAGTGTAAATTATTATCAGTATCAGTGGTGGCTGCCTACACCAAACAAAGATTTTATGGCAGAAGGCATTTTAGGGCAGTATGTTTATGTAAATCCACAGAGCGATGTTATAATTGTTAGGCTTGGAAAGAAAGAAGGAAATGCCAATTGGTGGGAGATGTTTACTTCTTTATCAAAGGCGTATTCACTCAAAAAAGATTAAAAATTACTACTTTATTTTTTTAATTTATTTTTTAAATAATACATATTTTTTAAGTGATTGATGTAGTTTAGTTTGGATGTATTTCTGGTGGGTTTATTTTAGGATGAAGAAAACTATCTTGGCAAAATAAATTTCTTTTTAGATTATTATGCTATAATCTTTTTAATAATCGCGTTTGCCATTTAACATATCTTTCATATTAGGTTCTTTAATTTTTTTATCAATTTCTTTTGGTAAAACTCCGTCTTTATTAAAAATGTATAAATATGCTTCCTTTGTCATTCCTGAGCAATGAATTAGGTTATACCTATATAAGAGTGATTGATTCAAATTTAGCTGAATAATAAGATAGAAAAGACTACAAATAAAAATTTGAAGACAGTATTTTAACAGTAAATTATTAAAAAAATTTAGAGTTATTTTTAGAAATGCTGCAAATCCTAAAGCAAAAAAGGCATAATGCTGAATGAGTGCGCGGCAGCCAAATGAGCCCCCAAAAGCCCAATCCCACCAAGAACTGAGAATATATATATTGATAATTAAATAGAGAATTGAGAAGATAAATAAATCTTTAGCTACTTTTTTTAAAAAAAATATTCCTAAAACGGCAAAAATCATCATAGGGGTATAAAGTAACCAGCCTTTTCTGAAGCTAAATAAAAAATTACCAATTTGAGGGTCTAAAAAATAGAAACGTTCATTTGTGTAAGAAAAGAATAAATATTGATTCGCATAAATTTTCCAGTATATCATTTGAAAAAAGAAAGGGAGAATAAATAAAATAAATGCTATTGATAATTCGATTTTATTGGAAATAAACAAACTAATTTTTTCTTTTAAACCACTTAGAGAATTGACGCCTAAGAGAAGCGGGAACAATAAAATTATACTTTCTGTTGGTCTTATTAACGCGGCAAATCCAGCTAAAAAAGAAAATCCATAATAGTATTGTACTTTTTTTGTTTTATCCCATTTAAGTACGAAGTAGATAAATAACGAAAAAACAAAAAAAAGATAGGCATGGGGCATCTCCCCAAGATTGAACGTGTAATAAAATAAATTTGTTCCGAAGAAAACACAAATAATTGTAATTGTGGTTATGTATTCATTAAAAAAATGCAGCAAATTTTTTCTTAAAAACCAGAGTGCTAATAATACATAAATAAATGTACCAAAGTGAATTGTCATTTTATATGTTTGAGAATAGGCATTATTTTTTTCGCTACCAGCAAAAGTGCGCCCAATAAAAAAGAAAGGACTATACATAATAGCCATCCCCATAGTTACTTTTGGAATAGTATTTCCGTTTTCTAATGTTGTACCCCAATAGTTATTTGGAAATGAGAATGATAAATCGTGATGAATAAATGCTGCGGGTAAATATGAATAGTATTGATCAACATCGCTTTCAAAAGGAAAATTCCCCCTCTCTATAGGATACCAACGTTGATGTCTATCAATTGAAAAAATTATAAATATTATAAGCACATAAATTGAAGGCTTATGGTAAATCGAATCAATTATAATTTTAAGTTTTTTCAGTGTTGCGTGCTTAATAAACGTAAATATAAAAAGTATTGTGTGAAAATTAAATTGTTTTTCAGCTACCTACAAATTGTTTTAAAATAATTATTAATTAAGTTTACTTATTTGAATCTGAGAATTGAAACAGTACACCAATCTAAGTGCGATTAATGAAAAATTAAATAACACTTTTCCTATCAATAAAACCACCTCCAACTAAATCATCACCATCATAAATTACAGCACTTTGACCAGGGGCAACACCTGTAACTGGTGCATGAAAAATAACTTCTAATTTATTTTCTAGTTTATTAATTGTGGCTAACTGGCCCGCATCTTTATAACGTATTTTTGTGAGGCCTACAAAATCATCGGGTAAAGTATCGTATTTTATAATATTAAAATCACGTACCGTTAAATAATTTTCTTCTAAATCTTCTTTATCACCAAGTACAACCGTATTAGTTTCTGGTATTATTTCTTTTACAAACACAGGCGAACCTAACGCAATTTCTAAACCTTTACGCTGACCAACTGTAAAATATGGATAACCTTTATGTTTTCCTACAACCTTGTTTTTATAAATAAAATTCCCTCCGGCTACTTTAGCCTCTAGTTCAGGTAAGCGGTGATTTAGAAACGAGCGGTAATCGTTATCAGGCACAAAACAAATATCATAGCTCTCGCTTTTGTTAGCTAAATCATAAAAGCCTGCTTGTTTGGCTAATTCTTTTATCTCCGTTTTTTTAAAACCACCCAGCGGAAACATTGTTCTATTTAAGCAATCTTGATTTAAGCCCCAAAGCACATAGGTTTGATCTTTTGTAATATCAACACCTTTAGAAATTATAGTTCTATTATTTAATTTTTTTAGTTGCGCATAATGCCCAGTGGCTATAAACTCACACTCTAACATATCGGCGCGTTTGAGTAAGGCATCCCATTTGATATGTGTGTTACATAGCACGCATGGGTTTGGCGTACGACCCGCTAAATACTCTTCTACAAAATTATTTATAATATGTTCTCCAAACTCGCCTCGTATATCCAAAATGTAGTGCGGAAACCCAAAATTTACGGCAATAGTTCTGGCATCGTTTATACTATCTAAGCTGCAACAGCCAGTTTCGCGCTTGCTTGAGCCACTGCTTTCATAGTCCCACGTTTTCATGGTAATACCAATTACTTCATAACCTTGCTCGTGCAACATCATTGCCGTAACGCTGCTATCTATGCCGCCGCTCATAGCTACTAATACTTTACCGTGCTTACTCATTGTGAGTATAAATTTACGGAAAATATAAGAGTAGAGGAATATTTAGGAATAAGCTCATTGCATAAAAATTATTTAATTTTAAACAACATAAGGTGAGTTAATCTCAACTTTTTTGCATTAGATAACTTGTCGAGAATTCCTTTAGGGATACTATGAAAGTAAGGTGAAACCACTACTAAATAGTTTACTTCATTAATTCTCGCCAAAATTTCACCTTCATGTCTAAAATCATCGAAGGTGTATCCATATCTATTTATGAAAACTAAACCTCCATTTTGAGTTACATCACCAATAATTAAAAATTTATCATTTGCAGAAGTTTCTTTAATTTCTTGTAAAATCCCTGTTAATTTATAGTTTAAAATAGTAAATCTGTCAATTTCACTATATCTCCTATCCACTTGAATTGTTGAATAATTTATCGACAAAATGGTAATAACAACTGTTGGGATATTTAATGCAATTTTAAAATAAAAGTTACAATAATATTGGTTTATCTCATTCAAAAAAAGAAACAATAGAAGGAAAAACGGTAAAAAAACCAAAAAATAATAATCATGATTTTTGAATTGACCGAAGAAAATCAAACCATATAAAACAGCTCCTACAAAAATTACAAAGAGCAACTTGATACATTTAAAATTCCACCTCTTTATAAAAAATAATGAAACTAAAAGCATAAAAAGTAACAAATGAAATGTAGAGGGAAAGTATAGTCTATTTTTCCAATAATTCATTACTAAGGAAAGAATATTTTGAATTTCATTTTTTGTTACGCTCCAGAGGGGTTTGGAAGCCGTTAGATAATAATTAGTATTATTTAATATATTGTAGATTAAGGAGAAAAAATACCAAGAACCAACAACTAATCCAAATGTTGTAACTAAAAAGAAAAATCTAGAATACCTTATCTTTTTAAAATACAGAAAAACAAAAACTAACGAACCGAAGTAAATCCCATAATAAATCTTCATTAAAGAGGAAAGTATACCGAAGACTAAAAAGATTTTGAGATTTTTATCTTTTTGATTCTCTGTTATATAAAAATCTATCCCAAACGCAACTGAAATTAAGCAAAATGATAATGCTATCGAGTCTGGAAGGTAATTTGAACTGTAATAGCGGAATACTGATGAAGAAATAAGTAGAAAGAAAACGATGATTTGAATAATTGGGTATTCGGAAAACTGGATTATTTTCTTGATTGAAATATAAATAGAAATACATATTAATATGAGAGAGGTTAATCTTACAAGAAAAAAATTTATTCCTGTTATTCTAAACAATTTACCAAACAAAAAATAGAACAAAGGAAATTCGCAAGAAGCATTTCCATTCCCAATATTTAGGTTCAAATTACCTAACTCAAAAAAATTAAAATTATTTGAGTTGTAATAGTTTAGGATAAAGGATAGAGTATCTGTTTGTCTAATAAAATGTATCCCTGTTGGACCATAGTAACAATAAGTATATGTAATAATGAAATAAAATATTGAGCAAATTAAAGGTAACAAGCTCAAAAATTTCAAGTAATTATTTCTGTATAATAAATTTGAAGACAAATTGATTTAATTTTAAAAAATAAATCCCGCTACTAACATCATTAAACCTAATTTTAAGCTTATTTTCAGATTCAATTTCTAAACTATATTTTCTTATTTCAATCCCATTTAGATCAAAAATATTAAAATTGATTTTGTTCTGATTCAAAGGGATTTCAGACTCAATAAAAAAACAATTATTATTAACTAGTGTGGGGTAAAAACTAATTGAATGGTCAAGCGTCCTTTGTTGTTTAATATTTACCATCTGAGGGCCAATTGTCATTTCTGAATCATATTTTACAATAAAAATATCTTTTAGTCTTGCATTAAAACTCTCAGAATAACCAACAGTAACATACCCTTTATCATAAGTATTTTGAAGATCATACCCTAATTCATCTTTTGTTGAACCAAAACTACCACCTCTAACATAGTAGCCATTGAAATCCAGTAAAAGTGTTTTAATATCAGTCCCAAAAGTTATAAACTCATTTGTACCGTAAGTAATGACAATATTCCCATAATTTGAGACCGAATTTTTGATTGAAAAGGCTTCTTCGTCTCTGCTATTACCTGCAGTACTTTTCCAAATAAAACTCGAAGAGTTCGAAAGTTTACAAACATATGCATCCATATCATTTCCGTTACTTGATGGAAAGCTTCTAGTACCCCCACATATTAGGTAATCTCCAAACTTATCTTGAACAATTCCATTTCCTTTATCATGTTTATTACCACCATTTGTAACAAACCATGTAGAATCTCCAGTTGAGTTTAATTTTGTAATCCATATATCACCATTAATTTCCCCATAACTCATAGTTGTTCCTGCCGCTATAAATCCACCTTCAGAAGTTGGGATTATACATTTTAACTCATCAAAATTTGAGCCACCATATATTTTTTGCCAAATTAAGTTTCCATTCAAATCTAGTTTGATTACGAATGCATCAGAATTCCCTCTTTCAAAAGAATATGTATTCCCACAAACAATAAGGTTTCCATCACTTGATTTACATATTGAGTTTGCAAAATCCCAGTCCAACCCTCCCCAAGTTTTCTGCCATAATGTGTTACCATTTTTATCGGTTTTAATAATTAGAGCATCATAGCCTCCATTACCAAATGAATTGGAAAATCCGGCTATTACTATACTGGAGTCTGATAGTTCAATTATTGACTTCCCAACTTCTGAAAAAAATCCTCCAAAATTTTTTTGCCATTTCGGAATTAAATATTTATTGGTTTTTGCAATATATATGTCAGTACTTGTTGAACCAAAACTAGTTGTTTGTCCTGTAACAATGTATCCACTGTCTAAAGTTTGTTTTATTGAATAACCAACATCATCCGCCTCTCCACCAAATACTGCGAATAAGCTACTGGTACTAATCGATTGACAGTTAGCTAACTTAGAAAGAATTAGCATAATGACACATAAGGTATTGATTAAAAACTTTTTCATACTATCCCAACTTTTTTGCTAAACTAAAAAATAAACCTTGGCCACTTGTAGTTTTTGGCAATATGTAACCTTGTATACTATTACTGCCTATGCGTACAAACCAGTTTTTTGCATTATATGTTACTGCCATACCAGCACTAAAGCGCACATAGCCACCATAGCCCGTATGTAAGCTTAATGTAAATTTTTTAATGTTTAACTCCTGATCTAAAAATACATAAGGCTTATAATTTGCGTTAAAAATATACCTAAACCCAAAAGCTGTAGTGTATTTTTGATTAATAATAATACGATTAATTATAATTAAATTGGTTGGTATGTTTACATTAAAGTTTTCTTTGCGTGCATTGGTTAGATTTAATACTAAACTATCTGCATTAATTTGGTTAAGTGTGCTATCTTTTAAATCAAAAATATTTTTTACGTTATAACCTGTAAATCTTAGAGAGCTATCGCTACTATATTGTACACTGTTGTTACGCCAATGTATAAAGCCAATGTTATTGGCATTTACAATTAAAACTGCTTTTTTCTTTTTAAAAGTAGTATAAGGAGTTTCAAAAAATATATCAGCGCTGGCACCTACTCCGTTAAATGTAGTAAGATTTTTATTATTTGTATCGCTAATAGCCATGTTAAAATTGCTATTAAAAACAAGTTCGCTACCATCGCTACTTGTAAATAAACTTGAATTTTTTCTGGTTCTTATATAAAACAATTGTTCACCTTTTAAAAATGAAAGTGACACGCCAATTTTTGCAACACTATCCACACTGTGCATAATTATTCCAAATTTAGCTTCTTGAAAGCGTAAGGCATTAATATTGCAAAACGCTAAATTGGCTGTTTGTCCAGCAAATTGTTTGTTGCCGTAAAACATTAATTTAAAAAAATCTTTAGTGTAAGTTGCATTAGCCACTTCTTGATTTTTGAAGCCAATTAAAAAATCAAATTTTTTGTTTCCCTTTAAAAATGCACTTAAGTCGTAATTTAAATTTACGCCAAAGTTATTCTCCGCTTTAAGGTATTTACTAGCTTGGTCTTTTTCTTGTTGAGTAATGTAGCCTCCAAATAAAAACTTATTTATTAAAGCAGTATTGGTGCCATTCGATCCGGCGTCAAATTCTGCATTCAACGCTACGCTGCGCTTAATTTGCGAATAATTAATAAATTCGCTATTGTATTGCGCCCTAATGCCAACAGTAAACAAAATGAATAAATATGTAATTCGTTTTTTAATGCGTTTAATCGGATTTTACATGGTAGTTCAAATCTGCGGTAATATTAACGTTTACGGTGTAGTAGTCGTAAATCTTTATATCCGGCGGATTTGGCGGCATAATGAATTTGCTAGTAATTTTTAAATTTTTTGTTTCTTTAAGTTTAGAAATTTTTTCTTTTGTTAAAGGAATCCTAAGTTGTGATGAATTTGAGCTTACCACAATATTTTGCGCATTAACCTGTCCTGCCGCTATTTGATTATTGCTGTTATTAAATAACGAATCTATAACAACTCCAGAGGCATTTAGCATATACGCCTGTAACCTTGCTGCAAAAGGGTAACCGTTTAATGCAGAAATAATAATTGTACCGCTATTTACATTTTCTAATTGTTTTATGTTCGAAAAATCAACACTTGTTTTGCTTTGTATCACAAAATTATTGGCATTAAAACGCATAGGTATATTTACATCTGCTAAAACAGTCAGTCCGTTATCTCCAAAAGCAAAATCGTTGTAACCACTAATGTTGCCTAAAGGATTTACATTTACAGTGCCTTGGTAAACAAGCTTGTCGGGTAGGTTTGATAAAAAGGGTGCAATATTACTATTTGCATTTGATAGCGAAACGGTTTTTACCGTTTGGTACACCGTGTTACCAACTTTACTAGCACGATTAATATTTATATTACTTAGCTCGCTGGTAATTAGCGGCACAATGGTTGATTTATTTATTGACTTAATATTACTAAAACCACCAGTAAACTCAACTCCAAATTCGTTTAAAATTTTAAAATCAAGCACCGCACTACTGAGCATAAAATTCTCCGCACTAAAGTTATCAATAAGGCTAAAGTTTGCAGTATCCAAAGGTATTTCAACCTTAGGGGTTCCAAAATAACCTTCAACATAATTCGGCACAACATTACTATAAGCTACTTCTATTTTGGCACCTTGCCCAAAATTTACTTGTGCCGGATTAGCATTTTGGTTTAAGGTGATTGTGTAATTTTGAGCAAGCGTGTTGTATTGCATACCGCTTATACCACGCATATTTAAGGTATAACCGCTTAAATCATAGTTTTTTATAAGAGCGTTTACACCAGGTGGAATTGTTTCTTTAATTGTTAGTACCGACCCATTTTTTACCGCTCCATTTATTACGTAAATTAAATCCAAAGGTTCTTGTATGGTATTACTATATTTTACGTTTAAAGTTCCTTTTGCCAGTGTTGCAAATTTAATGGCTGTCCCATCGCCTATGTTAAAGGTAATGTCTGCGGCTGGTAAAAATGGAAAAGATTGTCCCGGAGTAAGTGTTGAGCCAAAAGGATTTACAGATGTAAATGTGCTTACGATGGTGGTATCGGGTAGCTTTAATAACGAATCTAGCCTTAGAGCGGTTATTGTGCGTGTAAGACTTATGTTTAATAAACCTGTGTTATCGCTTTTAAAAATAGAATCGCCTAAAAAGTTTTTAATATTAAGCGTGCTATTTACTATCGGAAAAACTGCATCTACATCCCAATTTACGCCTGTTTGCTTGCGGCACGAGAAGAAAAGTACAACTACTAAACAAATGGAAAGGAGTGATTTTATAAACTTGTGCATTGTTACAAATATAGCAAAAAAGCAATGTGTTTATTGATGTTTTTAAATTAGGTGATTTAAAGCACAACGTTTTCTGAGCCGCATTTCGATGAAATTCATCTAAACAGCGCATTTTAAAAGAAATATATCACAAAAATTACTACTTTTGTTCCAATTATTCGCTTTAATTGGTTTAAAAACCTACAAAAGGGTTAAAAAAAGGTATAAAAATGAAACTTGGTATTAGATTTTACATTTCGTGGATATTATCAGCAATGGGCATGTTCATCTTGTTTTATTTATGGCATGGTGTTTTTTTAAACGACTTTAAGCGATTAACCTTCCCACTCTCTTGGTTTGTAACCTTTGCGGCTTTTACCTATTTAATTCTTGGGGCAGGAATGTTTTTGTTATTTGAAGCACAAATAATGAAACGTATTTATAATTTTTTCTTTAGGGCCTTACTTTGTGGTTTAATTGCTGGAATCTCTTTATTTATGATTGTTACCGTTCTTAACTTTTCTTTAACAACAACCTTAAGTGTACAACATTTAATGGTTGATTGCATTTGGCAAATTTGTGAGCAAACCGGTGGCGCCTTATTTATTTTTGCTTGCAAAGTGTTAATACCTGATCCTAAAGTTCAAAACTTATAACTTTATGCTTAAAGAAAACACGCAAAGTATAGATATTCAGGTTACAGCAAGATACTTAGCGGAGAGTAGTATTCCTAAAGAGAATCATTATTTTTTTGTTTACTTTATTACCATAACCAACAACAATAGTTTTTCTGTTCAACTTACAAAACGCCATTGGGATATTATTGATAGCAACGGTGAAAAACGTAAAGTTGATGGTGAGGGAGTTGTTGGCGAAACCCCAATTTTAGAACCAGGCGAATGTTTTTCGTATAACAGCGGTTGCAATTTACAAAGCGATATTGGCTTTATGTATGGCCATTACAGTTTTGTAAACCTGATTACTAACGAAGAATTTAATGTGCCAATTCCACGCTTCGATATGGTTGTGCCTGCTAAGTTGAATTAATCCCGATTAATCTTAACATCAATATTCTTTCTAAAATTTCTAAAAAGTTTCTCTTTCAAATCCTTATTTCAATTACATTTGCTACACTATTAATTAAAGCAATTCTTTTAACCGAAATAAAAAATCATGAACAAAAAACTAATTTTCCTAATACTACTTTTAAACCTAAAATTCATCTGTATTGCCGATGAAGGCATGTGGTTGCCACAATTAATAGAAGCCTTGGCTATTAAAGACATGAAAAAAAATGGATTTAAACTTAGCTCAAAACAAATTTACGATATTAATAAGGCAAGCATGAAGGATGCCGTTTGTGTGTTTGCAGGTGGTTGCACTGCCGAAGTAATTTCAACCAAAGGATTAATTTTAACCAATCACCATTGCGGCTTTTCTTCTATTGCAGCACTTAGTACCGTTGAAAAAGATTATTTAAAAAACGGGTATGCGGCATTAAGCGGTAAAGAAGAAATGCCTTGCAAAAATTTAACGGTAACTTTTATAAAGCAAATTGAAGATGTTACATCAAAAGTAGTTGGCTCACTTTTACCAACTTATTCTGATATACAAAGAGATTCAGCAGTGCAAGCAAATATTAAAAAAATAGAAACAGAAACAAAAATTAGTAGTGGCTACGATGTTTTTGTACGTCCATTTTTTTATGGCAATGAATATTATTTGTTTCAAACACAATCTTATAAAGATGTGCGACTTGTTTTAACACCACCCGAAAGTCTTGGTAAATTTGGAGATGAAACCGATAATTGGGTTTGGCCGCGCCATAATGCAGATTTTAGTATGTTTAGAATTTATGCCGATAAGGAAAACAAGCCTTCAGAGTATTCTGAAAATAATGTACCATACACGCCTGCATATTCTTTTCCAATAAGTTTAAAAGGCTATAACAAAGGCGATTTTACAATGGTATATGGTTTTCCTGGCCGCACACAAGAGTACTTAACATCTTACGCAGTAGATTTTATAATGAATAACCAAGACCCTACGCGTGTTAACTTGCGCGAGAAACGCTTAGCAATAATGGATGCCGATATGAAGAATAACGACACCATTCGTTTAATGTACACTTCGCGTTATGCTGGCGTTGCCAATTATTACAAAAAATGGAAAGGCGAAATGTTAGGTTTAAAAAAATCGAATGCTGTAGAAAAAAAGCAACAGTTTGAACAAGAGTTTTTAACAGCACTAAATAACGACGCAGCCAAAAAAGAAAAGTATAGCAATTTACTTTTGCAGTTTAAAAAAACATACGAAGATTATAAACCCTTAAGCAAACAATTTGATTATTTTGCGGAGTGCCTTTGGGGAGTTGATGGTTTTAGATATGCAAGTAGCGCATCAGTATTATTTACAGAATTAAAAAAGAAGCAGGAAGGAAAAGCAAATAAATTTGATGCTACTTTAAGCGAATACAAACAGCTATTGGCCTTTAATAATTTTAATAAACCTACTGATAAGAAACTATTTATTGCAATGCTTACAGATTATTCAGCTAATATAGAAAGCAACTACCGTCCGCATATTTTAGATTCTTTACTACTTGCTTACAAAGGAAATATAAATGGACTTGCTGATTTTATGTACAGCAATTCTTCGTTTAACGATAAAGCAAAAGCAAAATTAATGTTTGAAGATTTTGAAAAAAATGCCATGCTTTATGCGCGCGATCCAATGTACGTATTGTCTGTAGATATTTTATCGTATTACCAAAAAGGGGTTATGCCACAAATAAATTATTTGGATTTGCAAATAACTGATATGCAAAAAGAATATGTAAAAGGTTTGCGTGAAACTTTAAAAAACAAAAAGTTTTACCCAGACGCTAATAGTACTTTGCGTGTGGCTTTTGGAAAAGTAAACGATTACAGCCCAAGAGATGGTGTTCAAAACGCACACTACACAACCATTGATGGCATTATAGAAAAAAATAAAACAGGCTTAGAAGATTTTTATATTAAACCACGTTTAATTGAATTGTATAATAAAAAAGATTTTGGAAATTATACAGATAAAGAAGGAAAATTACGTGTGGCTTTTATTGCCAGCAATCACACAACGGGTGGTAATAGCGGTAGCCCCGTGCTTAATGCAAATGGCGAATTAATAGGCACTAACTTTGATAGAAACTGGGAAGGCACTATGAGTGATATAATGTACAACCCTATATTTTGCCGCAACATAGTTTTAGATGTAAGGTTTACTTTGTGGATTGTAGATAAATATTCCGGCGCTGGTTATTTGTTAAACGAAATGAAGTTGGCGAAGTAATTTTTTATTTTTTGAATTAGTTAAGAAGATCTATGTAACTATTTTTTTCATGAATACTGTATTTAGGGCTTGCTCAGTAACTAAAAAAGTCAGCAATAGCATGATTTAGATTTGAAATAATAAAAATGTTCTACAAGGTAAAATTACACAAAAGCCATTAAATTCATAAAAGAGGCTTGCACCAATCAATTGAAAGCTATTGCTCTATTTATCAGTTTTGGACGATTACGGATTTTGTGCGTTGGCTTTTCGCCGCGCGGAGCTAGGTGGGCGAGAATTAATTTTTCTTTGAAAATTCATCGAGGGCGCTTGTCGTTTTTTTATTTTGTTTTCGGAAATTTTCTTGGCAAATTAAAATTTACGTCGATTGCTTGCACACGCGCTGGCTAAATTATCCACAGGATAATTTCTCTAAGAAAAATGAAGTGAGGGTGAGCGTTTTCAGCGACTTGATTTTTTTCTAACGCTGAGTGCAAGCTGGCTTCTTCGGCCCTTATCACAGAAAAAAAGTTAAAAGAAAAAGATTTTTGAGTTTAGGAGGAAAGTCAATTTAATTAAATCCTTTATTTTTAAACTCAGATTAAAACTATAACCTACAAAACAATAAATCCATCGGATAGCCTCTCGCTAAAACAATATAAACCATTTTTTATTTATGACCTTGCGTATAGCCTGCGCTTTTGAGGTAACGTGTAATTTTTTATAAATGTTAGTTATTTGATTGCGAACGGTGTTAGGGCTTGTATTAATTAAGGCGGCAATTTCTTTGTACTCTAAGCCATTTACCAAATGTTTTAAAACTTCTTTTTCCCGTTCCGATAGGTCATAATGTTCGGCCGATGTTTCTTTGTTTATTTCAACTTTTGCATTCATTAATAAATCTAATGCCTTGCGTGCAATACTCGGGCTCATGGGCGCGCCATTGTCATCTAACAAATTCCGAATGGCTTCCTTTATTTTTTCGAGTGGCTCATCTTTTAATAAATAACCATTGGCACCCGCTTTAATGGCTTCAAATATTTTATCATCTTCATCAAAAATACTTAACATTAAAAATTTAGTTTGTGGATAAACCTCTTTGGCTTGGGCTACCGCTTCAATACCCGTCATTATTGGCATATCAATATCCATTAACACCACATCGGGCATTATTGACTTACGCGCCGCCATCATCTTCTCTAAAAAATCTTTTCCGTTCTCAGCAGTAAATAACACTTTATAAGTGTCCGAATTTTCAAAGCGCTCTTGCAAGGCCTGACGAATGCTACGCTTATCATCTACAATGGCAATATATGTCATAGGTTTTTTATTTTCCATTGCAAAGTTTCATTTTATATTGAAATAAATAAATAGTGCATCTATACTATTACCGTTATGCGTGTGCCTTTTTCAACTTTACTGTCTATAGCAAGGTCTGCATTCAATTCTTTTGCACGCAATTTTAAATTTTCTAAGCCATAGCTTTCATTGGCTGTAACCGCTGTATTAAAGCCAATGCCATTATCTTCGATACCAATCATTATTTTATCAGTTTTTGAAATCGTAATGATTAGCTCACTCGCTTTAGCATGTTTAAACACATTGTTAATGCACTCTTGGCAAATACGGAAAAGATTCAACGCATCAGCAGGATTTAATTCGGGGTCAATTGGAATCGTTTCGTTGAATTTAATTTTAGTATCGGAGTATGAAAAAATAGTGCGCGTATAAACTTTTAATTTATCCGATAAATTGCTCAAAGTGAGTTTATCTTGATTTAAGGCCCAAATCGTTTCTCTTAATGTGTTCGTTACAGTTCTTAATGTGGTTGCTAAATTTTGTGCTTTTTCTTGTCGTTTAGTTTTATCACTACTCTCATCGGCTTCTAACGAAAACATCACATACGATAATTGCCCGCCAACGTTATCGTGCAAATCGCGCGAAATACGTTCTCTATCGTGCTGCAATTTTTTTTCGGTTTCTAATGCACGTTTTTGTTTTTTGATGCGCGCTAAACTAAACTGCCAAAACACAATAATAGTAGCTAAAAGAATACCACCAACCAATAAAAAAATGGTTTGTTTATTTTTGGCGTTTTCTAATGTTTTAATATTATTTTCTTGCAACAGCAATTTATTTTCGGCTTCCTTCTTTTCGGTTTGGTATTTTTTTTCTGAATTAGCTAAAGCCAAATTACTCGACTCATCAAAATACTTATCTTTTAAATCCGAATAATCTTGTAAATGTTTAATAGCTAACTCGCCCCGATTTGTTAAGGCATAAATACTATTGAGTTGTTTGTTTAAGTTTAATAGTTCCGATTTATTGGATTCGTTAACCACTTTTAAATTTTCTAAAGCTAAAGTTTCGGCGTCTTTTAATCGGCGTAAA
>JAAFIQ010000020.1 GCA_013298715.1 Bacteroidota bacterium | reverse complement strand
GGCGGCGGTGGTGGCGGTAGTGCTGGCACTACAAGTTGTAGCTTAAATGACCAAGGTGCTGGTGGTGGTGGTGCTGGTGGTACTAATTTTTTTGCTGCTGGCTTTACTTCAACAACTGTAACAAATGGCGTTCAAAATGGTAATGGTTTTGTAGTTATATCTTATAGTTTACTTACAACACCAACAATTACAGTTAACAGCGGGGCAATTTGTTCTGGAATTCTTTCACAATTTCTCCTTCAGGAGCAGCTTCGTACACCATACAAGGGGGTTCAACAGTAGTTTCTCCTTTAGCTAATACAAATTATACCGTACGTGGCTCCAATGGCGCATGCTTATCTAATATTGTTACTAGTTCGATTACTGTGAATGCCAACCCTACAGTAGCAGTAAATAGTGGTTCAATTTGTTCAGGTAATAGTTTTACTATTAATCCAAGTGGAGCAAGTGCTTATACTATTAGTGGAGGTAATTTTGTTGTTTCACCAACTTCTAATTCAAGTTATAACGTTGTTGGCACAAGCGCTCAAGGCTGTGTGGGTTCAAACACAGCGGTTAGCTCGTTTACTGTCAACACATTGCCAGTTATTACTGTACCTTCTAACGCAAGTTTATTATGCGTAGGTTCTACTGCTAGTTTAACTGTTAGTGGTGCTAATACTTATACTTGGAACACAAGCTCAAATGCGGCTGTAATTGCAGTTTCTCCAACTGTTACTACAACTTACACGGTTAGTGGAACTAACACCAGTGGTTGTAGCAACCTTACAACTGTTGTACAAAATGTTAGTACGTGTACAGACATTAAAAACTTAGCATTGGAAGCTGCAAACAAAGTTTTAGTATATCCAAACCCAAGTAATGGGACGTTTACTATTAAAAACACAAGTGGTTCTAAAATTGACGTAATAATAGTTAATGCTTTAGGTCAAATAGTTTTAAGCAAAAGCATTAGTACTGAAAACGAAACCATCAACCTAAAAGAACAAGCCAACGGTATTTATTATTTAAAAGCTGGCGATAAAATTGTGAAGTTAATTAAACAATAGTAAGTTTGATTTTAAAATTTAGATTTTATTGTGATAGAAATCTTAAACCAACCTTTTTAAATCTTAAAAAAAATCCTCACCTCCAAATAAGGAATGGTGAGGATTTTTTTAAGCAATAAAATTTTTTAGCAGTGTTGGTTTTTCAAAATCTAACAATCTTAATCAGAAAATTCAAAAACAGAACCGCGAGCAAATAAGTCGTTATTAAATATACTACACTATCTTAAAATTGGTTAATTGATGTAGAGATAAACTTTGGAAAATTTTCTTGAATCATAGCATAATTAAAAATTTAAGTGCACGATTGAAACCAGGTACTCTGAAAAAGTAAAGGTTGTAACACTTGGAGATAGAAAAAAGTAATTTAGAAATTGGATGGATTTTATTTAAAGTTTCGGAAAACAACTTTTGTTGCAATGTAAAAAAAACTTCGCTACTAATTTGTTTTTGTTTGAGGTTACTTATTAGTTCAAAATTAGTTTGATAAATTGTACCTTTTAAATATTTTATTTGTTCTTTTGGAAGTAGCTTTTTAAATTTATTATAATACAAAATAGATGATTCAACCCATCTTAATAGAAAAGTGGCGGGATTGAAATTTTTTCTATCTTCATCAATCCTGTAATAGCAATCGGGTTCTGAAGTAATAAGAGTATAGTTAACTGCTGGAATTAATAAAGCTCTGGTATGAAGATCCACATCCTGCATACGTTTGAAAGATTCATCAAAACCATTTATTATCCTGAGTGTTTCAACTTTCCATATAGGTTGCATTATTAGCCACGGAATACTGTGACTAAGTAAATCTTTTAATGGATTTTTTGATGTTGGTAACCATAAAAAACTATTATCGCCAATTTGCTTTGTAAAAACTCCGCTTGTAAAAACATAAAAGTCAAAAGCATTGTTTTTAGCAATCGTATTTATCCTATTTTCGATACAATTACTTTTTAAAATATCGTCGGCATCTAAAAAAATTACGAACTCTCCTTTAGCATTTTTTAATCCATAATTTCTGCAATAATTTGCGCCTCTATTTTCAGTATTTGTGAAAATTTTTATTCGTTCATCTGTTTGTATTTTTAAGATTTTTTTTGTTACCTCATTCGAGTTATCATCCACTAAAATCAATTCCCAATTTTTATAGGTTTGGTTTAAAACCGATTTAATTGTATCAGATAAATAGGCTTCTTTATTATAAACTGCGCAAATTATACTCACCAAATTCATTGGCTACTATATGCTAATTTTATTATGTGAAATCCAATCGGTAAGATTAAGATAAGCAAACAACTTAGCTTTATCATTTTGAAAAAGGTTGGTGCTCAGGTAATCGTTATTAAAAATTGGATGCGTTTTATTAAAACTTAAAAGTTGATTTTTTAGGTCAGCCTCCGAATTCATTGAGAATAAAATATCATTTATAGGCACGTTAAAACTGGCTTTTTTCCGGTAAATAATTTCGTGGGGTAATATATTCTCAAATGCTTTTTTAAGTAAATATTTTTCGGTGTTATTTTTAATTTTTAATGCAGGATTTATTCGCATCGAAATTTCTGCCAAATTGTGGTCAATAAAATTATCTCTTGCCTCAATTCCGTTTAACATGGTAGCTTTATCTAATCGCGACAATAAAACCTCGGGTAATCTAAAACGTGTATCCATAAAGGTCATGAAATTTAGAAATTCTGTTCCCTTAAGTTTTTTAAAATAGTTGTATTCCAAATCTGAATAGTCTTTGTTTTTCGACTTAAGCTGTTCAAGCCCAAAAGTTGAGAATATTGATGATTTTATTGGATTAGCGTACAAATTAAATCCTCCGTTAAAAATGGATGCGTTGTTTTTATAACGTGGTAGCCATTCTCCTAAGTGATTTAATTTAGGTTTTAAACTAGGGATTTTTATACCTACATTATTAACCAAATTTAAGGCATTGTAGCCATAGCGTTTAAACAACTTGTTGTACCTGTACATTTTTGACCACAAACTATATCCAATTTGAAGTTCATCGGCTCCTTCGCCTCCAAACAACACGTTGATTCCTTCTGCTTTTGCATGTTTACTTAATAAATATATTGGTATGGTGGCGGTATCGTAAACAGGTTCGTCTATTTTACGTATTACTTTTTTATAGGTATCGTAAAACTGAGCGGGTGTAATAATAATTTCGTGATGATTTGATTTGAAGAATTCTGATACTTTTTTTGCGTAATGGAGTTCATTTGTGTAAGAGTTTGAATTTTGAAATCCGATTGAAAAAGTTTTTATTTGATAGCTAGAAAACTTTTGCATTAAAGCCAAATTTGCGCTTGAATCAATACCGCCAGATAACATGCAACCAATTGGAACATCGGCAACCAACCTGTACTTAACCGATTTTTCTAGCGCCGCATAAATAGATTCTATTGCCTCTTCTTCTTGTGTTATATTTTGTCGCTCGTTGGTTAATATGTTCCAATATTCAATACTGTTCAGAAGTTTTCCTTCTTTAATTTCTAAATAGTTTGCCGGAGCAATTTTATGAAAATTTTGAACCAATGTTGTTGGCGCTGGCGAGCCATAAAATGTAAAGTAGTTATTTACAGCCTCAAGGTTTAATTGTTTTGGTATATTTTCTACTGAAAGCAAACTTTTTAAATTGCTCGAAAAAAATAGTTGGTTGTTAAAAATTGTGTAGTAAAAAGGCTTTACACCCATTCTATCGCGCACCAAAAAAAACTTGTTTTCTGTTTTATCATAAAGCACAAAAGCAAACATGCCTATAAGTTTTTCAAGGCATTTAATCCCCCATTTTTTGTAAGCATTTAAAATTACTTCGGTGTCAGAATTTTTGGTTTTAAACTTACATCCTAATTTAATTAATTCAGATCTCAATTCTTGATGGTTATAAATTTCGCCATTATACGTTATCCAATAATTATTATCAACATCGGTCATTGGCATATTTGCTTCAACTGACAAATCAATTATTGATAGGCGCGTGTGAGCAAACGCAAAATTTGATAAACACGTGTCTTTAATAATTTTTGCTTGTGGATATTTTTGATTTATACACAATTCATTTTGATTTTCTGGTATAAGAAAACCAATTCCATCTGGTCCTCTATCCTCAATCTCCTGCGTCATGTTTACAAGATTTTGAAGATTAATAGGTGAATTTGTGAATGAAATTACTCCAGTAATGCCGCACATAACAAGTAAAAAGTTTAATTTGGTTAATTTAATTTTAAATTTGGTAAGTTTTTAATTAAATTTATGTTGTAGTATTTTTAAAAATTCTTTTGTAACATTTGTAAACGAATACTTTGTTACATCAAAACTATTATTTTCAACGGTAATCTCTCCATCTATATATTTTGGTAGTTCATCCATCAAATTTTTTGGTAAAATATGTACACCTAATTTATTCTCTCTAATAAATCTAGCTACTTCGCCCTCTTCACCAACATAAATAATTGGTGTACCTATATAAACAATTTCAAAAAATTTGGTTGATATTAAATCTTTATCGCTAGGAGGAAAGAATGCAAGATACGCTTTAGCATTTGCAATTTTCTGAAAAAGTTCTGTTTCAGGTATTAATCCATAAACTTTTATCCGACCATTGGCAAACCAAGAGCTAATTAGCGGGTACTCTGTGCTTGTGTATATCTCCCAATTAAACGTAGTATCTAAATTTTGATTAACAATAACTTCCAAATCTTTAATATAATCATCAATTGCGCTATAAAGTGTTCCTCCATATATAAATCCTTTTTTAGGATTTGTTTTTACAATATTTTTAAATTTATCGGGCTCGTAGGCGTGTGGTAATAAATAAAATTTATCCGTGTAGTCTTTATACTTCTGCAATAAAAAATCTCCCATGTTTTTAGTTGGGTAAACAAACATATCACAGGTTTTAATTGCAGTTAATTCCATGTACTCTTGAAATTGCTTTTTCTGCGCAGACATATTTGGTATTCCAAATAAATTACCCCAGGTCCACGGATCTCTTATATCAGCAATATATACCACATTTTTGTTTTCAAGTTTAAACTTACTGGCATAATAAAGCAATGAAAATGGTGCACCAGAAACTATTAAAACATCAATTGGTTTTGATTTATTTATTTTATTTAATGTTGCAATTAATGGTTTTTTCCATGCAACACCTCTATCAAAAATATTATTTTTTATAAATTTTGACAAAACGGAAACACACAACTTATACGCGATTTTTTCGAACAGTGTTTTTGCATGTCCCTCTAACCAAACTGGATAATATTTTGGTAAGTGGTTAATGGTTATACCAGCATACTCCTCTAAATCGGATTCTTTATAATCATTTTCCTTTGAACAAATAACACTCACTTGGAGACCTGCATTTCTGAGTTCTTTACTGAATTTTGCCCAACGTCTTCCACCAATTTCTTTTGAGGGAGGAAAGGTATATGAAACAATTACGAAATGCATTTTTAATAGTTATTCGCTAAATCTATTTTCAGGAAATAGCATGCTTTGAAATTAGTATAAAAGTTTATGCGTTATTCAGAATATAATTTTTTTATTGCGTTTACCACTTTTATAACCCGCTCAAAATCCATTCCTAATGTATCTAAATACCACCTAATGTTTTGGTAACGCGGCTGATTTTCATCTTCAACTAACTCTAAAGCTTTTTCTCGTGTAATTTGTCCTTCACGAATTTGGTTACTTCTAAATGTATCGTGCTCAGTAAATCCGGCAACGGTATAGTAAACATAATTATAAAATGCCGCTGTACCATCCCCAATTCTCCAAGTGGTTTTAGTGTCCGGGGCTAGCTCCCAATCGTATTGATTTATTAAGGTTGAATTTACTAAATCCTCATCCCAGCGCCAGTAATCAAATATGTGGTAATAATCTTTTTTCTTATTAAAACTTCTGTAATACTCTCCAGATAGTGTATCCCAAAGCGAAGAGTTAAAATAACCCGGGCTATCTAGCATTGCACCAAATCTTTTTTTGTGGTAACGGAGTTGTTTAATTACGCCGTTTGAATACACCCTTTCTTCTTCAAAATCTGGTTTAATTCCTAAAAAACCTGTTTTAAAATGCGTAACTTCTAAAGGATTTATTCCCCATAAATTTAAATTAACGCCGGTTTGTTTTTTCATTTCTTCAGCATATCTAAAAAAATGTTTATCTCCGGCTGTTAACATGGCCATCATTCCTAAATGTGGAGATTTTAGCCATGCCTCTAAATTCATTTTTATATTTTTACGTTTAAGCGAAATATCAGCGGCTATGATGATGTTCTCTACTCCCAGTTCAGCACACATTCTGCTTATATTTCTTCGCCCTAAATCGGTTACCATTCCCCAGTCATAAGTATAGGTAACAGACTTAAGCCCAAGTTCTTTTATAATTAAATGCAAACCATAACAACTGTCTCTTCCGCCAGAAAATGGTACAATACATTCTAATTCTCCTTTTTTTCTGTATGGTTCTATTAATTTAAATAATTCCTCCTTAGGTTTTGGTTTATTTCTTAATTTATAGTTTAAACAATAATTGCAAATGCCTTGTTCGTTGAACCGAATGTGGGGCATGGTTTCTGGCAAGATACATTTTGTGCATCTGCGCAGGGTGTGTTTTTTATATTCTAATAATTTTTCTTGCGTTTTATCAAATTTAAATTCAGGAATCAAATTTTCAGTTCTGGTATTGTAGTCATTCAACTTATAAGTTAAATTGGTTGCTATTGGTATATCAATAATTTTATGGCTGTTTAAAAGTTGAGAAATTTGTGAGCAGTTAATTTGGCTAAGCGCAAATTTTTCGGATGCGAAATAAGTGGTACCACTTTTTATTCCAGTGTAAAGGCTGCCGTTATTTGATATTAGGAGCAACTTTCCTAAATCTTGAATAACAATAGCACACGAAACAACACCTTTGCATTTTTGAAGTATACTCTCAGCCAAGGTAGAAATAGGATTTCCCTTATTGAGATGCTCTATCGTAATACCAGCAATTGCCTCTGTATCAATTTTAAATTTCCGAGGTATGGTGAGTTTTTCCCATATCTCGGTTTCATTAACAATAATTCCGTTGTGTAATACAAAGATATTATCCCTTAAAACAGGTTGATTGTCTGCAAGCCCATTAGTAATTAACCTACTATGACCAAAAACTACTTTTGAATTATTTACTTGTGTTTGATTTAATAACTTATCAATACTATAATCTGCCCGCTTAATAGAATAGCAGTTTACATCAAAAAAAAGTAATCCACTCGAATCTTTACCACGTTGTTTTGAATGCTTAACAAGTAGTTTTAAATCGTTACTATTAATAGTTTGTTGGGCAATAATGCCAAATATTCCGCACATAAAATTTTGTTACAAATGTTTTTTTTTAGGAAGAGGTTACTTTTTTAAAAACCATTAACTTTTAACCATGTTCCTAATACATAATTAAAAAAGGCATCTTTGGATGGGGTTTTAGTTCCAAAGTGTTTTTCGTTATAAATTAAATTAGACTCAAACTCTGGTTTATATTTTTCAATCCAGGCAGTTTGTGGTGATGTGAATCCTTTTTTATCTTTTCTAAATCGAATTTCGGCTGGCATTTCGTGCATACTTTGCCTGAGTAAATGCTTTTGCCACCCGTTTTTTATAACCATAGTGTTTGGTAAAGAATAGCCAAACTCTACTAATCTATAATCCATAAATGGATGCCTTGATTCTATACTAAAACTCATACTATCTCTATCATCTGCTCTTAAGTAAGTTGGGAGCTGAAAGGTATCAAAATCTCTTACTAGCATTTCATCGAGTGTGTTAATGTTATTCCAATACTTTACAATGGCATGATCGAACTTTTGAATACCGAGCAAAATTTTAGATTTTAATTTAACCTCGTTAAAAACAGTTTTATGGATGTAGGCTGTTGAAATACTTTTTAATTCGGCAAATTGTTTTACTAAACTAAAGTAAGCAATGAGTTTTCCGGACATTAGTAGCTGCCTGCAATACCTATAAAAATGATGGTGGTAGCCTGCAAACACTTCATCTGAACCTTGGCCATTAAATAAAATTTTAATATTGCTTTGTTGTGCCACTTTATAAACACTCCATTGCGCAAAATAAGAAGTTCCATGAACAGGTTCATCTTGATGGTAAATGTGTTTTTCAAAGTTTGCAAAACTAAAATCTTCTAATGCGTTTGAATAAGAAGTTTTACATGGTAAATCGTTTTCAACAATTTTCACGAATTTAGACTCATCCTCGCCGTACCCAGGAAATACTGCCGAAAAACCAAGTAATTTTGTTGTTTTACTCTCCGTATTTATAATATTTCTGGCAGTATAGAGGATTGAACTAGAATCTACTCCACCAGAGAGTGCAAAACCAAAATCTACATCGGCGCGCATCCTAATTTTAACTGCATCATACAATAATTCTCTAAACTGATTTTGAGCCTCTGTTTCAGAAATTTTAATTTGTGTTTGCTTTAGCGAATAGTATGGCAGTTGCTCGTTTTTAATTTTAGATAAATTGTAGTTTAAAGGATTAATGGTAATAAAATGTGATTTTTTAAACCTGTAAATACCTTCGTACATGGTTTCATCATCAATATCAACATATTCAAACTTTGCAAATTCATCAACGTGCTTGTGATTAATTTTTTTTTGAATAGTGGAATAAGCTTGAAATTGTTTTGTTTCAGAAACTAAATTAAATCCATTTTGATTGGCATAATAATAAAGCGGCTTTACACCAAATCGATCATTACTTATGATTATTAGTTTTTGTGAGGCATCCCAAATAATAATGCTCCACATGCCGTTAAATCTATTAAAGCAATCTGTTCCCCAAATTCGGTAAGCTTCTAAAACAACTTCAGTATCTGAATTGGTGTTAAAAGTGCAATTGTACTTTTTTAACTCTTCTCTTAATTCAATATAATTATAAATTTCGCCATTAAACACTATCCAATTTCCATTGCTAGCATGCATTGGTTGATGGCCATTAACGCTTAAATCAATAATACTTAATCGTTTGTGTCCTAAAATTAAATTATATTTTTCTAACTCAATTTCATCAATCGTAACCAAATTGGTAACAGCTACATGTGTTTGTTTTGTTTTTACAATTTTATAATCGTTGGTTAATGTATTAATTAAAACAACACCTTCATCATCTGGTCCGCGATGATTAATTTTTTGTAATGAATTTATAAACTCATTATAAAGTTGGGATGTGATGTTATTTTTATTAAAGAGGACTGATATTCCGCACATAAGCTAACTCTCTTTTAAATAAAATGTATCTGTAATCAATTTTGTAAATTCAGATTTATTAAAAACAAAACTTAAAAAATCAGATTTGTAAGGTAAGGGGAAATGCTCTTCTTTGTAGTAAACCAAAGCTGATTTTCGTTTTGCGTAAAATCGTTCAAAAATTAAGGTAGAAATAAAACAAATAGATAAATACGTTTCATTAAAGAGCATATTGCTATGTGTATTAGGACTATTTATTTGGAACTTGGTATTTGGTAATTTCTCAGCATAATAATTTGTTAGTTCAGTTAAATTATAATATTCTAACTCACGCGGATGCGGATAAATAACTAAACTGATGTGTTTGTTCTCTGCCAAAATTTCATTCAAATCAGTCAAAATCTGATTTTCAAATGTTTCAAAATCCAAACCTTGGTGAATGTGGTCTAATCTATTCCTAACCCAACCGCCTGTAGAAACGAAGCCTAGTTTATTTGAATATTCTTGAGGATCAAGATAAAGGTGTTTGGCGCGGTAATAAGTTTCAGGTTCAATATAACTTAGCTTTTTGTAGAGAATAGTTTTATTAAAAATTTCACATTCAGTTTTTTGATATTCGATACAAATTTTTAAATGGTCAGTTACTATAATCTGATTCCACTTATATAGCGGCACTTCCGAAGTAAAAGAGGTAACATAAATATTAATTTTTTGAAGGCAAAGTGTTAAAAAAACGCTATTTGTATCAAACACACAAAACATAAATACACCTTTTGTTGCCGTTCGTTTACAAAGTTTACAAAAATTATAAGCCGTAACTAAATTAGTTGGCATACAATTTAAACCCGATTTATCTTTTACAAATAATCCTAAAACCAATAAACTTAATTGAAATGGAAAAGAAAAAAGAAGGAAAAGAATTTTATCTAATTTAGTTTCATACAATAAAAGTTCAGATCCAGCAACAAAAACGCATTCTGGCTTATCTTCGTAAGTGTTGTTAATATAGTTTAATCTGATTTTTTCACTATCGGGTGTTAAATCAAAAATTACAGTTTTGTTTTTAAAGTTGTTTGCAATTGATTTTACAGGCAGTGTGTAAATTTGTTTTATACCTGATAACACAGCCGCATATTTATATCGGTATTTTTGTTGGAGGTTAAAACTTGCACCAATTGATTTTTTAAATGCCAGGCAATAGGTATTATTATTGCCTAAGCAAAAATTTAAAAGTCCTAGAAAGTAATTATGAATAATAGGTATCAATTTAATATTTTATTAATTCAATAATTTCAGTATACGATTTATCTTTTAGAACAATTGTTTCAACAAATTCTCTAAAAGCACCTTCTCCTCCACTCTTTTTGGTTATAATGCTTGCAAATTCTTTTATGTATTCAATACCATTATTTGGCGTACCACTTATTGCTACTCGTTTTAAAAGATTAATATCATTAATATCATCACCAATAAAGGCAACTTCATTAAACGTTATTCCTAAATCACTTATCAATTTAGTTGCAACTTCAACTTTATCTTTTACTCCGTCGAACAAATAATCGATTTTTAATTTTTCAGCTCTTCGTTTTACAATTTCTGTTTTCTCTCCTGTAATAACCGCAACTTTTATTGCTAGTTTTTTACAAAGTAATACCCCTGCTCCATCAGAGGTATTGAATTTTTTCCATTCATTTCCAGTTTGGTCGTAATACATTCCGCCGTCTGTCCAAACGCCATCAATATCGGTAATAATTAATTTAGGTAACATTTAATAAATAAAATAAGATTGCATTGGGCAAGCAGCAAAACGTTTTAACTCAATATTATTTAAGCCAAAAGCCTCATTAAGCGCTTTAGTTTCGCCTGGAAAATTTGGGTCGTTTAATTCATCAAAACTTATTATACTGCCTTTTACTAAGTGCGGTTTAATTAAGTTTAAACAATCTAATGTTGGTTTGTATATATCAAAATCAAAATGAGCAAATGCAATTATTGTTTGAGGATTTTTTTCTAAATACTCTTTTAGTTTAACAGGTGCGTCGCCTTTTAATATTTCAAATTTATTAATATGATTTAATGGCGATTCATTTTGATGTATTGTTAACAACTGATGTAAATAATTTTCATAATTCGATGATACAGCAAAAGCGCCATCTTTAATAATGTTGTGCGAGCCATCGTCTTTAGTATTAGTATTTTTGAATCCTTCAAACGTATCTAAGCCAATAATTTTTCGATTGTAATTAAAAGGTTCTAAAATACCACGCAAGTTAGAAAGGGTTACCAAATTGGTTCCCCAGCGTGTACCAAATTCAAAAATAACACCATGTGTATTTATAAATTGCGTGTACAAAAATTGAAAGTATAATATTTTTGAAAGCTCTTGGCGTTTTACAAACAAAGGGGTGTGGAACGATTTTTCGTTGTTTGGTATAGGGTTGTTGTTTATTAGTTCGGCCAACGACAATCTGTTTGTTTGTTCGTTTTTAGATGCTAGTGTGTTTGTTTCTATATTCATAAAATTTAGTTGAAATTTCAACATTGTTGTTAACTCTTTATTGCTACAATTGTCATCATATCCTGACACTCAGGTCTATCATCAGCAAACCATTTTTTTGGAGTAAATTTAGTTCCAGCTAACAAATGCCATTTGTGTTTAAAGAATTTTGTATAGCCCTTTGGTAAATGTATTAAGCTTTTGTAAAACGGAATAGAATCTATCTTTACAACTTTGTATCCGAATTTGTGTAAGAATTCAGTAATTGTTTTTCTGCTGAAATAAAGGGTGTGTTGTGCATGGATATAATACCACTCTTTTCCGAAAAAAAATCTTCCCAATGAATCATCAAACATTGTTGTTAGTAATAAAATCTGTCCGGATTTTTGCAACGAGGATATAAGTTTAAAATCTTTATTCGGATTTGTTAAATGCTCAATCACATCCGTCATTGTTAATAAATCAACATTACTCTTATTATGTTTCTGCAAGACTTCTTTAAGATTATCTACTTTCCCTTCATAAATATTTTTTACACCATATTTATTTGATGCACGAACAAGTGCTTTGTTCATTTCGATACCAGCTGCGTTTACTCCATTCTCTTGCAAAAGCTTAGGTAATCCACCAACTCGCGTGCCTATATCAACTGCAAAAAAATCTTTATTACTTGAATCAATATAAGGTTTTACAGCTTTATAAATAAATGAAAAATCACCAAAATCTGCTGGCTTCAAATTTTCTGGGGCAATACTTTCGGGGTAAAGCAAATTTAAATCTTCATCTTTAAAAATTGGATTTTGGTATTTAAAATTACATGATTTACATTTTACAAGGGTAAGTCCAACCTCTAAACCACCATCCCATGAAGGTGTGTAAAAATAGTTGTGGTTGTAACGGTTAGGTTTATATTTATAAATTACTTTAAAATTATTTTTCTCACATAGCGGGCAATCCACCATTCTATGTATTGAACTTATTGGTATGTTATTTTCACTTTGCATGAAGTTTATTTTGTAATTTTAAGAAGGTATTACTACGAAGATTTTAAGATAAATGCTCTTTATAAATAATTTCATTTCTGTTTATTACTTTCACTAATTTTTTTCCAACTATTAGATTTTTTTCTGACCATTTAAAACCATCTCCAGGTGAGAGCATGTGTAAATCATCAACAGTTATAATATGCCCAGCATTTAAATTTTTGTTTGATGCTATTGAACGTTCTAATTTTACCCTTGCTGACATAACAGCCTCCTCAATAAAAATTTCTTCTTTTCCGAAAGCCATTTCCAATACTCTTATATCGCGCACCATTCTGTTAATCCCATCTGGCCCAAGTGAACCGGCTTGGTCAGTTCCTTTCATTCTTCTATCCAAGGTAATGTGTTTTTCAATAATCTTAGCCCCCATTGCAACCGCTGCTACTGGTGTAGAAATTCCGATAGTATGATCGGAGTACCCAATTGTAAATTGACTGTAATTTTTTTGTAAGTACTTAATCGTATTGAGATTTGTATTTTGAGGTTCTGTTGGGTATTGCGATACACAATGCAAAATAGAAATATTTTGATGGTATTTTAGAATGGTTTCTAAAGCGTTGTCTAATTCAACTTTTCCAGCCATACCAGTTGATAAAATAATTGGAATTTTTGTTTCGGCTAAGGCAGATAATAAAGGCAGATTAGTTAAATCTCTACTTGCTACTTTTAAATATTCTGGTGTAAACAACTTCAATAAGGATAAGCAACCAACGGCACAAAGCGTTTCAACAAAATCTAATCCATATGATTTGGCGTGTTTATAACATTCAAAGTGTTGCTCATCGTTTAATTCTAAAAAGGCCCTGTGTTCGCCATACGTTTTACCAAAGGAATGTGCCGAATCATAAGGCCGTTGCATTTGAGAATCGGATAATTCAGCATTTAAATCGCGCTTAGTTAATTTTACGGCGTTCATTGGTTTAAGTTTTAAACCGAATAACTCTTCGTTAATTGGTCGTGCTGCCGAATCTATAATGAGTTTAGCAATATCAACTGAGCCATTATGATTTTGTCCTATTTCGCCTATAATGTATGTCATTTAATTAAATTGAAAATGTTTCTTTGTAAATATAATTTGTTTCGTCTATTAGTTTCATGTAATCGCTATACAATATACTAATTCCATCTGGTAGTTTAATAAATTTAGTTAGATCTACGACATGCTTATCGGTTATGTTGTTAATTATATCCTCTAAATTAATTGTTTCAAAAGGTGTTTTATTGATGGAGTTAAGCACTGAGGTTGCGTACTCATAATCTTCAGGATAATCAATGCTTAAATTAACAAACTTAGCAAATGGCTTTTCGCAACTAAATTCAATACATGCTTTTTTACAAGAGCTATCATTAAGCACAAACCAAGATAAATACTCGCTTACAAAAGGATCGTCCATTCGAAGGTATAAATCCCATAAGTAACTTGTTTTAAAAAGTTCGGCACTTACGCCAAAAGGAACATTATTTACACGCACATAATCAACATCTTTTTCTAACATTATCTTCACCATTTTATCCATCAATACTGGGTCGGTGAATGGGTTATCGCCAGTAACTCTAAACACAGAAGCTGATTTATTTTTGTAAGCAATTTCTAATAACCTATCAATCACGCTTTCTGGGTGTCCGGCATAATGTGGGATTTGCTTTTGTTCAAATAGTTGAACTAATGGTTCGTCTTCTGCCAGATAACTCGTAGCAAGTTGTATATGTTTTATGCTTTTGCAATTTTGTTTTAAGCGCTTATAAAGCGAAACAATGGACTCGTTCTCTCCAAAAGGTTTTAGTACTTTTAGTTTTAACCGCTTCGATTTTAAACGGGCTATAAGTGCAGCGGTTACATTTGTCTTATCAAACGTACGAATTTCGCTTTCTATAAATGTTTTTCCTTCATTATCGCGTTTAAACACACCATTGCCTAAATATTTTTTGAATAAAATATTACGAAATCCTTTTTCTGATTTTACTGGGTGCTTAACTGGCTTACCCAGCGTTTGTGCGTAATGTGCAACCGAATTTACCATTGTAGCAAATTCAAATGGTTCTAATGAAACTTGATAGTCAAACTGCCTATCATTACGACGTAAGGTAATGTGTTTTTCTAAATAATCGCAACCCAAGGCCATTGCCATACATGGAATTATTTGAGTGTCTAGGCTATGATCGGCAAAGCCAGTTTTTAATTGGTATTGCTTTTTAAGATAAGTAAGTGCTAACAGATTATGCTCGTTAGGCTCGGTAGGATAATTACTAAAGCCATGAAAAAGACATTCGATAATATCTTTATAATTTTCAACACATAATTTAATTTCAAAATCGGTACTGCACTGCGTTTCTAAAATAATTTTGCAATCGACTTTTGATTTAATATAATCTAATAATGGTTTGTTCGTTAAATCTGTTCCGTGAATTTTAACAAGTCTAAACCCATAATTATATGCTAACTCAAATGAAGATTTTTCTAAGGTGCAGGGGATTAAATCTAATTGAAGTGTTTTACAAAAATTGAACAATTGAAGCCATTGTTCAGCCGAAAATTCAGTATCCTTATAGAGTTGGTATTTAGAATAATCTTTTGTGCAAAACTCCTCTACGTTCATCATTTGAACCGTAAAATAATTTGCATTGGCCAGCTTAGCGGCTGTTGCAAGCTGTTTAAGATATTCAAAATTACCTTGATGATTGTAGGCGCTTTCTGCTATTATTTTCATTAGAGATTTAGATTATTTTACTTAAAATTTAAATTAATTTCAACTTTTAGAGGCAACATTTACAACAATTTTTACAATAACTTTTTTTAATCCTACTGTTTGAAGCACTGGGGCATGCGCATCTTCAGGATATACAATCACACAATCATTTTCACTTAAATTTAAAATAGAATAATCTTTGTCGTTATAAAATAATACATCCTTACCCTCATCAAAAACGCCTATTGGGCTTAAACATTTTGCAGCGTGTTTAATACCAAACTTCTCGGTTCCTTTATAAATAAAATGGATATCTATATACTTTTTATGCACTTCTAAATTTGTTTCATTTTCTTCCGAATCTTCTAAGGTAGACACTATAGAAAATAAGTCTTCCCCAATTAATTCATATTTCCCATCGTCAACATTCTTGAAATTAGAGGCTAGTAGGTAGTTAGCTGCATCTTTAAAATAAGGATGTAACATAAAATAGCGACTTAAATTATTTAAATTTGTATAAATCACTAAATAATTCTGTATAAAATTATAGCCTTAAAATTTAAGCGACTAACAACAACTTTTTGAAATTTTAGTCCAAGTTCGTTGGAGTTGCCTATTATTATTGAAGATAAAATATACTTGCAATTTAATTTTTGTAATTGTTTGGTATTTATAGCTAAGGATTTTTCAAAATAAAAACCATTTAAACTGCTCAACGTGTTCTCTTGGGTACTTGCAGATTGTAGGTAACATTTAGACCCCCAATTATCAAATAAATCTTTTAATTCTTTAGATTTATTTAATTCACCTTCAATTATTTTTCTGAACTCTAATTTGTAAGAAAGAGGGTAATCACTTTGGTAATCATCTAGCACATTCAAGCCAACATATTTACATGCTGAAGGGAGTAATCCAAAACTTACAACATTACCAACAGTATCTTTACCAATCTCCTTTTTTATAGTTTTATATAATTCAACGTTAAAAAATTCATCAAAGGTATGAGGTTCATCACCCTTTATAGTTATTCCATTACATTCAAAACTACTTAAATTTCGAGCGACATTACCTCGCCACGCTAAAGTAAAAAATAAAAGCAAAAGTATTACAACAGAACCATAGCTCCACCTATTCCCTTTATTAATTATAAATAAAACGCTTGCTAGCACTGCACAAAAGAAAAATCCAGGAACGAGAGAAATAAATCTTTTCAAATTAAAAACTTTGGCAAAACTAAATGTGTTATAAAATCCAGCCAGTTTTTCCCAATCAAAAAAAGCAGATGCAGTAGAACAAAGTATGGCTATAAATAAAAACTGAAAACCAATTAAATTATTTGTAGCATTTACATGGCGGAAATTGTGTAAATAATATAATAGAAATGGGATAAATAAACATCCAAAATAATTTGCACCGTTGAACTCTCCATTAAAAAAATTTATTAAAGAAACACCAATAACTCCTTTTAAATTTAAGGTTAATACCTTATCAAAAACTGAACGTGAACTTTGATAATTAGTATTAAGCAGATGGTTGTAAAATAGCATGTAATCTGAGAACACATAAACAATTCCTAAAAAAAGTATTGCTAAAAACGGTAGCCAATTTATTTTTTTGTTTTTGAAGCTCAGCCATGTTGCCAAACAAAAGAATACCAAGCAGATATGAAATCCAACCAAAACAAAATTTGAACTTAGGGCGTATAAAAACAATGTTAAAAATGAAACCTTAAGCCTAGACTTATTTAAAACATTTAAAAATGCCCAAACTGCAATAGGAGTGCCGCATATAGATAAACAGTATGAAGTATTATAAGGTAAACAAGCAAAACATAGTGCCACTAAAAATAAAATACCAAATTGTTGTTTATTGAATTTTAAAAAGTCCTTGCCGATTAAAAAGATACCTAAAAAAGCAACTAACCTTATTAAAATGAAACTAATTGCATAACCAGATAAGGAGCCAAAAAAATACATTAATAAAGCAATTGGCTCTGTAAATCTTACAAAAGCTGCTCTTGGCAATCCATTCATTGAGCCGTATACAATTGATGTTGGATTGGTTTCAAAAAACTGACCCGAAGAAACGATTAAATGGCGAGAAGTAAAATTGCCATCATACTCATCATGTTGCCTTACATTGTGAGAATGAGCAGGAATAAAATAAACTATAAATACAATGAATAATGTACATGAAAGAACTATTAAAGTTTTATTTAGTTTATTCTCCATTATTCTAAAATTGATCTTACCGTAGTGATTACTGTTTCAATTTCTTGATCAGACATTGGATAAAACAAAGGAATAACCACACTGTTATCTGAGTAATACTCCGTTAAGGGTAAACTTAAATCGCTATGCGTTGTTTTATAAGCCGATTCGCGATGAGAGGTCATAATACCACGACGTGTTGAAATTCCTTTCTCCAACATTAATTCCATAAATTGATTACGCGTTGCTTTTGAAGTTGCATCAAACAATAAAGTATAAGATTGATAATTTGTAAAATACCCTTCCTTTTCTTCTTGAACTTTCACACCTTTGATATTGGAAAATGCAGCATTGTAACGTTTTGCAATTTTACGTCGCTCTTCAATTATAAAATCTAATTTCTCTAGTTGCTTAATACCAACAGAAGCTTGTATATCCGTCATACGATAGTTATACCCAACTTCTAAATGATCTTCAAAAATAATTTTAGTTGAGTGATGGCGCTCACGATCGTTTACAGACATAGCATGTTGACGTAATAATTTTAATCGTTTGTAAAACGCTTCACGATTTGTAGTAACCATGCCTCCATCGCCAGTTGTAATTACTTTTCGTGGATGAAAAGAAAAACAAACTAAATCAGAATGTGAACCTATTTTTTGTCCTTGATACGCAGAACCCGCCGCACAAGCAGCATCCTCAATTAATAACAATTTATGTTTCTCACATAATTGCTTAAATGCAGCAATATCAGCTGGCATACCAATTTGGTGTACTAATAAAATAGCTTTTGTTTTTGATGTAATTCGTTTTTCAACATCTGATACATCTAAATTAAAATGTTCGTTAACCTCTGCAAATACAGGCGTTGCACCCACATACATAATACAATTAGCGGTTGCTACATAACTCATGCTCGGGCAAATAACTTCATCACCTGCTTTAACATCTGCTACAATCATTGCTAAATGTAAAGCGGTAGTACAATTACTTAAAGCAACCGCATACTTTGCACCAGTATAACTCGCAAATTTTTCTTCAAACTCTTGAACCCTTGGTCCTTGAGTAACCCATCCAGTAAGAATGGTATCATACGCACATTGTGCTTCGTCGGCTGTTAAATAGGGTTTTGCAATTGCTATCATGTTTAAATTTTTTGTTTTTGTTTTTCAAAATACCAAGCAGATAATTTCTGTAATCCTTGTTCTAAACTTATATCTGGTGTATATCCTAATAATTGTTTGGCTTTTGTAATGTCGGCTAAACGTCGACTTACAGGATTTATCGAATTTGCTTCTTTGTAAACTGGTTCTAAGTTTGCATTGTTTACTTTTAATAAAACTGCCAACATTTCTTTCAAATTTGTTTCTACTTGGCACCCCACATTAAATGCTTCATCTGTTACTTCACTTAGCAATGCTAGTACATTTGCTTTTGCAATATCTTTTACATGCACAAAATCCATGCTATCGGTACCATCTCCAAATATGGCAGGTTCGCGTTTATCTCTAATACAATCTAACCACTTAATCATTACTTCGGTGTACTTTCCGTCGGTGTCCATACGAGGTCCATATACATTAAAATAACGCAAGGCACAATAATCTAAGTTGTACATAAATTTATACGAACGAAATAATTGCTCGCCCCAAACTTTTGCTCCACCATAAAACGTTTGATTATTGTATGGATTATCCGTTTCGGGAGTTGGAAAATGTTGCGCCAAGCCATATACCGAAGCCGTTGAAGAATAAATTACTTTTTTCACTTTATGTTTTACACATAAGTTAGCTAAATTAAAAGTAGCTTGTAACATCACTTCAAAACCATCTTGTGGATTAGCTGCACAAGCATTAATACGCAAAGCTGCCATGTGAAAAACATAATCTACTCCTGTTACACATTGTTCTAATAATTCGGCATTACGAATATCACCTTCAATAAATTCGATGCAAGGATGAGATGAAAAATTTTTCATATTTTCATAACTCCCTCTTATAAAATTATCGATGATACGAATTTTTTTTGGTTGATGCGCTAATAAAAGTTCGGTAACATAGGAACCAATAAATCCAGCACCACCAGTAATTAAAATAGTTGAATTTGTTATTTTACTTGTCATTTGTTAATGAAAAAATTTGATTAATAATAAATACAGGACGCTTACGAGTTGCGTCTAAATTGCGCCAGAGATACTCAGCCAAAATACCTAGTGAAATATTGGTGATGCCAAAACCCATACAAATAATGGAGCCTAACATAGGCCAACCCGAATTCAAATCGTTGTACACTAATTTTCGAATTATTAAATAACTAGTAAACAAGATTCCTGCAATAAATAAGGTGAGTCCAACCATTGTAACAAAACGAATAGGTGCAAATGAAAAAGCGATAAATGAATCTACCAGTAATTTTATTTTTTTACTAAGTGTCCATTTTGATTTTCCTTTTTTACGTGCTTGCTTATTATAGTAGATACTATCTTGCTTAAATCCTAAAGTTAAAATTTGGAGGAAGATAGAAGAATTTGCTTCAATGTTTTCATTCAATAAGGTTTGTACTTTTTTAGAAAACATTACAATATCAAATCCCTTTTCAGGAAAAGTAGATACTGCATATTTTTTCATTAACCGTGCATACAAAGAAGAAAATGCCTTTTCGAATAGCCCATTATCAGAGGTCTCTCGGGTTGCCCAACATATTTCTAAACCAGTTATACATTTTTCGTATAGTTGATGAATTAACTGTAATGGATCTTGTAAATCGGCATAAATGAAACAAATATAATCGCCACTAGCATGTAAAATTCCGGCGCGCAAAGCCGCATGAGAGCCATAATTTTTAGATAAAGAAATTACTTTAGCTTCGTAGTTTAAGTGTGTTTGATTTTGTAATACATTTAAAGATAAATCGGTAGAGCCATCATCAATAAAAATTACTTCGGTAGTAAATTGAGTATTTGTTTTAAAATAAGTATTTAAGCCCTCTACTAAAAAAGGAATATTTTCTTCTTCATTTAAAAACGGAATGAGTATGGAAACTTTTTTCATTTTATAAAACGTGCTGGATTACCCACTACTTTTGAATTTGCAGGTAAGCTTTTTAATACAGTTGTTCCTAATCCAACTAACGAATTTTTTTCAATACAAATTCCATTCATAATTTTACTGCCACTACCGATGTAACAATTGTTTGCAATAGTTGTGCTTCCTGCTACAGAAACATTAGAACCGATTAAAGTATATTCCCCAATCTTTACATCATGATGAATTACTGTATTTGGTAAAATACATACATGATTATCAATAACTGCATTACTTGTTATTACTACACCTGCCATTATTAAAGTATTATAACCTATTTTAGCAAAAGGAGATACAGAAGCGTTTGGATGTATTAAAGTAACAAAACGATTATCGTGTACATTAAACTCACTAATAATTTTATCTCTAATTGTATAGCTTGAAGGGCTGCCAGGAACTGCTAATACTTTTGCATCGGGATATTTTTCTAAAATGCTTCTATCAAATACTTCAAATCCGAAAGCATGTTTTCCTTGTTTTTCTATAGTATCATCAATAAAGCCCATCAACTCAAATTGGTTTTTTATGCAATCTAATGCTTCTAAACCATTGCCGTTAAAAGGAAAAATGAACAACTGTTCCATTAAAACGAGTTAATACATTGAACCACCCAATTTACTTGCTCATCTGTTAACTCAGCGTACATGGGTAAACTTACACAATGTGCAGCTAGGTATTCTGAGTTAGGGAAATCCCCTATTTTATGATTTAAGTGAGAATAAGCTTTTTGTAAATGACAAGGCACTGGGTAATGATAAGCTGCATTGATATTATTTTCTTCTAAATGCTTAACAAATGCGTCTTTATTTTCAACTGTTACAACAAACAAATGATAAATTCCATCTGACCATTGTGGTTTGCTTTGCATTTTTACTTTTTGATTAATTATTTCAGTTTGATAGCGTTTAGCAATTTCTCTACGACGGTTGTTCCATTCCTCAAGGTATTTTAATTTTACAGTTAGCGATGCTCCCTCTAGACCACCCATACGGTAATTGTAACCAATCTCATCGTGATAATAACGCACCACGCTTCCATGATTACGCAATGATTGTAGGTGTTTTAAATGCGATTCATTATTGGTAGTTAATCCGCCAGCTTCGCCACAAGCACCTAAATTTTTTCCTGGATAAAAACTATAGCATGCCATTTCGCCAAATACCCCAACGGTTTTTCCATTGTAACGCGCTCCTTGCGCTTGAGCAGCGTCTTCAACTAAAAATAAATTATGCCTATCACAAATTGCTTTCACAGCATCTACATCAAAGGGTTGACCGTATAAATGCACCCCAATAATTGCTTTGGTTTTAGGTGTAATAGCTGCTTCAATTTTGGAAGCGTCTAACTCCCAAGTATCGGCATCACAGTCTACAAACACTGGGGTTGCTCCTGCGTGTGATACGCCCCAAGCTGTGGCAATAAATGTATTAGCAGGAATTATTACTTCATCACCGGGTCCAATATTTAACACGAGCATTGCTAAATGCAAAGCAATAGTGCCGTTACTAACGCCAACAGAGTAATTACAACCTATGTACCTAGAAAATTCATTTTCAAACTCTTCTACAAAAGGGCCACCTGAAAAGGCTGTTTTTTCATACACTTTTTCGAAGGCTGCAAATACTTCTTGCTTAATTTGTTGATGTTGTCCTTTTAAATCAAGGCAATTAATTTTTTCCATCATATCTATTTTAAATATTTAATAATTTTTGCCGGATTACCTGCTACAACAGCATTATCTGGCACATCCTTAGTAACCATTGCTCCTGCCCCAATTAACGCATTTTCGCCAATAGTTACGCCACATAAAATAGTGGCATTGCTACCTATGGAAGCTCCTTTTTTAACATGGGTTTCAATTAATGTCCAATCTTGTTCAGTTTGTGCAGATCCATCTGGATTGGTAGCACGTGGAAACAAATCATTTGTAAACATTACTCCGTGTCCAATAAAGCAATTATCGGCAATATGTACACCTTCGCAAATGAATGAATGAGAAGATATTTTACAATTTTTTCCTACACTAGCTCCTTTTTGGATTTCTACAAATGTGCCTACTTTGGTATTGTCATCTATACTGCATCCATAAGCATTTACAAAATTAAAAATACGAACATTATGTCCTACCTTAACGTTAACAATACTTTTTCGTGATTCATCTATATTTAATAATTCCATACTATAATTTTATTTCTTTTCCGTTTTGTTTAATTGATTGTTGAGCTGCTTCTAAAATTTTGATAACTTCTAGTCCTAATTCAGCATTTGAAACTGGTACTCCTTTTGTTTGAATACAGGTTATGAAATCGTTTGCCATTCCTAACAGTGCTTCTTTCATTTCTAACTTAGGGATAAAAACGTCACCTGTTCGATAATCCACTAATAAACGTTTTTTTTCTTCATCGGTTCTAAAGTTGTAACCTGTATCGTATACTCTAATTTTTTCTGAGGGCTCTAAATCATTAAAAACTACCATTTTTTTATCGCCACCAACTAATAAGGTTCGCAGTTTTACAGGCGATGTCCATGAGCAGCTAAAATGTGCAATAAAGCCATTGGTATAATTCACAGTTAAATAGGCAATATTTTCTATTCCATTATTAGTATGTGAAATCCCAGTAGCATTAACGCTGTATGGTTTTGAATTAATAAGATATAATAAAATTGAAATATCGTGTGGCGCCAAGTCCCACAAAACATTTACATCAGGCTGAAATAGGCCTAGGTTTATACGTGTTGAATCAAAGTATTGAATACCGCCAAGATCATTTGCATCAATTAATTCTTTCATTTTTTTTATGGCACCAGTGTATAAAAAGGTATGATCAACCATCAACAATAGATTATTTCTCTTTGCGAGTTCAATCAACTCTTCGGCCTCTGCAACAGTTGCTGTCATTGGCTTTTCAATTAACACATGTTTTCCGCTAGAGAGGGCTTGTTTAGCTAAGGCATAATGCGCAAAAACTGGCGTTGCAATAACGAGTGCGTCAACGCTTGTGTCAGCCATTGCTAAATCTGCTAAAACATTAACCTCAATGTTTGGATATGCTTTTTTTACCGTTTCTAAACGCTCGGTTCGTGCATCAATTACATATTTTACCTTACAGTTTGCTACTGCAGAAAAATTTCGAACCAAATTAGGTCCCCAGTATCCGTAACCTATTATTGCTATATTCATAATTTATTATTAAATATTTTACTAAAATACTAATTGCCACCAATTAAACGGTGATAAAAGTTTTTATAATTTTTTTCAGCATTAAATTTTTCTTTCCAACAATTATAAGCTTGCGTACGCTTGGCGTTTTGAAGATCAAGACTAAATTCATTTATATACCCAGCAACGGTTTTTGGATCAAAATTTTCGGGTATTACAAAACCATTGTTAGTGTCAACAATTTCAGTATTACCTCCAACATCAGTTGCCATACATGGGATTCCAAAACTCATAGCTTCCATAATTGAAAACGGAATGCCTTCTGAGGCGGATACATTAATAAATAAATTGATAACGTTTTCATTATAAAATTTCAGTAGTTCTGTGTTAGAAATGTAGCCTTTTAATTCTGCATTTACTTTATTACGTGTAATTGAGTTATTAAGTAATAAAATATCCTCTTCAACACCACCGCCAAAATGCACCCAAGTATAATCTACCGTTAAATTTTTTAATATTTCTGGAATTAAAAAAACTCTTTTTATTTTAGTAATGTTAGAACAACTAACAATTAGTAATTTTTGTGCATCAACTACTTTAACTTTTTCGGTATTTTGATTTACTCCCAAATTCATGGTAACAAACTTATTTTTGTAGTTTGGTGCAGCGATTTGAAGGGTTAGTTTGCCTTTTAAAGAAACACTGCTTACTAGATTAACCCCCTTTAGTTTAACGCGAAAAAAAGGATCAAATTTATATTTTTGTTGTTCAGGAAAGATATCAAATCCATGTGCTCGGCTAATGACATTTTGAAATTTATTTTTTAACCTTGGTTTTGAAAGAATTATAGGCCAAATATCGAACCAAAAAGAATAAGCATAGAGCGTGCCAGGTGATAAAGTGGAAAGAAAATTTTCAAAACTTGATTGAAGTTTTAATATCTGTTTTAAATAAGCAAACTCATAGCTTAGTGATTTTAAATTTAAAAAATTAATTTTTTTCTTTTTAAAGGCGTACAAAATGGCGCTTAACAATAGGCTTATACGAGCAAATGCGCTAAAAAAATTATTGAATTTATTGCTAAACTCGTTAAGGTCTATAAATGTAATTTTTTCATTAGGAATATTTGCTTTTGTATTAAAACCGGTATCTACTGGAAGGATATAAATTTTATCGAAGTATTTGATAGCTTCTTTTAATTCGTCTCTTAAAAAAACACCCTCAGCTCCGTTTGATTTTGGGAAATTATTAGTTAATAAAATTAAACGTTTACTGTTCATTACTTAGAGTATACTTTTTTCAACAACAAATCTCCTGCAATAGGCCTAAAATGTAATCTCTCGTAAAAAAAAGAAGAATCGGCTGCTATTTCATTTTTACCTGAAAAATCAAAAACATTTTCTTTTCCAAAAATTTCGGTCAGTAATTTGATATTCAGTTCATTCATTTTTTGCTGATCAAAAGCTAAACTTATGATTATTTTATATTTGGCACCTTCCTCTACCAACAATTTTTTAATTTGCTTTAGGTACTCTATATCTTCGGTTTCAATTAAAATATTGCTAGTAGAATTATTATTTTTTTGTGTTACCGAAAATAAATTTTGATGCCTTTTATAGTAAGTATCAAATCCAAGTTTTTCTATTTCGCTTTCAATATCTGAAAAATAAAACTCGTTGGTAAGAGAATTCCTTTCACTTTTTGTTCCTATTTTATCCTCATTAGTTATACTAATAACCCCTTTCATATAATTTCTATATTTATTAAAGATAGAATAATCTATGTATTTAATAAAGTTTAGGTCTTTTAAATAAAACTTAAAATATGTAAAATAAAAATCAAGGATACTTTCATCCGTTGTTTTCCAATGATGCTTATAAACTGGGCCGAAATAAGATTTATGCCGATTATTTACATTTAAAAACAAACCTTCATCTAACACAATTAAGGCTTGCTTTATAGTGTCGCCCATTTTTGTAATCAACTCAATTTTTTTGTAAATATTATTGATACTTTCGCCAGGACAACCAAATTTAAACGCAATAAGGGTATCCTTTACATATTTTTGCCAATCCTTGCTACGGAAAGCAAGTGTTTTACTATTGCCAAAAATAAATGCATTGTAAGGTATGTTTTTTGTGTTTTTGAGATATAACTCCGTTGATAAAAAATCATCGCTTGTTTCTGACACTATTTTTTTGTTATGAATTAGCCCAAATGGATCAATAATTATAAACGATAAGAGCAGTATAACCAAAGGACACAATATTATGCACAATTTAACAAGAACGATTTTGACTTCTCTCTTCATTAAAATTGAAAATAAATGAACTCTGTATTATCAAAAATGCCAAGCAAAACAATGCTATAAAATATAACAAAGTAAAAACCCCAACGAACAACTGGTTTAAAGGAACCTATAAATTCTGGAATAGTTTTATGAAATTGAAAGTGTTCGAGCAACCCAACAAAGAGTATTAAAAATATGGCAAGAAAAAACTGTCCTCCAGTTTGTTCCATATAAATTAGATGCAGACGATCGAAATTTTGATTACTTATAACTGTAATTAATTGTTCGGGTATGCCGATGAACATGTATTTGAAAAAATGAAATGCTTTATCAAAATTCTCAGCTCTAAAAAAAATCCAGGCAAAAGTAACCAGAAAAAACACAAGTATTTTTTTATGAATGATTATTTTAGAAATTGAAGGTAGATTAATTTTTTTTATAAAAATTTCAGCTAACGTAAACAAACCATGCAATGCACCCCAAACAATAAATGTCCAACTTGCTCCGTGCCATAATCCACTTATCATAAAAACAATTAAAACATTAATGAGCATTCGATTTAATTTAACCCTGTTACCACCTAGTGGTATGTAGACATAATCTTTAAACCAAGAAGAAAGCGAAATGTGCCATCGTTTCCAAAATTCGCTAATACTTTTTGCTGCATAAGGTCGGTTAAAATTTTGCATAAGGTCGTAACCCATTACTTTAGCGCTGCCTAACGCAATATCTGAATAGCCACTAAAATCAAAATAAATTTGAAAAGAAAAAAAAACCGCTGCAATACACAAAGGCAATCCTTCATAATCGGTATGATTGTTATAAACTTGATTTACAAACACAGCAAGCCTATCAGCAATTACAACTTTTTTAAACATTCCCCAAAGCATAAGTTTTAAGCCATCTGAAATATTTTGATAATTAAATTCACGCTTTACATGAAATTGCGGCAATATTTGTTGAGGCCTCTCTATAGGGCCTGCAACAAGTTGTGGGTAAAACATTACATACAACGAATAGATTCCAAAATGCCGTTCAGGCTTAAAATTGCCTCTATAAACTTCTATTGTATAACTCATTGCCTGAAATGTGTGAAAGGATAATCCAATTGGCAGTAATATGTTTAGATAAGAAAAGGTTACATCTGAATTTGCTACAGATAATAAACCATTAACATTTTCAACAAAAAAATTATAATATTTGAATATAGCAAGTATGCCAACGTTTGCTAAAATACTTAATGCTAAAAAATACTTTCGTTTAGAGCCACTCTGTTTATCAATATAAATAGCTGCATAATAATCAATAACAATTGTAAGAAAAAGTATAAGAATGTATATAGGTTTAAAGAACATATAAAAATAGCAACTCGCTATCAATAATAACATCCACCTATATTTATGGCTTATTAAATAAAATAATGCTGTAACAATACCAAAAAAAATAACAAATTCTACCGAATTAAAAATCATTTTAGTTTAATATGCTTTGCCAAAACTGATGTATTTGGCTGATGAAATTTGGAACATTATGAACTTTTTGAATCAATGCTAGGCTCTCTTTACCCATTAAGCCTATTTTTTCTTCATTTTTCATTAGCTCTATCAAGGCTTTTGCAAGTTGTGAAGGCGAGTCAGGATTAATAAGCACTCCATTCTTTTTATCTTTCACAAACAATTCCGTTTGCCCTACATTTCTTGCTACAATGGCATTCCCCGAAGCCATGGCCTCTGCCATGGTGAGCGAAGGAAAATTATCGTAATCTTGACAAGAAACATAAATTTTTGATACGTTTAGTATCTTAAACATTTCTCCTTGAATCTCAAAATCAATAGTCCCATTTAGTTTTTGCATTTCTACTTCTGCTATAAGCGCTTCGCGTAAATTACCGTCTCCACAAATTTTAAACTTCCAGTCGTGTAATAGTTTTGGTTCGAGCTCAGAAATTTCTTTCACAGCCTGAATAATCCATTCTGGATGCTTCTGCGCATCAAGGCGTGATGCAAAAACAACCCAATTATTTTTAGGCTTTTCAGGATAATAATGACTTACGTCAGAAAATCGAGAAGTAATTGATTGAACATGCATTGGCTGCCAAGTAAGAAGAGCTTTTTTTTTTAAATACGCCTCAAAGTTTGTATTCCAACAAAAATAGCCATCAACCTTAATATCTCTAAACAGGGGTAAATACGTATTAGAAATGGATGTATGATAAGGATTAGTTTTATCCTCTAACGCATTAGCGGCGTAACAATTAACTATATTAATAGCCAACCTAGGTCTAAGAAAAAATGGTAACCTATTAATTGATTTTAGTAAAGGTAAATAGCTTAAATCGTAAAGCGGTATATGGATAATTCTTATATTATTTAAAACAATAAGTTTATATAGATTTAATGTTTCTAATATTTTTTTAAACCGATTGGATACGATATCAAAATTAAGAATATTAGCGTTAGCTTTTAGTTTACCTACATTGCGCAGGTTATTAATTGAAGTTTTATCTGTAATAAAGTAAAGTTTGAATTTTTTATTGGTTTCTTTTTGGTACTCATCAAAAAAATCTGAAAAAAAACGCTCGGCTCCACCACCACCGTGTAATTTGTTTACACCATAAATAAAAAATGCAACGTTCACCATTTATTTAACGAATGGTTTTATAAACTTTAAAAAAGGACCTACTACTCGTTTAAAAATATAATATTTCCTGAATTCTTTTTTATCCCATTGTGTGCCATATTCCTTATGCGCAATTGGAGTTTGTTTCATAAACGTTTCAAACTCCTGTTCAGTTATATCAAATTTTTTTAGTGCATAGTTATAATCTTGCTTTTGCAAGTTTAAATCGTATGTTGAGTTTTTTAATTCTGCAAGTGCCATTTCTCTTGTAATTATTTTTGCTGCAACTAGTGTAGCTAAATGTGCCTTTCGTTTATCTACATTAAACTTTACTGGTAAAATATATCCTTGATAAAACCTTGTAAACACTGATTCATAATGCTTGCCACCGTAATCACGCCAACCAAACTCTTTCATTAATAATTTTTTTACTTCTTCTTTATTATAATCTAATAAATTTAAAGGTGAAATAGAGAACATTGAGAACAAAGTTGAATTTATATATTGCTTGGTTAAACTTAAACTCGGAAAATTAACCAATTTCTTTGTCCCGAATTTTTTATGAATATTTGTTAGATTAACAATATCTAACTTATCTGGAAAATACCAGGAGTGTGGCAATATCGCCTCAGATGAAATGTTATTACCATTGATGACACTTTTAATTTTATACTTTCTGGCAATTTTAAATAAGGTGGCAAAAATTAATTGGTCTGTAGGTACCTCAATATCTATTACAGAAGCCTTTATATATGCTAGTTGTAAATCTTTAAACTCCTCCCAATTAATTACATAAGTATATAAATCAAAACCTGTTTTTGAAATAATATTATTGATGTTTTGCACGGCTAATTCGCTATTCCAACCATTATCAAAATGAACTACAAGTGGACGTAAGCCAACCTGCTTAACCCAATAACAAATATAAGAACTATCAACACCGCCACTTAAACCAACCAAACAATCGTACTTTGAATTTTTTCCGAGTGCTTTAATTTTTGCCACGCCATCTTCAAGCTCTTTTAAACGCACATCAATTGGTCGCCAAATAGTTTTATGCGCTAGTGTTTCAAAGTCGGTACAAAAATTACACACACCATTTTTATCAAATGTAATTTCGGTTGCTGTTGTATCCATTACGCAACGCGTACATTGTTGATATGCTTTAGTATTACTCATCTATTAATATGGCGTTAATGAGGCTCCAAGTTTGTGAAGCATTGTTTGTATTAAACGCATTCGTTTTGTATAACTGTTCAACTTCATCTTTTACCTTAGCATGATTTACGAAACTTAATTTATGAAATTGTTGCGAGTGCAAATAATCTAACGTAAAATCTTTTAAATGCGATTGCATCCATTCGGCAATGGGTGAACCAATTCCTATTTTTAAAGTGCGGGTACGAATAGAATCGGGTAATATTCCTTTCATTGCATCGCGAATAATGCGTTTTGTAAATCCACCACCTAATTTACTTTCTTCGGGTAACGAAAACATAAAACATACTAAACGATAATCCATAAAAGGCATGCGCACTTCGATACTATTTTGCATAGAGGCTCTATCAAAATCACGTAAATTAATTGGTAAGCTAGTATAATGAAAATCGTCGAATAAGGTTTTAGTAATGCCTGTAAATGGATTTGTAAACACTTTTGTAATTTCTAAAGAAGTTGGGTCGGTAAACCAAGTGTTTGCATACACTTTCTCTACTTTCTTTTCATTAGATACAAATGACTTAATACTTTTTTTAAGCTTAGATTTTATTGAGTTATTATCATAATACGTTTTCATTAATTGTTCTGCATTATACAATGGTGATAAATTAGCCACCGTATTTGACATGCTGATTGCTTTTGCTTCGTTTCCAGTTTCTAAAGCTTCATAAAAACTTTGTAACACATATGAATTATAACCAAAGGCATATTCATCGGCTCCATGCCCATCTAACGAAACGGTGATGCCGTTTTGACGCATGGCTTTATAAATATCTGTAATGGCAATAATGGGATTAGAAATAATAGCGTCTAATAATTTTGTAGCGCTTTCAATATCGTTTATTAAATTCGAATAATCGGGAGTGATATAAACAGCATTTCCTTTAGTATGTTCAATTACTTTTTCGGCATACTGACGTTCGTCCATTTTTGTATTGGGAAAAGTAGCAACAAATGCTTTTTGCCAATCACTTGGTGTACGTGTAATTGAACCTGAATTAAATTGTTGTAAAGTACAATAAACCGAGCTCGAATCAATACCACCGCTTAATGCAGAGGCAATAGACACATCACTACGCATTCGCAATTTGCAAGCGTCGAAAAATAGTTCTTTAAATTGTTGTACTTGAATTTGATAATCGCTTGGTACTTTTAATAGATGATCGGCAGTATTCCACCAACATTTAATTTGTAATTGCTTATTCGCAGAAATTGTAATTTGATGTCCTGGTAATACTTGTGCTATTTCTTCAAAAATAGTTTGCCCGTTTGCTTCTACAACATGTGGTGCTTGAATAGCCCTTAATAAATGTTGTTGATTAAATTGACGTTGAAATCCTTCTAAATGTTTAAATGCAATAGTTTCGGAGGCAAAGGCAAACAGTTGATTAGGAAGATAAACATAATGCAAAGGTTTAACCCCAAATCTATCTCTTGCTAAAAATAATTCTTGTGTATGCTCATCGTAAATAGCAAATGCCCACATCCCATTAAATTTAAATAAGCAGTCTTTTCCGTATTCGTGATAGGCTGTTAAAATAACTTCGGTATCGGTATCTGTTTTAAATGTGTAACCTTTCGCTTGTAAGTCGTTTCTTATTTCTAAAAAATTATACACTTCGCCATTATAAGTAATGTGGTAACGATTAAGAAATGAAAGCGGTTGCTTGCCCGCTTCGCTTAAATCTAAGATAGATAAACGACGGTGGCCAAATGCTAAAGTATTGTTGGCATATAACTCATAACCACTTCCGTCGGGACCACGATGTTTCATAGCATCAGTAAACTGTTGAATACTATTTAAACTAACAGAAGATGAATTAAGTTTATATATTCCAGCAATGCCACACATAATTAAGCGTTCAAGAGTTGATTTATTGCCGTTAACATTTCTTTTTCAGAAACCTCGGCACATAATTCTTTTGCACAGATATCCGAATTAGACTTAAATTTTACTAATTGAGAAGGTGTAATACTTAATATTGCTTTTGCTAAATCTTCGGTTTCGAATGAAGTTGAGGTAACCCCAATTTTATACTCTTCAATAATGCGTTTCATTTCAGGATTTGGGGAGATTGCTAAACACAAACGCGCTTGAATAAACTCGAAAAATTTATTTGGTAAGGCCGCTAAATTATTAAAATTTGTTGGTGGCAAAATATAAATACCAATATCAAATTGATTAATGAAATTAGGAATTTCGTTAATGCTTACTGGATTATGAAAAACGATTCTCGTTTCATGTTGATAGTAAAGTTTTAATTCATTATAGTATACCAAATCCGTTGGCATTAGTATAACGTGTAACTCATAATTAGTTGGTAAAAACTTAATAACATCAAAGGTACGCTTCAGGTTTCTTCCTTTAAGAGCAGCACCGTGATGTGTTAAGCGTACTTTTCCATCATAATTATGGGATGCTGATAAGGGTATGTGAGAGCGAGCATTTGTAACAACTAACGAATCAATAGTTACATTTTTTAAATACGTTTGACATATTGTTTCACAAACACAAAATAGTTTATTTATTTTAGAAAGATGGTTTTCTTGAATCCAAAAATAATAAGGTTGGGTGTACTTCTTCCAACTTTCATTTTCTTCAAACTCTTTTAAATAATATTCGTGTGCATTAAAAATAGTTTTAGCTTTTCCATTTAACGCTGCCAAAAGAGGCACTGTGTAAATTCCATGCCCAATATATAAATGCGCTTGTTCTTGCGTTAATTTCTGAATCAAAGTTTGGCGTTCTTTACTCCAATATTTTTGATGGTAGTATGCATTTGTTCCAAATGTTTTACCGCCTAAGCTATCCTTAATTTTTTTAATTTTTCGGAAATACTTATTGGTTATATTCTCGTATTCAAAATCTGTATTTAATTTTTCAATATCAACTACTCTGAAATTTTTATAGGCGTTTTTTGTAGAATAAATAACCAACTCAAAATCCTTACTAACTGCGGCAATTGATCTTAACACGCGAGGCTCTTTAGTAAAATCAGAAAAACAAATAATTACAACTTTTTTAGATTGACTATTCATTTTATTAATTAAGTACTAAAGACTTCAAAATGTTGTTTTGTTCCTCTGAGAGAATATCTTTAGAAACTGCCTCAAAGTTTGGAAAGTAATCGTAACCAAACTCTTTTAACTGTAAGGGAGTCGCTTCCATTTTTTGGAGCATGTCTTTTATTACTTTGTCTAAATTATTATGCTCCGTTAAATATTCTTTCCCTTTTTGAGAGAGTTCAACTTGTTTATTTCTATTTAAAACTATCTCTCGTAGCTTTTCTTTTAAATTATCTTTATTTACAGCTATAACAGGTGGTTTAAAACAATTTGGGGAGCTTTCTAAATGTTTTGTTAATACAACACAACCACTCGCCATTGCCTCAAATGATAGAAGTCCAGGACCGTTACCATATAACTCATCTAATAAAATATCTGCATTGGTAAGCTCTTCCAAAAGTTCTGTATGCGGAATGTTTTGCAAAAATTTGAATTCAAAATTTAACCCCTCATTTTTTAGTTCGCTAATTACTGCTTTTATAACGGTGGTTCCTTTAAAATCTAAATTACTGGGGCAATGTAAAACTATAGGTTTTTCATTTTTGTTTATTTTAAAGATAAATTTTGAAGTATCAAAAGGCAATTGCAAATGAAAATATGGTTTTGTTGCAATAGACATTTGATCGGGCACAGAAAAAATACAATGCGCATATTTTTCAAAGTAGCGTAATTTAGTTGCTTTATCACTAAACGATTCGTTTAAGAATGAAAAACCTAACGCTTGTGGAGATACTTCGTAGTGCTTACAGAACACTGAGTATATTCTAATTTCAGAACCAACAAAGTAACCAATTATTTTTGTTTTATATTTTACAATTTCTTTAAAATCGTTTTCCTTTAAAAAATGTGTGTCAAACACAGGGATATAAAAATCTATTTTTTTTAATAATCTAAGTTGTAACCGTTTAAAAAATCGAATCCTTTTATTGGGCGCAAATTTATTTATGAAAACTAAGTTTAAGCGAGTTAGTAAAGGATAACTTAAAAGATTACTTGATTTTAAATCTTCAATAAAATTATATTTATCTAGCGTATATGAATAATTATAAAACGGATTTTTGTCAGCAAAAGTTAGTACTTCATAACCCAAACTACTAAAACCTTTTGATAAGGTATGGATTAATCCAGCCGTTTCAATACCTTCTATCCAAATCTTTTTCAAATTTATTTTACAGGAAGTTTCTTAGGCTCTTCCTTCAGTACACAAAACTTGTCGTAAAAACTTCGTGTAACGTATCCTGATTTTAGCAACATAAAAAAGAAAGGGCGCATACGTTCAAATGTTTTTTTGTAAGTAGGATAATCAGTATAATGCTTTGGAGGTAGATTCATTATATCCTCCCATTCTTTATCAGATAGACCAAGGCGTTGTTTTATTTCAACCAATATGTCTTTTTCAAATGGTTTTGGAATTTTTATTTTTTCTAAAGCTTCTTCTCGTTTTAGTTGTCCACTACGTATTAATGCAGAAAACTCACACCACCTTAAATCAATTCCAAATTTAGTAGGCAGGTAATAATTGTTTACAAAATAAGAACTTCTATTTTCCATGTGATGCCCACCATACCATTGCCAGCCGTAATCGTCAACTAAAAACTTTTTAACCTGTTCTTTATTATAGTCTAAATAATAAAGTGGTCTAAATTTTTTTATTTTGTCAACCACCATCCATTTCATCCATTTTGTAAGCCACAAAAGAGGAAGTGATTTAATTTTTCCATCGCCAAATCGTTTGTGAATTTGACTGATGTATTTTGCATCCATATAAAACCACCCTGGAGGAGAAATTCCTTCTGTTCTGAAGGAATGACCTTCCCAAATATGCTTTACTTTATGTTTTTCTGCTACCTTATATAAAACCGTTGCGCAAGCTAAATCAGTTGAGGACTCCGTTTCAGGAACTGATGCCTTTAACAACGATTTAAAAATGCGGTGAAATTCTTCGTTATCTACAACATAGGTTTCTAAATCAATTCCTAGTTTGGTAATAAATACATTAATATTTTCAACGGCAATGCGAGAGTTGTAGGTATTATCAAAATGCGCTGCAACAACACGTAACCCAAATACCTTAGTGGCTAAATGTAACATGTAAGATGAATCGCAACCCCCACTTACTCCAATAACAACATCATAAGCCTTTCCCTTACCGTCAATCTTCATCTGCTCAACATATTTTTCTAAATGCTTATACCCTGTAGCATCTATTGGATATTGAACATTCATTTCATCAAATTGTACACAATAATTACAGACACCTTCTTCGTTAAAAGTGATTTTTGGTATTGTTTCATTGTATATACAGCGTTTACACGTTTTCATTTATTTTATTTTTAATAAATTAGTTTCATTTATTTTAAATTGTAGTTTTGTTATCACAAATATTTATTTTATGCTAAATTTTAATTCTTCATTTTTTAATCGTTTATCAAAAGAACCTGTTTTTTGTTTTTTAATTCATACTGATTGGGCTTCTGAAAGTATGCTTGAATTTACCCTAGACAAATTTGACACATCGGGTATTGCTTTAACACCTTACATTACCAATCCATCAAAGGTTATTACCACTCGCTATACCAACGACAAACAAAAATATGTAGGAGTACACCCCAATTTTTTGCCCAATAGTTCGCATGGTACTAATTATAACGAAGTAGTTGATTACGTTTTTAATTTGTGGCCGAGTGCACGTTCCTTTGCTTCTCATTGTTTTTTTGATAATTTTTTAGTAACCGATTTATTTTTCAGTAAAGGCCTTAAATACGATTCTAATATTTGTTTGCATTTACAACCTAATATTGTTCCATTAAATCATTGTTCAGGTTCAATTCGTTTCCCAGTATTTTTTGAAGACGATATATATGCAAGAGAACGAGGTAATTGGCAATTTTCGAGTATACAAAAATGGTTTGAAACACCTGGTTTAAAACTAATCAACTTTCATCCAATACATATTTGTTTAAACACACCACATTTCGATTTCTACAATTCAATAAAACATAAAGACCTAAGCAATTGGAAAGATTATGTTTTTGAGGGGCATGGTACGGGTACATTTTTAGATGAACTTATTACTTATCTTAAAAAAAACAATACAACAACTTATTACTTAGATGAGCTATACGAGCTAACCCAAGAAGATTAAGTTTTACTAGCGAATTGTTTTAAAAAAATCCATATACTTTTCGTGGGGAATAGCTAAATTTCCGGTTACATGCTCACCAACTCCAACATTTTTGCTAACCACAGAACCCATTGATATAAAGGCTTTATCGGCAATAGAAATTCCATTTCGAATAGTTGATCCGCTTCCAATAACTACGTCATCTCCTATTGTAACTGTTCCTCCAATCCCCACTTTAAACGTTAATACCACACGTTTTCCGAGCTTATCATTATGCGCAATGTAAGAGAAGCTTCCAATCATCGAATAGGCACCTATGGTTGTAGTTTCTTTAAATATTGCTTTATCAATAATACATCCTGCGCATATTTCTACACCCTCTTCAATTAAAACGCCTCCGCCATGTTTGGTAAAAAAAATCTTATCTTCATATCTTACCGTTTGATTTCCTTCACAACCAATAATGCATCCTGCTTGAATTCTAACGTTATCTTCAATTCGAGTATTTTCATAAATCACAACATTAGCTGCTATTTCAACATTTTTACCTATGTATACATTATTAGTAGCAATTATAGCAGATGGATGAATTTTATTTGATTGTATTACGCTTTCCTTTTTCTCAAAATAAAACTCGGTTTCTGCTACCAAATAATTTTGAATTAATGTAAATGTATAAGCAGGAAATTCACTTATCAAAAAAGTTTTGGTAGTAGCTTTATTTTTCTCTGCTAAGGCTTGTGTTGTTAACAAAACACTCACATTTGGCATATTTAATCCTATTTCTAAATAGGCTTGATTCCCGGCAAAATAAAGCATGTTGGCATTTCTACAGTTTTGCCAACCTAAACTTTCTATTACAACATCGTTACCTAATAGTGATAAGTTAAATTTATTTGATAGTAATTTTGCTGTAAACCTCATACGTTTGGTATTTTATTGATTTTTAAAATATTCAAATGAAATTTGATTTCCATTTATTTTTACAACTCCAATTTGTTTGGCTGGAGTACCTGCTATTATTGAAAAATCGGGGAATGATTTATTTACAAAACTTTGTGCAGCCACCACACATGAATTACCAAGGGTAACATTTTTAACAATGATTGAATGTGGGGCAATGTAACAATTATTTCCAATAACCACTTCGTTACGTTCAATTTCTAATTGGTTATTGCTTAGTGTTGCTTTTACATTATCGTGGGTATAAATATGAACGCCAGCAGAAACTGTACAATTATTTCCAATGCTTAGTCCACCCGAGCCATCTAAAATAGTAAACATTCCTATCCAACAATTTTCACCGACAGTTACTTTTCCAATTACATAACTCGAATCGTAAATATTACTTCCTTTTCCAAAACCGAGTCGTTGTGCACGTTGCCAACGGTCGTTAAAATGATCGGTCATAGGCAACGAACGGTTAAATTGCTTTTGAAATTCAGACTCCAAAAACACATTTAACTCCGTAATTGCATTTAAGTTTTTTTGCAATTCTGGGTGTCCGTTTAATGCTTTTTCTTTATCCATTACAGACTTGCTTTTTTCATCCATTCAGCGGTTCTTAACACACCTTCTTCTAAATCAACTTGTGCTTTAAAATCTAAGATTTCTTTTGTTTTTTCTACACTTGGAATACGAATAGCTATATCTGCAGATAAAGGTGGGTCGTACACGATTTTAGAATCTGATTTTAACACGCGACATACTAATTGCGCTAAACCTAAAATTGTAATTACTGCACGCGCATTACCAATATTAAAACTCTCTCCTACAGCTTTCGGATTTTCAACACAACGAATTAAACAATCTACAAAATCGTCAACATAACACCACGCACGAATTTGAGAGCCATCTCCATCGATGTGAATGTCTTCATTTTTTAATGCACGTTTTATAAATATTTGTATGGCTCCTTCGCCTGTTTGCCCGGGTCCGTAAACATTAAAAGGACGAACGGTTACAACAGGTAATTGATATTGTTTAAAATAGGCGTGTGCTAAATGTTCGCCAGCTAATTTACTAACAGCATACGTCCAACGTGCTTCGCCTGCGCTACCTGCAACAGTTGAGTCGGTTTCGCTTGATTTGAATGCCATTGAACCAAAAACTTCGGAAGTGGAAAAATCAATAAACCTATCTTTAATACCATTCTCGTGTGCTGCTTGTAAAGCGTTGGCAGTTCCAATCATATTAACTTGCATGGTTCTTACAGGTGATTTGATAACGGTATCAATGCCAGCAATACCAGCAGCATGAATAACGATATCAGCGCCTTTCATAGCTTGGGTAAGTGCGGAAAGATCTAACACATCACCTTTAATTATTTTTAAATTAGGATGATTAGCTACATCGCTATTACTTAATGTATCGCGATGAAAATTATCGTACACCACAATTTTATTATGAGGTATGTAATGTTTAATTAACGTATTAGCTATAAAGCCTGCGCCACCGGTAATAAAAATTGTTTTGTTTTGAATCATGATACTAGTTTATTTATGGTATTTATAATATAATTTACTTGTTCTTTATTTAATAAATCGTAAATAGGTAAGGCTAATCCTTGTTTATATGCTCGTAATGCATTTGGGAATAAGGCTTCGCAATTGAGTTTATATTTTTGTTGAAAGGATTGCATATATGGCATACATTGCGCACCATAATTTACTCCAATATTTTTTTCGCGTAATGTTACTATCAACTCATTGCGATTAATTGTTTCGTTTATTATAACGTGATAGGTTTGCCAAGTATGTGTTGTATAATCTGGAATATGAGGCAATTGCATTTTCGAAGTATTTAATTGTTGATTATAAATTATTGCTAATTTATTTTTGTAATCAATACTCGCTTGCAATCGCTCCATTTGAGAATACACGAGGGCTGCTTGAAAATCAGTAAGTCTATAATTATACCCAAACTCAGAAAAATCCATTTTGCCATTTATAATTTCAGTGCCGTGATTTCGAAGTAGTTTTATTTTTTTATCTAAGGTTTCGTTGTTTGTTATTAATACCCCTCCTTCGCCGCTACTAATGGCTTTTCGAGGGTGTAATGAAAAAGAACCGAATTGTCCGAAACTACCAACATGTTTGCCGTTATATAACGCGCCCAATGCACAAGCTGCATCTTCTATTACAGCTAAATTATGTTTAACAGCAATTTTCATTACTGCCTCTATATCACAAGCCAAGCCAAATTCATGAACAGGAATAATAGCTTTTGTTTTAGGTGTAATAGCTTGTTCAATTTTTAAAACATCAATGTTAAACGTTGAAATATCTATATCAACAAAAACAGGAGTGGCTCCAACGAGCTCTACAACATTAGCTGTTGCAATATAAGAAAATGCTGGAACAATTACCTCATCGTCTTTACCAATGCCAAGAGCGATAAGTGCTAAATGTAAAGTGGCCGTTCCATTGCTAACAGCAGATGCGTAAGCTGTTTGACATAATTTTGTAAAACTAGTTTCTAATTCGTTTACATACTTGCCTTGCACTAACATACCGCTTCGTAACACATCATTTACCAATTGTATATCTTGTTCGAGTATATTAGGTTTTGCTAAAGGAATAAATGTGCTCATCATTTCATTTAATTTATTTGCCATTTTGCATTAAGGCGATAGTAACCGAGTTTAAAATCATATACTAAACCTTTTTGATTGTCTTTACTTACATTTAATATGTTCAGCTCTAAAATATGTTCTAAATAATCTAACGTTAATCCATCACTTAAATGCACACCCAGATTAACGAAAAACTTCCCTGGTTGTAATTTATTTTCAATATCAATAGTAAGGTTTATTATTCCTTTTTTAATAGAACAATAATTTCCGTCGTAAAGCGTCATACTGTGAAGCAGTTCAATGCCATCGGCGCTAATAATCCTAGCATCAAATATGACATTGTCAAAATCGTTTAAAAATTCAAGTTCACATGCAATACGAATTGGGTTATTAAAATAAATACTATTTCCATTTTCAAACTCTTCGTTTTTTACTAGTACTTGTTTAAAAAATACTTTACCAGTATTAATGGTTCGGTGAGAGGATTGAATTGTTCCGTTATTCGTTCCTGTATTTAATCCTGCTAAATAATTGGCGATACTATCGGCAATGTTCCCATCATAATTTATTTTTCCATATTGCATTACAATGCCTCGCTTGCAAAGTGCTTTCATAGATGCCATGTTATGACTAACAAACAAAACTGTTCGACCTTGCCCTGCCACATCTTTCATTTTGCCTAAGCATTTCTCTTGAAATTCGATATCTCCTACAGCTAATACTTCGTCAATTACTAAAATGTCTGGGTCTAAATGGGCAGCCACAGCAAATGCAAGGCGTACGTACATTCCGCTACTATAGCGCTTTACAGGTGTATCAATGTATTTTGCAACTCCACTAAACGCAACAATTTCATCAAATTTTTTTGTTATTTCTTGTTTTTTCATTCCAAGAATAGCTCCGTTTAAGTACACATTATCTCTTCCAGATAAATCGGGATGAAAGCCTGTGCCAACTTCTAGTAAAGAAGCCAAGCGACCTTTGTATTTTAATTGACCTTTTGTTGGTTCGGTAACGCGCGATAAAACTTTTAGTAAAGTAGATTTACCTGCACCGTTTTTACCAATAATACCAACTACTTCACCTTGATTGATTTCAAAATTAATATCTTGTAGTGCCCAAACAAATTTAGAATCGTTTGCGGTTGATGCTTTATCACGTGTATTTTCACCACCTACTTTTAAAAACGGATCTTCTTTTCCTTTTAGTTTGGCAATTAAGCGTTGTACATCGTCGGATAAACTAGACATGCCAACGGCTCCTAGTTTATATTGTTTTGAAATATTTTCGGCTTTAATAACTACACTCATGTTATACGGTATCCATAAAACGTTTTTCAACTTTTGAGAAAATGTAGATTCCTAATATTAAAACAATGATTATAACACTTGCATCTATTAGCAATAATTTTAAACTAAATAATCCAGTTGAAGTAAAAGCGTATTTGCAAGCTTCAATTATACCTGTTAAAGGATTGCATAATAAAATTTTGTAAAAAATGGAAGTGTTTGCAATTGTAAAAAAGGGATAAGCAATAGGAGTTGCGTACATCAATAACTGAACTCCAAATGCTACTAACATTGTTAAATCTCTATATTTTGTTGTAAAAGAAGATACAATAAGTCCTAAGCCTAAAGCAAACATAGATAAAAGCAATAAATAAATGGGAATAAGTAAAGCAGTTAAATTGATGTGAAAATTAAATCCTTGAAAGAAGATCCCATAAAAGTAAACAGCAAAAAACAAGACAAACTGAATACTAAATTTAAAAATACCAGATAACAAAATTGAAACAGGAACAGCTAAACGAGGAAAATAAACTTTACCAAATACGGAGGCGTTTGTTACAAAGGTTCCCGAAATTTTATTGAAACAATCGGCAAAATAATTCCAAAATGATAAACCTAAAAGATAAAAAGCAAATGGTGAAATGGCGTTAGGTGTTTGTATCTTAGCAATATTACCAAATACAACTGTAAAAACAATACTTGTAAAAACGGGCTGTATAATTAACCATAGAGGTCCTAATACCGTTTGTTGGTAACTTGATTTAATATCACGCTTAAAAAACAAACCTATTAAGTCTTTATACTCAATAAGATCTTTAATAATCTTTTTTAAGTTAAAGGCTGTTCCTTTTTGAACGCTATGCCATTGTTCAGTCATTAAATTAGTATTCGTTTATTACTGTTTCTCGTACAGGAAAATTAATTAATACACCCATTCCTTTTTTACTATAAACTGCCATACTACCAATTGCGGCGGCATTTGCATTAGTCGTATATAAAATTGTTTTTAAGTGCTCTATACTTCCGCAACCACCGCAGGCAATTACGGGAACTTCAACAGCGTTTAATAATTGCGAAGTTATTTCGGTATCGTATCCTTCCCAAGTGCCGTCGTTGTCAACACTGTATAACATTAACTCGCCTACTCCAATTATTTCGGTTAGGTATTTTGCATATTCAACTAAGGAGCCTTTTATTTTATTACCAATGTAAGAGTAAGGTGCTTTTGCTCCAAATAATGGTTTTTTAAAATCGATACAAGCTACTACCGCTTGTGCGCCATAATGTGCTACAACTTTTTGTATTACTTCGGGGTTTTCTTGAATTAATGAGTTAACAATTACTTTTTCTACACCAATTTTATAAAGTGTGGCAAAGTCTTCAAATGTTTTTACACCACCGCCATAAGCAAAGGGCATAAAGGCTTCGCTTGCCATATCAGCTATTTTATCGAAGTTAGGTTTACGCTTTTGTTTAGAGGCATTAATATCGATAACAATTAATTCATCTACTTCTTTTTCGTTGTAAATTTTTATAGCGTTAATAGGATCGCCAATGTAAGACGGGTTTTTGAATTTGACCGTTTTTACGAGTCCAACACCATCGTAGAGGAGGCAGGGAATTATGCGTTTAAGCGCCATTTTTTGAAGTTAGCAAAGGTGATGAAGTAGGTATCGTAGTGGGCACGCAAAGGCGCAGAGCTCGCAAAGGTGATGAAGTAGGTATAGTATGTGGGCACCCAAAGGCGCAGAGCTCGCAAAGGTGATGAAGTAGGTATAGTATGTGGGCACCCAAAGGCGCAGAGCTCGCAAATGTGATGAAGTAGGTATCGTATGTGGACACGCAAAGGCAGAGCTCGCAAAGGTGATGAAGTTAGTAGTAAAAAAATGGCACACAAAGTTCGCAAGGTTCGCAAAGGTAATAATGTTAGTAGTAATAAAATGATCCGCAAAGTGCGCAAAGAGCGAAAAGGTAATATTGATATGCCAAATAACTCAAACTTCATCTAAATAATTAACAACTCTTGATATCCCATCCTTTAAAAGTACAACATTGAAATTGACTAATAAGCCTAATTTTATGTTTGTTAATCTTAAATAAGTAAGAAGTGTTTTGTGGTGAAGTGGTAAAACATACTCAATCGATTTTAGTTCGATTATAACTTTTTTCTCAACAATTATATCGGCTCGAAATCCAATATCTAAATCTACACCATCATAAATAACCGGAATTGCTTGTTGCTTAGTAAACCGTATTTTGTTTTTTGAAAGTTCGTAACAAATTGCTTTTTCATAAATACTTTCTAATAATCCTGGACCTAATTCTTTGTGAACTTTAATGAATATTCCAATCAACACTTTAGATATTTCATTTTCAGTCATTATCTTTTCTTTGCTTACTTTGCGCTCTTTGCACTCTTTGCGTGCTATTTATGTTTGATTCTCTCTCTGCGTACTTTGCGCTCTTTGCGTGCTAATCTTTTTATAATTTTGAAAAATTTTCTAATAATTTCATTCCGAATTTCAAACTTTTTTCGGGATGGAATTGTGCGCCAAACACATTATCTTTATTTACCATGCAAGTAAACTCTGTACCGAACTGGCAGGTGGCAAGCGATTGACGTTCATCAAAACATTTTACATAATATGAATGCACAAAATAAAAACGAGATTTAGTTTCCATTTCGATGAGTGGATTAGCTTGTTTTACGTTGATGTAATTCCAACCCATGTGAGGTACTTTTAATTTTAAGCTAGGATCTAAATTAAACTTTACGGTTTCTGCATCAATATATCCTAAACCATTTTTTTCACCTTCTTCGCTGCGCTTGGTAAGCAATTGCATTCCTAAACAAATACCAAGTAAGGGAACTTTTTGATTTAAAACTTTATCATCAATCAGTTTTATTAGGTTAGATTTTTCTAATTGAATGGCAGCCGCATCAAAAGCGCCAACGCCAGGTAATAATAGTTTATCGGCTTTTGAAATAACAGAAGCATCGTTAGAGATACACACTTCTTTTGTCCCAATTTTTTTAAACATATTGAGTACAGAAGCTAAGTTTCCAATACCGTAATCAATAATTACTATCATTTTTTAAAATATGTTTGATACCAATTAAGCGTATCATTAATACCCTCTTGTAAATTTATTTGAGGGAGGTAACCTAATATTTCTTTTGCTTTATCAACAGCGGCAAAACTATTTTTTATTTCACCCATACGAGGCGCTTTATATTGTATTTGTAAATCGGAATTTAATTTTGTTTTTATTAATTTGTACAATTCATTAATGGCAATAGAACCGCCAAAAGCAATATTAAATACATCTCCAAAGGCATTGGTATTAGTAGTAGTAGCGGCTAATATGTTTGCTTGTACTACATTGCTAACGTGCGTAAAATCACGTTGGTTAGTGCCATCTCCAAAAATAAAAGAAGGTTCGTTATTTAAGCAATTGGTAATAAAAATAGGGATTACAGCTGCGTAAGGTCCAGCAGGATTTTGTTTTGGTCCAAATACATTAAAATAACGCAAACCTATTACTTCTAAATTATACAGTTGATAAAATACATTTGCATACAATTCGTTAGCTACTTTTGTAATGGCATAGGGCGATAACGGTTGCCCTGTTTTATGTTCTTGCTTAGGTAAAGTTTCGTCGCTTCCATAAACTGACGAAGACGAGGCATAAACAAAACGTTTTACTTGATTTGCTTTACACGCTTCTAACATATTTAAAAAGCCACTTAAATTAGTAGCATGCGTATTAGTGGGATTAGCAATACTTCGAGGCACGCTGCCTAAAGCCGCTTGATGTAAAACAACATCGCAATTTTTAGTAGCGGTTAAACAAGCTTCATAATTTGTTATATCACCTTGTATAAAATTAATTTTTGACAGGTGTTGTTGAATATTGGTTAATGAACCGGTTTCTAAATTATCAAGTACTGTAATATTTTTATGACCAATACTCATAAGATAGTCAATAATATTACTACCAATAAATCCGGCTCCGCCAGTTATTAAAATACGTTTTTCCAAGATTGTTTTGTCCACTAGTTTTTTATTTTTTCGAGTGTTTCTTTTGGTAATTGAATTTTTAGTTGGAAGTCGATGCTTTTAATAACCACATAACAAATTTGTTCGCTTTTGGTTTGAGTAATTAATCCTTCATATCCTTTAAATGGACCCGCTTTAATTTCTACTAAATCGCCAATGTTTAAATCGGTACCAAATTTACCTTCTACGTAGTAGCCTTTTTCTTCGATGGATTTTAAGATTTCAATTTCTTTATCATAAATAACCGCATCTTTTCCATTGTAACGCAAGAATTGAATAACGCCAGAAATTTCAAAAACTTTCTCTCTATTTTTTTCTTCAATTTTTAAAAAAACATATCCTGGAATTAATGGCGTAATAACCAACTTTTTTCTATCACTCCAATGTTTTAATTCTTTTTTTAATGGAACATAACTTTCTATATTGGTTTCTATAAGCTTTTTACTCACTTTTTTCTCTGATCGAGAATTTACGTATACAGCTTTCCAGTGCATTTTTATTTAAAGCTTCGCCACCTCAGTCCCATTGACTAAGTGTGTATAATAACACCAAAACCTTATCTCTACTTACTCCAGATTAATAATGGAGGTGTTTTTCCAGTATCAATCTTATCTAAATCAAAATCTTTTTTTGTAAAGATTTTAAATATAATTTTTTTATTTATTTTTTTCTCTGCTTTAGGCACCAATTTGTTAAGATAATTTGTGTTAATATCGCCAACTAAAATCAGCTCTATTTCTTTACTATCTATGCCGTTTGCTAAACTTCCAACTAGATAAACCTTCTTTAAATCACCAATTTGTTTAAGTGTATAATCTATTACATAATCAATGCCAGTCATTTTTTTTAAAATGCTCTGAATGTCTTTGAAAAGTGGGTGTAATATATTTGCAGAGAAAATTTTCTTATTGCCAGACCTATTAGAAATTAAAAAACCTGCGGCCTCAAACCTGTTTAATTCTATTCTTATTGAATTTGTAGATTCGCTGAACTCTTCTTCTAAGCCTCTTAAGTGAGCCTGAGCATTTTCGTTTAAAAAAAATTTTAATAAGATTTTTAAACGTGTTTTAGAAGATACCAAGGTTTCTAACATAAATGAGTAACAAACTTACTCATTTATTAGCAGTTATAAAAGAAATTAAAGTGATTTAGACTAACTTTTACCACCTCTGTAAACTGAGCCATAACCATACCCGTAGCCATAGCCGTAACCATAGCCGTAGCCATAGCCTTGATAATAGTAGCGTTTTAGAGAACGCCTAACACCATTTAATACTAAGAAAACATTATTAAAATTATTAATTTCTACAATATTATTCACAAAAGTTACCGTTTTTTTGGTGCTGCTATTGGTATTTAAAACAAAAATGGTAGCATCTACGTTTTTAATTAAGTACATGGCGTCTGATAATAAGCCTGACGGCGGTGTATCAATTATAACAATATCAAATTTTTTCTTTACCTCTTCAATAAATTCTTCTAGTTTATTGGATAAAACGAACTCCGACGGATTTGGAGGAATAGGCCCACAAAATGCACAAAATAAATTATTTGTGTTAGTGGGAGAAATTATCTCTTCAAAAGTATTTCTACCGGCTATAAAAGTAGTAATTCCTTTATCTTGAGGCTTAAATCCTAAGCTCGCATAAATTCTAGGTTTATGTAAATCTAGTTCTAAAATAATTGTTTTTTTACCAGATTTGGCAAAGATATGCGCCATGTTTACTGTGGTAAACGTTTTTCCTTCACTTGGCATAAATGAGGTTACTAAAAATGTTTTAGAATTTGTATCAATACAAGCATATTGTAAATTTGTTTGTAAATTTCTGAAAGCTTCAGATATTGCCGAATTTGGTTTTTCGTTTACAATAACACCATCGCCCTTTTCAAGAACATAGGGTAAAACCCCAATTAATGGTAATTCCGTTAATTCTTTTAAATGTTCAACAGATTTAATTTTGGACAAAACAAATGTTCTAACGAGTATAAGTACCAGCGAAATAAGAAAGCCAATATTTAAAAATTGTTTCTGTATTTTGGCTTTGTCAGGTTCAACACTACCTATATTTCTTGGAGATTCTACAATTTTTACATCTGGTATAATTGTAGCTCTGGCTATTTTTGTATTGGCTCTTTTTTCGAGTAAGAAATTGTATAGTTGTTCGCTTACAATGGCTTTTCGTTGAATATTAACAACGTCGCGTTGTTTTTGTGGAATGTTTTTTGCGTTAGAAATATAATTTTTTATTTCTTTTTCTATATTCTTAATTTGATCATTAGATGCTTTTCGAGCATTGTTAATGTATACAAGTAAATCTTGTTTAATTTTATTGATGGTATTTTTTAATTCAATAATATTTGGATTAGATTCTTTTGTTGTGTTGTATGTTTTGTTTAATTCAATTTGTTTTATGTATAACTCTGTTGCTGATGTAGCCATAAACCCGGTTTTTTCAACAATAAAAACACTTGGAGGTAAAAATTGAGGATCTTTATCTTCAATAATATATTTCTCTAAGTCATTCATCGCCGCAACAGATAGTTCTGTCTCAGAACGCTGCCTATCATAGGTTGAAATTTTCGCCAAATAATCTCCTTCTTCCCATTGCAAATTGATAATGTTTCGAGAAAGTTTATAGTTCTGCATGGTATCTTCAATGCTTTTTAAAGAAAAAGTTATTTCATTTAACTGTTTGTCAATGTATTCAATAGTTCTCTCATTCAAATCAAACTTACTTTTTAACCTGCTTTCTTGGTAAACTTTGTTGAGCGTATCTAGCAGTAATGCGGCTCTTTCAGGAATAATATCCTTTAAGTTAATCATTAAAATATTAGTATACTCCGGATTTTCAATACTCATATTTCCTAAAAAATTTGAGATTAAATAATCTTTGCTGTGAATCTCAAATTGATAAAAAATTGGCATAATAGCCTTTATTGCATTACCTGATAATTGCTCACTTTTGGTAATGTTTATATTCATGTCTAAATCAATTAAATCTTTTCCAAAAAAACCAGTTTTAGTAATTACTTTATCTCCGGTTGGTATTGAAATTTGATAGCGTGATTCGTCAATAAACTTAAAATCTAATGGGAGCTCATAATAATCTGGCCTAAGAGCTTTAACCGATACTGAAAATGGCATTCCTGAAAATTGTTCAGTACGTCTAACTTTACCAATAATAAAGTAAGATACTTCTAAACGAGACATGTTTTTGCCTACAACAATGCTTGCTAAATCATACGATTGTAAAATGCGTTGCTCATTTAGGTTATCTACATAACCGCCAAAACCATAAAAACTTTGGTCGTTAACAACATTATTATTGTAATAAGTATCGTTAACTTTAAGTAAAATTTGAGTACTTACTTGATAAACATTTGTTAATCTGTAAACATAGAAAACTGATGCGCCATAAAAAATTGGAATAATTAGAAGTGGTATCCACCAATTACTTTTTAAAATCCGAACAATGAGACTAATATCTTTTTGGGAGACTAGGCCTTGTTTTTTAGAGGTTGTTGTATTCGACACTTTATTCAGTTAACGTTCAAAGATATTATTTTTCTTAACATTTTACCTAAAGTTTAAAATATATTTATTTAGACGAATTTATTATTTTTGAAAGATTAAATTGATATATTTACCGTATGAAATTATTAAAAAATCTTTTCTTATTATTTTTTGTTCTCCTAACCAATGTTATTCTTAGTGCGCCTCCTCCTCCACCCGCTGGAAGTCCTGGTTGTTGGCCACCTCCTTGTATCCCTGTTGATGGTGGAATAGGATTCTTGATTGCCGCTGGTGCTGCTTACGGTGTAAAAAAACTTTACAACACCCGCCAAAAGAAACAAACAATTTAATTTTACTAAATGAAGGCTGAGCTAAAGAAGAATGCCTTTTTTAAGTTTGCTATAATTTCTATAATATCCTACCTAGTTTTTTATCTAATTTACAATTACATTTTAAAAAAATACACCTATTACGATCAAAATTTTATCGGACATATTATTAAAGTTTCTAACTCCGTTTTGCAAACCATAGGTTATAAAACTTTTTTAGTATTGCAAGATAGAGATTACCAGGTAATAGGAGTTGATGGTAGTAGCGGTGTGTGGATTGGATCAAAATGCAATTCAATTACTTTATTTGCACTATTCTCGGTTTTTATTATTGCCTACCCTGGTGTAATAAAACATAAGCTTTGGTTTATTCCATTAGGCGTATTAATAATTCATACGCTAAATATTTGTAGAGTTGTTGCATTGGCTTTAATTGCTTTTTACAGTCCTGAATCGCTCAATTTTAATCACACTTACACATTTACCTTTTTGATTTACATTGTAATTTTTACGCTTTGGGTCATTTGGATTAATAAATTTTCTAAACCAAAACTAAATTGAGAATTTTAAATTACATACTTTTAATTGTAGCATTTGGTGTTTTGGGGTATTTCCGTGAGTTCTTTTTTGTGAACCTAAACAACATTATGTTTAAAAAATATTACAACCACACTGATTTACCTATCCCATTCATTATGAAGCCTTTCGAGATTTTTAGCTATACATTTTTATACTACTCAAAATATTTGTTTACGGTATTTTTCACCTTCCTATTTTTCGCATTTGGGCACTTTGGTTTAAAGAAAATTTGCAATTCAAAAAAAATAAATAAAATTCATTTTTATTCTTATGTTGTTTTAGTACTTTTAGCCTCAGTATTTATGGCGTATGGCTTACTTATAAATAATAGATTACAGGACGATGAGTACACTTTTAGCCGCTGGTTACTTGGTATTGCGCAATCTCCAATAATTTGTTTTATACTTTTAGCTACCAATAAATTACCTATTATTTCAGAAACTAAATCTAACGCGTTATGATAAAAAAAGATACTCTAATTTTCAAACTCATTAAAGAAGAACAACACCGCCAAACCGAAGGCGTAGAACTAATTGCTAGCGAAAACTATGTTAGCAAACAAGTAATGCAGGCTATGGGCAGTGTTTTAACCAACAAATATGCTGAGGGCTTGCCCTTTAAGCGTTATTACGGCGGTTGTGAAGTAGTAGATAAAATAGAGCAACTTGCAATTGATAGAGCTAAAGAATTGTTTGGTGCTGAATGGGTGAACGTGCAACCACACAGCGGTGCCCAAGCCAATGCTGCAGTTATGTTAGCCTGCCTAAAACCTGGCGATACCATTTTAGGTTTCGATTTAAGTCATGGCGGACACTTAACACACGGCTCGCCTGTAAACTTTTCAGGCAAATTATACCGAGCAACTTTTTATGGGGTAGAAAAAGAAACGGGATTATTAAACTACGACACAATTGAAAAAATTGCACTACAAGAAAAACCAAAAATGATTATTTGCGGTGCCAGCGCCTACTCGCGTGATTGGGACTATGAGCGCTTTAGAGCTATTGCAGATAAAGTAAATGCACTTTTATTAGCAGATATATCTCATCCAAGTGGTTTAATTGCCAAAGGCATTTTAAACGACCCAATCCCGCATTGCCACATTGTTACAACAACAACACACAAAACCTTGCGTGGCCCACGCGGTGGAATGATAATGATGGGGAAAGATTTTGAAAACCCATTTGGAGAAAAAACACCAAAAGGCGAAACAAAAATGATGTCTAACGTTTTAGACATGGCCGTTTTCCCTGGCACCCAAGGCGGGCCGCTAGAACACGTAATTGCCGCAAAAGCCGTTGCGTATGCCGAAGCCTTAACAGATGATTATATGCTCTATTGCGTGCAATTGGTTAAAAATGCGCAAGCCATGGCAGCCGAATTTATAAAACTAGGTTACAACATTGTAAGCAAAGGCACAAACAACCACATGTTTTTAATTGACCTAAGAAACAAAAACTTAACTGGTAAAGAAGCTTTAGCTGCACTGGAGCAAGTAAACATTACCGTAAACAAAAACATGGTTCCGTTTGATGATAAATCTGCTTTTGTAACATCTGGCATACGCATAGGAACTCCTGCTATTACAACCCGCGGCCTAAAAGAAAAAGAGTGTATTAAAATAGTTGGCTTAATTGATGAGGTGTTAAAGAAAAAAGATAACCCAAAAGAATTAGCCAAAATAAAAACCAAAGTTAATACCATGATGCGCAAATATCCTTTGTTTAAAGGGGAGTAGCTCTGTTATAACTAGGTTTTCGAATTTATTTTTTTCAGCAAATTATAATTCTCTTTCAACAATTTATTTTGTTGTTCTAGTAATGCGTAATAAAGTTCCTTGTAATCTATATCGGTATCAGTAAAATTAGTTTCTTCCTTTGATTTTGTATGCTTTTCAAAATCTTTTAATTCATTAGCAAAATTTACGTTTATAACTTTTCCAATTCTTTCAATTAGCTCATAACTGATTTTCCTTTTTTCAAACAAATTGTAAAAATGTTGCCTAGTATACCCAATCCTTATTGCAAGCTTACTAATGGGGTAACCACTTTGTCGTATCATTTTTTACCCGCAATTAGGCAGTAGAAAATGATTATCTATCTGATGTCTTCCTTTCGGGTCAACTATTCTGCTATTACAAGCAACTAAATACCTGCCCGATTACTATTACTTCAAGTCCGCCAATAAATGCTTGCGCATCATGCTATGAGGTACCTCAAACTAACTTATCTTTCGAGAGTAACAACTGTATGGGTGCTTCTGATATATTTGGTATTGGATGGTATTCTCCGCTTCAAATGGGGCGTAGGATCAGAAATATGAGATTAAACACGATAAGAGATTTTGCAACCGACTTACCAAGCGACCATATTAACACATGGAATATAACGGCAAATGAAACCTGGGACTTTGACATTCAAATGTATGAGGACATTATTGTAAAAACTGGCAACACTTTAAATATTACTTGTAAAATAAGAATGCTAAAACAAGGCCGCATTATAGTTGAAAAAGGCGCTAAACTTATTGTGGATGCTGGCGAAATTACCACTTGGAGTAAAAGTGGTTTATGGGATGGCATTTACATAGAAGGAAGTGGTTATGGGACACCGCAAAATTTATTATACCAAGGTCAGGTGGAAGTTAAAAATGGCGGCACGCTTACAAATGCAAAATCTGCAATAAATGCTTACCTGCTAAATTCAAATGGAGGCTATAACCTAAATACTACAGGTGGTATAATTATGTGCGATAATGCTAATTTCATTAACAATATAAGGGACGTTGAATATATCTATTATCAAAGCCAGTTTAATCAGGCGAATGGTGGATTTTTTAAAAACTGTAATTTTAAAATTACTGGTAACCTTAATGGTAATGCACAACCACTTAGCAGGGTGCTTTTATTTGATATACATGGTGTTCAGTTCTTAGGGTGTAAATTCGAAAATAGCACCCCAGCAAATCCTAATCCTCACAATATAGGTATTTTAAGTTTTGATTCTAAATTCACTTTAGATAAACTAGGAAGTGTTAACAGCGAAATTAAAGGTTTTAAAGAAGGTATAAGGATTGATAATACTAATCCTTTAAATTTGGCAACCTTAAAAAACACAAATTATATAAACAATTACAATAATAGTATTTACATAAATAATACAAATAATTTAATAATTGAAGATAATTATTTCACATTACCGTCTCAAGTTGTTACACCTTCGCTTCTATACTCGAATGGTTTATATTTAAATAATTGTAAATTTTACAATGTACGCAATAACTCTTTCAATAAAACACTACCACCTTTTAGCTGGAATCCTTGTTCGGGTATCACCGTAAACAATAGTCAAAATGGAGCGCATAATATTTACCGAAATAATTTTAGCGATTTAACTGTTGGTATAATTGCTACAGATAATAACAGTGGTATTACTAATATAAGCGATGGGTTAAGAATGAACTGTAACAATTTTACCACTATTCCAAATTTATATGACATTGCATTAACAAGCTCTTCGCAACCACCAACGGTAGATCGAAATCAAGGTACAAGTGCTGGTTCGAGCCCCTCGTTTTTAGTTAGAAATAGATACGCTGCACCTGTATTTAATTCTGGAGGCGAATACCAGTTTTTTATTGAACTAACAAGCGCTAAAAATTACCTTCACGTAACCAATAGTAATGCCAATGCAAAACCCATTCCACAACCAGATTTAAGCGATGTTAGTGTATCTGTATCTGGTTCAATACCTTATGCTTCCAACCAATGCCCACCAACGATTACACCACCTAACCCATGCCCAAGCTGTAATAAGTTAACTAACCTTAACTCTTCAATTAATAATGCGCAGTTACAATCAAATTTAGCGAAAACAAGTGCCAGCAACTTAATTGATGGAGGCAATACAACTACTTTGGTAGCCGCTATAAACAGCAATATTAGCAATGGTAATTTAAAAAATTTATTAGAGAGCAAAAGCCCATATTTAAGCGATGCGGCATTAACTGCTTACTTTACTAAAAGCAACATACCAAGTGGGCATATTAAGGAAATACACGAACTTAATGCACCCGTTAGCGCAAGCGTCTGGCAAACCTTGCAAACCATTAGTTTAAGTAACGGCATACGCAACCAAATTAATGCCAAACAAAACGAAAAAAAGTTTAGCCAACGCGATGAGTTAGATGCTTATGTTGCCATTACCACATCTAACCTAAAAAGTGCAGTAGCCGAAAAATTAAATTACTTTGCCACAGATAGCTTGGTGCAAAGCCAAGATAGTCTAATTAAAACCTTACAACTAAGTAAAGCCAATATTGATAATGCAAACGAACAATTGTTTTTTGCTTACTTAAGCGCTAATAAATCAAAAGAGCTTAACAACCTAATAACAGTTATTAAAGCTAGTAATTTAGACTATGGTAATTATTTAGAAAAATTGGTAAGTTTAAATAACGAAACAAACAAAGCCTTTGCCTTATTAACCAATGAAAATTTGTATAATTATTTTGCAAGTGTAAGTAGTACAGATGCTAATCCGGGCAGCGCTGGCGCAAAAGCCTTGCTAAAAATAGTTAAAGATATAAATTATGCTGAGCCACGAGTATTACCTGATGGTAAAAATAAGGGGTACGCATGGCAAACACAACAGAGCCTCAAAACGAAAGTAAAGTTGAAAATTTAGTTAGTGTTTACCCCAACCCAACCACTAATAATATAACCCTTGCCGTTGCAAACATGGCTACAGATGAAGAATTAAACGTAATAATTACTGATGCTTTGGGCAGAAAAGTTTATCAAGGTAATTTAACAAGAACGAGTAACCTGCAAGTACCTTTTACTAATTTAGATGCTGGTATTTATATTTTAAACGCTTATGTTAAAAACGAATTAGTACAAAGCAATAAAATTATTAAAATGAAATAATTTTTCATAAATTTACAATACGGTGTTAAAAAAAATAACGCACACTATTATACTTACCTTTCTTGTAGTGATTAACTACGGGCAAGGTGGGTTTAAGCGTAACATTGTATTGCCGAATTCTAAAGCACACTTTAGCCTTGGGGTTGCCGAAAGTACACCTAATAATTTTGTCCACGTAGGCTTAGTCGTTGATACCTTAAGTGGGTTCGAAACAAATAGGTTGTGCATTATGGGTTTAAACCAAGACGGGCAGGTACAGTGGGTTAAGAAATATGGGAATCATAAATTTGTTTATGTTGATAATCCAACAAGGATTAACTGGGTCAATAAAATTGGAAATTTTATATACTTAACTACAGCTGTTATAGATAGTAATAATAAATGCCTAGGAGTGCTTTTAAAAATTAATTTTAATGGAGATACTGTGTGGCAAAAAAATACTACGCTACTAATTACAATGTTGTACCTTATTATATTACTAAGACAAAAGATAACGGATTTTTAATTACTGGTACAATTTATGATAATTTAGAGAATAAGTTATTAATTATTAAAACTAATTCTGTTGGAAATGAGTTATGGAGACAAGCAATTGATAAACCCACTCATAATGGACCTAATTATCAAGTAGGGTTATCAATATTAGAAGACAGTGTAAGCAAAAAAATCTTAGTTGGCGGGATACAATATATAGGAAATACTAGTTGGTGGACAGCATATAGCAATTTAGTTGTAACCGATAGTTTAGGTAATTTTATACTGCGAAAAAATTATCCTGTTAATACCGCTGGAGCCATATCATGTTTAAAACAATTAAAGGATGGCTCAATATTAGCATGTGGGAGTATGAGTAATTTGGAATTTTATAACAGTTACGAATTGTCTTCTGGTTACATTGTTAAATTCCTTTTTGACAATAATCTATCCATTATTTATCAAAAACAAAATTTAGACGAAAAAAGTGTCTATAATATTTATAATAATATTATTGAGTTAAATAATGGTAATCTTGTTTTTGCAGGAATTCAGGATACAAGCTTTATTAAAACAAAACCGTTTGACTTAATGGGCAAAATCCTTTTGTTGGATAAAGATTGTAATTTGATAAAAAAAAGATATTATTCCACAAATGATATTAATGATAATAATGGCAACTTGTCTGCATTGTATTCATTTTTTCAAACAAGCGATAAAGGATACATCGCAGCTTATTACCATCAAGCCACTACAGCGCCTGGAAAATTCATGGTTGTAAAATATGATAGTACTGGTTGTGATAGCAGTAGTTTTTATTGTGCTACTGTTGGTTTAAAAGAACAAATTTTAACTAATAGCCAAATAAATACGTACCCACAACCTGCAAAAGAGGTGCTAAACTTACAAAGTACTATTTTAAATAATCAAGTTGTAAGCGCTACAATAGTTAATAATTTAGGTGAGGTTGTGTTAAACAAAAAAATAGAATTTATAAATAACCAAAGCGGTATTGTACTTAGTAATTTAACCCCTGGTGTTTATTTATTAAAATTAGTTACGGCAGATTATAAAATTATAACTAGAAAAATAATTAAAGAATGAAAAAAAAATTACTTGCAATTTGTTTATTGCTCACAGTAACTTTTGCTAAAGCCCAAAGCTGGTGTCCAACTGGTGCAGAGTGGTACTTTTCAATTAATAATCCTGTATCGTTTTTTAACCAAAACCCCAATGGCTATATTTTGTTTAAATACAGGGCAGATACAACTATTGCATTAGTTCAAAAAAAAGTAATTCAAGAATATTTTATTGGTACACTTGGAAGTAATCCCAATTTATTGAATCTTTACAGAAGCACAAGTTATTTACACGAAAACAATAGTGTAGTTTTTTTAAACAACGATACACTTTATAATTTTAATGCAGCTATTGGTGATGTATGGCTACGTCCAACCTTCTATCAAAATTATAGTATTGGCGCAATGTGTGATGGTCCTCGCAAACCTATTAAAGTAATAGATACAGGACATGTAGTTGTAAACTCAACTAGTTTACGAACACTTACTTTGGAATGGACTTTTAAAGCCATTCATACAAGCACAAGTTCTCCAATTACAACACAAACTATGGTTGCGATTGAGAGAATAAGTTTAGCAAATAGTATTTTTACTTCGCAAACATGTGAATTTATGAACCCACCCCAAACAGCCCATTCATTTTATGGACCAGGATTACTAAGGTGTTATAAAGATAATACTTCATTTGGAACCTATCAAAATCCACAATATTCAGGTATCTGTAATTTTATTAGTACAGTTGGGCTTAAAAAAAAATTCTACTTTCAATGAAATAAAAATCTCGCCCAACCCCGCAAACTCAGAGATAAAAATTAACCTGAATGCAAACATTAATTTAGAGAATAAAAATATTGGCTTTTCTATAGCAAACACCCTTGGTCAAATTACCCAAAGCGGGAAACTAACTTTAGAAGCAAATTCAACTAAACTAAAATTAGAAAACTTAACTGCTGGTGTTTATTTTTTAACTCTCACAATCAACAACGAGAATAAGATTACCCAAAAAATTATTAAGGAATGAAAACACTTTTATTCTCAATCAGTTTAATTATCTTTTCTTTATATACAAGCGCTCAGAGTTGGTGCGCTCCAAATACAGTTTTTTACAGAGATTTTTTTGGAGATTTTAATTACCCTGGCTATATTAAATATAGTTTTAGTAATACCACAACAGTAAACAATTTACCTTGCCAAGTAATTTTAACTGAGAAAAAAAATCATAGTTATTCTAACATAATAGGCATCGTAACTACAACAAGTAATCTAGTTACTAACTTTAACAATGGTGTGGTATCTCGATACAATCAAAACACAACTAATTTTGATACAATTTATAATTTTAACGCCACTATTGGCGATAAATGGAGCTTAAGTCCAAAAAATCACACAACCTGTGCAAAATCTAGAGTAACGGTTGCAGCCACTGGAACTCAAGTAATTCAAGGCATATCCTTAAAGTGGTTAAAAGTTGATATTGCTGGCTATTCTATCTACAATATGAATACACCTACCATGTACACTGATACTATTTTTGAAAAATTTGGCTCTAAAAAATATGATTTTTTTGAAGCGTTTAATTTGTGTCCTTGGGCTTCAGATGGCTTTTCTGGTGGTAAATTGAGATGTTTCAACGATAATCAACTGGTGAATTATTCTACTGGAACTATTGTATGTAATTACTTTTACATACCTCCTGTAGGCTTAAATGAAAATGAAGTAGATGCGTTTCAATTATTCCCTAATCCAGTATCGGGTACTCTGGTTTTAAAACTCTCAAATAGTAACACTCAACCTTACAAAATTAATTTACAAAACACACTAGGCCAAATTGTTTTACAAAAACAGCTTGAACCAACTGGTAATGAATTAGAACTTGATGTAAACGATTTACCAAAAGGCATTTACTTCTTAAAATTAACTGGGGCAAATAACCAAAGCTTCACACAGAAAATTATTAAAGAATAATTTCTAACTAAGTTTCTAAAACAAAATTGGAGCTTAGGTACTCTTTAGTAGTTAATCCTATATTAAACAAAGCATCTAAACAACTTAAATTAGGCGTAAAACCATGTCTGTAGCCAAAGGTTTGGTAATAAGGTTTTGCAAGGGCTTCGGTAACGTTTTTATCAACACTAGTACTTAGTTTTGGATGAATTATACGCCGTGTGTCTATTTTATCTTGAATATTGTAATTGTAAGAACTTGTAAAACTAATTTCTTTTTTTAGTTGGAGTAATTTTAAAATAGTAGTTAATTGTTGGGTATTAAAATCGAGCAACGTCTCCATTTTTTGAGAATAAAATCCTTTGAAATCGTCTTCAAAAAAATCAAAGTAGGGAGAGTTTTTGTAGGCGCTTGTAATTGCGCCCCAATGTTGCTTTTGCCAGTTTTCTTTATAGCTTATTTTAATATCTTTTACACACGATTTGCCATGATTGTTTAGCACAGGAATGGTTAAACTTAAAACCCCATTAGCGGTTAAAATATGTGTGCGATTTTTAAAACTTTGTTTTTCGTAAAATTCAAATTGTTCTATTGTAATTTCGTTGCTATTAATTACATAAAACAAGTAGTGTAAATTGGGCAAGTATGCGGTACTACAAATTGTGTTCAAGCTAAAAAGAACTAATTAAATTAATTAATTCCCAAAATCAGATAAGAATTTTATACGCATAATTCTTACTTCTTCTTCGCTATAATCGTTCTCGCCAAGCTCTTTTAAAGCCACTTCTAAACTATCGGTTTCGCTTTCTTTAAAGTAATCCATTATGTCATCTTGTTTCTCTTCATCAATCTCGTTGTCAATAAAATAATTAATGTTTACTTTGGTACCACTAGCTACAATGCTTTCTATTTCTGATAACAAATCTGGCATTTTTAAATTTTTGCTCTTTGCCATATCATACAAACTCACCTTTCTATCAATGTTTTGAATAATATAAACCTTTAAGCCAGATTTATTAACCACCGATTTAATAACCATATCGCTTGGACGCTCAATCTCATTCTCCTCAACGTATTTTTTAATCAATTCAATAAATGGTTTTCCGAATTTTACTGCTTTGCCAGACCCTACTCCACTTATTTTGGTCAATTCTTCCATGGTAATTGGATACTGAATGGCCATTTCTTCTAACGATGTTTCTTGGAAAATTACATAAGGCGGTAATGCTTTGGCTTTGGCTGTTTTTTTAACCAAATCTTTTAACATGGCATATAAAACTTCATCTGCCGCGCCTGCTCCTTTACCTCCAACTGCAATATCGTCATCGTTATCACTTTCTGCATTGCTGTAATCGTGATCACGGGTGAATTTTACACTCGTTGGTTTTTTCAAGAAAGCTTGACCTTTTTCTGCAACTTTTACTAAACCGTAGTTTTCAATGTCTTTATATAAGAAACCATTTACAATTGCCTGACGCAAAATTGCTTGCCAGTATTTATCATCCTTATCATGTTCTACACCTTTGCCCCAACTTTTTAACGTGTTATGCTTATATGTTTTTGCAGTAGCAGTAAGCGTTCCCATTAAAATATTAATTACATCTTTTACTTTGTGGCGCTCTTTAGATTCTGCAACGGCTTCAATGGCTAATTCTAAATCCTCTTTGGCTTCAAAACGTTGTTTAGGGTTACGACAATTATCGCACATTTCGTTACAACCTTTCTCATTAAACTCTTCGCCAAAATAATGCAAAATAAATTTACGACGACAACTGCTTGTTTCTGCAAAAGCCGCAGTTTCTGAAAGCATTTGTTTACCAATTTCTTGTTCAGCAACTGGCTTATCTTTCATAAACTTTTCTAGTTTAATAATATCATCATAGCTATAAAAGGTAACGCAATTTCCTTCTGCTCCATCGCGCCCAGCCCTACCGGTTTCTTGGTAATACCCTTCTAAAGATTTTGGAATATCGTGGTGAATTACATAACGTACATCTGGCTTATCAATTCCCATACCAAAGGCAATGGTTGCTACAATTACTTGTATATCCTCCATTAAAAAACCATCTTGCGTTTTGGCTCTTTCTTTGGCATCTAAACCAGCATGATAAGCGTGCGCTTTAACCCCATTCACTTGAAGCGCTTGTGCAATTTCCTCCACCTTTTTACGGCTTAAGCAATAAATAATACCACTTTTACCAGAATTCTTTTTAACGTATTTAATAATTTCTTTAATTACGTTTTGTTTTGGGCGAACTTCGTAAAACAAATTACCGCGGTTAAACGATGACTTGAATAAACTGGCCGTCATCATGCCTAAATTCTTTTGAATATCTTGTTGTACTTTAGGTGTTGCAGTAGCAGTTAATGCGATTACAGGTACGTTTCCTACAGCATCAATTATTGGGCGTAGTTTGCGGTATTCGGGTCTAAAATCGTGTCCCCATTCTGAAATACAATGTGCCTCATCAATTGCAAAAAAAGAAATTTTAAATTCTTTAAAAAAGGTAATATTTTCTTCTTTTGTTAAGGTTTCAGGGGCAACATAAAGTAGCTTTGTTTTGCCTGACAAAACATCTTTTTTTACAGTTAAGGTTTCGCTTTTATTTAACGATGAGTTTAAAAAGTGTGCAATACCGCTTTCGTTACTAAAACCACGAATGGCATCTACCTGGTTTTTCATTAAAGCTATTAAAGGCGATACAACAATAGCAGTTCCTTCGCTCATAAGCGCAGGTAATTGGTAACATAAACTTTTACCACCGCCAGTTGGCATAATAACAAAGGTATCGTTGCCATTAAGTACGTTTTTTATAATTTTTTCTTGATTTCCTTTAAATTTATCAAAGCCAAAAAAGCTTTTAAGAGTTTCTATCATTTCAGGGGTTTCTACTTCGGCAATCATGCGTATTAGTTATTAAGTTGCTATTTATAATGAGTGAATGGAATTATTTATCTATTATAAAGATATACAAAATATTTTGAATAATGCAAAAATAACTTTGCATATTCGACTAACTAAGTTTGATTTCCGATAAATAAATTGTGAAAAAATTGTTAAACTTTTTCTACCCAATCCCCCTGTTCCTTAATTAAACTGATAAGTTCATCAACAGCAGTTGCGCTGGTAATATTTTTCTTAACCACTTCTTTCCCTTTGTAAAGACTAATTTTATCAATACCAGTTCCCACATAACCGTAATCCGCATCTGCCATTTCACCAGGGCCATTTACAATACAGCCCATGATTCCAATTTTTACGCCTTTAAGGTGGTGCGTGCGCTCGCGAATTTTTTGTGTTGTTTCTTGTAAATCGAAAAGGGTTCGTCCGCAGCTTGGGCAACTAATGTATTCTGTTTTGCTTATTCGGGTGCGCGTGGCTTGCAAAATGCCAAATGCAGTTGAGTTATTTATTTGTGGCGAAACACATTGCTTTTGTTTTATCCAAATGCCATCTCCAAAACCATCTAATAACAAGCCTCCAACATCGGTACTGCTGTAGAGTTGAAAATCAGATTCAAATAAATTAGCATAATTGCATTTAATTACGAGCGGGCAATTTACATTACTTTCTTTCAATAATATTGCCATACGCCTTAGTTCTGGCATGGTGTGGAGGTTAAAAGAATCTAATATAAGTGTTACAGCAGATTCATTTTTTATTTTGGAAACAAAATCTGGTGTTAAGGAATTTATATCAACTGCTACAAAATTTAATTCACTCGATTTTTCATTGGATTCAAAGAACTCATTAGCGCAAAACAAAGGATAAGCTCTTGTTTGCGTTTTATTTGCTTTCCAAACTTCACTGTTGTAAATAATTCCTAGCGTACCCGGAATTTCGAAATTAATTGGGTTACTTCCAGCATAAATATAATCTGCCGCAAGATCGGTTAAATTCCATTTATCTAAGGGTACCGAGTAATTTAAACCTACGGCAAATAAAGAGGCAGCGGTAATTTCGGCTCTATCACTAAAATCAGCAATTACGCGGGGTACATTGTTTGCTCCTAAATTTACGAGTTGTTTTGTTTGGTGGCGTTGGTATTCAAACGGATTGTATGGTAACGAATTTTTAATTTCTGGTATTGGTGTATGTTTTTCTCTGTTTGAATATCTATCGGCCAAACTTTTTGCTACAGGAATTTCAAATTCGGGCTCTTCGGTTAAAGAAACGCGTATAGTATCTCCCAAACCATCTTCTAATAAGGTACCAATTCCAACCGCTGATTTAATTCTTCCATCTTCACCATCGCCTGCCTCGGTTACTCCTAGGTGTAAGGGGTAATTTCGGTTGGTTTCAATCATTTTAGCAACAAGTAAACGGTAAGCTTGCACCATAACCTGCGTGTTGCTTGCCTTCATACTAATTACAATGTTGTGGTAATTATTTTCTTCGGCAATTCTTAAAAACTCCAAAGCACTTTCAACCATGCCTAAAGGTGTATCACCATAACGGCTTAAAATACGATCGCTTAAGCTACCGTGGTTTGTGCCAATACGCATGGCAGTGCCATATTCTTTACAAATTTTAACCAAGGGCGTGAAGCGCTCTCTAATGCGCTCTAACTCTGCTTCGTAAGCAGAATCGGTATAATCAATTGTTTCAAACTTTTTTTTATCGGCGTAGTTGCCTGGGTTAACACGCACTTTTTCAATAACGCGTGCCGCAAATTCGGCTGCGTTTGGCGTAAAATGTATATCTGCACAAATAGGAGTGTTATATCCCCTACTCTTTAATTCCTTTTTAATAACTTCTAAATTTTTAGCATCGTTTAAACTAGGTGCTGTAATACGCACCAATTCACAACCCGCTTCAATCATACGAATGCTTTGCTCTACTGTTTTAAGCGTATCCATCGTGTCTGTAGTAGTCATACTTTGTACACGTATAGGATTTGTTCCGCCCATTTTTAAGTCGCCTATTGTTACTTCACGCGTAACAAAACGGCTATATTTATTAAGGCTATTGCAGTAGTTTAAAGAATTAAAATTCATGGTTATTGTTTGAAGAGATAACAAAAATAGAAGAAAAAAGTTGAATTAAGCCTATAAAATATTTGGATTAATTATTCATTATATTTAGGCATTCATTCCCTTCAAAAAATATTACTTGCAATAGCGCTCTTTTGGCAAATTAATCTCTTTTCGCAAGTGATATTAACCAACAATCCTGCAAGTAATCCAAGCCGTTATAACCCTGCTTACTGTGCTATTAACAATAATTTTATTAGAACATGGGTGGTAAATCAAGCCAATGCGAACGTTAGATTTAGTAAGCTTCAACAAGATGGAGAAGTTTACGCCAATGCATTTCTAAAAAAACAAAACATTGGTTTTCATGTTGGAAGTTTTTACGAAAAGCAAAAAAATTATAGCACTGCAAAATATAATTTAGGAATTGGTTATCATTTGCTCTTTTTTAATGAAGTAAGTGTAAGTTTTGGCGTCGCTGTTTCTAGAGAAAACATTAGTGGTAATTTTTATTTGAATCCACTCAGTAATACGGATACGAGCTTCTTTCATTCAAATAAGCAAATATACTATAACACTAATTTAGGTATTTTATTCTGTTACGATAGATTATCTATGAGTTTTTCGCATCAACCAAATAAGCTAACATTTAATAAAAGTCATTCGCTTGGCCCCACATTCAACAATACCTTTGCACTCCTAAAATATTTTGTACCTATTACAAGGAAACAAAATGCGGTATTTTATTATACATATAACAATACTACAATAAATAATTTTTCTTCAGATTCGATTTCAACAAGTAGAAATTTATCCCATCAAACATTACAGCTTCATTTAAATTACAAGGCAGGGTTGGCTTTTGGCTTTGGTTTTAGAAGCAACTTAAATCAATACAATGCACCTCTTGCTAAACTTGGTTACATTACTTCAAAAATTGTTATAGTGTATGGTGCCGAATTACAATTGCAACCACAAAAGTTGTTTACCAATGAAATTAATATTAAATTTATTTTTTAATCATGAAAAACTACCACATAATGAATACAAAAAATAGCCTCACTCAGAGCGCAAAGAACCATTTTATTGTGTTACTAATTTTAGTTGTTGGCTTACAAAGTAATTGTATTATAGGTCAAGAAAATAGTTTTAACGCCAACTCTATTGTTGATAAAGTAACTGTTTTTTTAACTGGGGCTGAGCTTAACCATGTTTCTAAAATTAAATTAAAAAAAGGAAAAAACAACGTAACCTTTAACGGATTATCTGCCAAGCTAGATGAGGGAAGTATTAATTTAACTCCTGAAAATAATGATGTTACGGTACTTTACTTAAAAACAAAATTAAATTATTTAGATACAAAAAAAGAGAACGATGTAATTAAAAAATTGCAAGACAGTTTAGAATTTTATAATGATAAATCAGAATTAATAAAATTAGAAATTGAAACCTTAGAAACGGAAAAAGGTTTGTTGTTCAAAAATCAATCTATTGGCGGGCAAGTTGGCGCTACCGTTTTAGAAACAGAAAAAGCAGCCGACTTTTATCGTAAACGATGCGCAGAGATAAATGCTATGATTTTAAAGAGTAAAAAAAATAAAAACTACCTTGATGCAAGTAAACTAAAATTCAGAAAACAATTAAACGAGTTGAATAACGAAATTAATCCGCCAACAAGCGATATAGTTGTTACCCTTTTGGCCAATAGAGATTTAGAAAGCACAATTAACTTTAAATACAATGTGCCAACAGCAGGCTGGACACCTAAATACGACCTGAGAACAGAAGGAACAGGCAAACCCGTTAAATTGGTGTACAGGGGTGTGTTGTTTAACAATTCTGGCTTAGATTGGAAAGACATAAAAATAACTTTATCAACTGCTAACCCCCAAGTCGGTATTGATGCACCAACCTTGTCTAACTGGTATTTAGGGCAAGAGCAAATGCCCGCAGTTTCCGCAAACATTGAGGATTTGGTAAACAACCAAAATGGAGTTGTTTCCAACAGTGAACTCAACGAAGTTGAGATTGTTTATGATTCAGATAAAAATTTTGGCAATAAAAAAAGAAAACAAATACCAAAAGTACAATTCCAAAAAATTGAAGTTGATATGTTGAGTACAGAATTTACAATTGATCAACCCTACAGCATTTTTTCAGATTCTAAACCATACACCGTAGATGTTTTAGAAAAAAATGTACCAGCACTATATGAATACAAAGCTGTTCCTTCTTTAGAAAAAGAAGCATTTTTACAAGCCAAAATGTCTTTAGCAGATTTGCCCGATTTGGTTACTGGTGAGGCGAGTGTGTATTTTGGAGGCTCATTTATTGGTAAAACAATAATTAAAACATTAGATTTAGAAGATTCGTTAAACGTTTCGTTAGGTAGAGATAAAAAAATACAAATAACGCGTAAAGAATTGAAAAAAGAATTTAATAGGGTTATCGTAGGTAATAACGAAAAACAAGTTTTAAAGTACGAAATAACTTTTAAAAACACCCGAGATGCAACAATTTTTTTAGTGGTTGAAGATCAAATTCCGCTGGCTACTAACTCCGATGAAGATATTACCTTAAACGAATCTTCTAATGCTGAATACGACAAAGCCACGGGCAAATTAGTTTGGAAATTTTTATTAGCACCAAACGAAACCAAACTCATTAAAATGGGCTACACTAGCAAATATCCTAAATATAAAAAAATGCGCAGAAAATATAGAACCGTATCTTCACCATCTTTTTAATCAATTTTCACTAAGAGTAAACCGTAACAATATTATTTGTTACTTTTATAACCTATATTTTTATGTCAGTTCACAAAGAAATAAAAAAAATAACAACGCATACCTTGCAAGAGATGAAACGCAATGGCGAAAAAATATCTATGCTTACTGCATACGATTATACCATGGCAAAAATTATTGATAATGCTGGGATAGATGTTATACTAGTAGGAGATAGTGCTAGTAATGTTATGGCAGGTCATGAAACCACCTTACCAATAACACTTGATCAAATGATTTATCATGCTAGTAGCGTTATTAGAGCCATTAACAGAGCTTTGGTGGTAGTAGATTTGCCATTTGGAACTTATCAAGCCAACTCAAAAGAAGCATTAAATTCTGCCATAAAAATTATGAAAGAAAGCGGTGCGCATAGTGTAAAACTTGAAGGCGGACGAGAAATTAAAGATAGTATTGAACGTATTTTAACAGCTGGCATACCTGTAATGGGGCATTTAGGACTTACACCACAAAGTATTTACAAATTTGGAACTTACACGGTTAGAGCTAAAGAAGAAGATGAAGCAGAGCGTTTGGTAGAAGATGCCAAATTACTGGAGCAATATGGCTGTTTTGCCCTGGTTTTAGAAAAAATTCCGGCTGCGCTTGCTACAAAAGTTGCCAACTCCATTACCATACCTGTTATTGGAATTGGAGCTGGGAGTGGTGTAGATGGGCAGGTGCTTGTAACACATGACATGCTGGGTATGACACACGAGTTTAGTCCGCGTTTTTTACGCCGCTATGCAAACTTATACGAAAGTATGGGCAATGCCTTTAAACAATACATTGGAGATGTAAAGAGCAAAAATTTTCCTAACGAGAAAGAGCAATATTAGTTTATTTATTTGATGTGAAAATTCATTTTAAAATATTGTTTTTTATTTTATTAGTAATTCAACAATTAAACTCTCAAAACTCTGCTTCATACTACTTTTTTAATAACGAATACGAAAAAGCTGATTCGCTTTACACACTAATAATAAAAAATTTCCCAAGTGGATATCATTACTTTGAGAGAGCAAATTGTAGGGGGAAAATGGCGAATAAGCAAGGTTATTGCGAAGACTTAGCATATGCTTGTTACTATGAATATAACGAGGCCTACAAACCTTTCTTAAAAACATGTGGTAAAATTGACACCACAATCAAATTAGTAGAGCCCCAACCTAAAGATTATAAATTAGAGGAATATAAAATTAAATACAAATTAAAAGATACTTCAATCTTATTGGTTAAATTTAGAAATGTTTACTCGCAACTTTATTCTCAGAAGGCAATTGATAGCATCAAGCTAGTTGATTCTATTAGTTTCAACCCAAATGATACTTCGTCTGTAAACGCAGAATTTGTTGGCGGAATTTCAAAAATGATAGAATTTATTTCGAGAAATATTAAAGCTCCAAAAAATAAATTTGCATACGGAAAAGTATACCTAAGATTTATTGTAATTGAAGATGGAAGTATACAAAATATTACTGTAATGAAAGGTATTACTGAGTGTAGAGAATGCGATGATGAGGCTCAAAAAGTGTTAGTGCGAATGCCTAAATGGAAACCTGCACGCCTAAAAGGCAAACGTGTAAAATCTTACTTTAACATTCCAATTTCCTTTAAGTAAAACGATTAACAAATTAAAATCTCCTATAAAACTTAAAGTCTTTTTTGTATATTTATGCTTTAAAGAATTATTTGCTTTATGATTAAAAACTGGACCAAACAAGAAATATTAGAAGTATATAACACCCCATTATTAGAATTAGTAGCGCAAGCAGCTGAGGTGCACAAACAACACCACAAAATTGGTGAAGTGCAAATTAGTTCTTTACTTTCTATCAAAACTGGCGGGTGCCCCGAAGATTGTGCCTACTGCCCACAAGCAGCTCGTTACCACACTGAGGTTAAAGTTCATAAACTAATGGATGTAAAAGAAGTTAGCGAATGTGCCGATAATGCAAAAGCTGGCGGTGCTAGCCGTATGTGCCTTGGTGCAGCTTGGCGTGAAGTGCGTGATAACAAAGATTTTGACAAAGTACTAGATATGGTAAAAACCATTAACAGCAAAGGCTTAGAAGTGTGTGCTACTTTAGGAATGGTAACCGAAGACCAAGCAAAAAAATTGGCAGATGCTGGTTTGTATGCCTATAATCATAACATTGATACGTCTGAAGAAAATTATAACAACATTATTTCTACACGCACTTACGATGATAGATTAAACACCATAAATAATGTGCGTAAGGCTGGTTTAACAGTGTGTAGTGGCGGAATTATTGGTATGGGCGAAAAAGTTGAAGATAGAGTTGGAATGTTGCATACCTTAAGCATTTTGCGTCCGCAACCAGAGAGTGTACCAA
>JAAFIQ010000002.1 GCA_013298715.1 Bacteroidota bacterium | reverse complement strand
TGAACTATCTGAATTTATTAAATGCCAAACTCAAAGTTTAACTAAAAATATAATAATATCAGCTTGTGCTTATAGCTATATTTTTTCGTCAATAGATTGGGCTATATAATATTTGTATTTGGTATAACTTATAAAATTGAAATTGGAGTTCATACAGATACACGAGGAAAGAAAGAAAAAAATCTTGAATTATCTGCTTGCAGAGCAAAAAGTATTGCAGACTGCTTGATTAACGACTTTAAAATTTCAAAAGATAGAATTTCATTTAAAGGTTATGGGAGTTCTCAATTATTGGTTTCCGAGTCTGAAAAATTAAAATGTGCACACTGCTATGAAAAGTTAGCTGCTAACAGGCGTGTTGAAGTAAAACTAGTAGAGGTTCAATAAGAATGCGGTTTTTTTATTTCGCTGCATTTACACAATAGCAGTCCTTTTATCAACGAAATTGCACTTTGAGTATATAATTCGAGGAATAAAAATCCTTACCGTTTATACAATTGTCATGAATCAAAATTTGTAGTAATTACAGATTACTTCCCTCCAAACAAACTATCTACAAATTCTGTTGGATTAAACAATTGTAAGTCAGTCATTTTTTCGCCTACGCCTATATATTTTACTGGAATTTTAAACTCATCGCTAATGCCAATAACCACACCACCTTTAGCGGTGCCATCTAACTTAGTTACAGCCAACGCCGTAACATCGGTAGCGGCGGTAAATTGCTTACATTGTTCAATGGCATTTTGCCCTGTGCTACCATCTAAAACCAAAAGTACTTCGTGTGGGGCATCGGGCAACACTTTTTTCATTACGTTTTTAATTTTAGATAGTTCGTTCATTAAATTTATTTTGTTATGTAAGCGCCCAGCTGTATCAATAATTACAACATCAGCATTTTTTGCTTTGGCACTACTCAATGTATCAAAAGCAACACTGGCAGGGTCGGCACCCATACCTTGACTAACAATTTCAACCCCTACCCGCTCGCTCCAAATTTTTAGTTGATCTACAGCTGCGGCCCTAAACGTATCTGCCGCTCCTAAAATAACTTCTTTGCCTGCCTGTTTGTATTGGTAAGCTAATTTGCCAATAGATGTGGTTTTACCAACACCATTCACACCTACAACCATTATTACGTGTGGCTTGTTAGGTAAAACTGCACTAAAATCCTGAATTACTTTTGTGCTGTTGTTTTCTAAAAGTAGTTGAGAAATTTCGTCTCTTAAAATGTTGTTTAATTCTGATGAAGAAACGTATTTGTCTCGTTTAACACGCTCCTCAATTCTATTAATTATTTTTATAGTAGTATTTACTCCTACGTCGCCGCTAATTAAAATTTCTTCTAAATTGTCTAAAACATCTGCATCAACGCTACTTTTACCGGCAATTGCTTTTGAAATTTTGCCAAAAAAACTTTCTTTGGTTTTTTGAAGACCATTATCTAAGCTCTCCTTGTTTTCTTTGCTAAATAATTTTGAAAAAAATCCCATTAAGAAATGTTGTAAAATAAAAAATTCTCTCCTACAAAGGAAAGAATTTTTTTAAGATTAAAGTACTTTTAAAATTATTTTGATTTTAAGAAATCTGCAATGTGATCGTTATGCACAACTTCTTCTTTAAATGAGTAAGCACCAGTTTTAGGTGATTTTACCATTTTTATAACTTTAGTAAAGCTATTTCCTTTACCAGTTTTTAATGTTGCAACTACTTTTTTAGCCATGTTGAGTTAAATTAAATTATTTAATTTCTTTGTGAGTTGTCATTTTTTTAAGTATTGGGTTGTATTTTTTTAACTCAATACGTTCTGACGTGTTTTTTTTGTTTTTTGTAGTGATGTAACGCGAAGTTCCCGGTTTGCCACTCTCTTTGTGCTCTGTGCACTCTAAAATTACTTGAATTCTATTACCTTTTTTTGCCATTGCTTAAAATTTTATGGGTTATGCTGCTAAAATACCATTGGCCTTAGCTTCTTTTAAGCAAGCGTAAATGCCTTTTTTATTAATGTTTTTAATAGCTGAAGTTGATACACGCAATGTTACCCACTCATTAGTTTCAGGAACAAAAAAACGTTTGCGTTTTAAGTTCACTTTAAATTGACGACGAGTTTTGGTATTTGAGAAAGAAACATGATTTCCTCCCATTGCTTTTTTTCCTGTTAATTGACAAATGCGCGACATGATATTATAAATCTACTTTGTTAAATCCTTATTTAAGGGGTGCAAATATACACTTTGTTATTTAATCTACCAAAAAATTCTGTTAAAATTTAATTTTTATTAATTTTCTCCAAATAAGCAATAAAATAGGCATAAATTATGTTTAATATTTTTATATATTTGGAAATATGCATTTAAATCGATTTTTATTACTTGGTTTACTAGTTATAGGTAATTATTTATTTGGGCAAGATACTCTATTTTTTAATAATCAAACCACTGTAGTGGCCAAAATAGTTGAAATAAACCCAACACAAATTAAATATAAAAGGCTTGATAATATTGATGGTCCGCAATATGTAGTACCTAAATCGGATTTGAATTATGTTGTTTATTCTACAGGTTTAAAAGAATCGTTTGCAGGGCTTCAATATACTAACGGAACCCCTCAAACACTTGATAACAACGGAAATAACGAGTATGGTAAAACAGGCACTTCTGCCAGCGGAATGATTGATGCAAGAAGGTATTATAATCCTGTTGGAGGGCCAATTGGCACTGGAGTTACAGCGGCACTTTGTACTCCTTTCTGTGGGCTAATTCCTGCTATAATAATTAGTAATAATGAACCCGATCCAGAAAATTTAGACATGCCTAAACCAGAGTCTAAAACATCAGAATACAAACAGGCTTACAGCAACCAAGCCTACAGAATAAAGAGAACCAAAACATGGCAAGCATATGGCATAGGCTCGGCTATTAATATTGCTTTTTTTGTTATTGTTGCTGTGTTAAGTCAGTAATTATTTATTTGAACAATTTTAAACAATTCATTAAATGTACAGGTTAATTATTTTTCTTTTGGTACTCTCAATTAGATTGCAAGGTCAAGACACGCTTTATTTTAAAAACAAAACAACTGTTGTGAGTCAAATAGTTGAGCTCAATTCTACGCAATTAAAATACAAACGCTTGGATAACCTTGATGGACCTTTATATGTATCAGAAAAGAAAGATATTGAATACGTAGTTTATAAAACGGGCTTAAAAGAAGTTTTTGATTCTAGTCCAAATCCTACGGTTGCCAATAATGAAACTGAAACTAAAAGCACCATGAGCCTAATTAATGGTAATATGACGAGTGCCAAAATAGATGCCAATAGATATTTTAAAACAAACAGTATGCCTTTTGTAATTGGGGTTTCAGCGGGCTGCAACATCGTTCTAGGACTTATTCCTGCGGTAATTTATAGCTCAACTGAAATTAAACCTAAGAATTTAAAAATGCCAAATCCAAGTACAAAATCATTTGAATACAAATTAACCTACGAGCGTGAGGCGGAAAAAATTAAACGAAAAAAAGCATGGAGGGCATACGGAATCGGCGCTGGAGTTAACTTAAGTCTATATATGGCGTATTTAATTATTGTCCTTTCTCAAATTTAATGAACACAAACAACATAAAACTTTCGTTCACCTGCAAAGAATGTTGGAACAAAATGGCCCCAATTTCAGGAGGTAAATTTTGTAATGCTTGTAAAGAAAAGGTAATGGACTTTAGAAAATCTACACCGGGTCAAACTGAAAATAACTCAGCATCATGTGGCCTATACAAAGCAACGCAACTTGAAAAACCTTTTGGAGATTGGAGAGATAAATTAATTAATACCTATCAAAAACATAAATTAGTTAATAAAAACAGTGCCATTACCAAAAAAGCTGTGTGGTATTTGGCTTTGCTAGCGCTATTTTTAAGTGGCTGTTTCAGTAGCTGCTTTATGGGAAAACGTATGCCAAACCCAAACAAAGAGAAAGAGACGGAGAAGAAGCAATCAGAAACGCCTAACAAAAAATAATTGGTAAATTTGGATTATAAATTTAGGTTATGAATTATTGGTTAATAAAAAGCGAGCCATTTAAGTATAGTTGGGAACAATTTAAAAAAGATAAAAAAACTTTCTGGGATGGTGTGCGCAACTATGCAGCACGAAACAATTTAAGAGATATGAAAAAAGGCGACCTTGCTTTTTTTTACCATAGTAATGAGGGCGTTGAAATTGTAGGCATTGCAAAAGTTGTAAAAGAACATTATCAAGACCCAACAACCGATGAAACCGCTTGGTTTGCAGTAGATTTTGCGCCTTACAAAGATTTAAAAAAGCCTGTGAGTTTAGAGGCTATAAAAAAAGAACCGAGCCTAGAGAAAATGGATTTGGTAAGATTATCACGTTTAAGCGTAGGCAAAGTAACACAAGCAGAGTTTGATAAAATTTGCTTGATGGGTGAAACCACAATATGATAACAAATATTAGGACTTAAATTTATTTATTTATTAGTTTATTTGAGGTTTACTTAAACACTTAACTACTTTTTTGAACAATCCCATTTTTGTTCAAATCAAAAAAGCAAAACACTTCAAAGTTGTTTAATAACAAGTACATTTACTAATTAGGGTTCACTCAAAATGTATAAAAATTAGCTGAATCGACCTGCCTACGGCGGGCACGGGCAGCGAAGTGAAGATGTATATAAATACTTCGAACTGAGCTAACGATGAGTCAGCTAATTTTTATCAAGCCAAAAGAAATAAAAAAACTCTATTTTTTAGTGCAAGGATTTTCTCAAAAAATTTCAAAAAGCTTTGCATATAAAAATGGATTTAATCCTTAAAGCACTTATTAATTGGCATGTTTGCGTTTTTGAGTGAACCCTAATTAGTCCATTTTCGTGTTGAGTAAATTTTGCCTTGGTAACTGAGCTTGCCGAAGTTGCCTCTTGCAAAATTGTATCGAGACAATTGAAGTTTATTATCCTAATTTGTTATTGCGTTGGTGCCTCGATACGTTTTTGCCACAGAATAATTCCCAATTAAAAAACCGACAAGATTAGTTAAATTATTTGACCTTTTAATTTTTGGATTTGGTATAACCCTCACCGTATAATTCTTTTTTTGCACTATCTATTTTGGAGTCAAAGTAAAGATGGCAATTAAACCGCGTTAAATGTTAATTTTTTTAATGTTAACAGAATGTTAGTAAAGTTAATATAACAATTTTGTAAATTTGCCAAAACAAATAAAATAAAACTATGACAAAAATTTACAATTTAATTTGCGCAGCAGCATTTGTCTGTTTGGGCATAAATCAAGGACAAGCGCAATGTATTTCTCCAACTCAGTACCCTTCAGGTACAACAAATATTAGTGCAGTAGGGGGATCGTCTACAACCGTTACCACTTGTAATTACGGTGGTGAGTATAGTGTTGACAATTTTCCAACCGCTGGTGTCTATACCATTACAAGTAATATTCCAACAGATTATATCACAGTAACGAATAACGTTAACACTGTGCTTCCAGGTGCTTTTGGTTTAACTACTTTAACAGTTAATATTCCTGCCCCAGGTATTTACCGTATTCACATTGCTGCAGCTGGTCCTCCTGCTTGTACAACACAAAACGCTTGTCGAACCGTTATAGTTGTTACACCAATTATCCCATGTGTAGCGCCTGTTGCCTCTACAATTATAGCTAGTAATCCAAATCCTTGCCCAGGCAATAATGTTACTTTATCAGCAAATGTAACTTATACAGGGTCTGTTATTTCTTATCAATGGAACACTTCTACGGTAAGTGCTACAGGACCTTTTGTTGCTGTGCCAGGCGCTACCTTATCAACTTATAGTGTATTAGCGCCAACAGTAACTACTTGGTACAATATGAATATCACTTGTTCAGTTGGCCCTTCAAGTATTGCTGCTACTGCTGTATCACTATCTCCTGCGGTTACAACTACTAACTCTGTTCCATATTTTGAAGGATTTGAAGGTATCACCACTAATAATCAATTACCAAATTGTTCATGGGCTGCATCTAATCTTCCAACTATTTGCCGTACTTATACTGCTGCTACAGGTTTTTATAACCAAGTTGCTAGCTCAGGTAATAAATATGCAAGTTTCCGTTACGGAACAAACGCTACTGGTGATTATTTTTATACAAATGGTATACAATTAAATGCTGGTGTAACTTATTCTGCAAGCGTAAGATATATAACTGATGGTTTAGCTGGTTGGTCAGAGATTAATATGTTGGTGGGTAATACTCAAACAACTTCTGGTTTAACAAGTATTGCCTCTGCAACAGGTGCTTTAACAAACACAGTATACGCTACTTTAACCAATACATTTAATGTAGCTAGTTCAGGTATTTATTTTATTGCAATTAAATGTGTTGGTACATCTAACCCTTGGTATTTAACTTGGGATGATTTATCAATCACAGCTCCTTGCTCAGTTAACACACCTTCCGTTTCAGCAAACACACCAACTACATCCATCTGTGCTGGTAACTCGGCCACATTAACCGCTAGTGGTGCTAGTTCTTATTTATGGAGTAACGCTTCTACTTTAACGGCTATTCCTGTTTCGCCAAGTGTTACAACTTCTTACACGGTTACAGGAACAAATATAGTTAGCTGTACTAACACAGCTGTAGTAACTTTAACCGTTAATCCAAATGCAACTGTTTCTATTGCAAATGCATCAGTTTGCGGAACTGCAACAGGAAGCTTAACTGCAAATGCAACTGGCGGAAACCCTCCTTACACCTATATGTGGTCTAATGGCTCAACGTTAACTACTGTATCTAATTTAACGCCAGGTGTGTATTCCTCAACAGTTACTACTGCTAATGGTTGCAAAACACAACAATCTGGAAATGTTATTTCTAACCCTAACCCATCAATTTCAATTGCTGGTTCAACAGCGGTTTGCGCTGGTAGTTCAGCAACCTTAACTGCAAGCGGAGCAAATACTTATACTTGGAATAATGGTCCTACCTCTGCTGCTAACGCAGTTTCACCAACAGTTACTACAGTTTATACCGCAACAGGAACTTCTGCCGCTGGTTGTATTGGCACTACATCGGTTTCTTTAAATGTGAACGCTTCCCCAGTAATTTCTATTGCAGGTTCCAGCGCTGTTTGTGCAGGTAGTTCAGCTACCTTAATTGCTAGTGGCGCTCCAACATTCTCTTGGAATACAGGCGCTACAACAACTTCAATTTCTGTTACACCAACTGCTAATGCCACTTACACTGCAATGGGTACATCTAGCGCAGGCTGTGTTGGTATGTCTGCTCAATCTATTACAGTTAATGCTTTACCAAGTGTAAGTTTATCTGCAGCTGCAAATACTATATGTATTAACGGTGGTACAATTGCTTTAACAGGTAGCCCTGCTGGTGGCGTATTTACAGGAAGTAATGTAGCTGGTAATGTATTTAGCGCGGGTGCAAATAGCGGTACATTTATGCCAATGTATGCCTTTACTAATACGGTTACTGGTTGTGCTAACACAACTTCAACCTCAATTATTGTTTCTCTTTGTACTAATTTAGATTCAAAATCTGCTTTAGTTGGTTTAAGCGCCTACCCTAACCCTAACAATGGTGTATTCACTATTGAGTTAGCAAATGGTTTAAATAAAGCTATTGAAGTGATGGATTTAACTGGTAGAAAAGTATTAAATTTAAACTCAGATAAAAATAGTTTTAATGTAAACTTAAGTAACTTAGCTAACGGTGTTTATTATGTAAAAGTAATAAGCAATAATAATAGCCAAGTTTTAAAAGTTGTAAAACAATAATTGTCTATCATACTCAATTAAAAAGAGGCTGTCTCAAAAGTAAAATGAAGTCGCTGAGAATCGCTTAAACGACTTTTGACACAGATAGGTATCCAAATAAAAAGAGGCTGTTCTCGACTTTTGAGACAGCCTCTTTTTTTTGTCTCAAAATATAAATCTTTATGATCAGCTCAAATCAACCCTACCAAATTTGATGAAAATTTTCAATTATACGAGGCTCGGCAAATATCTTTTTGATATTTGAGCGAGCTTGCGGGTTGCCATAGGCATAGCTGGAAATTACTTCGCGTATTTCCAACGAATTAGAATTGGAAATTTTCTACCAGATTGGACTAGTTATTAGATATATTTGGTATTAGTTTCAATTTTTATTTTGGTTATAAAAAAATCGTTATTTTGAATTTTACACACTTTTTTTAACAATATGTATTAAATAAAAAATCCCCAACAAGTTAATGATGAGGATTTTTTTAGTGTTTCAAATAAAATATTATTCTGCTTTTGCTTCAGTTTTTCCATCCGCTTTTTTGGCACGGCTACGTCGAGTAGTTTTGGCTTTTGCACCTTCAGCACTGCCTTTACCATTTGTGTAAATTTCATTAAAATCTACTAACTCAATCATTGCCATTTCAGCAGCATCCCCTTGGCGATTACCAGTTTTAATAATACGGGTGTAGCCACCTTTACGTTCTGCAACTTTTACAGCAATTGTTTTAAATAATTCTGTTACCGCTTCTTTGCTTCTTAAATCAGCAAATACAACTCTACGGCTGTGCGTAGTATCTTCTTTACTTTTTGTAATCATTGGCTCTACATAAGTGCGCAATGCTTTAGCTTTTGCTAATGTAGTAAAAATGCGTTTGTTTGTTATTAAGGCAATGGCCAAGTTGCTCATTAAAGCATGACGGTGAGCCGTTTTTCTGCCTAAGTTATTTATTTTATCTCCGTGTCTCATTTTAATTTACTATTTTATAATTTACAATTTACAAATTGTCAATTGTAAATCATTCAATTGTCAATTCTTGAATTGTCAATCTAGTTTTTAATCTTTATCTAATTTATACTTCGCAACATTCATTCCAAATTGTAAACCTTTTGTAATAACTAGGTCTTCTAATTCAGTTAATGATTTTTTACCAAAATTGCGGAATTTTAAAAGGTCGTTTTTATTGAAAGAAACTAGTTCACCTAACGTTTCAACATCAGCAGCTTTTAAGCAATTTAAAGCGCGTACTGATAAATCCATATCAACCAATTTAGTTTTTAATAATTGGCGCATGTGTAGGCTAGTTTCATCAAATTCTTCTTCGTTACGTTTTTCTTCTGTTTCTAATGTAATTTTCTCGTCAGAGAATAACATAAAGTGGAAAATTAAGATTTTAGCAGCTTCTTTTAAAGCATCTTTAGGATGAACAGAACCATCTGTAACGATATCTAAAATTAAACGTTCGTAATCAGTTTTTTGTTCAACACGGTAATTTTCAATTGTGTATTTTACGTTTTTAATTGGTGTGTAAATACTGTCAATAAAAATTGTTCCTTGAGGTGCGCTGTTAGTTTTATTTTCTTCCGCAGGAACGTAACCACGACCACGCTCAATGGTTAATTCCATTTTTAAACGAACTGATGGATCGCTATTAAAAATAACTAATTCAGGGTTTAAAATTTGAAAACCATTAACATATTTGCCAATATCAGCAGCAGTAAATTTATCCTGTCCAGCAAAGTGAACAGTTACTTTTTCTGAATCGCCGTTATCTAATTGCTTTTTAAAACGAACTTGTTTTAAATTTAAAATTATTTCTGTTACATCTTCTACAACTCCTTTAATAGTTGAGAATTCATGATCTACACCTTCTACCTTAACACTTGTAATAGCATACCCTTCTAAAGAAGATAATAAAATACGACGTAATGAGTTACCAATAGTTATACCGAAACCAGGCTCAAGCGGTCTAAACTCGAATTGTCCCTCTCTTTCGGTTGAGTTAATCATAATAACCTTATCAGGTTTTACGAAATTTAAAATTGCCATATATAAGCTGTATTAAGTTTTTTAATTTAATTATTATTTCGAGTACAACTCTACAATTAACTGTTCTTTAATATTTTCAGGTATTTGAGAACGATCAGGGCGGTTAATAAATTTGCCAGTTAAAGAAGCTCTATCAAAATCTAACCAAGCATGTTTGTTTACTGCACCAGAAGTGGAGTTTACTATCACTTCCAAAGATTTAGATTTTTCACGAACTGCAACAACATCCCCTGGTTTTAATGTGAACGAGGGTATGTTAACAATTCCACCATTAACTGTAATGTGAGCATGTGAAACCAATTGACGAGATGCACGACGAGATGGAGCAATCCCTAAACGGTAAACCACGTTATCTAAACGACTTTCGATTAATTGTAATAAAACTTCACCAGTAATACCATGCGAACGCGCTGCTTTATCAAATGTTTTAGCAAATTGTTTTTCTAAGATACCATACGTGTATTTAGCTTTTTGCTTTTCCATTAACTGAATTGCGTATTCAGATTGTTTTGCACGTTTTTTATTAATTCCGTGCTGCCCCGGAGGGTAATTTTTCTTTTCTAACGCCTTATCTGGACCAAAAATTGGCTCTTTAAATTTACGGGCGATTTTTGATTTGGGACCTGTGTACCTTGCCATTTTAAATAATTGTTTTTTCTTTTTGTTTTTATTATTTAAGTTGAAAATCCTATAGATTAGCAACTCCTATCCACCACAAAGGGCGGACGGCTTTTGTTTAATTTATTATACGCGTCTGCGTTTTGGAGGACGGCAACCGTTATGTGGCATTGGTGTAATGTCCATAATTTCAGTTACTTCGATTCCTACCGCAGCTATTGAGCGGATCGCACTTTCGCGACCACCACCTGGGCCTTTTACAAATACTTTTACTTTACGTAAACCATAATCGAAAGCCACTTTACCACAATCTGTAGCTGCCATTTGCGCAGCGTAAGGTGTGTTCTTTTTAGAACCGCGGAAACCCATTTTACCAGCACTACTCCAAGAAATTACTTGCCCAGAAGTATTGGTTAAGGAAATAATGATGTTATTAAATGTTGCATTAATATGTGCCTCGCCAGTTGCTTCTACTTTTACAGTACGTTTACGTGCTGATGCTTTTGCGTTATTGGCTGCTGATGCTTGTTTTGCCATTTTATATCTTACTCTTTAATTAATTATTATTTAGCTGCCATTTTTTTGTTGGCAATAGTTTTACGTTTACCTTTACGCGTGCGTGCATTGGTTTTGGTACGTTGTCCGCGCAGTGGTAAACCATTACGATGACGAATGCCACGGTAAGAGTTAATGTCCATTAAACGTTTAATGTTTAATTGAACTTCTGAACGAAGAGCTCCTTCTACCTTAAAGCCATTATTAATTGCATTACGAATTACGTTTTGCTCGTCATCCGTCCACTCATTAACTTTTTTATCAAGATGAATTCCTGCATCTTCTAATATTTTTTTTGCGCGACTTGGACCAATTCCGAAGATATATGTTAAGCCAATTACGCCTCTTTTATTTTTTGGTAAATCTATACCAGCTATACGTGCCATTTTCTTTTATAATTTTAAAAAGTTTGCAAAGATATGAATTACTTCTGTCTTTGTTTAAATTTCGGATTTTTTTTGTTTATAACGTACAATTTTCCTTTACGACGCACAATTTTACATTCTGTGCTTCTTTTTTTTATGGATGCTCTTACTTTCATCGTTTGTTAATTTAGTAGTTAAAGTTTAAAATTTAAAAGATGCAACTCGTTTCAATTTTTGGTTTTAACTTTTCTGTTTAATTATTAAATTCTATTTGTATCTAAATGTTATTCTTGCTTTACTTAAATCATAAGGACTCATTTCCAACTTCACTTTATCTCCTGTTAATATTTTTATATAGTGCATCCGCATTTTACCAGAAATATGAGCTATAACTATATGCCCGTTTTCTAACTCCACTCTAAACATGGCGTTGCTTAACGATTCTATAATCGTACCATCTACTTCTATGTTGGATTGCTTACCCATTATCCTTGTTGTGTCATCATTGCGTTTGCTCCCCTGCCCTTAATTCTTCCACTTTTCATTAGACCATCGTAATGACGGTTCAATAAATACGTTTCAATTTGTTGCAGTGTATCTAAAACAACGCCTACTAAAATTAATAGAGAAGTTCCTCCATAAAAATCCGCAAAAGCGCTATTTATTCCAATTTTTTGAGCAAAAGCAGGCATTACCGCCACAGCCGCCAAGAAAATTGAGCCTGGTAAAGTAATTCTGCTCATTACTTGGTCAATAAACTCTGCAGTTTTTTTACCTGGTTTAACACCAGGAATAAAACCACCATTCTTTTTCATATCATCCGCCAACTGATTAGGATTAACCATAATTGCTGTATAAAAATAGGTAAATAAAATAATTAGAACTGCAAAAATAAAGTTGTACCAAAAACCATATCTTTCGCCAAAAATACCGGCGTTAGATGCTGAGAAACTTGCAAAAGCACTAGGAATGAACATAATTGCTTGAGCGAAAATGATTGGCATAACACCAGCAGCATTTACTTTTAATGGAATATACTGACGTACACCACCATACTGCTTATTTCCAACTATTTTTTTAGCGAATTGAACTGGAATTCTGCGTGTACCTTGAACTAATAATATTGACCCTATAACAACAAGTAACAAGATAACTAATTCAATCAAGAATATAATTAAGCCACCTGCACCGTCTTTACGAGATTGAAACTCAGTTAAGAAACCAAAAGGTAAACGTGATATTATTCCAATCATAATAATTAATGAAATACCATTTCCTAAACCTTTATCAGTAATACGCTCGCCTAACCACATAACAAACATGGTTCCTGTAATTAAAATTGCAACTGTTTGAACCCACCAAATACCTGAAGTATCAGTAAATGCCGCAGGAGCCATTGATTTGATAGATGCAATGTAGCCAGGAGCTTGAACAGCAGTAACACCAATGGTTAACAAACGTGTAAGTTGATTAATCTTTTTACGACCACTTTCTCCATCGCGTTGCATTTTTTGGAAGTAAGGCACTGCCATACCTAATAATTGGATAATGATAGATGCCGTGATGTAAGGCATGATACCTAATCCAAAAATTGAGGCACGTAAGAACGAACCACCTGCAAACATGTTAATTAATCCCACTATACCACCATCGCCTTTACTTTCTGCAGCCTTTGCTAAAACCGCAGTGTCGATACCTGGTAAAACAACATAAGAACCCAAACGATAAATTAGCACCAAGCCCATGGTAAACAGGATACGTTGGCGTAATTCGTCAATTGACCAAATGTTGCGAAGGGTTTCTATAAATCTCTTCATAAATTATTTTACTTGAGTTGCTACACCACCAATAGCTTCTATAGCTGTTTTTGCGCCGGCAGTAAACGCTTGTACTTTAATTTCTACTTTTGATTTTAACTCCCCACGACCTAATATTTTTACTACGTCGGTTTTGTTAGCTAAACCATTTTGAATTAACAAATCGTTTGTAATTTCGGTAGCATTTGTTTTTTCAACTAATTTTTGAATAGTATCTAAATTAATGCCACGGTATTCAATACGATTAATATTTTTAAATCCGAATTTTGGTAAACGGCGTTGTAATGGCATTTGTCCACCTTCGAAACCACGTTTTGAAGAGTAACCAGAACGCGACTGTGCCCCTTTGTGACCGCGAGTAGCTGTGCCACCACCACCAGAACCTTGACCACGGCCACGACGGAAATTTGTTTTTACAGAACCTTTTGCAGGTTTTAATCCACTTAATTTCATTTGCTTTATTTATTTCTTTTTAATTGTAAAATCAAAATAAGAACATAAAATCCTTGAATTTGATAATTCTACAATTTTTTAATTAGTTTCTACTTTTAATAAATGTTGTACTTTTTTAATCATGCCATCAATAGAAGGATTTGAATCTTTTTCTATCGTTTGGTGCATTTTGCTAATTCCCAAAGCTGTTAAAGTGGCTCTTTGAACTGGCGTACGTTTTGACATACTTTTTACTAATGTAATTTTTACTTTTCCCATGATTCAAAAATATTAACCGTTAAACACTCTATCTAATTTAATTCCGCGTTGTTGAGCAATTGTAATAGGATCGCGCATTTTCATTAACGCATCTAAAGTTGCTTTTACCACGTTGTGTGGGTTACTAGACCCTTTTGATTTTGCTAATACATCGGTAACTCCAACGCTCTCTAACACAGCACGCATAGCACCACCCGCAATTACACCTGTACCATGAGCAGCAGGTTTTAAAAATACACGAGCTCCACCAAATTTACCTTCTTGTGCATGAGGTACAGTACCGTTTAATACTGCAACTTTTACTAAAGATTTTTTAGCATCTTCAATACCTTTGGTAATTGCATCAGTAACCTCGTTAGCTTTACCTAAACCTTGGCCAATTACACCTTTTTCGTTTCCAACAACTACAATTGCTGCAAAGCTAAAGTGTCGTCCACCTTTGGTAACTTTAGTTACACGTTGAACGGCAACTAATTTATCTTTTAATTCTATTTCGCTCGATTTAACGCGCTTTACTACTTCTTTACTTGACATTTGACTAATTTTTTAGAATTTTAAACCTCCCTCGCGAGCACCTTCGGCTAACGATTTAATACGACCATGATATAAAAAACCGTTACGATCAAACACCACTTCTTTAATTCCTGAAGCCAATGCTTTTTCAGCGATTAATTTTCCAACCAATTTAGCTTTTTCAATTTTATTTACCTTGTTAGCTGCTATTGATTTTTCAACTGAACCAACGGCTAATAAAGTTTTTCCAGCTTTATCATCCACTAATTGAGCGTATATTTCAGAATTACTGCGGTACACGTTTAGGCGTGGAGCTTCAGTAGTTCCTTTTAACTTTTTGCGAAGTTTTAATTTAATTTTTTCTCTTCTTGCTATTTTACTAAGTGCCATCTTTATTAATTTTTACAGATGATTTACAATTTATTTAATTATTTTTTAGAAGCTGATTTACCTGCTTTACGACGTAATACTTCACCAGTAAATTTAATACCTTTACCTTTGTATGGCTCTGGTTTACGTAAGCTACGGATTTTAGCAGCAACTAATCCAATCAACTGCTTATCTGCACTTTCTAAAACTATTTTTGGGTTTTGACCTTTTTCTGATGCTGTGGTAACTTTAATTTCAGCAGGTAATTCAAACGTAATGTTATGAGAGTAACCTAAAGCTAACTCTAACATTTGACCTTTATTACTAGCACGGTAACCCACACCAACTAATTCTTGCTCAGTTTTATAACCTTCGCTAACACCTTTTACCATGTTAGCTATTAAAGCGCGGTACAAACCGTGTAATGCACGGTGACGCTTTTGGTCTGTAGGACGGGTAACGTTAATTACACCATTATCAATTGCTACTGTAATATCTAAATCTATTTTTTGTGTTAATGTACCTTTAGCTCCTTTTACGGTAACTAATCCGTTATTTACGGTAACATCTACTCCTTTTGGTAATGTTATTGGGGCTTTTCCTATACGTGACATACTAATTTTCCTCCTTCGCTATTAAGAAATATAACATAAAACTTCACCACCAACGTTCATTTTTTTGGCTTCTTTATCGGTGATAACACCTTTAGAAGTTGAAACGATGGCAATTCCTAATCCGTTTAATACGCGAGGCATAGTATCTACACCTGAATATTTACGCAAACCTGGGCTAGAAACTCTATCCAAATTTGTAATTGCTGATTTTTTTGTAACCGGATGGTATTTTAAGGCAATTTTAATTGAACCTTGTTTATTTGTGGTTTCTTCAAACTTATAGTTTAAGATATACCCTTTTTCAAAAAGAATTTTTGTAATTTCTTTTTTTAAGTTAGAGGCAGGAACCTCTACTACTCTGTGATTTGCCTTAATTGCGTTACGTACACGCGTAAGGTAGTCTGATATTGTATCTGTCATTTTTACTAGGTTTATATGTTATTCCGCTAGGCGGAATAATTATATTAAACAATTATTTATTTTTTTTGAGGGGGCAAATATACACAAATTTGCTTACCCTGCAATATTTTTTTAAAAAATATTACCAGCTTGCTTTTGTAACCCCTGGGATTAAGCCAAACAATGCCATATCGCGGAAGGTAACACGGCTAACGCCGAATGTTGCCATATAACCACGTGGACGGCCTGTAAGCTTACAACGGTTACGCATACGCACAGGGCAAGAGTTTTTAGGTAAGGTTTGTAATTCGTCCCATTTACCTTCTTTTTTTAACTGCTCGCGCTTTGCTGAATACTTAGCTACTAATTTTGCCCTTTTTACTTCGCGGGCTTTCATTGATTCTTTTGCCATTTCTTATTTCTTTTTAAAAGGAATTCCAAATTCTGTTAATAAAGCGTGTGCTTCTTTATCTGTAGGTGCAGATGTTACAAAGGTAATATCCATACCAGCTATTCGAGAAACTTTATCGATATCAATTTCAGGGAAAATGATTTGTTCAGTTACACCAAAAGTGTAGTTACCATTTCCATCAAAACCTTTATCATTTACACCTTTAAAATCGCGGATGCGTGGTAAAGCCGAAGCGATTAAACGATCTAAAAATTCGTACATTTTATCGCCACGTAAGGTTACACGAACACCTACTGCTACACCTTTACGTAATTTAAAGTTTGAAATATCTTTTGTTGAATACGTTGGTACTGCTTTTTGACCTGTAATCATGGTCATTTCTTTTACTGCTGCTTCTATTAATTTTTTATCAGAAACTGCATCGCCAATACCTTGGTTAATACAAATTTTTTGCAATTTAGGTACTTGCATGTTAGAAGTATATTGAAATTGCTTTTGTAAAGCTGGAATAACTTCTGCCTTATATTTGCCTTTTAGGCGCGGTTGATAAGTTGTTGTTGCCATTATTTAATTACCTCCTTTGTTTTTTTAGAGATGCGTACTAATGATTTAGTTTTCTCATCGATCTTACGCCCTACTCTTACAGTTTTGCCACCTTCTACTAACATTAAGTTAGAGATATGAATAGCACCTTCTTTTTTTACAATACCACCGTTTGTGTTTTTAGCATTAGGTTTTTCGCTTTTGCTAATCATATTTACACCTTCAACAGTAGCGCGGCTTTTAGCCACATCAATTGATATAATTTTACCTTGAGCACCTCTAGACTCGCCAGAAATTACTTTTACGGTATCACCTTTTTTTAATTTTAATTTTGCCATTTCTTGTTCTTTTTTTATTACAACACCTCTGGTGCTAATGAAATGATTTTCATGAATGATTTATCACGTAATTCGCGAGCAACTGGTCCGAAAATACGAGTACCACGGATTTCATCTGTTGCGTTTAATAACACTACTGCATTATCATCGAAACGGATATACGATCCATCGGCACGGCTAATTTCTTTTTTAGTGCGCACAATTACTGCTTTGCTAACTGTTCCTTTTTTAACGTTACCGCTAGGTAAAGCATGTTTTACGGTTACTACAACTTTATCGCCAATTGAGGCATAACGTTTTTTTGTACCACCTAACACACGGATAACTAACACCTCTTTTGCGCCACTGTTATCTGCTACTGTTAATCTTGATTCGTTTTGTACCATTTTTAATTTTTTTTATTATACGATTAACAAATTATTTAACTTTTTCAACCACTTCAACCAAACGCCAGTTTTTAGTTTTGCTTAAAGGGCGTGTTTCTTGAATTCTAACTGTATCGCCAATGCTGCACTCGTTTTTTTCATCGTGAGCCACAAAGGTAGAGGTTTTGTTAAGGAATTTACCATATTTTGGGTGCTTAACTTTACGCATTACAGCAACAACAATGCTTTTATCCATTTTGTTACTTTTTACGATTCCTACTTTTTCTTTTCTTAAATTTCTTTCCATGGCTCAATTATTTTTTAGAAGCGTTTTTACGTTTACTCACTTCGGTTAACATTTTAGCTATAGCACGACGATCGGTACGTATTTTAGCTGGGCTGTCAATTGGCGTAATTGACTGGTTAAGCTTAACTTTGTTTAAAGCTGCTTTACTTTCTTTTATTTTTTCGTTCAAATCTGCTTCTGACAAACCAACGATATCTTTATTTTTCATTTTAATTTTACTTTTTTTATTTTACTTATTTGAAGTGAAATCAAATTAACTAAAGTAACGGTTTTAATTAAAAATGATTTTTACTTAAAAATTTTAAGCACCTGCTTCTACGTAATCTCTACGAACTATAAATTTAGTTACAATAGGTAATTTTTGAGCAGCTAAACGTAAAGCTTCTTTTGCTGTTTCTAAAGGAACTCCTTCAGCTTCAAACAAAATACGTCCGCGTTTTACTGGCGCCATCCAATATTCTGGAGCACCTTTACCTTTACCCATACGTACCTCAGCTGGTTTTGAGGTAACTGGACGATCTGGGAAAATACGAATCCAAACTTGACCTTCACGTTTCATATAACGTGTAAGTGCCTGACGAGCTGATTCGATTTGACGAGCTGTCATACGACACTCATCCATTGCTTTAATCCCAAATGAACCAAATGCTAACTCATAGCCACGCTTTGCATCGCCTTTGATTTTCATTTTATGAGATTTTCTATATTTACTTCTTTTCGGTTGTAACATGACCTTAATTTTTTATAGTGTTAAACACAATTATTTATCTTTTCTTTCCGTTTTTTTACGACCACCAAATTTAGGACGGTCATTGCTGCGGTTTTCGCCACCTGCTTGTTTTTTCTCACGTAATCCACCTCCACCATTTGGGGTTAAATCACGTTTTCCGTAAACTTCGCCACGGCAAATCCAAACTTTTACACCAATACGACCATAAGATGTATGCGCTTCAGCAACTGCATAATCAATATCAGCACGCAATGTGTGTAAAGGTGTTCTTCCTTCTTTGTAACCTTCGGTACGAGCCATCTCTGCTCCACCTAAACGGCCACTTACTTTAATTTTAATTCCTTCTGCACCTAAACGCATTGTACTAGCCATGCTCATTTTAGCTGCTCTACGGAAAGAAATACGTCCTTCAATTTGACGCGCAATGCTATCTGCTACTAAACGAGCATCTAACTCTGGGCGTTTAATTTCGAAAATATTAATTTGAATTTCTTTTTTTGTAATTTTCTTTAACTCTTCTTTTAATTTATCAACCTCTTTACCACCTTTTCCGATAATGATACCTGGGCGAGCCGTATTGATAGTTACTGTTATTAATTTTAGAGTACGTTCGATAACAATTTTAGAAATGCTTCCTTTGGCTAAACGCGCTTTTAAGTAGGTACGAATTTTATCGTCTTCTACAAGTTTTTCGCTGTAATCGTTTCCACCAAACCAGTTAGAATCCCATCCTTTGATGATTCCTAAACGAATACCTATTGGATTTACTTTTTGTCCCATTTCTTAATTATTTTTTTGTATCTAAAATTAAAGTAACATGATTTGAGCGTTTGCGAATACGGTAACCGCGACCTTGAGGTGCAGTGCGTAAACGTTTTTGCATTAAAGCGCTATCAACAGTAATTGATTTTACAAATAAAACGCCTTCTTCAGCACGTTGATTTGCTTTTGCTTCGTAATTTGCAATTGCGCTTTTTAATAATTTTTCAAGTCTTCCTGAAGCTTCACGGGTATTGAATTTTAATACATTTAAAGCTTGGTAAGCATCCATTCCTCTAACTAAATCTGCAACTTGACGCATTTTACGAGGTGATGTTGGACAACTATTTAATTTAGCAAAGTAAGTACTTTTGTTCGTTTCTTTGCGTGATTCTGCAACTAATCTTTTTCTTTTTCCCATAACCTATAATTATTTTTTGTTATGGCCAGCGTGACCTTTAAATACACGGGTTGGCGCAAACTCTCCTAATTTATGCCCTACCATATTCTCAGTTACATAAACTGGAATAAATTTTGCACCATTATGTACTGCAAATGTATGCCCTACAAATTCTGGTGGAATTGTTGAACGGCGCGCCCAAGTCTTAATTGCAGACTTTTTTCCGCTAGCGTTCATTTTGTCAACCTTTCCAGACAAATTATGGTCTATGAAAGGTCCTTTTTTTAATGATCTTGCCATTTGTTTTGTTTTTGGTTTTGAAATCCACCGATGCCTTCGAGTGCCTCAGGCATCGGTGAACCATTAAACGTTAATTATTATTTTTTTCTTCTTTCTATAATGTGTTTGTTACTTGATTTTTGTTTGTAACGGGTTTTTAAGCCTTTCGCTAATAAACCCTTACGTGAGCGTGGGTGACCACCTGATGCACGACCTTCGCCACCACCCATTGGATGATCTACTGGGTTCATTGCAACTGGACGTGTACGCGGACGAACACCTAACCAACGGTTTTTACCAGCTTTACCTTTTACTTCTAGGTTATGGTCAGGGTTTGAAACCGAGCCGATAGTAGCTTTACAAGTAATTAATATCATACGGGTTTCGCCTGAAGGCATGCGTAATACTGCATATTTACCTTCGCGAGCAGTTAACTGAGCATAAGAACCTGCTGAACGTGCCATTGCAGCACCTTGACCAGGGCGTAACTCGATGTTATGAATAACTGTTCCTAAAGGAATTTCAGATAATAATAACGTGTTTCCAATTTCTGGAGCTGCACCTGAACCTGAAACGATTGTTTGATCAACTTTTAATCCATGAGGAGCAATGATGTAACGTTTTTCACCATCTTTATAAACTACTAAAGCAATACGAGCTGTACGATTTGGGTCGTACTCGATTGTTGCTACTCTAGCAGGAATTCCATCTTTATCACGTTTAAAATCAATTAAACGGTATGCTTTTTTATGACCACCGCCAATATAGCGCATTGTCATTTTACCTGAGTTATTACGTCCACCAGAACTGTGGTTTGTAGAAACTACTAAACTTTTTTCTGGCTTACTAGCTGTGATCTCAGCATAGTCTGCATTAATTTTGTAACGTAATGTAGGCGTTAGTGGTCTGTATTTTTTTAATCCCATTGTTTTAATTCTTTAATGTTAAATACTTGCGTAAAAATCAATTACGTCGCCTTGTTTTAAAGTTACATACGCTTTTTTGCTACGGTTTACACGACCAACAGCAAGTCCACGTGTAGTATTGCGGGTTTTTACTTTACCAACGTATTGTTGTGTATTGATAGAAGCAACTTTTACATTGTACATGCTTTCTACCGCCGCTTTAATTTGTAACTTATCTGCCCTTTTATCAACCACAAAGCCATAGCGATTTAATTTTTCGGCTTGAGGAGTCATTTTTTCTGTAATGATGGGCTTTATTAAAATTTCCATTTTAAAATATATTATTTATTTAAAATTGTTTCAATTACTTTAACAGAACTTTCTGCTAAGATTACATTTTCGGCATGTAAAATATCGTATGTATTTAAATCTGTAGCTGCAACTACTTTTGTACCTTGCAAGTTACGTGATGATAAATACACATTTTTATTTGTACCACCTAAAACTAATAATGTTTTTTTGTTATCAAGATTTAAGTTTTTGATTAAATCAACATAATTTTTAGTTTTTGGAGCCTCAAAGTTAAAATCTTCTAACACAGTAATTGCGTTATCTTTTGCTTTGTAGCTAAGAGCTGACATACGCGCTAAAGATTTTACTTTTTTATTAATTTTGAATGAGTAATCGCGAGGACGAGGACCGAATGCACGGCCACCACCAACAAATACAGGGGATTTCATTGAGCCAGCACGAGCGCCACCCGTACCTTTTTGGCGTTTTAATTTTTTTGTGGTGCGAGATATCTCTGCGCGTTCTTTTGATTTATGAGTACCTTGACGTTGGTTAGCTAAATGCTGTTTAACATCAAGATAGATACAATGATCATTTGGCTCAACCGAATAAATAGAGTCAACTAAGTCAACTTTTTTGGTTGTTTTTTTACCACTAATGTTTAATACTTCTACTTGCATGACTATTTTTCGATTACAACGTAAGACCCTTTAGCACCTGGAACCGAACCTTTAATTAAGATTACGTTTTTCTCAGGCATTACTTTTACAATTTCTAAGTTTTGGATTTTCTTGCGATTTCCACCCATTCTTCCGGCCATGCGCATACCTGGCATTACACGAGAAGGATCTGATGAAGCACCCAATGAACCTGGCGCTCTCTCGCGATCGTGCTGACCGTGAGATTTGTTGGCATGACCAACACCGCTAAATCCATGGCGTTTTACAACACCTTGAAAACCTTTACCTTTTGATGTTCCAACAACATCAACAAAATCTCCTTCAGCAAACAATTCAACTGTAATTGTATCGCCTAGGTTTTTTGTTTCTTCAAAGTGACGGAATTCAACAACTTTGCGTTTAGGCGTAGTTTTTGCCTTTTCAAAGTGTACCTTCATTGCGTTTGATGTGTGTTTTTCTTTTTTCTCATCAAATGCTAATTGAAGTGCATCATAACCGTCCTTTTCATTGGTTTTTACTTGCGTAACCACGCAAGGACCCGCTTCAATAACTGTGCATGGTAAATATTTACCATTGGCATCGAAGAAGCTCGTCATTCCGATTTTTTTACCAATTATTCCTGACATTTTATTTTTTGTTTATTAATTTATTTATTTTTATTTACGATTTTTGGATTTACAATTTACGATTGGATATTTTTTTTAAAAACAATTTGAAGGTGTTTTTCTGCAATTTGTCTATTATCAATCAATAAATTATAAATACAGTTAAACTTTAATCTCCACCTCTACTCCACTAGGAAGTTCTAATTTCATTAAAGCATCTACAGTTTTTGAAGAAGAACTGTAAATATCTAGTAAACGTTTGTAAGCGCATAATTGAAATTGATCGCGTGCTTTTTTGTTTACGTGAGGTGATTTTAATACGGTAAAAATTCTTTTATTTGTAGGTAAAGGAATTGGTCCGTTAACAGCAGCACCTGTAGCTTTAACTGTTTTTACGATTTTTTCGGCAGACTTGTCAACCAAGTTGAAATCGTATGATTTTAATTTAATTCTGATTCTTTGGCTCATAATAAAGAACGTGTTTTTTTATATTAAGTTAGTTATGCGTTTTCAGTTTTTTTACCTTTTGCTTTTGCAATTACATCTTGTGCAATGTTATTTGGTGCTTCGTTGTAGTGGCTAAATTCCATAGTTGAGGTAGCACGACCAGAAGTTAGCGTACGTAATTGTGTTACATAGCCGAACATTTCTGATAATGGAACTTTTGCCTTAATAACTTGTGCGGTACCTTTGCTATCCATCCCTTCAATTTGTCCACGACGACGGTTTAAGTCACCTACTACATCACCCATGTTTTGTTCTGGCGTTAAAACCTCAACTTTCATAATAGGCTCAAGTAATGCTGGTTTACAGTTAGGTAATGATTCACGGAAAGCGGTGCGTGCGCAGATTTCGAATGATAGAGCGTCCGAATCTACTGCATGGTAAGAACCGTCTGTTAAAACAACTTTCATCCCAACTAATGGATAACCCGCCAAAACGCCATTATTCATTGAGTTACGGAAACCTTTTTCAACAGCTGGGATAAATTCACGAGGAATGTTACCACCTGTAATTTCGTTTACGAATTGGAAAACATCTTTTGAAATATCCCAATCTGCATCTACAGGCCCCACTGTAAAGCGGATGTCGGCAAATTTACCACGACCACCAGATTGTTTTTTATAAACCTCGCGGTGTGCAAATGTTGATGTAATAGACTCTTTGTAAGCTACTTGAGGTGCACCTTGGTTAACCTCGACTTTAAATTCGCGTCTTAACCGGTCTACAATAATTTCTAAGTGTAACTCACCCATACCAGAGATAATGGTTTGCCCAGAATCTTCATCTGTATTTACGCGGAAAGTTGGATCTTCTTCAGCTAATTTACCTAAACCTACACCTAAACGATCTAAATCGCCTTGTGTTTTTGGCTCGATAGCAATACCAATTACAGGCTCAGGGAAATTCATTGCTTCAAGAACTATAGGATTTTTTTCTTCGCAAAGTGTATCACCTGTACGAATATCTTTAAAACCTACTGCAGCACCAATATCACCAGCTTCGATAAATTCGATTGGGTTTTGTTTATTGGCATGCATTTGGAAAATACGAGATATACGTTCTTTGTTACCAGAACGAGTATTTAATACGTAAGAACCAGCATCTAAACGGCCTGAGTAAGCGCGGAAAAAGCACAAACGACCAACGAAAGGATCGGTAGCGATTTTAAATGCTAAGGCTGTGAAAGGATCTTTTGCATCTGGTTTACGAACAACTTCAGCACCAGTGTCAGGGTTAGTACCTTTAATCACGTCTTTATCTAACGGACAAGGCATTAATTCCATAACTAAATCTAACATGGTTTGAACACCTTTGTTTTTAAAAGATGAACCACAAACCATAGGAACTATTTTGTTAGCAATACATGCTTTACGCAATGCAGCTAAAACCTCAGCTTCAGTAATTGTTTCAGGAGCATCAAAGAATTTTTCCATGATTTTATCATCGAATTCAGAAACTGATTCGAATAATTTTTCTCTCCACTCAGCAACTTCAGCAACCATATCAGCAGGGATAGGAACTTCAGTAAACGTCATTCCTTTATCTGCATCATTCCAAACAATACCACGGTTGTTGATTAAATCAACCACCCCTTCAAAATTTTCTTCGGCACCAATTGGTAATTGTAAAGGAACTGCATTACCGCCTAAAATTTCTCTAACTTGTTTAACAACAGCTAAAAAGTCAGAACCTTGGCGGTCCATTTTATTAACGAAACCAATACGAGAAACACCGTAATTATCGGCTAAGCGCCAGTTAGTTTCAGATTGAGGCTCAACACCATCAACTGCTGAAAATAAGAACACTAAGCCATCTAATACACGTAAAGAACGGTTTACTTCAACTGTAAAATCTACGTGACCAGGAGTATCGATAATATTAATTTTATATTTGTTACCACGATAGTTCCAGTGGCAGGTTGTAGCAGCAGAAGTAATGGTAATACCACGCTCTTGCTCTTGCGCCATCCAGTCCATGGTAGCAGCACCTTCGTGTACTTCACCAATTTTATGGTTTACACCAGTATAATATAAAATACGCTCAGTAGTTGTAGTTTTACCAGCGTCGATGTGGGCAGCAATCCCAATATTTCTTGTATAACGTAAGTCGCTCATTTTAATTTTTTATAACTATTAAACACGGAAATGCGAGAAAGCTTTGTTAGCTTCTGCCATTTTGTGAACATCTTCTTTCTTTTTAAATGCAGCACCCTCTTCTTTAGAAGCAGCAACGATTTCTCCGGCTAATTTTTGAGCCATAGATTTTTCGTTACGCTTGCGAGAATAGCTAATTAACCATTTCATTGCCATAGACACTTTTCTATCTGGGCGAATTTCGGTTGGGATTTGGAAAGTAGCACCACCCACACGACGTGAACGCACCTCAACTTGAGGTGTAACGTTTGCAAGGGCTTTTTTCCAAACTTCTAAACCATCTTCGTTGGTACGTTTAGCAACAACAGCAATAGCTTCGTGAAAAATATTAGACGCAGTATTTTTTTTACCGTCGTACATTAAATTATTTAAAAAACGAGTTACCAATGTATCATTATAAATTGGATCTGGTAATAAAACGCGTTTCTTTGCTCTGGCTTTTCTCATTGTATAATCTTTTTACTTATTATTATTTTTTCTTTTTAGCTGGAGCTGCAGCAGCACCCGCTTTAGGACGTTTTGAACCGTATTTTGAACGTTGTTGTTTACGTCCTTCAACACCAGCAGTATCTAAACTACCGCGTACAATGTGGTAACGTACACCTGGTAAGTCTTTTACACGACCACCACGTACCAAAACGATACTGTGTTCTTGTAAATTATGACCTTCACCTGGAATGTAAGCAATTACCTCTTGCTTGTTGGTTAAACGTACCTTAGCTACTTTACGCATAGCTGAGTTAGGTTTTTTAGGGGTTGTAGTGTACACTTTGGTACATACACCACGGCGTTGTGGACAAGAGTCCAAAGCGGCCGATTTACTTTTGTTAGTCGGTTTTACACGACCTTTTCTTACTAATTGCGATATTGTAGGCATTTTATATCCTCTGTATTACTTGATTTTACTCGTTTTTTTATATTTTTCCTTTTACGGGACGGCAAAGATAATAAAAGATTTTGAATTGAAGGTAATTTTGTGTGATTTTTTTTGCAATTGGTATGAAATTTGTTTATTGTTGGGCGAAAAAATTAAAAAATTTAACCACAAAAAGTAATATTTCAATCTACCCTCTCAAACAAATTTGCGTTATTGGTTCGTGATAGCCAATTATTAACGTTTAGATTATTGAACCATTTTGGCCATGTTGAATAAATTTTTTTGTATTTTTTTCCATTCACTATTATCTCGTCTTGTTCAATAAAATCTTCAACATAAATGACTAGTTTTTTATATACTTGAGAGGTGTTTAAACTATCAACCGATACTATATTTACCAATGGTGATTTGTAGTAAGATAATGTTGAAAGTTCCGAATACGGATTATGTTCTTTATAAAGCATAATTACTTCTTCCTTGTTGTATCGCTCGTAACAGAATTTTAAAAAATAATAGGAATCGTTAGCCGGCTTAAGCGCTACAAATAAAAGCGCCCCAAGGTTTAAAGCAAAAATAAATTTATAAAACGTGGGTTGAAAAAGTAATTTTACAAGTTTATAGTTTTGGTATTTACTTGTTAAGAGATAGCTCAAAAAACTGCATAAAACGAAGGGTACAAATGGTAGTAAAGGAAATAAGAAGCGAAGTTCTTTGTGCGCAATAAGTAAATGAATCGCAAAGTAAGGTAGTGTAATCCATGTTAAAAAATTCTTTTTCTCTTTTATCCAAAACCAACAAAAAGAAAAAATAAGTGTAATACTAATTGGTGGAATTCCAGCTACAAGAACCTCTGTAAAATAGTAATACCAAGGGCTGCTACCAAAATAGTTAAGTTTATTATCTATAAAATTTGATTTAACATAGTTTAAAGGGGTAAATACATTTCCATTGTAAAACCAGCTATCAAGCAATGTTCCGAGTAATAGAACAAATAAAAAGGCTATTGTTAGTATTACTGAAAAAGAAAAACGTTCTTTTTGAATTAGAAGCAACCAAAGACAAAACCCGAAAATCATAATGCCCATTTGATACTTGGCTTGAAACGCAAGTCCCATAAGCAACCCAATTAGTGCATATTTAAATAATTTTTTAGTAGTAAAATGCGTTAGCCAAACGCAAATGGCAATAACAAAAAAACTTGAGGCTAGGTTTTCGGCCGAATGGCGGGCATGAAAATAAGGGATAAACCAAAGTAATAATGAGGTAAACAAGAATAAAAGTTTGATTCGTGATTCCTTAAAACGATTAATTAATAGCCTTATGAGCCATGTGGTTGATACAAATGCAAGAAATGCGTGTAGAATTTTAAAAATTAGTGTTATTGTAAAATGATTACTAACTCCAAAGAAATTAAGAAGTTTGTGCAATTGAAAAAACAATATGGGTTGAAAACTTGGTCTTATTTTTTCATGAAATTCCCAAGGCAATTCGATTGCTGAAGTAATATTAAGCTTGTAGGAAGCAAATTCGATAATTTGAAAGTATTCATCTGGATTATGGTAACCGACGCTATAAAGTGCAGCAAGCAAATGCGCCAAGAATCCTAATAGATAAATTTTTTGGTAATTTTTTTGGTTTGGGTCGCTATTAATGAGGTAGTTCATTGCTATTTACTGTTCAATTTCTATAAACATACATGTTATATCATCTACTTGCTCATTATTTGCTTTCCAAGCTTGGTATTCTCGGTCAATTAAATCTTTTAGAGGCGAAATAGGTCTTGATTGATTTTCAAGAATAATTTTTTCGAGTTGTTTGTACATAAATTTTTTATTCTTCAATCCTCCAAACTGGTCTGGCAAACCATCAGTGGTTATAATAATTTTTGAACCTTTTTGCAATTGATAGTTTTGTTGTTTAAAAAATTCACTTGCCCCTTCTTGTATTCCAATTGGCATTTTATCGCCTTTGAGTTCAATCATTTCATTTTTATTATTAATATAAATAAAATTGTTTGCACCGCTAAATTGCAGCTCCAGTGAATTTACATCAATTCGCATGAGGACAAGATCCATTCCATCGCGCCTAAACTCGGCATTCTGTTTGCTATTTAATGCGGTTGCAACTTTATTTCTTAACGCGTTTAAAATTAAATTTGTTTCTACGACTTCTGATTCGTTTACAATTTCATTTAAAAAGGAAATCCCCATTAAACTCATAAATGCGCCAGGCACACCATGTCCAGTACAATCTGCTACAACAACAAATAAAAAATTATCTTTTCTTGTAAGCCAATAAAAATCGCCACTCACAATATCTTTTGGTTTAAAAATAAGTTCAAACTTAATTTGCTTGTTTTCAAACTCCTTAATGTTAGGAAGCATAGCGCTTTGTAAGGTTGAGGCATAATTAATCGAATCTAATATTTCTTTTTGTTTGGCACCAAGTTCAGAAACTTTCTCTTCAACTATTAATTTTTGTGCTTGAATGACTTTTTGTTGTTGCTTGGTTTTTTTATAGCGATTAAGCAAAGCAAAAAGAAAAAAACTAACCACAATGAAGAAAAGGGAAGCACTTACTATCATTATATTTCTGCGTTTTGTTTGCTCTATAATTGTTTACTCTGAATTTTTATTTTGTAACTCTAATATTGCAATTTCTTTTTCCTTTTTATCTGTCTCGTATTTAGTTTGTAAGTCTACCAAGGTCTTTAGATTAGATTTAGAACTCATAGAATCTAAATGAATAATATAGCTATTAGCATTTTTATAAGCCAACTCGTAATTTCCGAGCTTGGCGTAAATGCTTTTTAACTGCTTTTGTGTAGAGGCAATCATGTTAGGATCTTTAGAATTAGCTGTTAACTTTTCATTTAACAAAGCATAATAAAGCGCCTGTTTATAATTTTTAAGTTCATAATAATTTAAGCTTAAATTGTTATAAAGAATAGACATACCATTTACATCCTTTAACTTCTCCCTTATTTGTAGTGCCAATAGATAATATTTATTGGAATTATTGTAATCTTTTTTACCACAATAAGCCGTTGCCAAATTATTGAGTGCTACTCCCTGCCCCCTCAAATGATTAATTTTACTGAATAGTTGGTATGACTCCAATGAATATTTTAACGCAGAATCGTGTTTATTCAAATCGTAATATTCTCCACCAATTCTGGCGGATAAGTTTGCCAAGTTAAATGTATCATTTATAGCTTTGGCCAACTGAACCCCTTGCTTAAAGTAGTTTAATGCTTTTTCAGAAGTACCATCAAGATTTGAATAAATTAAACCTAGGTTGTGATATACACTTATCCTAAGAACAGTGATGTTTGAAGCATCCGCAAAACGTTGGGCCAGCATACAATTCTGAATTGCTAATTTATAGTTTGAATTATTGCAAGCAGCTCTTACCAAAGTAAGATATGCATTAACAATTTTAGAAGTATCCTTTAATACCCTTGCAAATTTTATTAAATTACTTGTGTAAAGCAGCACTGAATCAATATTCCCTTTTAAGCGATAATAAGTACAAAGTTGTTCATGCGCGTAATAACAACCAAATGCATACTTATATTTGAAGGAAGCATATAAGTTTTTTTTTATTACCGAATAACTAGAATCGATATCGGTTTGTAGCAATTTGTTTGCCAGTTTTATATTTTTGTTAAACACAATGGTATCTAACTTTTCTTGAGAAAAGGTAGTTGTAAAAAGCAAACAGAAAAAAACTATTTTAATTAAAGATTTCAATTCTATTATTTCAAATTTAATAAACCGTTTTTCAGAAAAAAATTACAACTTTTCAATCACCATAAGACCATCTCTTAAAGGTAATAACAAATTTTTAACACGGTCATCTTCTTGTACTTTCTTATTAAACGCATCAATTAGTGAGGTGTCTGTATCAAAATTTTGTTGAATTACTTTTCCACTCCATAACACATTATCGGCTATAATTAAACCTCCTTTTACAACTTTATCAAACACTAAATCATAATACAAACTGTAATTTTTTTTATCTGCATCAATAAATACTAAATCAAACTCAAAATTTAAGGTTGGAATAATGTTACTTGCCGACCCTTCAATCAACTCAATTTGATTTACAAAATTGCTCTTTATAATTTGTTTTTTCGCAAACGCATTCGTTTCCTCGTTACTATCAATTGTAAATAATTTACCACTTGGTTGCAATCCTTCTGCTAAACATAAAGCCGAATAACCAGTGTAAGTACCAATTTCTAAAATGTATTTTGGTTTTTTTAACCGCGATAAAAAACTTAAATACCTACCTTGTAAATGACCGCTTAACATGCGTGGTTGTGAAATTTTTAAATGTGTTTGGCGGTTTAAATCAGCTAATAAATCGCCTTCTTTATCTGAGTGCGCTTCGCAGTAATTAAGCAATAAGGGGTCTATAAATTCCATACTACAACTTGTTAACTAAAAATAGATTTTTGGCATCGCTAAAAAAAACATCAAAATGTTGCTTCAGTTCTTTCTCGTGTTTTAAAAACAAATTAAGCGATTCGTTTAACATTACACCGTGCTTTATTCTATGCGATAAATGAAACAATACACGTTCTATACCTTTAATATCTGAGTAAGCGCAATATATGTCATTTTCTAAAACATAGTGTAAAAAATTAGCGCTCGATTTAGGCAAAATTTCTTTATAAGAATCATAAACACCATAAGCATTTTGTGAAAAATCGTTCAAATTTTGATTAGCGATTTCTTCAAAATTTTTCGCCAAAAAATAATCATAATAAATATCAATTAATATACCGCTATACTTTTCAAAACCATTATAAAATATACGCTTTGATAATTTAAACTGTGGGTGTACATCTGTAAAAGCGTCAATATTGCGGTGTAGCTTGATGCCCTCTTTAATTTTTGTATCGTATTCATCAAACTCATTGCCTCTAATATGATCGGCAATAAAATTCCCAATTAGTAATTCAGGCTTATTATTTGATAAATATGCGTGCGCCAAATAGTTCAAGCCATAAAAATAGTTATTTTTATTACGTGAATGTTTTTATAGCAAAATTTGAAGATAATTTAGCAATTCTTAGAGAAGATGAGAGTTGGCACTGCGTAAAGGTATTGCGTAGACAAAATAACGATGTAATTATTGTTATTGATGGTTTTGGGAAAAGCTTTAATGCCAAGCTAACTCAAGTACACGAAAAAAAATGTACTGCCATTTTATTGGATGAAATATCAAATAGTATAATGAGAAACTATTACTTGCACCTTGCAATTGCTCCAACCAAACAATTAGATAGAATTGAATGGATGCTAGAAAAATGTGTAGAAATTGGAATAGATGAAATTACTTTTTTACAATGCAAAAACAGCGAACGTGTTAATTTAAAATTAGAAAGAATTACTAAAATTATTGAAAGTGCCGTAAAACAGAGCCTACAGGCTACTATACCAAAAATAAATACTTTAATTGCATTTAATAAGTTTGTATTGAATTGTACAGAACAAAACAAATTGATTGCACATTGTGAGAACAGTTTAAAAACCAAAATAAAAGAAATTGACTTTTTAAACAAAAAGAATTTAATTTTAATTGGGCCTGAAGGAGATTTTGCCGCAGAAGAAATAGAATTAGCGCACCAAAATAATTTTAAAAATTTAAGTTTAGGAAATACCCGTTTAAGAACCGAAACCGCGGGCATATATGTTTGTCAAGCCATTAGCATTTTAACTTATTAAAGGCAATGACGTTAATTCAGTATCTTTAAATTACTTTTCATTAGTAAGTTATCGTAATAGTTTGACTGAATTTAAACTTGTTTTTAATTTTCATCACATATTTTGCCACTTTCAACACATTTTTTCAAATTAAAAGTTTAAAAGAGTAGTTTTATGCTCAAAACATAAACTATGAAAAAAAATTATTTTTTGAATTCTAAATTATTATCATTACTAGGGTTATGCCTTATTGCTAATAAATCAAACGCCCAGTGCCCGACCCCAAGTTCGGTTATGGCGACACCACCAAGCATTTGCATTGGTGGCACAAGTAATATTAATGCTACAGCAGGTGTTGCTGCTATTAACTGGTACACCGTGCCAACTGGCGGAACACCAATAGGAACGAGCGCTAGTGGAGCTAACTATTTAGTGAACCCAACTATTACAACTACTTACTATGCAGAATCTTTTCAAAATCCTGTTGTAGGAGGAACCACAACATTTACCTATACAGGTGCTATACAGAATTATACAGTACCTGCTAGCGTAACTCAATTAACCATTACTGCTACTGGCGCTTCTGGAGGTTCGATTAGTGTGAATTGCAGTGCTATTGGTGGTCGGGGAGCTAGGGTATCAGGTGTGTTTACTGTAACACCAGGGCAAGTGTTAGCAATATTAGTAGGGCAAAAAGGGTTCTCAAATGGTTCTGATGCTGGTGGTGGTGGTGGTTCATTTGTTGTAGCTACACCAAGCACAGCATTGTTAGTTGCTGGTGGCGGTGGTGGTGCTAGTAATAATATTACCTCTTGCGGTTCAAATTTAATTGGTATAGATGCTACACTTACAACATCTGCTACTGCAAGCGGAAATGGCTTGGTTGCTGGCGGTATAAATGGTAACGGTGGTGGTGCATCTACTGGTTCAGGTGGTGGTGGTGGCGGTTTTTTCACCAACGGTGCTGGTGGTAGTGGCACTCCTGCAAGCGGAGGTAAATCGTTTTTTAATGGCGGTATTGGTGGAACTGGAAATAATAATGATGCAGGTGGTTTTGGAGGTGGAGGTGCAGGTTGGTTCACTGGTGGTAACGGCGGCGGCGGCGGCGGTTATTCTGGTGGTGGCACAAGCGGTTCTCAACCATTTACAGGCGGCGGCGGCGGAAGTTCATTCAATGCAGGAACTAACCAGGTAAATACAGCGGCTGTAGGCTTAGGCGATGGAACTATCACCATAGTTGCTCAAACGATTGTAGGCTGTACTTCTGCTCAGCGCACACCAATTACATTAACGATTAACCCTAATCCTACTATTATTGTAAATAGTGGTGTTCTATGTTCTGGTAATTCATTCACAATTTCTCCAAGTGGTGCTAGCACATATACTATTAGCGGAGGTAGCTCTGTAGTATCGCCAACGGCCAATGCAAGTTATAGTGTTACTGGAACAAGCCCCTTTGGTTGCGTAAGTTCTAACACGGCAGTGAGTTCAATTACTGTTGCTGCTTCACCTACAGTTGTTGTTAATAGCGGAACTATTTGTTCTGGTAATAGCTTTACAATTATACCAAGCGGTGCTAATACCTACACGGTGCAAGGTGGAACTAACATTGTTAGTCCTTCAGCTAGTACTTCTTATACTGTCAGAGGTACAAATTTAGCGGGCTGTGTTAGTGCCAATACAGCAACTAGCAATGTAACCGTAAATGCACAACCTACAATATCAATAAACAATGGTGCAATTTGTGCTGGCAATAGCTATACTCTTACACCTAGCGGAGCAATTACATATACAATTAGTGGCGGTGCGTCAGTTGTTACACCTACATCATCAAGTTCATACAGTATAGCGGGTACAGGTGCAAATGGATGTATAGGAAATACAATAAGCTCAGTAACTGTAAATGCTTCACCAACTATTTCTGCAAATAGCGGAGTAATATGCGCTGGTAATAGCTTTACTATTATTCCAAGCGGCGCCTCAACTTATACAATTGGTGGTGGAAGTTCAGTTGTAACACCAACAGCTAATTCAAGCTATAACGTTGTTGGGACAAGCGCTCAAGGCTGTGTTGGTTCAAACACGGCAGTTAGCTCTGTTACTGTAAATCCATTGCCAACAATCTCCGCTACATCTACTAACAGTTTATTGTGTTTTGGTTCAACAGCCAGTTTAACAGCCAGCGGCGCTAATACCTACACTTGGAATACTAGCGCAAATACCTCAGTAATAGCAGTTTCTCCTACCATAACTACAACATACACTATTATCGGAACGAACACAAACGGTTGCAACAATGGTGCTACGATTACCCAATCAGTTTCTCCGTGCACAGGTATCAATAATCTTGCTTCAATTGCAACTACTAATGTTTTGGCATTCCCTAATCCAAGCAATGGTTTATACACGATTCAAAACACAAGTGGTACTAAAATTGAAATAACAGTTGTGAATGCTTTAGGACAAATAGTTTTAAACAAAACCATTAGCTCTGAAAACGAAATCATTAACTTAAAAGAACAAGCAAACGGTATTTATTATTTAAAAGCTGGAGATAGAATTGTGAAGTTAATTAAACAACAGTAATACCAAGATAATTATATTTTAGATTAAGAATCATATTTTATTACATCGGAACTCTAAAATCAACATTTACAAATCATGAATAAAAAAATCCTCATCATTAATTTGGTGAGGATTTTTTCATCACATATTCTACCTCTTTCAACACATTTTCAGATTGAAATCAATAAAAAATCTTAAATTTGATGTTACTAAAAAATAATCTATGAAAAAAAATTTACTATCAATCTTTACACTTTTGGCAATTACGAGCCCAGTCCACTCTCAGTGTCTTACCGTAGCTTGCCCATCTAACATTACAACAATAAATGTTGCAAACGCTTGTTCTGCTATAGTTAATTACTCGGCCCCGGTGGTAGTTAATAGTTGTATATCCGCCGCTTCAACAACATTCGCTTTTACAGGTTCTGTGCAAAGCTATGTTGTTCCATCTGGGGTTACTTCTTTAACTCTTGAGGCTTGGGGTGCTCAAGGAGGAGCCAATTGGGTTAATAATGTAAATTATGGTGGATATGCTAAAGGAGTATTCACAGTAGTGCCAGGTCAAACTTTACAATTATTTGTTGGCGGACAGCCTACAACAACAGCGGGAGGATTTAATGGGGGAGGCAATGGCGATGCCGCTGGTAAAGGCGGTGGTGGTGGAACAGATGTACGCGTTTCTCCTTATTCACTAACAGACCGAATAATAGTTGCTGGTGGTGGTGGCGGTGCAGGTTTTTGGAGTTTATTACATGTAGTTGGTGGCTTTGGCGGAGGCTTGGTTGGCGGTGATGGCTATCGTGATACACCTGCAAATCCGGGAGGACTTGGTGCAACTCAAACAGCAGGTGGGCTGCATGGAACTTGCAGTTCGTTTAGTAATACAGCAATGGCTGGTTCATTTGCTATTGGTGGTAATGCAAGTGGCTTTAGCTGTGGCTGCGAGGGTTATGGTGGTGGAGGCGGCTGGTATGGCGGCGCAGCTAGTGGCAACTGCCGCGGTGGTGGTGGTGGTAGTGGTTATTTATTGCCAACAGCTACTGGGACAAATTTTTTAAGTGGGGTTAATATTGGCAATGGAAAAATAGTTATTACAGCTTTAGGTGCAACTAATTTTACAAACACACTTATATCGGGTCTTTCAAGCGGTTCTAGTTTTTCTATTGGCACAACAGTTCAAACTTTTACTGTTGTTGATAATTCAAACAACAGCGCAACCTGCTCATTCTCTGTAACAGTGAGCGATGTTCAATTACCAAATTTAGTTTGCCCTTTAAATTTAACGGCTTGCGCTACTTCATCAAACACAACTCTTTCTTCTTTAGCGCCTGTAACGGTAAGCGATAATTGTTCTGCCGCGCTTTCTTATAGTTTACTAGGCGCAACAACTGGCTCAGGAACAGGAAATGCAAATGGACTATTTAATTTAGGAGTTACCAATATTATTTATAGAGCAATAGATCCTTCTGGAAATTTTTCAACGTGTAACTTTAGTGTTACAGTTAACGCAAGTCCAACATTAACTGTTGCGAGCACTAACAGCACAATTTGTGCCGGGCAACAAGTTACCTTAACAGCAAGTGGTGCTAACACGTATTCATGGAATACAACAGCCACTACTTCGGCGGTTATTCTATCCCCAACAGTTACAATTACTTATACAGTTACTGGAACTGCTCTTACTTGCACTGCTAGTAAAGTATTTACACAAACAGTTAACCCAAACCCAACTATAAACGCAATCACTAATACAAGTTTATTATGTGTGGGCTCTACTGCTAGTATTACTGCAAGTGGTGCTAATACGTATACTTGGAATACCAGTGCAAATGGTGCAATAATTGCGGTTTCTCCTACGGTAACAACTACTTATACAGTTAACGGAACAAGCACCGCTGGTTGTAATAACTTAGCTACTATTACTCAATCTGTTTCCCCTTGTACTGGTATTAAAAACATAGCTACAGGCACAGCCGCTAACGTTTTAGTATATCCGAACCCAAGTAAAGGTATATTTGTTGTAGATTTAACTTCTTCTGCAAAAGTAATAGTTACAGATGTGGTAGGTAAATTGGTTTATACATCTAAACTGAACGAAGGAAAACAAACAATCAATTTAACCAACTTACCAAATGGCATTTACATTTTAAAAGCTGAGAGCAATGGAGCGGTTAATGCAGTAAAATTAATTAAAGAATAGAAATCAAATTAGAAAGAAGTTTTTAGATTTAAGAATTTATACTTTACATTCAAAGAAATTTTAAATCAAATTTATTAACTCTTATACCAAGTTGAAGTATATTTTAGAATGAAGATATGATTAGAAATTTTTATTATTCAAGGCACGGTAAATATCTGCAAGATATTTGAGCGAGGCAGTTGGCGCTTAGACTTAGTAATAGGATACGTTGCGTATTTTCAACGAAGAAGAATTAAAAATTTCATCATAAATAGGACTAAAATATACTTCGTATTGGTATTAAATGATAAAATCCTCACTTATTTTGGTAAGGATTTCTAATAGCAATTATAAATTTTTTATAGTCCAATCAAATTGGGGTTCACTCAAAAACGTAAATTTGCCAATTAACAAGAGATTTGAGGCTTAAATCCCTTTTTGTGTGCAAAGCTTTTTGAAATTTTTTGAGAAAATCCTTGCACTAAAAAATAGAGTAGCTTTATTCCTTTTGGCTTAATAAAAATTAACTGACTCGTCGTTAGCCCTGCTTGCCGCAGGCAGGTCAGCTCGAAGTATTTATATACATCTTCACTTCGCTGCCCGTGCCCGCCATAGGCAGGTTGATTCATTAAGTTTTTATACAGTTTGAGTGAACCCTATATAAGAAAAAATCAGTCACAATAGGTATCTAGAAATAAGAGAATTGAGAATTCAAAAATTTAACGAACTCATGAAAACATTTGAGTTTGAAAATGATTTAGGTAAAAAACTCTCTAATTTAATGGCAAATATATAAAGGACTTTATTTGAGTTACGGAGAATAATAAATAACTTGGAAACATCCCTTAAAACAGAAAAGCCCTACAGTTCTGTAAGGCTTTGGTGGGAACTATGGGGTTCGAACCAGTAACCCTTCCGACTGAAAGTCGGGATGCTCTGAACCAGCTGAGCTAAGCTCCTTGAATCAATTTTTCTATAAGCTTTCTACTTTTCCAATTTTTAATTTGTTTTTCTCTGTTAAGTGCTTCAGATTTTGTTATAAAGTTCTCAAAATACTTAAGTTGCCAATCGCCAATTCCTCCTGTAAATCCTTTGTGATTGGTATTGTGTTTACGTATTCTTTCCTCTAAAGAATCACTTGTATAACCAACGTAATATTTATTTTTAGTTACTGAAAATAATATATAAACTGTAAACACTTTATAAAATAAAAAAGCCTCACATATCTGTGAGGCTTTGGTGGGAACTACTGGGTTCGAACCAGTGACCCCCTGCTTGTAAGGCAGGTGCTCTGAACCAGCTGAGCTAAGCTCCCATTTTTTTAAAGAACAACCTATTTCAACTTACCAGTGACCCTCCCGACTTTAGTCGGGATGCTCTGAACCAGCTGAGCTAAGCTCCCATTTTTTTAAAGAACAACCTATTTCAACTTACCAGTGACCCTCCCGACTTTAGTCGGGATGCTCTGAACCAGCTGAGCTAAGCTCCCATTTTTTTAAAGAACAACCTATTTCAACTTACCAGTGACCCTCCCGACTTTAGTCGGGATGCTCTGAACCAGCTGAGCTAAACTCCCATTTTTTTGGTCTGCAAATGTAATAGATTTATTTTTATTTGCAAAATAATTTTAAAAAAAATTATTCAACTCCAGTATCAGGTATTAACATACCATCAACTAAAACACGTCCACAATGTTCGCATACAATAATTTTTTTATTGGTACGAATATCTAACTGACGTTGCGGTGGAATTTTATTGTAACAACCGCCACAAGCATCGCGCTCAACAGCCACAACGGCCAAGCCATTGCGTGTATTTGATCGAATACGTTTGTACGCGTTTAATAATCTGCTTTCTATACCCTCTGCTGCTTTGTTACTTTCAACAACTAAATCCTTTTCTTCTTTCTCAGTTTCAGCAATAATTTCATCTAGTTCAGATTTTTTTTCTTTTAAATCTTTACTTCTTTCTTCAAATTCAACTTTGCTTTTATCTAATAATTCTGCTTTAGAAACAACTGCAAATGAAGCTTCTTTCATACGTTTTTCTGCTAACTGAATTTCTAAATTTTGAAATTCAATTTCTTTAGTAATGGCATCGTACTCACGGTTGTTACGTACTTTGTTTTGTTGACTTTCGTACTTTTTAATATTTGCTTGAAAATCTTTTATAGCTTGTTTTTTTTCTGCTATTTGGTTGTTCAACTCATTTACCTCATCAGTAACATTTGTTAAACGCGTTTCTAATCCTGCAACTGTATCTTCTAAATCACTCACTTCTAAAGGTAATTCACCTCTAATAGTTCGTAATTTATCAATCTTTGAATCGATTAATTGTAACTGGTAAAGTGCTTTCAACTTACCTTCTACTGAAGCATCTAACTTTTCTTTAATTTTTGAACTCATATTAATAAAAATAATTTATCGGGTTGGTATTAACGTGCGATAAACGGACTGCAAATGTAGGAAATTTATTTTGAATAATTGTATAAAAAATTTCAGGTGTAAATTGCTCCGTTTCGAAATGTCCAATATCGACTAAAATAATATTATCAACTGCATCAAAATACTCGTGGTATTTGATATCCGCTGTAAGAAAGACATCTGCCCTACTTTTAATGGCTTGATTTAGCAAAAATTTGCCGCTTCCGCCGCAGAATGCCACTTTTTTAATAGTTTCTGATTTTCCTTTGGTATATTTTAAAACTTTGGCGTTTAGTTTACTTTTAACGTGTTCTAAAAACGCAGTTAAAGAAAGTTCTTTCTCTAATTCGCCAACCATGCCGCTGCCAATGCTACTTACTGTATTATCTAAAGTATAAATATCATAAGCCACTTCTTCGTAAGGGTGGCTCTTAATTAAAGCATCAATAATTTTTGTTTGATTGTGAGCTAAAAACACCGTTTCGATTTTCACTTCAGGCTCAACACTTAACTGTTGTGCCTTGCCAATAAAGGGATTTGATGCCTCGTTACCTTTAAAAGTGCCTGTTCCTTTACTATTAAAACTACAATTTTCATAATTACCTATATTTCCGCAACCTGCTTCAAACAATGCCTCTAACACTTGTTGGTGGTGTGTTTCAGGCCCATAAGTGATTAATTTTTTAAGTAAATTAGTTTTAGGAAGCAAAATTTTACAGTTTTTAATCTGTAATTTTTCTGCTATTTTATGGTTAACACCATTGCTAATATTATCGTAATTTGTATGAGCTGCATAAATTGCAATATCGTTCTTTATGGCTTTAATTATTACTTTTTCTATGTAATTAGACCCATTAAATTTTTTTAGTCCTGCAAACACAATTGGGTGATGCGCAACAACCAAATTACACTTGTTTTCTATTGCTTCATCAATCACCTCTTCTGTACAATCTAAGCTTAATAAAACACCTGTACACTCCGTATTTTTATCGCCAACAAGCAACCCGCAATTATCGTAACTTTCTTGTAAGACCAGCGGAGAATGGGTTTCTAAAAGATTGGTGATGTTTTGAATTTTCATTTATTATGAAGTGTTTTATTTAAACTCACTTAAACTAAATTTTTAATCTTGAGTTTGAAATTTTGATTCGCATTTAATTAAAAAAAAATCCCACATTATGTGGGATTTATGTTTCCTAATTATTAATCTATTTTAGATGTATGTTGTTCAACGTCTGATAAATCTTTTAACGCGTTAAATGCTTCATAATCTGCTCTTCCACCAATTTCTTGTTCTATTTGCATTTTAGCCATTTTTAAATCGCTATTTGGAGTACCAGCATCTTTTGTACTTACACTCACAACAAACACGCCATTATCGCCAGCTATTGCTTTACTGGTGCTACCAGCTTTTAAGCCTGAAATTGTACCCATCATAATATCATCGTGTCCTAATCCATCTATATTATGACTTGCAAGATTTAAACCTTCTTGTTTTTTAACTTCTAATCCAAGTTTTGCTGCAATTTGTTCTGGATTTGAACCAGCATTTTTAAACTCTTGTAAAAACATTTCTGCTTTCTTTTGAGCAATAGCTTTGGTTCTTACTTCTTCTTTAACATCTTCTAATGCTAATATTCCTTTATTTTTAATGTTTGCAAGTTTTGCTACCACATGTTTATCGGTTAATGTAAATACGGATACCTCGCCTTTTTTAGCAGAGTAAGCCCAACGCACAATATCCTTGGCCTTATCCAAACCAACTAATTGTCTATCGCCTTCTTTTACATTATCTGCAATACGTTTGGTTAATTTTTCCGCATCAACACCTTTATCAAACAACTCACCTGTATTATTTTTTCCGGCAAATTCACTAGCTTTAGCAAATACCATTTGGTTTGTTTCATCACTTGGTGAAATTAGCTTAAACACCTGAGCCAATTTATAAGAATTATGATTAGAAGCAGATACATCTAAAACCTCGATAATGTGTATACCAAATTGAGTTTCTACAGCACTGATATTACCTTTAACTCCCATCAAACCAGCATTTTTAAATGGCTCTACAAAACCAATAGTTTCGTTAAACCAACCGTAATCGCCACCTTTAGATATACTTCCTGGATCATCGCTAATAGTTTTTACCAAGGTATCAAACGTTACTTTTTTCTCTTTAATTAATGTAATCAAACTATCTGCTTGTCTTTTAGCTTGAGCCATGGTGCGCTTTGGAGGTTGTTGCCCCTGAGGGTCGGCTTGTGTGCTTAGTAAAATATGACGAACACGTGCACTGTCATGTACAGAGTTAACACCAACTAATTTGTATACTTTGAAATATGCGCCTTCGTTATACGGACCAAAAACGGTACCTACTGGAGAAGTATAAATACTTGAATCACGCACAACCATTGTTTTTTTAGTATAATCTTGAACAGTAATAACACCATTCTCAGATTCTTGTCCAATAATCATACTATCTTCCTTCAACGATTTTCCTTTTAATTTATCTGCAACGTTTTGTGCAGTTTTTTGAATCTCAGCTAAATCTTTTTCGGTAGGTGTAACATTAAAGCTAACAAACTCAATTTTTCGGGTAGTTTCAGGGTTTAAAAACTCGTGCGAATTTTCTTTGTAGTACTTTGAAATTTCGTCATCGGTAATTTTTACAGCGCTATCACTAACAGAATTAAAAGTTTTTACAACAAAGCTTACATTTGCTTTTGCTGCTTGCTCCACCATTTTTGCTTTAGCTTCGGCGTTGGTAACATAAAGTCCTTTTCTAACTAATGAGGCATATTTTTCTGCCATACGGCTTTGTGTAATGCCTTCGTGCCATTGTGCTAAAACCGCTTCTTGTTCGCCTTGAATACCTGCAATTGCTTGTTTCCATTTATTTGGATCTAAAGTTCCGTCTGCTTTGGCAAACTGAGGGTTAATTTGGCCAGTTTTTTGATCGCTAATATTTTGAAGGATAAATGGCATTGGGTTTACAACCATTCTGTCATAAATTTCATCTTCTCCAACTGTAATTCCTATTTTATTGTATTGTGGTTTAATTACTAAATCCGCAACATATTGTTGCCAAACATAATCAATAACTTGACCACGAGTATTATCATCTATATCTTGGCTTTGACGTTGCTGTTTAACAATATTTAATTGATTTTCGAATTTCATTGCGAATTCGTTTCTATCAATTTTTTTACCGTTAATTTTACCAACTGTCATTTCATCGCCTCCACCAAATAGCGAACGCCCTTGCCCTAAAAGGCTTTCAAGGATAAAAATAACTAATGCTAAACCAACAATCCCAACTAATAAACCCGTGCGCTTGCGAATTGATTCTAAAATACTCATGTTATCGCCATCTTTCTCTGACTTTGGCTTACCAGAATTTTCATTTCTATTACTCATAATTGTACTAACTAATTTTTAAAAAAGATTGGCAAAGATAACATTTTGAATGAGATGTAAAAACCTTTTTTGAGGTTTTTTTATTGAAACATTGCCCTAAGTGAGCCTATAAAAATTTTATTTGTAAAACAGCCACTTGCCAATTTCTTTCCAACTGGTTTTTTTGCCATACATTAAAATACCAGTTCGGTAAATTTTGCCTGCTAAAAACGTAGTGAAAATAAACGAAACATAAAGTAAGCCTAGAGATAATGCAATTTCCCAAACAGGCGTATTATCGTTAATTCTGCTCATCATTACAATAGGTGAGGTAAACGGAATTATTGAGCCCCAAAACACAATAGATGAATCGGGATTAGTTATAGTTTTGGTGGCAATAAAATACCCAATCATTAGTGGTATCATAACTGGTGTAATAAACTGTTGGGAATCTGATTCGGAATCTACAGCACTGCCAATAGCTGCCATTATAGAGCTGTAAAACAAATAACCTCCAACAAAATAAAGCACAAAGGTTATTAAAAGCAATGGAATGTTTATTCCTTTAATTTTTTTCATTATCTCAAAAGTTTCTACTTTGTCTGAAAAGTTGGTAAGTTTCTTAAAATCTACATTTGTTCCGTTCTTCTTTACAAGTTCTTGTTGTTGTGTAAACTTATCAAACTGGGTATTCAAATCTTTCATAAAAAAGGTTGAAAGAATGGTAGTCAAAACAAAGGTTACAATTCCCATAACACAAAACTGTAAAACTCCTAAAACGGCAACACCAAAAATTTTACCTAACATTAACTCAAATGGTTTTACACTTGATACAATTACCTCAACAATGCGGTTGGTTTTTTCTTCCATCACACTTCTAAACACCATCATACCATACATTAAAATAAACATAAACATCAAAGCGCCAATTATAAATCCTAAAAACCCAAAATGTGAATCGTCTTTATTATAGCCATTCTCATCTATCTTCTGAGTTATAATATCCACACTAATCTTGGCATTATTAATAACATTTACATCTATGTTATTTGATTTTAATTGTCCTTCGTATATTACTTTTTCTAGCTGATTTTTTAAACTTTCTTGAAAAAATAAACCTGGCGACTTTTTATAAAATATTTTTACTTTTCCTTTTGATGAGTTTAAAACGCCAGGAAAAATATATAACAAACAGGTATAATTTTTTTTTGAAAAACTGAGTTGTGCTTCATCTAATTTTTCATTGCTTGTGGCAAAAGATGTGTAATCATTGCCAACCAATTTATCAGCAATAACGTGAGAGTCATCAATAACTAAAACGCGTTGTTCTGTTTTATCATCCATACTCATTTTAATTATTAAGCCCAAAAAGCCCGTAATTAAAAGGGGTGCAAGCAAGGTCATAACAATAAACGTTTTATTGCTAAGTTTACTTTTTATTTCGCGACCCATTATTAAACCAATTTTGCTCATAGTAAATTTTTATTCGGTATAATTGCTTTTGGTTCCTAAAATTTCGTTTCCTTGGTTTACTTTCATTATAAAAATATCGTTCATGCTTGGTACAATTTCGTTAAACGATACTAACTCACATGTAGGTAAAATTGCTTGTAATAATTGACTTGAAGTAATTGTTTTTGCTATACGTATGGTAAAATAGTTTATGTCATCTTCAGTAACTTTCTCAAGTACCTCGCCTCCGGTCCATAAGGCATTGGTAAAACCCATAACATTTCCTTTAAAAGCAATTTTATACGTATTGGTTCTATAAGTTTTCCTAATTTCTTTTACACTACCATCTAATATTTTTTCTGATTTATTTATTAAAGCTATGTTATCGCACAGCTCTTCAACACTGCCCATGTTGTGGGTTGAAAAAATAATTGTGGCACCTTTTTTACGCAATTCTAAAATTTCGTTTTTAATTAATTGTGCATTAATGGGGTCGAAACCGCTAAAAGGTTCATCTAAAATTAATAACTCTGGTTCGTGTAACACAGTTACTATAAATTGCACTTTTTGTTGCATACCTTTACTCAACTCCTCAATTTTCTTTTTCCACCAAGTTTGCATTTCAAATTTTTCAAACCAATACTCTAATTTCTTTTTTGCATCGGCTTTTTTTAATCCTTTTAATTGCGCTAAATACAAGGCCTGCTCGCCTACTCCCATCTTTTTATAAAGACCTCTCTCTTCTGGTAAATAACCAATTTGCGAAATATGCTTTTGGTTTAATTTTTCGCCATTTAATAAAATTTCACCACTATCCGGTCCAGTAATTTGATTAATGATACGAATTAAAGAAGTTTTGCCAGCCCCGTTAGGACCCAGTAAACCAAAAATAGACTTTTCTGGAACAGTAAGAGAAACATTGTTTAAAGCAACGTGATTGCTATATTTTTTTGAAACGCCATTAACTTGTAAAATGCTCATATAAATTTATTGAGGCTTGTAGTATTTTTTTGCTTCCGGCATAAAGGCTTGTAAATCCTTGATGCGTGTTTCATCGCTTGGATGGGTACTTAAAATCTCAGGTGGTTTTTGCCCACCGCCTTGGCTCATGCGTTGCCAAAAACCTACGGCAGCCTCAGGATTATAGCCACCCATTGCAGCAAAAATTAAGCCCATTTTATCAGCCTCAGTTTCATGACTGCGGCTGTATTTTAAAGTACCTAAGCCTGTGGTAACACCGTAGGCTTGTTGAAATAACTGTTGTGTCAAAGCTGGTTTTTGCGACATAGCAACAGAAAGTGCCGCACCGCCAAATTGTACTAACATTCCTTGGCTCATGCGCTGATTACCATGTCTGGCAACTGCATGGGCAATCTCATGTCCCATAACCACTGCTAAACTTTGCTCATCTTGCGTTACTGGTAATAATCCGGTGTAAACCACCACTTTTCCGCCAGGCATACACCAGGCGTTTACCGTATTTTCATCTACCACATTAAAAGACCAACTAAAGCCCTTTAAATCATTACTAGCACCTTTTGATGCATAATATTCTTCAACCGCCTTTTGTATGCGCATACCGCATCTACGAACCATTACAACACGTTCGTCGGAATCAGGTAAAGGCGGGTGTTCAGCCAAAAACTGATCGTATTGCTTAAAACTCATCGCCATCATTTCCCCTTCAGGAACTATGTTTAATGAACGCTTGCCTGTAACTTTGTTATGATGACATGCAAAAACAATTGCAGCGGCAATAATAATTGAAAAAGTTATTTTTTTCATACTTTATAGTTAATTTAAAATTTTAGCGGACAAACCCCTTTCTAAAAGAGCTTCGCACATAGGTTTTAATTTTTTATAAGTACCGTTTTTTACCACACACTTACCGTTGTTGTGTACAATATGTGCACACTGTTCGGCTTGAATTAGTTGGTGGTTGCATACTTGGACCAAAGAAGTTATGACATGATCAAAGGTGTTAAAATCGTCGTTAAACAATACAAGCGCTTTTACAGCCTCCTCCTTGAGCAACAACTCAATTACCTCATCTTCTATTATTTCTGGCGAAAAACTCATCTCCTTAGGGTTGCAAATATAATGAATTTAAAAGAAGCGCACTGCATAGGAATCAAAATTGCATTGTTAAAAACAATTAATTGCCGTTAAAAAATAAACGTGTTTTAAACCTAAATTTAAAAAATGAAGAAATTGATTTTGCCTTTATTTGCAGCGGTTTGCATGGCTTTTGTTGTTGTGCCTCAAGATCCTGATTTTACCAAGGTTCAAAACAAATGGGTTGATTCTGTTTTTAATTCTCTCTCACAGCAGCAAAGAATTGCTCAACTCTTTATGGTGGCGGCATACAGCAACAAAGATTTAAAACATGTAAAAGAAATTAAAGCACTTATTACCGATTACAATATTGGCGGATTGATTTGGATGCAAGGTGGGCCAATCCGCCAAGGCAAATTAGCAAACTATTACCAAAGTATTTCAAAAACTCCTCTTTTATTTAGCATTGATGGGGAATGGGGATTAAGCATGCGATTAGATAGTACAGCCCGCTACCCTAAACAAATGACACTTGGCGCCATACAAAATGATAGCTTAATTTATTTAATGGGCAGGCAAATAGCTAAAGAATGTAAGCGAATTGGCTTACACGTAAACTTTGCGCCAGATGCTGATATTAATAATAATCCGCTCAACCCTGTAATTGGGATGCGCAGCTTTGGCGAGAATAAATACAAGGTTGCTGAAAAATCTTATATGTACATGAAAGGCATGCAAGATGAGTTTGTTTTGGCAACTGGTAAGCACTTCCCTGGCCATGGCGATACAGATAGCGATTCTCACAAAACATTACCACAAATAAATCATAGCGCTGAACGATTGGATAGTTTAGAATTATACCCGTTTAAATATTTAATTGAAAAAGGCATAGGAAGTATGATGGTTGCGCACCTAAACATACCTGCCTTGGATACAACTAAAAATTTTCCATCAACTTTATCACCAAAAATTGTAAACGATTTACTTAAAAAGAAATTAGGCTTTAATGGTTTAATTTTTACCGATGCATTAAATATGCAAGGTGTTGCAAAGTATTTTCCTCCCGGAATTGCAGATATAAAAGCACTTTTGGCTGGTAATGATATTTTACTTTTTAGTGGCGATGTGCCTAAGGCAATTGATGAGATAAATAAAGCAATTGAAAAAGGCGAGATAAGTAAAGAAGATATTAATGCACGTGTTAAAAAAATATTGCAAGTAAAATATTGGTGTGGCTTAAATAAAAAACAAGAAGTTGTAACAAGAAATTTACATAAAGATTTAAATAGTGCTACAAGTAATGAAATTAATGATAAGCTGGGGGCTGCAGCAATTACATTACTAAAAAATGAAACTAATTTTTTACCATTAAGCTTAACAGATAGCAGTAGAATTATTGAGGTTAGTTTTGGGGTTGAGGAACAAAATACCTTATATAAAACAATTAAAAATTATTTTGCAGTGGAGCATGTAGGATTGGCGCACGATGCAAAACAAAAAGATATTACAGCTTTATTCGAAAAAATAAATAATAATGATAAAGTAATTATTCAACTTAATAAATCTACACTAAAAGCAGAAAACAATTATGGTGTTGGTGAGCAAACTTTAAAATTAATTGATAGCATTGCTCAGCTAAAGCCTACTGTTTTGGTAATGCACACTAATCCATACTTAATTAATAAAATTTCTTCGTTTGCAAATTACAAAGCGGTTATTTTAGGTTATGAGTATTTGCCTAGCTTATTAAAAGGCAGTGCCAACGCAATTATTGGAGCAAATGCCGTGAACGGAAAATTACCAATTACGACCACACATTTTAAATACAATACTGGTATTGAATTAAGCGCCACACTTCAAAAAAAAATAATTAAAAAAAAAACGGCATTAGAAAATAGCAGATTTAGAAGTATTGATAGTATTGCTTTAAATGGAATTGAAGAAAAAGCCTACCCAGGTTGCCAAATTGTTGCTATAAAAGATGGGGAAGTTATTTACCAAAAAGCATTTGGAAGATATACTTATGATGCCACATCTACTGAAGTTAATAATGCCACTCTATACGACTTAGCAAGTGTAACAAAAATTGCATCAAGTGCACTTGCGCTCATGAAATTACAAACTGAAAAAAAGTTTGATTATAAAAAATATTTAGGCGATTATTTGCCACAATTAAAAGGAACTAATAAAGATAGTGTGTTGATTGAAGACGTATTAACACACCAAGCTGGTTTACAGGCTTGGATACCATTTTACCTAAGAACATTAACAAAAAAAGATGAATGGAAACCTGGGTTTTACAGCACAAAACCCTTTGGCGATTTTAAAATAAGAGTCGCTAAGCGTATGTACTCAAAACAAAGTATGATTGACACAATTTATGCCCGTATTATAAATTCTAAATTAGAAAACAAAGGAAAATACTTATACAGCGATTTAGGTTATTATTTTTTGAATCAAATTATAGAAAAGCAAAGTGGTAAAAAACAAAACGAATTTGTTCAAGATTTATATGCTCAAATAGGCGTAAGCTTAACTTACAAACCATTAGATTTTTTCTCTGTACAACAAATTGCCCCAACCGAAAACGATATTAAATTTAGAAAACAAATTGTACAAGGCTTTGTGCACGACCCTGGAGCTGCTTTATTAGGTGGTGTTGCAGGACATGCCGGTTTATTTGGTAACGCATTAGATGTTGCAAAATTGATGCAATTTTATTTAAACAAAGGAGCCATAAACGGCAAACAATTAATAGATAGTGCTGTAATAAGAGATTACACCACTTGCCACTTTTGCCCCAACAACCGCCGTGGCTTGTGTTTTGAAAAACCCGAACCCGACGAAAAAAAAGACAGCCCCGTAACAAGTGCATGCAGCCTTGAAAGTTATGGCCACAGCGGTTTTACAGGCACGTTTGCTTGGGTTGATCCTAAAAATAATTTTGTTTACGTTTTTTTAAGTAACCGCGTTTACCCTGATGTTGAACCAAATAAATTAGCAAAATTAGGTGTAAGAGGCAAAATACACCGGGCATTTTATGAGGCGTTTAAGTGAAATCCGTTGGGTTTGATAATTAACCTAAATCCAGGCGCTAAAAAAGTAGGTTATTCAAGCCATTCAAATAATTGCTAGTTTTAGCTGTTATAATTTTAGTAAATTCGCACATGCTAAAAACTTTATCTATTTTTTCTTTACTCTTTATTTTTGGTTGCAACGGCTCTGTTTCAACCTCCGATACTGAAACAAAAAATAAACAAGTGCAAAAACAACCCGTAACTAAAGTTGATTCTACAAAAATTACCGAGACTAAGGTTGAATCAAACGTTACTATTAATGATACACTTAATTCTATTGCACAAATAATTGCCGGGAATTTTGCTGAAGGAAATTTATTTTCTTACTTAAATGAAAATAAAGATTACCAAAATTTTTCGCAAGTATTTAATAAACGTTGGGTAAGCTTTGATACAACCCGTCTTCAACAATTAAAACAGTTTGAAAGTGAAAAATTAGCGAAAGATCTTTTGCAACAAAAAACATTGTTTTACCCATTTTCTGGACCAGATATTTTATACGCACACACGTTTTTTCCTCAGGCAGATAACTATATTATGATAGGATTAGAGCCAGTTGGTACACTTCCAAAATTCACAAATTCAGAAGAAGATTCTTTATCAAAATATTTTAATAAAATTAATACCTCATTAAACGCAATTTTAAAATTCAGTTTTTTCAGAACCGAAAGCATGAGCAAGGATTTAAAAAATACAGAAGTTGATGGCACACTTCATTTACTATTTTTATTTTTAAACAGAACAGGAAATAGTATCGTATCAGCAAAACCTGTGGGAATAGATAGTTTGGGTAATCCTACCTCCTACTCCTCTTTTAACGAACTTAAAAAAGCTAACTTAAGAACTAAAGGAATTAAAATAGAATTTCTTACTTCTGACAAACAATTAAAAACGGTAACCTATTATTCTTTAAATGCCGCCAACGATGGCTTATCAAAAAACAAAGGCTTTGTAACATATTTAAATTCCATTAAAAATTTTAATACGTATTTAAAAGGTGCTTCTTACTTATTACATAAATCTAATTTTTCAACCATTCGTAATGTAATTATTAATGGAGCAAGTTCTGTAATTCAAGATGATAGCGGCATTCCTTACAAATTTTTTGAAGAATCAAAATGGAATTTTAAATTTTATGGGGCGTATACCCGGCCTATACCAATGTTTAGTGTATGCTATCAAAAAGATTTAGATTCTGTTTGGAAAAATGCAAAAGCGGAAAAAACAGGTTTTGGCATTGGTTATAATTTTAGAGATAAAAACAGCAATCTTATGATAGCCACAAAAAAATAAACGTGAGGTATATGCTATTAATAATTATTTTTTGCATTCACACTATAAATGCTCAATTTAGTTTTGATAGCATTCTTAACAAACACCCACTGTTAAAGCAAGTTAGTGCTAGTCCTCAAAAATACAGACTTCAAATATTATATACTGAGATTATAAAAAAAGGTAATGAAAGAACATTTATTACTTACACCTTAACTCAAAATCCACAGTACATATATTGCGCGAGTTTGGTTAAACTGCCCACAAGTATTTTAGCATTACAAAAATTAAACGACTTAAAAATTCCTACTAATTCAGTAATGTTTACAGATAGTGCTATAGTTTGTCATAAAAAAATCATATCAGATACTACTTCACAAAACAAATTACCAAGTATAGAACATTACATAAAAAAAATGTTACTTGTAAGCGATAACGAAGCCTTTGGCCGTGTTTACGAATTTTTAGGAGTAGATTATTTACACAAAGAACTGCCAAAATTAGGAATGCCAAACACCCGTATTATAAATAGATACGACGGCGGTTGTGGCGGTTCAGATAATTTGAATACCAATCCTGTAAGATTTTTTAATAATCAAAATCAATTGATTTTTTCACAAGCTAACCAAAAAAGTAATTCCACTTATACACATCCTTTAGGATCTGTAAAAGTTGGGAAAGCTTATTATAATAGCAAAAACAAACTAATTAACCAACCTAAAGATTTTTCGTTTATGAATCACTTGCCACTAAACGAAATTCATCAATTACTAATAGAGTTGATTTACAACCCCAACAAAAAAGTAAATCTAACAACTGAGCAACGTAATTTTTTAATTCAACAAATGACTCTATACCCAAGCCAGAGCAATTATCCAAAATACAACCAAAAAACTTATTACGATAGTTATAAAAAATATTTTTTTTATGGCGATTCTAAAAAGCCAATAACCGATTCTAGCCTCACAATAACAAATATTGTTGGCCAAAGCTATGGCTTTATGGTTGATTGTGCTTACATAAAAGACAAAAAAAACAACATAGAATACTTTTTAACGGCCAGTATTTATGCAAACGAAGATGAGATTATTAACGATGGAAAATACGAGTACAAAACCATAGCCTTGCCCTTTCTTGCTGAACTAGGAAAACAATTTCACTATTTCTTAAAAAATCACAAAACAAAATAAGCAGTTGCTTGTTTAGGCTTTATGAATTTAGACCTCCTCCTATCAAACATTACAAATCCAGCATTTCTATTTTTTATTTTAGGTATAGTTGCTGTAAGATTAAAAAGTGATTTAGAAATTCCTCCCAATTCCTCAAAGTTCATTTCATTATATTTACTCTTCTCCATTGGTTTTAAAGGCGGCCAAGAGCTGTCTCATGAAGCATTCACTTCAGAAGTAGGGTTTAGTATGATTTTTGGATTGGTAATTTCGTTTATTATCCCAATTTATAGTTTTTTTCTTCTCAAGCGTAAACTCTCAGTTTATGATTCTGCAGCAATTGCAGCAGCTTATGGATCAGTGAGTGCCGTAACCTTTGTAACAGCTATTGCTTACCTCGATTCATTAAAAATGGCTTTTCAAGGGCACATGGTTGCAATTATGGCTTTAATGGAATCACCAGCAATTATTGCAGGGTTAATACTTCTCTCAAAATTTAACAAGGAAGAGAAAATTAAAATAAATAATTTATCTGTTATCAAACATTCGCTTACTAATAGCAGTGTAATACTAATTTTAGGGAGTTTAATCATTGGATTTTTAGCAAATGCAAAACAAGCCGAAGGTATTAAACCATTTACAAACGATATTTTTAAAGGATTTTTAGCCATTTTTCTTTTAGATATGGGCATTTCGAGCGGAAAAAAACTGAACGATTTATTTAAAGCAGGCTGGGTGCCACTTGTTTTTGCCGCCCTAATGCCTTTACTCAATGGCATTATTTTCACCTACCTAAGTCAATTTGTTACACACGACGTTTCGAGCCGTTTTATATTTGGTGTTCTAGCGGCAAGTGCCTCTTATATTGCTGTTCCTGCTGCCATGAAAATGTCAAATCCAAAGGCAAATCCTGGTATTTATATCCCAATGGCGCTCGCAATTACTTTCCCCATAAATATTACACTAGGTATGCCCATTTTTTTATGGATAGCGCAATAACGGTTAATAAAAACTCTGTTAAATTAAAGAGGTAGCCTCTACTTTTTTCTTATATTTAAGGCTTAAATTTTAATTAAATGTTCGATTTTCTAAAAAAAATTTTTGGTACAAAATCTGCCAAAGATATTCAATCCCTACAAGTCAGAGTTGCCGAAATAAATTCAATTTTTTCAAGCTTACAATCAGTTTCTGCCGATGAATTAAGAGCAAAATCTGCGGCACTAAAACAAAAAATACAAGATGCCATTGCTGAAGATAAAGCAAAAATTGAAGCCATTAAAGCAAAAATGGCAAACGATGAAACCATTGATGTAAACGAAAAAGAAGAGTTGTATAAAGAAATTGATGTTATTGATAAAGACATCATAAAAACAATTGAAGCCACTTTAAATACAATTTTGCCCGAAGCCTTTGCTATTCTTAAAGAAACTGCACGCCGCTTTAAAGACAATCCTGAAATTGAAGTTACTGCAAACGAGCAAGACAAACGTTTCTCAAATGATCACAACAATATTGAGGTTAGAAATGGTAAAGCCATCTACAAAAACACGTGGTTAGCGGCAGGCAATGAAATTAAATGGGATATGGTGCATTACGATGTGCAGCTAATTGGCGGAATGGTATTGCATCAAGGAAAAATTTCTGAAATGGCAACTGGTGAAGGTAAAACCTTAGTATCAACGCTTCCAGTATTTTTAAATGCCTTGTCAGGCAGAGGCGTACACTTAGTTACAGTAAACAACTACCTTGCAAAACGTGATAGTGAATGGAATGCTCCACTTTTTATGTTTCATGGTTTAACGGTTGATTGTATAGATAAACACGAGCCTAACACACAAGATCGCCGTGATGCTTATAATTGCGATATTACTTACGGAACAAATAATGAATTTGGTTTTGATTATTTGCGAGATAACATGGCACGCGATATACAGGAGCTTGTGCAACGCAAACACAATTTTGCGATTGTGGATGAGGTGGATAGCGTATTGATTGATGATGCACGTACACCTTTAATCATAAGCGGGCCAACACCACAAGGTGATAAACACGAATTTATGGAGTATAAGCCACGCATTGAAAAATTGGTTAACACTCAAAAAATGTACATCCAAACGTGTATTACCGAAGCTAAAAAATTGTTTGCCGAAGGTAAAGAAAAAGAAGCTGGAATCCCTTTATTACGTGCTTACAGAGGTTTACCAAAATCATCAGCCTTACAAAAGTTTTTAAGCGAACAAGGTGCAAAAACCTTATTACAAAAAACTGAAAACTATTATATGCAAGACCAAAATAAAGAAATGCATAAAATAGATGTAGAACTTTATTTTACAGTTGAAGAAAAAAATAACCAAGTAGATTTAACTGAAAAAGGAATTGACTTTTTAACGGGAAGTAGCGATGACCCTAAGTTCTTCGTTATTCCTAACGTAGGAGACGAAGTTGCCGAAATTGAAAAAAATATTGTAAGCGCCGAAGAAAAAGCTGCTGCAAAAGAAGTTGTAATGCGCGAGTTCAGCATTAAAAGTGAACGCATACACACTGTACAACAATTATTAAAAGCATACACTGTTTTTGAAAAAGATCAAGAGTATGTAATCGATGGTGGGCAAGTAAAAATTGTAGATGAACAAACGGGGCGTATTATGGAAGGCCGCCGCTACAGCGATGGTTTACACCAAGCAATTGAAGCAAAAGAAAATGTAAAAATTGAAGCAGCTACACAAACTTACGCAACAATTACTTTACAAAATTATTTCCGTATGTACAATAAGTTGGCTGGTATGACGGGAACTGCAACTACTGAAGCACAAGAGTTTTATGACATTTATAAGTTAGAGGTTGTTGAAATTCCTACCAACAGAGCTATTTCGCGTAAAGATGAGCAAGATTATGTTTACAAAACCAACCGCGAAAAATACAATGCTGTAATTGCTGAGGTTGAAAAATTAGTTAAAGAAGGAAGACCTGTTTTGATAGGTACTACAACAGTTGAGATATCGGAATTATTAAGCCGCACACTAAAATTGCGTGGTATAAAACACAATGTATTAAATGCGAAATTACACGCAAAAGAAGCCGATATTGTTGCCGAAGCAGGAAAAGCAGGTACAGTAACCATTGCAACAAACATGGCTGGTCGTGGTACCGATATTAAATTAGGAAGTGGTGTAAAAGAAGTTGGTGGTTTAGCAATTATTGGTACAGAGCGTCACGAAAGTCGCCGTGTAGATAGGCAGTTGCGCGGTCGTGCTGGTCGTCAAGGAGATCCAGGAAGTTCGCAATTCTTTGTAAGTTTAGAAGATAACTTAATGCGTTTATTCGGTAGCGAGCGTATTGCTGGTTTAATGGATAGAATGGGATTGAAAGAAGGTGAAGTTATTCAACACAGCATGATTACCAAAAGTATTGAACGTGCGCAAAAGAAAGTTGAAGAAAATAACTTTGGTACACGTAAACGCTTAATTGAGTACGATGATGTAATGAATGCGCAACGTGATGTTATTTACAAACGCAGACGCAATGCATTGTATGGCGATAAAATTAGTATTGATATTGCCAACATGATGTACGAAATTTCGGTGAGTTTGGTTGAAGAATTTCACGATTCTAAAAATCACGATGATTTTGCACTTGAATGTATTCGTTTATTCGGAATTGAAAGTCCGTTTACAGAGCAAGAATTTAACTCGGGCAAAGAAGATGCATTATCGCAAAAATTATTTGAAGCAGTTCAAACCCGCTACAACGAAAAAGTTAAACAAATAAGTGCCATTGTTTTCCCTACCATTCGTGATGTGTATACAAACCCAAATAATAGTTTTAAAAATATTGAAACACCATTTACCGATGGTATTAGAGGAATTGTAGTTTTAGCAGATTTAAAAAAGGCCTACAATAGCAAGGGTAAAGAATTATTTTTGGTGATAGAAAAAACTGTTGTATTAGCAATGATTGATGATGCTTGGAAAGAGCATTTACGCGAGTTAGATGATTTAAAACAAGCAGTTCAAAACGCATCGTTAGAACAAAAAGACCCATTGGTAATTTATAAATTAGAAAGTTTTAATTTATTTAAAGAAATGATTATTAAAACGAATAAAGAAATTATTTCGTTTTTAATGAAAGGTAGCGTTGCAGGTAATAATCCTGAGCAACAACAAGCTAAGTTTACTCAAGAAGCACCACAAACTAAAAAAGAAAAATTAGTGGAAAGCCGCAACGAAAATGTTGTAGAAGAACAAAACGCTCAACAAAAACCGAAAGCACAACCCATACGTGTAGAACAAAAAATTGGTCGTAACGATCCTTGTCCTTGTGGCAGTGGTAAAAAATACAAGGCCTGCCATGGAGTTGGGGTTTAGGTTGCAGAATAAAATTATTGTTTTGTGTAATTAAAAAAGATGAAATTAATTTCTTTTTCTATATTTATTTTGTTCATAATACTTGCATTTGCTTGCCATAAAGAATACGATTGCTATTGCCCTGACCCTAGAAGTTGTGATGCTTTTTCAGTGAAAGCAAATTCGAAAATAGATGCTCAAAAGAAATGTTCGAATAAACAAAATCCATTCAATGAACAGAAATGTTATATAGTGAATTAGATTTTAGTTAACTCTAGTTTACTAAGTAAGCTAAATCCAAATACAAATTAAATTGGTAAAGCTATTTCTTTACATAATCATGGTTATTTTTTTTACTTGCTGCGTAGTAGAACCAGCACCAGTATTGTATGATTTTAAATTTATCAATAACACAAAACATAAATTTGCATTAAAAAGTCATTGCAAAAAATGTAATGGTCATTCTGAGATAAATACAATTCATACAAATGAAACTATCACAAAATTTGAATCAAGCTTTGACTGTTTTGATCTAAGTTTAAAAGACTCATTAATCAATACTTTTTTTGACACTTTGCAAATAATCCCAGTTGAGGGTAATTTCAACATAAATCCATTTGATATGAAAAACTGGAAAGAAATATTGGAATTAAAAGAAGGTTTAACAAGTAAAAAAGGTTGTTTAAAAGGTAGGGCTACCTATATTTTAGAGATTGATAAAGGCGAAATTAAATGAGCAAAGAGATTATTCAGTTTGTCTTTACTTAAAATTTTTAATAGCTATAAAATGAAAATAAAAAATGGATACAGAAAAGAAAAGTTGTTATATGACCGGGGTAACGAAACCGTCGCCAACGGTTGCTAAACGGCGTAGCTGGAAGCTTTGGAGTTTAGTTAGCAACCTTGTTGAGTTTTGATGCAAAATAAAGTTGCACTTTAGAACAACTTTATTTATATTTGTGTGTGGGTAAAAAACAAAAAACACGAACTATAATATTTTATAAAGACTATTTTAATAACTTTTTTATTAAACAAAAACGAAAAGTACAAGATAAAATAATTTGGACATTTGACTTAATTGAGGAGCTTGATAGAATTCCAGAAACATATTTAAAACATCTTGAATCCATAAATAGTTTATATGAAATACGAGTTCAGCTAGCAAGTGATATTTATAGAATATTTTGTTTTTTTGATGAAGGTAAATTAGTTGTTTTGGCAAATGGATTTCAAAAGAAAACTCAAAAAACACCAAAGCAAGAATTAGAAAAAGCAATTAAAATTAAGGAGGAATATTTCAATGAAAAAAAACAACATTAAAACCTTAGAGCAATTTAAAGAATTGCATTACGGTAAACGAGGAACTACGAAACGTGAGAAGTTAGAGGCAGGTTATGAAACCTTTAAAATAGGGGCTTTAATTCATGATGCAAGAATTGAAAGAGGATTAACTCAAAATGAACTTGCTGAAAAATGTGGTACCACAAAATCTTACATTTCAAAAATTGAAAATAACATTAAAGAAGTTCGAATTTCCACACTTCAAAAAATTGTTGAGTTGGGTTTCGGCGGACAATTGCAACTTTCTATTAGATTTTAAGAGTGATTTAATCATAAAAACAACAACACTATATTGGTAGTAACGTTTTTTATATATTTTTCAAACTATTTCAATTAGAGGGGTCTTTACACTACCTTTATTTAAAAGCAAGTATATTTAATCCAATCGCCAAAAAAATAATTTGTCAATAAACAAACATACAAAGTCAATTTTCCAACACTTTGAAAAGTATATTCGTCTAAGCGATACTTTAAAAAGTGAACTTGCCAACAGAATTATTCCAACAACTTTCAAGAAAGGTGAATTAGTTCACAATGCACAGAATATATGTTCTAAAAGTTATTTTATTCGAAAGGGTTTAATGCGTACTTATTTTATAAAAGATGGTAAAGAAATTTCAGAGTATTTCAGCGCCGAAAATGAGTGGGTAAACTCACCAAGGAGCTTTATGCAGCAAAAATTGGATATTTACTCTATTGATACGCTTGAAGAAACTGAATGTTATTCTCTAAATGTAAAAGACCTTGTTTTTCTATTCGACAACTTCCCAGAAATGGAACGTTATGCACGACTCTCAATGGGAACAGTATTTGGGCATTACCTCGAAAGAATCACATCTATGCGTTTTACTACAGCAAAAGAAAAATACATACACTTTTGCGAAATATATCATGATATTTTTCACCGCATTCCATTGGGTATGGTATCTTCTTACTTAGGAATTACTCAAGAAACATTAAGCAGAATAAGAGCCGAAAAGTAATTTTTTGATATAGGTCAAATAGAATTAAAAAATAATAATTGACCTTTGTAGCTCAAAAAAATAAAATGAAAAACCATAATAAACTATTTATAATTTTAAGCATTCTTTTTTCTATTAGCGCAGGTTCTCAAATTACTTTGCAAACAATAAATACCGAAAGTGTTTTATATCTAGGTAAAGGAAAAAATCAACCAATTGTTGTGGGCCTTGGTGGTTCTGAAGGTGGTAATGCATGGTCAAGCGATTATTGGAAAAAAACGAGAGATGAATTTCTTGATAAGGGATATGCATTTTTGGCGATTGGTTATTTTGGGGCTAAGGGTACACCAGATACGCTTAATAAAATCGCAATTGAAGATGTTTATAATGCTATTGAAATTGCCACAAAAAATAAAAAAATAAACGGCAAAAAAATCGCACTTGTTGGGGGCTCAAGAGGCGCTGATTTAGCGTTGCTTATTGGAAGCTATTACAAAAACATAAACTGTGTGGTAAGTATTGTTGGAAGCAATGCCGTTTTTCCTGGGCATACTAATCATTTTTCCACCTCATGCTGGACTTATCAAAATAAAGAATTACCATTTGTTCCTGTAAACGAAGAGTCGGTTCCGTTTCTAATGAAACGCGATTTACGAGGAGCTTTTGAAGCAATGTTAAAAGATACAGGTTCAGTTCAAAAAGCATCCATTAAAATTGAACAAATTAATGGGCCTATTTTATTCATGTCAGCCAACAAAGATGAAATTTGCCCATCAACAGTAATGGCAGAAATGATGTTAGAAAGATTAAGACAGAATAAGTTTAATTATAACTATGAACATAAAGTAATTGATGGTAAACACACTGAACCATTAAAGCATTTCGATATAATTTTTAAATTTTTAGAAACAAACTTTAATAAACAATAAGTTATGAGTAAAAAGCGCTCTATAATAGCCTCTTCTTAAATTCAAACTCTATTTAGCTGGTAATAATGTCGCTGTGCATTCACCAAAGCCAACTCTTACTTCATCTTTTTGGCAAAAACCTTTTATAGTGATTGTATCATTATCATTCACAAATTTGCGTTCAGTACCATCGTTCAGTTTAATTGGCTTTGTACCTCTCCAAGTTAATTCTAACATACTACCATACTCGTGTGCTTGCGGGCCGCTAATGGTGCCACTTGCCATCATATCTCCTACATTTACATTGCAGCCGTTCACAGTGTGATGCGCCAATTGCTGCTCCATGGTGTAATACATGTACTTGTAATTGCTAGTACAAATTTTATTTTCTGTTCCTCCTTGTGGAGTTAAGTAAACTTCTAAATTTATATCTATGTTCTTATTTCCTTGATATTGCAAATAAGGTAATAGTTTTGGCTCTTGTTCATAGCCCTTTACCCTAAAGGGTTCTAACGCCTCAATGGTTACAACCCAAGGTGAAATAGTACTTGCAAAATTCTTTGCTAAAAATGGTCCTAAAGGAACATACTCCCAAGTTTGAATGTCGCGCGCACTCCAATCATTAAACAATACCATTCCAAAAATATGTTCTTGAGCATTAGCGGTAGTAATGCTATCACCCATTTCGGTCGATTTTCCAATTATAAAAGCAGTTTCTAATTCTATGTCCAATAATTTACTTAAACCATAAACAGGTAAATCGGCATCTGCAGGCTTTTGCTGACCCTGAGGGCGGTGAAAGGAATGGCCACTTACACAAATACTAGAAGCTCTTCCATGATAGCCTACTGGTAAGTGTTTCCAATTTGGTAATAATGCATTTGCTGGGTCGCGAAACATGGTACCAACATTCGTTGCATGGTCTATACTACTATAAAAATCAGTATAGTCGCCTACTTTTACTGGCATCAGCATTTTTACCGCGCTTTGCTTTTTAAACACGTGGTTGTACAAGGATTCGTTTGTTTTTAAAACAGAATTGCTATCGCATAATAAGTTTTGTAATTTTTCTCGCACTTTATTTGTAATCGGTTTCCCCAATTCAATAAAATCATTTAAAAATTGTTTATCAAAAACGGAGCGGTTAATGTCAAAAACATCTGCACTTTCTAGCTCGTACAAATCAATTATATAATCGCCAATGGCAGAACATACGTGGTGTTTCACGTTTTCATCACTATAAATACCGAAAGGCAAATTATAAATTGAAAAATCAGAATCTTCAGGAATTGTGAACCAAGAGTTTAAAGATGATACCATATTATTTTTTTCGTTGATAAGGTTTAATTATTAATCGTAAGCTTTGATCAAATGTAAAATATTTCCACATCCAATTTATAAAAACAAGGAGTTTATTTTTTGTCCCAAGTATTAACATTAAGTGTAAAAACATCCAAAACATCCATGCAAAGAAACCTTGAAATTTAATAAAGGGTAAATCTACAACTGCTAAATGCCTTCCAACTGTTGCCATACTGCCTTTATTGCTGTATTGAAATGGCTTAAGTGGTTTATTATTTATAGAGTGTAATAAATTTATTTTTACATTATCTGCTTGTTCGTTAGCTACTGTAGCAACTTGTGGATGGCCATTTGGATAATCCTTAACACTCATCAAAGCAACATCACCTATTGCAAAAATGTTATTGTACGATTTTACTTTGCAAAATTCATCTACTACAATTCTATTGCCTCTTCCCCTACTCTCTTTTGGTATGCCTTCTAAACCATTTGCAACAACACCTGCAGCCCAAATTAAATTTTTAGTTTGAATTTTATTTCCGTTAGACAATAGTACTTCATCTCCATTATAACTTGTTACACTTGTTGATGTTAACACGGTTACTCCCAAATCTTTTAAATATTTTTCTGATTTTGCACTCGCCTCAACGCTCATGGCAGCAAGGGTTTTAGGCGCTGCTTCCACCAAAGTAATACTCATAACCGAAAAATCAATTTCTGGATAATCTTTTGGTAAAATATTTTTTTTCATTTCGGCTATTGCACCACTTAACTCAACACCCGTTGGGCCAGCACCTACAAGCACAACGTTCAAATAAGGAGCGCGCAAATTTTTTTGTACAATTAACGCATTCTCAATATTCTGTAACAATTTATTTCTTAGGTACAATGCCTCACTAACCGATTTCATTGGGTAAGCATTTTGCTCAATCTCGGTATTCCCAAAAAAGTTAGTGCCAGCACCGTTTGCCACTACAAGGTAGTCGTAATTAATTTCTCCAACTGTGGTATTAATATTATTTTTTTCGGTTGAAATTGAGAGTACCTCGGCGCAACGGATTGTAATATTTTTCTGTTTTTGAAAAACTTTACGTAGTGGAAATGCAATGGAACTTGGCTCTAGGCCAGAGGTTGCCACTTGATAAAACAAAGGTTGAAATTGGAAGTAATTATTTTTATCAATTAACCAAACATCAAATGGCTGATTTTTTAACTTACGCGCCAAACGTAGACCTGCAAAACCTGCACCAATTATTAGAACCTTCTTCATTACGTTAATCTTGTTTCTAAATGGTGTAATAAATCGTTTTTAATGATTGTGCTTACACTTTTTGAGTTTGATACTAATGCTATTCCTTGAGTTATTAATTCATTATTAATTTTAGTTTCAATATTTTCGATTACTGAAAATGCCTCAATACCCAATAAATCATCAGGTTGGCAAGCTAAAGAAACAAAAAATAAAAAGTAAGCTGAAAAATCTAATCCTGATTCCCAGCAAGCTTGAGTTAAAACCGTTTGTTCATAGTTACTTTTCGAGGATTTAATTGTATCAATTAAAATTTGTTGTGCGTTTGCAGCTTTAAGTGCGTCAAAAATATCTTCTTGTTCAGTCCTACTTAATTTTTTCTCAAAAAGGGTTTCAATCAAATCGGCAATATCATTTTGTTTTTTACTAAAACCATCTCTATTAACAATGAGGGTAGAATACTCTTCTTCATTAAATAATTTTTCAGGATCAATTGGGTCTGGCTCTAAAAAGTTATCGTCGTTGTTGTTGTTTGATATCATGTAAAATTGACTATTAAAATAAATTTAGAATTATAAAATTTCAAATAAAGTAAATTGACAAAAATGTGTGGTCTCACCAGGAATCGAACCTGGATCAAAAGTTTAGGAAACTTCTATTCTATCCATTGAACTATGAAACCAAAATTAGGCTACAAATATAAAGTTTAATTATTAAAATAGAAGTTTTACCATAATTGATAGACACTCATTCTGCATCTTGTTATAATACAAAGAGCAGCCGGCTTTATTATGCTAAAATTTAAAATTATGTTTACTGCTTCATTTTACTTAAACTAAAAAAGGCATTTTACTATCAGATTATCATATCTTTTAGCAAAACACCTTTTTTTGAAATTAGACCCTAAAATTATAACAAATAAAAACAAAATTGGTCTATTTTTTTTACTGTTTTTGGTAGTTACAGTGCAGAAATGAAAACAGATTTTTTACACAATTATTTTTTAATTATTTTAATAGGTTGAAAATTTTCACCTTCATTTACTTCAGCAAAATAGCAACCTGCCTCTAAATCAGAAATATCAAGCCATTTAGTCTTATCCACATTTCTAAATTCTTTAACCTTTTTGCCAGTTACATCCATTAAGTTTATGGTTAACTCTTGCTCTGAATCAACCTTAAACTTATCATTAGTAGGATTTGGATAGATTGAAAGTTTAGGTAAGATATTACCGTCAAGATTTGAAAGGGATGTAAGGCTTCCAACTTGGAATGAAGACATTACATCATACCCAAAATTCTCGTAGTTAAAGCCGCTGTATTTAAGGTTGCACAGCATGGTGTTTGAAGGAGTGAGTACTTTTACAAAACCAAAATTTAAAGAACTTCCAACTCCTATACCATTACCTTTTGTATCCTTCAATCGGATTGTATAGCATTCATTATTAGCCAAAGAAACAACTGTGGTAATGGTGTTATTGTTTGTAATTGCCGGGTTTTGATGAACCACGTTACCTTTTGAATTGTATATTACCCAAGAATTTTGAGTTGAAAATGCATCTGTTCTGAGTTGAACACTTAATGAGCTGGCACTTGTAAGTGCTTGGGTTCTTGTAATTTTTACTATTTTCTCGAATGGCGTAGTTAAATTAATTCCGTTTACCATATCTACTATTACCTTGTAAGGTCCTTTGCCATAGATCCCAATTGGTTGATTAATCAAAACACTGTCAAACTTAAATTCTGCTAGGCTCATTGTGGCTTGGGTATTGTTGGTACCAGTATAGTTAATTGTTTGTGATTTTAATACGGTATTATTTAGCATTAATTTTATGCGTGCGCTCGTAATATTATTGCTTCCAGTATTAATGAGATTTCCAAAAACATTAACTCGATTTATTCCAGCGCATGTAGTGAGCTCTGGAAGATAAATACGGAGGTTGTTAACCGTTTTTGTAAGTGTACAACTGCATAAATTTTGTGCTTCCGAAACCAACATGGCATCGTTAATTGAATACGCTTTTTTATTGGGACAAACCAACATATAGGTTGGTGCACCAATAACCTTCATTGTATCGCCATAATCATCTCCTTGATTTAAGATAGGATAATTTGCATAGTGCATAAAATCTCCTCTCGACATGTTTTGATTGGTTGTATCGTAACCATTCATATTTGGAATAGACCTATATCCTCCTAAAATATCAATCATGTAGGTCCTAATTTGATTTGAGCCATCTTTACCATAAGCTGAATTCAAATTACTTAAATTCCCCTCTACACAATCATCCCAACAGTATTTACAAGCGGGGAAGGAAAAATCTAAAAGTACAACTTTACCTGAATTTAGTTGTGTGTATAGATTATGTTGCACACCAAACTGATCGCTTAGTGTAAAATCTGGCGCAATATCACCATCATTCCATTGTTGTTGACTATTTGCATTTAGCCCAATTAAGAGTGCTACGAGGGTTAGGATTTTTTTCATGACTTTAGTTTTTAGGGGTTAAATTTTTTAATTTATTAAAGAATGTTGTGCATTCTTACAAATGATTACATTACAAATTTATGTTCTGGCTATGCTAAACACAATAGAGCCTAGGCCTCAATTTTGCAAAACTTTAATATAAAAGAATTTGAAATAGATTTTTATGCTCTTAGTAACTATTTAAACAATCCATTAAAATTATACCCTTGTACCTATTTCAATTAATAATTTGATAGTGTAACTTTACTAAAAATAAACCATGAATAAATCATTAAAAACAATTGGCTTTTTTCTTCTACTAAGTTTAGTTTCTATTAAACTTCTTTCGGTGAACGACTCTACTAAAATTCTTTTTATTGGAAATAGCATCACTTATTTTAACAATATGCCAACGCTATTTAAAGATATGGCCAACACTAAAGGCAAAAAAGTTAAGGTTAATGTATATGCACCAGGAGGCAAGGGATTTTTGAATCATTATATTGACCCAAATGTTTACAGTTTATTTAGAAATAATGAGTGGGATATCGTGGTGCTGCAACCAGGTAGTGGTGAATCCCCTGGGGTTAGCAATCCTGTAAATACAACTATTCAAAGAGGGCAACTAATGCTTGATTCAATTTACAAATATAGTAAATGCGCTAAAGTATATTTATATCAAATACCTTATGGAGTTCCTACACCAACTTCATACGGCACTTACTTTGCGGTTCAAAATGTTATTCAAGATTCAATTACTAAAATGGCAGATGCATTAAAATTACAAATAGTACCTGCTGGAGCATGCGCGCGTGCTTACTATGCTAAATGGCAAAACATATTGTTGCATAATTCATATGGCGATATTCATCCAAATTTATATGGATCGTATCTAACCGCTGCAAGCTTTTATTCAAGCATCTTTCAGGATAGTATTACAGGTTGTAACTTTTATTCTACCTTGCCTATTGATTCAGCAAAAAAATTTCAGCGAATAGCAGACTCTATTGTTTTACCAAATTTTCAAGCCTGGCGAATAAATACATACAATTTAAAAGCAAAATTTACGAACACAGTTACCGGAAATGTGGCATCATTCACTAATCTTTCTTCAAATTATACAAGTACGAATTGGCTGTTTGGAGATAACTCCAGTTCAAGTAATATAAATCCTACTCATTCATACACCACGCAAGGAACTTTCAGTGTTAAACTTATAAGCAAGAATGTAAATAACTGTGCTGACACAGCGTATAAATTGATAACTGTTAACTTAACGGCAATAAATGATTTGTTTGCAAATAAAAGCGGAATATGCGTGTTCCCCAATCCTTGCACGAATGAAATAACACTTAGTAGAAAAGACTTACTGAATCATCAATACTGCATTATTGATTTATTGGGTAAAGAGGTATTAAGTGGAAAAACATCCGAAATAGAAACCAGAATAAACGTATCAAAACTTCCTTCAGGCAATTACTTTCTAAAAGTTTCTGGTAATCCAACCCCAATAAAATTTATTAAGGCTGAATAATTTTGAAATTGATTAATACAATTGGTCGCTGTTCTACTGCATTATCTCTGTTCAATTAATTATAAAATACAATTTAATTTTAGAGAAGACAAAATTAAATATAGCATAGTTCTTTATAAACCCTAGGGTCTATTTTATTATTTCTAAAGGAGTACTAAATTCGTTTTACTAGAAAACATTATATTTGAAACAATGCACTATAGAATAAAATATACAATCCTTATTATATTTATTTATTCTTTCCATTTGTGTTATGGCCAAAATTTAAAAATTAGCGATTACGAGTTTCAACCTTATAATAAATTTTCAAAAGATAGTTTATATAAATACTTTATTACCAAAGCCGATAATCAGTGGCAAAGAGGCAGCGATTCGGCATTTTTAAATTACCAAATTGCGGAAGTGTATGCCCGTATTAGTAATAAAGATGATATAAAAATAGACTTTTTACAAAAAATGCTGAGTTATTACATTTTAAAAACTAACAGCAAAAAAGTAAACATTTATTTAAATCGATTAGATTCTCTTTTAATAACAACTACAAATAAAGCTAAAATTTCACAAATCTATTACCAAATATCTGTTGACTTTACCAAAGTTGATAATTATGAGGAGGCCTATAAACATACTAATAAATCTTTAGAGCTTGCTGAATCAATAGGCGATACGATAACAATTATAAAAACTAAACTTCATATCATCCACTTTTTGCATAGATCAGGTGATTTAGATTTAGCAAAAAAGAAAATGGATGAGCTTTGTAAAAAATATTCTTCAAAACTAAACTCTAATAAAGAATTAAAAATTTCAGTAATTGGAAATACGGTAAACTATTATTTTAGAATAAAAGACTTTGTAGCCGCCATCGAGCAAGTTAAATCTTTGATTGGTTTGATAAAAATAACTGACCCTCATTCAATAAGAAAAAAATTAATTAGTGCTTACACGCAAGTGGCAACCATTAATGCCGCAAAATTTGAATATTATGGTTTAGTAGAAAATTATAAAACAGCTATAATTTATACGGATTCAGCATTAGCCTTAAGTAAAAGTTTAAACGAAGAATGGGTAATACCCGATATATATGGTCTCTTATCTACACTAGAATATTTTAATAAAAACTACTTGCTTTCGATTAAGTATGCGAGAGAAGGAATAACCAATGCAGAAAAATATCATAACAAACGTAGCATTAACACACATTACGAATCGTTGTACTTATCCTATCAAAAAATTAATAAAATAGATTCATCACTCAAATATATAACCAAGTATTTAAATTTGGAGAAAGAATCCAAAGCTAATTCTATTGATTTAGAATTAGCAAAGAAAGACTTAATTAGGGAGATTGAAAATAACGCTAGCCTAGTTAAAATAAATTCAATCGAAAAAGAAAAAATTAAGGCTGAAAGAAATTTCAGTATCATCCTTTCTACATCTATTATTTTGTTGCTGGTTGCTGGTTTTCTAATAAGAAACCTCTATTTAAAAAAGAGAGAAAATAATAAATTCTCTAAATACCTAATAAAAAATATTGAAGAAGAACGCCAACGTATATCCAATGATTTGCACGACAGTATTGGGCAAGGTTTATTATTTTTGAACTTAAAAAGTGAAAATAAATTTTTTGACATAATTTCTCCATTACTTAATGAGGTAAGAATGATTGTTAGAAACCTATCCCCTATTCATATAGAATCTATAGCGTTTGATGTTCTTATCACGAGATTGGTAGAAGATATTAAGAAAGATTGTCTAATTTATTTTACATATGAAATTAATCCAATAAGTATTACCGATAAAAATATAAAATTAAATTTTTACCGTATTGTTCAAGAATCGCTAAGCAACATTTTAAAACACTCTGGTGCCAAAAACGCAAGAATTATAGCAAATTGCAACGATAATTTTCTAACCATACAAATAATGGATGATGGAAAAGGTTTTAAACTTAAAAACTTAAAAGAAAAAAATTCTTTTGGTCTTAATTCCATGAGTCAGCGTGCAGAAAGTATTGGCGCTGATTTAAAAATAAAATCAACAAGCAAAGGAACAAAAATTGAAATTACCTACAACTATGAACAAAATTAAATTAATTATAGCAGACGATCATCCTTTTGTTAGATTTGGACTAGTAAACTATTTACAGAAAAATAAATCCTATGTTATACTAAGTGAAGTTGGAGATGGAAATGAGGCCTTAAAACTTATTTTAGATGCTAGACCAGATATTGCAATTTTAGACATAGATATGCCAGGTATGAACGGCATTAAAATTTGTGAGCACATAACTAATTCTAAAATCGAAACTAAGGTGCTTTTCTTAACCATGCACAAAGAACTTGATTTATATAACAAAGCCATGCAGATTGGCGCTAGTGGTTATATTTTAAAAGAAAATGCCTTACATGAAATTGACAGCGCTCTATCGTCAATTAACGCAGGAGAAAAATATATTGGAAAAGATATTGAAGCATTACTTGTTAAATCAAAAAATAATATTCTTTTAGATGATGAGCTCAATAAAAAATTAAAACTACTTACGAAAACAGAAAAAGATGTTTTGTTATTAATAGCTAAACAGATTAAAACGAAGGACATTGCTGATAAACTGTTTGTTTCAGAAAAAACAATAAAAAATCACCGCCATAATATTATTAAAAAACTTGAGTTGCCAGGCGATCAAAATGCGTTACTTAAATTTGCAATAGAGAATGAGCCTTTTATTGGCACATAACAAGTTAGAGTAAAACGTTACAAATAAAAAAAGCCGCTTCATTTGAAACGACTTTTTATTTATATCTCAGTATTATTCAACAATCAATTTGCGCGACATATTAATCCCATTCAAATTAATGTTTACAAAATAAATTCCTTTATTTAAAGTTGAATTAGAATTGATTGGTAAGCTATGTTCGCCAGAAGGGTAAATCCTACTCTCAACAGGAATTACAACTTTTCCTAAAACATCTACGACTTCAATACTGATTTTTGAAGGATCGCCTAATGTGAATTTAACTGTTGAGTTACCCTTTGTAGGATTAGGAAACAGTCCTAAACCAATACTTTTTGTGAGTTCATTAATACCAACCGAGTTTCCTGCAAAATTTACTTTATCTATGTATATTCTATTGCCTGCGCCGTTTGTTGCATCTTCAATAAAATTAAAGCGAACCATTACTCTTGCGGAATTTGAAAAATCAAACCAATCAATATCAATACCAAAGCCACCTATATTTGAGGAGTATGTTTTCCATTGTGCACCTGTTGGAATAAACACAGAATTCGTAACTGGCACAATTCCTCCTGAACCAGATGCCAAAGTACTTGCATTGAATTGTTTAATTATTTTCCAGGTAGCTCCACAATCTAGGCTGCCCTCAATAATTAAGTTATCATTATGGGTTGTAGAATTTCTAGCGTAAGCATAGGCAAACTCAAAAGTACCACCTTGGTTGTTTAAAATGTCCATCATTGGCATTTGTAGAAGATCTGATTGACCAGCCGAACTTAAAGGCCCATCTACAAAATAGCTATTAGCTCCATCCTTAGATGCGAGGTTTGTTTGCTCCCAGCCAACACCACTACCATTGGTTATGCTCCAATTGACTGGTAAATTAGTTCCTTCAAAACTTTCTATTGTAGGTCCAGTAATAGCTGCAGTTAAGCCATCCACGTCAACAGTTCTTGTTGAAGCAGAATTTCCTTGGGCGTTGCCAACTGTTAAAGTAATGGTAACAATTCCAGGAGTATTAAACACAACATTGGTTATGGACGCATTAGAGTTTGCAAACACAACGCTATTTGGTCCGCTCCATGAATAGCTTGTAATTGCCGCATTATAAGAAGCATCTCTCATAGTTAAACTAGCTCCACTACAAACTTTGTATTTATTAGTGATACTTGCAAAACCTGCAATTGGTAAACAAGTTACCGTATTATTAATTCCTGTAGCTATTAAATTTGCATTACTCCACAAATTACTTCTACCTCCAGTTGCTGAAGCCAATGCCGCCCGCATTACGTTAGTTTGTCCTGTTGTAAAATTTCGTGGGCAGTCCGAATAATTCATGATGTTTTGAACGTTGTTTAATCCCACCATAGCCGGATTTGTTTGAGTACATGCTGAAACAGAGCTCGAAGGACAACCACTAGCTTCACCTTTAGTGATTGGCGTATCATCAATACCATCATCACCGCAAGCTATACCCGGATTATTAGTATTCCCCCAAGTATGTGGCAAGTTAAACCAATGCCCTGCCTCATGGCTTAACGAACGTGCATCAACCATTGAATTTAAAAAGTTATGGTTGAATACAATTGCATCTTGAACGGAACCAGTTGGCCAAACACCAGGCTTGAAAGTATATCCTACAACTATACCTATTTGCCCAGGCGCAGCAACAATATCTTTCACTACAATTACATTCATGTATTTAGTTGGATCCCAGGTGATGCCATTGTATAAGTACGAAAAAGCCCCACTTGGATTCCTATTCCATACAGTTCTTGAATCATATTTGCGGATAATTCCATTTGTGCAATTCCCAGTTGGGTCTAGCTTAGCGAGTACAAATTTTATTTCAGAATCAATAAATGAAGTGTTGAATGGCGGCACAGTTGTATTAGCATCTGCACTTGTTCTTGCATAATCATCATTCAACCATTTTAAGGCTTGGTTAATAGTTGCATCACTAATATTTTCAGAACCACCTTGATGTAAAATATGGAAAACAACTGGGATAGTATAAACGGGAGGCGCCAACGTTTTACTAGCCGCAAGGTTTTTTTCATATTCCTCTTTTTGCGAATTTAAAATGGTCTGAGTCGCCTTATAGCGTTGTTTTGCAGCTGGGTCTTCTTTAAAAACTTGATCCATAACTTCGTAAGTAATACAAGGCTGAATTTTTTTATCTGCTTGTGCATTTATAACGCCACTTGTTAGTGTAAAGGCGGCACACAAAATTTGTATTGGCTTTTTCATAACTGATTGATTTAATTTTGAATTGTTTATATAACTTGCTCGAGGGCGTATAATTGAATCATATTGCAAAAAAAGAAATCTCTATAATGACCGTTCATTTTAGTGGAATTTATTTCAGAGTTAAATTCAAAAGTAACCTTTATACTGTGGGAGAATTATGTAAAAATTCTAATTAATAGTTTGAATCCAAATTCTTAAGCATACTTCTTCAACATTAGAATAAGTTCATTTGTAGAATAAACTTTCCAACTAACTTTTAAATTTATTAGATACTAAATTCACTCTTTAATTAACTTAGTTGTAAAATGTTTATTACCATTTACAACTGAAATAAAATATATACCTCTAGTAAACTCAGTTATATCAATACTTTCGTTCAAATCGGTTTGGCCTAAAAAGGCTTTCGTTAATAATACCTTTCCCAAAAGATCTACAATTTGAACTTCTGTTTTTGCCGTACTTTGAAGACTGCTAGCTACTAAATTTATTTTTGAATTAGCTGGGTTAGGATAAACATAAAAACTATTCGCATCGCCTGAAGTTGACTTAATTCCAGTAATTGTTGAAATTGAAAAATTATTATTACTACCATCAAAAAATATGTTGCCTTTACTTTCAACTTTTATTCTGCATGTATTAATAGTATTACTTACCGTTGGGGCTGTAACAATTTGAGTACCATCATTTGGTGTAGAAGCAATTAATGTAGAATATGTTTGCCCAGCGTTTAAAGAAATTAAAATTCTTACGCTATCACACGCTATTGGCGCTGCATTTGTTCCATTTACATCCCAGGTTACTAAATTTTGTGAACCTGAATTCCAAATTATACCCGAAGCACTAGGAACGGTAACGCTAAACGGACCTGCACTAGCAACAGTAATAGTATTAATGGCATAACAAACGCCACCGCCACCCATTTTATTATCGCGTGCGGTTAATCTAAATTGTAAGGTTTGAGGAGTTTGTGGTAAAAATTCTCCTTTTACTCCAGTATAATTTCCTGCTAGGATTAAAGCTGGTAAAGGAAACCATATGTTGGGGCTGGTAACCGGAGCGTACGAACAAAAGTAAGGTTTTACGTTTGCATTCCAATTACCAACAACTCCAACAGAGGTCTCTTCCCATGAATAAGTAAGCGCATCATTATTCGAATCAGTGGCGCTGCCAGTTAGTAAAAAAGGAGTTGAAATAAGAATAGCATAATTTCCTGAACCTGTTACAACAGGCGGATTGTTTCCTGTAGTCGTAGTTACCGCGCACGAATTACCATTTTGAATGTTCGTGAAATTTACAATCTCATCATAACTAATTGCATGAAAATAAGGTATACTATTATTCGCAATATCATTTGTTCCACATATTCCTGCATAAGCCATTAAAGTAATACCACTGCCAGGTTCTACAGCAGTTGCAGCATTTCTATTGTTAAAGCCGCATTGCCCTGTATTAGAATTAAAAGTATGATTACCCCCAAACTGATGCCCAATTTCATGCGCTACATAATCAATATCATAAGGGTCGCCAACAGGATTTGAACTTCCGGTTACACCTCTTGCTTTTTGAGAATTAATACAAACTACACCTAAGCCAGCTAATCCACCAGCACCAGTGCTGAAAGTATGACCAATATCGTAATTTGATGTACCAATAGTGTTTGATATTACGGTTTGACTTTCGTTAATTAATAGCGTTGCTGTTGTATTACCTAAGAAAGGATCTGTACTCGCATTTGTAAAAATCACATTTGTTTCGGTTGCCACCAAAACTAATCTAACCACAACTTCAGTTTCAAAAACACCGTCAACCCTATTAACTGTTGTTACGATTTTTGAAAGCGTTTGTGCTATCGTTGGGTTAGCATTTCCTGTTGCGGCAACTGCATACTCGCCTGTACAAGCAACCGCAAGTCGGTACTTTCTTAAATTGGCTCCAACGCATGTTGCCGGAGGGTTTGAGCTACTTATTTTTTCTTCGCCACCATCTTTTTTTTTATGAGAAGTGTTGGTTTTCTTTTGTCCATCGTCAGTTAAAACACCAACTTCAGGTATTTTTTGTGAAGGATCTTTTTCAAAGTTTGATAAATAATAAGTTATATAATTTTCGGTATTCCCAACCGAGTATGGATCAACAAAAAAATCGCCGTTAATTGAACGCACCATAGCGTGAAAGCCAAACTCATTATAATCTATTTTTCCATTTGCGTAAGGATCATCAATTCCCTTAATACTATATGTTTTAATATTCGGAAACTGCATTTCAAGTTCGGGTTCCATAATAGACGACTGAACTACCCTAAATTGCTGAATTTCGCCGTTTGGTACAGGTAATGTAATGATACAAGTACTTTTATCAATAAGTACTTTTTCCTCAGTCAATGCAGTGCTTAAATTTTCTTTTAGAACTGGTAGATTAAGTTTATACGTTAAGTAACTCTTTGGGATTATTTGTCGCTTACTATTAACCTCAATAGACTTTTCTTCAATCATTGCCCATGTTCCATCCTCGGGTTTTTTTTGGGCGTTAGTAGTAGTTAATACTAACATAAACAAAATTAGTGATACTGCTTTTTTCATGGTATTTAGTTTTCAGGTATTGCTTTTAGTTATTAATGATTTTTAAGCGTGTTATTTTTGATCCAACTTTAGTTTCCACTAAATAAACTCCAGGAGCACAATTTATTTTTACTAGGCTTTGCAAACTGTTTAGTTCGGTTACTTCGGCAGGAATTAATTTTCCATCTATTGCAAACACTTTTATGTATTCCAACTTTTCGATGGTTTTATTACTCACTACAAAAATGCCGTTGCTCGGATTTGGATAAACAATAACTTTTTCGTTAGCAATTAACTCATTGCTTACATTTGTTATAATTGGGGCGCATAAGTCTGCTTCGTATATACCTCGTCCAAATGTGGCTACTCTTATTTTGTTTGCTGAGTAACTAATTTTTAAATCGTTGCAAAAAGTTATAGGTAAATTTGTTCCGAATGGCATCCATGAAGCCATAGTGCTATCTCTATAGTATACACCTAAATCATTCGCAACAAAAAGTCTATCTGCGCTCATATTTTGATAAATGATTGTGTTGTGCGGCACATCAGGAAGCCCTGTTGAATAAACCTGCCAAGTTGTACCACCATCTACACTTTTATAAACTTTTGGTGTGTTGCTATTTTTACTATTATATCCTCCTCTGGTTATCCACACAATATTTGAATTTGTAGGATGAACAGCTATTCGCGTAATTCTATAGCTAGTTGGTAAAATTGTTGTTGACCAAGTAGCGCCACTGTTTATTGTTCTGTAAAATCGATTTCCTTCACAGGCATAAATTCTGTTCGAATCGGTTGGACTAATTTCTAAATCATCAATTTTCCAACCGCCTGATAAATTTCCACTAATAGGAAACCAAGTATTCCCTTGATCGCATGATTTAAAAATTGTATCGTAACCCGCAATTAGAGATTTTGGATTTTGCGGTAATAAATCATATGGTGTTACCCATTTACCAACTGGCTTTGAAATGCCTGCGGTGAAAACAGCGGCACTATTATAAATGTTTTGGGTTATATTAATTTGATTAGCACCACTATTTGTATGCCTAGTAATTCTCCCATTAACATAAGTTGTGTAATAAGTACTTGTATCGCCAGGTTTAATTGCTACTTCCATACCATCACCGCCGTTTACATTCGTCCAGGAATTAGCACCAATTCTTTTTCTTCCTCCGTTATCTTGTGTGCCTGATAACATAAATACACTGCTATTTGTGGCGTTACCAATTCTGTATATTAAATGGTTTAATAATCCGTTAGAAAGTTCTGTCCAAGTACCGTTATTTAAATTTAGTTTATAAACCCCGCCGTCATTACACACATAAAGATGTTGAGGATTGTTAGATATCCCGTAATCATGCACATCAGCATGCACAACAGGGGTGTTTGGCGGAGCAGGAACGCCATTAGCCCATTTGGAGATTTGTGTCCAGTTTACCCCTTGATTATTAGAAACATAATTATTTACTCCTCCATTAAAAAATATATTTACATTTAGTGGAGAATAGGATAAATAATAACTTTCTGGTAAATTTGATCTAAAAACAAAATTAGCTCCTCCATTTATACTTTCATGTAAACGCAACGGATTATTTTGTAACTCTGAAGCAACTGCAATACGATTAGGATCAAGACTTGTAGTTACTAACTTTGCTCTCCAGTTGTTATTATTTAAATTAAAAAGTTGATTCCAGGTATTTCCTCCGTTTGTAGATTTATGAACTGCACTATTAAATATTTTATAAATAGTATTTCCGTTAAAAGGCATATATTTTACATCATAATGACTGCCAGGAGAAATTAAAGAGAAAGTAACGCCAGCGTTAATTGATTTGTACAAACCTGAACTTGTTGCAACTAGTAACTCATTTGAATTTATTGGATTTATGTCAAGCGCATAAATTGCAGTATTAACAGCTGCTGTGTTTAAACCCGTTGGATTCCAAGTTAATCCAGCATCAATTGACTTGTAAATACCTGTTGAGTATTGCCACCATCCATCATGATCACCATTTGATACGTACAATGTGTTTGGATTTGTTGGATCTATTTTTAAAAAACTGGTGGCACCATAAGGCAAGCCAACATCCATACAGGTGTAGGAGGCTCCACCATTAGTGGTTTTCCAAACGCCACCGCCTGGACAAGAAAGATAAAAAATTTGATAGTTCCCTGGGTCAAAGGCAATTGATGTTGTTCTGCCCATTCCCCAATAACCACCAGAATTAGATGTGATATCGATATAATTCCAAGGACATTGACTCTGTGCTACTGCCCGTTGCCCCGTTTGTATCGCCTTTGCTTCTAGAAAAGCGTTTTGTACTAATTCCGATGAGGGTAGTTTTCCATCTTCTGTTAAGCGAGACTCCCAAAACCATTTCCATTGTTGGTATTTACTAAATTCTGAACCTTCATTCTCATTTTCGCTTTCTTTAAATTCAGGATTACGAGTAAAATAATCATCAATACTATCTTGCATTTGCACAAAATTTAATTTACTGTTGAGAGTAAATTTATGCCATTGGCTTTGTTGCGAATTTGCTTTTAAACAAATCAATAACAAAAAACATTTTAAAATTTTATTTTTCATGATGTTTTATTTTAAATGTTGATTAAATACTAGTTTAGAAAAAGTTTGCTCTCAACAAAATTAACTCGAAAAATAAAGTTTGTAAATAGTCCCAAGTACTCATTTTTAATTTGAGAACGAAGCTAACTTTAATTAGTAATTAAGTTATTATTGTATTATACCAATTACAGTTACTGCTTAGTCCAATGTCGTGTCGAATAAATTTTGCTTTGGTAACTTAGCTTGCCGAAGGTGCCTCTTGCGAAATTGTATCGAGACAATTGATGTTTACTATCTTAATTTGTTATTACGTTGGTGTCTCGATACGTTTTTGACAAAGAATCATTTCAAAGCAAAAATCGATATGACTAATTAAATTATTGGACTATTTGATATTTAGATTTGGTATTATTTTTTTAAGATAGAATGAATTAAAAGCGCACATAAAAAAGAATAAGGTTAGTAAATTGGTTAGCCTTCTATTACGGTTGAAAATTTATATTTGTTGAAGTTTTAACATTAGAATATGTAAAAACTTTAATCCTTTATTTCAAATTTAAAAACCGTTTTTGAAGAATTATTTACAGCCGAGTTTAACGAGTTCATCGCTTGCCTTTTTAAAGCCTAATGTTTGTGCTTGTTTTAAATCAGCGCAGGCGCCAGCATTGTCGTTAGCAATTTTTTTGAGTTTGCCTCTAAAGTAATAAGGTTCTCCTTGTGTTTTATTGAGTGAAATTGCTTTATCAAAATCTTTTCGTGCAAGGTCGTCCTTTTCTTGGTAATAATAAGTAATGCCCCTGTCTAAGGTTGTCAAATAACTGTCTTTTTTTATTTCTAAACCTAAATTGTAATTTTGAATTGCTTCATCGTATTTTTTTAGTTCGGTTAAACAGTTTCCTTTAATTCTATAAGAGTCAACCGTCTTAATTAATTTCAGCGCTTGATCGCAATCTGCTATCCCGGCATCGTATTTAGCGTTAGCGAAATTTAGTTTTGCACGGTAATAGTAACTTGATTCATAACTTGGTTTTAATTCAATTGCTTTGTTCAAATCTTCATAAGCCAAATCGTCTTTACTTAAATAGTAATGACTTGCGCCTCTAAAGCAATAAGCCCTTGCATCTTTATATCCTAGTGTAAGTGCGCTGTTACAATCAGTAACTGTAGTTTCATAATTCCCCAAAAAGAAATTACACAAACCTCTTTGATAGTAATAAGAAGGCGAGCTTGGCGACAACTCTATCGCAGAGGTTACATCTTTTAAACCAGTTTTATAATCTCCATTATCATAATGACAAAGACTTCTATTAAAATAGGCTTTTGCATTTTTTGGTTCGTGAGCAATCACTGTATCAAATATAATAGCTGCTTCTTTATGCCTTTTTAATTCTATTAAATGAGACCCTTTCCAAAAGGTTGTTAAATATGATTTTTGTAAAGCTATCGCTTTTTCGCAATCGCTTAACCCTCCCTCGTAATCGCCGGTGTAATACCTAGAAACATTACGGTAAAAAAACGTAGGTTCAAAAGTACTTGTAATGCTAGCAGCAATATCCAATAACTTTAAACCTTCGCTGTACTTTTTATCTTCGTTTAAGCAGGCGCCTTTATAGCAATATGCTTTATGAAAATTTTTATTATAAGTTAAAGTGGTATCAAAATCTTTCTCGGCTAACTTGTATTCTTTTAAATTAAAGTTGCTTAAACCGCGCATATAGTATGTATTTACATCTTTCTTCTTTAAGAAAATGCATTCGGTAAAATCGCGGATGGCAGTTTTGTAATCCTTTAAATTATAGCTACATAAAGCTCGATTGTATAGTGCTAAGAAATCAGTTGGATATTTTTTTAAATAGGTTGTATATTCTTCGTATGCTTTTGGATAATTTTTTTGTTCGTAGGTATTAAATGGGATTTTAAAGGCAGAATCGTTATAAGGGCCACGATACTTGTTGACATTAGGACTTTCACCACTACCTCTTACATCATATTTTTTCTCTTCTTCGTGCCTCTGCGCGTTGGCAAAAGTTGATATTACAAGTAAGGTAAATAAAACTATTTTTTTCATTTTGTTAATTTTAATTAGCCAAAGTCCAATCATTCTCCCAATTACAAATATATTCATTATCAATTTTAATATAAGTAATTTTAGAGCGTTTTTTAATCCAATCTTTTATAGATTTTTTGTTATGCTCCATTGCTGCCATATTATTCAGTAATTGATAATCGTCTTTCATATTTGCTTTGTGTGGGTCAATTCTATTTTTTAATTTTAAAATTCTGTATCCTCCTTTATTATCTGCCGGATTTACAAACTGCATCGGATTTGTGATATCGCCAATTGTCATATTATTTAAAGTAATAATTATGTTTGGGTCTGTTTGACTCAACTCTTCATTACTAAATTTTGTATTCGCTGAGCGTTGGTTTACTAATATGCCTCCGTTTTGTTTGGTATCTTTATCATCGCTGTATTTTTTTGCAGCATCTTCAAAAGTAATTTTTCCTTCTCTTATCTGCTTTGCAATTGTATCTAACTCTTTTTTACATTTATAATAGTCTTCATCTTGCATTTTTGGCATCTTTAAAATGTGTCTTACATCAAGCAACTCACCTTTTCGCGCAATGAGTTGTATAAAATGGTAACCATAATTGGTTTCAAATACGTTTGAAATTTCTCCTTCTTTTAATCTAAATGCTGTCGCTTCAAACTCAGGAACCATAATACCTTTGGTCATGTTTTTTATCAACCCTCTATCCATTTTGCTTCCACCATCTTCCGTGTAAAGTCCAGCAAGCACTGCCATACTCTCGCCGTTAATAACACGCTTTCTTAATTCTTCACAGCTTGTTTTAGCATCTAATTTGGCCTCTTTACTAAACTGTGGCATTTTGGCAATTTGTTGTAATTCAACCTCTGAGTTGATTAATGGCAAACTATCTTCGGGTAAAGATTTATAGTACAAACGTGTCTCAGCGGGTGTTATTTTTCCATCGCCCGTAATTTTACTAGCCATTTTTTGTGCAATAAGCTGCTCCTGCACATCCGACCGTAACTCATCTTTAATAACATTGGTGCGTTTACCATAAAATTCCTCTAACTTGTCTTCACTTCCAAATTGGTTAATAAAATAAGCCATTCTACGCGAAAGTTCTGTTTCAACTTCCTGGTCTGTAACGGTAACGCTATCCCTATCTGCCTGTGCTAATAATAATTTTTGATAAACTAAAGCCTCCATAGCTTTGCATTTATCGATTGGCTGTTGACTTTTTGTTTGCTCCAACATTGCAGTTTGAAGATCGCTCAATAAAATTGGATATTTAGCAACTACGCCAATTACTTTATCTATTGCAACTTGAGCGGTATAACGTTGCGATAAAAATAGCGCTAAGACTAAAAAAAGTATATTCTTTATTTTTTTAAACATGGGTTTAAAGATAAGCATTTAACATCGCTTAATTTGTTTAAAATTCTTAAAAAATTCTTGTTTTAAAGTATCTAATTTAAAGTCAATAAAAATTTAGACTAACCTAAAAAATTATTTAGATAATGCTTATATTTGCACATGCAAATTTCTAAAAACGAGCAAGATTATATTAAATCTATTTTTAAATTACAAGCTGATGGGAGCGTTTCTACAACTGCACTATCAGAACATTTACATTTAAAAGCAGCATCTATTACAGATATGCTAAAAAAATTAGCAGATAAAAAACTTGTAAGCTACAAAAAATACCAAGGCGTAACTCTAAGCACTAAAGGAGAAAAGTTAGCTTTAGAATTGATAAGAAAACACAGGTTATGGGAAGTTTTTTTAGTTGAAAAATTAAATTATAAATGGGACGAAGTTCATGCCATTGCTGAACAATTAGAGCATGTTGAGGGTTTAGATTTAATAAACCGATTGGATAAATTTTTAGGTTTACCTAAATTTGATCCTCATGGAGATCCCATTCCAAACGAAAAATTAGTCTTAACAAAACAGAATTTATCACAACTTGGTAAAATTACAAAACCAGGCAAATATCAGGTTTCAATGGTAAATCAAGATAATCCAAGCTTTTTACAGTACCTTACAAAACTTTCTATTAAAATTGGCGATATAATTAAATTACACGAATTAATTACGTTTGATGGAAGTTTAAATATTAGCATCAATAATAGCACCTCCATATTTATGTCTAACACAGTAGCTAATGGCATATATGTATATAAATTAAATAATTAGTATGAATAAATCATTAGAAGAAGTAAATGCAAGTGTAAACACTACTGGAAATACCGGCGTTAGGAAATTTTTAGCATTCCTTGGTCCGGCTTATATGATTAGCGTTGGCTATATGGATCCTGGCAATTGGGCCACTGATATTGCAGGCGGTAGTAAGTTTGGTTATAGTTTAATTTGGGTGCTATTAATGAGTAATTTAATTGCTTTACTTTTACAAAGCCATTGTGTTAGATTAGGTATTGTACGCGGTAAAGATTTAGCGCAAGCCTCACGCGACAGCTACCCAAAATTTGTAAATTTATTTTTATACATACTCGCAGAAATTGCAATTGCAGCCTGCGATTTGGCCGAGGTTATAGGTATGGCTATAGGCTTGCATTTATTGTTTCCATCCATAAGCATTTTAGGAGGTGTGTGTATTACGGTATTGGATACGTTCATCTTACTATTTTTGCTAAATAAAGGTATTAGAAAACTAGAAGCGTTTATTATTAGTTTAGTTGCCCTAATAGGTGTTTCTTTTTTTATTCAGCTCCTAATTGCGCAACCAAGTGTTGCCGAAATTGCTACAGGCATAATTCCATCCATTCAAAACGAGGAAGCTTTGTTTATAGCAATTGGGATAATTGGAGCAACTGTAATGCCTCACAACCTTTATTTACACAGTTCCCTTGTGCAAACTAGAAAGTTTAACAGAACCCCAACAGAAATAAAAAAAGCAATTAAATTTAACTTAATTGATAGTGCCGTTGCATTAAACCTTGCCTTATTTGTTAATGCAGCTATTTTAATATTAGCAGCCACTACTTTTTTTAAAAACGGAAATAATAATGTAACAGGTATTGCTGATGCGCACCAGCTGTTAGCACCAATGCTTGGTAGCACCTTAGCGCCAATTTTATTTGCGCTTGCCCTTATTGCAGCTGGTCAAAGTAGCACCATTACTGGTACTTTAGCAGGTCAGGTTGTTATGGAAGGCTATTTGAATTTACGTTTACAACCATGGATAAGAAGACTACTTACGCGCCTAATTGCCATTGTACCTGCATTTTTAGCAATTGTTTATATGGGAGAAGGTGCTGTGGAAAAATTATTAATTGTGAGCCAAGTAATTTTAAGTTTGCAGTTAGGTTTTGCCACCATTCCTTTAATCCATTTTGTAAGCGATAAAAAAAAGATGGGCGAATTTTGTATCCCAATGTGGCAAAAAATTGTTTCTTGGGTTGCAGCATTAATTATTATTGGCTTAAATGCCAAAATGATTTTTGATACTATTAAAAATTTAATAACAACAGGAGATAATCCAATATTAATAAGTTTTACAATAGTTCCAATTTGTATTTTTTGTTTTATTATGTTACTCTACATCATATTTGTTCCGCTTATTACAAAAGATAAAAGAATAGAACACACACGTTTTCATAACGAATTAAAACCTTTACAATTAAGCACTGAACTCGATGTTAAAAAAATTGCGGTAACAGTTGACTTTAGTGAAAGCGATAATAAAGCAATTAATAAGGCCTTACAAATTGGGAACAAAAACTCAACAATTATATTAATTCATGTGCTAGAAAGTACGAATGCCGTTGTTTATGGCGAAAATGCTTTTGATTTAGAACGTGAAGAGGACGTACTCAACCTAAAAAATTACCAAGAACAATTATCAAAAATTTTTGTTGCCTGTGAGATTCAGTTAGGGTACGGAAATCCAAAAGTTGCTATACCAGAACTTGTTTCAAAAAATGAGTGTGATATGTTGGTGATGGGTACACACGGGCACACAACTTTAAAAGATATTTTACTAGGAACAACTGTGGAGGCAGTTCGACATAAAATAAAAGTACCATTGGTATTGGTATAAAAACCTTTCCACACGTTAAAAGTTAATAAAAAGACCAATTAATGTGTTTTTAATCGAAATTTTAGCTTAATTTTATGTTAATCAAAAACTTAGCCTATGCATATTAAAGAAAATGGCACTGTACTTATTCCGATTGATTATTCAAAACAATCGATTAATGCTATAAAACACTCGTTTAATTTAGCCCGCTATTCTAATTGCAAATTGCACCTAATGTATGTTTATGAAGATAAACCATCGCATACAGAGGCTGAACTAAAAGAGCTGGCAATTGCTACTAACAAAGAGAGTGGACTTTCTTGTTCTTATTCTATTTTAAAGGGAGATATATACGAAGAGACCGACAAGTACGCAGAAAAAAAAGAAGCAAGTTTGATTATTGCAGGGCTTGATGCGCATGTAAAGTTCAGAAGTTTATTTGGTAGCAGTAATGCAAGCAAGTTTATTAAAAATGCTCCTTGCCCAGTGCTAACTATCCGTTCTACAACATTTTCTCCTGATTGCAAATCCATTTTAATGCCATTTGATTTATCGCCCGAAAGTAGGGAGAAAGTACCTGCCGTGATTCAATTGGCGCAGTACTATAAGGCTGATATTCGCGTGGTTTCTGTATTTGATCCAGGTGATACAAGCTACGAGAATAAAATTTTACCTTATGTAAATCAGGTAAAAAAATACATAAAAGAAAAAAACGTTAATTGTACCAACAAATCTATTCCTGCCAAAGATGTAGCTGTTGCCATAGTTGATTATGCAAATAAGAACGGTTGTGATATAATTGTACAAATGAATAAACGTGATGTAAGCTTTGGCGAAATGTTTAGTGGCACCATGAGTCAAAAAATGGTAGATATTAGCAATGTGCCTGTGCTGACCATCAATCCAATGAAGCGCAGGGAGATGCCACTGTCTTATTAATTTTTAGATAAGAATTTTACAACATACTTATCAATCACCAAAGTAAAATCATTTTCACTTATCTCGCTTAATTTAATCCAACGTAAGGTTTGATTTTCGTCCATTTTTTTTTCGAGATTTAATTCTTCCAATAACTTTACTTTGTAATAAATACTTATAACTTGTGAGTCTTTACCAAATGCAGATTCTACAAAAAAATCGGTTGTATAAACATGCTCCTCAACCTTAATTAAAACATTCAGTTCCTCTTTAAACTCGCGAATCAAACAAGCTTTTGTTCCTTCGCCAAACTCTAATCCGCCACCGACAAATTTTGTTATTAATTTGCCTTTAATAATTTCATCAGAAACCAAAACACAATCGTTCTCAATTAAAATTCCATAAACGCGTACATTAAAATTTGGCATACTATTTTATAAAGGTTAACAAATGTAAACACTTTTCAATTAAATCATAATGTGTATATTCGTGTTTCTCAAAAAATGAGCAACTGTTTAGTTATAATTCCAACTTACAATGAAATTGAAAACATTGAAAAAATGATTCGCAAAGTTTTTTCATTGCCTCGCCCTTTTCATTTATTAATTGTAGACGATGGAAGCCCAGATGGTACTGCAGCAAAAGTAAAAGAACTTCAACAAGAATTTACTAACCAAATTTTTATTGAAGAACGAAAAGGAAAGTTAGGATTAGGAACCGCATACATACACGGTTTTAAATGGGCGCTAAAACGTAATTACGACTATATTTTTGAAATGGATTGCGATTTTAGTCATAATCCTGACGATTTGTTACGATTACTAAGTGCCTGCGAAGGCAATGCTGATGTGGCTGTTGGCTCACGCTATGTAAAAGGTGGTAATGTAAGTAATTGGGATAGAAAACGGATTTTACTCAGCTATTTTGCATCGCTTTATGTGCGAATAATATTGTGGTTTAATGTAAAAGATACTACAGCTGGCTTTAAATGTTACCGCCGAAAAGTTTTAGAAACGATTAATTTAGACACAATTAAGTTTATGGGTTACGCCTTTCAAATAGAAATGAAATATACTGCCTACAAAAAAGGATTCAGAATTGTAGAGGTACCAATTACTTTTGTAGACAGAGTTTTAGGTACAAGCAAAATGAGCAGTAAAATTTTTAAAGAAGCGTTTTTAGGTGTATTACAAATGCGATTCAAAAAATATTAATTTCTAACTTATTTGTTAATACCTTAAATACTAATTAAGTTTTAATCTCAAGTTCTATAACAGTATATTTAATATGAAATCTATTTTTAAAGCTCTGTTGCTACTTCCAACACTCATTTTTTCTCAAAACGAAAAACATTTAAAAAATTTAAAACAACTTACCTTTGGTGGCGATAATGCAGAGGCCTACTTTTCATTAAATGATAAATTTGTATCGTTTCAAAGCAACAATAAAAAATGGGGTTTGCAATGCGACCAAATTTTTAAATTAGATATTGATAAAGCTGCTAAAGATAGTACCTACAAGCCGCTACTTATAAGCAATGGCAAAGGTCGCACCACTTGTAGCTACATAATGCCAAACAAAAAGGATGTGCTGTATGCAAGTACCCATTTAAGCGGCGATAGCTGTCCGCCTGTACCTGAAACTAAAGGCAAGTACTTATGGGCTGTATATAATAGTTTTGATATTTTTGTTGCCAACGAAAAAGGAAAAATAATTAAACAACTTACCAATACAAAAGGTTATGATGCAGAGGCTACCATATCGCCAAAGGGAGACAAAATAGTTTTCACAAGCGATAGAAGTGGTGACTTAGAATTATGGATTATGAACATTGATGGCAAAAATCAAAAACAAATTACTAGCGGTTTGGGGTACGACGGTGGTGCATTTTTTTCTCCGGATGGTAAGCAACTGGTTTTTCGTGCATCGAGGCCAATTACAGAAGATGAGCAAAAAGAATACAAAGAATTATTGAGCAGAGGATTAGTTGCGCCTACTAATATGGAGATATACACTTGTAATATAGACGGTAGTAACCTAAAACAAATTACAAATTTAGGCAAGGCTAATTGGGCACCATTTTTTCATCCAAGTGGCAAAAAAATAATTTTTAGTAGTAACCATCACAGTAAAAAAGGGTACGATTTTCAATTATTTATGATTGACGTATATGGAAAAAATTTAGAACAGATAACAAACGAAAGTATGTTCAATGCTTTCCCTATGTTTAGCTACGATGGAAAAAAATTAATATTTAGCAGTAATCGCAAAAATGGTGGAACCAGGGATACCAACCTTTTTATTGCAGATTGGGTGGAGTAGGATTTTTATTTCGACGAAGAAAACAACTTTACTTTATCACAATTTCAAGCTCCAATTTTATACGCTTTAATAAAAGATTGATAATACTTCTCGATTTTTTTATTTGTTGGAGCCAAAGCTCGAGCCATTTTAAGATCATTAAACGTTAATTCTACATTATTCTTGGCAATAAATAATTCTGCCCGCATCAAATATAATTCAGGATTTGTGGGTTGACTTTGAATTTGGGCATTCAACTGTTTCATTTTTTTATCATACGCAACGTTTACTTCTATATTTCCAACATTTATGGCAAAGGTATTTCCAAAAGAGTTAGTTATTAGTCTTAAGTCATTAATAGCGTTAATTACTTCACCAAATCTAATGTTTGCAAAGAATCTCGTAATTACAAATTTTTGCTCCAATCTCGTTTTAATTGCATAATTAAAATCTTTAATAGCATAATCATAGTTATTTACTTCTAAATAAGCATTTCCTCTGCACATAAATAGTTCCAGATTATTTCTATTTAATTGAACAGCTTTATTGTAGTTCTCTATTGCTAGCTCATAATTTTTTGATTGAAACTCCTGCTTTCCATTCATAAAATGCAACATATAATTGTTTTTATTATGTTTTACAGCCTCAGTAATAAATGATCGTTTTGTCTTATAAAAACCTAAATTAATTTCAGAAATAACAAAAAAGAAAACAATAAACAAAGCTAACACATAAGTTAGTGAACGAAGATATTTTGTATTACTAATTTTAATTTGAGACATTGTTAGCAAAAACAATGCAATTGCTGGATATAAGCGATGTTCCTGAAAATCACAATTCGAAACCAAAGCTAATTTTGCTAATGCGGAAATTACAATTAAAAAACTACCTACTAAAAAAACAAAGAATAATAAAAGCTTATCTTTTTTTAAATAGAACAAAGCAATTATTATAAAAGAAAACGCAATCAATCCGTAAAATATTGTTGAATTCTCTGCGGTTGGAAAAACAGTATTATTTATTGGAAAAATAAATTTGCCAACATAAATTAAAAAGCCTTTAAGTATTTGTGAGAAATAGTAGAAGTTAGTAACAGTCTTTGCTGGGAGGGCGATAACTACAGCAAATTTAGCCATGAGAAAAAGTACAACAAATAATACGTATAAACTAACTAAGGCTAATTTATTTTTACGATTAACTTTTAAGTAAAATAAAATTGGTACAAAAAGTAATGGAAAAAGAATGGAATTTTCCTTAGTGAATAAAGCCAAAACAAAAAATAATAAATGAGCAAATAGAAACCTGCGATTTTTGTTTTCATTAAATTTAAATAAACAATAAATAGCATTAATTAAAAAAAAGGTAAGCAACAAGTCGTTTCTACCAGGAATCCAAGCAATGGCGTGAAGATTTGACGGGTGAATTGCGAAAATTATGGTAAGCAAAAATACATACAAACTATTTTGACAAAGTAATTTTAAAAGTTTGAATAACGAGAATATACAAAGCAAATGCAATAATAAATTTGTGGTGTGAAAAAGCCAAGGCTTGAGTCCGCCTAATTTTGCATCTATAATAAAGCTTATATTTAGTAGAGGTCGGTAATAAATCTCTCCCAATGGTTGAGTAAACGATTTTAGAAAACAATTATTTTGTAGTAGATTTTTATTTTCAACAATTAACCATTGCTCATCAAGCGGAGAAAAATCGAACAAAACACTTCTAAAATAAAGTAGAATTGTAGCAATAAAAATAAGCGCCAAGGCGTATTTAGAGTTTGTTAAGTATTTGATCATTTAAACAAAATTTAATTATTTAAAATTGGGTACACTTTTTATCTGAGAAATTAGAATCGCTAACACACAAACATGGCACATTAACTGGTTGAATATAGGAAAAATACATATTAAAAAACTCAACAAAGATAAATCCTTAAAATAAGGGATTAATTTAACTAGCTTCCCTTAGAGTGTCGTTTCCCCTCAGTTGCAAAATAAACACCTAAACCAACAAGCACCGTTCCTAAGCCCATTAAGGATTCTGTTGGTTTATTAATTACAATGTTATATAATATCCAAATCAAAATTGCTATAAATAACATTGGGGTTATTGGATAAAACAACGTTTTATAACCTCCTTGATTTTGATTTTTAAACCTTTTACGTAAAATAAAAACACCTACTACCGTTAATAAGGTAAATAAATTTAAAGTAAACCCTACATAATTTATTAACGAATCAAAGGACGAGGTTAGCACACAAACTACTGCAATTATAGATTGGAAAATAATTGCAACATAGGGCACTTTATTTTTATTAGTCCTTCCAAAAAATGATAAACCCTTTACATCTTGTCCCATTTTTTGAATAACGCGTGGCCCAGTTAAAATCATAGCGCTTATGGTTGATACCAATAACACTGCAATAATCAAACTCATAAATTGCCCCAATTGCACACCAAAAATTTTATTCGCGCTTAAATAGCCAACCTCCAAAACTCCCTTTAATTCGTTAATTGGAACTGAATACAAAAAAATACTGTTTAATACCGTGTAAATTAATGTTACCAAAAGTGTTCCAAAAATTAGGGCGGTTGGTAAATTCTTTCTTGGATTCTCCATTTCGCCGGTAATATAGGCAGCCGCATTCCAACCACTGTAAGCATAAGTAACATAAACTAATGAGCCTGCAAAAGCAGGAGAAAAAATATCGTGCCAGGCTAATTTGTTAGGGGCAAAACTGATTGTATGAACCGGAATATGAAACATGCCAAAACCTACAAACATAACTATACAAATAACCTTAACCAAGGTAAATACCCGCTGAAATGCCGCACCAGCTCTTAATGTTATAGCATGAATAATGGTTATAAGTGCAATTACGATCAAAGCCAAATAAATGGCATTTACACTTGGGTAAATTTTTGAAACATAATTACCCAAAGCCACAGCCGCTGCTGCAATTGGAGCAGCAAAGCCAACAGTAACACTTACCCAACCACTCAAAAAACCAACGGATGGGTGATACAATTTACTCAAATAATTATACTCTCCACCACTTTCAGGGAAAGCTGACCCAATCTCGCCATACGTTAATGCGCCACAAAGTGCCAGTATTCCTCCAACTACCCAAAGCATTATAATTGCAAAGCCACTTTCAATTCCTAAAACTTGAAATCCTAAACTTGTAAAAACACCTACGCCAATCATATTCGCAATAACAATTGAGGTGGCTGTATTTAATTCAATTTTATGAGGCTTATCAGTCAAACGATTGGGTTGATTGTTTAGACATTTCTACCAATTGCTGGTATTGTTGCGGTGATAAATCGTTGTAATAAAAATTAATTGGATTTACTTTTTCACCGTTCTTTATAACCTCATAATGCAAATGTGGTGCCGTGCTTAAACCTGTACTACCAACATACCCAATTAATTCTCCACGTTTCACCTTTTTTCCTTGTATTGCTTTAATTCTACTCATGTGACCGTAAAGCGTTTGGTAACCAAAGCCGTGGTTAATTACAACATGGTTCCCATATCCTTGGGCTAAATTATCCGCACGCTCTATAACGCCATCTCCAGTTGCATAGATTGGTGTGCCTTGCTCGGCTGAAAAATCCATTCCTGGATGAAACTCTTGTGTTTTATATATGGGATGCGTTCTCCAACCAAAGCCGCTTGTAACAGCATGAGACAAATCTTTTTGATTAATTGGCATTATTGCAGGTATTGAGGCAATTAATTGTTCTTTACTTTTAGCTAGTTGCACTACCTCATCAAACGATTTAGTTTGTACATAAAGTCGTTTTGATATTTTATCCAATCGTTCGGTCGTATATTTTAATAATTCTTCATTATCAAAACCTTCAAAGACCGCATATTTGTCGTTTCCACCGCTTCCACCAAAACGTACACTTTTTGGTAAAGGCTCTGCTTCAAAAATTGTTCTGTAAATATTATCATCACGGTCTTCTACATCTTTTAGCACTTCTTCAATACGTGCCATTTTTGAGTTTAATAAATCGTATTGTAGCTGTAAGGCTTCTATTTCGCGATTCTTCTTTTTTTCTGTTGGAGAAGGTAAAAACTGACGTGCAATAATAATCGTGATGGTAGCAAACACAATGCCTGTGGCAAGATAAGATAAAACGCGCCATACAATTTCCTTAACGCTTATTTTTACTTTTTCGTAAGTAAGCGATTTTGTATTAAATCTATATTTTGCTTTACTCATTGGTTTGCAATCACTAAAAATAATAACAAAACTTTAATAAAACTAATTCGATTTGTTTAAAGTTTACTCACCCAAAAACCTCAATTTTACTTATTTTTACCTCCTATTATTTTTTATGGAAGCAAGTAAAGTTCGTCAAACATTTTTAGATTTTTTTAGAAGTAAAGGTCATCATATTGTACCCAGCGCACCAATGGTTGTAAAAGGAGATCCCACGCTAATGTTTAATAACAGTGGTATGGCGCCTTTTAAAGATATTTTTTTAGGAAATTCTCCTATTAAATACCCTCGTGTGGCTGATACTCAAAAATGCTTACGCGTGAGTGGAAAACACAATGATTTAGAAGAAGTAGGTGTTGATACTTACCACCACACCATGTTTGAAATGCTTGGTAATTGGAGCTTTGGCGATTATTTTAAAAAAGAAGCCATCTCATGGGCTTGGGAATTATTGACAGAAGTGTATAAAATTGATAAATCGCGCCTTTACGTAACCGTGTTTGAAGGAAGTAAAGACGATGGTTTGGGGTTTGACCAAGAAGCGTATGATACTTGGAAACAATTTATTGATGAGGATAGAATTTTAAACGGAAATAAAAAAGATAACTTCTGGGAAATGGGTGATATGGGGCCTTGCGGGCCTTGTAGCGAAATTCATTATGACGGAAGAAGTGACGAAGAAAGAAAAAAAGTAAATGGTGCCACGCTTGTAAATAATGATGACCCACAAGTAATTGAAATTTGGAACAATGTGTTTATGGAATTTGAAAGGCGTGCAGATGGCTCCTTAATTAAATTACCTAAACAACACGTGGATACAGGTATGGGCTTTGAACGTTTAGTGCGCGTTTTACAAGGCAAACAAAGCAATTACGATACGGATGTATTTATGCCTTTGATTGGAAAAATTGAAGAACTTAGCGGCTTAAAATACAATACACACGATGAAGAAAAACACAAAAAGCAACAGCTAATAAATATTGCTATGCGTGTAATTGCTGATCACATTCGTACCATATCTTTCAGTATTGCAGATGGGCAGTTACCAAGCAACACTGGTGCAGGTTATGTTATTCGTAGGATTTTAAGAAGAGCCATTCGTTATGGTTATCAATCTTTAAATTTAAAAGAACCATTTATGCACCGAATTGTGCACACTTTAGCGCATCAAATGGGAGGAGCTTTTCCTGAACTTAATACACAAAAGCAATTAATTGAAAAAGTAATAAAAGAAGAGGAACAATCATTTTATAAAACATTAGAAATTGGCTTAAAACGTATTGACCAAGTATGTATTGATACTAACGCTGCACACAAAACAGTAATTGATGGAAGAGTAGTTTTTGAATTATACGATACATTTGGCTTTCCGGTTGATTTAACCAGTTTAATTGCACGAGGCTACAATTTAAGCATTGATGAAAAAGTTTTTAATGAAGCCTTACTTGAACAAAAAAATCGTTCAAGAGCTGCAACAGCTGTAGATACGGATGACTGGGTGTATGTTGAAGAAAATAAAACTTTAACAGATACACAAGAAAAAGAAACAGAATTTGTTGGTTACGATGAATTAATTTGCGAATCAAAAATTATTCGTTTTAGAAAAGTAAAAGCAAAAAACAAAGAAGAGTACCAATTAGTTTTAAATAAAACCCCATTTTATGCCGAAAGTGGCGGACAAGTGGGCGATACAGGCTATTTAGAAACCATTAACGAAAAAATTTATATTACCAATACCAGAAAAGAAAACGGAGTTATAATTCACTTTACAGATAAACTACCTGAAAAAATTGCAGACACATTTAATGCTAAAGTTAATAGTAACGAGCGCCTCTTAACCACCAACAATCACACAGCAACACATTTAATGAACGCTGCTTTAAGACAAATATTAGGTACGCACGTTGAACAAAAAGGAAGTTTAGTAAACGATGAACATTTGCGTTTCGATTTTTCGCACTTCTCAAAAGTAAGTGAAGAAGAAATTTATCAAATAGAAAAATTAGTGAACGCAAAAATTAGAGAAAATATTAAAGGCAATATTCAACTCATGGCAATTGAAGATGCTAAAAAAACTGGCGCAATGGCTTTATTTGGTGAAAAATACGGCGATGTAGTGCGTGTAGTTGAATTCGATAAAAATTATTCGATAGAACTATGTGGCGGTTGCCATGTAAATTCTACAGGACAAATTGGATATTTTAAAATTATAAGCGAAGGAGCTGTAGCTGCTGGTATTAGAAGGATAGAAGCTGTAACATCAATTAAAGCTGAAGAATTTTTTGACAATCAAACAACACTTATAACTACTCTAAAAACCACTTTAAAAGGTAGTAAAGACATTGTTAAAAGTGTTATTGCTTTGCAAGAAGAAAATACTGAATTACAAAGGCAGTTGCATGAGTTAAATAAAGAAAAATCAGCAAGTATAAAAGCTGAATTAAAAACAAAAATTCTAAATAAAAACGGAATAAATATTATTATTGAAAAAATTAATTTTAATAGTGCCGAAGAAACTAAAAATTTATTGTTTGAATTAAGAAACGAAGTTGAAAATTTAGCTTGCGTTGTTGCGCAAGAATTAAAAGGCAAACCAAGTATTTCTATAGTATTTGCTGATAGCGTGGTGAAAGATAAAAATTTAAATGCTGGAACGTTGATTAGAGAATTAGCAAAAGAAATTAATGGCGGCGGCGGAGGGCAAGCATTTTATGCACAAGCTAGGGGCACAAAAATTGAGGGGTTGAACAATGCCTTAGAAAAAGCGAAAGGTTTGTTCTAATAGTGGTTTTTATAATTTCTGAATAACTGAGTCTTAATCACTAACTACTATAAATGCGATACAATCTCATTTTGTAAAGCATATTTTATAAGACCAACCACGCTTTTAATTTCCAATTTTTGCACAATGTTTTTTCTATGAACATCAACAGTGGCTTTACTAATAAACAGTTTTTCTGCAATTTCTAAACTTGATAATTCTTGGCAAATTAACTTAATAATTTCTATTTCACGTTTCGATAGTTCGGGCAAATTACTCGATTTAGATTTTTCACTTTTTAATTCGTCTCGCAAAATGGTTACTATTTCTCTCGAGTAATAGGTGCCATCATTCATAATGTGCCTTATTATCGTTTTAATTTCATTTGCGTCTTCGTTTTTCAATATATACCCGTCTGCCTCTGCTTCAATAATTGCTTTCACAAACTCTGTATCCTTATATAAAGTAAGTGCAATAATTTTAATATCAGGAAATTTTTGCCGTGTGAATCGGGTTAATTCCAACCCATTCATCTCGGGCATTTTAATATCGGTTATTAATAAATCTATCTTATTTTGGTAAAGTTTATCAATTGCCTCTATGCCATTTTTAGCGGTTGCCATAATTTCAAAATCGGTTTCCGCATCGAACATAAATTTTAATCCGTTTAAAATCAATTCATGATCATCAACCAACATTATTTTTATGTTATTTTCACTGCCCATTTATGCGTTAGATAAAGGTAAATAAATATTTGTTTCAGTTCCTTTCCCTAAAGTTGAATTTATCATAATTGTTCCTCCTAAACTAGTTACTCGAGCTGAAATACTCTTTAATCCAATACCAAAGTTTTGTTTTAAACTGGAATCAAAACCTATACCGTTATCCTTTACTAACAAATTCAAATTACCTCCTTCACTCATAAATTTTATTTCACAACTACTTGCTTTAGCATATTTTATTGTATTATTTAGTAACTCCTGAATAACGCGATAAACTTGAATTTCTAAATCCCTATGCAATCTAAAATTTCGTTCATCATGATCCAAACTAACTCTTAAAGTAGCATGTGCTTCATTTAACTTGTAAATCATGCTCTTTAAGGCTTTTGCCAAGCCTAATTCAACCAACACATCTGGCATCATATTATGCGCAATAGATCGTGTTTCACTAATCAAAGTATCAATATCCTTTTTCAATTCTATTCTTTTCTCATTATCAACACTTGATTCTGTTTTTAAACTATTAACTTTTAGTGATAACATAACTAAATTCTGCGCCAAGCCATCGTGCAAATCAGAGGCTATGCGTTTTCTTTCAGATTCTTGTCCATTGATAAATGAACTAAACTCTTTTTGTTGTTCTATCTGCAAAACAGTTTGTTGTTCTAATAATTGTTTTGCCCTTTTTCTGCTTATATAGAGGTAAAAAAGAATTAATAAAATAAGAATTAAAGCAACCAGCAGCCAAATAATGCTATTTTTATTCCTATTGTTTTGTAAATTCTGTTCAAGCAAAACTGTTTTTTCATAAAGCTCTTTGTTTTTTAAGTCTAAATTATATTCGCCTTTCAATTTTTCTAAATAACGCGTATTTTTGATTGTCGCCAAACTATCATCAAATTTGTGTTTTTTCTCTAAATAATAAACCGATTTTTTAAAATCGCCGTCTGCTTTTGTTGCGCTAATAAGTATGTTCAAATTTGATGAAATAAACTCGTTCGAAGCAAGCTCAATAGACATTTGCAAAGCCTCCTCCCCTTTTGAAATAGCACTTTTATACTCTTTTAAATCAAACTTGATTGCAGCCCAAAGTGTAATTGCGTTTAAAATAGAATTTTTTTGATTGTATTCCTTCGATTTGGCTATCAAATGAATAACCTCTTCCTGAGCTTCAATTTGTTTTCCAGAGCGGTTTTTCAAATTTGCTAAATTAAACATAGCATTTAATTCCATAATTTTATTTTTCTGAAGTCTACATTTTAACAAAGTTTGATTGAACACTTTTTCTGCATTAAAATAATCGGTTTTGCAAGCATATATAGCCGCTAAATTAAATTCGTCTAACAACAAGTTAACACTATCTTTTAACTGAGTGTGATAAATGATTGATTGATTAATATATCGAAGTGCTGAATCGCAAAGAGAATTATTATAGTAAAGAATACCAATAGCAGAATTTAAATTAGCAAGCATACTTTTATCATTCTCTCGCATCGCAAGAGTTAACGATTTTAAATAAAAAGTTGCGGCAGAATCTGTGTTACTTTTATGTGTCTGATAATAATAACCATGATAATAATAAACTTTAGATAAAATAGAATAATTTTTAGTTTGATTACATAGACGCACTATAACTGGAGTAAGTTTTTTGCTTAAATTATTATGTCCAACCAACATCTCTTCCCTAATTACTTTTGCATAAACTTTAATTTGTTTTTCAATGCCCTCAACCTTCTCAATTTTTTTGAGTAATAAATTTTGAAAGTAAAGCATACTATCCGGATTCTTTTCAAAATAATAATTTGTGAGACTAACCAAATTCTCTATTTGTAAACTTAGCGTATCTATCTCCTGTTTGTCAGCGCTACTATAATTCTCATTCGTATTACCTTGGGCATTAAAATTTAACTTCAAAAAAAACAAAAAAACGGTAACTATTTTTTTAAGAAACCGCTTTTGAAACAAACTGAATACTACTAATTTCATGACAGGAAAAATACCTAATTTATTATTTCTAAAACTACCTACCAGTAAGTATTTATCTGAAATCTCCTAAAACCGAAATAACTAAAATTTGAAAATACCTACTTGTAGGTATACAAAAATATAACTACTAGTTACTTTAAAGGATAATTTATAATCTAATTTTGATTCATAATTTAAAATCAAAAAAAAATGAAAACCTTGGTAAAACTAATAATTCCAATCACAACATTGATAATTGGATTTGCGTCTTGTAAAAAAGATAAAAAAACTGAAACAACTGAACCACCAGCAAATAACCCTCCAGCCAATGAGCGCAAGTACCACTTGGTAATTGATAACGGTGCTCAATCATTAGAGATAGGCAAAACAGTTAACCTTCAAGCCCATTTAGTAAACACAAATGGAGCTAACGTTAATGTAAGCGGTATTACATGGAGCAGTAATATTGGAGGCGTATCTGGGTCTAATTTTTCGTTTAATAGCGATACTACTGGGATTATTTCAGCATCAGTAAACTATGAAGGTTTTACCTATACAGCTTCTGTTCCAATAAGTGTGGTTCCAGTAAAAAATGTACAGTTGTTTGCGGTATTACCTTCTGCAATAATTTGGGATTTAAATAGCGGAACCATTCAACTTGAAACTGTTTTTGTTGGCAATACAACCCCAAACTATTCTTTCTCTTCTAACAATAACAGTATTGCAAGCGTTTCTTCAACTGGCTTAGTTACTTTTAACGCAGTTGGTAATACAGTGATTAATGTTACATCTACAATAAATGGGCAAACAGAAACTGTTAGCATCCCTGTTATGGTTGTTGGTCAGCCACAAATACCGTTGCCAGTAACTCGAATTACATTAACACCAAAATATGGCGAATTGTTTAAAGGTGAAAATTTACAATTAACTGCAAAAGCATTTAATTCAAGTGGTACAGATGTTACGAGCACAGTTACTTTTAGTTATTCTGTTGTTCAAAAAGAAGAAAGCGATGGTGAAAATGTTGTTCCTATAAGTGTTTCTTCAACAGGTTTAGTAAATGCTTTGGCTACTGGCGATGCTTATGTAAGAGTAATGGCAAATGGTGTTATGGGACAAGCAGAGATATCGGTTATTCCAGATACAGCAATCATCGTTAATCCATTTATGGTTAATCTTGGTGGAATAGATCCTTTTACCGGACAAATGAATCCAACATCTGCTAACTTTAGCGCTAGTACATATAAAATTAATAGAACCGCTTACAAGGCTGGAAACGCCAATTATTTAACACAGATACCAAATCCTACAAACTTATCTTGGTCATTACCAACAACAGGTATTCCTCAAATTGACAACCTATTTAACGTAGCTACTTTAAGCAACACCAGTAATACCAGTGCCACGGCTACTGCAATTAACGGTAAAGTAGGGTCTACATTTGTTATTGCCTCATCGGGTGTTTACGCTGGTGCAGCAGCAATATTGGTTTTGCCGTAAAATTAGAAATTATAACTAAAATTAATTTTTAAAAGCCAACTAAAAAATTAGTTGGCTTTTTATTTGAAAGCAATATTTCAGAGCCATAAATCAAATTATAAAATACCAAAGTTGTTTATTCAAAACTTAAAACTAATACCGCTTCGGTATATATAAGTGAGTTTAGGCACTCTTAGCGGTTGCTGTGTATCAAATAACAAATTTATTCCTGTTCTAAAATTAAAATTCTTGCTTATAACTATTTCAAAAGAAGAATCGTTCGCAATCCTATAATCATCAAGGTCTGCCATATTCGGCTGGTAATAGGTTGTACTTACAAAATCGATTTTCTCATAATCAACATTAAATGTTATATACGCACTAATTCGGTTATTAAATTCGTTTATTGAATCGTTGTTCTGAACTTGATATTCATACATGTATAGCGTTCCAGTATAAATTTTTAAATGCGGTTGCTTTATTACTTTTATCCTAGGCCCAGTGCCAACTAGATAGCGTTTATTTAATTGCAAGGCAAGGTTGTACTGGGCTTGAACAAATGCTTCCCATGTAAGTCTTTTTTTAATTTTGTAATTGTAACGAATGTGCTGATAGCCGGCATTCACAAAGTCTTGGTTTGCGGCTTTAATAAATAATAAATCACTAATACTCATTATCCTGTGTTTGTTGTAAACGTATTGCAAATGTGTATTAAAGCCTAAAGTAATTACTTGATTGATATTTTGATTAACATTAAAGTTAAAATCTGCTCTACCAACAAAGCCGTTAGTATCTTTTAAAAAGCGCTTCCCTTCAATGTTTATAACCTGAGCATTAAATTTTAAAGCAGTTAAAATCAATAAAACAATTTTAGCACATCTCATTTTTCAAAATTAGTAATTATAATTAATCGATTAAAGGATTGTACCGTTTCTTCATACAAAACAACCCTAGGAAAGGATTAGATGAATTGATTAATGAAATAAACAGAAATAATTTTTTATTTTTATATTTGTACAAAGCCCTATTAAAAAAAATAATCATGAAACTATTCTTCTACCTATTCACATGTATTTTTAGTTTTGAATTATACTCTCAAGTGAGTATGATTACTAACATTGGAAGCAAACTGAATAGTAACACTACCTATACTGTTCAAGTAAAAATTGCTAAAGGTGCAATTGCGAATTTTAGTAAATACCAAGTTGATGTTCCGGCTGGCATGATTGCCTCGGAGGGCGATAGCAAAACTGGTAATTTCACCTTTGAAAATAATCGAGCGAAAATTGTTTGGGTAAGCATTCCAGTTGAAACAGAATTTGTATTGAGTTATATCTTAAACACTGGGGCTACAAATGGCTCTTTACAATTTTTACAAAAATTTTATTATTTGGATAATGGTGTGAAAAAAGAAGTAGAGGCAGATATTATTAATGTAACCCTAGGTTCTGATGGTCCAGGCACATTACCTTTGCTAGACAACTCTTCACCTGTTGTTGTTGCAAATAATAATACAAATTCAAGCCCAACACCTACTGAAACAGTGGCAAATAACATCTCCTCAACAAATTCTGTTACAGCAACAAATACAAGCGAAAATAAAACAATTACCACTACTACCTCTGTAAATACAACAGCTGAACAACCAAAAGAAACTGTTGCTATTAAAGAAACCGTTGTTGTAAAAGAGCCTGTCATTAAAAACACCAATAAAGAAATTAAACTTGAAACAACCTCTGGCCTCGTTTATAGGATACAATTAGGTGCATTTTCAACTTCGCCTTCAAAAGCAAAATTTGCCAATGCAGGTAAAGTTGAAATTAATAACGAAGATGGTATGTACAAAGTGTTGGTTGGAAAATTTACAACAAAAGAAGATGCCTTAAAAAAACGTGATGAATTAGTGGCCAAGGGTATAAGCGGATTTGTGGCGAGCTACCAAAACGGAATACGTGTAAAATAATTTTCTTAAATGAAGCAAGCGGCAACAACTTTATTCTTCCTTCTCCTATCGCTAAAAATTTTTTCGCAGTATAATTTAATTGCAGATTCTAGTTTCGAAAAAAATAAATCTATACCCATTGAATACTCATCATTAGGTTTAAATAACACTTGGAGTTCAGCTACCAGAGGCACACCTGATTTATTTTGTAAGTGTAAAAAAAAGCAAGATGCAAAAATATCACGTGTGAATGTGCCTAGCAATGCAATGGGTGTGCAAGAGGCAAACTCAGGGAACTGCTATGCAGGTATTTTTGCTGTATCGCATGGTTATTATAGAGAATACATTCAAACAACTTTAAATGGCGCTTTACAACCCGGAAAGGAATATGAGCTCACCTTACACATTAGCCTCTCAGATTACTCGCCACTTGCGGTAGATAGACTAGGTGTATGTTTTTTAAACAACACACTTAAAATTGAAAACTCTGAACCTATCACAAACTTAAAACCAATTAATATTGAATTAGAAGAAGAAGTAGGATTAGATATTACAGAATGGCATAAAGTAAGCGTTCGTTATAAAGCTAAAGGCGGCGAAAACACGCTATTAATTGGAAGCTTTGGTATTAGCCGTTTATGGAAGACAGAAAATTTTCCTCCTTTTGAAGTGAGTACACCCATTTATAAAAAGAAAGGAAGAGACGCCTATTACTATTTTGACGATATTAGCTTGCATGAGTTTATTCCTGAGCCTATTGATACCGCTGAAACTAGAAGCAATCCGTATTTTGATAATATGAAACCTGATTCGGTAGAGGCTGTTGTTGTGCTACCTGATACAATTGGAAAATTTACAACGGGAAAAGTTTTAATTTTTAAAAACTTAAATTTTAAAACAGGCGAAGCTACTTTGCAAAGTAAAAAAAGTGCTGAATTAGCAATTATTGTAATGTATATGAAGGCTGATAAAAAATTAAAAATCGAAATTACTGGACATACGGATAATTTAGGTGATGAAGAAAAAAACCAACAGCTTTCATTCAACAGAGCCAAGGCAGTTGCCGATTATTTAATTGATAAAGGTGTAAACCCAGCTAACATTTCTTACAAAGGATTAGGAAGCAGTTCTCCGCTTGAAACAAACGATACAGAGCAAGGTCGGAAAAAGAACAGGCGTGTAGAATTTATGCTCGTTGAGTAAGTCCTATCACTCAAATTAACAACAAACACAAAACAGTAATTGCGTTCATTAACGTAATGGCGTTTAGTGAATTTGGATTTTGATTCAAATTATAAAAAAAAGTTACAATCATTAAAAAACCAACAAAACAGCTTAAAAACATTAATGGTTCAGCACTTTTTATACGGTAACTTTTTCCTTCTTTATCAAACTTTACATTAATTTCCTTTTGAAACAAAAAATCTTTTCCGACTAAAAAAGAACTATTTACGTTAGGTACATCGATTCTATCATTTATAATTGCTTCGTAAAATTTACCCCCAAGTGCATAAATTTTTAATGAATAAAGTGAGTTTGCCTGTTGCTCGGTTCTGTCTTTATTATACTCTTCAGAAATTTCGATAATTTTATTTGAACTAAAATGACAAGGACCAAAAAAACAAATAATAAACTGACAATAAATAAAAAATGATATAATACAAAAGGCATTCATGTATTTGTAATGTTTTGTGGTTTTAAATTTAATGAGTGCAACTTGTTGTTTGTATTTTTTAAAAGCTACAATCTCTGCAACCTCCTCAGGTTTTAGCGGATTACGCGCAATTCGTTTTTTTGAATCTTGATTGAGCATTTGTTTAAGTTCTTCTTAATTCTTAAGGTTTTCTTTAAATGTAAATTTTTTTTTGAATACGATTGTTGCTTCTTTAACCAAAAGTAATTAATTACACTAAAGTTTACAAAAATGAAAAACTCTCGAATAAAACCATTGTTATCTTTCTAGAAGAAATCTTGATATAAAACCAACAACAAATAATTACTGCTATTGCATTCAATCATACAATTCACCGTCTTGCACAACATAAAAATTGTTAGGAAAAAACTTCCGGTCTTTACTTGAATTATTTATTTTTTCTACAAGTTCTTTTATTAAATAAGTTGCCTTTAATGTAGTGTCGTTTTTGAGTTCCAAGGCCATAAAAGGTTTACCAATATATTTAGTATCAAGTTGATTTACAACTTTTACAATGTCAAAATTGTACTTTGTATCAATATAATTATCCCAGTAAACTATTATTTTATTATTGTAAGTTTTGAAAGGATACCTTAACCAACATTCTGGAGAATAAGAAACAGACAAGGTGTCTTTATATTGAAAGTGAAGAGCTAAAGAAAAAGAACTATCCTTTTTATTAACCCAAATACTATTAAGCCCTTGATTAGAAACTTGATTTAAACTTTTAAATAAAAAACGTTTACTTGTTTCATTATTTGTTTTATCAGCATTTTTGGTGTTTGATGAGTCAGCATGTATTGAGTCCGCGAATTCGTCTGCTTTAGGGTTATTACAACCAAATAGACCTATCACAAGAGTTGATATAATCAGTGTATTTTTCATCTTGATTGTTAAAGATAATATAACTTAACAAATTATTTAATCTTAGACTCTTAATAATTTTTCTCACTCCACTTATCCCCTACCCCTATTCCAAAATATTCAATCGCTCATCGATTAAATAATTATTTCTTATAGAACTATTGCGCAAAATTAATTCCCCAATAAACCCTGCCAAAAACATCATGCTTCCTAAAATCATACACGTTAATGCAATGTAAAACGAAGGACGTTCTGTTAGCAAACGCGCTGGTTGGTGGGCTATAAAAGAACAATAAATTTTATACACACCTAAATAAAAGGCCATGCCGAAGCCCAAAATAAAAATAAGTGTGCCAACTAATCCAAAAAAGTGCATGGGGCGTTTTCCAAATTTTGATAGAAAAGTAATTGTAAGTAAATCCAAAAATCCATTGATGAATCTGTTCCAGCCAAACTTACTTACCCCGTACTTGCGTGCTTGGTGTTGCACAACTTTTTCGCCAATTTTATCAAAGCCCGCAGCCTTTGCCATTACTGGTATAAATCGGTGCATCTCGCCATACACTTCTATACTTTTTATTACTTTATTTTTGTATGCTTTTAAACCACAATTCATATCGTGCAGTTTAATGCCACTAATTTTTCTATTGGTCCAATTGTATAATTTGCTTGGTAAATTTTTAGTAATCGCATTGTCGTAGCGCTTTTGCTTCCAACCACTCACCAAATCAAAATCTTGTTTTATAATCATGTTATAAAGCTCGGGTATTTCATCTGGGCTATCCTGCAAATCGGCATCCATGGTAATAACTACCTTTCCTTTCGCGGCTTCAAAACCAACATGCAGTGCTGGCGATTTTCCGTAATTTCGTCTGAAACGAATTGCCTTAATATTTTTGTTTTTCTTACTAAGCTCCTCAATCACTTGCCATGATTGGTCTTTGCTGCCGTCATCAATAAATAATAGTTCGTACGAGAAATTGTGCTGCGCCATAACTCGCTCTATCCAGTCGTTTAATTCGGGCAACGATTCTTGTTCATTGTATAAAGGAATTACAAGTGATATATCCATAATGTTTGCGCAAAATAACGCATAGTTGAAATACAAATTTTGCAATTTTTTATCAGATATTAAAATAATTGTTAATTTTGCCACGGGTAAGTCTTTCACGACCAGCTCCTGCTGAATCCCCCAGGCTGGGAACGGAGCAAGGGTAGGCGGTTGTAGCGGTGCGATGGAAGTAGCTTACCCTTTTTTTATTTCTTTTATTTTAGAAATTTTTCATGCGCTTTTTATCTCAAATTATACTTTTTACTCTTTTTTTACACTTAATAACTTCATGTAAAGAAGAAAGTACTAATTCGGAATCCACAAACGGAAAGGTAATTGCAACCATTAATAATGCTTATTTATACGAAAACGACCTGAACCAATTATCGCCAACAGGCATTACAAAAAAAGATAGTATAACTTTTGCTAAAAAAACTATTGAAAATTGGACAACAGAAACTTTATTTTATAACGAGGCACTTGAAAAACTAAATAAAGAGGAGATGGACGTGGATAAGGCTGTTGAAGATTATAAAAAACAATTAATAAATTACATTTACCAAACCAAATTAATTGAAGCCAATTTAGATACAAACGTTAGCAAAGCCGAAATAGAAGATTATTACAATAACAACAAAGAAAACTTTATATTAGTAGATAATATTGTAAAGGTGAATTATTTTAAAATTCCATTAAAGGCCGCAGGCTTAGAAAAAATAAAACGTTTACTAAATGCCACCACAGAAAAAGATAAGCAGCAACTGAATAGTTTGTGTAGTCAATTTGCCGAAAATTATTTTACTAACGATAGCACCTGGTTATATACTGAAGATTTAAAAAAAGAAATACCTATGCTGAGGCAGCGTGAAGATATTAACCTTACAAAGGGTAGAGCAATTGAGTTGAATGATGATTTTTATTATTACTATTTAAAAATTAAAGATGAAAAATTAAGAAATACCTTATCACCGGTAAATTTTGAAATACAAAACATTAAGGTAATTATTGTAAACAATAGAAAAACACAATTAATCCAGCAATACAAAAAACAACTTTTAGAAACTGCTATGAAGGAAAAACGGGTGGTGATTAAATAAGATAATAAACAACTAGAAATTTGGATTATGAGCAAATTCGCCTTGAAACCTTCGCCAATATTGATGAATTTTCTATTAATTTGCTTCGTACTAAACACTCTTTTTTTTCCATATTTGATTTATTTTTTGGTAACTCTTGATTTAAATTTTGAATATTTTAAGACCTCTGAATTTAAAACCAAACAAATTATTTTGTCAATTTTTACTGGAGGCGCAACATTACTATGGGTATATTGTGTTTTATACTTTTATAAATTCGATAAATTTTTCAAGGGCGGATTATCACTGTTACTTTTTCCTGGGCTGATTTCTCCATTTTATTTTTATAAAGTAATTTATAAACGAAAAAAAGAATTGGAAAATAAATAAGGTGTTTAGTAACAAATTGTAGAGACGGTTTTAATTTTCAGCAACGTTGCTCTTATTAGTTTTAACGACAAGTAAATCTTTTTCAGGAAATCTAACAAAAAATATCCTACCCTATCCTACTCCAATTAGGTTTGTTTTTGTTTCTTAAATTCAAGGTATCTAAATAAATTTTATTTTTGTCTAATTCTAAATTTTCATCTTCGTTTAAAATGGTTTGTGCGGCTTCTCTTGCCAGTTGCACCAGCACTCCATCTTTAGCAAGATTGGCTAATTTTAAATCCAAAACACCGCTTTGCTGTGTGCCTTCTATATCGCCTGGACCACGTAATTGCAAATCTACTTCGCTTATTTCAAAACCATCGTTGGTATCAACCATAGTTTTCATACGCAATCTGCTATCTGCACCTATTTTACTCGATGTTAGCAAAATACAAAAACTTTGTTCTGCTCCCCTACCAACACGTCCACGCAATTGGTGTAGTTGCGATAATCCAAAACGCTCAGCACTTTCTATCACCATTACACTTGCATTAGGAACATTTACACCTACTTCAATCACCGTAGTAGCAACCATTATTTGTGTTTGCCCACCAATAAAGCGCTGCATTTCTTTTTCTTTCTCTTGATTACTCAATTTACCATGCACAATGCTTATTTGGTAAGGTGGCGGAAACTCTAACACCATATTATCGTAGCCTTGTTGCAAATTTTGGTAATCCATTTTTTCACTTTCTTGAATAAGCGGAAACACCACATATACTTGCCTTCCAAGCTCTATTTGCTCTTTCATAAAACCAAAAACGCGCAAACGCTGGCTTTCGGTAAAATGCAAGGTTTTAATGGGCTTTCGGCCTGGTGGCAACTCGTCAATAACACTTACATCCAAATCGCCGTACAAAGTCATTGCTAAGGTACGCGGTATTGGCGTGGCCGTCATAATTAGCATGTGCGGTGGTTGCGTGTTCTTTTTATGAAGCTTTGCGCGTTGTGCCACACCAAAGCGGTGTTGTTCATCAATAACTACCAATCCTAAATTTTTAAACACAACTGGGTCTTCAATTAATGCGTGTGTTCCAATTAAAATATGAATTTCGCCATTGGCTAATTTTTCAAGTAGTTCACGGCGTTGTTTGGTGCGTGTGCTCCCTGTTAGTAAGGCGCAATTAATATCTAGTTTACTAAATGCATTTGTAAATGTTTCAAAATGTTGTTGTGCTAAAATTTCTGTAGGTGCCATTAAGCACGTTTGAAAATTATTATCCAAAGCCAACAACATACTCATTAAAGCTACCATTGTTTTGCCACTTCCAACATCGCCTTGCACCAAACGGTTCATTTGCTTGCCGGCACTCATATCTTGCTTAATTTCTTTAAGTACTTTTTTTTGTGCGTTGGTAAGTTGAAAGGGTAAATGTTTAAAATAAAATTCGTTAAAATAATTTCCTACTCTATTAAATATAAATCCAATACTATTACCATTTCTGTTTTTGTTTAAGCGTAATAATTTTAGTTGTATATAAAACAATTCTTCAAACTTTATGCGCTTACTTGCCTCTTGCAGTTGCTCGTTGTTTGATGGTGTGTGGATGTTTTTAAGAGCAGTAAATGCACCAACTAATTTATAATCGTGTAATAATTCTGTACTCAACGTTTCTGGAACATGCATCTCTTTTAACTGCTCAATACAATTTTTTATTGTTCTTCTTATCCCTTCACTATCAAGCCCCTTAAATTTTAATTTTTCGCCACTGTTATACACCGCTTGCAAACTTGATAACTGTAGCACATTTTGAGGGTCATAAAGCTCAACGTCTGGATGTGGTATATTAAGTCTTCCACCAAAAGCATTGGGCTTGCCAAACACAACATACTCGGTTTCTAATTTAAACTTTTGAGCCATGTAATTGTAACCCTTAAACCACACAAGCTCTATAATCCCTGTATTATCTTTAAAAGCAACAACTAAACGCTTTTTGTTTTTAACCCCAACAATTTCTAACGAAACAATTACACCGCGCAATTGCACAAACGGTAGATCCTCTGTAATTTCTTTTATAAAATGAAATTTAGTTCTATCAACATATCTAAATGGGTAATAGGTTAGTAAATCCGAGGCGGAATAAATTCCCAACTCCGATTTTAAAACCTCAGCCCTTACAGGACCAATTCCTTTAACATATTCGATAGGCGTATCAAGCATTTTTGCAAAATTACTATTTAGTTCGAATATTAATACCTAGTTCATTATATGAGTTTTAATGGGAGGTATGTGTATTATGAAAGTTAACGACATCTTTATAATTAGGGAAATGAATGTGAGATTTTTCATAGATTTAAAATCCAAATTACCACAACTCCATTGTTGAAATTTTTTACGATAAAAAATATTCACCAAAGTTTTACAACGTAACTTTAAATTATAAAGAAACTAATTTTTATATTATTTTTTTCGACTTTATTCTTAAAAAGTAAAGCCCAATTTTTAGATACATTGCATGATGTATTTAACAACAAAAGCAGTATTGATGCCAGATTAGAATCACGCAACAGTTTTATAAACAATCAACTTATAAGTGTTACAGGAGTTAGACTTGGAGTTGCCTACCAACGTAAACTGCGCATTGGCGGTGGCTTAAGTTGGATGAACAGCGATTACAAAACCGATTTTTACGAAGGGAACGAACTTGGTGGAATTGACACTATTCCTAAACGACTAAAATTTGCTTACCTATGTTATTACGTAGATTTTGTTTTTTACAAAACCAAACGTTGGCAATTAAGTGTTCCCATTCAAGCGGGTACAGGCTTTGCATGGTGGCAAACAAAAAAGAAAATTCAGTGGAGTGGCAGCAAAGGAAAAAACTTTTTCTTTTTGTACGAACCAGGCATTTCTATTCAATTTAAAATTTTTAAATGGGCGGGCTTAGGCGCCGATTTAGGCTACCGCTTTACGGCAACAGACAGCAAAAAAATAGGTCAGCGTTTAAATTCGCCGACCTACAGTTTTAAAACATTAATTTGGTTTGATTATATCTACTACAGCTTGTTTCCTAATTCTAAAATTACAAAACGTTTTGGACCAGCAGTTTGGTAATTTTTTTTGAATAATTTAATTGAAAATTATAACAAAAATTAATCAACTTTTACAGCTTCATAGCACTTTATTTCTCCTGCTGAACCTAGAAATTCAGTTTCAATGTTCACCAAGCCAATTTTTTTAGTTTGTTCTTTACTTAATGGTTTATTCAAGTACCACCTATCGTCTTGTTGTTTCAAATCAATATCCTTATTAGCCATTACTTGGTTTAATTGCTTTTGTGTTAAAAACAACACTCCCTCTTCTTCATCTTCGTTATCGTTATCAAAATTAAGTAAGGTGCCAACTAATTTTAATTTAGGTACTTCAGGTTTATATTTAAAGTCTAAGCCGTCTTGGTTATTTATCTCAATATATTGTATCCCAACAATGTGTATCTCTGCCATGGTTTTAAAAATTTTTACAAATTAAGTAAATTATGCTAACTTAAACAATAAAAATATTATTAAAATTAACATAGGTTTATAAGTATATTTGTGGCGCTTAAACGTATGACAAACAAATTAGATTTACTTGAACAAAAAAAAGCCGAAGCGCTTTTAGGTGGCGGACAAAAAAGAATTGATGCCCAACACAAAAAAGGAAAATTAACCGCCCGCGAGCGCATTCACTTTTTGTTAGATGAAGGTAGTTTTGAAGAAATAGGAATGTTGGTGCAACATCGGAGTAACGATTTTGGATTAGATAAAGAAAAGTATTTAGGAGATGGTGTAGTAACTGGTTACGGCAATATTAACGGAAGATTGGTTTACGTTTTTTCACAAGATTTTACTGTATTTGGTGGCTCATTATCTGAAACCCATGCCGAAAAAATTTGCAAAATTATGGATTTAGCCATGAAAAACGGCGCACCTGTAATTGGCTTAAACGACAGCGGTGGCGCGCGTATTCAAGAAGGTGTTGTAAGTTTAGGAGGCTATGCTGATATTTTTTATAGAAATGTTAGAAGCAGTGGTGTTATTCCTCAATTTAGCGCCATTATGGGGCCTTGCGCTGGTGGTGCAGTTTATAGCCCAGCTATTACCGATTTTATTTTAATGGTAGAAAATACCAGCTACATGTTTGTTACTGGCCCCAATGTTGTAAAAACCGTAACACACGAAGAAGTAACGAGCGAAGAGCTTGGTGGCGCTATTACACACTCTAGTAAAAGTGGCGTAACGCATTTTGCTTGTGCTAACGAAATAGAAGCAATAAATCATATAAAAAGTTTATTAAGCTACGTACCACAAAACTGCGAAGAGGATGCCCCTAGCCTTCCTTACGAAGCTGGAAACGAGCTAAGACCGGAGCTAAACGCTATTATCCCAGAAAACGCGAACCAACCTTATGATATAAGAGAAGTAATTGAAAAAGTAATCGACGAAAATTCGTTTTTAGAAGTTCATAAATTATTTGCAGAAAATATTGTTGTTGGTTTTGCACGCCTAGCTGGCAAAAGCATTGGTATTGTTGCAAATCAACCAGCCGTTTTAGCAGGAGTTTTAGATATTCACTCAAGTACAAAAGCTGCACGGTTTGTGCGTTTTTGCGATTGCTTTAATATTCCTTTATTAGTTTTTGAAGATGTACCAGGCTTTTTACCAGGTACCGACCAAGAGTGGAATGCAATTATAACCAATGGCGCAAAATTACTTTATGCATTTAGCGAAGCCACTGTACCAAGAATTACGGTGATTACACGTAAAGCTTATGGTGGTGCTTATGATGTTATGAACAGTAAGCACATTGGTGCCGATATGAATTACGCTTGGCCTACTGCCGAAATTGCAGTAATGGGCGCAAAGGGCGCCGCTGAGATTATTTTTAAAAATGAAATTAACGCCGCTGAAAACAAAGCTGATAAATGGAAAGAAAAAGAAGCTGAGTACCAAGAAATGTTTGCAAACCCTTACCGCGCTGCCGAAAGAGGATTTATAGATGAAGTAATTAAACCTGAAGAAACACGTTTAAAACTAATTAAAGCCTTTAAAATGCTCGAAAATAAAGTGGATAAATTGCCTAAGAAAAAACACGGGAATATTCCGCTTTAATTAATCATTTCTCAATTTACTTAACAAAACCTTACTATGTACATAACCAAAAAAAATGTACATTTGCCCCTTCTTAATTTAAAATTATTGTGGACAAAAAATCGTTAATTGGTTTAGGGCTTATAGCCATTATTTTAGGTGTTTGGTTGTGGCGCAGCGGACCAACTCCAGAACAAAAAGCAGCTCATAAACGCGCACTAGATTCTATTGAAAAAGTTAAACAACAAGCCTTAGCAAATGAATTAGCAGCAAAACACGCAGCAGAAGTAGCAAAAGATACTTTAAAAACAACAACCGTTTTAAGTGATTCTGCAAAACAAGTAATGCTAGCTTCGCAATACCGTGATTTTGCACCTGCAAGCAAGGGCACACAAGAATTTTTTGTTATTGAAAATGAAAAAATAAAAGCCACAATTAATAACAAGGGCGCATTTATTTCTAAACTTGAATTAAAAGAACACCACCGCAGCGGCAAAACAGAGCCACTCGTTTTGTTTGAAGGAGACAGTGCACGCTTTGCAATTGCATTAATGGCATTTAACGATAGAAAAAAGTTTTACACCGATGAGTTTTATTTCACAAAAATAAATTCAACTTCTACACAACTAAAAATGCGTTTGCAAACCACATCCGCCAATAGCTACATAGAATTTACCTACAGCCTAAAACCAAATGATTATATTGTAGACGCCGATGTTGCTTTTGTTGGAATGGATAAAATAATTACCAGCAACGAAGATCAATTGCAATTGCTTTGGAACATGCACTACCCTAGCCAAGAAAAGTACATTAGCAAAGAAAAGCAAGTTGCAACAATTCATTACAAACAAGTTGGCTTAGAAGTGGATGATATGAGCCCTATGAAAGATGAGCGAAAAGACTTGAATGACGCTGATATTAAATGGGTATGTTTTAAACAACAATATTTTAATGCCACGTTAATTGCCAAATCACAATTTGAAAAAGCAGGTAGCACCGTGCAACTAGGAATGCTTGCTGATTCAAAAACAGAAGTAAAAGCCGCCAATGCAGAATTAGGAATTAAATATAATCACCAACCTAGCGAAACATTTAAGTACCAATTTTATTTCGGACCAAACCATTACAACACTTTAGGTAACTATGATTTGGAATTAGAAAAAATTATTCCAACCGGTTGGAGTTTGTTTAGTTACATTAATAAAGGCCTTGTAATTCCTTTGTTTAATTGGCTTAGTAGTTTAAACATGGGTATTGTAATCTTAATTTTAACTATTATTATTAAAATTGTCTTATTGCCGATTGCATATAAAACTTATATGAGTGGGGCACGCATGCGTGTTTTAAAACCTGAAATTGATGCATTAAACGAAAAATTTGGTAAAAATGCCGACCCAATGAAAAAACAACAAGAGCAAATGGCACTTTACCGAAAAGCTGGCGTAAATCCGCTAAGTGGATGTTTACCCATGTTGCTGCAATTTCCTTTATTAATTGCATTATTTGCTTTTATTCCTGCTGCTTTTGAGTTACGCCAAAAAGCCTTTTTATGGGCCGATGATTTAAGTACTTATGATAGTATTTGGACCTTTGGCGAAATTCCTGTTATCAATTCTATTTATGGCGACCACGTAAGTTTATTTGCTGCATTAATGTTTGTAAGTACTATTATTTACACTTACATGAACAGTAATTTAATGCCTCAGCAAAATAATCAAATGCCAGGAATGAAGGTAATGATGTACTTAATGCCTTTAATCTTTTTATCGGTAATGAATAGCTATGCAGCTGGTTTGAGTTGGTATTACTTTTTGGCAAACATGGTTACATTTTTGCAAAATTATTTATTCAAATTTGTTATTAGCGATTCAAAAATTAGATTGGAGCTAGAAGCAAACATGAAAAAACCACAGAAGAAGGGTGGCTTTGCTGCACGCCTAGAGCAAATGGCAAAACAACGTCAAGCTGAAATGAATAAGAAAAAGAAATAATATAATTTCTTATAAAAATTTATTTTGAATATTTTCTAGATACTTTTTAAACGAAGCACTCTTGTAACAAGGTATGAAAAAATTTTTTTTTGAAAAAAAATCTAAAACAGAAGTGTTTTCAACTTATTATTCTTTAAATACCCTCTTATCAAATCATTTGTATCAGGATAAAAATTTTTAACCGAGATTAAATCTTTGCACTCCTCAAACGTACTGAAACTGCTATTCTCATCAAGAAAACCATAGCCCAAAAAATTATTATTTTCAATAACAATAATAGATTTTTCATTATTGCTTCTACCTCTATCAATTAATACAAAATTTGAATTGCTGAAGGAATAATTTTTTATAATAGCAGCTGCCCGTTTGTTGTAGCTCTCTATTTCTTCTTCTCCTGCGCAAATACCACGGCATTTTTTTATTTGGTGGTTAAAACAAATAGCTTCTTCTCCAGTTAAATGACAATAACTTAAACACAATTCAAATTCATCAATCCACTGTTCAAGGCGCTCTCTGGCAGAGGCGTAGCCAATAAAACTCTGCAAAGGTTGGCTTGAATTTTCTTGGCTTTCAATTTTAAAATGAATAGTTCCTAATTTATCTGTAAACCAATCAATTGTATGTGTAAACACATCTGCCTTGCGCACCCTATTATACTTAGGTTTTAGTTTTTTAATTTCTTCGTTCTCTAGCAATAATGCAATTAGTTCGCTGCCCGTTTTTACAAAATCAACATCGTATAAATCGTTCAGCATTTTTTTACTTTTACTCTCCTTACTGTTAAAGTGAGCGCAGGCGCGGTTATACATATTTACGCTCTTGCCAATGTAGATTATTTCTTTTTCTTTATTTAAAAAATAATAAACGCCACATTCCTCAGGCAATTTGTTTAAAATGTATTGCTTAATTTTATCAATACGGCGGGTCATTAACTCTTCAACACCTTTGTTTTTGTATTGAGGATTTAATGCTTTTAACTCTAATAATTTATTAAATAAGATGGATGTTGCTACAGCATCGCCTTCTGCCCGGTGTCTATTTTCAATTTCAATACCCAAGGAGCTACATAAGTTACCAAGGCTGTACGATATTTTTCCTGGAATTAATTTTCTGCTTAATCTTACTGTGCACAAAGTTTCGCGCTTGTATTTGTATCCAAGCGAGTCGAACTCATCTCTAATAAAACCGTAATCAAACCCAACATTGTGTGCAACAAAAATTTTATTTTCAGTAAGTTCAATAATTTTATGCGCAATTTCATGAAATTTTGGAGCGTTAGCCACCATTTCGTTTGTAATGCCCGATACGTTAATAAAATACGGACTTATGTAACATTCAGGATTTACAAGGCTTGTAAACTTTTCGGTTACTTGTAATCCATCATGCACCAAAATGCATATTTCGGTTATTCTACCGCGTTTAAACTCGTACTTGGCACCGCAGGTTTCTATATCAATTATTGCAAACAAATATTAAGAATAAAAAAAACCCGCAATTAGCGGGTTTTGAATAAGGAAAACAAATTAATTATCTTTTAAAATCTACTGGGTAACTAATATTTTTAATAGTAATTACACCACTATTATCGCAACCATCCGAAAGACCTTTAAAATCAATTGTTCTAGGCTCATCTTCAGTAGAGATAGTACATGTAAGCACACCAGCTACAAATGGATGGTACTCACTAATTACGTTGGTAAATGTTTGAAGAGATGGTGTGTATGATACCACCGCTCTATCTGGTGAACAATAAAACTGTCTTACACAAGCGTTGTTGTCCGGGCCGTTAACACTTGTTTCAATTTTGTAACCAACATTAGAAACCGTAGATTTTTTTATGTTACCAACTGCTTTAAATTTGTATTCTACAACAGCACCTAAAGTACTATTAGTAAATGTAGGTGTAATTGTAGAACTAGAGTTTAACGACCAAAGAATTTTAGTAGTATTTTGCGGAGTACCTCCAAGTATTAAAGTATTTGTAGAATTTGTTAATGTTTTGTCAACAGTACCAATCCATGTAGTAGTGTCTAATCCTTTGGCCATGTATAAACTTCCATCGATTTTCCAAGTTAAAGGTGTTGTGTTTTTATTGAAAGTCAATGGAGTTGTGTTAGTTATTTTAAGCGCAGTTCCGCCTGTGTTATTAATTGCAATACCATCAACCATAAAGTTATTAAAAGTAACTTTTGCAACATAACCAGGTTCTCTATAAAAATCTGTATTATTTCCACCAGGAGTTGCAGACCAATCAATTCCAATAGTTCCACTTCTGCGTTTACCGTCTAAACATACAACGTTTGGATTGTAAGTTAGAGAAAAAGTTGGTGGTGGTGTTGGACCAGGAAGCGTTGTGGCGTTACCAGCAATTTGTAAGGTATTTGTACCAACAAAATATTTTGAGGTGTTGATATTCCAACCATCGCTATAATGAGCAACTATATCATCTACTTCGGTCAATAAAGCCGTTGCATATACTGCATCTACGCTAGTACCAAATTCTTTATCTGGCACAGGTTCTACGTTAGGTTTTTTCTTTGGGCAACCAGTAGTTAAAATTGTAATTGCTGCTAACGCACCAAAACCAAAAATAATTTTTTTCATAATCTTGTAATTGTTTTTGAAATAATTTGTTGCAATTTAGCACAAATTTTCTGAACTGCAAAAAAATCTTAAAAAAATGGTGTTTTTTTCAACTTGTAAAATAAACTTAGGCCTAAATGTGGTTGAAAAACGCCAAGATGGTTTTCATAATATACAATCGGTTTTTTACCCCATTAATTGGTGCGATGCGGTAGAGTTTATTGAGCAAAAAAATCAAAAAGAAGCAATTGTTTTAACTACTTCTGGCCTTAAAATAGAAGGTGATTTACAGGATAATTTGCTAACTAAAACCTATTATTTATTGCTTAAAAACAATTATGCTTTGCCGCCTCTAAAAGTACATTTACACAAAGTTCTGCCAACAGGTGCTGGCTTAGGTGGTGGTAGTGCTAACGCTGCTTTTTTTTTGAAAGCCTTAATCAGTTATTTCAATTTAAAAATTACTGAATCGGAGCAACTAAATTTAGCTGCTACACTTGGTGCAGATTGTGCTTTTTTTATAAAAAACAAACCCATTTATGCCTACAATAAAGGCACTGATTTTTTGGATGTACGTATTAACCTGTCGCAGTATTACGTTGCTCTGGCCTTTCCTGCAATCGGGAGTAATACCAAACTGGCTTACCAGGGCTTAACATCCAAAAAACCAAATTATAATTTGTTTGAAGACATACAAAATTTAAAAGTAGAAGATTGGAAAAACCGCATTAGCAACGATTTTGAAGAAACTATTTTTAAGCGTATACCTGAAACCGAACAACTAAAAAATTATTTTTATGAGCAAGGAGCACTATACGCCTCCTTAAGTGGCAGTGGCAGCACAGTTTTTGGCATTTTTAAGAAAAAACCAAACCTATTTTTTCCTAGCAATTATTTATCATTTATTCAAGAACCCTTGCAATGAAAAGTGCATCTAAAAATTATTGGTATTGCCAATTTCTTGGTTGGAGTTTTTATGTTTTTGTAAATTTTGTTTTTTTTGGTTTAACTAATAAGTCATCAGCTCTTGATTTTCTACTTTATTTTTTATCTATTCCGCTTGGCATATTACTTACCCATTTTTACCGCGCATTAGTTTTAAAAATAGAAATTTTAAGTAAACGTATTCTTACACAGCTTATTTCAATTTTCATTTTCAGTTTAAGTAAAGCAGTCATCTTTTTCTTCATCACCGTTTTAATTTCTAAATTGTTTAATATTATGAAAGGATCTATAACTTTTGTTGAGTCCATTTCGCAAATAATAAATTTTTCAGTTGTATTTTTTTTGTGGAACATTATTTATTTTGGTTTTAAATACTTTCAGAATTACAAAAAAAGCGAAATTAATGCGCTACGTTATTTAGCAACCAGCAAGGAGTTTGAATTAAGTAATTTAAAGGCGCAATTAAATCCGCATTTTGTTTTTAATTGCATGAATAGCATCAGAGCCTTGGTTGATGAAGATCCTCAAAAAGCAAAGCAAGCAATAACGCAACTATCAACCATTTTAAGAAATACGCTTTTAATGAACAAACAAAAAGAAATTTTATTGAGTGCCGAAATTGAATTGGTGAATGAGTATTTAAGTTTAGAAAAAATAAGGTACGAGGAGCGTTTAAATATTGAATTTAACATAGAACCTGAAGTTTTAAATTTTAAAATCCCACCATTTATAATTCAGGCTCAGGTTGAAAACGCTATAAAACACGGGGTTTCTAAACTAGCAGGCAAAAGTTACATTAAAATAAATGCCAATAAGTTAGGTAATGCATTAAAAATTAAGGTGAGCAACACTGGTAAATTAAATCAAGAAAAAACTGTTACCGGGGTTGGTTTTCAAAATTCGCAACAACGTTTAGACTTACTTTATGGCGTAGATGGGAAAATATTTATTAACGAAATTAATGATTTGGTAGTTGTAGATATTAACATACCTTTACGATAAAATTATACAGCAATAAGCTTTAAAAAATACAATATGAAGGCAATTATTATTGATGATGAACGATTGGCTAGACAAGAACTGCGATCCCTTTTGGCTGCTCATAAAGAAATTGAAATTATAGCTGAATGTGCCGATGCCTCTGAAGCTCAATTAAAAATAAATGAACTAAAACCTGACATAATTTTTTGCGACATTCAAATGCCAGGAAAAACCGGACTTGAATTGGTTGAAGAGATTTCTGGAACTGTAGAAGTTGTGTTTGTTACTGCTTACGATGAACATGCCCTAAAGGCTTTTGAATTAAACGCATTTGATTATTTATTAAAACCAGTAAAACCTGAAAGACTGGCTGAAACAATAAAAAAATTAGTTGAAAAGGAAGTTTCATCAAAACCAGAAACAAATACACCGCTTGGCATAAAAGACACCGTGTTTATAAAGGATGGCGAAAAATGTTGGTTTGTAAAATTAGAAGATGTACGTTTATTTGAGAGCGAAGGAAATTATGTACGCGTTTACTTCGATACTAATCGACCGCTTATTTTAAGAAGTTTAAACAGTTTAGAAACACGCTTAAGCGAAAAACATTTTTTTAGAGCAAGTAGAAAACATATAGTAAATTTAAACTACGTTGTATCTGTTGAAAACTGGTTTAACGGTGGCTTAAATTTAAAGTTAAAAGATGGCAGAGATGTTGAAGTGAGCAGGAGACAAGCTGTTAAAATTAAAGATTTAATGAGTTTATAAGCAATAATTTTAAGTATTGTTCGTTGTAAGATAAAAGCAAAAATTGAAACAATTATTTTTTATACTTCTAGTTTACATTTCAACCAATTTATTTTCTCAGCTTGGCGGAACAAGAAGCTATCGTTTCCTAGATTTGCCAGCAACCGCCAGAGCAGCAGCTTTAGGTGGCAACAATATGAGTATTTGGGGGAATGATGTTAATTTAATTTATAGCAATCCAGCCCTACTAAACAAATATATGCATAAACAAGTTGCATTAAATTTTTGCAATTATGTTTCTGATATGAATTATGGCTATTTTGCATATGCTCATAATTTAAAAAATGAAAGAGGAACGTTGGCAGGAGCAATCCAATTTTTTAATTATGGGCTGTTTAAAGGCTATGATGAATTTGGAAATAAGACGAATGACGTAGCTGCTAGCGATTACTGTATTAACCTAAATTACTCTAAGCCTTTTAAAGATACCTGTTTTAACATTGGAGTAAGTTTAAAAAATATTATTTCGCAATACGATATCTATCAAAGCTATGCTACCGCTTTAGATTTTGGGATTACCTATCACAAATCTAATTTTACTGCAAGTGTATTGGCTAAAAATATAGGTTTTGTTTGGAAATCTTATTCAGGTAACGATGAAGTTACTTTACCACGTAATTTGCAATTTGGTATGAGTTATAAGGTTAAAAAAGCACCGTTTAAATTATTTATGGTGGCAGACCATTTGAATAATATTAATCTGAAATACGTTAGCCCAATTGATACTGCTGATAAAAGAACCTCTTTATCAACAGATACGAAAAAAGTAGACAGTACAGGTTTTCAAAAATTTGGCGTTAGATTTGGAAAATTTGGAGATGGTGTAATGCGCCATATTGTTATAGGCACTGAAATAGTTTTAACAAAAAACTTTAATATTAGAGTTGCTTACAATTACCGCCGACAAAAAGAAATGACATTGCCTGATAGGCGTGGTGCTGCAGGCCTAAGTTTTGGTTTTGGAATTAACTTTAAAAAATTTGGCTTCGCATACGGTTACAACCGCATGGGCTTTGGCGGCAATGCCAGTGTGTTTAATGTTACGTTGAAGTTTTAAGTTTTGTAATTTTATTTTTTTATGAAGAGTGAGTAAAAAATATTACGTGCAATCATAAGTAAAAAAGAAGTTATACTAGCAAGCACAACCCACCCGTATCCTAAATTATATCTTTCATCTCTATATAGGTTTAGAGCATATTGCCTAAATTGTTTTGCTGTTTGCCAACGCAAAGACGCAACACTGCCTGAATCTCTAGAAACTCTGAATTTACCTAATGGTTCAGGTATTATATAAGTATTCCCCAACAAAATTAATTCTAACTTCATATCTAAATCGCCTGTCCAATAAACTGCATTTTTAAATAATGGTTCTGGTAATTTTTTAAATGTTTCTGTTCTCCAAACAGATCCATTGGGCTCGCCAATACAATTTGAACCGTAAATAAAATTCGACCTTACTCCAAAATAGGAGGATATTTTGCCTTTACCAAATGGAAAACGTTTTATGTAAATTTCCTTGCTCTTATTATCAATAATACCAATGTGCGTGTTTACTAAAACAACATCTTTGTTATTAGGGTCTTCCAACACCTTAACACATTTTTCAATTGCAGTAACATCAATCTTATCATCAGAAGAAAGATAAGACATGTATTTACCAGTAGGGTAGGTTAAAACTTTTAAGTAGTTAGCGTGACCACCAATATTTGTTTCATTACTATAAATTTTAACACGTGGGTCTTTGTAGCTTTTTATTATTTCTATAGACCTATCCGTAGAACAGTTGTTAGAAAAAATAATTTCCAAATTTTTGTATGTCTGATTTAAAACAGATTCTAACGCCTCTCCAACATATTCCTCATCGTTATATATCGGCATGCATATGCTTACCAACGGCTCGTTTTCCATTATGGATTTATTTAATGCGTTTTAAAAATCCATCTGGCGCAACGCTAATCAATAATTTGTTATCAATGCTTTTATTAATTTCAAAGTTTGAGTTTGTTTTTAAATATTCGAACACTGCCGTTTTAGGATTGTTACCTACTCCCCAGCTTCTTACGCCCCAATCCCAGTCTTTTGGCATATCTTCAACTACTGTATCAAATATCACACAATAGCTGTCAACGCTAGTTAGCGGCGCATAATTTTTAAGTTCTTCTGAAACATGCTCGTGTGTATGGTTAGAGTCTAAACACACCATTATTTTTTTCTTTTTAGATGCTATTTCTTTGACTTGTGATACAATTTCATTACTAACAGACGAGCCTTCCAATAATTTAATGCGTTTCATCATTGGGTGCGCTTCAATTAAATCGCGGTTGTGTTTTCTAATATCAATATCAATTCCTAAAACCAAACCATCACCACCAATTAACTCTAATAAAGATGCGTAGTATACGATTGAGCCACCATGAGCAACACCTGTTTCAATAATTAAGTCTGGTTTTACCTCCCAAATTAATTCTTGCATAGCAATCATGTCTTGCGGATACGCTATTATTGGTCTACCCATCCAAGAAAAATTGTATGAGTATTTAAGTTTTGCTGAACTAACTAAAAAGTCAAGTCCTTTTTTTACGATTTCTTTATCTGCTCCTAAAGCTGCAATGTTTTTTATTTTGTCTGCTTCAAATTTTTCTACTTCATTCATGTTTTATATTTATTTAATTAAGATTTATTGTATTAAATTTTTTGCCGGATTGCCAACAACTACTGCATCATCTTCAACGTTTTTAGTAACAACTGCCCCAGCACCAACTGTAACATTTTTTCCAATTTTAATTCTAGGTAAAATTGTAGCGTTAGTTCCAATAAAAGAATTCTCTCCTACTTCGACACAACCTGCAAGGCTAGCTCCAGGGCCAATGTGCACACCGTTGGATAGTATGCATTCATGGTCAATGTGGCTAGACGTGTTCATTATTACGTTATTTCCTATTTTACTTCTTGCACAAATAGTTGCGTTGGCGAGTATTTGAACGCCTCGACCTAAATTTACATTGCGTGCTACATATGCAGTTTTATGGATAACGTTAAGGTTGTTCAAGCCTTCGTTTTTTAAAAATTCCGAAATCGTTGATCTGTCTTGGCCTCTTGCTCCGCCAACGGCAACAACAAAACTTATTTCAGAGTAATTGCTCAAGTTTTTTTTCCATGTAAAAAAGCCTTCTTTACCATAAAAAATAGGAACATTTTCAAAAGGAGATGCAACAGTGTTTGCATTTTCAAATATTGCAATTAAATTATACTCGTTATTAAACAACGCTTCTTCAATAACCAATGCTTGTCCTGTAGCACCCCAAATTATGTAATCCTTTTTTTGCAAGTGTTATTTACTTTTTTAAGTATTGTTTTAATGAATCAACTACTAATTTTATATCCTCATTCGTTAAATCATGGTAACTCGGCAAATTAATAGCCCTATAATATATGTCATAGGAAACTACATTTTGAGGTTTGTCTTCAAACATAGGTAAACTTGTTAATGGATAAAAAAACGGGCGACTATTAATGTTTAAGGAAGTCATGTATTTAAAAAAACCGTCTCTATCGAAGTTTAAAGATTTATCAAAAACAAAAGTTGGTAACCAACAGCTGTTTATTACGTAATCTTGTTCAGCATTTATTTTTCCAGGTATATCATTTAATAATTCTTTGTATAAATAAAAAATTTCTCTTTTTCGCTTTACTAATTCTTCAGCGCGCTCAACCTGTGCTAAACCCATTGCGGCTTCTAGATTAGAAATTTTATACTTATAGCCATAGTTGCGCATCCAAAACATTTTATTTTCAGGGTCCTTCGGATTTCTTCCATGATCGTTAAATACTTTTGATTTTTCGTACAAATCCGTGTCATTAGTTGTTAATGCCCCACCCTCGCCAGTAGATAAAGTTTTTGTTCCATGAAAAGAAAAAGTACCAATATGTGCAATACTACCAGCTTTTTTTCCTTTGTACTCTGACCCAATTGCTTCAGCAGCATCTTCCAATACAAATAAATTATGTTCTTTAGCAATTTGCATAATCTCATCCATTTCGCACATATTGCCATACAAATGAACTGCTATAATAGCCTTGGTTTTAGGTGTAATCGCTTCTTTTATTTTTTTAGGGTCAATGCACCAAGTATCTTCTTGTACATCTACAAACACAGGTTTAGCGCGAATATATAAAACAGGTTCAACACTAGCAATCCATGTCAACTCTGGCACAATAACCTCATCTCCTGGTTTTACACCTAAAGCCATTAAGGCTATGTGTATTGCGCCTGTGCATGACGCTGTAGCTAATGTGTGTTTAACGCCAATGTAATTACTATACGTTTTTTCAAACTTATTAATGTAATCGTAGCATTTTTCGCCCCATCCGTTTGTTATTGCATCATTAACGTAACTTATCTCTAAATCTGTAATAGATGGTTTATTAATATAAATTGTTTTATTGCTCATAATTAAAATATTTCTAATTCCGGAATCGCAACAACAAATTTACAATTCCAATTCCTAACGTAACTTAATTGTTTTGTAACCTCTTCTTTTATATTCCAAGGTAAGATAATAATAAAATCTGGTTTTTCTTGCATAATTTTTTCTTCAAGCACAATTGGAATATGGCTGCCTGGCATGTATTTATTTTGTTTAGCTGGATTTGCATCTACTACAAAATTTATCATATCGTGTCTTACACCGCAATAATTAAGCAATGTATTTCCTTTTGCCGCAGCACCATAGGCTGCTACTTTTTTTCCTTTTCGCTTTTGTTCAATCAAAAATTCCCATACGTCATTTTTGATTTTTTCTATCACTGGTTGAAAATTTGAATAGAATTTGATATCCAACATGCCTGCCTCTTTCTCCTTTTTAAGCATGTTTTCAACGTTAATAGAAATCTCTTTGCTTGAGTCGTTTGTATGTTTAGCAAAAATTCGTAACGATCCGCCGTGTGTTGGTATTTCTTGCACATCAAACATTTGTAAGCCGTGCGCTTCAAAAATTTTAGCTACGGTTGTAAATGATAAATACGAAAAATGTTCGTGGTAAATGGTGTCGAATTGGTTGTTGATTACAAGTTGATACAAATGCGGGTATTCAACCGTAATTACACCTTTTTCCTTTAATGCTATTTTCATTCCTGCCACAAAATCGTTGATATTAGGCACGTGGGCAAGCACATTGTTGCCCAATAACAAATCTGCGGCTTGATTATTAGCAATCATTTTTTTTGCCAAATCAACACCAAAAAAATCTACAATTGAATCGATGTTGTGATTTTTTTTAGCTGCTGCAGCTGTATTGGCTGTAGGTTCTACTCCAAGCACTTTAATGTTTTTTTCTTTAAAATATTGCAACAAATACCCATCATTTGATGCTATTTCAACAACCTGTGAGTTTTCATTAAACCCAAAACGCTCAACCATTAACTCAGTATATTTTTTTGCGTGTGCTAACCAACTGGTGCTAAACGACGAAAAGTATGCGTAATCACTACTAAATATTTCGGTTGATTTATAGTACTCATCAACTTGTACTAAAAAACACTTTTCGCAGGTAAGTACTTTAAGTGGGAAGTAACTTTCTGGTTCGTTCAGTTGCTGTTCTGTTAAATAAGAGTTCGATGCTGGACTATTAACTAAGTCAGCAAACACTGATTTTACAGGTGTATTACAAAATCTACAATTCATTATATTCCTTTAAAATTATTATCTATTAAGTTATGGTATTTATCGCGTTCAGAAATTGAGGTAACTGGCAAAGGCCATTTTATATTTAGTCGTTCATCGTTAAATCTTAATCCTCCTTCAGAGTTAGGCACATAAAATTCGGTATGGTGGTAAATTAACTCGCTATCATCTTTTAATGTTTGAAAACCGTGCGCAAATCCTTCGGGCACTAATATCATTTTTTTATTTTCGGCACTTAATTCAACTGCATAATGTTTTAAAAATGTTGGAGTGTTTTTTCTAATATCAACAACTACATCTATCACAGCACCTTTAACGCAGCGTATTAATTTGTATTCGCTAAATGGCGGTATTTGAAAATGCATGCCTCTAATAGTACCTTTTAAATTATTATACGAATGATTTATTTGCACAAATTTTTTTGTTAAACCTATTTGTTGAAACAATTCTTCGCAAAAAACGCGTGCAAATCCTCCCCTTTCGTCTTGCAACAATTTTGGTGTAATAACATAACACTTTGCTAAAGATGTTTCTTCAAAAATCATTTTGTCCAGTTACAATTTTTTTCTGTGGCTTGATTAACGTAGGTTATTAAATCGCTTTCGGTACTTAATACTTTATTTGTATAAAAGTTTTTGTACCATTCTATTGTTTTTTCTATTGCAGTTAGCGTGTTCCAAACCGGTTTCCAATCAAGTTCTTTGGTAGCTTTGCTAATATCTAAGCGCAGTAATTTAGCTTCATGCGGTGCATTTAATTGTTCAGGTGTATGATAACTTATTTCTGTCCAAATTTTTGTTGCCACCCCTAAAACTTCTTTAACTGAGAGTGTTTCGTTGTTAGCGGGCCCAAAATTCCAACCTTCAGAAACACTACTATTTTTTTGTAATATATTTTGCCCTAAAAGCAGATAACCAGAAATTGGTTCTAGTACATGCTGCCAAGGCCTAGTTGCGGCTGGGTTTCTTATCTCGGTTGATTGTTGTTGACTTGCATTTTTTACAACATCTGGTATTAATCTATCTAATGACCAATCGCCACCGCCTATAACATTGCCAGCGCGTGCGCTCGCTAAAATAAAATTATGTTTAGTGCCAAAATCTTTTTTATTGAAAAATGAAGAACGGTAAGAATTAGCAACCAACTCGGTACAGCCTTTTGAAGCGCTATATGGATCGTAACCACCCATTCTATCAAGCTCATTGTATGGCCTATCGTCTTCAAAATTTTCGTAGCACTTATCGCTTGAAACAACAACAATTCCTTTAATGTTAGAATTTTGTTTGCTTGCCTCAATAACGTTGGCGGTTCCAATTACATTGGTTGTAAACGTTTCAAGTGGGTTACTATACGAGTAGCGAACAAGAGATTGTGCAGCCAAATGAAAAACCAAATCAATATTATTTGATTTTACCACCTTTTCGATAACTTTATAATCATTAATATCACCAAAAATATATTCGTGATAAAATTCCTTTCCTAATAAATCAAAATGGCAAGGCGAAGTAAGTGTTTTGTGAGAATAGCCAATAACCTTAGCACCCATTTTTGAAAGCCAATAAGCCATCCATGAGCCTTTAAAGCCAGTATTACCAATCAATAGAATAGTTTGGTTTTGATAAACACCTCCAAATAAATTTACCATATTTTCCAAGGTGCTTTATTTGAATCCCAAAGGTCTTCTAGTTCAACTTTATCGCGCATGGCATCCATACATTTCCAAAATCCTTTGTGGCGATAGGAGCCTAATTGCCCATCGTTTGCTATTTGAATAAGTGGTACTTTTTCCCATTGCACATCTTCCATGTCTCCTTCTAAATACTTAAAAATACCTGGCTCCAAAACAAAAAAGCCACCGTTTATCCAAACACCATCACCTTCGGGTTTTTCTTGAAATTTGGTAACCACATTGTTGTCATCAATCTCAATATTACCGAACCTTCCGGGTAATTGAATTGATGTAAGCGTAGCTAATTTACCAGCTTTTTCATGTGCTTTAATTAACTCCGGAATATTTATATCAGCCACACCATCACCATAAGTAAGCATAAAACGTTCGCCTTTCACATGTTTTTCAATTTTTTTAATTCGCCCAGCTGTGTTAGTATTTAAGCCAGTATCCACAAGTGTAACTTTAAATGACTCAGAATTTGTAAAATGTACATCAACCACGTTTTTTTCTAATTCAACTGTAATATCTGAATTATATAAAAAATAATTAATAAAGTATTCTTTAATTAAATGCCCTTTGTAACCACAGCAAACAACAAATTCATTATAACCGTACTGGGCATAAATTTTCATTATGTGCCAAATAATTGGTTTTCCGCCAATTTCAATCATTGGTTTAGGCTTAATTGTTGTTTCTTCAGATATTCTTGTGCCTAAGCCACCTGCCAATAATACAACTTTCATGTGTTTAAAAATAATATAAAACACAAATATATAATTTTTTTACTACCTGCCTTAAACAAAATCAAGTCATACAAAATGAATTTTTAATCTTGTATTAATTAATAAAATATGTTTACCTTGCATTCTCTTTTATGAATAAAAAAATTTCAATTTTAGTACCAATTTATAACTCCTCAGCGTTTATGCATAAGCTTTTAGAGGCCATTGAAGCTGAACGCGTAAAATGGAATTGGGAATTGGAATTGGTTTTAGTTGACGATGGAAGTAGGGACAAAAGCTACCATAAAATTGTGGAACTAAGCAATACATACAACTATATAAAAGGTATAAAATTATCGAAAAATTTTGGTCATCAAATAGCAGTAAAAACTGCCTTAAGTCATTGCACAGGAGATTACATTGCCATAATTGATGATGATTTACAAGACCCACCAGAGCTTTTGCCTTTATTTTTTAAACACCTTGATGATGGGAATGATGTGGCTTATGGTGTTAGAAAAAAAAGAAAAGAATCAATTGTGAAACGACTTGCATACAGTAGTTTTTATAGAATATTAAAAGGAATGAGTGATATCTACATCCCAATTGATAGCGGTGATTTTTGTGTGATGAAGAAACATGTTGTAGATAATATGTTAAAACTACAAGAACAAAATCCGTTTTTAAGAGGTATACGTGCTTGGGTAGGTTTTAAACAAATAGGTGTAGAATATGAAAGACATGCAAGGCTAGATGGACAGAGCGGATATACACTTAAAAAGCTGTTGAAAATTGCCATGGACGGAATTTTTTCTTTCTCTACAGCACCTATCAGATTAATAACTTTATTAGGAATTATAGGTTTTTGTTTTGCACTCATTTACTCAATCCTTACCATTATAGCTCATTTTAGAGGCGATTTAGACACAAAAGGTTTTGCTACTTTAGTAATTATTATTTCGTTTTTTAGTTCTCTAATTTTAATTTGCTTAGGTATTATTGGCGAGTATATTGTAAGAATTTACGATGAAGTAAGACAACGCCCTTATGTTGTAATTGAAAAAACCATTAATATTTAACTTATGAAAGTAGCAATCGTAGGAAGTAATGGTTTTGTAGGACAGTATTTAACAAAATGCTTGATTGAGGGTGGAGGTTTAGAAATTTTTCTATTTGGAAAATCAACAACTAATAAAAATTATGAACTACTTAAAAACTACAAACCTTTGATTCTAGATAACACAACTAATGATTTTAAAAACATCGATTTGGTTTATTACCTCGCCTCTGAAACAATACCAGCAAGCAGCTGGAATAATCCTACAATTGAAATACAAAAAAATTTACTCCCGTTCGTAAAATTTTGCGAAAATCTTGAAACAACCTCAGTTAAAAAAATAGTTTATCTGAGCAGTGCTGGAACTATTTACGGCCCATCCGAAAAAAAATTATCGGAAAATAGCAATAAAATTCCTTTTTCCCCATACGGTATAACTAAACTTTGTATCGAAAACTTTTTAAACTATTTTAAAATAAAATCGAATATTAACTACGATATATACAGAATTTCGAATATTTACGGTATTGGACAAGATACGAGTAAAGGCTTAGGATTAATAAATACATTTTTAGAAAAAATAATTAAAGGCGAAAACCTAACCGTTTTTGGTGACGGAACTTCGGTAAGAAATTATATATACGTTAACGATGTTGCTATAATTTTAGCCAATTGCATCCGTAAAGATTTAACCACCTCTAATATTTTTAATTTGTCATCTAACGATACATTGAGTATTACTAGTGTAATTCAGAAAATAAAATTGGCGCTAGATGTTGAATTTAGAGTGGATTACTTACAAAGTAGAAAAAGCGATAATAGTGCTATTGACTTGGATAATTCATCCTTGATGAACTACTTTCCAACCGCAAAGTTTACACCGCTTGAAATAGGAATTAGAGAAATTTATAATCATATAAAAAATAATGGCTAACACAAATTCTTCAACTACACTTACAAAAGATAAACTAAAGTTATTCAGATTCGAATTTAGCTTTTCGATACAAGATAAAATTACCTACTTGCTCCTTTTAATTTTGGTGTATATCATTTACAGTATACGGTCAAATTTTTATGGAATACCATTTGAGCGTGACGAAGGAATTTATTGCTACATGGGCAAGTTGCTTTTAGAAGGAAAAACGCCATATATTGACTTTTACGAAATAAAGTTTCCTGGTTTATTTTATTTATATGCGTTCGTAGTAAATTTTTTTGGTGATACGGTTCAAGGTATGCATAAAGGTTTTATGTGGATAAATATTTTCACCATGATTTTTGTTTTTTTTGCAGTTAAAAATTTATTCAATAACACCGCAGCTATAATAGCGGCAGCAACTTTCTCAGTTGTTTCAATTACTCCTGCCTTGAGCGGTTTTACTGTGCAATCTGAACATGGTGTTAGTTTTTTTATTGCACTAGGCGTACTTTTTTACTCCTTACTCAAGTTGTATAATAAACTCATGTTCTTCTTTCTCTTTGGTTTTTCGCTTTGTATGGCTGTTATGATAAAACAAACAGCAATTTTTATAGCACTTTGGGGAGGTTTAATCCTACTAACAGATTTTGTTTTTACAAAAGAGAAAAATTATAAAAAAACTATTAAAGAAATGTTAATTTTTATAACTGGCGCTGCATTTGTAGTAATCTTAATGTTTGGGTTAGTTTACTTAAAGGGAGGATTTAAGGACATGATATATTTTACATTTGAACACACGAAACAATACTCACAAAGTATGCCAATTGAAGAAGGTATCAAATACTTTAAATATACAAGGGATGCAATAATAAAGGATTATATGTTTTTCTGGGTTCATGCAATACTTTCCATTCTAGTCCTGGTTCTTCCATCTACAAATTTAAAACAAAAGATATTTACCTTAACAATTGCTGTCGCTAGTTTCTTAACTATTGTACCAGGTTATTTTTTTTATGGCCACTACTGGATCCAAACTGTGCCTGGTATTGCTATTCTTGCAGGAGTAACAGTTTATAGTATAACAATTTTTATTGAAACTAAATTGAAAAAAAGAAGTAATACGGTTAACTACATATACTTGAGCGTTTTCACAATATTTTTTGTTAAACATTTAAATGATAATAAGTCATTCTACTACCATCCTAATTATACATATATTTTAAGAACAACATATGGCAATAATCCTTTTCCTGAAGCATGGGAAATTGGAAAATTTATAAATGATAATGCAAAACCTGAAGATGGTTTATTACTTATTGGATCAGAGCCCCAAATTTATTTTTATACTAAAAAGAAAGCGCCTAGTAAACATGCTTATTTTACTGCTGTTGTAAATAATGTGCCTATGCACAAAGTTTGGCAGCGCGAGTTTGCTATTGGTGCTGAAAAAGAAAAGCCTAAATACGTTGTGTTTTTTAATCATCAATTAAGTTTGCTTGTTCAAGCTAATACCGATAATTTTGTGTTTGAATGGGCTAATAAGTTTATCCAAAAAAATTATAAAGTAGTTGGTGTGGTTGAAATGGCAGATGGACAGCCAAGTAATTACATTTGGAAAGATGCCGCTATGAACTATCAACCGCGCACACCAAGCTATGTTTTAGTTTTTGAAAGAATTGCAAAGTAACATTGTCAGAAATTTATTTCGTTTTGTAAATTCTTATTTCCAAGTAATTGAATTCAACAATAATTTTCTAGAGATTAATAAGAACGAGAAGTTCATTATTGCAATTAGTTCAATAGTTTTATATATTTAGTTTATCTTTACAAGGTTTGTTCCCAATGAAAAAATATTACCTTGTTTGCTGCTTATTTATTTTTACAATTTCTAAGTCACAGATTAGCCTTGTTGGCAAAGTGTTTGATATAAACAACAAACAACCTATTCCTTTTGCGACCATTATTCTTCAGCAAAAAGATTCAACTAAGTTACAATACACACAAACGGATTCTGTTGGCTACTTTTCATTTAAAGCCGATTCTGGAATAACATACAAATTAAAAATTGTTGCACTCAACTATAAAACAATACTTAGAAAACTTGAACCACTCAAAAAAAATTGTGATTTAGGAATTATACAACTACAAGAAGATGGCAAGCTTTTAAAAGAAGTAGAAGTGAACGTAGTTCAGGAACGTGGTAAACAAAATGGCGATACAACACAGTTTAATGCCAGTGCCTTTAAAAACAATCCAGATGCAACTGCTGAAGATTTAATTAAAAAAATGCCAGGCGTTTCGAGTGATAACTCTGGTATAAAAGTAAATGGCGAAACGGTGCAAAAAATTTTGTTAGATGGTAAGCCATTTTTTGGCGATGACCCAAATGCTGCATTAAAAAATTTACCCGCAGATATGATTGATAAGGTAGAAATTTTTGATAAAATGAGCGATCAAGCGGCATTTACTGGCTTTAATGACGATAACACCCAAAAGAGCATTAATTTTGTAAGTAAAAAAAATAGGGCAAATGGTCAGTTTGGAAGAATTTTTGCAGGCGCTGGCACCGAAGACAATTTAAATTTTAGGTACAATGCTGGTGGTAATTTGAATAGTTTTAAGGGCAAAAAAAGAATTTCACTCTTGTTATTATCAAATAATGTAAACGTTCAAAATTTTAGCATAAGCGATATTAGCGGTGCATTAGCAAATACAAACCAAAGTGGTGGCGGCCAAGGCAGAGGCGGAAGAGGAAACAACAACTCATCAAGCAATTTAAGGCCCAACGACCCAAGTAATAATTTACTAACTGCTGCACAAAACGGAATTACAGAAACGCAAGCACTTGGACTAAACTTTAGTAACGATTGGAAGAATAAAACAAGTTTAACAGGTAGTTATTTTTTTAATTACGGTAACTCCAAAAATAATAGTACACTTTTTAGAAACTATTTTTCACAAAATGGTTTGTTATATAATCAAGCAGCAATAGATGAAACATTTAATACGAACCACAAACTTAATTTAAGAGTAGAACATAAAATTGATTCTAATCAAACCATTGTGATCACTCCCGTTTTTATTTACCAAAATAATAACTTGCTTAATAGGCAAAGTACATCAAATAGTATTCCTGAAGGAATAATTTTAAGCTTGAGTAATAGCAATTCTAAAACTGTAAATAAAGCTTATGATTTCACCAATACATTTTTATACATGCTTAAACTTAACAAAATTGGACGCACACTCTCATTATCCTTGCTAACACAACTTAACGAAAAAAATAATTTTGGTAATTATAATTCAGCAACCAATTTTTCACTTAGTGCAATAAACCTTAACCAAAATTTTAAAGCATACAGTTATGGCAAGCGCGTAAGCCCCACCCTATCATACACTGAGCCACTGGGCAAACGAAGTCAGTTACAGTTAAATTATTCGCCTTCTTTAAACATAGGATTATTAAATAAAATTACTACCGATTTTGATAGTGTAACAGAAACATATAACCTCATCAATCCAAACTTATCAAATAAATATTCTAACAATTATTTTGCAAACAGAGGTGGCGTTACTTACCGGTTTAATAAAAATAAACTAAACTTTAATATCGGAGCTGAGTATCAACACGCCACATTAACAGGCGAACAAGAGTTACCAGTAGCACCAACAATTAAACAATCATTTAATAATGTGCTGCCAAACATGCGTATTAATTATAAATTTAGTAGTTCTAAAAACTGGCGCTTCAATTACAGAACGTCAACCAACATTCCATCACTAGCTCAATTGCAAGATGTGGTAGATATTTCAAACCAACTACAACCAAAAGTTGGCAATCCAAAATTAAAACAAAGCTTTGAACACTCTATATTTACAAGGTTTGGTGGCTTTAATTTGCAAAAAGCAATTAACACCTCGTTGTTTTTTAACTTTGTTTATACAAGTAATTATATTGCAAGTTCATTGTACACATTGGCTAATGATTCAATAATTAATAACGTTACACTTTTTAGAGGTAGCCAACTATCTAAATTTGAAAACTTGAATAACAATTACACCTTGCGTTGCTTTTATAATTACGGATTTCCATTAAAAGCATTAAAAAGCAATATGAATATTAATCTTGGTGTTACCCATAGTAACCTACCATCAAAAACCAATTTTATTTTAAACGAAGCAAAAAACACGGTATTAACAGCAGGATTTTTTATTGGAAGTAACATCAGCGAAAAGCTTGATTTTTCTATTGGCTATAACATTAACGTGAATGATGTTAGAAATTCTACTTTAAAAAATAACGACGGTTTGTTTACAACACACTCTACAAATGCAAAACTAAATTGGAATTTATACAGAGGCTTAATTTTTAATCTTGAAGGTGTTTATACAAACTATTTAGGCTTGACTAATAATTTGAATCAGCAGTTCTTAATTTGTAATGCTTATTTAGCGTATAAGTTTTTAAAGAATAAACAACTTGAAACCAAAATTAGTGTAAACGACGCCTTTAAACAAAACGTAAGTATTGGGAGAATTGTAACATCGAATTACAACGAAGACTTCAGCAATCTTGCCTTGCAGCGTTATTTTTTGTTTACACTAACCTATACAATTAAGAAATTTGGAGGCGACGCAAAACCAAAAACAGAAAAGGACATTGAAAAATAAATTTTTGTTATAAAACTCGAAAATCTTTATTTCTTAATTTCAAAAATAAATTCTCCGCCTTCATCACCAGCGTTTCTTATGGCATTGCCCCAAGGTGTTTGTTCTGCATTATTGCCAACTGCTTGTTTTACATAATTTACTAATTGCGATACAGCAAATTTTTCACTTGTATTTTCTTTCAAGTACTTCATAAAATATTCTGCAAATGGACTATTTTTTCCTTCAACGCCGTCACTCACAGCTTCGTACCTTCCGCTAGTTAAGGCCCAACGCGATTTGAATTGAGAAACGTTTTCTAAAAATCCGCGTGTGCCGCTCGACATTAAAGAACCTGAAAAACACGCATCAACAACTAAAAAAACATGACGCGCAGGAAAAGCCTTTAAATACTTTACTATCGTAGAGTTGGGTAAAAAATCTAACTCTTTGCCTTTAGTTGCATCAACAGGTATCCAATACCCTTCATCCAGTTGCTTGTTGTAATGTCCGTGACCTGAATAATAAATTAATAACTGATCGTTTTCCCCCAAATTTTCTACATAATCATTAAATGCATCTAAAATATTTTTACTGGTTGCATCTTTATCTAACAAAGACTTGCAGTTCTTTTCATCGATATTATATTTCTCCAATAATTGTTTGCGCACATCCACAGCATCTTTTTTGGCATTACTTAGCTTCGGATAATCTTTATAATCGTCAATACCAATCATAAATAAATGAGTTGTTCCCTTTGCCAAACTGGTATTTGTTGTGTTTACGTTTTCCAGTTTTTTAGGTGAAGTGCTTCCGGTTTTTTGAGTTGCATTACTTGGATTTGCTACAAGTCCGGTCTTCCAAACGATAGTTCCATAACTGTAAACATTGCAAGCAAAGTACTTATTATCATTACTAAATGCTGTATAAACACTCGATCGTGCCAAATCTATATCGTTTATAACCTTTAATGATTGCGCATCCCACTTACAAATTTTTATAGAATTGGAAATGCTTAACATTACGTATTTTCCTAGTCCATCAAAGTTTATAATTTCAACATCTGTAAAATCAATAAACGAACGGTTGCGTTTTAATTGATTGTTTACCAATTCAAAAATTATTAATTCTTTGTTCGTACCAATTACCAAATCTTTGCCGTTTGGATGAATGTTCGCGCTTTTTATTTCTCCATCAATTTCAATTTCTGTTATGGCTTTGTTTTTTTTAGAGCCTGTTTCAAAAATACGGAGCACACTTTTAATGATGTCGTCTTTCTTGTAAACTATCTCACTGCAAAATAATTTATTGTTTTGTGCAAAGTGTAAATTAAGTTTTCGCTTTTGGTTTGAGCTAACTTCGCCAGACGAGGCATCAAAACTGGCTGAGTTAGATTCTGACTTTGGAACTTTGTAGGAGTATTGAGGAACAATAATTTCAAAAAACAAATCCCACTCCGCAGCTAATTTCGTAAACAATTTTATAGTGCCCTCTGAACCTGTTGTAATAATAGTTTTTCCTTCTTTACTCAGAATAAAATCATAAACACTTTCTTTATCTACTTTTATGTTTTGTTTTAGCTGATAATCGTTGGCGTCAAAAATTGCAATGTCGCTACCTGATAAATATTTCGTAAAAATTAGTTCGTTACCATCTGGTGTATAAGCAATAAGTGGCGCACCTTTATAGGTTGGGGCTTTGTACTCCCAAATACTATCTTTTTTAAAATTTATAACTTTTACCTTATCATCGTTGGTTGAAATGGCAATTAAGTCTTTTTTTGGATGAAAGGCAATGGCATAAGGACTTTCTTGATTAAAGTAATTGTACTTTTGATACTCAATAAATGGTTGTAAAGCTATTGCTTGTGAAAGTATATTTGTGCAATATGCAATTAATAAAAATAGTATGCTTTTTTTAACCATTAATTTATTGAAAGTTACTAAAACAAGGTAATTTTTTCATAAATTTACAATATAAAATCAATTATTTACATAGTTACTTTTTCTTTGGTACTAAATGCCTTTGCAAATTTGGTAGTTTGTTTAAAATACTTATCAAACCAAAAATATTACGAAACGGTTTTGTGCGAAAAAAAAGAAGTAAAAGATAATTGTTGTAAAGGAAAGTGCGCTATGGAGAAGGAGCTAAATTTGCTGAATGAAGACACGGCCGAAGAAAAAAGCGAAATCCCCAAACTTAAAACAGAAAAGATTATAGAAGCAATTATTCTTTCTCGATTAACATTTAAAGGAAATAATTATCGTCAACAACCAAAATACCTCAAAAATATAACGTATGTTTTTGAATTTTCGTCGTTTTTGTTTAAACCTCCTACCAAGTTTATTGTTTAATACATAAATTACCTATTGAAACAAATAATTTACAATTTAACAATTAAAAATAAACTAACATGAATATTATAAAATATACCTTAGTGATTCTTTCGCTATTCGCATTGGCTTCTTGTAAAAAAGATACCAAAACAGTTGAGCCAACTCCAGAACCTGCGCCAACAACAGGCAACTTAAAAATTAACTTCGCTAATAAAGTAGGCACAGCTAATTTGAGTTATAATACTACCTATACGATTCAAAGCGGTGATTCCATCTCAATAACAAAATTCAAATATTACATTTCGAATATTGTTTTAACCAAAAGCGATAATAGCACTTACACCGTGCCAAATAGCTATGATATAATTGATCCCGCTGTTAAAACAGCAATTAACTTAACGAATGTGCCTATCGCGAATTACAAATCGGTTCAATTTATTATTGGCGTGGATAGTGCGCGGAACAAATCAGGCGCACAAGATGGTGATTTAGCACCTAATAAAGATATGTTTTGGAGTTGGAACACAGGCTATATTTTTCTTAAACTTGAAGGAACTTCGCCACAATCAAGCGCATCTAACAAGTCTGTAATATACCATATTGGCGGTTTTTCTGGTTTAAACAAAGGAATTAGAACAGTTACAATTAATTTTGGTTCAAGTACTGCAAATGTTAACAGTAGTGGTACGCCAGCTATTAATCTCAACACTGATGTTTTAGAAATTTTTAAAAACCCTTCACCAATAAGTATTTCTTCACTTAATTTTCAAATGTCGGTAAATGCTTCCTCTAAAATGATTGCCGATAATTATGCTGATATGATTACGTTTGGAAGTATTACCAATTAAATATGTTCAAGACCTGTTTCTACATAGTTATAATTTTTGTTTTGGTTCGATGTAAGGTAGACCCAAAAATTAATCCCATTCTACCAAGCGATGATTTAAAAGAAATTATCCCTCCAAATTGGCCACAACCTAAATATACCTTTAGTACTAATACAATTACTGAAGATAAATTTATATTAGGTCGTGCGTTATTTTACGATCCTATTTTAAGTAAGGATAATACCATTTCGTGCGGTAGTTGCCACCAACAGTTTGTTGCGTTTGCAAATGCTGACCATGCTTTAAGTCATGGTATTAATGATTTGCTAGGAAAACGAAATGCACCAGGATTATTTAATCTTGTTTGGCATAGTAGTTTTATGCACGATGGTGGAATTAATCACATAGAAAATCAACCAATAGCACCAATTACAAATACTGTAGAAATGGGCGATGACATTAACCCAATTTTAGAAAAACTAAATGCATCTTCTAAATACAAAAACTTATTTAATAAAGCTTTTGGAAGCGAAGTTGCAGATACAAAAAAGTTGCAACTTGCTATGGTGCAATTTATGGGACTTATGTATAGTTACAACAGTAAGTATGATAGATTTAAACGGCAGGAAAATAATACAAGTTTTAATGACTCTGAAACAAGAGGTTATAGTTTGTTTCTCCAAAAATGTGCAGTTTGTCATACTGAACCGTTAATGAGTAGTTTTGAATTTAGAAATAATGGTTTGCCGGTAGATCCTTTTTTAAAGGATAAAGGCCGAGGAGAATTAAATACGGCCGAACCTGGTGATGATTATTTATTTAAAATTCCGAGTTTACGCAATGTAGCCCTTACAGGACCGTATATGCACGATGGCAGGTTTACAACTTTAGAACAATGTATAAATCATTACACAGCAGCATTTACAAATACAATTAATTTAGCACCCGAATTACCAAGACAAGGCATGACGTTATCAGCCCAAGACAAAGCAGATTTAGTTTCATTTTTAAATACGCTAACTGATTACCGTTTTATAAGCGATAAACGATTTGCCGACCCTAACTTTAAATAACGAGTGTATTCATGAAAAATTACTTTTTAATACTTATTAGTGTTTTTTTACTCTCTTGCAAAAAAAATCAACTTGGCGGCAGCGCTGAAGTAAAAGGCATTGTAAAGCACCACACAAAAATTATTCCTTTTACAAAAATTTACATAAAGTTTAATGCTAAAGAATTTCCTGGATCAGATGTAAGTGTTTACGATGAACAAATTACTACAGATATTGATGGAAATTTTAAGTTTAATTGTTATAAAGGGAATTATTACATATATGGTGTTGGCGTTGATAACGCTGTTATTGTGAATAACGGTAAGGTAGAAGGCGGAGTACCAATTAATGTAAGAACAGATGAGAAAATTTCAATTACTGTTCCTGTAACTGAAGGAGATTAATTCTCTTTACTAATTGCGTGTGTAATGGTTTTTAAAAATCATTACAATGAAAAAATTATTTATTTTAAATTTTATATTACATAGTATAGCAGGTTATGCTTGCGATGTGTGTGGTGGCTTTTTTGTTGCCAATCCAAATTATAGTAAGCACCAAGTAATGCTTATGCACCGTTACCGGGTGTTGAATGGATATAACCACTATCAGCAAAAAAGTTATTTTGTAAACCCTGGAGCCTACAGAGTTATGCACCCTGAACCAAGTGATAGTAATGAAGCGATTACAAATTACAGTAGCAAAGATTACGAATCATTTAAATCGTATGATTTGAAAGGGCGCTTTACTTTAACCAATAAATTAGAATTATTAGTGAATTTTGGTTTTCAAGAAATACGAACCGAGTACGATGGCATTAAAAAAAAGAACGCAGGTATAACTGATTTGCAAATTTTACTTGGATATAAATTGATTACTGCTGCCTCTGAAAATTTTAAACAACAACTCGTTTGTGGGCTAGGTGCAAAATTCCCTACAGGTCAATATGCAAAAAAAGCTGATGGAATACGTTTAAGTTTATTAAACCAAAACGGCAGTGGTAGTTTTGATGGGATGATTTACACGAACTATAAATTACAATTTAAACAACTAGGATTAAACTCTTTTTCAGTTCTTAAAATAAACACGTTTAATTCTTTACATCAAAAAATTGGTAACTCATTTAATCAAACCTTGGCCTTATACTACCAATTTGCCAAAAAAAATAAATCTGTGTTTTTAACTGGGCTAAGCACCTACGAATACAACAAAGGCGTTTATGACCATGATAATTTAATTCCATCTACCGGAACCAATGTTTGTTTATTAGGACCGAGTGTTGATTTTATTTACAAAAAATTACAATTTAATTTAGGCTTTCAGTTTAGGGTGTTTGAGCGCAACGCTGCAAATAACATGGCAAATGCAGGTAGGGCTATAAGTTCAGTAAGTTGGAATTTTTAAGGGTGAGGTAATTTGCATTTCATAAGATATTTTTCTTGAACCGCATAAGGCATATAAGAAAATACATTATTAACTAGCCTTTAATCTCAAGCTATATTCATATCCTATAATTTAAAATGATTCTTCTATAGTTATTAGTATATTAATCAAGACTATTTTTTCTCACATGGATCGTGAGAAAATTTTGGTTGCATGCCTTTTACAATATTCAAATGATCATCTAAAAGTTTTATGCATGTCAAATAATATTTTTTAGGGTATTCAGTTTCGTTAGAGTCGATTTTGAATTTGGTGGAATTAAATAAGTTTAAATCTAATTCATGAAATATTTTATAATTTACTGATTTAACCGTTTCATTTATTTTTGAATGGTATTGTTGATTAAACTTTGAAAGTTGCTTAGAATAACTAGTATCCTGTGTTGGAATATTTACGAAACTTGTATCAATAAAATTGGCAACCTGCTCGTGTAGTTGTTTGGTTAGTTTTGAATAAATCGATGCTTCCTTAGAGAAAGTTGTTTGACATTCTAACTTTTCACAAAGGAGGTAACTCTCGATTAACTTCTTCCTAATTTTATATTCAAAATTAATTTCAGCCTCACCTTTTTGTTCAACTGAGCAACTATTAAAAAAAAGAGAACTCAATAATAAGAGCGTAAAAGCATTTTTCATATAACTTTATCCAAAATACTCAGAAAATTTAAAAAACGCAATCAGAAAATTAACATTTTTTAGTTTTCTAAATTCCATATAAAATATTCGTAATCAAGTATTTAGGCGATAAACGTAAGAAAATCTTTAAATTGTTAATAAAATAACTCACAAAATAGGGTTACAATAGTTGCATATATGGATAAATATGTAATCTTTGCAAAATTCTTATAATGAGGCAATTAAAATTTATAACCGCAATTTTAGCTTTTTCGTTTTTAAGCGTAAACGCACATGCCTCATTGCGTCCGGATGATAACAAGAAAACAAAACCGGATGATACTAAAAAACCTAAAGTTAAAAAAGACGATACAACAACCTTTGTTTCTAATATAGAAGCAATGAATTGCGAGGAAACGCCTGACACTACTATTATGTTGTTTCCTAGCCATGATTTATATGCCAGTTGGGATACAAGTTCTGCACATCCTTATAATTTTTACGAGCAATTTAAAACAGATAGTGTAACTATTAATCTTTTAACTGAAGGTGATGGTGGCTTTAGTATGCCATTTAAAGGTCCTGTAACTAGCAATTTTGGATGGAGACGCTACCGCCCGCATTATGGTACAGATATTGACTTAGAAACTGGCGACCAAGTAGTAAGTTCATTTGATGGCATGATTCGTTTGGCTAAATACTGCAATGGCTATGGTAATTGTGTTATTATTCGCCACAACAATGGGTTAGAAACTGTTTACGGGCATTTATCAAAAATATTGGTTGAACCAGGTCAAAAAATAGCCTCGGGTGCAATTATTGGTTTGGGCGGAAACACAGGACGCTCTTACGGTGCTCATTTGCATTTTGAAATGCGCTATTTAGGTCAAGCGCTAGATACCGAAGATTTTATTGATTATGAAAAGGGAGAATTAAAGGCAACAACTTTTAATTTACGTAAAATAGATGTAGAGAGTAAATACGATTTGCGTGCTTTACATAGCCGCCATAAACACGATATTGGTTTAGCAAAAAAAGGAACGTATAAAAATACCAAACACGCTAAAGCAAGTCGTAAAAATTATAAAGTAAGAAAAGGCGATAGCCTAGCCAAAATTGCAAAAAGAAATAGAACAACCGTTAAAGCACTTTGTAAAAAGAATGGTTTAAAACCGAGCTCAAAATTAAAAGCCGGACAAAAAATTAGAATTTAATTTCGCAACCCGGAAGCAAACATTTTAATTCTTCTACCCTTTCTTTACTTATAAAATTTCCTCGCAAATCTAAAATAGTAAGTTCTAGTAACTCTGATATACTATCAGGAATATCTTGTAATTTATTTCCTCTTAAAGATAGTATGCGTAATTTTTTTGCCATATAAATTTCAAAAGGCAATTTTTCTAATCTGTTATTTTCAATAATTAATACTTCTAAGGATTTAAAGCGCTCAAAATGCTTCGTTAAATAAAACGTATTGGTGTTTGAGAGCGATAAAAATTGCAAGCTAGGTGCTTTAAATAATTGCTTAGGAAAACTGTCTAACACACAATTTTCAATACTAAGTTCTTTTAAGTTTTTTAAAAATTTAAACGTAGTTGGTAGTTTTAAGGTGTCATCTGTATTTCCAAACCGTAATGTTTGTAGTTTGTTTAAGTAGGCTATTTGCGCCGGAATGCTATCAATTTTTGTGTGTTGCAAATCTAAATAATACAAATTAAAAAATGGTTTTAAGTTTGGAGGGAAACTTGTAAACGCATTATTGTAGCTTGCAAAGTACTGCAGGTTATATAGCGATTCAAAATTTTTAGGAAATTGCGTTAGGTTGTTTGAACTAAGTTTTAAAGCTTGCAAATCTGAAAGTTTATGAAGTTTATCATAAGCCTTCATATCAATGGCTTTATAACTCAAGTTCATTTTATAAACTTTTTTTTCAATCTTAATTGCCTCTTTTAAGTCGGTAAATACTTGGCTTCCAGCCATACCGTATTTATCAAACTCATTTTGCGCAGTTAAATAAAATTGAGCAAAGGCAAAAATAAAAAGCATTATATTCTTAACAGTCATTGTTACGAATATACAATTATCTAAATAATATAAACTTTACTGGCATAAAAAATAGTAACAAGTAATTAAGTATTTTTAGCCTCTTGAAACTAACAGAATCAATAAAAGGCCACTTAGCGTTATTTGGAGCTCAATTAATTTATGCACTTAATTACAGCATTGCTAAAGGGCTTATGCCAAATGCAATTGGACCACTTGCCTTAGTTTTTTTTAGAATAATTGGTGCTTGTGCCTTTTTTTGGTTGCTTAGTTTATTTGTTAAAACTCAAAAAATAGAAAAACAAGATTTAAAAAAAATGATGTGGCTAACCTTGTTTGGTGTGGTTATAAATCAAGTATTTTTTATCTATGGTTTAAGCAAAACCTTTCCAATAAATAGTTCCATTGTTATGATTTCAAACCCAATTATGGTGTTTATGTTTACAATGTTGGTGCTTAAACAAAAAATTACTTGGTTTAATTTTTCAGGATTAGCATTGGCAATTTGTGGCGCATTAATTTTACTGCTTTACCACAACAATTTGCAGTTTGGCAGCCAAACTGTAATGGGCGATTGTATGACCTTAATAAATGCTACATCGTGGGCAATTTTTGTGGTGTTAATAAAACCAATTATGCAAAAATATAATACCGTAACAGTTATGCGTACCATGTTTTTGTTCGGAAGTATTTACATTATTCCAATAGGGCTTGCAGATGCTATCAATACAAATTACCAAGGGTTTACTTTACAAATAATTGGTGCATTATTTTTTGTTGTGTTTGCAACCACCTTTTTAGCTTACTTGCTTAACATATACGGCTTGCAATCACTCAGTCCAAATGTGGTGAGTATGTATATTTATTTACAACCTTTTTTAGCAAGTTTTTTTGCAATAGTTTTTGGTAAAGATGAATTAACATTAACAAAAATAGTTTCAGGTATATTAATAATTTGTGGCTTATATTTAATTAATTTAAAATCAAAAAAAATACAGCATGCTTAAATCTATGACAGGCTTTGGAAAAGCCACAACCAACTACAAAGGGAGAAACATTGTATGCGAAATAAAATCGCTTAACAGCAAAAGTGCAGATATAAGTTTGCGTTTGGCTTCGGGTTACAGAAATAAAGAATTAGAAATAAAATCGGAACTCACAAAAAATTTAGAACGCGGAAAAATTGATGTTGCGATTTATATTGATAACAGCGAAAATGAGTTGGAGTTAGAAGTGAACCTTACCTTAGCAAAAACTTACAAAGCAAAGATAATGGAGATTGCAAAATTTATTGATGAACCTGCACAAGATGTTTTAATACATGTATTAAAAATGCCCGATGTGTTTAAGGCAGAAAAAAAAGAGGTGGATGCAGATGAATGGAAAGCTGTTCATGACTGCCTTAATACAGCGTTAGAACAATTGAATGTATTTAGATTAGAAGAAGGAAAATCGCTAACTGCTGATTTTACAACACGCCTAACCAATATAGAAGATAGCTTACAAAAAATAATTGGCTTGGATGAAGGAAGAGTAAAACAAATTAAAGAACGGATTACAAAAAATTTAGAAGAGTTTGTTGGAAAAGATAAAATTGATAATAACCGCTTGGAACAAGAGTTAATTTACTACGTGGAGAAATTAGATATTAACGAAGAAAAAGTTAGACTAAGCACACATTTAGATTATTTTAAAACCACCATGGCAGAGCCCGCTTGCGGAAAAAAACTTGGCTTTATTACGCAAGAAATTGGTCGCGAAATAAATACCATTGGCTCTAAAGCAAATAATGCGGACATGCAAAAATTAGTGGTGTTAATGAAAGATGAGTTAGAAAAAATGAAAGAACAATGTAATAATGTATTATAAAATTAAACTCTTTGGAAATTAATTTTTCTTAATCAACACATTAAAACTAAACTCAAATTCTCGCTCGTTATTTTTTTCAATAAAATTTTTTGTTATAGGTTGTAAGTCATTTTCAGTTATTTCAAAAATGGTATAACCTAATTTTTCAAAAAAAGTATAAAGCTCAATGGCTGATTTACCGGCGCGTTTAAGTCCATGAGGCCAAAATTCCGCAACAATTTTTAGCGAAGCGTTTGTTTGCAATAAATTTTTCATGCCCTCAAAGGCTGCTATTTCAAAGCCTTGAATATCTATTTTAATTACGTCAACTGCTTTAATTTCACCTTTTGCAATGAGCTCATCAATACTGGTAGCTTTAATAACCTCAACGGTATCGTAATTATTTACAGGGTAAGTTCTATGATCTACATTTAATAACTTTGAGGTATATATTTTTATATTATCGCTGTTATTGGCCACCGCTAAGTTGTACCGCACAACGTTAGTAAGCTGTTTTGTATTATTAACCAAATAATTAAAGTTTTTTTTATCTGGTTCAAAACAAATTACTTTTCCGTTTACGCCTACCATTTTTGAAATTAGTTTTGCGTAAAATCCAATGTTTGCACCTATATCTAAAACAGTGGTGTTTGGCTTTATTATGCTTTGTAATAGACGAATTTCAGTAGCATCATTTTTTAATTTGAATTTTTGATAGGTGTAATTGTAAATAGGAAAAGCGTTTTTGTACAACCAGTTTCCAAATTTTATTTTGGTGTAATTAAAATCCATTAGTTATCGTACCTTAATTCGTAAAGCTCTGCGGGTTCTGCATCGCCAATATGTTTTACCAAAACTAATTTTTGTGGATATTTTTGAATTATTGGCGCCGCTATGTTGTGCAACGTGTTTATTATATTTCCGTCGTTTACCTTAGGATTGGTGCGTAAACTGGCAATCAGTAAATGCGTTACTTTATTTTTTTTAAATATTGCTAAGGCTGAATCTGGGTTAGATTGATTAGTGCCAGGTTCTTTGGCAATTACCGAATAAATTGGAAAGAAAAATTTTCCTTTACCATATACAAAACTCATAGGTGCTTTGCGGGCCGCAACAAAGGAAGCTTTTGGCAAGCTGTCATTACAATAAGCACTCAACATTAAATAATTTTTCCAATCATCGGTATAACCTGCATATAAATCTCCTTTTAAATTTTTAATAGTGTATTTTGTGTTTTTGCTTGAACGCCTTAAAGAGGAGAGTAAAAAAGAAGAGCTAAAAACTATTACAAATGCCAAAAAAATAAATCTATACGATTCTTTTTTTAGCGCCAAACTATACAAGCCATAAGAAATTGCAAGTAATAGTGCAGGCATGTGTACCATTACAAAACGGGCTTGATCCCAGCGGGCTTGAAGCACAAAATACGTTCCAAAAGATATTGTACCTGCAAATAGTGTGATAAACGTAAATAAATAATTTTTTCGTTTGATTGATTGGTACAACCCAAAAAATACCAAGCCCAAAACTATGAATGCCAATAAAAAATGTGGCCCAAAGTTTTGCACTTCAACAATGTTTCCATCCATGGTTTCTTGTTTTTTGAAATAGAAATCCTCGTTCATGAACCCATTAATTTGATAAAATCGTTTACCAACATAATTGGCGATGTTATCTGTAAATCTTCCAAAAAAACCTAATAAATCCTCTTTACCTTGAGATGCGTCGTAAGGATCTTTATTTAATAATAAATTTGTTTGCGACGCATATTGCACTGCCGATTTTCCCCAAACTAAACTTTTAATTGCCTCAAATAAAAATTTAAAAAAAGCAAAAGATGCCAGCAGTAAGCCAATTTTTTTCCATTCTTTTAGAGTAGCGTAATAAAGTAAAACGGCAACTACACCAAATAACAAAATATTTTTTGCCAATGTTAGTATCATTAATAAAAACCCGAGAATAAGCCATTGCTTCCAATGCGCTTTAATATTTGTAGAAATAGGATTTGTAGAAAAATTATAATTAAAAAAGTAATAAAAGAATATAGCCTGTAATAGCATATAAAATGATTCGGAAAATGTTTGACTAGCGTAATAAATTATTAAGTAGTTAAACATCAAAAAGAAGAAAATGAAAAATTTTATAACGGGAGCAACTTTATTATGCAAAGCTTTGTAAAAAATTATTCCGCCTAGCGCATAAAAAAGAATAGAAAAAAGTTTAAAAACAACCAGATTTGTACCAAACACTAATGTGAGCAAACCTAAGAACATTGGGTAAAGGGGTGCGTTGGCGGTGTAGTAATAGTTAGGAAATTCATTTACGTATTTGTATCCTGCCTCAATATAAAGCGAGTCATCATGTGCCTCACTAATACGGGCGTTGAAATTTAAGATAGCTAATAGTAACCCTAAAAAAAGTATGATATAGAAAATTGTTTTTTCTTTTTTGTCTAAAAAAGAATTTATTTTCTCAAAAGCTTTACCCGTTTCGTAATTTGTAGCAATTGTGTTTCTATTCATAAATAATCAAATTTAAAAACAAAAGCTATGCAATGCTAATTTTTTGTGAAAAAATTTTTGCAGACCTTATTTTTTGATATTAAAATAATCATCTACTTGCTTCAAAAAGTAGTCTCCTGAGCTAATAATATTTTGGTCTAATGACTGATATTTGTAATTTTGCATTGTTTTTGTTAAGAGATATCCATAATCCATAGAATCTCGGTCAATTAGTACTTCGCCATTTTCTCCATCTAGAATTAGAGTATACCTAAAATTAGAAACAACAGATTTAATGTTTGAATATTTTTTTTGATTTGTTAAAGAGTGAATCGCTGAAGATATTCCAAACCCAAAGTCTGAATCTGCTTCATAAATTCCTGAATGTGGATCTTTAGAATAATTATGAAATCTTAAACTGTCCGGTCTAAAAAACACAATATAATTTCCTCTCACTTTTAATGTATCTTTTAGATGAATTTCATTCAATATTGTTGTTTTCAGGGCAGATGAGTCTTTCGTAAATAAAATTTTCTTTTCTATAAATTTACTTCCATTATCACCATTGGCAAAAGTGTTAATGTTCTTCTTTGGAGAATTTGAATCGTTGCTACAAGAGATTGAAAAAATTAAGGCTATTATGATTATTATTCTGTAACCCAATTTTATTTTTTTAACACAATTTCTTATACCTAAAATCTCAAATCCCAATTCTACAAACTCCAATACGTAATTCCTTTTATTTTACCGCGGTACATGCCTTTTACATCAACCAACACGCCTTTGTTTGATAAAATACTTTTGTAAAATTTCTCATCCAAGGCTTTGTATTCTTTGTGGTTTACGGCAACAATAACACCATCATAACCTTTGGCTAATTTGTTTAATCCAAAACCGTATTCGTGTTTTAATTCTTCAGAATCTGCATGCGGATCAACTACTTCAACTTTTACACCAAAACTTTTTAATTCTTTTACAATATCAGCTACTTTGCTATTTCTTACATCGCTTACATCTTCTTTAAATGTAGCTCCCATTATAAGAACTTTCGATTTTGAAATATTTTTACCTGCTGCGATTATTTTCTTTACAATATTTTTGGCAACATAAAAGCCCATACTATCATTTACATAACGGCCGCTGTTTATTACGCGCGCATGATACCCTAAACTTTCTGCTTTGTGTGTTAAGTAGTAAGGATCTACACCTATGCAATGCCCGCCAACTAAGCCAGGAAAGAATTTTAAAAAATTCCATTTTGTGCCTGCTGCCTCTAAAACATCAAAGGTGTTAATATTCATTTTATTAAAAATTATTGAAAGCTCATTCATCAATGCAATGTTTACATCGCGTTGTGTATTTTCGATAATTTTTGCTGCCTCAGCCACCTTTATTGAAGAGGCTTTGTGAGTGCCTGGCTCAACAATAATTTCGTACACTTTAGAAATATTTTCTAAACTTTCTTTATCGCAACCGCTAACAATTTTTAAAATTTTAGTAATGGTATGTTCTTTATCTCCAGGATTAATGCGCTCTGGCGAATAACCTACTTTAAAATCTTTGCCCATTTTTAGTTTTGATAATTGCTCTAAAACAGGTACGCAATCATCTTCTGTACACCCAGGATAAACGGTAGATTCATACACAACATAATCTCCTTTTTTTAATACTTTACCAACTGTATTGCTGGCGCCAAGTAAAGGTTTTAAATCGGGTAAGTTGTGTTCATCAATAGGTGTAGGCACGGCAACTATAAAGAAATTTGCCTTCTTTAAATCTTCAAGTTTATACGTAAAGGTTATGTCTGAATCCTTAAAATCATCTTTTACTAATTCGTTGCTAGGGTCTATGCCTTTTTGCATTAATTTTACGCGGGCCTCGTTAATATCAAACCCTATTACTTTTACTTTTTTTGCAAAGGCTAGTGCAATTGGTAAACCAACGTAACCAAGACCAATAACGGCAATGGTAGATTCCTTTTTTAGTATGTTATTATAAATGCTCATGCTTCTGTATTTTTGTTTAAAATTATTTTGTATTGTTTTTTATAACAGAACTTGGTCTTAGCGAATAAATTCTTTCAATAATATCTACTACCTTCAATCCTTCTAAGGCATTGGTGGTAATTTTATTTCTCCCTTTAAGTGTATCAACCACATTTTCAATTACGTTGTGGTGGTTATTTGCTGAACCTTTGTAAGCTCCGTAATCGTTGGCAGGATTTGTATCCGCAAGTATTGGCATTGTATAATCTTTTATATTACAGGTTTCTATTTGATCCATGTATTGTCCGCCAACTTTAATACTGCCTTTGCTGCCAATAACTGTAAGTGAAGATTCTAAATTTTTATCCCACACAGCAGTACTGTAATTAATGCTTCCCATGCCACCATTACTAAAATCAAAACTAACAAAACCGCTATCTTCAAAAGCAGTTGTTTGTTGGTGATTAAAATCCGAAAACTTTGCTTGTATATTGGTTATATCACCAAAAATCCAATACATTATATCTACCCAATGGCTAAATTGTGTAAATAAGGTTCCTCCGTCTAAGTCTTGCGTTCCTTTCCAATTGCCGGGTTTATAATAGCGTTCATCACGATTCCAATAACAATTGAGTTGAACCATATAAATATCACCAATAATTTTATTATCAACCACATCTTTTAACCAAACACTTGGCGGACTATAACGATTTTGCATCACACAAAAAACTGTTTTGTGTTGGTGCAAGGCTTCGTAAATTAATTTTTCGCAATCTGATTTACTTAATGCCATTGGTTTTTCAACTACAACATTTTTTCCTGATTGTAAGGATTTATTACTATGTTCAAAATGCAAGCCATTTGGTGTGCAAACGTTTACTACATTAATTTCAGGGTGCGCTTGCAATAAGTCATCAACCGAATTGTAAAATTTCTCTTGTAGGTTTTCTAATCCAATTTTTTCTTTTGGCAATATATCGCATACTGCAACTAGCTCGCAATCTGGATTTCTGCGAACCATTTCTGCGTGGCGCTTTCCTATGTGCCCTTGACCTATAACTGCGAATTTTATTTTTGACATGTTATGAAATTCGTTTTACACTATTATTTTCTAATTTATATTTTTGTCCGCTTTCTGAACAAACCGCTTCTCCTTGTTTATCAAACTCTAATCTATGCCCAAACTCGCTCATCCATCCAATTTGACGGGCTGGGTTACCTACTAATAAAGCAAAATCGGGAACGTGTTTTGTTACAACAGCGCCTGCCCCTATAAACGCAAATTGCCCAATGTTATGCCCACATACAATGGTTGCATTTGCACCTATGCTTGCGCCCTTGCCCACATGAGTTTTGGCGTACTCGTTTTTTCGGTTAACTGCACTTCTTGGATTAATAACATTTGTAAAAACCATACTCGGTCCCAAAAAAACATCATCATCGCAGGTTACGCCTGTATAAATAGAAACGTTGTTTTGCACCTTAACATTTTTACCAAGCACCACTTCTGGCGATATTACTACGTTTTGGCCAATATTACATTTCTCACCTAAGATACAATTAGGCATAATATGGCTAAAGTGCCATATTTTAGTGCCATTGCCAATAATACAACCTTCATCAATAATTGCACTGGGGTGCGCAAAATAGTTTTTGTTCTCCATAAAAAATTAGCCTCACAAAATTAGTTTAAAATGTGCAATTTCATAATAAATTCATCTAATTACCCATTTATTTTTAGGTGATATTTTAATATATTTAAACTTTTAATATTTTTATATGAATAAGTCTTTTAGCCGTTTTGTGCCGCACGCAGTTGCTCTAATTATTTTTGTTGTTGTTACCTTTATTTATTTCCGTCCGGTACTTTCGGGCAAACAACTTATGCAGGGTGATATTGAGCGCCACAAAGGTATGAGTAAAGAAATTTTTGACTACCGTGTTGCAAAAAACCAAGAGCCTTTGTGGACTAACTCTATGTTTGGAGGTATGCCAGCCTATCAAATTTCTACGCTTTACCCCGGCAATTGGCTTACAACACTTGATAAAGTATTTAAATTGTTCATCCCTTACCCTGTTGGTTATTTCTTTTTATATTTTGTAGGGTTTTACATATTGCTCTTGTGTTTGCGCATCAATCCTTGGCTCGCTTTAATTGGCGCACTGTCTTACGGATTGAGTTCTTATTTTTTAATTATTTTAGAAGCCGGACATAACTCCAAAGCCAATGCCCTTGGCTATTTGCCAGCTTTGTTTGGTGGTGTGATTTTATTATTTAATAATGAAAAAAAATGGTTAGGATTCGCTATTACAGCGCTTTTTACAGCAATGGAATTAAATTGTAACCACGTGCAAATTACTTATTATGGTTATATTTTAATTGGTTTTACCATTGCAGGTTACTTTGTTCAAGCCACAACTGGTAAAACCTTTAAGGCTTTTGGATTTTCTTTAGCTTTATTTATCGTGGCTTCGCTTATAGGTGCCTTGCCAAATGCTGGTAATTTATTACTTACCAATGAATACGGAAAATACAGCACCCGAGGAAAAACAGAACTTACAATCAACGCCGATTTAAAAAGTAACTCTGATAATACAACAAGCGGTTTAGATAAAAACTATGCCACACAGTGGAGTTATGGTATTGATGAAACTTTTTCTTTACTAATTCCTGATTACAAAGGCGGTGCTAGTAGTTCAATAGGAAGCGTTTATCCTAAGGCATTGAAAGGTATTAAGCCAGAAATGCGTGAGCAGGTTGCAGGAAGCAACGCGTATTTTGGAGACCAACCTTTTACAAGTGGACCAGTTTATATTGGCGCAATAATCATATTTTTTGCCTTTGTTGGTATGTTTGTGATTAAGAATCCAATAAAATGGCCAATTGCGCTAGCTACCCTACTTACAATTGCATTAAGTTGGGGAAATAATTTTATGGGACTCACTAATTTTTTTATGGATAACGTTCCGGGATACAACAAATTTAGGGCTGTATCAATGATTTTAATTGTTGCAGAAATCACAATTCCACTTTTGGCAATTATGGCAGTGAATGAATTGGTTAAATTCTCTAACTGGAATGAAAAAATACAACTTAGAACTATAAAACAAAGTACTTCAGTAAAAGTAGTAATGTATCTATCCTTAGGAGTTGTAGGTGGCTTTTGTTTAATTAATTATTTTGCACCTGACACATTCAACACACTTTCTGCAACAAACGAAGAAGCCAAACTGGTGAGTGAATATGTGCGTGCAGGATACCCAGAAGCACAATCAAAATCGGCAGTTGCTGAAATAATGCCTGAGATAGAAAAAGCAAGAGGAGAAATTGTAAGTAGTGATGCTATGCGTTCCTTAATTTTTATAGCGTTGGCATTTTTAGTTATGTTTGGCTATTCTACAACCAAAACAAAGAATTTATTTTTAGTTTACTCGCTAGGAATTTTTATAACGATTGATTTATGGGCGGTTGCCAATAGGTACTTAAATGCGAAATCATTTGTAAGCAAAGATTCCTATAAAAATACGGCTAACAGACCAAACGCTGCGGACGAAGAAATTTTAAAAGATAAGAGTTTGGATTACCGTGTATTGAATTTGAATGTTAACACATTTAATGATGCACAAACTTCTTACTTTCACAAATCAATTGGTGGTTACCATGGCGCAAAATTAAAGCGTTACGCTGAGTTAATCGATTTTCATTTAGATAAAGAAATTGATTTTTTTAGAAGTAATGCAGGTAAAGCCTTTGCAAGTGATAGTTTAACAAACGCCATGTTGAGTAAAATGGGTGTGATAAATATGTTGAACACAAAATATTTTATTATTCCAACCGGTAGAGAAGACCAACCAGAAATGCCTTTAGAAAATAAACAAGCCAATGGAAACGCATGGTTTATAAAATCAATAAAAACAGTAGCAAGCGCCGATAGTGAAATTGTTGGCTTATATAGAATTGATACCAAAGAAGCCGCAATTGTAAATGAGAAATATAAAACAGAAGTGGGCATTAAAGATACTTACAGTGGAAATGGTGAAATTAAATTAGTGAATTACCAACCAAATGAATTGGTGTATGAAAGTAATACAAACGCTGAAGAATTTGCGGTGTTTTCTGAAATTTATTTTCCTAAAGGCTGGAATGCTTACATAGATGGTGTTTTAAAGCCACACGCCAATGTTGACTATGTTTTACGTGGCATGCCAATACCAGCAGGCAAACATAAAATTGAATTTAAGTTTGAACCAACAACTTATGGTAAAGCAAATACCATTGCCTTAATAGGCTCTATATTATTACTACTAACCGTTGGACTTGGAATTTATTCTAGCAAGAAAAAACAAGAGTTGGTTTCGATTTATAAGGATTGAGATTTTAATTTTAGTTTGTCAGATAAAATTATTCGTTTTTAAAAATGGCATTAACAATGAAGAAAATAATCCCAATTCTCGCGACTTTACTTCTTTTCAACAAATCAATTGCTTGTTTGAATGGAGAAAGTATGGTTCTGAAAGATGGAACTTATCTATACTTTGATAGAGAAGGAGGTGTTCCCTATGGGCATATTTTTAATGATGAAGGTTTTAAATCCGGAATTAGACAGCTTGATAGTTTATACAACCAAACAAAAAACCTTGACTATCTTTCCGATAAAGGGCTTTTACTAATATTAATGAAACGTTATAATGAAGCTATAAAACTTTATTTAGAAATTGAAAAAATAATGCCAAATAGATATTCAACGGCTTCAAATATTGGGACTGCTTACGAACTTTTAGGGCAGAATAAAAAAGCATTGGAATGGATTAAAAAATCGGTTCAAATTGACCCTAAATCACACAAAAATTCAGAATGGATTCATGTAAAAATTTTAGAAGCTAAAATCCACGGAGATCAATTTATTTCAACAAACTTTTTATTAAATACAGATTTTGGCTCTGATTCGATACCAAAAACAACTTTAAAACAGAACGAATTAATAAAACTATCAGACGCTCTATACTATCAACTTAATGAAAGAGTTTCTTTTGTAAAACCAAAAGATAAAATCGTTGCTCAACTTTTCTTCGACCTCGGTACAGTTGCATTTTTATTGGAGAATTATAAGGATGCATCCAGCGATTATGAAGAAGCCAAGAGATACGGATTTACTGAGCAACTTTTAGAGAAAAGACTAACGGAAACCAAACGACTCTCTATGATGCCCAAACTACAAAGTAAAATTAAATTAGCCATAGACAATAATTCTAAATCAAGGCCGAATGCATTCAATTTCAAATATGGCCTTTGGGGTTTTGGATTTTTGCTATTAGTAATAAGAGTAATAATAATTTATAAATTCAGAAAGAAAAAGCACAACCCCCTCAATTAATCAACATTGAAGTATTACTAGGGCCTTTTTGATTTAAAAAACGTTTATCGCCCATTGTTTGTTTTTTTGTTTTGCACCCTGTTAAAAATAATTGCACATATATTAGACCCAGTGCTACTTTTTTAAATTTAGTTTTGTAAAAAAAGCTTTCGATTTTATTCAGGAAAGCAAACCATTTATTTGAATACGCAAGGTGTCTGTTATGAAACTTACCACAAATTTTTTCGCCATCACGTTTTCTAAAATAATCATGTATATCTTCCAAAGCCATGTTTGAGAAGTCTATAACGTTGGTATTACAGAGTGAACAATGTCTACCGTCTTTGGTAGTTGCCATATTGTTCCAAGAAGCATTGCAAGGTTTTTCAATTATTATTTTTTCTATCATACGGTAAAACTTTATGGTTTTTAATTTCGGTTAACCAAGAATTGAAACAAAGCTGCTTTCATGTTAAATTCAATACCCCAACGCAATTACTGCCTCGCCGTTTTGTATTGAAATTGTTTTACTGCCATCAAATACATTACAATTAAAGCGAATTTTTAGCTTTTTAGTTTTTTGTCCGCCACCTGTGGCTTTGTATTCTTCAACACTGCTAATCTCCACACCAGCATTAATAGTTTGGTTTGAATTTTTGGTGCTGTATTCTTTTCCTTCGTTATCTACCAAAACTACATTTACTGCCGAAAATGCTTTTTTATTTGGCACCCCAACAAAATTTGCAAAATAATTTCCATCACAAATTGTTGGATTAGTAGCATCTATTTGGTAATAGCCCACTTCGCTAATGCCCAATGAATTTACCAAGGTAAGCTTAACCCTGTATAAACCAGGCTGCGCATAAGCATGTGTAGGGTTTGTGAGTTGACTTCTGCTGCCATCACCAAACTCCCAAAAATAAGTGTAACCAGTGGAGTTAACATTTGGAAAAGCACTGAATGTGAAATTTCTTTTTAATATTGTGGTATCACGGTAAGCTGAGATATTGAAGTTAAAATCATTCCCAATTTTAAACTGATTACTGTGCGTTTGGCTGCATAATACATCTGCTTTGCTTAAACTGATTGTTGGTGTTGTATTTTTTAAAAATGTATAAGTAATGTTATTCCCTTGTTTTGGTTGGCCGTTATTAACTAACCAGTTAAGTGAAGGTGTAATGGAAGAGGAACTTGATGTGAAAAAAGTTCCTCTGTAATACAAAGGTGTTAACACCGAATCGTTTATTTGATAAAAACCAGAACGGAGAGCTGTATCAATACTCGATGGATAGATGCTCAATTTATAGTCATTAATTTCAAACTTTAAACTGTAACCACAAGCATTGGAGCAATTTTTTTGTTTAATTTCTGCGCAATAAACTCTTACCGAATCAGGATTAACCTTACTAGAAGCAAACATATAGTTATCATTTTTTCCTGCCTCAATACTAACAGGAACACCATCTACCGAGCATTTTACAAAAAACTCGGGCGAATTAAAATCTTGCTGCTCTGGCAACTTTTCTTTTTTACAAGCACTTGCAATAAAAATAATTCCTAAAAAATAAATGTACTTCTTCATTCCTTATTTATCAAAAATTGTATAGGTTAAACCAAGGCGTCCGCCTGAAGTGGTTTGTTTACCGCTAAGCATTGACTTTGAATTAAACACATCGCTCAAACCATAATTCGCCTCTAGGTTTATCCACCAACGCCCTGTAACATTAAACTTGTAAGCGGCAGTAAGCATTATATTTTTAGAGTTTACTGCATCATAAATTCCTGTGTTATTTTGAACAACACTATTGCTTTTAACATCATCAGAAATATTGTAGGTAGTTAATGAATTTTTGGCATATACTGCTGTGCTTGCATTTACACCAAAAGAAAAAATGTGCAATCTACTTGGTTGAAAATTAAATTCAATAGGAACTGCAATGTATTGTAGGTTATTCGTTGCTATATCTGTGTAAGTAATTGTTGATCCAAATCCATACTCTGTTGAACTCGTTTTATAAAAGGCGTTTTTAATGTTAGAAAAATTATAGGTTTGTAATCCAAAACTAACACTTGTTTTTTTGCCGGTGTAAAATCCGTAGTTTAATCCTGCGTACCAATTAAAACCATTTGCATCTTGTTTTTTATCTACGCGCCAGCCTGTATTGTAGGTTGTACCTGCTTCTACATTTAAAAAGTTAGATTTTCTTTTGTTTGATTCGTGATAATCCCCATCTTTTTTTGGTGTTGAGAATTGCTGTGGAATTAATCCACGTTCTTCTGAATCGGTTGCTAAATTAGCAGACCGAGGCATTAATGAAACAAATTCAAACGACTCCGAATTTAATAAAGCCTCTGAAACATTAGTATTTACAGCATTTTCAGAATTACTAGAAGTTGAGTTTGGAGATACACCTTGAATTTCGGTTTTGGGTTGATTATTTACTTTTTTGTTCTTAGAAGTAGCAACAATTACTTTAGTATTAGAAGCATTCGTATTAACTACTGAATTATTAGAAGTTTTTGAATCGCTTAAAACACTATTTGGTGTAGAGCTTTCAGTAGATTTTTTTGACGCCAATTTTGCATTTATGGCTGAGTTATTTACCTCACTAGCATCAGTATTTCTAGTCATGGATGAGGCGTTTTGAGAAGGAGATAACCTTGCAGAATTATTGATTGTAGCCTCTGAAGTATTCTTTGAAGAATAATTCGCTAAACTTTTATTTTCTAAGTCTGATTTCGTTGAATTAGAGGCTAAATTATTATCTGCAAGTAGCTTTTCTGAAGTAATTATTTTTTCATTTACATTTTGATTTTTAGAATTTGTAATTATTTCTATATTATTAGTTTGAACATTTAGGTTTGTGTTTTCAAAAAATGAATTGATGTAAACTCCAGTAGCGGCCGATACACCAAATACACCAACAATAAGCAATGGTAAAAAACTTAGCGTTTTTCTTGCACCAGAATTTGCGGTAGCACCAATTTGCCTTGCATCTAAAAGCTGTTGTGCTTTTTCCCAATGCGCTTCGTTAAACTCGTGGTTTGCCAACTCAGCCTTTCGTCTTATTAAATCATCAAAATCTTCTACGTTTTTCATTTTATCTGGAGATTATAGTTTCTACTTTATTATTTTCAAGTTTTAGTTTTAGTTTTTGCCGTGCTTCGCTTAAATGCCATTTACTTGTGCCTTCACTTATATGGAGCATTTCAGCAATTTCTTTGTGTGTATAGCCATCAATTACATAAAGATTAAATACTTCTTTTGTAGCATTTGGCAATTCATTAATCAAGTTGGTTAATTTTTCAGTATCAAATTTTTCTAAAGCCTCGTTTGCCTCCGAGTAATCACTTGTATCAAAATAATTATCAACGTAGGTTAAGCGCTCTTTTTCTTTTTTACGTTTGCGGTATTCGTCAATTAAGGTGTTAATCATAATCCTTCTAATCCAGAGTTTAAAAGGAATTTCAGGCTTATAATTTTTTAAATGTGTAAGAATTTTTAAATAACCCATGTTAAGTGATTCACTCGCCGTGTCTTTATCGCGGTTGTAACGCAAACAAATACTCATGAGGTAGCTGTATACTTTTTTGTATAGATCGTACTCCGCCTTACGGTTGTGCTGAATACATAATTCTATCAGTTCTTGCTCAATGTGCATTTTACAAAAAAGTAATTATCCAAAAGCTCAAAAAAAGTTAGTCGAGCCATTCCTACTAATTAATACGAATAAAGTTAGCAAAAAGTTGGGAAAGTGGCAATAACTAATTTGTTAAAAATCAAAGAGTTAAGATTACTCCTCGCTTTTTATCCAGGCATTTGGATAAGATTCTTTTATTGTGGCCAATTTTTCAAGGGCATTTTCTTTGTTAAAAAAACTACCAGCGCAAACCACAAACATTTCTTTATTATTTTTTCCGTTAACAAAACCCTCAATATTTTTTGAATTTAATTGACTAATCATTTTTTTTGCGTTAGATAAAACACTAAAACAACCTACAACAATATTAAATTTATTTTTAGATTTTGTATGCGGGTAATAATTTTTTGATACAAATGTTTTATCTTCCGAATTGATTGAAGATGGAGCAGAATTCATGTTTACAGCAAGCAATTTATCATCGCCAATTTTAATTCTTGAGTAACCAAAACTGTTAGACACAAAATTACTTTTAACCGCTTCAAAAGGTTTTAATGATAAGTCAACGTAATTTATTTTATTGTAATGCTCCACTTCACTCGAGCTAAAAACAGATGCTTTAATAACACCTGAAATAGTATTATTGGTGAGCGCGATTGACAGCAAGGAAGTTAACAACACAATTACAAGCAGTGGTAAAATTAATTTTTGGGAGCGTTTAGTGTTAAGAACAACTTTATTATCAACACTTATAGGTTTATCTACTTTCTCAATTCTATTAACGATTTCTTTAGAATCTGCTTCAATGAAATTCAAATTCAGTGGTGCTAAGCCAAAACTTTCAGTTTGTAAATTATTATGTTCACTCGGTTCAAAACACAAATTATTTTCTAAATCTTTGTAAAAAAAGCCTATTCCTTCTATGGTAATTCGCGATTTTGCGTTTAATAAACTGGTGCAATACTCACTAAAGTCTAGTAATTTTTCGGTAGCTTCGGGCAAAGTACAGTTAATTGCAGTGCATAACCAATTTGCCAAAATACCATCATTTTGTTTTATTTGCGAATTAAAACTTACTTTTCTTTGAGGTGGAAAAAGCACTTGTTTTTCTTGAGATTGAATGTGAGCACCAACATTATGAATTATAAAAGCACCAAAATTAGGTAGCACCAAAAAATTAGATTGTTCTAAGTTTTTAGAAATGCCTTTAATTATAGTGTTGTGTATAGTCATTTAAAAAAGTGGGTTACAAAAGTATTCTTTTACGTGAATTTAGCAAACTTATTGGTAATTAATAAATTTATTTTTGTAAAAATATACTTATGTTTCAAACAGCTTTAAGAATAGGAAAAGCAAAATTAATACCTCAATTACCTGAACGTCAAATAAAAACAAATAAATTTTGGATAATTATCTAAAAAAATATTTCCAAAAAATTAATATTGCTACAACAACTGAAAATACACTTAAAACTAATACCGCTGCCGCACTTACGTCCTTTATAAATTTTATATTCTCTTTCTTCTCTTTTGTAATTTCGTTACAAAGCGCCTCAATAGCGGTATTAAAAAGTTCGGCACTAATAACCAAAGCACAGCAAATCAAAAGCCATAGCCACTCTGTTTTAGTAACACCAAAATAAAATCCTGCCAGTACAACAATTAGTAAAGTTAATAAATGAATTCGCATATGAGCTTCGGATTTAATTGCAGCGAACAAACCATTAAAGGCATAAACAAATGATAAATATCTTTTTTTAAAGTAATTCATTTTTAAAGTTCGAACTTTGGTTTTTGTTCAAAAATTGAAGTAACCAAATATAAAAATAAAGCAAACACAACTGTTATTGCAACTGTTTCTTTTATGTGATAACTATTAAAAACTGAATCCGCCATTTTACTAAATAATGTAATTGGATTTGAAACCACGTCCCAACTATTAAAACGCAAATACCTGCCCAAATAAATACCGTAGCCAGAAGACAATAAAATAAAAATCTTTGAAGTATAAAATAAAGTTTTGGTACGAATATTCTCCTTTAAATATTTAAGAATTAATTTATAACTCACTACAAAATATAATAAGCCTAATAAGGCAAAACTCGAAATTAAAATCAAATCAAACCACATGGGAGCAATTAAATTTTTGTGAAGATGAAACAAATCTGTTAAAATATAAGGAGCGTTTGGTAAGAATAATACCGACAATACAACCAACAAAAATTTTACTCTGCGTGATTTTGTAATTGCTAATCTTTTCATAAAAAAATAAGGTAGATATGCTAAAAATAAATTCCAAAACAGAAACACAAATGATAAATTTCTTGTATAAAAAACCCTTGCTAATACCAACATCAAGCAAAAAGCAAACCATTGCTTTAATATATTAAATTTCATCATATTTAACTTTTAATGATTAAACTTTTATTTATTCTGTAATCTCTTAAATCAAAACTTTGCCAACTGGCATTATAATTTACTAGGTAATTTTTAATTTTATTACTCAAGTGTTGGGTGTATTGCTCAGAATAATACCTATCATATCTACTTTTAAAATTTCTTAATTTATGATTAATTAATCGAAAGTCTTTGTCTTTTGTAACCTCAATTAACTCAGGAATATTTGAATACGATAATGAAAATAAATAATAAAAATCAACATCTTTAAATGGCTTATTGCTCAAATTATACCGAGTAATAATTATATCCCAATTTACAGTAGCGCTAATAACAAGCACCGAAAGCCACACAGAAAAATTTTTACGAATTAAATACCAATTAGATTTTTCTTTTACAATTTTAAAATAAACAATCACCAAACCTATTGCTGCTAGTAGCAACCAAACGTAAACACCAATACGCTTGTTGGTTAAATTAAATGAACTTACATAAATATGATTACGACAAGTAGTGGAAAAAAGCATAATTAAACTTTGAACTATCCATAATAATATTAAAAGTTTTAAGCTTGATGAATATTTAAACGACCTAAAATCGCCTCTGTATAAGTACATTAAAACACTTGTTGCAATAACTAGTGATAAAATTATTACACCTACTCCATTATGCACGAAATCTGAATGTGATATCCCCACTGGCAAGGCAGCCTTAAACCAAATAGAAGTTATATCACCAAAGTTTAAAATTATGAGCATAAAATTCAAAAAGAGAAATAATAAAATTCCTGCAAATCGTTCAATTTCTATTCGTTTCCAATTACTATTTTCTTCTTTTTTGTTCTCGTTAGGAAGTTGATTTTCCCATGTTTCTATACTTGGTATAGTACGGTGTTTTATAATACCATAAGCAATCAAAAAACCACTTAAGGTAAACAACACCCACATTACGCTAATAAAATTGAAATTAATCCATTTTGTATTCTCTGCAAACAATGGATTTGCGCTTTTATACATCTCAAAAAACAAAATACAAAGTAAGAATACAATTGCCGCTGCTAAAAATTTATACCACTTTTTTGAATTTGAATTTTCTGTTGTTTTACTTTCTGAACGCGCAATTGCATCAATTATTACAAACACTATTGCACTTAAAATAGAATAGATAGAAAACAGTATAGAAAAAATACTCGACGTTTTAACATTAACAGAAAAAGCAGAAAGCAAAAGTATTGAAAAACAATTTGCTAGAATACTTAAACTGCTTGAATGAACAAATACACACGCACTGCTTACCAACGCCATTGATGCCGCCCATAACCATTTATGCTGTTTTAGCAAGTTTTTATCTCGCACCAGAAAAATAGCAATGAGTAGTATTGTAAATAGTAAAAAATTTACACCAGCATTTTGTTGATAAAACAACAGGCTATAGGCCGCCGTGGCTGCGATAAGAATACAATCGTTTTTTTTCATTTTATTTTATTTATTATGTGTAAAATTTAATTTTGACTCATGTCTCGTCGAGTAAATTTTGCTTGCCTCTTACAAAATTGTATCGAGACGTTTGACTTAAAACTTCTTATTCAAAAAGTATTAAGCGTCTCGATACGTTTTTGTCAAAACATCACTTCCTTACAAAAACTACTCGACGTGACTCTTTAATTGAGTTGAAGATACTTTTGAAAATAATTCTTGTTTCACACTTTCAAAGTCTTTATAAAGCAATTCTCTTAAATTTAATTGAGAAATGTCTATGCAGTTTTTTCCTTTTTCATAACTTGATTTTAAGTAGTTGTAGCTAAAGGGAAGCACAACCCAAGCGCCAATGGAGGTTAAAAAAGAGGCGATGGATTTTTTACCATTACCTCTTAAAAAAAATTGCAAACCAATTTCGTCTTTAAACGATGTTGAATAATCAAAAAGCACATGGTACAAATCGTGAGACTCTGCTCCTGCTATTGGTTCCATTCTGTTTTTGTAAAGAAATTCGCCAACAACTTTTCCTAAACTACCTTCAGGAAACTGTTTAAGCATGGCTGTGCTTAACCCCCATGGTTTATTATCTGTTCCGAAATTAAAAACAAGTGGACCAATTTTTTGTGCGGTAAAATTGGATGTTTTTTCGTGTAATCGGATGATTGGATTTAATAGTGTTTTCATATATATTTTTCTTTTTTATTAGTCGTTATTTCAGTTAGTGATATTGGTTATTAATTTTAGAAACAATAGGGCGCTCCTATGGAGCTAATATTTTAATTAGTATTAATGTTTTCACAAACAGTTAGCCTCTAGAGGGCATTTAGCAGAACTCCGTAGGAGTGTTATGTTTGTAATAATATAAACAAAATCAGTTTGCAAAGCTCCGTAGGAGCGACCTGTTCTCAATCTTAAACAGTAAACCTTATTTATTATCAACTTTAAATAATAATTAAGCATTAGTCATGGTTAATAAATGTGGGTTATCAATTGTTAGTATGCTCACTTTTCGTTTTATAAAATACAAAAGCGCAATGCCTCCTATTCCAAAACTGCAATCTATTAATTGATGAAAAAACGGAATACCTCTAATTGGTCCTCAAATAAAAGCTAGCGGAAATACTGCCAGACAAGCAACCATGCCAATGTTTAAATTGATTTGGTATTTTATTGGATTAATAAATACTGGAATAAAAAAAAGAGCAATGATAATATGTGCAAAGGCTAACCAATCAGTGCCATATAATACTATATCTGGTGTGGCTTGCACAGCATTGTTCACACTAATTATCCATCCCTTCAAAGTAGAGTTGAACCAATCTAAATGGTTCATTAAAAAAGTTACTTCTGTTTTTAATGGAAATGCTGTAACACCACTTAATACAAGAAGTGTGATAAAAGCTGCTAGGTAGATTCTGATTTTTTTCATGTTTGTTTTTTTTATTGTTAATTATGTTTGCTTCTTAATTACGTTTTTGGGCTTAAACTATATCTGTCTTAAAGTTTAATTCGCTTCTTAACTCATCTATATTTTTATTTAGTAATTCTTTAAAATTTAATTTGGAGATATTTTGAACCGATTTTCCTTTTTTAAAATGTTTAATAAAATGTTTTAATTTATTAGGAAAGAAGAGTATGCTCAACAAGCAAGCCCCGCAAGTAAAAAGCGATGCTTTACCATTTCCCCACAAAAAGAATTGAAGTTTACATTCATCAAACACATTGGTTTTGTAATTAAATAATACATGAAATACATCGTGCCTTTCGGCCCTTGCAACAGGTTCAAAATTTTCTTGTTGATAAAAAATACCAAGTGAATGTCCTAAACTATTTTCAGGAAACTGGATTAATTGGTGAGAGTTTAATCGCCATGGTTGGCGCTTAATATTTATTCTAGCGTGTAATGGCGCTACAGAATCTAACAACAACAAAATTGTTATTTCTCTCACTCCTTCTGCATATTTATAATATATTTTCATTTTTACAAAATTAAAAGCACTTTGTATTTCAAAGTAATTAGGCAAAAAAATTTTAATCTATCTTTTTAATTAATTTTTCAAGTACATTCAAATGTTCCTCAAACGCTTTAACACCCGCCTTTGTTGCGCTATAAGTGGTTAATGTTTTCTTTCCAACAAATTCTTTTTTGATGTGTAAATAGCCATCTTTCTCTAAAGCCGCATTGTGACTAGCTAAATTGCCATCTGTTACTTGCAATAATTCTTTCAAAGTATTAAAATCTACAGTATCATTAACCATTAGCACGCTCATGATACCAAGTCTAACCCTACTTTCAAAGGCCTTATTTAATTTATGTATATTAGGATTTATCACAGATTATTACAAATGTCGATCGTGTTTAAACCACGTATAGGCGCCATATATTATATGCAAGGCACCAAATCCAATTGCCCAAAACCACAAGCCGGCGCTTAAATAAAAACAAGAGGCTATACCAATTGCTATTTCAAGCAATCCCAAATAACGAATATCATGCAAGGTGTATTTGCTTCCATTTACTAAGGCCAAACCGTAAAAAATTAGCATTGAAGGCGCAACTAATAGCATATATACACCGCCATGATACAATAAAGAGATACAAAAAATTCCACCTGCCAAAAGTGGAATAAACATATTTAGAAATAAACGCAAGGTGGTGTGATCGAATAATTTTTGACCTAACTTTTTTGATTTTGTATTAGAAAAATAAAATGCTGTTAACAACGAAAGTATAAGAACACCAGAACAAATTAACACCGAAAGTAAAATCATTCTCCGGTACTCAAACGTAAAATTTGTTCCGTGTTTTACGTTTTCTAAAAATTTGGAGATAACAATGTGTCCTAAATAGGCGCCAACTAAGGCATAAACTCCAGCAAAAATTCCTGATAAACCGCTCAACGATAAAAATTTTGAGGATTGTTGCATTAGGCTTCTAATATCCCTTAACGCTTCGAGTTGTTGTTTTTCTTCTGTCATTTGTAAAGCACTTTGTAATACAAAGTTACTATTTATTTTTATCCATCAAACAAAAAGTTTTAAACTTTAACAAAAAATTACATTTTATTTTAGATAAATATTAAAAATCACCTTTTTAATTCAAACGTTTGGTAGCCTTCAACCTCTTTCGCTTCAACATTTACTTCGCTTACTTTTGCCAAGCGCGGGCCAATATAACACCACTCAATAAATTCGTTCAATTGGGCTTCGTTTCCTTCTACCCTTATATAAACTGAACCGTCGTGTTGATTTTTCACAAAACCACTTAAGTTCAATTTATTGGCTTTTGCTTGCGCATTGGCTCTGTAGCCCACGCCCTGAACTTTACCTTTAACTATTACGACGTAACTTAAATACAAAACTATGGCACAAACTTAAACGCTTTTCCTAAATAACGTGCAGTACCGCCCAATTGCTCTTCAATACGCAATAATTGATTGTATTTTGCAATCCTATCACTTCGGCTGGCGCTGCCTGTTTTTATTTGTCCGCAACTTAAAGCAACTGCTAAATCTGCAATTGTGGTATCTTCCGTTTCGCCACTGCGATGACTCATAACACTTGTGTAAGAATTTGTGTGTGCTAAATTTATTGCACTAATAGTTTCCGTTAAGGTGCCTATTTGGTTTACTTTTACAAGTATTGAGTTTGCTACTCCTTTTGTAATGCCTTCTGCTAGTCGGTTTACGTTAGTAACAAATAAATCATCACCAACTAATTGTACTTGATGTCCAATTTTTTCGGTTAATTGTACCCAGCCATCCCAATCATCTTCGCTACAACCATCTTCAATACTAATAATTGGGTATTTTTTGCACCAATCTGCCCAATAGTCGGTCATTTGAGAGATGGTTAATTTATCGCCAGTAGATTTTTTAAAATGATATATTTTTTCTTCTGGATTATAAAACTCTGTACTAGCTGCGTCTAAAGCAATAAAAACATCTTCTCCAGCTCTGTAACCTGCTTTATCTATAGCTTGCATAACTGCTTTAATCGCCTCTTCGTTATTTTTAAAATCAGGCGCAAAACCACCTTCATCGCCAACATTTGTCGCTAATTTTTGTGATTTTAAAACTGCTTTTAAGTGATGAAAAATTTCAGTACCCATGCGCAAACCATCGCTAAAACTTTCGGCACCAACTGGCATAATCATAAACTCTTGAAAATCGATGCCATTATCAGCATGCGCACCGCCATTTAAAATATTCATCATTGGGATAGGCAATAAATTAGCGCTAACGCCTCCAACATAACGGTACAAAGGCATACGTGTTTCTTCGGCAGCTGCTTTTGCAACAGCCAAAGACACTCCCAAAATTGCATTTGCTCCTAAATTAGCTTTGTTTGGCGAACCATCTAAATTAATCATTGTATAATCAATGGCTGCTTGATCTAATAAATACGCACCTTTTAAGTTTTCGCGAATAATAGTATTTACATTATTGATAGCATTATGAACAGTTTTACCAAGATATTGTGTTTTATCATTATCTCTTAACTCTACAGCCTCATGGCTGCCAGTACTAGCCCCACTCGGCACGGCTGCTCTTCCTAAAATTCCATTTTCAGTTATAACGTCTACTTCAATTGTTGGATTACCGCGCGAATCTAAAATTTGACGGGCAATTATTGTGTTTATATATGACATAAATTGTTTTTTGAGTGCTCAAAAGTATAAAATCAAAACAATTTTTTTAAGCTTTAATTATAACTCTTTTTTAACATTAAATTTATAAAGATTAAATAAGTGAAAACGCTTGCAATAATGAATTTAGCTGAGTAACTTAACCCTGTTTTTGTATGGTAAACGACGATAAAATAAAAACTGAATTTAATAAATCTACCGAAAAATTTCATGTAATTGCTTGCTGGGTTGGTTTTGCCCTTAATTTGCTATGGAGTTTAGGCGATTACCTTACCGTTCCTGAATTATTTAAACCCTTTTTTATTTTTAGGTTATCAGTCTGTTTGGTGAGTTTGGCTTTTCTTTTAAGCAGAAATAAAACTAAACTAAGTATTTACTTTATTATGTTTTTGTTGGTGCTTGGTATTTCTATTCAGAATGCCTTTATGTGGAATATGATGGATGTGCCGCACATGCAAAAACACACCTTTGCCTACATGGCACTTTTTATTTGTGTTGGTATGCTTGTTTTGTGGGAAGTAAAACTTTCTATCATTTTATTAATTGCAACTGTAATAAGCAATGTTGTATTTTTTATTTGGTTTAGTAAAATTTCTGTTGACGAATTTTTAGTGAATGGTGGTCTACTTACTTTAACTGTAGCAATAGCTTGTGTTTTTATAATTAGGCAACGTTACAGATTAACGTTTAATGAAATAAAAAGTAGATTGGAATTAGAAGAATCGAAAAATATTATAGAAATTCAAAAAACAGAAGTTGAACAAAAAAATATAGAAATAACAAGTAGTTTACGCTATGCCAAACGCTTGCAAGAAGCACTATTACCTCCAAAAAATTTACTAAAAGATTTATTTGGTGATAATTTTTTTGTGTATTACTTACCACGTGATATTGTTTGTGGCGATTTTTATTGGGCAAAAAAAATTAGAACAACACCTGCAAATAGCCCAGCACAGGACTATGTATTAATGGCTGTTGCAGATTGTACGGGGCACGGTGTACCTGGAGCGTTTATGAGTTTACTTGGAAGCAATTTTTTACACCAATCATCAGTAGATAAAAATGTAAATACGCCAGCAGAAGCGTTGGATCATTTAAATAAAAACATTATAAAAACACTTAACCATGGGTATGGCGAAGAGATAAGAGATGGCATGGATATAGCTTTTGTTGCCATAAATATGGATACTTTGCAAATGGCGTATGCTGGCGCAAACAATCCGGTTTTGGTAGTAAGGCAAGGAGAATTAATTACACTAAAACCAAATAAACAAGCCATTGGTAACCTAACCGATGTGGCTTTGCCATACACTAATTTAACATTGCAACTTGAAAAAGGCGACACCATTTATTTGTTTAGCGATGGCTATGCCGACCAATTTGGAGGGCCAAATGGAAAAAAATTAATGCGCAAAAATTTTGAAAATTTATTAATTTCCAACCACCATAAAACGATGATTGAGTTAAATTCTATTATTGAAAACCATTATCAATCGTGGAAAGGAAATCACGAACAAGTAGACGATGTTTGTGTTGTAGGGATTAGGGTTTAAATGAGTCTAAATTCTCGTGGTGATTTACATCAAATTCCCAAAATCATTTTTACCAATTAAGGCACCAAATAAATCTTTAAAAGAAATTCCTTTTTCTAAAATAGATTTGTTGATGAGTGAATGATTTGCTAAGCCATGCAAAGCAAATTCCATTAATACTAATTTTTCATTCCCTTTTACAGTTGGATGAAATTTAGAAACCAATTCATCTAAACCTTCTACAATTTTTAAAGCAGCAGTGTAGCCTTTATCAGTTTCAGTATCCAACAAATCAATTTTATTTTCTTGATTAAACCAGCTCACAATTTCAGCATAAGGATTTACTTGATTTTTCTTTTTAAGTTTAGCAGGATCTTCAAACAATTCTACAAACAATGTACGTATGGCTTGGCTTATTAAATTATTTGCTACAATGGCTGCTCCCTCTTGCTCGCCTTCATAAACCAACTCTACTTTACCATTAATGGCGGCAATAGCTCCATATACATCATTTACCCGTGCAAATGTATAAGGCTGATTGTTGGTTAAAAACCGTAATTCGGCACTGCTCACCAAACATTCGTAGGCACTAATAGTGAGCCTTGCACTTACGCCACTTTTAGAATCTACGAATTCACTTGACCTAGCTTCAACTGCAATTTGCTCAATAAGGTTTTTTAAAACCTCGCTTACTTCAATTTTTTGTTGTTCATTACTTAATTTGGCTTGACTTTGGGTGATTTGTTTTGATAGCGCAATTGATTTTGGGTAATGTGTAAGAATTTGCGCACCAATTCTATCTTTAAGCGGTGTAACAATACTTCCACGATTTGTATAATCTTCTGGATTTGCGGTGAATACGAATTGTACATCCAGTGGTATACGAATATTGAAGCCACGAATTTGAATATCACCTTCTTGCAAAATATTAAACAGAGCCACTTGTAAACGTGCTTGTAAATCGGGTAATTCGTTTATTACAAAAATAAAACGGTTGCTTCGAGGGATTAATCCGTAATGTATAACTTTTTCATCAGCAAACGACAATTTTAAATTCGCAGCTTTTATTGGGTCAACATCCCCTATTAAATCCGCAACACTTACATCTGGTGTGGCTAACTTCTCGGCAAATCTTTCGCTTCTGTGTATCCAAGCAATAGGTGTTTTATCGCCCAACTCACTAATTAAATTTTTTGCAAAGTTCGAAATTGGATTTAATGGGCAATCATTTAAGGGACTATTTGCAACAACAGGAATGTACTCATCTAACAAATTTACCAATTGTCTGGCCATTTTAGTTTTGGCTTGGCCACGCAATCCTAAAAATAAAATATTATGTTTGCTCAAAATTGCACGTTGTAGTTCGGGTATAACAGTTTGCTCGTAACCGTAAATCGAATCAAAAATTGTTTCTTTATTTTTTAATTTTAAAATTAAATTATCTCTCAACTCTTGTTTAATCGATTTTGAAACATAATTTGTCTTTTTTAAATCGCCAAGTATTGTTATTTTATTTATATCCATTTTGAAAGTTTATTTAAATTTTTTTACGTTTATTATTTGTGTAATCTCTAAAAATCATTTCACCTAAACCTTGTAAGCCTGTAAAATACGCCTTTCCTTGATTGGCTTGTGTAAACTCATCTATAAAAGTTTGTAAATACTGATCGTTAGCTACCATAAAGGTAGTTATACCAATCTTACTTCGTTTGCAAGCGGCTGCAAGAGTTAAGCACTTATTTACTATACGCCTATCCAAGCCATTACTATTTTTATAATACATGCCATTTTCTTTTAAGCAACTTGGTTTCCCATCTGTAATCATAAAAATTTGTTTGTTGCTTGCTTTTTTCTTTTGTAAAATAGACATGGCTAACTCAAGCCCAGCAACTGTATTTGTGTGATAAGGTCCAACTTGTAAATAAGGCAAATCCTTAATTTGTATTTGCCATGCTTCATTACCAAAAACAATAATATCAATGCTGTCTTTTGCATATTTACGCTTAATCATTTCAACCAAAGCCATCGCCACCATCTTTGCAGGTGTAATTCTGTCTTCACCATACAGTATCATGCTATGGCTAATATCAATCATTAAAACGGTTGATGTTTGCGTTTTGAACTCTTGTTCATGCACTAATAAATCTGCTTCGGTTAATTTGAATTCATCCAAGCCATGATTAATCTGCGCTTGTTGTAAACTTTCCATCATTGCAATGTTTTGAGGAGAATCACCAAATTCAAAAGCACGGAGTTCGTCATTAATTTCTTCGCTTCCTTTACCAGTAAACTTTGTAGAATGATTTCCAGAATTAGATTTTTTTAGTTTCCCAAATATTTTTTCTAAGGCATTGTCTCTTATAAGTTGTTCAGTTTTGGCAGTGATAGCTAATCCATTTCCACCACTATCCTTTTCATTTTTTAAATAACCTTTTTCTTTTAGCTCATTTATAAAATCGTCTATGGTGTAATCTGGAGTTGTAAGCTCGTATTCTTTATCCAATTGTTTTAACCAATCTATTGCCTCATCAACATCCCCGCTGGTGTAGGTAATTAACTGCTTAAAAATAGTAAGCAATTTTGCAAATAAATCGCTTGGTTTATTCTCGTGTTTATTAAATCTTACGCCAATCACGCTAATACAACAATATTATTCAATTAAAGTTTAAATAGGGTTCACTCAAAAACGCAAATATGCCAATTAATAAGTGATTTAAGGATTAAATCCATTTTTATATGCAAAGCTTTTTGAAATTTTTTGAGAAAATCCTTGCACTAAAAAATAGAGTTTTTTTATTTCCTTTGCTTGATAAAAATTAGCTGACTCATCGTTAGCTCAGTTCGAAGTATTTATATACATCTTCACTTCGCTGCCCGTGCCCGCCGTAGGCAGGTCGATTCAGCTAATTTTTATACATTTTGAGTGAACCCTAAATAGGCTCTAATTTCTACATAAACTATTGTTGTTGCAAGTTTATGATTCAATCTTTTGATTTTATAACATCTTTATTGAAAATAAATTACTTGGAAAGCATAATTTCTAATTAAACCCAAAGTTTGATTAATAAAGAAAGTGCTTAACTTAGTTGGATTAAATTTAGAAAGGATTTTTATTACCTAAAACATGTGTGGTATAGCTGGTTATATTCATTTTGATTCTACAAAATCTGTTAATCCATCGACTTTAAAAATGATGACGGATTGCATGGTTTATCGCGGGCCTGATGCAGAAGGATTTTTTTTAGAAAATAATATTGCTTTAGGCCACAGAAGGTTATCTATCCTTGATTTGGATTTGGGCGCACAGCCAATGCTAAGTGATGATAAAAATTATGTACTCGTTTATAATGGCGAAATATATAACTACATTGAATTGCGCGAAGAGCTTATTAATCTTGGCTACAACTTTGTTACCAATTCGGATACAGAGGTTATTATTAATGCTTACAGAGCTTGGGGTTACGATTGCCAGAATAAATTTAATGGCATGTGGGCTTTTGCTTTATATGATAAAATTGATGCATCATTGTTTTTATCACGCGATAGAATTGGTGAAAAGCCCATGCACTATGCTGTGCATAACAACACGTTTGTTTTTGGTTCTGAGCTAAAATGTTTATTTGCCTATGGAATTGAAAAAGAAATTCGATTAGAACTTACTGAAATTTACTTAGCACTTACCAATATACCAGCACCCGATACCTTTTATAAAAATTGTTTTAAATTAAAACCCGCTCATTACCTCATTGTAAAGAATGGGAATGTGGTTGAAAAAAAATATTGGGAACTCCCACAGATTAATGAGGAGAAAATGATTACCGATAAAAAAATAGTGTACAAACAATTTGAAGATTTATTTAAAGATGCTGTAAGAATACGTATGCGCTGCGATGTTGCCTTTGGAGCCTTTTTAAGTGGTGGCTTAGACTCTTCATCGGTTGTATCTGCTATGAGCGAAGTAAGTAAATTCCCAGTTAACACATTTACAATTGGTTTTAATACTAAAGATTTTGATGAAAGTGAATTAGCACAAGAAGTTGCAACAAAATTTAAAACAAAACATTTTTTGGGAGAAGTTGAGCCTGCAGAATTTCAAGAATCAATAAAGAAAATTTCACATCACTTTGATGAACCTTTTGGAGACTCCTCTGCCATACCTACAGATACTGTATCAAAGCACGCTTCAAAACAAGTAAAAATGGTGTTAACCGGCGATGGTGGCGATGAAGTTTTGAGTGGCTACAATTCTTATAAAGCAATAAAAATAACTAACAGGCTTAAACGTTTTTTACCAGCGTATGCCGTAAAGATTTTAACGCAGCTAATTGCAATCACAGCAAGTGTTTTACCAAATAAACATAAATATAAATTAATAAAACTTGTTACTTTTCTTAAAGCCTCTAAACTACCTTTTGAGAAAAGAATAGCCCAACAAATTGCATTTACTGATTTAGAAAGTATAAAAACATTAACAAGGACTATTAAAAATGTAATTCCTATTGAAACGTATTTTGAAACACTTTTAAAAGACTGTACTTACACCGATGATTTTTACAAATTAATGTATGTTCATTACTACCACAGCTTACCAAACGATTTTTTAGTAAAAGTAGATAGAATGAGTATGGCAAATTCTATTGAAACACGAGTTCCTTTTTTAGATTACAGACTTATTGAATTTATGGTCAAAGTGCATAAAGATGTAAAATTACAAGGATTGGAACTGAAAAGTATTTTACGAAACACTATAGGAAAAACGTTGCCAGAAAATTTGTTGCACGCCCCAAAACTAGGATTTAGTGTGCCTTTACGCGAATGGTTTAAAGACAAAAGCTTTGAAGTAATTTTAAAGCAAAATCTTACTAAAGTGAATAAATTGTTGGATGAAAGTACAATAGCCAAAATAGTTGAAGAAAATAATTCTGGAAAAAAAGATAATGGTAATTTTATTTGGACATTAATTTTGTTGAATGAAAAATTGAATGATTAAAGGATTTCACTCATTTTGAATTTAAGATTCTACCTGTAACTCTCAATAAAAACCTTATTAATAAAACACTGTTTAAAATTACTTTTAAAACTAAAAAATAATTTTTGGAACAGTTGTAAATTTAAGCATGAGTAAAAAAGTGCACTTAATTGCAATTGGCGGAAGCGCCATGCATAACATGGCTTTGGCCTTACACGAAAAAGGATTTACAGTAAGTGGTAGCGATGATGAAATAAATGAGCCAAGTAAATCACGTTTACAAAAAGCAGGATTATTACCAACGGAGATTGGATGGTTTCCTGAAAAAATAGCTTCTGATTTAGAAGCCGTAATTCTTGGCATGCATGCCCGTGCCGACAATCCCGAATTACAAAGAGCCAATGAATTAGGCTTAAAAATATACTCCTACCCTGAATACATTTACCAAGCCACACAAGATAAAACACGTATTGTAATAGGTGGCAGCCACGGTAAAACAACCATTACTGCTATGATTTTGCATGTGATGAATTATTGTAACATGGAAACAGATTATTTAGTTGGTGCCCAATTAACGGGTTTCTCTACAATGGTAAATTTCAGTAATACCAGTAAATTTGCCGTAATAGAAGGCGATGAGTATTTAGCCTCACCCATTGACAGAAGACCTAAATTTCATCTCTACAAACCATCTATTGCCATAATAAGTGGCATTGCTTGGGATCACATCAACGTATTTCCAACATTTGAAAATTATGTTGAACAATTTGAAAAATTTATTCACTTAATAGAGCCTCAAGGTCATTTAATTTATTGCGAAAATGATACGGAACTAAAAAAAGTCTCTGAAAAAAATTATACCCAACTTGCAAGTAAAACCCCCTACTCTATTCCGCCACATGTAATTGAAAATGGCATTACCTATTTGTTAGTTAACAATGAAAAAGTTGAACTGCAAATTTTTGGTGAACATAATTTAATGAATTTAAACGGAGCAAAATTAGTTTGCAATAAAATTGGAATTACCGACAAACAATTTTATGACGCCATTCAAAGTTTTAAAGGTGCCGCCAAAAGGTTAGAATTAGTTTATAAAAAAGATACATTTAATTTTTATAAAGATTTTGCGCACTCCCCATCAAAGCTAAAAGCCACAACCAATGCGGTAAAACAACAATTTACTAAAAGACATATTGTTGCTTGTATGGAATTGCATACATTTAGCAGTTTAACTGAAGAATTTTTATTGCAATACAATGGGGCAATGGATTTAGCAGATGAAGCCATTGTGTACTTTAATCCGCATACCATTGCGCATAAAAAATTAAAAGAAATTACGCCTGAGCAAGTTTTAAAATCGTTTGGAAGAAAAGATTTAAAAGTATTTACCGAAAGTAAACAAGTAACAGATTACTTAAAAAGTAAAAACTGGAACGACTCCATTTTGCTAATGATGAGTAGCGGTAATTTTGATGGTATTGATTTTGTTGAGTTATCAAAAGAATTAATAATTGGAAACTAGTTTTTATTCCACTAAATTTTAGGTGTAACATCGGCAGATAAAAACATTCCGAGCAACAACTAAATAAATTTTACTTCATATATTTTTGCTTAGTATCCGTAAATGACGGGAAATTATTATAATGCCAATTCATTATCACTGTTCCATTCTTCATCAACATTAAACCTGGGTTACTTCTAATCATAGTTTTTAAAACAGTTCCATCAACAATAAAAAAGTCTGCTAACAAATTATGTTTGTGTTTAAAATCATCTATCATCTTTGGGCTACTGGCAGTAAACACCACCATGTTGTTTCTATTTTGCGTAGCTAGTTTATAAAAATCATTTATTTCTGCCATCAAGGTTGCATTTTCTTCTGTTTTACTCAAGTCATAGGCTATTAACCAAAAACTATGATTTTTCTCGTTCAATAAACTATCTGTAACATTTTCGCCATCAATATTTGTAATTGTAAAATCAGTTATTTTTGGTGCATCAACAGCCTCTTTTACAACCACATTGTCTGTTTTTACCCACTTCCAATTTAGTGTATCTGCCCACGGGTAATTTTTTAAATTAAAATGTTCTTGTTTCCCAGTTTTTAAATTTTCGTAAATAAATCCTGTTTCAATTTCAGCAGGTTTGTAGGTTGGGGCAAACTTCATTTCATCTTTTATATTATTTCCAATTTTATAAGCTCTAAAATCTTTAAGCGGCAAATTACGAATAGTGTAAATTGGAAATAAAATTGAAAAGGTTAATGCTATTAAAAACAGCGTGTGATTAACCAAACTGCTATTAAGCGCACCAATATTGGCTTCTCCTGCAAACAACATGGTTATTAAAACTAATAATACAACATCTTTCCCAAAACTAGTCCAAGGTTTTAGTACTAAAAAATCGCCAAAACAACCACAGGTAGTAACTTTATTATAACAAGCGCTATAAAAAGTTAAAAACGTGAAAAACGAAATTTGTGCAAGTAGCATCCAAAGCGTTAAACGAACTTTGTAACCAATTAACAGCATTGCACCTAAAATAATTTCGCTGGCGCAAAGTATGGCTGCAAGCGGTAAGGCAATGTGCGCCATGCCTTCAAACATTGCAGTTAAAAATTCGAAGCTTCCGCCTTTAACTGCAACTTTAAATACTTCAAAATACTCTTCTAATTTGTAACTAAATCCTACTGGGTCGTTGGCTTTTATTACACCCGAAAAAATAAATAAACCTCCAACCAAAAAACGAGAAATGTGTGTAAGCCAAACCAAATTCCCAAAAAATTTATTGAAATTAATTAGTACTAAAAGTATTCCCAACACACTGCATAGCCAAATTTTACTGTAACAAGGCGGACAAATATAATACAGCAGAAGTGCAAGTGAGCAACTCCATATTAGTTTAAAAAATCTACTTGCAAAAAATTTCTTCATGTTTATTCGTTATTAAGTTTAATCATTGCAAATACGCTGTAATTAATCATATCCATATAATTTGCATCTACACCTTCGCTAATAATTGTTTGCCCTTTATTATCTTCAATTTGTTTTACTCTAAAAATTTTCATAAGTATTAAATCTGTAAGACTACTTACACGCATATCGCGCCATGCCTCACCATAATCATGATTTTTATCGAGCATTAATTGTTTTGTTGCAGCACTGTTTTTTTCAAACAAACTAGCAACTTCCTCATAAGGTAAATCAATGCGTGTGTCGTTACTTAATTCTAATTGAATCAATCCAATAATACAATAATTTATAATTCCAATATATTCTCCTTTAATATCATCTGCTATTTTTTGTGAACCCTTTTCTTCTATACTTTTTATTCGTTGTGCTTTAATAAAAATTTGATCAGTCAAACTAGTAGGTCGTAAATTTCGCCAAGCTGTTCCATAATCTTTCATTTTCTTTAAAAAGATATCTTTGCAGTGCGAAATTACGGTATCGTATTGTTGCGACGTGTTTTGCATAATTGTTATGAGCCATAAAATTAAAGAAAAAAAATATAGAACTTATACTTACAATGGTAAAGTTATTGACTTTGAAAAGCCTCTAGTAATGGGCATTGTTAATATTACACCGAATAGTTTTTATGATGGAGGAAAATTTGATTCACTTAAAGATGTGATTAGTGACGTTGAAAGTAAATTGCTGCAAGGTGCTGATATTATTGATATAGGAGCCGCCTCAGCAAAACCCGGAGTTGTTGAATTGAGTATAGAGGAAGAGTGGCAACGATTGAAATTGATTTTACCAGAGATTCGAAAAAATTTCGGCTCAACTGTAATTGGTGTAGATACTTACCGTGCAGAAATTGCTAAACGAAGTATTGATAATGGTATTGATATGATAAATGACATAAGCGGCGGAACATTTGATGAAAACATGTTTGATATTGTATCGAAAAATAAAATTCCTTATGTGTTGATGCATACCCCTGCAAAACCAGAAATAATGCAGCAAATGACAAATTACGAAAATGTAATAACTGATATAAAAACCTTTTTTGAAAGACAAATTCTAAAACTTAAAGGATTAAATTTTGAAAATATAATTTTAGATGTTGGTTTTGGTTTTGGCAAAACGTTGCAGCAAAATTATGAATTACTTAAAAACTTAGATGAATTTAGTTCTTTAGAATATCCTATTTTGGTAGGCTTATCGCGAAAAAGTATGATTAATTTGGTGATAGAAACGAACCCAGTAACTGCTTTAAACGGTACAACTACATTAAATACAATTGCTTTATTAAACGGTGCTAAACTGCTTAGAGTACATGATGTTCTTGAAGCCAATCAATGTGTAAAATTAGTAGATTACTACCTAAAATAAATAAAAGAAAAACTAAATTGAACCTATAACGTGCATTAATTTATCAATTTGATTTTGCCAAAGTAGTTTTGACGATTCAATTTCGCTGTTTGAATCTGCAAAATCAGTAATAATTAACGAATTATCATTTGTTAAATCATCGTGTTGAATTCTGAATTCAAAATAACTTCCATCTGTTTTATCTACCCATTGAAAACGTACTAATTGATTATCAATCGTTTTTAGTAAACGTGCTTGTTGCATTTGCCCATCCCAAATAAAGGTGTAGATACCATTTCTAATATTTACGTCATCACAAAACCATTCCGACAATCCGCTATTACTGTATAAAAATTCGTACAACATATCTGCAGATGATTTAACCACAAACTCAATCTCAAATTTACCAGCAGGTTCTTTTTCTGCCTTAACAGAGTAAGACTCAGGAGCCTTAATCGGGTTTGTAATTCCACTAGAGATGGTAGCTATTTTTGAAGGTGAAATTACATCTTGTTTTTTTTGAGGGATATTATTTGTGATTGCCATTACCTCTTTTGAAGCGCTCGCAGAATTATTTTTTGTAGCGACTTTTGTATCTTCAACATCAATAACACTTGTTTTTTTGTTAGAAGACAGTACCTCTGAAACTACTTTAGTTTTTACAACTTCCGCTTTTTTAGTTGCTACAGGCTTCGTTTTCACGTGAACTTTAGCTGACTTCACCGAAATTGGTTTAATTGTTTTAGCTGGTTTGGCAACAACTTTGATTTTTTTAGGAGTTGATTTTACAACAACTTTTTTTGTTGTAACGTTAGATTTTTTCGTTACAACTTTTTTTGTTGATGTTACAGGTTTTTTGATTTTTGTCGGTTTAGCTGGCTTAGCCTTTGCTGCAGGCTTAGTAACCTTTGTAGGCTTTTTAGCAACTTTGGTTTTAGTTACTATCTTTTTATCCTTAGCTTTTTTTGCTTCTGGTTTAACTACTGGCTTCGACGCCTTAGCCGTTTTTTTATCTTTCTTAGCAGATTTTTTCGAATCTACTTTTTTATTACTAGCTTTTTTAGAGGACGAAACCTTACTTTTTTTCGACATAAATAAAAAATTTTATGGCAATGTATACCAAATAATTGAAAAAAACAAGCAAATAGAAATAAATAACAATTTTATTGCTTTTTAAAAGTCAAAAAGCTATATTTGCAACCCGAATTTTGGCGGGATAGCTCAGATGGTTAGAGCGCAGGATTCATAACCCTGAGGTCACGGGTTCAACTCCCGTTTCCGCTACAAAAAAGCCTCCTTGTTTTGGAGGCTTTTTCTTTTTATTCACTCAAAATTGTTTGCGAATGAAGAGTTTAAACGACGGTAATTATTACTACTACTAAAAAATAAATTACTGAGAACAACAATAAAAAAACCGATCCTAAAAAGAATCGGTTTTTAAATTTATGTTGTGAGGTAAGCTTATCTAAATAAACTCACTTGTCCTTTTTTCTCATATTCTATACCATCTTTACCTTCGGCTTTGATTATGTAGAAATAAACCCCATTTGCACAATCCATACCTGCTTGATTTTTACCATCCCAAGCAATGTTACCAGTTGTACTTTCTAAATCGTAAACTTTGTTTCCCCAACGGTCAAAAATAAGGGCACTTACTTTCGTTAAGTTCGTAGTTTTTAAGAAAAATACGTCGTTATTTTTGTCACCATTAGGAGTAAACACGTTTGGAACATCTAATTTAGAAGGAATATCAACAACTATAACTTTACGAACAGTATCAATACAACCACCACGTTTAGAAACTAATGTAACTGTATAAGTTCCAGGGTTATTGTAGGTTGCCGAAGAAGGTGAACCATAAGCTGTTGAAGTAACAGGAGCTCCATTACCATAGTTCCAAGTAGAAACTATTGCGTCAGTTGCAGTCATAACAGCACCTTGTACAAGTGTATTGTTAGTAAAGTTAACAGTTAAAGGTGCAAATCCAGTACTAGTACTTGGTGCAAAATCTGCAATCAAGGTGCCAGTAACAGTTTGAAGTTCGCCTGATACAAAGCAACCGTTTTTATTATCTTTAACTATGTAAGGGAAGGTTCCAGACGCATCAACAGTAAATGTATATTGTTGCTGACCGTTAGGAACATTGTAACCAGCAGGGGAAGTTAATGATGGATTACTTATAGAACCCGGAGGATTAACCAATTGTAAATTCCAGCTTGACAAAGAATTTGTAAGCGCAACCGTAACCACACCACTTGTATTAGCAGTATTTGAAGCACAAGCTATTGTAACAGCAGGCACTGAGGCAATTACAGGTTTATTGAAATCAGGAATAGTTGTTACAAAAGTAGCATTAGAAACACAACCGTTACTTAGGGCTGTAGAACTAATCGTATAAGTATCAATATCATTCACAATAAACGATGTGCCGGTAGTTGAATAGGTTGATGATACTAAAGTACTTTGTGTGATTGGTATATTTTGTGTTTGACCAGGGAAAACAGCATTAACAATTGTAATTTGTACAGTTGGCATTTTACAACTAATAATGGCACTATTTGTTGTGGCTGGAGAGATAATTGGTCTTCTAAAATCTTGATTTATTGGCACAATTGTTATATTCCTACAGTTGTTATTGCCGTTAATTGCTGTAAGTGTATAGTTACCATAAACCAAAGAACTTGTACTTGTTGGCGGACCATTAGCAGGTCCAACCTCGATACTAGGTGAAGATACTGTATTAGGTCCAGATTGTGGATAAGCCCAAATGAAAGTGGTATTTGCTGTCGTAGTTGTTGCAAGTGCTTGAACAGTAGGGTTATTACAAGTTAAGGTTTGCGTTAAAATACTAATTGTAGATGAAGGTACAACGGTATTTGAGAGAACGTTAAAAATTGCATACGTTTGGCAATCTCCAATTGGGTTACGCACAGCCATGGTATACTGCCCAGGCGTATTAATTTGGAAACAACCAGAGTTCGGAGGGTTTGTAAAAAAAGCAGCTGGATATGGCACAGTTGCAGTTTGATTTGCGTTTAGGTAATACTGAGCTGTACCTAAGCCAGGAACAGTTCCAGTAGCACAAACTTGAGCTGTATTATTCGGCACACAACCTAAACTAAATGTACCGCTCATTGTGAAGACAGGTATAGTTGTATTAGATGAGACAATTACAGTCCTTGTAGATACACAACCATTAAGATTGTTCAAGTAAGTAATTGAGGCAGTGCCAGCAGGTGGGCCAAATAGAAGTGTAGAAGAGTTAACGGCGCATTGAGGGGCTCCGTTATTAACTGCAGGATGAGACCAGCATATATCTGTATTCACTGTTGGTGATATAACTGATGCTGTAAACGTTGGGGCAACAGCACTACAACTTATTGTAGCTGTTAAAGGTGAGACCGCCACCGTAGGAGCAACCGTATTCATAACAACTGCAAAAGTTTGAGTTGTTTTACAAGTAGTTGCAGGGTCAGTTAAAGTAACGGAGTAGTTTGCAATATTTGTATTTGTTAAACTAACACCCATTGTATTGGCTGTAAAGGTTGAATTAGAATTTAACCAATTAACAGTTGTTGGTCCAAAATTGTAGTTAGTTACAACGCTCAAATTCATTGAAGGATTTAAGCAGGTTATACTAAATGAAGGCGATGAATTAGTAAGTGTAAATACTGGAATTGGAGGAGGAGCCGTAATTGTAAACGATTTAACAATTTGGCAGCTAAATGTATCAAACACAGTTACACTTCCTGTTGTAGGCAAAAATCCGCATGCTAAAAGAGACCCGTTACTCAATGAGGTTGGTAGAGGATTCCAGATAATATTGGATGTTACTGATGCAGATCCAGCTGTTGTTAAACTCACACAAGCAGTAGTTGGGCCAGGGGCACAAGCAACATTTGTTACAGAAATTAACGCTTGAGGCGCAGGTGTAGTAATTAAATTCAAGATTTTAATAATTGGAGCACAAGAACCAGGAGGATTCATGGTTAATTGAACAGTACCAGATTGTGTTGTTACAAAAGAAAAATTAGCATTACTAGGCGTACCAAAACCTGGAGGTAAAGCAACACCTGTTGCAGTCCATGTATAAGGTCCTAAGCCTGGAGGAGCAGAAATTGTAGAACCACCAGCTGCACCACAAGACGGAACGTTGATTGAAGGCGTGCCGGCAGGAAAACCATTTCCATTACCCACAATAGTCATCGGAGCACATAAAGCATCAAAATAAACATAACCAAAATGTCCTGTAAGACTGCAATCAATTGCATATACATCTATAGATACTTGGAAATTGTTGATGTAAGCAGATAAATCGATTGAAGAAGGTACCCATTGCGGATTGTAAGCGTAACCATTAGCTGGGTTTGTTGAGAATCCAGGAACAGCAGGACCACAGGCATTACCAGCCGCAACAGTAATATTTGGACAAGCCAAAACCGTTGGTGTACCACCTGCTGTTGGGGTAACGGTAACTTTAATATTAAAACCAGGTTGATCACAACAGGCATGGTTAATATTATCAAGCACAGCTCTGTAAGCGTATCTAAATAATGCATTATTTGCTGTTACAACATAAGTTTTATTTAAGCGAACTACTTTACCTCCAGTTGAGTTATCATTTAATTTGATAAACGAACTTCCAGCAGGTTGAGTTAATGAGGTTGCTGAGAAATATGAGGTTACTGTTCTATGCGCAACAGGTATTAACGGGTCAACCACAGCTCCTCCATATATAGTATATACGTTTGTACCACCAGTAGCATTAGGGTTGCAAAAGTTTGCACCAAAAGCACCGAATAAATTCCAGCCGTTAACAGCTCCACCTACTTGGGTAGGTAAACCAGCATTATCTTCAAAATCTTCGTTAGAACAAGCTCCACTACTAGGTAAAGCCGAAGTTCTATTGAAATTAATAAGTTGACCTAAATTATTGTAAAATTTAGATGGGCTAATTGGAGCAACTGAATTACGACTTACCGATGGAACTAAATTATATTTATTATCAATAAATTTACGTTTTTTAAAGTACATGTAAGATTGTAATTCAAATCCATAAGCACCTCTAGCTACAGCTTCTGCACTCACTTCCTGAGCGTTAAAACCAGCCAAAGAGTCTGGCGAAAATACATAGAGCAATCGGGCTTTAGCCTCGGTACTTTGAGCGTTCAGTTTACCGATTATTCCGGTAAACAAAACAAAAAATACCGCAATCATTAATTTTGTTTTTTTCATGTTTCTTTTTTTTATAGTTTGTAAAAATAGAACTTCTTTTTAATTTAACAAAACTTTACAATAACTGTGCCACAAATTAAAATTCTGTTAAAAACGAAAATAAATATTCTTATAAATTTGCTTTTTTAACATTTGGATTTATGAATTTATTACAAAATAAAGTCGCCTTAATTACAGGCGCAACCCGCGGGATTGGCAAAGGTATTGCCCTTTCGTTTGCAAAAAATGGTGCTAATGTTGCGTTTACCTACGCAAGTAGCGAAGAGAAAGCTATTGCACTTGAAGCAGAATTAACTAGCCTAGGGGTTAAAGCCAAAGGCTATAAAAGCGACGCTGGTAATTTTGCAGCTGCCGATGCGCTCGTAAATGAAGTTGTTGCTGAGTTTGGAACTATAGATATTTTGGTAAATAACGCAGGCATAACCCGCGATACATTATTAATGCGTATGAGCGAGCAACAATGGGACGAGGTTTTAAACGCGAATTTAAAGTCTGTATTTAATTTAACCAAAGCCGTGCAACGCCCTATGCTTAAAGCTAAAAAAGGCTCAATAATTAATATGAGTTCGGTTGTTGGTGTAAAAGGAAATGCCGGACAAAGCAATTACTCAGCCAGTAAAGCAGGTATAATAGGCTTTACCAAGTCTATTGCTTTAGAATTAGGCTCACGTAACATACGCTGTAATGCAATTGCACCAGGCTTTATAGAGACTGAAATGACAGGCGCATTAGACGAGAAAATTGTTCAACAATGGCGCGATTCTATTCCATTAAAGCGTGGAGGAACATCTGAAGATGTAGCCAATTTAACATTATTTTTAGCCAGTGATTTAAGTACTTACATAACAGGTCAATGTATTAACATCTGTGGTGGCATGTTAACCTAAAAATAGTTTAACTTTATCGCATTAAACAATTAATTTTAAATAGTCCTTGGTATTATTTACTGCTTTGCCTTGCATTTGGAGCAATTATTTCTTGTCTTGTATATTTTAAAAACAAAAAAAATACTGACGCTTCAAAATCAATAATTCAAATTCTTTTTGTTTTACGCTTTGTTGGAACTACCCTGCTTTGCTTTTTACTCTTACAATTTTTTTTAAAACGCTTAGTTACCGAAACCCAACGACCATTAATCATTTTTGGAATTGATAATTCTGCAAGTATGATTTGTAATAAAGATAGTGCAGAAATAAAAAACAATCTTATAAAAAACATTAGTGAACTTAGTAAAAGCTTTTCAGAAAAATTTGAAACAAAAATTTTACAATTTGCAGAAACGACAAACACAGCAGAAGATTTTTTTTTATTCAACAAAAAAGAAACAGATTTAAGCAATCTATTTTCGAATGTAGAAAATAATTTCAGCAATCAATCTATTGGAGCGCTTATAGTTGTAAGTGATGGTATTTATAACAAAGGGAGTAGCCCTCTATTTAATTGCGATAAGTTGGGATTTCCTATTTATTGCGTAGGAACAGGTGATACAACCGAAGTAAAGGACATAGCTATTAAGAAAATTAATACAAATTCTGTTGCTTATTTGGGTAATGTTTTTCCGGTAGAAGCAATAGTTACAAGCAATAAAATTAATAATGCTAGCGCCTTAGTTACATTGCTTCAAAATGGAAATAAGCTAAGCGAACAAAAGATAAATTTAGTTTCGGCAGAACAATTAAGTACGATTAATTTTACTGTAAACGCCACTAAACCTGGTATTCAAAAGTATTCTGTTCAGGTAACAATTTTTGAAGGCGAAAAAAATATTAATAATAATACACAAAGTTTTATTATTGATGTAATTGATAACCGCGAAAAAATAGCAATTATAGCTAACGCTCCGCACCCTGACATTGCAGCAATTAAAGAAGTGCTAAGTAATTTAGGAACTTATGAAATTGAATCCGGATTAGCTAATGAATTTAATAAACCATTAAAGCAATATGCTTTGGTGATCATTCATGGTGGTGATGAAAACATTAATATAAATTTATTTAATAACTGTAAAAATAATAATGTGCCGTATTGGAAAATTAATTGTGTAACAGGTCAATCAAACAACTTTAAATCGAATGAAATTGAACCTTATGGGATTCCTTCTTTTGGTTTGTTTACAATTAGTAATGAATTAAAAAATTATTTGAAAGAATTTCCTGCTTTGCAAGTTCCATTTGGAAATTATCCTGTAAAGAATGGAGAAAATAGTTTATTGAATCAAAAAATTGGAAGCGTTGAAACAGAAAATCCTGTATTAACATTTGAAGAAATTAACGGACTTAAAATTGCTAATTTTATTGGCGATGGCCTTTGGCGCTGGAAGTTGCGTGATTTTGCTGACCATGATAATAACAACTTATTTTCTGAATTAATAAGTAAAACAATTCAATACTTAGCTCTTAAAAGTGATAAAAGTTTTTTTAGAATCAACGCTCCAAAAATTATAAATGAAAATGAACTTGTTGATTTTGCAGCAGAGCTTTACAATAAAAGTTATGAGTTGGTTAATGAACCTGATGTAACATTAACACTTACAAACGCACAAAAAAAACAATTTAATTATACGTTTAGTAAAACTTCAAATGCCTACAAGTTAAACCTTGGCAACCTGCCAGCAGATGAATACACATACTCTGCCAAAGTAAAATTAAATAATGAATTGTTTAGTAAAACTGGTGTATTAATTGTAAATCCGGTTGTATCAGAAAAAATTAATACGGTCGCAAATCATAAATTATTAAATCAAATTGCTATAAAAACTGGTGGTAAATTTTTACCATACACAAACATAAAAGATTTACAAAAATTAATTGAAAGCAACGAAACCATAAAACCAATTACCTACTCGCAAACCAATACCAACCCAATAATTGAGCTAAAATGGTTGTTTGCTTTAATAGTATTAATTTTTATTTCAGAATGGTTTTTAAGAAAAAGATATTTAACAATTTAACTGCGCTTTGTTTGCTATTTATTGCTGCTTGTAATGGCAAACCCATAGCACTTGAAGCTCCTGCAAACAACATGTACAAATTAAACTCTGAGTTTAAAATAAATTTACAAGAAGAACATAATTCAGGTTACACATGGATTTTAAATCAAAAAAGTACAAATGAAATTGTATCTAATTTAAATCAAGTATGGCGTGGCAACGAAAAAGGAATTGATTTCTTATTTGAAACATCGGCTATAGGAACTTGCACATTAGAGTTTACAAAATTAAGATACCAAGACACAGCGGCTCAAAAAAAATTTGTTATAAATGTTAAATAATAAAAACTTAATACTGAAATAAATCCGACTCACTGTTTCTCACTTTTTCCTTTATAAATTCACTTTCAATTAAGGATTGATTTCCACGCCTATCGTTCTTCACTTTCACTTCTTTTAAATTACTTTCCTTACTTATTTTACTCTTAAAAACACCATCCACAAGGGCATCGTAAAACGTTAACCCATTATCACCTAAATAATTTTTTGTTTTAAATTGCTTAAAAAAATTAAGCCATTCATCAAAATAAATCCAACAAATCGGTAATACTTTTTTACTCACTTTGTTAACCATCAATGGTGCAATTCCAATTATTTTTTTATTTAGCTTGCCGCTATAACTATCCAAATACCAATCTTCTTTTAACAAAAAACTTTTTACTTCATTTCCACTTAAATAACCTTTTTTAATTGAAGTTTTCTTCGCCTCAAGTCCTTGTTCATCAAAATAAGATTCAAAAACTGTATCGCAATAAATCAAATTTTTCTTAAAATCTTCTTTGCTTAAAAAACCTTTAGGTGCCTCACTAAAATCATCACTCACAAAGGCTTTTAAATTTTTTTCGAGTATGCCAAATTTAATTATTTCAAAAAAACTAACTTGTTCACAACCTTTAAACTTCTTTTTAGGGGTTTCTACTTCCAATGCTTCAAAACTTATTGTGCGCCAGTAAGTAGTACTTTTCAGAATTTTGTTTGACTTTACTTTTTTACTGGTAACACTGGGCTTATATAATGAATCAATAAAACAATTATTTACGGTAAAGTCATAAATTGGATTTCCAAAAACATCCTTATTTTGCGCACAATAATTGTTGGCGATAGTTATAAAAACTAAAGTAATTATGATTTTATACAAACTCAATTTAATTGTATCTTTAATGCTTTATTATAAGTAAAAATAAAAAAAACGTAACATTAATTAGGCATGAAAATTTCGTACAGTTGGTTAAAAGATATTTTAAATTTTGAAGAAACACCACAAGAGGTGGCTGAATTGCTTACCTCTAGTGGGTTAGAAGTAGAAGGCATTGAGGAGGTTGAAAACGTTAAAGGTGGATTAAAAGGTTTGGTTGTTGGCAAAGTTATTTCTTGCGAAAAACACCCAGACGCTGATAAACTCAGTTTAACTACTGTTGATGTAGGTTCAGAAAACCTGCTCTCTATTGTGTGTGGTGCGCCAAACGTTGCTCAAAATCAAAAAGTTGTTGTTGCAACAATTGGTACAAAATTATTTCCGTTAGAAGGAGAACCCTTCGAAATTAAAAAATCAAAAATAAGAGGCGCCTTAAGTGAAGGTATGCTTTGTGCTGAAGATGAAATAGGACTTGGTAAAAGCCACGCTGGCATTATTGTGTTAGATGAAACCGCAACTATAGGTGAACCTATTGCAAACCTTTACAATTTACAAAACGATACAGTTTTTGAAATCGGATTAACTCCAAACAGAAGCGACGCTACCTCTCATTACGGTGTAGCTCGCGATTTAAAATCAATAATTGCCGCGAGAAAAAATAAATTAGGAAGTGAATTGCAAATTAAACATTCAAATTTTTTACCAGATGCTAGCAACTTAAACAAAATAGAGATTGAAGTGCTACATAAAGAAAGCTGCCCGCGCTATGCTGGCATGGTGATTTCTGGAGTTACTGTAAAACCAAGCCCTGAATGGTTAAAGAACAAATTAATAAGTATTGGATTAAAACCAATTAATAACATTGTTGATATTACAAACTACGTTCTGCATGATTTAGGTCAACCTTTACATGCCTTTGATTATGATAAAATTTCTGGCAAAAAAGTAATTGTGCGTTTAGCTAATGAAAACGAAAAATTTGTAACCTTAGATGGTGTTGAAAGAACATTACAAACAAATGATTTAGTAATTGCCGATGAAGCTAAACCTATGTGCTTAGCTGGTGTATTTGGTGGATTAAACAGCGGTGTTAGCGAATCAACAACCTCTGTTTTTCTTGAATGTGCTTATTTTAATCCTGCTTATATTCGTAAATCATCAAAGCACCATGCCTTAAAAACCGACGCTTCATTCAGATTTGAAAGAGGAACCGATCCGAATTTTGTTTTAACGGCAATTAACAAAACTGCTAATTTAATTTTAGAAATTGCAGGAGGCACGTTAAGTATGGATGTGGTGGATATAAAACATGAAGAATTCCTCCCAAACAGAATTGCTTTTTCTTACAATAATTGTGATGCTTTAATTGGGAAAAAAATTGATAGAAATTTAATTAAACTTATTTTAACCGAATTAGGAATTGAAATTGAAAATGAAGGCAATGATGCCTTGTTATTAAACGTGCCACTTTACAAAACAGATGTAACAAGGGAAGCAGATGTTATTGAAGAAGTAATGCGCGTTTATGGCTACAACAATATAGAAACAAGTAAACTTATTAAATACAGCGCTATAACCGAACCAAAAAATTTTAATTTGCTTGTAGAAAACTTAATTGGAGATACCTTGAGCGGATTCGGATTTAATGAAATAATGAGTTTATCATTAACCAACGAAAATAACTACGAACAAAAAGAGAGCCTCGTACAAATGTTGAATCCACTGAGTACTGATTTAGGAGTGCTAAGACAAAGCTTGTTGTTTGATGGATTAAAAACAATTGCCTACAACATTAACAGAAAACAAAATGATTTAAAATTATTTGAAATAGGAAAAACGTATTTTAAAACCAATAATGAGAAATTTCCATATTCTGAAAACAAAGTGCTAGCGCTATTTATTACAGGAGCTAATTTTACTGAAAATGCTTATGGTTTAAACCAACAAAACGATTTTATGTTATTAAAATCTGTTGCCATAAAACTCTTGGAAAAAATGGGAATTACTACTTTAAAATTTTCTGAATCAACATTTGGAAATTTTGAAAACGGATTAAGCATTTTGGTAAACAACAAATCTATTGCTGAAATTGGAAAAGTTTCAAAAAAAGTAACAAAACAAAACGATGTAAATCAGCCTGTTTTTTATGCAGAATTTAATTTTGAGGCATTGGTAAAACTTTACTCAAAACATAAAATTCAGTTTGTTGAACCAAGCAAATTCCCAAGTGTAAGAAGAGATTTAGCATTATTGATAGACAAAACTATAAAATACCAACAGTTAGAAGAACTTGCTTTTGCAACCGATAAAAAAATATTGAAAGAAGTAAACTTGTTTGATATTTATGAAGGTGAAAAATTGGGTAACAAAAAATCTTACGCATTAAGTTTTACCCTACAAGATACAGAAGCCACATTAACTGATAAACAAATTGACGGGGTGATGGAAAAATTGGTAAATAACTTCAAACAAAAATTGAATGCAGAATTGCGTTAATTTTAATAATTGCCAATACTTAACATTACCAAGGTGCACGCCTCAAGGCATTCAATTCCTTTACTTGTAGCTCTATCTGAAAATTTTAGATTTTCTGTTCCTGGATTAAAAATGATCCGTTTGGGTTTTAAAGCTAAGATATATTCTTCCCAAGTACTCATGTTTTTTTCTGAAACGTAAAGACTGACCGTAACTACGTTTTCAATTATTGGTCGGTCTAAAATTATTTCTAGGTCATTAATTTTTCCAGCTTTTATTCCTAGTGGAAAAACTGAGTGGTTATGCTTTAATAAACTAATACAGGCTTTGTAGCTATAACGTTCTGGATTGCTTGACGCACCAATTATCATGGTTGGTTTATTTAGTTTATTCAACATAATCTAAATCTTTATTAAACGTTTCTTCTAATAAATAACTTGCGACAAAAGCTAAAATAAAAACTACACTACCCACGTAAATAGTAGCCTCTACCCTACCGTGCTGCGGTAATAAATAAGAGAATAACAACGTCATTAATACAACCGAACCACGCACGAAGTTTGGAGCTGTAGTTGTAACAGTGGATCTAATATTTGTACCGAATAACTCAGATGCACTGCTCATAAACACCGCCCAATAACCAGTTGCAAAGCCAATAAAGAAAATTAGTGTATAAAAAACTACAACCGATGTACTGGCAAATAAATAATACAACACCGTAAAAATTAGAGTGAGGCTTATAAACAATGCCAATACTTTTTTTCGCGATTTTAAGAACTGACTCAATAAACCACTTGCAACATCACCAAGCGTTATGCCAATATAAGCAACCATGATAGGAATTTTTGCCTCTTTTGGGCCACCTTCTAATCCCAGTGCTTTGCTCATTTCTGGAGCAAACTGAACCAAAAAAAACATAACAAACCAAACTGGCACAGCAACTAAAATAATGTTTAAATATTTTACAATTAATTTTGGATGAGAAAATAAATAGAAAAAATTTCCCTTTTTTAGATTAGAATTTTCTTTCAAATTGGCAAACATACCGCTTTCAAAAACACCAATACGAAGTAATAACAGCAATAAACCCATGCCACCACCTATAAAATAACTTACGCGCCAATTATCAATATAAATGGTGGTAATGCCCGCAATTACTGCACCAAATAAGCCCACCGAGGCAACAACTGTAGTTCCAAGCCCTCGATCTTCCTTCTTCATACTTTCACTCACCAATGTTATTCCAGCTCCAAGTTCGCCTGCCAAACCAAAACCCGAAACAAACCTAAGCACACCGTACCAAAAAACATCGTTTACAAAACCATTAGCAATGTTTGCTAATGAATAAGTAATTATACTTCCAAATAAAACAGAAAGTCTTCCTTTTTTATCGCCTAAAACACCCCAAAAAATACCACCAACCAACATGCCAATCATTTGGTAATTCATTAAACTGCTTCCAATTTTTGAAACAGTTTCGTCTAGTACTTTTGGGTCGGTAATTGTTGGACCAAGTATTGATTTTAAACTTGCCACGCGCTCCATTCCAAACAATACAAGGTCGTATATATCTACAAAATAGCCAAGGGCAGCAACGATTATTAATTTATTTACTGCACCTTTTGCAGGATGTGTCATCACAAAATTTTATTGCTTAATTATTTTTTTATTTACGATTCCTGAGTTTGTTAAAATTCTTACAAAATAAACTCCAGCTGGCGCAAAACTTATATCAAAATTCATCGATGCTAATTTAAAAGGATTTGATTTAATCAAAATCGAATTTCCTGTAACTGAAAAAACTTCTATAACTATTAGCTTTGAACTAGATTGTATGTTAAAAAAACCGTTCGAAGGATTAGGACTGATAATAATGTTATCAAATGAAGTAGTATTTTCATTAATTTTTACTGGCGAATTTATTGGTGGTATTTTACACATATCTGGTGTGCCCCAACCGCGCGAGTTATTTGGTGTGAGTGAATGAGAAGCTGTAAATTTTAACGTATCTAACACTTTAATATTATCATAAGATTTGTGTGCTTGCCAAAAACAAGCCATAGCGCCCGCCAAAATTGGGCAAGAAAAACTTGTACCGTTTGCATAGCCTACACTTGAATTGGGATTAGAGACGAAGGCTCTACTACCTCTTGCAACTAATTCTGGTTTTATTCTTCCATCCGAAGTTGGACCAATTGAGCTAAAACTTGTAACATTACTTAAACTATCAATTGCGCCAACTGCACAAATACTATCGGCATCGGCAGGGATACCAATTTTTGGCCAAGAAGAACCGTTGCCATTTCCAGCAGAGTTTAATACCAACATTCCTTTTCTTGCAGCAATATTAGCCGCAATGCTCATTGGTGCTGTTTTTCCATCTAATTGTAATTGTGTGTGGTTATTTAATCCATTATCGAACGTAGTATATCCTAAAGATGTTGTTAGTACATCAATTCCAATACTATCCGCAAATTCAGCCGCTCTAATCCAATTGTATTCTTCACTTATAGTTTCAGTTGAAACATCTTCTGTTCTAAACAACCAATAATTTGCTAAAGGCGCACTTCCATAAATTACGTTTGGTTTAACTGCTGCCATGCATGACAATACCATCGCCCCATGCGCATCGTCTTCGTAAACACTGTTACCACCTGTTACAAAATCGCGTGTTCCTATAATACCTCCACGATTTCTTAAACTATCAAACACGTTATTATTTTGTACATTATCAAAACCAGAATCCATTACCCCAATTACCATTCCTTGTCCTTTATAACCTTGGTCGTGCAAACATTTTAAGTTTAATTGTTTTGTTTGCCAGTAAGACCCACCATAATAGGTAGATGACGTAGAAACCGTTCTTAAATTAGAAGCAGTAGATTCCTCAAATGTAAACACATCTGGTAAATTAATTTTTAATCTGTTTACTGGATTAGAGCCTAACACAAAAGAAAATGTATTAATTGTGTTTAAAGCTACTGAAGAGGTTGCTGAAATAACAACCCCGTTAATCCATTTGCTTGCATACAAAATTGTTACTCCACTCACATTATCTACTTGGTTTATATAGCTTGGCGTACAAGGCAAATCATAAGTATCGATAGTAATGTTATAGGTTGCTCTCCTCTGTATCGCCTGATTACTAAGATAAGCCGAAGGGTTTCCTATTGTAAAAGGTGTGCCGTTTTTATCTTTAAACTTTACCCAATACTTTTGTTGAGCGTTAGTATTTATAGCTCCTAAAAAAGCTAAAAGAAAAAAAGTTTTAAAAAATAATTTATTCTTTTCCATAATCAATAATTGTTTGTTTATAAATAACTCCTGTTTCAATTCTATTTTCTATTGGCACGCCGCTAACAACATTGTTAGAAGTGATGTCTGTAATTTCTCGGTAAACTAAACCAACACCTTTTGCATATTTTTCAGTGTAGCGTTGTAAACTGATTAACGAAATAAATTCTTTTTGTTCTACTTTTAAAACCTTATCAAATGTCTTTGAACCAATAGTTTCTTTTTTGTCAATATAATCGTAGTTATAATCCCAGTTACCAATCGTGTTAAACGCATTGCCATTCCACACAGTACCTTGTTGAATTGGAAAAATTAATTTTGTATAACGTATATCTCTTTCAGAAATTTGAATAGATTTTTTTGTGGCATTAATCATCCAAACTTCCTTTATAACATAAGGTATACTATCATAAGGCTTATTAGGGTTAAATTTTTTAATATATCTTTCTAAACGCAACGCTTCCTTCCCTTCATTATCAGTAAATGCATTCGTTATTTTTTCTTTAATTCGATATCTGTAATTTGTGTTAGATAATGGTAAATCCTTGTAAACAGTGCTATCCACATCGTACACTACAAATTTTCCAATATCTGTAGGATAATAATCTAAACCCAATAATGAATCATTTTCTGGAATTTTCTTTTTGGCACAGCTACAAATAAATGTTACCGCACCGCAGAATAAAAGAAAATTTTTAAGGCGATTCATATCCGTAAATTTACGAATAAAACTCCTTATTTTATTGTTAATTGAAGCATTTTTTTGCCGTTCATAAATCCTTCTAACTTGTCTCCAATATTTACTTTTCCAACTCCTTCAGGCGTGCCTGTATAAACTAAATCGCCTACTTTTAAACTTACAAACTGCGAAACGTAAGCAATAACTTTATCAAAACTAAAAATTAAATCACTGCTATTTCCAATCTGTTCCGAATCGCCATTTATTTTTAATTCAAAATTTATATTATTTAATTCTAATGTATCTTTGCTCGCAAACTCTCCAATTGGTGCACTGTTGTCAAAAGCTTTTGCTTTTTCCCAAGGAAGCCCTTTTTCTTTGCATTTTGCTTGAATATCGCGTGCCGTAAAATCAATTCCTATTCCAATTTCGTTGTAATATTTGTGCGCAAATTGCTCCTCAATATGTTTACCAGCTTTGCATATTTTTAACACTAATTCAATTTCATGGTGCAAATCCTGTGTAAAATCGGGTAAATAAAAATCTGCTTCTTTTAACAATGCTGTATCTGGCTTCATAAAAAAAACTGGTTCAGTTGGTAAATCGGCTTTCATTTCTTTGGCGTGTTCGGCGTAATTTCGACCTATGCAAATAATCTTCATAAATAAATTATTAAAACATAAATGTATTATTAATTTTGCTACAAAATTATATGGAAACTACATTTGATGTTATAATTATTGGAGGTGGAATTGTTGGTTTAGCTACTGCTCATAAATTAAACAAACAACACCCAAATAAAAAAATTTTAGTACTCGAAAAAGAGAATCAAGTTGCCGCACACCAAACCTCGCACAACAGTGGCGTTATTCATAGCGGTCTTTATTACAAGCCAGGTTCTTACAAAGCTATTAACTGCGTAAATGGTCGACGTGAACTAGTAACTTTTGCAAAAGAGCATAAGATAGCACACGATATTTGCGGAAAAATTGTTGTTGCCACAGATGAAAGCGAATTACCACACATGCACAAAGTTTACAACAATGGTATTGCAAATGGTGTAGAAGGTGTTGAACTTATAACCTCAGCCCAAATTAAAGAAATTGAGCCTCATTGTACAGGTATTGCAGGTATTCGCGTTGCTTGTACGGGAATTATTGATTATGGTGACGTTGCAAAAAAATATGAAGAACTAATTAATGCCTCCAATAACGGAAGTAAAGTAATGACTTCGCAAAAGGTTATTGGGTTTGAAAAAAGCACAGATACAACAACGGTAATAACAGAAAAAGGAAAATTTGTTGGAAAATACATAATCTCCACTTCTGGCTTGCAAGCAGATCGAATTACAAAAAAAGAAGGAACAAAAACAGATAGCGCCATTGTTGGCTTTAGAGGCGATTACTATGATTTAACAGAGAAAGGCAGAAGTAAAGTAAACCATTTAATTTATCCTGTGCCGAACCCTAAATTTCCATTTTTAGGCGTTCACTTTACACGTATGATTAAAGGTGGTGTTGAATGTGGTCCTAACGCAGTATTCGTTTTTGATAGAGAAGGTTATACTAAAACCGCCTTCAGTTTTAAAGATACTGCCGAAGCATTTGGTTACAGAGGAACTTGGAAATTTTTCGCAAAACACTGGCGTTTTGGTTTAGATGAGTACCGCGGAGCTTTTAGTAAAACGTATTTTTTAAAACGCTTACGCAAGTTAATACCAGATTTACAAATGGAAGATATTGTTGCAGCCCGCTGTGGCATACGCGCTATGGCTTTAGGCCCAGAAGGTGAAATGTTAGACGATTTTAAAATTGAAAAAAACGGAAATGCAATGCACGTTATTAATAGCCCAAGCCCAGCCGCTACTGCGAGTTTAGCGTATGGCGGAGAAATTGCACGCATGGCAACAGAATACTTTAATTTAAAATAAAATGAGAAATAAAAAATTAATAGGCACAGGTGTTGCAATTGTAACACCGTTTACAAAATCAGGTAAAGTAGATGTAGTAGGGTTAGAAAAATTGGTAAAACATTTGCATACAGGTAAGGTTGAATACATTGTGGTAATGGGAACCACGGGAGAAAGTGTAACGCTAAGTAAAGAAGAAAAGCAATTAGTAATTGATACCGTTGTAAAAACAAATTCAAAAAAATTACCTTTGGTTTTAGGCATTGGTGGTAATAATACGCAAGAAGTTGTTGATACAATTAAAAAAACAGATTTATCTGCTTTTGAAGCCATATTATCTGTAGCACCTTATTATAACAAACCTAATCAAGAAGGGTATTACCAACATTATAAAGCTGTAGCTGGTGCAACCAAAAAAGATATAATTTTATACAACGTTCCTGGACGTACTGGTAGCAACGTAACCTGGGAAACACAAGTACGTATTGCAAAAGATTTTAAAAATATTGTTGCAACAAAAGAAGCAAGTGGAAATATTGAACAAATAATGAAAATTATTAAAAATAAACCTGCTGATTTTATGGTAATAAGTGGCGATGATAATTTAACTTTACCTGTTATAGCTGCGGGTGGTGTTGGTGTAATCTCAGTAGTAGCAAACGCTTACCCAAAACAATACAGCGATATGGTTCGTTTGAGTTTAAAACATAAATTTACAGATGCGCAAAAATTACATTATAGTTTAGTTGAAATTACTGATCAATTATTTGCAGATGGTAATCCTGGAGGAATAAAGTATGCGCTTAGTTTACTCAACATCTGCCAACCTTATGTTCGTTTACCATTGTGCGAGCCTAATAGCAAAGTAAAAGAAACGTTGAAAAAATTAATGAAGTAAAACATTGCTATGCCACAAAAAGTAAAAATATTAAGCACCTTACAAATACAACAAAAGCTAAACCGTTTGGCTTACGAATTGTATGAAAATAATTTTTCAGAAAAAGAATTATTGCTAATTGGTATTGATGGCAATGGCTATAAGGTAGCGCAACAACTTGCTGAAAAATTGAAAGAAATTTCTAAACTAAAAATTACTTTAGGGAAAATAAAAATCAACAAACAAAGCCCTTGGCAAGGTAACCCAGAGTTAGATTTTGATGTGAAACTTTCAGAAAACAAAACGTTGATTCTGGTAGATGATGTGCTTAATAGTGGAAAAACATTAATGTACGCCATAAAATTATTTTTAGATAAACCGCTCAAAAAATTAAGTACAGTTATTCTTGTTGATAGAAGTCATACCAACTTTCCTGTAAAAGCTGATTTTGTTGGCTTGCGCTTAAGCACAACACTTCAAGAGCATATTGAGGCCGATTTTAGTAAAAAAAACAAAGAAGCTGTTTACTTAATTTAGGTTGATGCAACTTTGAATGTAAACTAATTAACACTCCTTTATTCATTACTAAATTTCCAATTCCATTTTTGTAAAGCACTTGCACCTATTTTTAACTGTTGTTAAAACTAAAACTGCATGAGCGATATAGCACATTTTTTTACGCCAATTAATTTAGAAGATATTCTTGGAAATAATTCATTGTCAGAAAATCATTTAGGAAATTTAATCACACTTCATAAAGCAGAGTCAGATTTTCCTGAACTAGATGAAATACAAATTGCACTTATTGGTGTATGTGAAGATAGAAACTCCACGAACAACACTGGTAGTAATATGGCGCCTAATGAGGTGCGTGGCTTTTTGTATAAATTATTTAAAGGTGATTTTAATTTAAAAATAGTTGATCTTGGAAACATTATGCCTGGCAATACTACAGATGATACTTATTTTGCTGTTAAAACAACTGTAGATGCCTTGGTAAGAAAAAATATTATTCCTATTATAATTGGAGGCTCGCAAGATTTAACCTACGCACAGTTTTTAGGTTATAAAGATTTAGAGCAAACCATAAATATTGTTGCTATTGACAGCGTTTTTGATTTAGGTAACCCTGATGATGAAATAACAAACAATTCTTATTTAGGGAAAATTATTTTACATCAACCCAATTATTTATTTAACTACAGTAACATTGGTTACCAAACGTATTTAGTAGATCAAACCAGCTTGGGCATGATGAATAAATTATACTTTGATAGTTACCGCCTTGGCCAAGTGCGCGATAAAATTGAAGAATCGGAGCCAATAATAAGGCAAGCCGATATGATAAGTTTTGATATCACAGCTATTAAACATAGCGACGCCCCTGCAAATCCAAATGCGTCGCCAAACGGTTTTTATGCAGAGGAAGCTTGCCAAATGATGCGCTACGCAGGTATGAACGATAAATTGAGTAGTTTGGGTTTGTACGAAATTAATCCAACATTTGATGTTAGTGGAAAAACATCGCACCTAGCTGCACAAATGATTTGGTGTTTTTTAGATGGGTTTTATAACCGCAAAAATGATTTCCCAAGCCGCACCAATCCTGATTATTTAAGATTTCATGTGGTATTGCACGATGAAAAATATGAAATTAATTTTTACAAAAGTAAAAAAAGCGATAGGTGGTGGATGGAAATACCTTACCCACCAACAAAAGGATTAAAGTTTGAAAGACATACATTAATTCCTTGCAGTTACAAAGATTACGAACTTGCTACAACAAACGAAATACCCGATAGATGGTGGCAAACCTATCAAAAGTTAAGTTAATGCTGTAAAAGAACTTTCTGAAAACGAAGAAGAGGCTTAGTAAAATATACTTCAATTCCTTAAGCTTTTAGGCTTTAATTACTAATATGTATAGCCAAAAATTATCTCCAAAATTATTGTCTTTATAAATAATTTATGGTACTTTAGCCATTCTTAAAAAATATTATGGAACAAACACAAACACAAAAAGGGCATCCAAAGGGGCTTTGGGTATTATTTGGGACTGAAATGTGGGAAAGATTTAATTTCTATGGCATGCGAGCCATATTAACCTTATTCCTAACCAATTCTTTATTAATGAAAGAAGCTGATGTTTCATTGATATATGGTGGCTTCCTAGGGTTGTGCTACTTAACACCTATGTTAGGAGGTTTTATTTCTGACAAGTTTTTAGGAAATAGGAATTGTATAATGTTAGGGGGTACTATGATGGCTATTGGACAATTGTTATTATTTATCAGTGCTTCCATATTTTCATCAAGTTTAAGTTCTGCGACGGCATTAACTTGGACAGCTTTAGTTATAATAATTTTTGGCAACGGATTTTTTAAACCCAACATTTCAAGTATGGTGGGTAGCTTATATCCAAAAGAAGAAAAAAGTAAGTTAGATTCTGCTTTTACAATTTTTTATATGGGAATTAATCTAGGAGCATTATTTAGCCAATGGCTTTGCCCATTAATTGGAGATGTTAAAAATGAAGTAATCGGTGCAGATGGGGTTTTAACTATGGTTAGAGATGTACACGCATTTAAATGGGGCTTTTTAGCAGCATCAATTGCCATGATTTTAGGTACTGTGATTTTCCTTTTATTGAAAAATAAATATGTTGTAACTCCTTCAGGCGAGCCTTTAGGCGCCAAACCATCTAAAATTAAAGAAATATCAAAGGAAGGCGAAGAAGCGAACGAAGCTAAATTTTCAACCAAGTCTTTAATTATTGCAGCTTTTTCATTTATTGTTTTATTTTTCGTTTTCAGATACATGTTGGATGGAAAAAATTTCGTAAAGACTATAATTTATCCAATAATTTACTCAAGTGGGATAACACTTGCTGGCCTTATTATTTCAGATACTACTTTAACTAAAATTGAACGTCATAGAATTTATGTTATTTATATTGTTTCGTTTTTTGTAATTTTCTTTTGGGCAGCATTTGAGCAGGCTGGCTCATCATTAACTTTTATAGCCGATAATCAAACAGATAGAACATTTTTGTTTGGTTGGCAAATGCCAGCTTCAATGGTGCAAATTTTTAACGGACTTTTTGTTGTAATGCTAGCCTTTCCATTTAGCTGGTTTTGGGGCAAATTAAATAACAAAGGTCGCGAACCAATATCTCCTGTAAAACAAGCTTACGGTTTAGCATTAATTGCAATTAGTTATTTTATTATTGCACATAATGTAAAAGATTTAGGAAATAATGGTTTACTTGGCATTTGGTGGCTAATTCTTCTATATCTTATTCAAACGTGTGGTGAGTTATGCTTATCTCCTATTGGTTTATCACTCGTTGGAAAATTATCTCCAAAACGATTTGCGTCTTTGCTTTATGGAGTATTTTTTTTATCAAATGCAGCAGGTTATGCGCTAGCAGGATCACTTGGAGCTATTCTGCCTGCAACAGGAGATAAATTTAACAAAGCAAAAGAATTAGGTATTGATTTACAAGCGGTATTAAATAAATCTATTACATTAACAGCTGATCAATTAAAATTGTTGGATGATAATAAAATTAGTTCTGTCAACCCTACATTTATTGGATTTGAAATTCATAATTTATATGAATTTTTTATGGTGTTTGTAATATTTTGTGGTATTGCTTCTGCTATACTATTTTTACTTTCTCCAGTTCTCAAAAAATTAATGCATGGTGTTAAATAAAATGCAAGCTGAACTATAGAAATTCAAGCACGCTGATAACCCACATTGTTAAGATACTTTATGATTTCTTTAATGAATAATGTTAGATTTAGAAAACTATAAACATTCGGAAATTACTGACAAAATTATTGGCGCATTTTATAAAGTTTATAATACTCTTGGTTATGGTTTTTTAGAAAAAGTTTATGAAAATGCTCTATATATTGAATTAACAGCATTAAACTTAAAGACTGAAAAACAAAAGCCAATAAAAGTATTTTATGAAGAAAGAGAAGTAGGAAATTATTTTGCAGATTTGGTTGTTGAAGATTTAGTTATTATCGAATTAAAAGCAAGCGAAACCTTATGCGAAGAACACGAATACCAATTGATAAATTACCTAAAAGCAACAGACATAGAAGTTGGTTTGCTTTTAAACTTTGGCAAAAAACCAGAAATAAAACGTAAAGTATTCTCAAATAAAACAACAACAAAATAAATTCACATTAATCTTAGTAATCTACGCTCAAACAAAAATCTTAATAAATCATATTAATCAGCGTCATCTGCGTTCATTTAAAACATTAAAAATCATACGAAATCATATTAATAAGCATCATCTGCGTTCTATCAAAATCAAATCATAAAAATCAGCGTCATCTGCGTTCAAAAAGTTCAATAACATGCAATCACTAGAACAAATACAAAATTTTAAAGGTAAATACCCAAAACAATTATGGTATTTATTTTTCAGCGAAATGTGGGAACGTTTTTCCTACTATGGCATGCGCGGCATGCTGGCATTTTTTATGGTAAATCAACTTGGCATGAATGAAAAAGAAGCAGGTTTGCAATACGGCGCATCGCAGGCTTTTGTTTATGCATTTACATTTATTGGTGGTTTATTGGCTGATAAAATTTTAGGCAAACGCAAATCGTTATTTTGGGGCGGAATACTTATGATTGTTGGTAGCGTAGTGTTAGCGATTAATCCTAAAGAATTTTTCTTTATTGGTATTGCATTTAATATTGTTGGGACTGGATTTTTTAAACCTAATATTTCTTCTATTGTTGGTCAACTTTACAAGGAGGGCGACAATAGGTCGGATGCAGGCTTTTCTTTATTTTATGCAGGAGTAAACCTAGGAGCTTTTTTTGGAGGATTGCTTTGTATTAATGTTGGTAAACGCGTGATGTTTGCAGATATGATTCCTCAGGGTTTAGAGTGGAACGTGGCATTTGGCCTGGCATCTGTGGTGATGGTAATTAGTTTATTAACCTTTACAAGAACACAACATACACTTGGACCAATAGGATTAAGCCCTTTACTTAATTTACCAAAACAAAAAAAATTAATGCAAGAAGTAATTACTTACGCGAGCTCAATTTTAATTATTCCGATTATAATTTTGATGGTTTCAAAAACAGAATACACTGATATTTTTATGTACATAGTTGGGCCTGCTTCTGTACTGTATGTTTTATACGAAATGAAAAGTTTCAATCCTGAAGAGAATAAAAAATTAGTTGCAGCATTATTATTCATGGTATTTTCAATTTTCTTTTGGGCATTTTTTGAACAAAGCGGCGGCTCTTTAAGCTTTTTTGCTGCTAATAATTTAGATAATAACTTACTTGGATTTGAAAACGATCCTAACGGTGTTAATAATTCAGCCAACTCATTATTCGTAATTATTTTTGCATCCTTGCTTGGTTTGTTTTGGTTGTGGTTGGCCAAGAAAAAGAAAGAACCAAACACCATTGTAAAATTTGGTTTAGGATTTTTATTTGTAGCAATTGGCTTTTATATTTTTTATACCTGTAAATTTTTTGCATCGCCTGATGGAAAAACATCGTTGAATTTATTTACGTTTGGTTGGTTTATTATTACTTTTGGCGAATTGTGCTTATCTCCAATTGGGATGAGTGTTATGACAAAATTATCACCTCAAAAATTGCAAGCAGTAATTATGGGTATGTGGTTTTTAGCCAGCGCTTATGGTCAATACTTTGCAGGATTACTTGGCGCAAATATTGCTGAGGCATCAGAACATTCAACCAACTTAGAAAAGCTAAATGTTTATGCCCAGGGCTATCAGCAATTAGCACTCTATTCTTTAATAATTGGTGTTTCAATAATTATAATTGCACCCTTTATGAAAAAGTTGATGGGAAAAGTGAATTAAATAGATTGGGCTAAAATATACCTCATCTTGTTATTAGCTCTTTTTCAACAAAATCTATCGCTCATGCAAAGCGCTGGTGTAAACCCTACCTTGTCGCCAATAGTCAACTGCTGTATACCAAGCATCCTTAAAAAATTGGCTTCGTTCTAAAATAAAATCATTGTTGCTAAACGGATTTTCTGCTTTTTTAAATATGTACCTAATACTAGCAGGGTTAGTTTCAATGCCATAAACCCATGTTTCGCTGTTATAATTTTTATAAACGTTTGTTGGCTTCCCATAAATTATATAAATCATTCCTCTATCACTTTTCCAACCTTCGGCATAACTTGCATAATATTTATTTGCCTCTTTTACACGACCGTAGTAGCGCTTTAATAGTTCTTTTGCTCTATCATTACTGCCTGCGAGTGCAATCCAAAATTTATCAATTGACGCTTTACTATCGGTTGCGCTTTTACACTCTTCAAACTCTTGTTTATTCATAATGTAACGTGTACAATAAATCATTTCAGCGCTGTTACTAACTCCTGGGTAGGTTTCATCGTATGTAAAAAGAGTTAAACCTTCATTACTGTAATCTTTTAATCGAATATGATAAAACCCTCTTTCAGGCATTTTTAGGTTAATTATATTAGAGGAAGGGGTGATTGCAAAACTACTGTCAGGCTTATATTTGTATGGATCGGTTGGTTTTAATGAAAATGGCGGTAAAGCAGGTCCAAATTCTTTTTTAAAACAATCAACGTAAAAACTAGAAAAATTAGTATGGCTTGTTTTGATTTCTACTTCTTGTCCTGCCAAAAAATTGGCTTTATACGCAACATTATTATTGCAAGTAACTAAAAAATTTTGTTCGTTTAATTTATCCTTTTTGTTTATTGAAATAGCTTTTAGATGTTTAATTTTTTTATTCAAATCAAAAATAAAAACTTCAAGATAATAATTACTTCCTTCCTTACATTTTATCTTAAACTTACTATTCAAGCCTTTCTCAACAACTTTATCCTCAGCTCTATCTACTAAAAAATAACTACCACTATCAATTATTTTTTTTGAGTATTCATCAGCAAGTAATTTATAAAACACTTTTACCTCGGCGTAAAAAGCCGTAGTAGTATCCGCTCGTTTATACACTAAATTTTCGTTAATTATTTGTAAATAAACTTGTGTTAACGTATCGTTTAAGTGATAAGCCACAGCATTGGCTTCAAGTAGCTCATTATCAGGATTTACAATACTTTTGGTGGGTTTGATGTTGTATGTGCGCTTATTGCTACTACAAAATGCCATAAAAAACACCAACAGTATAATACTAAACTTCGTCATTTACTAGATTACAAATTTATAATAAATAAGGTATATTTGTTTGGATGAAAATTAATATTTGGCGCATATTAGGTGTTATTAGTTTATTAGCAGTTTGCTATCTGTTTTTTAACGTAATTGTGTATCTAACTATTGCCCTGGTTTTATTTTTAATCACCTATCCAATAACTTACCGTTTAGAAAAAATAAAATTAGGTACAAAAAAATTACCTGACACCATTGCTGCAATTATTACAATTCTTATTATTATAACAGTTTTTGTTGGTCTATTTTTCCTTATAATTCCGCCACTCATAAACGAAATTAATTTATTATCTACTCTAAATTTTTACGACGTACTTCATAATTGTTTAGAGCAGTTTCCTTCAATCAAAAACCTACTATTAAAACTTGGGGGCGAAGCTGAACTCAAAAAAAATATGGCCGCGCAAGCCACCAGCATTACTCAACAAATAAACGTTTCTTCACTTTTAAATAATGTAACAAAATATTTAGGAACTTTTATTGGTGGCACTCTATGTGTATTATTTATTACCTTTTTCTTTTTAAAAGATGAATTAATTGTAAAACAAAGTATTTTACTAATTACGCCAAACTCTGCAGAAAGCGAAATGAAAGATATTATGCGCACAAGTAAAAAAATGTTAAGCAATTATTTTGCTGCTTTATTTTTAGATATGTTTATTGTTGGTACTTTAATTTTTACAGCCCTAAGTATTTTAGGAATTAAAAATGCATTGTTAATTGCTTTTTTAGCAGGTATACTTAATATTATTCCATACGTAGGTAGCGCAACTACTATGGTACTGGCAATATTTTTAGGTGCAAGTGGATGTATAAGCGCTGGTACTTATGAATTGATTGGACCAACCATTAACAAACTATTTTTTACTTTATTGAGTGTTAATTTATTAGATGGATTTTTAATTCAGCCTTACATTTTCTCCAATTCAGTAAAAGCTCACCCATTAGAAATTTTTATTGTTACCCTTATGGCGGGCACATTAGGTGGCATTTTAGGAATGATTGTAGCCTTGCCTGTTTATACCCTTCTTAGAATCATAGCAAAAGAATTTTTAACCCATTTGAAATTTTTCAAAAAAATTAGCGATACAATCGAAGAATAATTTATGAAAGAAGTATTAAATTTTTTAAAACAGTTGAGTAAAAACAACAATAAAGAGTGGTTTGATTTGAATAAAAATAGCTACCTGCAAGCCAAAGAAACCTTTGAAAGTATTGTTCAACCAACAATCACAGCTATTTCTAAATTTGATAAACAAATAGATGTAAACCTAGAAGCAAAAAAATGTACATTTAGAATTTATAAAGACGTTCGTTTTAGTAAAGATAAAAGTCCTTATAAAACCAATATGGGTGCAAGCATTAACCCAGGAGGAAAAAAATCATTATTAGCAGGTTACTATTTGCACATTGAGCCAGGTAAAAGTTTTTTAGCAGGAGGTGTTTATATGCCCGAACCTGAGGTTTTACAAGCCTTACGTCAGGAGATTGATTATAACGGTGACGCTCTATTAAAAATTTTAACTGCCACATCGTTTAAAAAATATTTTAAAGGAATTGATGAAGATGGCAAACTTAAAACAGTACCAAAAGGTTATGATAAAGAACATAAACATTTAGAGCTTTTAAAAAACAAACATTTTATTTTATTGTATAATTTAAAAGATTCGCAAATTCTTGATAACAATTTTGTTAAAGAAATTTCTTTGGTGTATAAAGCAATGACACCATTTTTAGACTATTTGCGCCAAGCAACAGCAAAATAATTTACACCCCACAAACATGAACGATAAAGCTGAATCTTTTTTAAAGCTACTGAAAATAATGGATGAATTGCGCGAGCTATGTCCGTGGGATAAAAAACAAACCATTGAAAGCATAAGACATTTAACAATTGAGGAAACTTTTGAATTGAGCGACGCCATTTTAAAAAATGATTTGAACGAGGTTAAGAAAGAGCTAGGCGATTTATTGCTTCATATAGTTTTTTATAGCCGTATTGCCAGCGAAACAAATACATTTAATATTAAAGATGTAATTGATTCTCTTTGCGAAAAATTAATTTTCAGACATCCGCATATTTATGGTGATGTAAAAGTTGAAAATGAAGAAGATGTAAAACAAAATTGGGAACAGCTAAAACAGAAAGAGGCGAACGGAAACAAAACTGTTTTAAGTGGTGTGCCAAACAGCATGCCAGCCTTATTAAAGGCATACAGAATTCAAGAAAAAGCTCGCGCCGTAGGTTTTGATTGGGAAAAACCAGAACAAGTATTTGAAAAAGTAAAAGAAGAATTAAATGAATTTGAGGCAGAAGTAAAACAAAAAAATACTGCTCTTGCTGAAAAAGAGTTTGGCGATGTGCTGTTTTCACTCATCAATTACGCACGTTTTTTAAATATAAATCCTGAAGACGCATTAGAAGCAACAAATAAAAAATTCATAAATCGCTTTAATTACATGGAATCAAAAGTGAAAGATCAAGGTAAACAAATAGCAGATTGTAAGCTCGAAGAGCTTGATAAATATTGGGAGGAAGCAAAAAAACAATGAGTTTTTTAAAAGAAAATAAATTCACACTAACAATATACTTTTTTCTTCTTGTTACTGCATCTTACTTTATGCTCACTAGCGGTAAGGTGCAAATTCATTTGGCAATAAATAAATTAGTCGGAAATAATTTTATGGATACTTTTTTCTTTTATATAACTTATTTAGGAGACGGTTTAGTAGCACCCTTTTTAATTTTATTAATTCTATTTTATAACTTACGTTTTGGTGTAACAACTCTCTTAACATTGCTATTATCAACCGGCTTGGCAAATTTATTAAAGTACACGTTTTACGATGATATTAATCGTCCTTGGTTTGTTTTTCAATGGATATGCCGCGAAAAAATCACTTACGTGCCTCATGTTAACTTGCACCTCTTCAATAGTTTCCCTAGCGGACATAGCACACAAGCCTTTGCTATTTTTATGTGTTTAAGTTTTTTTGCAACTAAAAATTCCTTTAAATTTTTATTTTTGTTATTGGCTCTTCTCACAGCTTTTAGCAGAACCTATTTATCTCAGCATTGGTTGGTTGATATAAGTGCGGGAAGTATTATAGGAACTGGCTTCGCAGCAGCTTTCTATTTTTTTATTATTCAAAAAAATAAGTTTCAAAAATTAAATCGTGCAATGATAAAAAAGTAAAATGGAACGTATTTTAAAAAATAATACACTATCATTACTATTAATTGGTATAATTTCAGGTCTAACCTTTATTCCGCTAATTGGTAACTGCCCTCTGTTTGATTGGGATGAAATAAATTTTGCGGAGTGTGCTCGCGAAATGATTGTTTCAGGAAATTATAGTAAAGTACAATTAAATTATCAGCCATTTTGGGAAAAACCGCCTGTGTTTATTTGGATGCAAGCCCTATGTATGCAACTATTTGGTATAAACGAATTTGCCGCACGTTTACCAAATGCAGTATGTGGTATTGTAACATTGATGACACTTTTTTATTTAGGTAAAAAATATTTTACTATAAAAGTAGGCTTTTTTTGGTGTCTCCTCTATGGCTCAACTATTTTACCACACCTCTATTTCAGAGCAGGCTTGATTGACCCTTGGTTTAATTACTTCATTTTTTTAAGTTTACTACATATTGCTATTACACTTAACGATTTTAACTCAAAATCAAAGTATAAAAATGCCTCACTCGCTGGTCTTTTTTTAGGAATTGCTGTTCTTACAAAAGGCCCCGCTGCCATAGTTATTGTTGGATTGATAATGCTTTTATTTATTATTCTAAAAAAGCAATGGCTGTTCTTAAAAAGTAAAACGTTTTTACTTTTTATTTTATCAACCTTAGTTATAAGTGGAAGTTGGTTTTTGGGATTATACCTAAATGGGAATAAAGATATTATTTTAGAATTTTTAATTTATCAAAAACGTTTAGCCGAAACAGCCGATGCTGGCCACGATGGGCCTTTTTACTACCATGTTATTGTACTATTAGTGGGTTGTTTTCCAGCTTCTATTTTCTTCATTAATAATTATAGAAATACAGAAAGCCTCACTCCATTTCAAAAACATGTTCGCCTCATATTACTTTTATTGTTTTGGGTAGTGTTAATTTTATTTTCTATCATAAAAACAAAAATTGTACATTACTCCTCGCTGTGCTATTTCCCAATTACATTTATTGCAGCATTAGCGATAAGCAATTTAAATATTACATTTAAAAAATACCAATCAATACTATATTGGTTTTTATCAATACTATTAATTGGCGCATTCATTGTTTTAGGTACTATCAACTTTTATAAAGAGTCACTACTTCAACTTATTTCTATATCCGATAAATTCACGCTTGGAAATATAAAAGCCGATGTATATTGGAATGGATTTGAATGGTTTATTGCTGTACTCTTATTTCTCGCACTTTTGTTTATTTATAAAGGCGTTCTTAAAAAGCACTACCAACTATTAACTTTAGGATTTAGTGCACTAACCGTATTTTTAGTTACAGCTGTTAATGTTTTTATTCCTAAAATTGAGCAATATTCGCAGCATGCCGCTATTGAATTTTACAAACAAATTAAAAATATAGATTGCTATACTGAAACTCAAAGATTCAAAAGTTACGCTTATCTATTTTATACTGATAGAAAACCAAGTCATTATGTAAATTCTGATCAAAAAATACACATAGAAAATTTTTTAGATCAATTCGAGAAAGAAGGAAACTCAAGAATTACTAGCTATGCTACCGCAAACTTACAATGGATGAAACGTGGTAAAATAGACAAACCTGCATTTATTGTTTGTAAAGTAGATAATGAAAAAGATTTAGAAGAGATTGCTGACTTTAAAAAACTGTATTCTAAAAACGGTTTTTCATTTTATTTAAGGAAGCCAAATTAATAACTCATTTTAGCTCATCTACTGAAAATTTCCCTGACTCAAATTTTTAAAAACCTGTAAATATTTGTCTTTATTGGCATTTACAGAGTACTCGCGTTCTATGGTTTTTCTACCTTGCTCACCTAATGTTTCTCTCAATAATTTGTTTTGAATTAATACTTCTAATAATTCCAGCCATTCCGCATCATTTGAACAAAGAAATCCGTTTTTACCATGCTCAATAAGTTTATTATTTACACCTACATTGCTCATAACCGTTGAAACTCCACAAGCCATGTAAGACAAGCCTTTTAAACCACATTTACCATTTGCCCATTCATCATTTGGCAGAGGCATAATTCCTATATCAAATGAATTTAATTCTTGAACCTCAGTATCGGCACTCCAACCCACAGATGTAACTTTTAATTTTTCGCTTTTATAATTTCCTTGTCCAATAATTTTAATCTCAACTTCATCTGCATACTTTTTTTGAATTTTTTCTAGTACACTCTCTAACATTTCAAAATGTTTTATGGTACTTATGCTTCCGCTCCAGCCAATTATAATCTTATTTGTTGAATTATTTTTTTGAAATGGTTTATGAAAATCAGTATCAATTGTTGTTGGAATTAAAATTGTATTACTATTAAATGGCTCTGCTTTCTGCTTTAAATAATCGTTTCCAGCAAATACAACATGAGCAAATTTTAAGTTATTAAAAAACTTTTGTGGCTTTTTTACGAATTCAAATTTTTTGTTTCCAGGACTTGTATCGGCTAACCAAATACTATCATCAAAATCAAAAATTACCTTTGCTCCACTCTTAAACGCTCTTTTTTCAAAAAAACTTGTCCCTAAAAATTGAGCCTCACGTTGTATAAAAATAATATCATAATTTTTATAACTATTCATCTCAAACAACCGTTTTAAAACGGTTTTTAAAAGAATAATTACTTTTTGAAAAAAATTTCCTTTACTATAAAACAACACATCGTCTTTTTCATTCAATAAAAAACTCCAAGTAAATTCAAATCCATTTTGTTTTAAAAAAGATAAATACTGCTCAAATCTATAACGCTGGCTAGGAGAGCGGTTTGGGCGATGCGCACAGAGTATTAATACTTTTGACATCCTGTGAATTTCTTTGTCAAAATTTAATTAACCCCAAAACCTCATTTAAAAACTTTTCGTCCACTTCATCAAAAGTAGCCAACGCTTCGCTATCAACATCTAAAACGCCAATAAACTCATTTTTAGAATTATAAATTGGTAATACAATTTCACTTTTACTTAAACTACTACAAGCAATATGTCCCTCAAATTTTTCAACATCGGGCACAATAATTACTTCGTTTTTTTGCCACGAGGTACCACAAACACCTTTACCTTTTTTAATACGGGTGCAAGCAACCGGACCCTGAAAAGGGCCTAAAACTAGTTCATCATTCTTAACAAAATAAAAACCAACCCAAAAAAAATTCATTCCAAATTTTAAAGCAGCACAAATATTTCCAAGATTTGCAATTAAATCCGCTTCATGACTAATTAAAGCTTTAACTTGCGGTATTAATTCCTTGTATTTTCCTTCTTTAGTAGTTGCATTTATTAATAAATCTTCTGCCATAATTAAATTATAAGTTGTAAACCATCACAAGCTAGTTCAATAGTTTGAGGGAGCAATTTGCTTGCACTGGCGTGTGTGCCAAGTTGATGAGAAATATGTGTAAAATATGTTTTTTTTGCCTTAAGTTTTTGAGATAATTCAATAGCTTCACTCAATGTAAAGTGTGATATGTGCGGCTCATGCCTTAGCGCATTTAAAACCAGTACATCGCAATATTTTATTTTTTTTTGTTCACCTTCATCAATAAAATTTGCATCCGTTATATATACAAAATTGTTTATTTTAAAAGCCTTTACAGGCAATTTGTAATGAAGTACGTTAATTGGCTCAACCAAAATATCCCCAATATAAAATGGTTCATTATCAAATTCAATTAATTCAATTTGCGGTATACCGGGGTAATCAAGGCCTTCAAAGGCATAAGCAAATTCTCTTCTTATTGCAGTTTGAACTCGATTTGTAGAATAAATTGGCATTACTCGCTTTTGAAAATAATTGAATGCACGTACATCATCTAAACCGGCAGTATGATCCTTATGCTCATGGGTAAACAAAACTGCATCTAACTTTTTTAAGTCAAGTTTTAAACACTGTTGTCTGAAATCAGGGCCAGTATCAATCACAAAACACGTTGTTTTACTTTCTACCAAAATAGAAGTTCTTAACCTCGAATCTTTCTTATCCTTGCTACAACAAACCTCACAGTTACAGGAAATTACCGGAACACCTTGCGAAGTTCCAGTTCCTAAAAAAGTAATTTTAATTGCCTGCATTTTTTAATCTATAAATGTAAAGAATATATTTTTCTCAATAAAGTTGTTTCACATCAATCTACCTTTAATTTCAAAAATAAAACGTTTAAATTGAGTAATAAGCATTGCTTAAGAACCTGGTAGCCAGTTAAGAAATCTATAACTTTTAAAATAAAATTTTCGACATTCAAAATTAATTACGTTATTTAGAGTTCAAAAAAATAAAAACAATGTCAAACATCAACCTAACCAAACCAGAAGATTTAAACGCAAATAACGGCGGTAATAACAACAACAATTTTAATAACAATCAAAACAACTTTGCTCCAAAGCGTAAGTTACCAAACTCGGTAGCCGTGCTAGTTTTAGGTATTATATCTATACCTACCTGTTTTTGTTGGGGTATTGTAGGATTAACGTGCGGTATTATCGCTTTGGTATTGGCAAAAAAAGATATGGCCCTTTACAAGGCAAATCCAGAAAATTTTGATTTAACCTCGTTTAATAATTTAAAAGCTGGTAGGGTTTGTGCCATTATCGGACTTTGCTTAAGCGCATTATACATGCTTTATGTTATTGTTGTTTTAGCGTTCGTAGGCACTGCAATTACTGCCATGCCTTGGGCAAACATGCATTAATGTTACCCTGTGTTTTTGTAAAATATTTAGGAGTAGAATGCCCGGGGTGTGGAACACAACGGGCATTTTCGGCTTTGTTAAAAGGGAACATTTTAGACTCCTTAAATTACAACGCCTCTGTAATTCCCTTTTTGCTTTTATTAATTTATCTTATTTTACACCTTATTTACAATTTTAAAAACGGACCAAAAACACTCGTTATTTGGTTTTCAAGCGTTACATTTATTTTAATTTCACAGTTTGTAATCAAGTTAATTTTAAAAGGATAAGACCTATTTCTAAATCTGCCATTAAGGCGTAAAATTTTGGTGGCACAATTTATGAGTAACATATTGACTAATTTTTTTTGAACATGGATATTTTTGGAGATATAAACGATTTTAGCTTAAACAAAGGGATTGATGACGATACAGACTTTATTCCTTTGCTAAGCACTGAGGATGAAGACTCAATGCAGAACGAAAAAGTTCCTGAAATTCTGCCAATATTACCGTTACGTAATACTGTTTTATTCCCTGGAGTGGTTATTCCAATTACTGTTGGGCGCGATAAATCCATTCAACTAATTAAAGATTACAATAAAGGTGATAAAACTATTGGCGTAGTTGCTCAAATTAGTGATAGCGTTGAAGATCCGGGAATTGATGATTTACATAAAGTTGGCACCGTTGCTTTTATTATTAAAATGTTACGTATGCCTAATGGAGACACAACCATAATTATTCAAGGAAAAAAACGTTTCAAAATACTTGAATTTACACAAACAGAACCTTATCACAAGGCCAGAGTTGAAGCTTATCCTGATGTAAAGCCAATTGAAAAAGATAAAGAATTTGATGCAATTGTATCAAATCTTAAAGAAACCTCACAAGAAATAATCCGTATATCGCCCAATATTCCTAGCGATGCAGGTTTTGCTATTAATAATATTGATAGCCCTGCATTTTTAGTAAATTTCATTAGCAATAATATGAATGCTCAAACATCCGATAAACAAAAGATGTTAGAGGTATCGGATTTAAAAGAACGAAGTATGTTGGTGCTTGAATACTTGAATAAAGAATTTCAAGTTGCCGAATTAAAAAATCAAATCCAGAATAAAACTAAGCAAGATTTAGATAAACAACAACGTGAGTACTTTTTAAATCAGCAAATTAAAACCATACAAGAAGAGCTCGGCGGTAATAATTTTGAGCAAGAAATAAATGGCTACGTTGAAAAAGCCAAAACCAAAAAATGGAACGACACTGTAAAAGAAACGTTTGAAAAACAGTTATCGAAACTACGCCGCATGAACCCAAATGCTGCCGAGTACGGTATTCAAACCAATTACATTGAACTTATGTTAGAATTGCCTTGGAACGAAAACACCCAAGATAATTTTGATTTAAATAATGCTGATAAAGTTTTAAACGAAGACCACTTTGGTTTAGAAAAAGTAAAAGAAAGAATTATTGAACACTTGGCTGTATTAAAATTAAAAGGCGATTTAAAATCACCAATTATTTGCTTATACGGTCCTCCTGGCGTTGGTAAAACCAGCTTAGGAAAAAGTATAGCAAAAGCCCTTAACCGAAAATATGTACGCATGAGTTTAGGTGGCTTAAAAGACGAGAGCGAAATACGAGGTCACCGCAAAACCTACATCGGGGCCATGCCAGGGCGCATACTTCAAAACCTAAAAAAGGTACAAAGCAATAACCCAGTTTTTATTTTAGATGAGATTGATAAAGTTGGAAGCGATTATCACGGCGATCCTTCATCTGCTCTGCTGGAGGTGTTAGACCCCGAACAAAACAGCACATTTTATGATAATTTTTTAGAATTAGATTACGATTTAAGTAAAGTAATGTTTATAGCAACCTGCAACAATCTTTCTTCAATACAACCTGCGTTGCGCGATAGAATGGAAATTATTGAGGTGAATGGCTACACTGTTGAAGAAAAATTAATGATCGCTAAAAATCATTTATTACCAAAACAAGTTGAAGAAAACGGCTTAAAAAAATCGCAATTAAAAATTACAGATAAAGTATTAGAGTACATCATTGAAAATTATACCGCGGAAAGCGGCGTGCGTAATCTTGAAAAAAAATTAAACAAACTTACGCGTAGTATGGCAGTGCACCTTGCAAAACAAGAGGACTTGCCAAAGCTAAACGAAGAAACTGTTTTAAAATTATTAGGGCCAACACATTTAAAAAGTAAGTACCAAGGCAACGATATTATTGGCGTGGTTACTGGTTTGGCTTGGACACAGGTAGGCGGTGATATTTTATTTATTGAAACAAGTTTAAGCAAAAGTAAAAACGGAAAACTAACACTTACAGGTAATTTAGGAGATGTAATGAAAGAAAGTGCCGTTTTGGCCTTAGAGTATCTAAAAGCTCATCCTCAGCTTGTTAATACAACCACCGAAGAAATTGAACAATTAAACGTACACATACACGTTCCAGAAGGTGCCACCCCAAAAGATGGGCCAAGCGCAGGTATTGCCATGTTAACCTCATTAGCAAGCGCTTTAACAAAACGTAAAGTTAAAAAAGCGCTTGCTATGACAGGTGAAATAACATTAAGAGGGAAAGTATTACCAGTTGGTGGCATTAAAGAAAAATTACTTGCAGCAAAAAGAGCAGGTATTAAGGAAATAATTTTATGCATTGATAATAAAGTTGATGTAGAAGATATAAAACCCGATTATTTAAAAGGATTAACGTTTAATTATGTTACCAAAATGGAAGAGGTTTTAAAGCTTGCATTGGTTTAAGATATAACTTTGAAATATAAAACCTACTAAGCCTCTGTAAAAATGGAGGCTTTTTTTATTGCTAAAAATTGTGTACATTTGCCCGAATTTTTAAATCTAAAATTCATTTACATGGCTTCTAATTCATTTAACACTAAGTTTGTTCAAGAAGGACTAACCTACGACGACGTTTTATTAGTTCCTGATTATTCAGAAGTTCTGCCACGTGATGTTAGCTTTGCTTCTAACTTCTCTAAAAACATAAAATTAAACACCCCAATTGTTTCAGCGGCTATGGATACAGTTACTGAACACCGTTTGGCCATTGCAATTGCGCAAGAAGGTGGCATTGGGGTATTGCATAAAAACATGACTATTGAGGAGCAAGCAGCTCAAGTTCGTAAAGTTAAACGTAGCGAAAGTGGAATGATTTTAGACCCTGTAACTTTACTTGAGAACGCTTTAATTGAAGACGCCTTAAATATAATGGCCGAAAATAAAATTGGCGGCATCCCAGTTATCGACAAACAACACAAATTAATGGGAATTGTTACCAACCGCGATTTACGTTTCGAAAAAAATTTAAAGCGCCCAGTTGTAGAAGTTATGACTCCCAAAGGCGCAGTTATTACGGCGCTTCAAGGCATAACACTAAAACAAGCTGAAGAAGTTTTACAAAAACATAAAATTGAAAAACTTCCTATAATCGACAAACAAAACAAATTAGTTGGTTTAATAACTTATAAAGATATTATTAAAATTAAAGTTCGCCCACTTGCTTGTAAAGATGAACAAGGACGATTGCGCGTTGCTGCTGCCGTAGGTGTTACAGCAGACACAATGGCAAGAGTTGACGCGCTTGTAAATGCAGGTGTAGATGCTGTTATAATTGATACTGCTCACGGACACAGCAAAGGCGTAATTGAAAAATTAAAAGAAGTAAAAAAGAAATATAAAACGTTACAAGTAGTTGTTGGTAACATTGCCACCGGAAAAGCAGCATTAGCACTCGTTAAAGCTGGCGCAGATGCTGTTAAGGTTGGCATAGGTCCTGGTTCTATTTGCACCACACGTGTTATTGCAGGTGTTGGTGTGCCTCAACTTTCAGCTATTTTAGATGTAGCCGAAGCACTAAAAGGCACCGGAATTCCTTTAATTGCTGATGGCGGCATTCGCTTTACTGGCGATATTGTTAAAGCTTTGGCTGCAGGTGCTGGTACAGTAATGATGGGTGGCATGTTTGCTGGAACGGAAGAAAGTCCTGGTGAAACAATTATTTTTGAAGGAAGAAAATTCAAATCTTATCGAGGAATGGGTTCTTTAGAGGCCATGCAAAAAGGCAGTAAAGACCGCTATTTTCAAGACTCTGAAGATGATATTAAAAAATTAGTACCCGAAGGAATTAGTGGAAGAGTGCCTTTTAAAGGACAACTTTCAGAGATTATTTACCAGCTCATTGGTGGCTTGCGCGCTGGTATGGGCTACTGCGGCGCTAAGGATATTAAAGCGTTGCAACAAGCAAAATTCATTCGCATTACAGCAGCTGGTGTTAAAGAGAGTCATCCTCACGATGTAGTAATAACACGCGAAGCACCAAACTATTCGCGTTAATAATAAATAGTATTAAACTCGTAGTTAAATTTTACAACTCATAACTAAAAACTTTAATATGGTATTACCGATTGTTGTGTACGGAGATCCTGTTTTAAGAAAAATAGGGACAAATATTGAAAAAACCGAACCTGGACTAGAACAGTTAATTAAAGACATGTTTGAAACCATGTACAAAGCCAAGGGAGTAGGTTTGGCAGCACCACAAGTAGGTAAAGCCATTCGTTTATTTATTGTTGATACAGGTCCTTTTGCTGAAAGCAGTGATGATGATGATGACGATGAGGAATTTACACCTGCACAAAAAAAAGAATTAGCCGCATTTAAAAAAGTTTTTATTAATGCAAAAATTTTGAATGAAAGTGGTGAAGAATGGAAATTTAGCGAAGGTTGTTTAAGTATTCCAAAAATAAGAGAAGATGTAAGTCGTAAACCCGAAATTGAGATTGAATATTACGACGAAAAATTTGTAAAGCATGTGGAAAAATATAATGGCGTTATTGCTCGCGTTATTCAACACGAATACGACCATATTGAAGGAAAGTTATTCACCGATATTATCAGTCCGTTTAAACGCAAGTTAATCGCAGGCAAATTAAACGATATTAGCAAAGGCAAAGTAAGCGCCGATTATAAAATTAAAGTGTATCGCCCAAAAAAATAAGTTGAAAAAAATTATTCAAATACTTTGCGTTCTAATTTTTTGTGTTGCTTGTGGTTCAAACAAAGATGAAACCTCAACTCAAACAAAAGAAAAAAAAGATAGCTTAGTAGTAATTGATACCGTTAATGCAATTACAAATGATTGTGAAACGTATTGGAAACTTGCAAAAAAACAAGACAGTATTATTATGCACGCAATAGATGTTGACAATACTGTTGCGAATACAGCAATTAAAGCCTTTACTGATTTTGCTTATTTCTGTCAGAATGATAGCACAGCGCCAATATTTTTAATTAAAACAGCACAAATAGCACGTTCGGTTAATAATGTATCGCAAGCAAAAGTTGTATTAGAAAGATGCATAAACAATTATCCTAACTTTAAAAATTTGCCAGCCGCCATGTTCCTACTGGCACAATTGTATGATGATGAAACCTTTTTGAATAACGAGTTAGAAGCCGAAAAAATTTACAAAGAAATAATTGCGAATTATCCAAAAAGCGAATGGGCAAGTAACGCTAAAGGTGCTTTAAAATTTTTAGGAAAATCGGATAATCAAATAATGCAAGAATTAAAGAATAAAAAATAATTGGTTAAATCTGTTTTCAATCTGGTTTTGTTTTTTTCTTAATTTGCAACAAAACCATTTTTAACTATCTTTGAATAATTCTTGCGCGTACTTTTTAAAATAGCCATTTATACCCAACTTCTATTTTGTTTTGTAAGCTCTGCACAGAACGGAATTACTGCCTACCCTGGCTGGTATATTAAACCAGTAGTTCAAACCGGAATAATTTTAGTTCACCGTAATACCATTGGGCATTTGGTAAAAGGCTACCCAACAATTTATGAGCTTAATTTTGTGAAACCAACCATTGGAAATAAATTATGGCATATAGAAAATAACAAACCCGATTTAGGAATTACAACTCAGGTAATAGATTTTAGAAACCCGCAAGAGCTCGGCTTTGGTTATGTAATTGCCCCTTTCATAGAAATTCCGCTTAACAAACGAGAAAAATCATCTCGTGTTATAATGCGCGTTTGCTGGGGTTTATCTTACTTTACCAAACCCTTCGATGTTTTCACAAATCAAAAGAATATTGCTATTGGAAGTCATGTAAATCAATATGTTCAATTCAAATGGTTTTGGCAATTACCAATTTCTAAAAACTTACGATTGGAACCTGGTTTCAATTTTTCACACTTAAGTAACGGCAGAACAAGAAATCCTAACCTTGGTTTAAATTTACTTACATTAAACCTTGGTATGAATATTAATTTTAAACCATCGAAATTAAAATCTATTGCTATTGCTGCTGTTGACTCTAACACAAAAGTAAAATCAAAAAATGAATTATTTTTATACGCTGCCGCAGGATTTAACCAACGCGAAATAAACCAACAACACCTTTATAGCTACTCTGTAAACTTTTTATACCAACGCAATGTGCGCAATACCCATAAGTGGAGTGCAGGTGTAAGTTTATTCGCTGATCAAAATTATTTAAATGATTACAAGGCTATAAACAATAATGAAGGCAATGGTTTAAATATGTTGCGTGCGGCTGTTATGGTTGGTTATTCCTATAACATTGGCCGTTTGAGTATACCTTTAGAAACTGGTTATTATTTTTACGATAAAGTTGGACCAGATGGTCGAATTACTTCAAAACTATCTTTAAGATATTATGCAAAAAATGGCTTGGTTGTGCACATGGGTTTGCGCACCCACTTTGCAGTAGCGTATAACTTTGAGTACGGACTAGGGTATAAACTAAATTTTTAATGAAAAAAATTGTTTTAATAGTTTTAATTTTTGTCGGATTCTTTTCTTGTAAAAAAGAAAACAGAGGCGATTGCTTTAAAGGAAACGGTGCTCAAACAACAGAAGTTAGAACGCTTGAACCCATTAATGCCATTGAGGTTTACGATAACATAGAAGTTAACATTTACCAAAGCACCGAAGCGAAAATTGAAGTAAATGCAGGTAAAAATTTATTATCGAATATAAAAACTAAAGTAAAAGATGGAAGGCTAACCATTCAAAACAATAACACATGTAATTTTGTAAGAGGGTACAAAAAACAAATTGTTGTTAATGTTTATGCACCTTATGTGAAGTATTTAAAACATATAGGCGTGCAAACAATTAGTGTAAATGATTTCAATCAAGATACAATTTATATAAGAGCCGAAAATTCTGGCGAAACAAAAATAAGAGGGAACTATACACAAATAAGCACCAGTTCGCACGGTAACGGAACAATTTATGTAACTGGCACCACAAACTTATTTTTTGGTTATATGTCTGGCACCAACTTTTTATATGCTCCGGATTTAAAAATAAACAACTATGCCTTCGTTGAAACAATTAGTTACGGCGATACATATTTAGACTTAACCAACACTCCAAAATTTGAATGCAATATTTGGCGCGATGGAAATATATATTACAAAGGCAACCCGAGCGTAATAAACAATTTTTACAACGAAGAAGGAAAAGGTGAATTGATTAAGCAAGATTAACTTAATCACTTTGCTAAAATTCAATTATAAATTCAAATAAAAATCACCATGAGAACAGAAAAAGTAATGACCTCAATATTTATTCTGGCGATAGTTGCCAAGTTGTTTAATATTCCTGGACATTCAATTCTGTTGATACTATCATCTGTAACTATTTCTATTCTCTATTTTCCATTGGCATTCTATTTTTTCTCAGACAAATCATTAAAGAATCAAAATATTGCTTTCTCAATAATTGGAGGAATGGCTCTTGCAATAATTCCAAACGGAATTTTATTTAAAGTAATGTTTTGGCCTGGCGCTCAAATTCAATTAGTGTTTTCTTTCATATTGACCTTAATTCTATTTGTTATTACTTTGATATTAAAAAGAAATTGTAAGGAGGATTTAAAAGCCTACTATAAAAATTATTTAACGAGGATTGTTTTTTGGTTGATATTAGGTGTAACCTTCTTTTTAGTTTCTAATTCTACCTTAATAAATATGCAGCATCATAACGACCCAGAATTAGCAAGGCTAAAAATTCGCGCTTTTGAAAATCCTAGTAATATAGAATATGATATGGCTTTGCAGAATTACTATAGAAAATTAGATTCTCTCGAAATTGTGAATAACCAACAAAAGTAATTTTTAATGGCTCTCAAAACAAAGAATTGGAATTTACCCCTAAGCTAAAAACGCCATTACACATTTATTAGAAATCACTATATTTGGTAGAAGAACGAGATTTTTAAACTTCTACTAAAAGAAATAAAAATCTCGAAATGTCTTGTTATTTTAAGTGAGTTTTATTTTGTCAAAACGTTTACTAATTATACTTCTATTACTTACTACTGTTTGTTATGGACAACAAAAAAAGAAAAAATCCACAACTAAAAAAAAGACCTCGCATCCTATCACATTCGAGTTTTATTATGGAAATACAGTATTCAATAAAAATTTCTATAACCAATTAAATACGTTCAATTCATTCAATCCTCACCGACCTTTACAACAAGTAGGAATTGGTATGCGTGATTACCATACTTCATTCACTCCAAGAATTCGCGCTAACTGTGAATATGGATTAAGTTTTTACATACCAAACAAAGTAACTTTTAATGACACCTTGGTCGCCACACTGTCAGGCTTTTGTTGGAATATGGGATTTGGGAAAGCAATTTTAAAAAACGCTAAAATTTTCAGATTAAATGTATACGCAGGCTTTAATACTGGTAGAACAAGAATAACAGGAGATGATAATTTACGATTAAAAAACCCATACTTCGCGCCAAAAGTAACCTTAGTACCTAAATTAACTATCAAACGGATTTGTGTTTCGTTAATGCTGAATTACGCCTACGATCTATCAAACCAATGATGGAAGAAGATGCTCAGAGGGAATGATTCGTATCCTTTATCAAAATTTAATCAGACTAACTTTTCAACATTTATAGCCTTAGGTTACAGTCCATATTAAAAAATAACTTATTAATAAATTTACCAAATATTCAATAAAAAAATAAAATGCCAATCTCAAAATTAAACATAAAAAAACTAATAGTTATAGCGCTCTTCATTACTAGCTGTTCAACTGAGGCGAGTAAAGAAGAAGAAAAGCAAGAAGAAAAGCATGAAGCAATAATTGAAAACAAAAAAGAACTACCAACAAACTATCAATACGAACCTGCAATATCTATCATAACAGGAACCTTGACCAAAGAAAATTTTTGGTGCCCTCCAACTTTTGGTGAAGATACACTAAGCGACAAAAAAGAAATTTGCCCAATCCTTCTAATAGATAATCCTATAACAATTAAGGCAGATAGCAGTGATGTGGTTAATGAAACCAAAACGAATGTTAGCAAAATTCAACTACTTACAAATCTTAATCTTGAGAATTATTTTTATAAGAAATTGCTTGTTAAAGGTAAACTGTTTTGCGCACAAACTGGTCATCACCACACTGAGGTATTAATTTCCGCAACTGAAATAAATTTGAGTCCGTAATAGAAAAATAACAGGCGTGCAACTAAATTAGGTAAAATCTAACTTTATCCATCCACCTGTAATTTCTTCATTTGCCGGCTCAAATTCTAATCTTTACATTTGAAATATAAACCAAGTTTTGAATTAATTCAAAATTAGCAGTAAAAACACAATTGATGCTATTCAAAAAAATCCAAAAAATTCCTTTCCAAGTTATTTTTAAAATTTTATCCAAAATAAAAAATCAACAACTCTGGGAAAAAATTTTTCAGTTAGCACTTAAAAAAATGAATTTTGGTAATGGTGGTGTTTTCAATACTAGTGGCGAATTACAGGTTCTTAATTTTATTAATAATTATTTTAAAAACGAACAGGCATTAGTAATATTTGATGTTGGAGCTAATATTGGTGGTTATTCAGTGGCCGCATCAAAAATATTTAAACTAGGAGTTAGTATATATACTTTTGAACCTTCTAGAACTACCTTTCCATTGCTTTTAGAGAACACAAAAAACATTCAGAGTATAATCTCTAACAATATTGGATTTAGTAACATTGAAGAGCGCCAAAAACTCTACACAAATTCGGAAATTTCGTTGTTAGCATCTGTTTATCAAAGAAACCTAGACCACTTTGGTATTAAACTTGATGGGACTGAGGAAATCTATTTAACCACCATTGATGCGTATTGTATAAAAAATAAAATTGAGCAAATACACTTATTAAAATTAGACATTGAGGGGCATGAGTTGAGTGCCTTAAAAGGTGCAAAAAATATGATTGAGCACGGAAAAATCAACTTTATTCAATTTGAGTTTGGTGGTTGTAATATAGACGCCAGAACTTTTTTTAAAGATTTTTTTTACCTATTAAAAGATAAATATAAAATTTATAGAATTTTAAAAAATGACCTGCATGAAATACATACTTATAATGAAACGCATGAAGTTTTTTTAACCACAAATTATTTAGCAATTAAATTGTAAAATTTTAAATTAAATTAGAATGGAGTTAGGAAATTAATATGGCTGTTGGTAAATAATTTGAAATTTTACTCTTTATTTGAGGTGTACATTTATTTTAATTGTGGCTTATAATTTTTTCAGTAAATCTTTGGTTATAAAACGAATTACTCTGTCTTCACTATCTAACAACACTATTAATTGTTATATTTGATATAACTATAAAAAGCTATCAAGCTAAAAACTTTACGAAAAAAGAAATGGAAGAAAAAAAGAGCAAAAGTAAATCTGTTATTGGGTTTGTAGCGATGATTACTAGCATATTTTTGGTGGTTTGGTTTACCCTGGATTTCTTGGCAACAGAGTATCCTATTAAGCAAAGCTATATTACTATTAATGGTAAGGATAAAATTCTTAAATTTTCGGAAAAAACCAGAGGTTACTCTAATAAAATTGCTACTGGTGAAAAGCAAACAGGAACTTCGCATCACGGCTATTTTTTAGAATTATTTGATAGTATTGCGAACAAATCTTTACACAAATTAAAATTCAAATCTCCAGTAAGCAAAATACAAGATAAACCTAAAATGTACATTTCTTCAAACGGCACTATTTGGATAGTATCAACCACTCAAAGTTACTTTGAAGATGAGCGCGGGTTTATTATGAAATTTTCAATTAAAAACGACAACATAAAAAATGAAGATTTTGAACTGGATGAAACATACGGTATTCATGGTATGGAAGGAAATAAAGTAATACTTACTAAAGGCAGTGATTTTTACCAACCATATACTGCTTATTTAGGAGGTCTTTATTTTGATTTGGAAACCGGGAAAATTACAGATGACAGAAAAAAGTGATTGTTTCAAGGACAACCGGATGGCTGTTTAGTAAAGAAAATAAAGGAATCGTTCCCAGCCCTGAGTGGTTTTTTAGGGGTCGTTTTAGGTGGATTAAAATCTGGCTATATTGCAGGAAATAATATTGAAGATGGGACAAAAGTAATTAGATCGTAGAAGTTGATTTTATTGACGAACTATCTGACGTATTGACTCTAAAAAGGTTCTATAAATTTTTCAGTAAGTCTTTTGCTTTAACACGGATAATTTTGCCATCCTCACAAAAAATAAGTTCACCATCAACTTTGGCTTTTTCAATCACTAATTTCTCATAAGCAATTTTTAAGCCTTTGGAAATTTTTAAAGTTAATTCCGATATATTATTTTTATTTTCCATTTGTTATTAATTTATACTTTTCAATGTCAGCAATTTGTAAATCACTCTTAAGTCCTTTTTCTGCAATTAATTCAGTCTCATTTTTAGAATTATCATAAATTCGCCAACTATCAACTAAGTTACAAAAAATAGTATTCAAATTTTTAATTCCTGCTTTATACCTTCTTTCAATTACATCATCTGGAATAGAATGTCCGCCATTTAATACACGTTGTTTTACTCGCTCCTTTGCTAATTCAACAGAGTTTAACCAAAAGAAAACCAAATGAACCTCATAACCTAAAAGCTTTGCTCGTTTTATTAATGAAGCGAACTTTTACTAGCTAAGGTAGTTTCTATGGCAAAATCAATTTTTTTAATCAGTAACTCCTCTATACGAGTTAGCATAATACGAGCAGATTCAATGGCTACACCTTCAACATTAAATGGAGATAAGCCTTTTGCAATATTATCTGCATTTACAAATTCATTTACATTTAACACTTCAGGCAAAAGCGTGTAACTTGCGGTTGTTTTTCCAGCGCCATTGCAACCTGCTATGATGTATAAATTTGGCATTTACATTTTACATATTTCGTCGGTATTGCCCCCCCACCTCAAACAAGGCATTTGTAATTTGTCCTAAGCTGCAATACTTTACCGCTTCCATCAACCCTTCAAATAAATTTTGATTTTGGATGGCGCGTTGCTGCAAAGTTCTTAATACCTCTGCACTCTTATCTTTATTGGTTGCCCATAAATTATTACGCGTGGCAATTTGCGCTTCTTTTTCTTCAGTAGTACTGCGTATTACTTCGCGTGGTAATACCGTTGGACTTCCTTTGCTACTTAAAAATGTATTCACTCCAATTAACGGATACTCGCCATTGTGTTTCAACGTTTCGTAATACAAACTTTCTTCTTGTATTTTACTGCGTTGGTACATGGTTTCCATTGCACCTAATACACCACCACGTTCGGTAATTCTATCAAACTCAGTTAATACCGCTTCTTCTACTAAGTCGGTTAGTTCTTCAATAATAAATGAACCTTGTAAAGGATTTTCGTTTTTTGCTAAACCTAATTCACGATTAATTATTAACTGAATAGCCATAGCCCGGCGCACACTTTCTTCGGTTGGAGTGGTAATAGCTTCATCGTAAGCATTTGTGTGTAAGGAATTACAATTATCGTAAATGGCATACAACGCTTGTAAGGTGGTACGAATATCATTAAAATCAATTTCTTGCGCATGTAAACTACGTCCGCTTGTTTGAATATGATATTTCAACATTTGGCTGCGTTCGTTTCCACCATATTTTTGTTTCATGGCTTTTGCCCATATACGGCGGGCTACACGACCAATTACACTATATTCAGGGTCAATACCATTACTAAAAAAGAACGATAAGTTAGGCGCAAAATCGTTAATGTTCATGCCTCTGCTTAAATAATACTCAACAAAAGTAAAACCATTACTCAATGTAAATGCCAACTGAGAGATAGGATTAGCACCCGCTTCAGCAATATGATACCCACTAATACTTACTGAATAAAAGTTACGTACATTTTTATCAATAAAATATTGTTGTACATCGCCCATTACACGTAAGCTAAACTCAGTACTAAAAATACAAGTGTTTTGCGCTTGATCTTCTTTTAAAATATCGGCTTGTACCGTTCCTCGCACTTGCGCTAAAGTAGTTGTTTTTATTTTTTCATATACATCGGCAGGTAAAACCATATCGCCTGTAACACCTAATAACATTAAGCCTAAGCCATTGTTTCCTTCGGGTAATTCAGCTTCGTTATAAGTAGGACGTTTTGTGCCTTTAGATTTATAAATATCTGCAATCTTTTTTTCAACTTCTTTTTCTAAATTATTTTCTTTAATGTAAAGCTCGCATTGTTGGTCAATAGCGGCATTCATAAAAAACGCAGCAATGGTTGCAGCTGGACCATTGATGGTCATACTTACCGATGTTTTTGGATCGGCTAAATTAAAACCACTATATAATTTTTTCGCATCATCCAAACAACACACACTTACACCACTATTTCCAACTTTACCGTAAATATCCGGACGATGATCAGGATCATTTCCATATAAGGTAACGCTATCAAACGCTGTACTTAAGCGGGCTGCGGGCAATCCTTTACTTACATAATGAAAACGTTTGTTGGTACGCTCTGGTCCGCCTTCACCTGCAAACATACGGGTTGGGTCTTCTCCTTCACGTTTAAACGGATAAATGCCAGAAGTATAAGGAAACTCGCCCGGAAAATTTTCGCGCAAACTCCATTTTAAAATATCGCCCCAACCAGTATATTTTGGAACTGCTACTTTTGGAATTTGTGAGTGAGATAAACTTTCGTAATGCGTTTTAATTTTTATTTCTTTATCACGAACTTTAAAAATATAAAATTCGTTTTGGTAATTTTTCTTTTTCTCTTCAAAACCTTGTAAAGCCTTTAAATTACGAGGGTCTAAATCTAAACTTACACGCTCGGCTTCTTCTTGTAAAGTTTTAATAACTCTATCTTTGTCATCTATTTTAGATGTTTTTAAATTCTCAATAGTGTTATTAATACTTTGCAATTTAAATGCTATTTCACTTTGTGTATTAGCCCATTTATCATATCCACGACTAGTTTCAGAAATTTCACTTAAGTAACGTGTACGAGCAGGAGGAATGATATAAATCTTTTCACTCATTTCGTTAGTAATCACAAAATTTGATTTTAAATCGCAATTTGTTTTTTCTACTAACTTATCCATCATGGCTTTGTATAAGCGATTCATGCCTGGGTCGTTAAATTGAGAGGCAATAGTGCCATATACAGGCAATGTAGCTTCATCGGCATCCCATAAATTATGATTACGACGGTATTGTTTTTTTACATCACGCAAGGCATCTAAAGCCCCACGTTTATCAAATTTATTAATGGCAACAATATCGGCAAACTCTAACATATCAATTTTTTCGAGTTGAGTAGCTGCACCAAATTCGGGCGTCATAATGTACAAACTCATATTGCTATGTTCAATAATTTCGGTATCGCTTTGCCCAATACCAGCTGTTTCGATAATTACTAAATCGTAACCTGCAACTTTTAAAATATTAATCGCATCTTGTACATATTTGCTCAATGCCAAATTACTTTGACGTGTAGCCAACGAGCGCATATACACACGCGGATTTTTGATTGAGTTCATGCGGATGCGATCGCCTAATAATGCACCACCTGTTTTACGTTTACTTGGATCAACCGATACAATTCCGATTTCTTTATCTGGAAAATCAACTAAAAAACGACGCACTAATTCATCTACTAACGATGATTTACCAGCCCCACCAGTACCAGTAATACCTAATACAGGTGTGGTAGATTTTTTAGCATCTTCGGCAATTTTTGCAAATACAGCTTTATTTTCTTCATTAAAATTTTCGGCAGCCGAAATTAATTTTGCAATAGATTTATGTTCTTTAGCGGTTAAGTGTGTTACTTCTCCGTTCAAATTAGCACCTGTTGCAAAATCACTTTGTTTCAACACATCGTTAATCATGCCTTGTAAACCCATGCTGCGCCCATCATCAGGGTGATAAATACGAGTAATGCCATGTTTATGTAAATCTTCAATTTCAGAAGGGAGAATAGTTCCACCTCCACCTCCAAAAATTTTGATATGTCCACAACCACGCTCTTTTAATAAATCGTACATGTATTTAAAATACTCGTTATGCCCGCCTTGGTAGCTTGTAATAGCAATAGCGTTTGCATCTTCTTGAATGGCGCAATCCACAATTTCTTGTACGCTTCTATCGTGACCAAGGTGAATAATTTCGGCACCAGTGCTTTGCATAACACGACGCATAATGTTAATGGCAGCATCATGTCCGTCAAATAAGGCAGCAGCCGTTACAATGCGAATTTTATGTTTAGTTTGGTATAAGTTAGTTTCAATCATAAATTATAATAAATTGGAGGCTTAAATTTAATTGTTTTTTTACTATTACGAAAGGTATGTTTTTCGTTAATTTTATTTTACTTTGGCGATAGCGATATATGTTATCAAGAAAAACAAACCAATAAAACATGAAACTAAAAATCTCTTTACTCTTTTTTTTCTATTTTGTAAAACTTACCACTGCGCAAAATATTGATTCGTTAATGCAAGTTTACAATAGAACGAAGTCGGATACTCTGAAGTGTTTTATACTTTATGAAATCGCCAAAAAATCATCTGAGAATAGAGAATTGTATGGCAGTAAGTTGTTAAGCCAATCAGAAATCTTTTTAAAAAAGTTTAATTCCGATAAAGAAAAGCAGTTAATTTTTCTCAGATATTACGCAAATGCACTTAATATCAAAGGATATTTATTTAGAAACAAAGGCAATATTGACTCAGCACTAATCTATTATAATAAAAGTTTAGTTATTCGATCTAAAATTTTTGATTCTATTGGAATGGCGAAATCCATAGAAAACATTGGTATTCTATATACAAACATTTTTCAATTTGATTCAGCTATATCATTTTTCAATAGGAGTTTAAATATTCGAAAAAACATTAACGATGTGCAAGGAATAGCGAATACCTTAAGTTCTATTGCTGTAATATATAGTAGCAGAGGAGATACAAAAATGTCGTTAGATTACAACATGAAATCTTTGAATATATACAATTCAATCAACGACTTTCAAGGAAGCGCTAATGTGCTTCATAATATTGGTGGTATTTATTCGAGCGCAAATGAGATTGAAAAAGCTATTTCAAGTTACCAAAAAAGTTCCTATTTTTTTAGTAAAATTAACGATAAAATTGGTTACTCAAACAACTTAATGAGCATTGGAGTACTGCAGCTTAATCAAAAAAATGACAATGATGGGTTGAAAAATTTAGAGTTGTGTAAAAAAATCAAACAAGAAATTGGAGATGTGCAAGGAACTGCGATGGCAATGGCCGCAATTGGTGGAAAGTATTTTAAAGATGAAAAATATGACGTGGCATTACATTATTTAGACAGCGCCAAATTAATGAGCGAGCAGATAAGAGATTTTAAAAATTTAGCAAATGTTTTAAGTATAGTTGGTGAACTTTACATTAAAACTGGCAATTTTAATAAAGCTGAAGATGCTCTGAAAAGAGCGTATAATCTATTAAAAGAACAAAATAGCTTAACTGATTTACAATTAAATGTACACTTGTTGTATAAACTTTACACAATGAAATCCAACGACAAACAAGCTTTATTTTTTTTAACAGAATATTATAAATTAAAAGACAGCTTAAATAACGATATCAATAAAAAAGCCATTCTAAAATCTCAATACCAAATCGAATATCAAACCAAAGCTTTAGCAGATAGTTTAAAGACCAATGAAGAGAAAAAAATTACTAAACTACAATTGAAACAAGAAGAAACTATACGTTATGCTTTATACTCAGGGCTAGCATTAGTGCTACTGTTTTCAATTTTTATGGTAAATCGTTTTCAAGTAACCAAAAAACAAAAACAAATTATTGAACTAAAAGAAAAAGAAACTCAAAGACAAAATGAAATTATTACTATCCAAAAACATTTGGTGGAGGAAAAGCACAAGGAAATAAGCGATAGTATTAATTATGCTGAAAGAATTCAACGAAGTTTTTTAGCCACAAAAGAAATTTTAGATTCTAATTTGCCAGATTATTTTATTTTGTTTAAACCAAAAGACGTTGTGAGCGGTGATTTTTATTGGAGCGGTACTATCCAAGAACCAAAGGGTTGCAATAAATTTGTTCTAGTAACAGCAGATAGCACTGGCCATGGTGTACCAGGTGCAATCATGAGTTTGTTAAATATTACAAGTTTAGAAAAAGCAATTGAGACCCATAAAAATCCTGCTGATATATTGAACGCAACTCGAGAAACAATTATTGATCGTTTAAAAAAAGATGGCAGTGCTGATGGAGGTAAAGATGGTATGGATTGTAGTTTACTTTGTTTCGATTTTGAAAACGGTAAGTTGTGTATTGCAGCTGCCAATAACCCCGTTTGGATAACTCGTTCTTCAGAGATTGGTGTGCTTGAGACAACTATGATAGAAATAAAACCAGATAAAATGCCTGTTGGCAAGCATGATAAACAAGATCAGTCCTTTACACAACAAGAAATAGATTTAAGAAAAGGCGATGTTATTTACACTTTAACAGATGGTTATCCAGATCAATTTGGTGGTGAGAGAGGTAAAAAATTCATGAGTAAAAATCTAAAAGAATTATTATTAAAGAATACAGGTTTACCTATGCATCAGCAAAAAGTGATTCTAGAATCTACTTTAAAAGATTGGATGGGTGGAGCAGAACAAATTGATGATATTACTTTGATTGGTATAAAAATATAAATTTTAGCATTGAACTATTTGTTTATACTGACTTTTTGCAAAGATCAAGCCCTAAGTTTGAACACCCTGAAAGTAATATTCATTTAAACTTTTTTTCCTTAAATAGGGTTCACTCAAAATAGATAAAAATTAACTGAATCGAGGCAGCGAAGTGAAGATGTATAGAAATACTTCGAGCTGACCTGCCTGCGGCAAGCAGGGCTAACGACGAGTCAGTTAATTTTTATCAAGCTAAAAACGCAAAGGAAACTAAGTTTTATCTGTAAGGATTTTCCTTAAAAAGTCCAAAAAGGTTTGCACTTAAAAAGAGATTTAACCCTCCAATCCCTTGTCAATTGGCATATTTGCGTTTTTGAGTGAACCCTAAATATTTATTATTGCAGTAGAAATGTAACCCAGATGAATCACTATTATATTATTTAATTTTAACACCAAGGTTAACTAATTTTTATTATTTTAGCTAAATAAATTTAATCAAAACACAATGAAAAAATCTACTTTATCAATTATCGCTGGCGTGCTATCCAGTTTAGGAGCATTTGCTCAAGTTAACATCGTCGCAACGATACCGAATCCAACTGGGAATGGCACTTCACCTACACGTGCGCCGAATGGCACTGTTGGGCATACTGTTTTACGCGCTCAGTATTTTGTTCCAGCAGCGGATTTGGCAGCAATTACAACACCAACAATTAGTTCATTCGGCTTCGTGCTTACTTCTGGAACTGGAGCCCCAGCAAGTGGAACTTTAGCGGTTTATTTGCAAACTACGGCTGCTACCAGTTATACAGGAGGGTTAGTTTATAACACAGCAGGTATGACAAATATTTATACAGGTACGTATAATGTTCCAACTTCAGCGGGTCCGGTTGACTTACAGTTACCATCAATTTTTAATTATGTTCCCGGCACAGCTTTAAACGTTGCATACGAATATACTGCAGCCATAGCTACTAGCACATTACCAGCAGTTTATACAATGTTTACAGCATCTCCAACTGTCCTTGGTGCAACTGGCGCTGTAAGTTCACTTACCGCAGTAGCAACATTAACTTTAGGAAACACTACTTTCCGTCCGCTTCTGCGTTTTGGTACACCAAATTCGATTGGTAATGACATTTCAGTGGATTACATTTCTAGCCCACAACGTTTATCTACCAAATCTAGCACAACTCATGCTATAAAAGCTTTGGTTGCTAACAACTCAAACACAGTAATTAACAATGTTGCCGTAGGTGTTAGTGTAACTGGCGCTGTTACACATACCAATGCGGTTATTATACCTAGTTTAGCCGCTGGAGCAACTTCGCTTGTGACATTTAGTCCGTTTAATATGGCTTCTACCTTAACTGGTGTAACTAACGTTTCAGTGAGTGTTTTACCTGACCAGGCTAATTTTAACAACGTTAAAACAATTACACAATTTATTAATTGCAAAGAACAGGCAGCTGGTCCAGATGTTACAGGTTCTTTATTTGGAAATGGAATTGGATTCAATACTGGGTCTGGCTTTCTAGCTAATAGAATGTCTTTTGATGCAACCGGGACTATAGAAGCAATTTCAATTGCAATATCTAATGGAGCAACCAATGCTGGTAATTCTACTTATGCTGCTGTTATTAACGGAACTGGTGGAATTGTTGCCACAACAAATACAATTGTTTTAGCTCCTGCAAACTACAGCACTTACACTTCGTATACGTTGGCAACTCCTTTTACAGTTACACCTAACACAGATTATTACATTGGTTTAGCACAAACATCAAATACTGTAGGCTATTTCCCTGTTGCTTCGTTTACAAGTGCTACAAATGTACCTCCAATGCAAACCTTGTATTCTATTCCTTTAGTTGGTGGCAACCCTGCTCCTCAGCAATCTAGCTTAGGTTTCTTAGGTATAAAGGCTATTTTCCAAGGGTCATGCTTATTAACAGGTGGGGTGAAAGATATTAAAAACAACATCGTAAACATGAATGTATATCCTAATCCTGCAAAAGATAACTTAACAGTTTCTATAGCAAATGTAGACAACGCAAGTATTAACATTATAAATGCTTTAGGACAAGTAGTTCTATCAGTTTCGAAAGCTACAGAAACAAATTCTATTAACACAAGTAATTTAACCACAGGAGTTTATTTTGTAACAGTAACAAATGGCTCTCAAAAATCAACACAAAAATTGGTTATTGAAAAATAATAAAAATCTCTATTTAAAAAAAGGCGAATGTTGAACAACATTCGCTTTTTTTTTATTTCAAATTAAAAAACTAAAACATACATAATTGATACGTTTTTTTTCTTATATTTACTTTAAATAAAAATTTATTTAAAAAAACAGTTGAATCTTTTAATCATTAAACAAACCTAAAGCATGAAAAAAATTACTTTAACTCTTGTGATTTGTGTAGCGGCCGTGATGTCGTTCGGTCATGTTTCTAACATCTTTAATGCTCCTCCGGATAATGGATCAACAACCCAAGTTCGAGCCCCGAATGGAACAGTATGACATACCACTATGAGAGGAGTGTTTTATGTTTCAGCTGCAGAGATGGCAGCAGGTGGTCTATCGGCTTTACTTTCCTCATTTGGATTTAACTACACCAATGGTGTAACGGTGGCACCGGTTACGGGTTCTATGGTTGTTTATTTTCAGTTAACCAACGATGCAACTAACACAAAAAGTAACATTTTTGCTACCGCTATAACTGGTATGACCACAGTTTACAACGGTAACATGACAATTCCAGTTGCTGCTACGGCAACATTTGTTGATTTACCTCTAGCCAGCGCGTTTAATTATACTGGAGGCGCCATGTATGTTGCTTACGATTGGATTTCGGCAGGCCCTTTCACCAACTCATTAACACCTGCAACGTATGCAGCTAACAATTCAATTGCTGGTGGCGGGTTAACGGCTGCAGCAAATAGCTCAGTTGCACCTGCAACTTTAGGTTCAACGGCATTCCGTCCTGCTTTCCGCTTTGGCTCGGTGAATACGGTTACCAACGATGTGTCGGTAAATTATATTGCCACACCAGCAATTCTTGCAACAAGTAACGGAACATCACATGCGGTGCAAGCGTTAGTTAATAATAATTCAAATACAACATTAAACAATATTCCTGTCTCTTTAAACGTATCAGGAGCTGTAACGTTTGCTAATACATTCACCGTTGCCAGTTTAGCAGCAGGAAATACCGCCTCAGTTACCTTCGCACCATTTCCAATATCAAGCGGATTAACAGGCATTAATACAATTAATGTTTCCGTTCCTAATGACCAAATAAATACTAATAATCTTCAATCGTGGACGCAAACTTTAACCTGCAATGTACAAGCTCTTGGACCAAATGTTACAAGCACAACTTTTACAAATGGAATTGGTTTTAATACGGGTTCTGGTTTACTTTTAAATAGGGTCCAATTCGCTGGAACAAATACTTTAGTTTCTACAGATATTGCAATTTCCTCTCCAACAACAAATTTGAGCAATAGCTTATATGCAGTAGTCTGTAATTCGTTAGGAACAATTCTTGCAACATCTAATACAATTACTGTTGGAAATGCGAATTTAGGAGTCTACAATACTTTCACTTTTGCTCCTACACAAGTTCTAGCTTCTACAGATTACTATATTGGTTTGGCGCAACCATCAAATACATAAGGTTATTTTCCTCTTGCAGCAGTGCCTAGCACCTCAGCTTTGGTTACACCTTCGTTAGTACTATATAGTAGCGCCATAACTGGAGGTGCACTTTTAGCACAAAATCCAAATCTAGGATTCTTAGGAATTAAAGCTAATTTACAAGGAACCTGTGCAGCTGCATCACCAACGGCAAACTTTATTTTACTTAGTCAAGTTTGTACAAGCAACTCAGTTACATTTACCAATACGTCAGTAAATGCAAGCACGTATACTTGGACAGCAACAAATGCAACACCTAATACATCAAATGCGGGTAATGCCGTATTTAGTTTTTCGGCAGCAGGCATACAATCTGTAAGTTTAATTGCTTCAGGCAATACAGGAAGTGCATCTGTAACTTACACCGTTAACGTTGGTGCTACCCCAGCTATAACAATTTCTGCTCCATCATCTATTTGCGCAGGGTCATCTGCAACCCTTGCTGCTTCAGGTGCAACTAATTATGTTTGGAATCCGGGAAATCTTACAACCTCTTCAATCGTTGTAACACCAACAGCACTTACGCTATATACTGTAACTGGAAGCATTGGAAGTTGTTCTGCCACTCTTTTTCATACAATGAATGTTGTTCCGGCATTTACAGTTAATGTTACTGCATCCTCTCCAAGTGTTTGTCCCGGAAACTCTGTTACATTAACGGCAAGCGGTGCTACAACTTACACTTGGCTTCCAGGAAATTTGAGTGGGGCTTCAGTTAGCGTTAACCCATCAAGCCCTACAACTTATTCTGTAATTGGCACCAACTCATCTTGTAATTCAAATACTACAATTTCACTTGGCATTGCAAGCAGTCCTACTGTTACTATTCAGAGCACTTCCACAATCCTATGCACTGGCAGCACTGCAAGCCTAACTGCTAACGGCGCTATTACTTATACCTGGAGTACAAACGCTAATGGTAGTTCAATTGCTGTTTCTCCAACTTCTACCACCATTTATACCGTAACAGGAGCAAATGCTAGCGGTTGTAGATCTAATGCAATTTTACTCAATCCGTGAGCCCTTGTCTTGGTATTGCGAAAACAAATCTTGATGCATCAGTTGCTGTTTATCCAAATCCTGCAAGTTTAGATTTTGTTATTGAATTGCCTGGATCATTTGCCTATACCATTTTTGATGCTTTAGGTAAAAAAATAAGTGGCAATAGAATCAATGAAAATTCAGCAAAAGTGAATACTAGTCAATTTAGCAAAGGTTTATACTTTATTGAAATTGAAAAAGACACACAAAAAACTATTAAAAAAATAGTTGTAGAATAAAACTCCTTAACAATTTTAAAGTCCGGATTATACGTATAATCTGGACTTTTTTATTTAAGTTTATGTCTATAAAAAGTAATTTACAAATTCATGCAATCAGAATTAGACTTTAAACCTGTGAGCTACTCGCAAACAACGCTTACAGAGCTTATGATTCCTGCTTATGCCAACTTTGGTGGAAAAATACATGGTGGTATTTTATTATCACTTATGGATAAAGTTGCATACGCCTGCGCATCAAAACATGCCGGAAGCTACTGTGTAACCGTATCTGTTGAAAATGTTGAGTTTTTGGAGCCTGTAGATGTTGGCGACATGGTCAGTATGTTTGCAAGCGTAAATTATGTTGGTAACACATCGTTAGTAGTTGGTATAAAAGTTATTTCAGAAAATTTTAAAATCGGAACAGTAAAACATACCAACACCTCCTACTTTACTATGGTTGCAAAAAACGATGAAGGCAAACCGATTAAAGTACCAGGCTTAACGTTAAATAATGAAGAAGATGTAAGGCGATTTATTGAAGCTATAAAACGTAAACAAATTAAACAAGTTTATAAAGTTGAATTGGATAATGCAAAAACAAGTATTAAAAACGAAATGGATAAAAAATTGTTAGCAGGCGAACGCTGTAATTTTAGTTTTACATTTTAATTTATTTTAGCATGAAACATCTACTAATGTTTACTTTAATTACTCTCTCGGTTAAAATATTTGGCCAAAACGAGAGCAAATTAAGTCTAATAACAACATCAAAAATAGATACCATAAAATCTGACGGATTTTTTATAGATTCTATTGGAACGCACAACGGTTATCCAATGCATCAAAGTAGGCCTTTGGATGGTATTAAAGACATAGCAAAATATGCAAAAATTGCAAATAAAAAATTAAGTTTACAAATTAGTTTTTTTGGGTGCAAACTACCTGATACCTGGTACTTTTATACAGATGGGGTTACCAAAAAAGAAGGTGAAAAAACATACCTTGTCTTAAAAATTGCCATCAAACAAAACGGAAAATGTATGACGCTTAATAACAAAAAATTGGTCTGCGATTTATCAAAACTAAAGGTAGCATACGTTCGGCTTTATAACTATAAGGAATTATTAAAAATTAATTCATAAAATAGGTACTTTTTAAAACTAATCTCATCAAAAAATGAATACTACCAAATAAACACGCGCATAGAACTAAGTATTTAGAGTATGATCAAATACTAAAAAGTTAACTATAGCAAGGCTTATAGTGAAAAAATTAAAAATCATCTGAAAGGGTAAATATCACAAATGCTAGAAAATCCATTAAAAAAACCTTGCATTAAAATTAAAAAATAGATTGCACTTTTTATGAATTTCAATTGATGACGGATTGCCTGCGCTGGCCTGTCTCCGCGCGTGGCAAGACAGGCGAGAATTAATTTTTCTTTAAAAATTCATCGAGGGCGCTTGTCGTTTTTTTATTTTGCTTTTGGGAATTTTCTTGGCAAAATAAAAGTTACGTCGATTGAATTTTCAAGAAAAATTAAGTGAGGGTAGTCGTTCGCGGCGACTTGATTTTTTTGAAACTTTTTTTATCCAAGAAAAAAAGTTAAAAGAAAAAGTATTCTTGTGTTTAAGAGCAGACCATATTTAATATTCACTTACTTTTTAAAAAAATGGTTGCTCAATACATTTCATTATATCCATTTTATTTTTTTTACTTCCTCTATGTTTCACCACTTTTTTATATTAAATTTGAGGTTTACTTTTAATTAGTTATGGCTAAATCTACTGGCGCAAAATCTAAGTTTACCAAAGAGCAATACCTTAATTGGTACGAAAGCATGCTCTTAATGCGAAAATTTGAAGAAAAAACAGGACAAGTTTATGTTCAACAAAAAATTAAAGGCTTTTGCCATTTATACATTGGCCAAGAAGCCATTGTTGCGGGAACTGTAAGCGCCACAAAAGTTGGCGATAAACACATTACAGCTTATCGTGATCATGCTCATCCTATTGGCTTAGGTCTACATCCTAAATACGTAATGGCTGAAATGTATGCTAAAATTACTGGCTGCAGCAAAGGCAAGGGTGGTAGTATGCACATTTTTAGCAAAGAACATGGTTTTGTTGGTGGCCACGGTATTGTTGGCGGACAAGTTCCATTAGGTGCAGGAATTGCCTTTGCCGAAAAATATTTGGGGACTGATAATGTATGCGTTTGCTCGATGGGCGATGGTGCTGTGCGCCAAGGTGCATTGCACGAAGCCTTTAATATGGCTATGACTTGGAAGTTACCCGTAGTTTTTATAGTAGAAAATAACCAGTACGCTATGGGAACTTCTGTAGAGCGCACCAGTAATGTAACCGAATTATGGAAACTAGGTTTAGCTTACGATATGCCAAGTAAACCAGTAGATGGTTTAACCGTTGAAGCCGTTCACGAAGCAATGGAAGAGGCTGTAGCGCGCGCGCGCAGAGGTGATGGACCAACATTTTTAGAAATGAAAACGTATCGTTACAAAGGGCATAGCATGAGCGATGCACAAACTTACCGTACTAAAGATGAGGTGAAAGAATATCAAGAACAAGACCCAATTTTAAAAGTAGTTGCTACCTTACAAGCCAATAAATGGATTGACGAAGCAGGTATTGAAGCCGTTGAAGCACGAGTAAAAGCGCTAGTTGATGAAAGCGTTCAGTTTGCCGAAGAAAGTCCTTACCCAGAAGTTGATGAATTGTTTAAAGATGTTTATTCAGAACCTAATTATCCATTTATTGTAGAATAAAATTAATTTAAGAACGAGGTTTTAAGATTTAAAAAATACTTGATAAATCTAAAATCATAAATCTAAAATAAAATTATGGCAGAAATTGTTAGAATGCCCAAATTAAGCGATACCATGACAGATGGGGTAATTGCAAAATGGCACAAAAAAGTTGGAGATAAAGTAAAAAGCGGCGAGTTACTTGCCGATATTGAAACCGATAAAGCAACCATGGAGTTTGAGTCGTTTCAAGACGGTGTGCTTTTACACATTGGCGTGCAAGAAAAACAAGCTGTTCCTGTAGATTCTATTATTGCAATTTTAGGTAATGTTGGCGAAGATATTTCGGGAGTTTTAAATTCTAAAACCGAAGTTTCAAATTCTAAACCTTCAGCTATTCAAGATACAAAAAAAGAAGAAAATATAACACCTACTACTCATCAAGCTTCACTTCCAGCTGGTGTTGAAATTGTGCGTATGCCTAAACTAAGCGATACAATGACAGAAGGTGTTTTAGAAAAATGGCACAAAAAGGTAGGCGACAAAATTAAAAGTGGTGAATTACTTGCAGATATTGCTACTGACAAAGCCACTATGGAGTTCGAAAGTTTTCAAGATGGTGTTTTGATACATGTTGGCGTTCAAGAAAAACAAAGTGTACCTGTAGATGCACTCATTGCTATTTTAGGAAAAGGTGGAGAAGATGTTAACGCGATTTTAGCAACATTAAATGCAACTAGCGGAAAAAATTCAGAAAGCACCAAAAAAGAATTAGCTAAAAATGAAACAAGTTCAACCTCTACAGCAACCACTAATTCAGCACCAAGCATTACGCAGAACGACTCACGAATTAAAGCATCACCTCTTGCAAAAGCCTTGGCAAAAGAAAAAGGGATTGATTTAAAAAACGTTACAGGTACAGGCGATAATGGCCGTATTACGAAAGCAGATATTGAGAATTATAAAAGTGTTGCTTCAACCTCAACAAACGCTCATGTGCAAACCGTTAGTTCTGTTTCATTAGGAACTGAAAGCTTTACAGATGAACCTGTTTCACAAATGCGTAAAGTTATTGCTAAACGTTTAAGTGAAAGTAAAAGCACCGCGCCGCATTATTATTTAACCATTGATATCGACATGGATAATGCCATAGCAGCGCGCGAAGCCATGAATAAAATTAGCGAAGTAAAAATTTCGTTTAACGATATTGTTATAAAAGCAAGTGCTGCGGCTTTACGCAAACACCCTAAAGTAAACTCTGCCTGGATGGGCGATAAAATACGTTACAATCATCACATACATATTGGCATGGCTGTTGCTATTGAAGATGGTTTATTAGTTCCGGTTATTCGCTTTGCTGATCAAAAAAGTTTGTCGCAAATAAGTGCAGAAGCAAAAGATTTAGGCAAACGTGCAAAAGATAAAAAATTACAACCGCAATATTGGGAAGGCAACACCTTTACCATTTCTAATTTAGGAATGTTTGGTATAGAATCATTCACCTCAATTATTAATAGTCCTGAAAGTTGTATACTAAGCGTAGGTGCTATAAAACAAGTACCCGTTGTAAAAAACAATGCCGTTGTGCCTGGAAATATAATGAAGGTTACTTTAGCCAGCGACCACCGTAGTGTGGATGGCGCTTTAGGCTCAGCCTTTTTACAAACCTTAAAAGCATTTATCGAAAATCCGGTAACGATTTTGGTTTAGTATTAACACCTAACCAATAACATACAATTACTTGATTGCAACCATTAAGTAACAACTCGATGCGATTTTATCTTTTGAAATTCATCTTTTGATGGGATTGTTATTTCCTTAATTATGCTAGTTTCTCTCTTCTTATTTAGTCCTTAAACACAAGAGAAATTTAATTAACAAAAATTTGCAATTCAAAAAAATAATCTTAATTTTGATTTTGAATATCCTTTAATTTACCTAACATTTAAACCGAAGCTACAATTAGTCTATCAAAGAGGTTAGATTTAAAATATCGACGATTGAGTTTGTACACAAATTCATTTAAATAATTTTGCAAATACTTTCCTTTTATTTTGTGATAGATTCCTAAAAAATTCCTCTTTGCATTTGCTATTGCAATATGAACCCACTTTAGAGTGCTCACTGTTGTCTCCTTTCCAGACTTTTCGGTTAAATGTGTTTCAACATATTTTGATATATCTACATATGTTGTTGCTTTATCGCTTAGTACAATACTTTTCTCTGCTATTGATTCTTTTACGGTTTCATTAATATCTTCGGATTTGGCAGTTTCCAATACTTTCATCTTAAAAAAACGAACGTGACTCGATTTTTTATTTCTCTTTACATCTTCTAAAGGGGTTGACTCGGCCATTACAGCTACTTGCTTTTGACGTTGCGAACCTTTACCTCTTTTTAAATTGCCTTTTACCCTTTTGGAGGTTTCAACTTCAAAATGTCCTTCATCAAATTCAATAATATCGTGTAATTTATACAAATCCTCTCGCTTACCCATCACTATACGGAGTTTGTGTACTATATTCCATATTGTTTCATAACGCTTATGACCAACTTGGCGTTGAATTTCAGAAGCTGAAAATCCTTTCTTGGTAGCGCTCATCAACATCATAATCATGTACCAAGTTTTAAATGGAAGTTTGCTGTCTTCCATTACTGTACCGCTTCGCAAGGTAGTACGAAAACCACATGCTTTGCATTGGTACTGTTCTTTGTATTGTAACCAATAATGATATGTACATTTACATTTTTTGCAAATTACTCCTTCTTTGTCTCGTACTTTTTTAAAGTGAAGTCGGCAACTCTTCTCTGTTTTAAAGGTTTTGTTAAACTCTAATAATGTCATAGTGCGAATTTAATCATTTTAGGTAAATTATAGGATATTCAAAATTTTGATTGTGACTAAACGTATAAATACTTTAAACTAAAATATTAAGCGTTGCTTAATCGGTTCTTCTTGTTTCAGAAACTTCGACAATTTCTTTAAACAAGCATAGAAGAACAGTTAGTAAGTTACACGCCTCCTATGGCGTGTGCTTCTTTCTGTTTTTTTAATTTGCTTGGTTCGTCGAAGTACCTTGAAACATTAACTGAACAACTGAGGCACACGCCTAATTTTTTAAGAAAGGAAGGTGAAAAAACAATGAGAATCTGGAACTAAAACTTTATTCAATAAATTATTAACTTTAATTATTAAAAAAATGATATCCAAATTAAAATATTTACTGAGTTTAATTGTTTTCTTAACACTTTCAAACTCATTCAATGCCCAATTAGCAAGCCCAACTTGTTCTGCTGCGGCAGCATTAACCAATGGTACATACAGTAATGTAGTAACCCAAAGTAACGTTGGATGGTTTAGTTACTTGGCTAGTTCAATTAATTTAAACATAAATCTTATCAACTATTCAAACAATCCTCAAAACAAAATTGAAAAAATTGAATTTTACCAAGGTGTATGCGGGAACTTAGCATTGATGGCAGCTGATAGCCTTAGTAATTTTAATGATAGTACATTAAACCTTGCAATTGGTAGCTTAACGTTAAACAGCACCTATTCAATAAAAGTTTCTAGAAGAAGTACAGAAAATACGCCAAGTGTTTTTGCATTGAATTTGGCAGCACCCATAGAATGTGGTTTTTATTGGGGAACTCAGCCACTAACATTAACTACAACTACTTTAATCGCAAGTATAACTGGTAATTGGTCATATAATGGATTTTCTGGGTCTTGTCTAAAAAATATTCAAACTGGTGATACTTCAACCAGCGCTCCTAATAGCTATATATGTAACTTTTCATTAACAACTTGTGAGAATTTATATTTAGGTTACGCAAATAATGGGTCTTTTGACGGTAATTCGGGAACTTTTTGTATACCTAATACCATATTTTACATATTTCCTAATGTTCCTGGCACAACCTTCTCTGTTTCATCTGGTTCACAAGGAACTGTTGCAATTAATTTAGGTAACATACCTGGGGCGACACAATATACAATCGTTTCAAATTATACTTGTACACCACTGCCAGTTACTCCAACATTAACAGTAAATGATTTAGCAGGTTGTTCTTGCGACCCAATAATTGTTAATGTTACAAACTTATCTTGCAACCTTACAATTCCGCAACCTTTGTGCGCAAATCAACCTTTTTGTTTTACAACGCCACTCCCACCTTTACCACCACCTCCTACCAATGGCCTAAATTATCTTTATTTCCCTGTTTCAAATAATATCTGTCAAGTTACAAATAGTCTTGGTGTTACAAGCTTTGGAAATTGTTTTCCTAACGGCATTTCAGCGGGCACCTATACAGTAAAAGTTACCAAAGGACTCCAACTTTTTGGCACTGTTAATGGCACTGGGCAGCAGGTAGATTCAGTGGTTTGTTCATGTTCCTTAATTCAAACAGTAACAGTATTGCCTAATAATATAATTACACCAAACATATTAGCTAGCCCAGTGAACGGATGCGCGGGGCAAGGTACAACGTTGACAGCAAATAACGGGAACCCTAATGCGACTTATACTTGGCAACCAGGCAATATTATTGGAAATCCAGTTACAGTTAATCTCCCTAACGGTGTTCAAAGTTACACTGTCAGTACCACAAATGGTTGCGCCAGTGCGTTTAACATTTTTGAAATTTCAGGACTTGAATGTTGTCGATTTTCTCCTAGAGTGGGTGCATTCTATTTTAACAATGTGACACTTGTTCCTTTTAATTCGCCTAATTCGACCCCTTGGGCTAACTTGGTGCAAAATGCTACATACTCTGGAATTAATATTGCAGCACCCTCTGGTAACGTAATTAGTTCTGTAATTGCAGTAAGTGGTTATTTAAATATTACTGCCAGCAACCTTACTTTTTTTAATGCCAACTTATTATTTAGCGATGCCGCCTCTTTTGTACAAAATGCCAATAATTTAACGATTGATAGATGTTATTTTAGAGGCTGCAAAAACTGGCAAGGTATTTTTAGTCTTGCAGTTTTAAATATTACAAACTCCGTAATCGAAGACGCGCAGTATGCAGTTAGAAATGGTAGTTCATTTAACCCAAATACACCACACCCTGGCATTTCCATAGAAAACGTTTTATTTAACAACAACTTCTGTGCAGTGTTAATCTCAAACAGACCAATGAGCAATTTCGTATTTAGAGGTAATTTAGTTACTTGCCGTGTACTACCCCCAGGCTTTAATTTAAACAATACCACTCCTTGGCAATACCAACCCAACTATGATTTGGCTACTTTACAAACTTACCCAACAGTGTTTTTAAAAGGTAGTGCCTCCTTAGGTTTACCAACCAGTTTACGTGGTCAATTCGGAGTTCAGTTTATAAACACAGGTAGGCCAAGTGCGACACAAAATTTACAAATTGGTGATTTTAGTAACAACACCACCAACCAAACCAATTACCGCAATGTGTTTGATAATTTGCGCATTGGTGTTACCGCAACTAGCTCGCGCATGGGGGTTTATAACAGCGTGTTTAATTTAATGCGTGGTTTAGGTAGCCCACTAGATTTAAACGGACCCTCAGCAGGTGTATTTTTAAGTACTACCCGCGGCAATGTTGGGTTTAACACCACAGGTAATAACAATGCAGCCATTTACACCAACACATTTATTACCTCACAAAACGGTGTAGTGGCCACAGCACAAAGTACCTTTAATGTGGCTAATAATAACTTTAATAGTATTAGTGCTTATGCTAACCACGTGTATAGCATTAATTCTGGTGCAAACATACCTACTAGCCGTATAACCAATAATAGTTTTACCCAATGCTTGTACGACTTGTATGCTATTAATAACCAAAGGATAGACGTGCGATTTGAAAACAATACATCAAACAACACCTCTTTCAGCAGGCCACGCTTTAATTACTATGTGTATTTAAACGAATTAAATAAACCAACCACAGCCGATTATTATGTAAGAAACAACACACTAAACGGTAAACTTTTTGGCGTTTATGGTATTAATATTGAAGGCGCACAAATTAGCAATAATATAATTAACATTATACCACCGCCTGCCAACACCTTTAATGCTAACGTGTGGTTGCAAGGTAGCGATGCTTGCGAAATTAAATTTAACACCACCAATGTGTTCCCAAGCAATAGCGGTGTTGCCTCTACCTTTGGTATGTTTGCAGAAAACAGTGTAAACAACCTGTTTTGCGAAAACGATATTAAAGGTGCAGGCGCAGCCATGAAGTTTCAAGGAACAAGCCCAAGCCGCATTTACCGCAATAAATTAAATGTAAACCCAGCAGACCCTTGCTTTTTAGGTATATTTTTGGATAATAGCGGTTTCGTAGGGCCTATTAATTTCCCCCAGGGCGGCAACATTTATACAGCAGATAATGAATTTGGCGACTTTTTATATTTTATAGGTGGTGCCGATACCTATGCACAATTTGGAAGTAGTGGCTCACAAATAGATTACCAAGGGGCGGCTATTAATACTAATAATTACTATCCATTTGTAAATCTTTTTCAAATAACTCCACCTTCAACTCCATTTTCGCCATTCTCAAATAATTCTACTGGCTTTTCGTCTTGTAATGCAGCACCTATGAATATTTTTCAACGCCTAAGCCGCGGTGTACCGCCATTTGTAAATTCAGTAGTTAACTTTGGTGCCAATACGGGCAATGCTAATGGTATAGCTCGTAAAAGTGTGTACGAAGTATTTAAAAAGGATAATTATAGCAATGCTAACATAGCTGGCTATACGAACTTTATGGTTAATAATAGTAATGGTAATTATGGACATTTCTACAGGATTGATAGCTTGGTTTACAGATTAGCTGCTACTGGAAATACCAACACCATTGCGCAAGCACAAGCAATTAATGCACAAGTAAACCCAAGTAATGTGGTTGAACAAAATCAAAAAACATTCAACGCTATTTACCAAGTATTTTTAACCTCACCTGCATTGGTTGCACCAGCTCAAATAACGAGTTTACAAAACCTAGCGCAATTATGCCCGTTTACAGATGGTAATGCCGTTTACCAAAGCCGTGCTTTACTAAAACACTATAACGATAGTATTGAATACAGCAACCCTTGCGAATTTAATTTACCAAACATACAAGCAAGCGGCAGTAGGTTTAGTGTAAACAGTAATACCGCATTAAACGAAAGTAAAGAAGCCTTAACTACCAAATTGTACCCTAACCCTGCCCAAACAGAGGTTACAATTACTACTGAGTTAAGTAATGCTACACTTTATATTTACAATGTTATAGGGCAAACGGTAATTGAAATGCCGCTAAGCAGCCAAACTAAATTAAATGTAAGTGAGCTTAAAAGTGGAACTTATATTTATAAAATAATGAGTGAGGGTAAACTCATTAAAACAGATAAATTGATTATTAATAAATAAAACCAAAGTGTATATTAAAATTAAATATGCATCAAAAACAAGGAGAGTTTTTACTCTCCTTGTTTTTATCTCTTTATGCCATAAACTCAAATCTCAAGGTGTAAACAACCTGGTTCAGAACTACTCTTTCGAGGAGTTGAATTCATGTCCTGTGTTTAACGGCTCGTTCAATCAAATTAATCAGTCTAAATTTTGGTATCGGATTGATTATTTTACTTCACCTGATTATTTCAATACTTGTGCCACTAATCCATCACTTTCTATACCTTCTAATATTGTTGGTTATCAAGTTCCGAAAACTGGTAATGCTTACGCTGGGTTTGGAGTGTATGTATATAATTATACGCCAACAACAAGAGAGAATATTGCTGTTCAACTAAAACAAAAACTATCTGCAAACAAACTATATTGCATAACACTACATGTAAGCTTGACAGAAAGAAGCCGAGTAGCAATTAGCAACATTGGTTGTTTTTTTAAAGCAGATTCTATTAAAAACTTTTACCCCATACCAACACCTTTTAGCGCTATAACATTTACAACACCTATATTAGAAAGCAGTAGTATTATTTCAGACACCATTAATTGGATTAAAATACAAGGAACTTATTTAGCCAACGGGTCTGAATATCACATGGGGATAGGTAATTTTAGAAACGATGCAAACACTACATTTCAAATTACAAAACCTATTTCTGGGTCGGCAAACTATGATAATGCATATTACTACCTAGACGATGTATCAGTAGTAGAGATTAACCCAGCCAAAGCAGCTCAACAAAAAACAATTACACTATGTGCTGGCTCAACCTATACTTTAGGCACAGATAGTACTTGGGATGCTACCTATAGTTGGCAACCCACAACTGGTTTAAGTTGTAGCAATTGTCCTAATCCAATAATTACACCTACGGGTAACATAACCTATTATTTAACCAAACAACAGTGCAGTGCTACAACAAAAGATAGTGTTTATATTACTATTTATAACAGCCCTGTTATAATTGAATCGCTGAGCAATCAAACTTTGTGTGCTAATCAAACCAATACCCTTTGTTCAGATAATGACATAAACTATAACTATACATGGCAACCGCCTTTAGGTTTAAGTTGTACAAACTGTGCACAGCCAACCATTACCGCACTATCAACTATTACTTATAGTTTAACAAAGAGTAGATGTGGTTATAACACTACTGCAACAGTTAATATAAGTATAAAACCAAGCTATACAATAAGCCCAAAAATTAGTTTAACCAATAGCATTAGCTGCCTTTGGGATGAATTAAATTTTACGGCAATTAATACACCAACCACAAGCTTTAATTATGAGTGGCAACCTATGAATTTGTATACGAGTAATACTATTAGTAATGCCACCGCATCAATTACAAACAATACGTATTACTCAATAACAATAAATAATTTTAACACAACTGATAATACTTATTGCCCTTATAAATTAAAAGATAGTATTTACATTTCTATACCTGATACTTGTAAACCACCCAACTTGCAATTACCACAAGTAATTACAATAACCGGAGATGGCTATAACGATGAGTTATTGATTAAAATACCAAATGTACAAAGCGCTAAACTTACAGTATTTAACCGTTGGGGCAGCGAGGTTTACCAAACAAGCAACAACGAACAAGGCAAGCAAGCCGAGCGAAGTAGAGAACTGCGTTGGAACGGCACTTACAACAACCAAAACTTACCCACAGGCACTTATTTTTATTTAGTACAATGTGTGGGCTTAGATGGAAAAGAAAAAGTTTATAAAGAGTTTGTGGTGTTGATGAGATAAAAGTTAGTAATGATGAGTTATAACTTAAAAGTTATTATTTACGATTTTTTTAGGTTAACTTAGGGATTACTTTAGAGATAATTTATTGCCAGTTATAAAATAAAAAGTACCACTTATATGAACTAGATTACTTTACGGCAGAAGTTGAATTAATTTTAGAGAAAAACATGAAGAAAACATTACACATATTACTAATTTTAGTAACAGTACTAAATTTACAATCTCAAAATTATAATTGGCACTGGGCTAAGAATATAAAAAACGCTAAATTTAAAAGAAGCATAAAAGTGAACAACCAAGGCGATGTTTATGTAACTGGCGTATATAGCGGAACGCTTGGTGTCGAATCAAGCACATTAGCATCGAATGGAGGAGATGATATTTTTATTGCTAAGTACAGTAATTCAGGTAACTTAATCTGGGTGAAAAATTTAGGTGGGGCAGGTAATGATTTGATTGATATTGTTGAAATAGATCAATTTAATAATTTACTAATTGACGTTCAATTTACAAGTGATGTTTTCTCAGTTGGAAGCTCGACAATTGCTAATCCGATTAATAATAATTCAAATTGTATGCTATTAAAACTTGACGGAGATGGGAATTACTTGTGGCACGCTCCTATTTACGGCAATAATATTGAATCTATAACTGACTTTCAAATACTAACAAACAATGATATTATAATTACTGGAATATCCTCATCAACTACTTTTTCAATTGCAAATACAAATTACAGTAAGACTTACACGAATAATGCAGTTTACGTAGCAAAGTTTAGTCAAGGTGGTAGTTTACTATGGTCTAAATTAATAGAATCAAGCAACGCTAATAGTTTTGAAAGCAACTTTATAAACGTAGATTCACAGAACAATATTTATCTAACAGGTTATGCAGATAAATACAGCATCACACCTATAGCTATTGGGACAAATACTATTCAGAATAATCTTAGCTCTAGCAACTACTTTATGATAAAATATAATTCAAGTGGTAACTTCATTTGGTTAAAAAAAATAAATACTTCTGGCGTTATGGCTATTAGAGATATTAAAATTGATAATACTGATAAAATTGTTATTGCAGGAGAGATAATTTACTCAAGCCCATTAGTGTTAGGTACAAACACAATTACAAACCAAGGTGATTTCGACGCACTTTTGGCGAAGTGCGATACAGTATTAAATTTTTTATGGGTAAAACAATTCGGAGGAACTTTAGTAAATCCTTATGAAAGGTATGTAGCTTTAAACACGGATAATTTTGGCAACATAGTTGCAGGCGCAACTATAGTTGGCACAAGTAGCGTTACGTTTTCCTCAGTAACTTATACCAACACTGCTACTAGCACAATTTATTTAAACACCTATGACAGTAATGGTAATGAAAAAGAGTTAATGAAAATAGGGGATACTGGAGGTAACTCTGTAATGGATTTTACCATAGATAATAATGGCTATTATTATTTGCTTGGTTCTATATCAAATAGCACCTTTACACTTGGCAATAATGTAGTAGATTTTAATAACGGCACTAACTTTTTTACCAAATTTTCTCCTGTAACACTTGGAAACAAAGCATATACTGAAACAAATGATTTTCATATTATACCAATCCCAAGTAACGGTGAATTTACAGTTAAATCCGAAAGACATAACTCAAGAATAATGATTTACGACACTTTCGGAAAAATTATCTTAACTACTAAGTTAGAATTAGAATCTAAATTAGATTTAAAATATTTAACCTCTGGCATATACTTTTATACACTTTTAACAGAAGACAATCTGAAGAAAAATGGCAAGCTTATTATCTTGAAGTAATCGTGATGGACAAAGATTAATTTCATGACTGGTAAAGTATGAAAGGACAATTAACCTTATGCACTTATTTTTATTTAGTACAATGTTTGGGCTTTGATGGAAAAGAAAAAGTGTATAAAGAGTTTGTGGTGTTGATGCGGTAAGTATAAGTTTATTACAAAAAAACTAATTCTTCAACAAAGCGATAGTTTCTGTTGGATGTTCGCTTCCAAAAACGGTGTTGCCAGCTACTAAAACGTTTGCGCCAACATCAATTAGTTTTTTGTAGTTTTTTAAATCAACCCCACCATCAATTTCAATTAAAGCCTTACTATTTTTTTGATGAATTAATTCTTTCAATTCCGTAACTTTCGTATAAGTATTTTCGATAAACTTTTGTCCGCCAAATCCAGGGTTTACGCTCATTAAACAAACCAAATTAATATCTGCAATTATATCTTTTAATAATGAAATGGAAGTGTGTGGATTTAAAGCAACGCCCGCTTGCATTCCCAAGGCTTTTATATTTTGAATTGTTCTGTGCAAATGCGTGCAAGCTTCTAAATGAACCGTTAACACATCCGCTCCTGCTTCTTTAAAAGCTTGCGTGTAGCGGTCTGGGTCTATAATCATTAAATGCACATCTAATGGTTTTTTAGCATATTTTTTTAATGCTTTAATTACCGGAAAACCAAACGAGATATTAGGGACAAATACACCGTCCATTACATCTACATGAAACCAATCGGCCTGGCTATTATTAATTAATTCAATATCTCTTTCAAGATGTGCAAAATCTGCCGATAAAACCGAAGGGGCAACTAAATGACTCATAAAAAATTGTGAGTCGTAAAATTAAGCATAAAATTATTACATCAATGCAAGTAGAGCAAATTACTCAAAATATAGGCGGCCATAAAATTGTATTGCTCTTGGGTGAATTTATTTCGGCAGCCAGAGGCATAGGTCATGTAATTATCCATTGGTCGTATAATAAATTCCGAATTTGCGTCTTGTGGTCCTGTATAAAAATCGCCACCACACGCTTGATTATTAAAGTACTGATTTGGTGTTCCGTTAAAAGGAAAACAATCCGTTTCTGTATCACAAAATCCGTCGCCTGCGGTATAACAATTGCTTCTATTTACCAATTCTGAAGAAAATGGCTGATTTGGATTTGGCACAACTGTAGAGGGAGGCGCTGGATTTAACATGTCGTCAAAAGTATGAATCAAACCAAAAAAGTGCCCCATTTCGTGGATGGGAGTTACCCCTGTAACATTCCGTTTCTGAATTACAATTTCGCTTCCCGCATAACCCGATGCGCCCAAAGGTAATTTTATTGAATCAACCAAATAAATATTAATACAATCTTGTGTTTTAAATTGGCTGGCAACAATTGGATGCGTTATGTTCTTCCACCAGCGGTTGTAGGGGTGATGAGGAATTACGACTGTGCTACAATTAAAAAACTGAACACAAATTCTTTTAAAAGCTGTATTAAGTTTATTTATACACGTTGTAAGATCGCTAGGAGCCATTGCTGGCCCGCCATTACCACTCATGCCTCCGGGAGGTCCCCATTGAAAAGCACTATCGGCAATAACATAAAATATTATAGAGAATTTTTTATTTAAACAGGTATCGTGCTTTAAAGTAGTTACCAAATTTTGAGTTTGCATAACGTTACTAAAAACAGCTTTATAATTTGCGGGCATTTGAGTTCCGCAATACTCTTGCTGCTTTTTTTGTTGTGCATTAATTTGAAAAACACAAAGTAAAATCAAACTCAATAATATTAGGTTTTTTTTCATTTATTCTTGTTTCTTAAATTAATTTTACTATTTTTGGTTAATCAAATATATAAATTTTTTGAAAATGAACAAACAAGTATTTAGAATTTTATACATCATACTCAGTTTTGTTTATTTTACCGCTAAAGCACAAATTACCGCAAACCCAAGCACAGGTTGCGCCCCCGAAACAATAAATTTCACCGCGCCAAATGGAGCAACTGGTTGTAATTGGAACTTTGGTAACTCTGCAACATCAACACTTGTTAACCCTTCAATTACGTATAATACTCCAGGAAATTATGTTGTAACTTTAAATTGCAGTGCGGGCACATTTACTTTATCCATGGTTATTAAACCAAAACCTATCGCAAATTTTTCTTATGTTCAACCAACCAGTGGCTGCGCCGTAAAAACTGTAACATTTACCGATTTAAGCACCGTGCCAGGCGGCGGTGCTATTACCGCTTGGACTTGGAGTTATGGGGATGGTGGTTCTGGAAATTTAGGAGGCACTTCTACCTACGGTTATGGTATAGCTGGCTCGTTTAGTACAAATTTAATTGTTACAGCAAACGGTTGTAGCAGCGACCCCAAAGTTTTAGGGCCAATAATTGTTTCAAACCCACCTAATGTTATCATTTCTAGTACAGGTCTAAGCTCATGTGTTGCGCCATTTACAACAGCCTTTAGCGCCAGTAATTGCACCAGTGGCTCACCTACAGGCAACGTATTAACATATAATTGGGCTTTTGGTAATGGAAACACATCAACCCAAGTTACCCCAGGTAATCAAACTTACGCGGCGCAAGGTGCTTACAATGTAACTTTAACTGTTACAGATAATAATAACTGTAAAGGAACGGCAAATGCACTTGTAAGTGTGCTACAGCCAAGTGTATTGGTAAAAATGAAAGACACGGTTTGTTTTGGCTTCCCTTTATTTATTAGAGATTCATCAAACGTACCCTTTACAACTTGGAACATGGGTAATGGTAGTCCGTTAATAACTAATTTTATTCCGTTTACAACTACTAGTACACCAATTTATACCTACCCTGCCCCTGGCGCTTATGTAATGACAATTACAGCCACCAGCGGAACTTGTAGTGCGGTTAAAGTTAAAAATATTTTTGTGCAACAAGTTATTGCAAGTTTTACAACAACCCCGCCAACCTATACATGTAGTAAAACATTTTTAGCGCCCATGATAAATCAAAGTAGCGGTGGCGCAAGTACTTATTTTTGGACGTATAATTATTACCAAAATATGCCTGTATCAGGTTTTACATCCACTGCAACTAACCCAACCTTTACCTTTGTTGCTGGAAGTTTAAACCCCTATCATATATATAGCTTGTATTCTCCAACAATTTGCCTGATTGCAAAATCGCATTTTGGTTGCATTTCGCAACAAACCTGCACAATAACGGATAGTATTAGGCGACCAACGGCTTGGTTTTATATGAATAAAAAAGAAGGATGCGTTCCATTAACCGTAAATTTTAGAGATAGTATTTTTACAAATAGTGTGGTTTATCCTGTTACAAGTTATACATGGAATAACGGTGCAAATCCTGCTACTTTAGTATCTGGTATTGTGCCACCTCCAATAATTAAACCAACATTTACGTATACTGCTACTGGAACTTACACTCCGTACCTCGTAATTCAAACACAGGGCGGTTGCCGAGATACATCCTTTGTAGATACCGTGCACGTTGTTAATCCACCTATTGTCAGTTTTAATGTATCACCGCTCAATCCTTGTTGGAATCAGCCCATACAAATAACAAACACATCACCTGCAACTAACCCACCAATTCAGCATTGGCATGTAGATAGTGATAACGATTACTTTTCGCATTGTGTAACAGATAAAAATCCTTCTGCCTTATTTACACATTTTGGACCGCATACATTTACTATGAGTGCTTACTTGCATGGTTGTAAAGGCACTTCGGTTAGCAGCACAACTGTAAATGTAAAAGGCCCTATTGTACAGAGTAGGTACCGAACCAACTGCGCAAAGCCATTGCGTAAAGTGGTTACCTTTTTTACACAATTACAAGATGGTACTGGTGGGACAATAAATTTTGGTGATGGCAACTTTGTAACTTTTGCAGGCACAACTAACACAACTGTTGCTCACACGGTTACCCACACCTACGCTGCTACAGGAGATTATACGGCTGTTGTTACCGCATCTAATACAAGCAATGGTTGTCCTCCTTATACTTACACCATGTTAGTAACGGTGCGAGATGCAGATGCTAATTTTACTGTTCCAAGCGTGGCTTGTTCATCAATTGTAGTTAATTATAATGGAAGTGCCTCAAATAATGTTTTAACTGGAACAGGCTATGACTACTCTTGGTACTTTGATAATACACCTCCGTTAACCACTTCTTTATCTACCTTAAATCATACAATTACGGCGCCTGGTATACACACAGTAACCTTACTTGTAAAAGACATTAATAGTTGCAGGGATACAATGACAAGACTGTTTAGAATTAGTAAAGCCGTGCCGAATTTTACGTGGACTAACCCACTTTGCTTATCTCAAGGAACAATTACATTCACAAACACAAGTCTTCAAACGCCAGATCCAATAAATACTTACACGTGGGTTTTTGGCACAAATAATTCTACTATTACAACAAATGTTACCGCAACACAAACTTTAGATTTGAATGGTCTTTCAGTAGCATCACCAAACCAATCATTCACCGTTCATTTAATTGGGCAAAATAGTATTGGTTGCCGCGACACTTCTAAACAAACAATTGTAATTGGAAACCCAAATGCTAATTTTTCCCCTAGCCAAAGTTTCTTTTGTGTAAATACTGTATCCGGAACGCCAATTACATTTAATGCACCGTCTGGCAACACAAGCTATACCTATAATTTCGGCCAAGGCTCTCCTTTAGTTACCGCAAGTAATTCAGCAATTTATTCATACACAAATGCAGGCAATTTCCCAGTTACTGTTCAAGTGCAAGATGCCAGCGGTTGCATAAACTCATCACAAATAACTATTTCTTCTGGGAATTTCCCAGTGGCCAACTTCGCTATTAATTCTCCAGCATCAACTAGTACCAATAATCTATGTTCGGGCACACCACTTACTTTTGTTGATATGAGTACAATTGTACCAAGCACGGTTACCTTAAACTATAATTGGGATTTAGGAACAGGCGGCCCAATTGTGCCGCAGCCTTCAGTTACTATGACCTACTCTACTGCCACAAACACAGTTGTAACTATTAGCCATACTGTTACTACACCTTTCGGCTGTAGCTCTGTAATTACCAAAACAGTTGGATTGTTTTATGCAAAGGCCGATGCGGTTTCTAATAAATCGGTAGTGTGTTTAGGTGAATCTATTACATTAAACATTAAAGATTCGGTGGGGTTAAACCAATGGATATGGTCGTTTGGCGATGGTATAACAAGCACTACCACACCGAGTCCGTCTAATCCTGCATTTACGGTGCATCCTTACAATTCGGTTCCGTCATCAGGATTTTATACAGTAGTATTAACGTATTACTCATCTCAAAATGCTTGTAAATACCCAGTTGCAATTCCTATTCAAGTAAAATCTGTTGCTGCAAAGTTTGATAGAAACACTGAAACTTTAGTTTCTGATAGTATACATTGTTTAGGACTTACAGATTTGTTTAAAGATAAAACACCACCAACTGGAGGAGGCTTTACCTATAGTTGGCTATTTGGTGATGGAGGTTCTTCTGCCCAAGCAAATCCATCTTATACGTATCCTAATTCGGGCATTTACACCGTTTCTTTAACAGTTACCGATGCAATAGATAATTGCAAAGGAGTTAGTTTAAAACAAATGACCATTAATCCTTTGCCAAAAGTTGTCATTAATAATCCTGACTCCGTTTGCCGAGGTGCAACATTTTTCTTAACGAGTAATGCAACATCAACCGCTGGGATAACAGGCTACACATGGACACCAAGCATTGGTTTAGCTTCGCCCAACAGCTCAAGTACTTCCGCTACAGCAACCTCATCGCCGCAATATACCTTAAACGTAAGTGATGCCAATGGATGTAAATCATTCACTAACTCATCTTTATACATACAACAACCTCCTGATAATATTGAATGGGATAGTACTGTTGTCATTGGAGAAACTATTCCAATGAATGGATATGCTGGCTTAAATATGAGTTATACGTGGACACCTGCAACCGATTTGAATTGTATAAATTGTATTTATCCAATAAGTAGTTCAACTTCTAATATTATTTACACAGTAACGGTAGCCGATAATTTGGGATGCTTTAGGGTTCAAAATACTTATACTGTATTGATAGACCCTAAAACAAGTGTAGATGTGCCTACTGCCTTTACGCCAAATGGTGATGGTAAAAATGATATTATTTATCCAGATGGTTGGGGAATAAAAAAATTAGAATACTTTAGAATTTATAACCGCTGGGGGCAATTGTTGTTTGAATCGAATGATATTAACGTAGGCTGGGATGGAACTTACAAAGGAGTGCCTCAAAATATGGAAACTTACGTGTACCAAGTGTTGGTAGAAACTTACACGGATAAAAAAGGTTTGTTTAAAACAGGCACATTTAAATTAATTAGGTAGTTGAATAAGAAACATATATTTCTCTTTTTGGTGATTGGTTTGTTTTCGAAAACTTTTTCGCAAGATGTGCATTTTAGTCAGTACTATTTATCACCTCTTACTTTAAACCCAGCAAACACAGGCAATTTTAAAGGCGATTACCGCTTTTTTGGAAACTACCGTAGCCAATGGCGTGATATTGATAAAGCTTATAACACCTTTAGCGCTGGTGGAGATTTTAATATTTATCCTCAAAATTTGAATTTTAGTGGGGGACTTTATTTTTTGAATGATAGAAGCGGGGGTAATTTAGTAATCAATAAAATTATGCCATCTGCAGCATTTCATGTGAAACTGGCTGGCTTTAATTTAAGTGCTGGCATTCAGCCGGGCGTTGTAATTAAATTTATTGATTTTTATGCCCACTCTTTTCCCGAACAATTAAATTGGGGAACTGGTAAATTTGATAAAACACTTACCAATAGCGAAAGTAATGTAGACCAACGTACTACTTACTTTGATTTGAATACAGGCTTTCATGTAAGCAAGCGTTTTGGAAAATTTGAACCAGAAGTCGGCTTCAGTTTTTTTCATTTAAACAAACCAAAAGAATCAATGCTTGGATTTAATAACAGATTACCAATAAAACAATTTTACAATGCAGCGCTAACGTATTTTGCCTTACCAAAATTAAGTTTTAAAATACATAGTTTTTGTGGTTACACAGCTAAAGCCAGCGATTGGGTAACGGGTGTAGAAGCAGATTATATATTAAATAAAAATGCCTTTTTTACAAACTCCGTATTTGCAGGCTTTATGTGGCGCGATGGATTAAAAAGAAATACGGATGCATCGATAGGAACTGTAGGAATGCATTATATGAACTATACCATAGGCTTTAGTTATGATATTACAATGAGTCAATTAAAAACTGCAGTTGATAGCAGAGGCGCTTATGAAATTGCACTTATTTACAAAGCAAAAAATACACGTTTAACTAAAAAAGCCATTCCTTGTGAACGTTATTAAACTCATACTGTTTATTTGTATTTTGAACCTAAACTGCTTTGGGCAAGCTGATAGCGCCTTAATTAAAAAAGCGAGCGCCAAAAATTTAAAAAATCTTGGTAAAAATGCTTTGCAACAAAACGACCCTGAAGCTGCAATTGGTTTTTTTGAAGCCTATCTTAAAAAAAATCCCAACGATGGAAAAATTCATTTTTTATTAGGAAAAAGTTTTTTAGAAATTAGAGACTATGAACGTGCTCAAAAAAGTTTTTTAAATGCCTACAATTTAACAAAGGATAAAGATGAGGAAGAGGCTCTGTATTACCATGCACAAATGCAAAAATCTAACGGTAATTACGACAGTGCAAAAACCAATTTTCAAAAATTTAAAAAAGAGTACAAGGGCAGCGAAAAACTACTAAAAAAACAAGCACAAAAAGAAATTGCATTTTGCGATAGCGTTCAAAAAATTGTTTTGGTAGAAAACAAGTTTATAATTACACACTTAGATACAACAATAAACAAAGTAAACACAGAGGCTGCACCAATTGCCATAAACGATAATACGTTATTGTTTACAAGTTTAAGAACCGATAAAAAAGAATTTGTGGTTGAAGACGATACAACACGAAGTGTGGTTAGGAAATTATATACCGCTAATAAACAAAACAACGAATGGAAATTTAATGGTGAATACGCAACTAATTTAAATATGCCAAATTTTAATACTGGTAATGCGTGTTTTAGTGCAGATAGAAAACGTCTTTACTTCACACGTTGCAAACTTAATTTAAAAGGCGAAATGATTTGCGCAATTTATTTAACTGAAAAAAACGGAGAAACGTGGACTGAACCAACAAAGCTCCCTAAAAACATAAATAACCCCAAATACACCAGCACCATGCCTGCTGTAACCACCGACACAAAAAAAGGCGGCGATATAATTTATTTCGTAAGCAATAGAAAAGAAGGAAAAGGAGGGTTAGATATTTGGTACACCATTTTTGATAAAAAAAATAATGTTTACAAAGATCCTAAAAACGCTGGTAATAAAATAAACACAAGCCAAAATGAAATTACACCTTTTTTTGATAACGAAACGCGCGTACTTTTTTTTAGCAGCGATGGCTTGGGTGGGCTTGGAGGCTATGATATTTATAGAGCCATAGGCGATGGAAAAAAATTTACAGGCACCGAAAACATTGGTCAGCCGCTAAATACAGGTGCTGATGATATTTATTACACAATTAGCACCAATCGTGAAGAAGGATTTTTAGTGAGTAACAGAAAAGGAGGAAATAGTTTGAAAAATAGTACCTGTTGTGATGATATTTATACATACAAACACACACAATACATAAAACTTTTATTAACAGGAAACGTAAGTGATTTAAGTACTAATGGTGAAATAGTAACCGAAGCCTTGGTGCAAGTTTATATTAAAGACAAAAAAACTGGCGAAAAATATTTGGTTAAAACAATAACAACAGATAAACTTGGTAAGTACGAAACCAGTGTTGAAGCTGGAGAAGATTACTTTTTAATTGTAAAAAAAGAAAATTATTTAGGGAATTCAGGAGAGGTAAGTACTAAAACAATTAGCACATCGCAAACACTAAATAAAAATTTAACAATCACTAAATCTCTTAAAGAACCAATTCATATTCCAAACATACAATATGAGTTTGATAAATCTACCATACTAGAATCGAGTAAAATAGCTATAGATACAACTGTGTTTTCCCTAATGGAAGCCAATCCTGAAATTATAGTAGAAATACAATCCCACACAGATAGCAAAGGTAGCGACGCCTACAATTTAAAACTATCGCAAAGCCGAGCAGAAAGTGTGGTGAATTATTTAGTAAGTAAAGGCATAACTGCAAACCGATTAAAAGCAAAAGGTTTTGGAGAAAGCAAACCCATTGCTCCCAACGATAAACACGATGGCAGCGATAACCCAGAGGGGCGAGCCCAAAACCGGCGCACCGATTTTATCATTATAGGTAAATTAGATTTTGAAGTAATTAACGCTGGAAAAAATTCGGATGACTAAAGTTATTCTACTGAATTTTTTTTCAAATTAAACGTCATGTTCAGCAAAATACAATTTATAAGTATTCTACAAAATGATACAGAGTATAGATGTTGAAATTAGAAAAGTAGAATTATCGGAGATTAATAAACTCCAAGAAATTTCAAAACTTACTTTTGTCGAAACATTTGCTGAACATAACACAATTGATGACATGCAAACGTATTTAAATGATAATTTAAGTATTGAAAAACTAACTGTTGAACTGAGTAATGAAAATTCCAAATTTTATTTTGCGAGCTTTGATAACAAAATTATTGGATACTTAAAAATTAACTTCGCGCAAGCACAAACCGAATTAAAAGACACATCCTCTGTTGAAATTGAACGTATTTATGTTCTCAAAAACTATCATGGTAAAAATGTAGGACAGGTATTATTTGATGAAGCAATTAGCCTTGCAAAGCAAACAACAGCAGAATATGTTTGGCTTGGTGTTTGGGAAAAAAATCCAAGAGCGATTAGTTTTTACAAAAAAAATGGCTTCGTTGAATTTCACAAACATATTTTTAAGCTCGGGAATGATGAGCAAACAGATTTAATGATGCGCTTAGAACTTAGCGCATGTTAAACTAAAGAAGAAATTTTTTATTACTATTATTTTTGCATCTCAACATGCAAATACCTAAATTTGATTCAATAGAATTCCACTCATCTGAAACAATTTTAAACTGATAAACATCCTGATTAAAATGAAAAAACTCCAATTCACAACTCACATTAATGCGCCAGTAAACAAAGTATATGATTTAATGTTAGGTATAACCAATAAATCAACGTATGAGGAATGGACTGCTCTATTTAATCCAACATCAAGCTACGAAGGGACTTGGGGAAAAGGAAGTAAAATTTTATTTGTTGGTGTAGATGAAAAAGGAGAAAAAGGAGGCATGGTTTCTAAAATTAATGAAAACATTCCTAACCAATTTGTTTCAATTCAACATTACGGTCTGTTAAAAGATAGCATTGAAATTACCGAAGGATCCGATGTAGAAAAATGGGCAAATGGATTAGAAAACTACACCTTTGAAGAAAAAGGAGGAGTTACATCGGTTACTGTTGATTTAGATACAACAGAAGAATTTTTAGACTATATGAACGAGCATTATCCAAAAGCACTTCATAAGTTGAAAGAAATTTGTGAGCTTTAAATTCTCTTACACAATTTAATTTACGGTCTCAAAAAATTATCCTTTCATGCTTTCGCAAATCGTTAGAAAAAAATAAATTATACCAAGTTGACCTATATTTTAGACTGAAAATATAATTCATCTTGATATTAAAACATTTCCGTTATCAAAAAGAAATTTTACCCTAGTACATTTGTACTATTCATCTTTGGCTACCTAACAATTAATTTTACAAAAAAATTTGTAAATATTCCGTGAGTAAACTTTCTTCAAAAAATATCAATTTCTTATTTTTCCTGTATTTAAGCATATTTAAAATTCTAAGCCTCCATGCACAAGTTGCGCCCTTTGGTACCATAGGTTTTGTTCAGTCTTCTGTAGGCAATAAAGGCTTTGTTATGGAAACAAAATATGCACGCTTTACACAACTTCGCAACAGTTTAGATCTATCCAACCAATTTACACAAACTGCAATGGAACTTAGATTGGTTATTAATAAAGCACCATTCGCTATGGGTAACAGGGCTTATGGAATAAGAGGTTGGTCCATGTATCCTCAATTTTCAATTGGTGGTGTAAGGAGAAATGGAATCGATAAAAAATTTTCTGGTAATAGTTGGGGAATTGTTGCATCGCCTGGAATTAATATTGCTCTCCCCTATTTAGTTATTGAAGCAAATATTCAAAGCACCTATTACTTTAAAAATTACGCAGGTGGAAGAAAACTTTTTTTTACACCAACTATTGGAATAAAACTCGATGGTCTTTTTGAAGTATTGGATGTGAATTCAACAAACTCGGGCAAATACGGCCGATGGGAAACTTACAAAACAGGCGAAACCAAAGTAAGGCGCCAAGGCTACGATGAAATTACAACTTACTATAAAACAAAATTTAAAATCAGAGATTATGTATACTATTCTGTAGCCAACTTTGGAGGCATTACACCACGTTACTCTTGGGCTAACCCTAGTTTTGCAGGGCAAACAAAAATGTCTGGAATTGGCTACAACCAACGTGTTGGTATTATGGCTATTGATGCCATCTTTGAAACTGGGCAGCAAGGTTATGCTTCTCATCCCAACAAGCGTTCATACTTATACAATCCTTATCCAAAAGACAACAGCGGCGTAAACAGAGACTCTACAGCATTTATGGCAGAAGGTAAGCAAACACGTGCGTATTTAAGGGTAGGGGTTGACTTAAAAAATCTAATTACTCGTTTTACTTTAGGCGCTGCGCAAGGCAGAACAAAAAATCCTACCGCTGCCTTTCGTGTTATTGGAGGCGTTGGTGTTGGGTACGCTAGTGTAAAAAACACTCAGTATTTAAAGAGCGATGCGTCAGAAAAAATGGAGCAATTATTTGAAACCAATCCTGACTTGTGGCGCTCCGGAATGAACGATCCGAAACTCACAAAAAGTGGATTAATGTATCACGCATTTCTTGCATTTGAATTTGGCGTTGTAGTTGTAGAGTTGAATACTAACGTGGTGAGAAATGCTCCTATGAGTGCGGGTGGACTAAATACATCCGTGAGTTATATAATTCCAATAAAAAAATTAATTCAAAAGTACAAGGAATCTAGATAAACGCATTCACGTATGTTTAATAACAAAATATATAAGAGCAAATTAAAAACGTTTATGTGCTTTTTACTTTTTGCTACAATCAGTTCAAACGCTCAATTTCAATACCTCTACAAAAGAAAGGAGCTTACACACACGGGTATAATGGGAATGGGTATGTTTTACAGCAGTATTGATGCAGATGGCTTTCCTATTGGTTTTAGAGGCGATATACGTGCGCGTTTATTACACCTTTTTACTGCTAAATTTGCTTACTACCGTTCTAACTCCATGAAATCAGGCCAAGGGGAGCTAAGCGCTGCTACCAACATGCAAGTTGAAACCTGTTTCTTATTTCGTAAACTAAAAATGGAAGGGGTGAGCTTTGGCGTTTACGCAGGCTACGACCAAGGAATTCGTAATACAAAGTTTAACGATGTTACTTTAATTGAAAATGAAACTGGTAAAAATATTGGAAACAGTTCATCATTAGACCCAAACACAATTGAAACCTCTAACATAAAAATTTTATTTCGCACACAAATACCACATGCGCGTTTGGGATTTACCTTTTATAATTATAGTAAAAAACGTTACGAACAATATTATTTATGTTACAACTTTATTACAACCCCATCCAACAAGCTTTACACAACTGATGTGAGTTATTATAATCTCTCCGTGCCGCTTCGTTACAATGTAGGCGGACTAACAAACTCAAAACAAGGAGTTATTTTTGGTTACAATGCCTTGGTTAGAAATATTGCAGTAATTGATTTTGAAATAGGATTCCGACCAAGTTTTTACCAAGTTAATCCAAAAGAAAAATTAACCACCTTGGAAAAAGATTTTTTCCTTCAACTAGGCGTTGGTATAAGAATTTTTTAACTATAAAATATGAGAATTATAATTTTATTTACCTTACTTTTACTCCTTTTATTTTCCTGCAAAAAAGAAGTTGCTCCACAATTTAATAACTACAGCGAAACAAGGTCTGCAGTAAGAGCTTATCTTGAATTAAGCGCTATGATTGATTGTGCGGCACGTGTTATGGATTCTATAAGTACCGATAAATTTGTTTACATAAAAAAGGATAACAACCCTTTAACGAGTGATACCCTCTTAAGCGATAAAGGGCCAATAAACAATGATGGTAAAATACGAGCCGGAAAATTTATGATTCACTACCTTGGGAATATTAAAGATACTGCTTGCGAATTTAACCTAGAATTTAATTACAAACGAGATGAAATGGTTGTAAGTGGAAATCTAAAACTTAAGCGAGGTGAAAAATTTGGACAAAGCAACTTAGACCGATATAAAAAAATAAATGGGAATCTCAATTTAGCTTATATAAACCAAACTAATTGCAACATTAATGTTGATATGAAAAATTGGTTTAAAGCCACCGGACAATACTATACTGGTGTACTAAAAGGAACAATTTCTGATGGAAATTCTTTTGAAAGTAACGTTACCAACAATCCTATAATATCGCGCAAATGCTTAGAATCAACAGTTTCAGAGGATGTTTGGGAACAATTTGGTACCAGGATACTGATGTCGGGCGAAAGTAGTTTCACAACATCAAACCAAGGTAAAGGCCGAATTTGGTTCGGAAGCCAAACACCAGATTGTGATAAATTTGCTGTTGCAGATTGGTTAGATAAAAATCTACAGTTGTATATGAATTTAGATGACTACTAGGCAAGTTAAAACAAATTTAGAAAGTACTATTTTTATTTTTTCTTCAATTTAGGACTTGTCTTTCGTTTCAACCTTTTCTTCATAGCCTTCCAATAATGGTTTGTGTAATCAACAAAAATCTCTTCGCCGGCTTTTATGTTACGTGTGGCAACCATAAAACATTTATCGCCAAAAATAACATAATCACTATTATTTTTAACTCCCTTAATTTTAGTAAATCCTTGGGCGTCGTTTGCGTATCGTGATTTATACTGAGGGGTGTGCATTGAATCAATACACAAATCACGTCTTAAATAAAATAAGTATTGATCTACTTCATTCCTTGCGCGACGGCGGTATTCGTTGTAACCAATTATTTCGCCACGGTATTGTATAATCTTGCTGTCTTTGCTAATTGCCTTAGTTGTAAACAACCCTTTACCAGCATTTGGTAATGTTGATTTTTTAATAATAAGTGCCATAATTTAAGTGGTTGAAAATACAATTAATAATTATTTCTTACCTACAATTCATTCTAAAAAAATTCTAACTTTATACTATGACAAATTTTGCTATTGCAATACACGGTGGCGCTGGCACCATTTTAAAAAGCAGCATGACTGAGGAAAAAGAAAGACTTTATAAAGCAGGATTAATCGCAGCCATTAAAGCAGGTGAATCTATTTTAAGCAAAGGCGGTTCAAGTATAGATGCTGTAGAAAAATCAATTATTGAATTAGAAAACAATCCATTATTTAATGCGGGCAAAGGCGCTGTGTTTACACACAGTGGTAAGCATGAGTTAGATGCTTCGATAATGAATGGCTCCGACTTATCCGCTGGCGCAGTGGCTGGCGTTACAGGAATTAAAAATCCAATTTCATTAGCAAGGGCTGTAAAAGAAAAATCAGAGCATGTGTTGTTAGCAGGACAAGGCGCTTTAGACTTTGCAAAAAAAGTAAATCACGAATTTGAGAACGAGGATTATTTTTTTGTTGAACTTCGTTATGAGCAATTACAACAAGCACTAAAAAGTAACTCTATTGTTTTAGATCATACCGAAAATATTCATGAAAGTGGTGAAAAAAAGTTTGGAACGGTGGGCTGCGTGGCCATTGATAAAACGGGCAATTTAGCTGCTGGTACATCTACTGGCGGCATGACCAACAAAAAATTTGGAAGAATTGGCGATAGTCCAATAATTGGTGCGGGTACTTATGCCAATAATGCAACCTGTGCCATTTCTTGCACTGGGCATGGCGAATTATTTTTAAGAGCTGTAGTTGCTTATGATATTTCGTGCTTGATAGAATACAAAAATTTAAGTTTAAAAGAAGCTTGCCAAATTGTGGTAATGGATAAGCTGGTTAAAATTGGTGGTGAAGGTGGTTTAATAGCACTCGATAAATTTGGCAACATAGAGTTACCTTTTAACTCAGATGGCATGTACCGCGCCTCTTTAAAAGAGAATGGAGAAGTGTTTGTTGGGATTTATAAATAAATCAATCCTCAATAACTTTTTTTATTTCTTTCAATTCCAATTTTTTTGTTTTCAATTCAAATTTATCACCGTAAGACATTACGTGAACCGTTAAGTTTTCTATTGAAACAGGCTCTCCCATTTCTACATCGCTAATATTCGTGTTACGCATGTTTGTTGCGTCTACCAAAATTACTAAACCAGAGCCTATGGCTTCCATTTTATGTCCATCAGAAATTAAAAGTCCTGTATCTTCTCCTAAGCCAATTCCCAGATTAATAGGATTGCTAGCACATGCATACATTAATCTGCCTATTCTTCCACGCTGTACAAAATGTGTGTCAATAATTACATTGTTTATAAAACCCAAGCCACCCGTAATTTTAACTTCGCCTTTTAAAAGTGCTTCTGAGCTGCTTCCTTGGTAAATCATATTATTAGAACTTGCAGCTGCACCAGCAGACGTACCAGAAATTATAAAATCCTCTTTCTCATATTTCTCTAACAATAATTGATGAAACTGTGTGCCTCCAAAAATAGATGATAAGCGTAATTGATCGCCACCAGTAAACATCACTACATCCGCCTTTCTTAAGCGCTCAAGGTATTCAGGTCTGTTTGCTTCTTCCCGTGTTCTAATATCTAGTATGGCAGTATTAGATACATTAAATTGTTGAAACGCATTTACGTAACCGCTCCCAACTTCTTGTGGTATACTGCTTGCAGTGGTTATAACCTCAATACGAGATTCTGTTTTATGTTTAGATTCCGTAATGATACGGTTTAAAATTCCTTGCTCAAAAAATTTTAATTTTGCTTGCAAATCCTCTGTTCGTTCTGTAAAACTCCCTTTATCAACAGAACCGCCAATTATGATTAATTTTCCTTTAGGTAAAAACATAGTTTATTTTTCACAAAACTATTCTAATTGATGCAATATTCAATGATTTAATAAAATAGTTGCTAAGTTATTTTAAACACTTAATTGTTTATTTAAAAAACAAGCATTACATTTAAAAAAACAATTCTAATCGAAAAAATTTATGGAAATCATTGAAATTAAAGTTATGCGTGGGCCAAACTATTGGTCTATATCCCGTAAAAAACTAATTGTAATGAAACTCGATTTAGAGGCGTTAGAAGAACAACCCACCAACAAAATAAATGGCTTTGCTGAAAGATTACAACAACTAATGCCAAGTTTAATAAGCCATAGATGCTCCGAAAATAAAGAAGGTGGTTTTTTTGTGAGGGTTGCCGAAGGTACTTGGATGGGACACGTAATTGAACATATTGCCTTAGAATTACAAACACTAGCTGGAATGGAATGTGGCTTTGGAAGAACCAGAGGCACCGGTACCAAAGGCGTTTACAATGTTGTTTTTTCGTATATGGAAGAAGAGGTTGGTGTTTATGCTGCAAAAGCCGCAGTAAAAATTGCAGAAGCGCTTATTGCTGGCACAGATTATGATATAGATGCTGACGTAAGAAAAATGCGTGAATTAAGAGAGAATGTGCGTTTTGGTCCAAGTACTGGTTCTATTGTAGATGAAGCCATTGCACGCGATATTCCTTTTATACGCGTTAACTCAGAGTCTTTAGTGCAGCTGGGTTATGGCAAAAATCAAGTGCGCTTTAGGGCAACTATGACAGATAGAACTAGCTCCATTGCAGTAGATTTAGCAAGCAACAAAGATGAAACCAAGCGCTTATTAAAAGATGCGGCAATCCCTGTAGCTAAAGGAGTTTGTATCTCTAACCCTGATGATTTAGAAAGTGCGATTGTCGCCGTTGGTTTTCCTCTGGTATTTAAACCCTTAGATGGCAATCATGGCAAAGGCGCATCCATTAACGTAAAAACAGTTGAAGAAGCAAAGGAAGCATTTAACCATGCAAAAAAATATTCGCGCAGAATTATTATTGAAAAATTTATTAATGGTTATGATTTTAGAGTATTAGTAATTAATAATCGTTTTATTGCAGCTGCATTAAGAGAACCAGCGCATATAATTGGCGATGGGATTTCAACTATTCAGCAATTAATAGATAACGAAAACCTAGATCCACGAAGAGGTTACGGACATGAAAATGTACTAACAGAAATTAGTATTGATAGAGAAACTACAGAACAGCTAGCAAAAAAGAATTATACCTTAGATACAATTTTAAAGAAAGATGAGTTGTGTTATTTAAAAGGAACCGCAAACCTCAGTACTGGTGGCACTTCTACCGATGTTACGGATATTGTTCACCCACACAACATAGTTATTTGTGAAAGAATATCACGCATAATAGGTTTAGATATTTGTGGTATTGATATTATGGCATCTAACCTTAGCGAACCTTTAGAAACCACTGGCGGTGTGGTTTTAGAAGTAAATGCTGCACCAGGCTTTCGTATGCACTTAGCACCTGCTAAAGGATTACCGCGCAATGTAGCTGCACCCGTAATTGATATGCTCTACCCAACCGGTAAATCATGCAGAATTCCAATAATTGCAGTTACTGGAACTAATGGTAAAACAACAACAACGCGATTAATTGCACACATTGTAAAAAACAATGGCTACAAAGTTGGCTTTACAACCAGCGATGGTATTTATGTTGGTAACTCCATGCTTACTAAAGGTGATACAACAGGACCTATAAGTGCAGAATTTATTTTAAAAGATCCAACAGTAGAGTTTGCAGTTTTAGAAACTGCACGTGGTGGCATCCTACGTTCAGGTTTGGGATTTAGCAGATGCGATGTTGCTGTAATTACAAATATTCAAGAAGACCACATGGGCTTATCTGACATTCACACGTTAAAAGATATGGCACGTGTAAAAGGTGTTGTGGCCGAAAGTGTAAAGCGCGATGGCTATGTTGTGCTGAACGCCGATAATGATTACTGTGTAGGGGTGAGCAAAGAGGTTAATTGCCGTGTTGCTTATTTTAGCATGAATGAAAATAATTCTGTAATTAAAGAACATTGCAAAAAAGGAGGAATAGCAGCCATTTATGAAAATGGGTTTATTACCATTAAAAAAGGCGATTGGAAATTCAGAGTGCAAAAAGTAACAAACGTGCCACTAACATTTGGAGGCCGTGTTTCTTTTATGATTCAAAATGTATTAGCTGCCACCTTAGCCTCTTATGTTTACGGTTTTGCAACTGAAGATATTGCAACAAGTTTAGAAACCTTTATCCCATCGGCGGCACAAACACCTGGAAGGATGAATATTTTTGATTTTAAAGAATATAAAGTGATGATAGATTTTGCGCACAATGCAGATGGATTTAGAGGAATAAAAGAATTTTTATCAACGATTGATTCGCCTGCAAAAATTGGAATTATAACGGGTACCGGCGACAGACGCGATGACGATATTAGGGATATGGGAAGAATTTCTGCACAAATGTTTGATCACATAATTATTCGTCAAGATAAATTTTTACGTGGCCGCCAAGCACAAGAAATTGTAGACTTATTAGTGGAAGGGATAAAAGAAGTAAATGCAAACATGTCTTACGAATACGTACCTAAAGAAATTGAAGCGCTAAAACACGCCTTCAGCATTGCAAAACCAGGAACATATATAGTTGCATTAAGCGACGTTATAGATAATGCCATTGAAGTTGTAAATTCTTATTTAGAAAAGGAAAGAGTTGGATAGTTTTAACCGCTAAGGTTTGGAAGCTTGATTTGTTATAAGGTTCATATAACAAGTTTGCTTTCCCATATCTCATCTTTTATTTTCATTCATTATCATTTGACATTTTGAGACACTACCGTGTTAATTTTCAATTTTAGGTAATTCACTTAAATTACTACTCAAGCTTTAAACAAAAATTTTTTCATCAAACCAATTATTCTTATAAAAAATTTGCAACATTATTTTTTTATCATTTTGTTTAACTTTTCCATTTGTTAGTTGTATGACATTATCAATAGAGATAAGAAACCTTATATTATACTGCATCCCCTTTCTAAAAGTTTTAAACTCTTTTCTCTTAGGAGGAAATCCTTTGATTAATAAATTACAGCGAAATGGTTTTAAAGAATCGTAAAGAACAAAGTAATAATCGAACGAAAAACAATCAATTTCTTGAACCAATTTTATTTTCGATTTTTCAAAAAATTTGAACCTTGCATTCACTTCATAAACAGATTTTTCACGATTAAAAGTTACTTCATTAATTGTTAAAGTACAGTTTTGCGAAAATAATTTCGAACAAAATAATAATAATAATGTTGCTATAAATATATTTCTCATTTTATGAAAACCATATTTAACAAAGAAAAACTGGTTTAAAAATTTCATCAGTTAACAAAAACGAAATTACGAACGAATCGCCAAGCCTCCAACGCCGCCGCGCCGCAACTGTTCGCGAACTGGGTTTGTAACCCTGAGCCACCGAAATTTTTCCATATCCCATTTTTTATTTTCATTTTATGGTCATAGAACTAATGAGGATTAATTTCTATTATCCAATCATCATTTTCTACAGCGCTACATTTTTTAATTACTGAATCCGCTGTTATAATTAAACTATCTCGTTTATTCGCATACTTTCTGTAATGTTTAATTGTTGTGTAAACCAATTTTAAACTTTCTGTTTCATTATTTTCGCAATAATTTTTAGAATTAAACTTTTCCTGAAAGTAAATTATTGTCTTAGGTAATGATACATTATTTTTATTTAGCAAAAATTTAACACGCTCATATCTCATATAGCCTGAAATGTCTGGATGAATTAAATTACCTCCCATAAACAATAGAGTGTCGTTGGTATTATTTTTTATTCTTATATCTGTGTAATATTTTTCTACAGGAACTATACACGCCTGGAAAATGAACAGAATAACAATCGAAATTAGCGTTAATATTAAGAAATTGATTTTGAACATATCTTTACTACTTTTTATTAAACATTAAAAAAATATTCATGTACAATCTTGCTTCATTAGCTTTACTTGTGTAAGGAAAATAAGAATTTCTCAGATTGTATGGATATTGTCTATGGTTGCGAACGAATCGGAAAAGCCTCCAACGCCGCCGCGCCGCAACTGTTCGCGAACTGGGTTTGTAACCCTGAGCCACCGAAATTTTTCCATATCCCATTTTTTATTTTCATTTAATAATTATTGGAAATGTGCAGGGCTTAATAATTTTTAGGACTCCATATACTATCGTCTGTTACTGTTATTTTCCAATTGCAACTATCTAATTGTTTTTGTGTGAACTTACGAATTTTGTAATTTTGTTTAAGTCTTAAAAACTTCTAAACTGAATCATATTTCATTCTATAATAATTTGTAGAATCATCATACATAAGTAATATTGTAATTTGATTTGTTTTCGAATCTTTAAATTCGAGTTCCCATCTTGACATAGAACCGTATACAGTTGAATCAAATGGGTGTAAAAAATCACTGTTAAAATAATAATGTAGACTATCTAAGTTACAATCCATTATTACATCATACTCGTAACTATATTTAGTTTGATTATATAATCGCAAACGATTATCAGAAGGATCGCAGCTACTAAAATTCGTAAGTATAATTAATAAAAGTAATTTCGTTAAATATTTCATTTTCTATTTATAAAGCCAGTTATTACGATATTCGCTATTTCCAAAATTTAAAGGATCGTAAGATAAAAATCTATCAGTTCTTGGTTTTAAAGGATATCTGTTGGTGCCGCCAAAATCTGTCGCTTGAGAACGAGTCGCCAAGTTGCCAACGCAGCCTGTTCTTCAAATTTCATATACTCTATTTGTAAGCCTCAAAACACGTAATACATGAGAAAAGCCACAATTCAAAGACTAGCAAAAGAACGTTTTTAATAAATAAAAATACTAAAACTTAGCTTAATTTCAAAACAAATAGGCTCTCATTTCATGCTTTTTATTCATTATATAAAATTTAACTTGAGCATTTATTCACAAAAAATAACTCAAACTCCTGAAATTCTTGTTTTCTATCTTTGCATCCTACCCCAAAACTAATGCAATTCTTGTCATTTACCCCAAAAATTTGCTACTCGCCACAATGTATTGTTAATCAACCCTTTAATTTGACAAGCGCCTAGTTACCTTTTAATTTTGCATCAAAATAAACAACAATTTTATGCAAACACTCACACAAACGCTCTTAATTTTTCACATCTTATGTGGAACGGTTTCTTTGGCTACTGGCATTTTAGCAATAGCTTTTCGCAAAAAAATTAAAATTCATAAACCCATTGGTTTTACTTTTTATTTGGCAATGACTGGCGTATTTGTAACCAGCGTTTATCTTGCAATTGTAAAAAATAATATGTTTTTGTTTTTAGTTGGTTTTTTCACCTACCACTCGGCCTTAATTGGTTTTAGAGCTTTAAAATACAAACAATTGCATTTAGGGCAAAAGGTGAATATGTTTGATTGGGTTGTTGAAATACTAGCAGGATCTACAAATCTTGGCTTAATAACTTTTGCTACTTATTACTACTTTCGTCATAAAGATTCTTCCGCGCTTATTCCCCTCACATTTGGTTTAATTGGGGCAAGAGGCGTTTACAAAAACATAAAAAACTTTTACTCTAAAAAAGTACAAAAATCATTTTGGTTACAAAAACACATTGGTAACATGTGTGGCAGTTACATAGGCACAATTACCGCTTTTATAGTAAACATGAATAAGTATTGGGATTTGCCAGAATTAGTTGTTTGGCTTGGACCAACTTTAGTAATTGCCCCGGCTATTTTTATTGAAGTTGCCAAATTAAAAAAAGTAGAAAAGAATAAAGCACCTTTGGAAAGTATTTAGTAAAAGTTGAATAAATTTTTTACTATCTTTAAATCATGATTGTAATTACTGGTGCTGCTGGGTTTATTGGTAGCTGCATTGTTTCTAAATTTAACCAACAAGGTGTAACCAACTTAATTTTAGTTGATGATTTTTCGGCTGAGAATAAAAAGCAGAATTATGAAATAAAACTATTTTACCAAAAAATAAACAGAGATGAATTTATTAATTGGTTTCAGAATAACACAAATATTGTTGATTACATAATTCACATTGGTGCCAGAACAGATACTACTGAAAAAAGTGTGGATGTTTTAAACGAATTAAATCTTAACTACACCAAAGCAATTTGGGAAATTTGCGCAACATCAAACACACCATTAATTTATGCTTCAAGCGCTGCTACCTATGGTTTAGGAGAGTTTGGTTATGTTGATGATGAAACAAAAATTAATTCACTAAAACCACTTAACCTTTACGGCGAAAGTAAAAACGATTTTGATAAATGGGCCTTAAGTCAAAAGCAAGCACCACCGCATTGGCAAGGATTAAAATTTTTTAATGTATATGGCCCAAACGAGTACCACAAAGGGCGTATGGCTTCTGTTATTTTCCATTCTTTTCATCAAATAAAACAACATGGCAAAGTAAAACTATTCAAATCACACAACCCAAATTATACTGATGGTGGGCAATTGCGCGATTTTGTGTATGTAAAAGATGTAGCCAGTGTAATTTGGTATTTATACAAAAATACTATCAAAAGTGGTATTTATAATTTAGGCAGTGGCAAAGCACGCACGTTTTTAGATTTAGCTAAAGCCACTTTTAATGCACTAAATCACGAAGCAAATATTGAATTTGTTGATACACCAATTGACATTAGGGATAAATACCAATATTTTACCGAAGCCAATATGCAAAAATTAATAGCCACAGGCTATAGACAATCATTTACAACACTTGAAGAAGGGGTAAGCGATTATGTAAAAAATTATTTAAACACAAACACTTATTTTTAATTTACAATCCCATGAAAAAATTTATTTGCATTGTATTAACGCTTATTAGTTTTGTAAACAAAAATGTAATGGCTCAATCAATTGGCTGCCAGCATACAAAACAAGCTGCGTTTCAAAACCAACCACCACTGTACAACGCACCAGAGAATTTAAAAAGTGACACCTTTAATATTTTAAAGTATACTATAAATTTAGAAATTGGAAGTGCGAGTAATAAGTTTATTAAAGGAAACACCATTGTAAAATTTAATCCAAAAATAAACAACAGAAATTTTATTAGGCTCGATTTACTAAAGTTAATTGTTGATTCAGTAAAAGAAGGCGCTTCCCTCCTATCCTACTCCTACAACGATACGGTTTTAAAAATAAATTTCGCCTCACAAAAAAACACTATAGATACACCACAGGTAATAGTTTATTATCATGGCTTGCCGCAAGGAGATGCAAGTGGTTGGGGTGGGTTTTATTTCGATAATCAGGGTGGCGGCGATTACGCATACAACTTAGGAGTAGGCTTTGCAGCAAAACCACACAACTACGGTAGAGTTTGGTTTCCTTGCTTTGATAATTTTGTAGAACGCAGCCGTTACGAGTTCAATATCACTAACGATTCTGCCCGTCGTGCCTATTGTAATGGACAATTGATAAGTGATATTGTTACAGGAAATAAACGTACACGTAAATGGGTTATGAATACGGAAATTCCAACCTATTTGGCAAGTATAGCAGTTGCAAAATACCGCCAAGTAAATTGGCAAGCAAATACACTTAATGGTCCAAAACCAATTACACTTGCAGCAGTAGCAAACGATACAACACCATTAAAAACTAGTTTCGTTAATCTTAATAATTGCATTGCAGGATTTGAAAATTATTTTGGTCCCTATATGTGGAACAGATTTGGGTATTGCTTGGTTCCTTTTAATAGTGGTGCTATGGAACACGCAACCAATATTGCATACCCACGAGCCGTAATTGGTAATCTAACTTACGAAGCAGAACTTATGGCGCACGAATTAGCACATCATTGGTGGGGTGATTTAATAACATGCGAAACCGCAGAAGATATGTGGATTAATGAAGGCATGGCAAGCTATAGTGCATTTTTATTTACCGAATGGCAATACGGAAAAAATAGTTATAATAATAAATATAAAAGCGAACACGATAAGTTAGTACAGTTCCTTCATAAAAAAGAAGGGGGCTTTAGAGCAGTATCAGGCGTTCCACACAATTTAACCTATGGCGATCATGTTTACAAAAAAGGAGCAGATATTGCTCATACATTACGAGGGTATTTAGGCGACACGCTGTTTTTTAATGCTTGTAAATATGCCATGCAACAAAGTGCTCATAAACATTTAAATAGTTTAGATTTAAGAGATTTGTTTCAAACAAGCAGTGGTAAAAACCTTACCGACTTTTTTAATAACTGGGTGCTAAGCCCTGGCTGGAGCCACTTTTCGGTAGATAGTATAAAGTATTCGTCAACAAGTTCGTTCCCTATTACTGCAACAGTTTTTATAAAACAAAAATTACATGGAGCAATTAACTTACACAGCAATGTGCCACTTGAGTTAAGTTTTTTTGATAACAATTGGCAGCGCACCATAAAAAAATTCAATGTAAGTGGCGCTACATCAAGCTTTACAACAAGTTTAAATTTTGTACCAATCTTTACTTGTTTAAATTTGGATAATAAAATTGGAGATGCAACAAGCAGCGAAACAAGAATAAATAAAACAAATGGACAATTCATTTTATGGAATTTAGGAAAAATCCAAACAAATATTATTAATAAAGGAGCTGACTCTAGCTATATTCGTGTAATACATAATTTTGTAAAACCTGATAATTTCAAAAATAACACTTTAAACGCACGTTTATCAAACCAACATTATTGGAAACTAGAAGGGAAGCTAAGCCCAGGATTTTATGCCCGTGGCATATTTTTTTATAACGGAATTAAAACTAATTCACCTCCTTATGGCTATATGGATACTTTGTTAGCTGGCGTAAATGCAGATAGTTTGGCACTATTTTATAGAAAAGATGCAAAAGATGATTGGACATTAGTTACCGCAAGTCAACAATTTTCAAACACCACACAAGATGGAAATATTAGATGTGATACTTTAAAACTTGGTGAATACACTTTTGGAAACATAGACAAAACAACACTTAATTTAAAAGAAATAAAAAAAGATTTGGAGTTTAAAATATTTCCAAATCCTGCAAAAGAATATATTGAACTGAGCTCAGAAAAAGAATTCAACAAAGCAAGCAAACTCAAAATTTTAAACGTAGAAGGCAAGCTGATCTACTTAAACACATGGAATGGAAAAACAATTAAAGTTAAAACAGACACATGGTCTAACGGCACATATTTTGTTGAAGTAAATAGCGCAACAGGTGAAACAAAAACAAAAACTTTTGTTCTAAACAATTAATTTTCAAATTGTTCTAGTTAAACGTTAAATTTTGTTGTTTGTTCCGTTCCGCTCAAAATTATAAATAAATTTGCTCTATAAAACTTATCCTTAAATATTCACTTTTACTAATTTTTCTATTTTCCCTTTCAACCAAGGCGTCAACAAAGGTTTCTGTTAATTATTCAACTTGCAAATTTTTTAAGTATAAAAGTGATTTAGCTGAAAAATTACCAAACGTAAATTCTGATGCATTAAGTTTTATTTTAGAAGTTGAAGAAGATGATGACAACGAAAATTCTGAATTAAAAAACAAATTAAAAACACCATTAATTATAACATTTAATTTCGAATTCAAAAAATCATTCGTTGATTTTTCATTTAAATCGCCTCACTACTTTAACACTCTCTTTTTCTTAAAAACTTTATCCGAGCAAGAGTACATTTGCATTTTTAGAATTTGATTTTACTACCAATCTTAGGTTAGTGTTGCTATAGCACGTAACTACATTATAGCAAAATTCAAAATCATTTCTAAAATAAATCATGAAAAAAGCAATTTTAACTTTTGCAACTATAACCAGTTTATTTCTGGTAAGTTGTGGTTCTCACAAAGAAGAAAAAACTGAGGAACTAAAATTAACTGTAACAAGTCCTCTTAAAAAAGATACTACAATTTTAAGAGAATATGTTTGTCAGATACACTCTATTCAACACATTGAAATGCGTGCCTTAGAAAAAGGTTACCTCGAAAAAATTTATGTGGATGAAGGGCAATATGTAAAAAAAGGACAATTAATGTTTCAAATTATGCCTTTGATTTATAATGCAGAATTGCAAAAGGCACAAGCAGAAGTTGATTTTGTTGAAATAGAGTACCAAAACACAAAACAACTGGCCGAAAAAAATGTAGTATCGCAAAACGAATTGGCGTTATCCAAAGCAAAGTTAAACAAGGCCAAAGCAGAGTTATCGCTCGCACAAACACATTTAGAATTTACTACCATTAAAGCACCATTTGATGGAATAATGGATCATTTTCAAGTAAGGTTAGGAAGCCTTGTAAATGAAGGTGATTTATTAACTACACTCTCTGACAATAGCGAAATGTGGGTGTATTTTAACGTGCCAGAAGCTGAATATTTGAATTTTAAAACCCACGCAACTGAAGAAAATTTATTAAAAGTAAATTTATTGATGGCCAACAATCAATTGTTTGAATACCCAGGCGTAGTTAAAACTATAGAAGCAGATTTTAATAACGAAACGGGTAACATCGCATTTAGAGCTACATTTCCAAACCCAAAACAATTATTACGTCATGGCGAAACTGGAAATATAGAAATGACAATTCCGTTAAAAAACGCGATTATAATTCCTCAAAAATCAACCTTCGAAATTTTAGAAAAAAAGTATGTGTTTGTGGTTGATAAAAATAATATTGTTCACACAAGAGAAATAACAATTGCCTCTGAAATGCCCGACATATATGTTGTTGCTAAAGGTCTTAACGAAACCGATCGTATTTTGTTAGAAGGAATTCGTAAAGTAAAAGAAAATGATAAAATAGAATACAAATACGAAGATCCTAAGATTGTATTGCCAAATCTAAAAGTATACGTTGAATAATTTAACGATTAAACCAAAAAATTATGTTCAGTAAATTTATTCAAAGACCAGTATTGGCAATCGTTATATCGCTTGTTATTTTATTTTTAGGTACGCTGGCTATAAAAACCTTACCCACATCACAATTCCCCGAAGTAGCGCCGCCAGTAGTTATGGTGAGTGCTTCGTATCCCGGAGCAAGTGCTAAATCTCTAGCCGAATCGGTTATTATTCCATTAGAACAATCTATTAACGGAGCTTGGGGCATGCGTTATATGACATCTGATGCTACCAGTGCCGGTGAGGCCAACATTCAAGTTGTGTTTAACCCTGGCACCGATATTAATCAAGCATTGGTGCAAGTATCCAATCGTGTGCAACAAGTAACAAACCGTTTACCAATTCTTGTTCAGCGCGAAGGCGTGGTAATCACACCAGTAATTCCAAGTATGTTGTTGTATGTAAATCTTTATAGTAAAGATAAAGATGCTAACATGAAATTCTTGTTCAACTACGCTGGTGTTAATATGGTGCCCGAATTGCAACGTATCAATGGCATTGGACAAGTAAGAATTTTAGGAAGTAGGCAATATGCCATGCGTGTTTGGCTAAATCCAGATCGTATGCGTGCTTACAATATTTCGCCAGATGAAGTAATGGAAGCATTAAGCGACCAAAGTATAATTGGTAAACCCGGCCGTATTGGGCGTGGCGATAGCAAACAAGCCGAAGCATTGGAGTATGTATTAACCTATACCGATCGGTTTAATGATCCAAAACAATACGAAAACGTTATCATCAAAGCCAATCCAAATGGAGAAATGCTGCGCTTAAAAGATGTGGCAACGGTTAGTTTAGGAAGTGAGTATTACGATATTTATTCCAGCATGAACGGAAATCCTTCAGCCGCATTAGTACTTAAACAAACCTATGGAAGTAATGCCAGCGAGGTAATTGAAAAAGTAAAATCCAAATTAGAAGATTTGAAAAAAACGTTTCCTCCTGGAATGGATTATGAAATAAGTTACGACGTTTCTAATTTCTTAGATGCTTCCATTGAAAATGTAATTGACACCTTACGAGATGCCTTTATTTTAGTGGCCTTGGTAGTATTTATTTTCTTAGGCGATTGGCGCTCTACATTAATTCCAACATTAGCCGTTCCAATATCCTTAATTGGTGCATTCTTCTGTATGCAATTATTCGGACTTACCATCAACATGGTTACCTTATTTGCATTGGTGTTAGCAATTGGTATTGTGGTAGATGATGCAATAGTCGTCGTCGAAGCCGTGCACGCTAAAATGGAAGAAGAACACCTTTCTCCATACAATGCCGTGCGCAAAGTTATTGGCGAAATTAGCGGAGCAGTAATTGCAATTACATTACTCATGGTGGCCGTATTTGTTCCTGTATCATTTATGACAGGGCCAGTAGGTACATTTTACCGACAATTTTCTATCACCATAGCTTCATCTATTGTAATTTCGGCAGTAGTAGCGCTTACCGTAACACCCGTATTGTGCGCAATGATTTTAAAAAACAATCATGGCAAACCACGCAAAAAACATTTACTCAATCGCTTTATTGATAGTTTTAATAGAGGCTTTGAAAAATTAACTGGCAAATACGTTTGGTTATTGAAATTAATCGCACATCGAAAATTAATTTCAGTAGGTTTCTTTGCTGTTTTTTCGGTTGGAATTTATTTAATAAGCACGCACCTCCCTTCAGGCTTTATTCCAAGCGAAGATCAAGGCATGTTGTACGCCATTATTCAAACACCTCCTGGCTCAACGCTTGAGCGCACAAATGATTTATCTAACAGGCTCGTTAAAATAATTCAAACTGTTGATGGCGTGCAATCCGTTTCTTCAATTGCAGGTTACGAAGTGTTAACAGAAGGTCGAGGTTCAAATGCTGGAACGTGCTTAATCAATTTAAAGCCATGGTCAAAACGTAAACATTCTGTAACTGACATAATTGAAGAGTTAGAACAGAAAGCAAAAGAAATCCCTGGAGCTACAATTGAATTTTTTGATCCGCCAGCTGTACCAGGATTTGGTGCTGCGGGGGGATTTGCATTGCAGTTACTTGATAAAACAAACAGCGGCGATTACAACCAACTCGAAAAAGTAACAAATGATTTTATTACTGAAATGCGTAAACGCAAAGAGATAACAGGTTTGTTTACTTTTTTTAGTGCAAACTATCCGCAATACGAAATTGAAATTGATAACCAAGCCGCCATGCAAAAAGGCGTAAGTATTGGTAACGCAATGAATACACTTTCAATTTTTGTAGGTAGTACTTATGAGTTGGGCTTTATTAAATACCAACGCTTTTTTAAAGTGTTTGTACAAGCATCACCAGAGTTCAGAAAACTTCCTACTGATATAATGAAGTTGTACGTAAAAAATAACCGCGATGAAATGGTTCCTTTTTCTGCCTTTATGAAAATTAAAAAGAAACAAGGTGCAAACGAAATTAATCGTTACAACATGTACAACACCGCCGCCATTAGGGGTGGACCTGCCAATGGTTATAGCAGTGGTGAGGCAATTAAAGCTGTGCAAGAAGTTGCAGCAAAAACATTACCACACGGTTTTGATATTGATTGGGCAGCTTTATCGTATGATGAAACCAGACGTGGTAATGAGGCAATTTACATTTTCATTATTGTATTGGTATTTGTGTATTTTGTATTAGCAGCGCAATACGAAAGTTTCATTATTCCACTGTCTGTTATACTTTCATTACCTGCGGGGGTTTTTGGTTCGTTTTTATTAATCAAAAGTTTAGGTTTAGCAAACGATATTTATGCGCAAGTAGGCCTGGTTATGTTGGTTGGATTGCTTGGTAAAAACGCCGTGTTAATTGTAGAATTTGCGGTTCAAAAACAACGCCAAGGCGCAACTGTGCTGGAGGCCGCAATTGAAGGTGCAAAAGTACGTTTTAGACCTATTTTAATGACATCGTTTGCTTTTATCGCTGGATTAATTCCTTTAGTATTAGCACACGGTGCAGGCGCCATTGGCAACAAAACCATTGGTTCATCTGCTTTAGGAGGTATGTTTTTTGGAACCATATTTGGAGTAATTGTTGTACCAGGTTTGTATTATATTTTTGGAACCATGGCACACGGACGTAAGTTAATTAAAAACGAAGAAGATAGTTCATTAACCGAAGAAATAGTTCATAAAATGGACGATTTTCCGCAAACACAAGAAAATGAAAACAATGAGCATTAATAAAAGTTTAATAAACTTAAGCATTGTATGTATTGCTTTAGTTTTTAGTCGCTGTAAACTGCCGTCTTTAGGCCGAAGCACCGAAAATAAAAAGGTTCCCTCTAGTTTTATAAATTCAAAAGATTCTACAACCATTGCAGCTATTAAATGGAAAGATTATTTTAAGGATGAAAATTTGAGGGCCTTAATTGATACGGCTTTAAAAAATAATCAAGAATTAAATATCATGCTTCAGGAAATTAATATTGCTAAAAACGAAATAAGAGCAAGAAAAGGAGCATACATACCATTTGTGGGAGCAGGCGCATTAGGTGGAGTTGATAAGGTTGGCAAACACACCAGTCAAGGCGCTAGCGATGCCATTACCACAATTGCCCCAGGTAAACCTACACCAGAAGTGTTACCTAATTATGCCTTTGGTGTAACGGCTGCTTGGGAACTCGATATTTGGAAAAAACTTCGAAACTCAAAAAAATCTGCTGTGTATAAATTTTTGTCAACTATAGAGGGTAAAAATTTTATGGTAACAAATTTAATTGCAGAAATTGCTACTTCGTATAATGAGTTGATGGCACTTGATAACCAGTTAATTATTTTAACTGACAATATTAAAATTCAACAAAACGCACTTGAAATGGTGAAACTCGAAAAAATAGCTGCTAAAGTTACGGAGCTTGCAGTGCGAAAGTTTGAAGCAGAAGTGCTAAAAAATCAGAGCCGACAATTTTATATTTTGCAACAAATAAAGGTAACAGAGAATAGAATAAATTTTATAGTTGGAAGATTTCCTCAGCCAATAAACAGAAATTCTACAAATTACAATCAATTAATTATTGATTCCTTGCAAGCAGGTGTTCCTTCACAGTTATTATCTAATAGGTCTGATATAAAACAAGCAGAGCAAGATTTATTAGCTGCTAAACTCGATGTTAAAGCTGCCAAGGCTAATTTTTATCCATCGCTAATAATTACTTCTCAAATAGGCTACCAAGCTTTCAATCCAGCATATTTAATAAAAACACCCGAGTCATTAATTTATTCGTTGGCTGGTCAATTAATTGCACCACTTATAAATCGTAATGCTATTAAAGCAAATTATTATACTGCAAATTCAAAACAAATTCAAGCGGTTTATAATTACGAGCGCGCTGTTTTAAAAGCGCATATTGAGGTAGTAAATGAATTATCAAACATTGGTAATTTAAAAAACAGTTACGATTATAAAAGTAAAGAAGTTCAAGCCTTAACTGAATCTATTGAAATATCTAGTAACTTATTTAAATCAGCAAGAGCAGATTACATGGAGGTATTATTAACACAACGCGATGCTTTAGATTCTAAATTTGAGTTAATTGAAACAAAAATGCATCAAATGAACGCCACGGTTAATTTGTACAAAGCGCTTGGCGGAGGCTGGAGGTAATGAATTTTTAGAATTTACTATTTTAAATACAGTTTTTCAAAAAAATGAAAAACTGTATTTATTTTTTACTACTTTTATATCATGAAAGACATTTTTTTGGTTCACATTACATTACCTGAAATATTTACGCCAGAGTTTTATAAATTAATTCCTGCGCAACGTTCGCTAATTAATAATTTACTCGAAAAAAGAACCCTACTTAATTACAGTTTAGATATAGATCGCCAAAACGTTTGGGCTACAATTGAAGCCATATCTGAACAGGAAGTGATGGATATTTTAAGCACTTTCCCAATCATTAAACACGTAAAAGTAGACATTCACGAACTGGCTTTTCACGATTCGGCACCAATTGGTTTACCAGATTTGATTTTGAACTAATGGTAGGAAGGAAGAATAATTGACCTCAATTATTCAACTTTTTCAGCACATAATTCCTGTTTTTTTCCATCTCTAATTTTCCAATATCAGGGATAGTAATTTCGTCTTTTAGTTCAGCAAAACCATCGCTTGTTATGGTAATCTCATATTTTCCAGCAGTCAAGTTCATAACGTATTTTCCGGTTTTGCTGTGTGGAGCATAAAGTAGCTCTTCTTTATTTGCTAAGTTTTTTGCAATTATAGTTATTTCAAAAGGCTTAGGCTGTGTGGCTGTTGAATCGTTCAAGAAAATTTTGCCCAAAATAATTCGACTTATTAGAGCGTTTTCATTAAACTTAATTCTATAAATATCCATATCACCAAAACCACCGGGCCTAAAGGCACTTACATAGCCAACTCGGTTATCTGGTGTTATACAAATGTTTCTATCATCGTCGGTACTATTAATTGGGTAACCTAAATTCTCGGGCTTTGTATACTCGTTGGTTTCAGGATTCCAAACGGTTTTAAATAAATCAAAGCCTCCCATGCTATTGTGCCCCTCACTTGCAAAATACAAGGTTACACCATCTGCGCCTAGGTAAGGAAAATCTTCGTTATACTTTGTGTTTATTAAATCTGGTAGCCGCTGCGCCAAACTCCATTTTCCGTTTGGTAATCTTCTGCACATGTATAAATCACTTTTATCATCTACTTTATCTCGTCTTGCAAAAATCATTAACTGCCCATCGCTACTTAAACAACCGCTCGTTTCAATTTTTTCATTAATAACAGGTTCGCAAATTTTTGGCTTCGGAAAATCAACATTCAAATCCTTCCGTTGAGAAATATACAAATCGCCAAATTTATCTATGTGATCTAGGTAAACATACATCTCGGTACCATCGGGCTTTAATCCAACAACTTGTTCGTCTAAAGCTGTGTTTATAAATCTGCCAGCGTTAACCGCTTTTGTCCATTTGCCATTTTCTAATTTGCTATAATACACATCGCTTGGGTGGTAACCATCCATCTCCACTTTTTTGCCACCAATGCCATCTTTCCTTCTTGAAGTAAATGCTAAAAAATTTTCTTCTGCCGAAACAAACGGGTAATAATCTGGCTCATCGCTATTAATTTCTTTCCCCAAGTTTTGAAATGTTACATTGCTTGGCATACTCATTAAAACTTTTGCATTTGTACATTGCTCGAGGTAATGGGCAACCTCATCTGCGCGTTTGGGTTTAAGCGTGGCAAATTTATTAAAGCAATCTATCGCCTTATCAATTTTGTTTGTAACATGATATGCCCTGCCTAACTCAATCCAAGCCTCTTCTTCACACTTTGGATCTTTAGTATATTCCTCTAGGTACTTTACAGACTCTTGTCTATTTATTTTTGTATTCAAAAAACAAACCCCTAGTCGGTATTTAATTTTAACGTTATCCCAATCTTTTTTTAATTCGTTTTTGTAAATGGGTATTGCCATTAAATAATTTTTGTGCGAAAAATGCTCATTGGCATCTTCAATACTTGTTTTTGCAAGATTTGTTGGTTGAGAAAAAGTAAACCAACTCAAAAAAAATAAAAATAAAAAATATGTAGTTCTTAAGCTCAAATTAATCCAACTAAAATAGAAAAATTATTTAAAAAATAAAGCCTATTGTGATAATTTGTGCAATTCTTCTTTGTCTTTCTTAGAAAGACTATTGTAGCCACTTTTATTTATTTTGTCGAGTAATTCATTTAATCGGGCTTCTTTATTAAACGAGTTAAAATTGTTACTTTGATTGTACGTATTGGAAACAACTGTTAGTTGATTCTTTTTTCTGAAGAAAGAGAAATTAAATAAATCTTTTCCTTTTCTTAAATTGTAACCATATATTAATCCAAATAGGGCGCCTCCAAGGTGCGTTATTTTCCCACCCATGTTTACTGAAAAATCAATTACGGTAAATAATAAAAAAACAGCAAGAGCAAAATATTTATATTTAACCGTAACTAAGCCAAAAAATAATGTTACTAAATAATCCGGTGTATAAAGAGCCATCATTACTAAAACACCAATAACGCTTGCCGATGCGCCAAAAGCAAAAGGATTGCCAATAAATGCTGTTGGAAAAATTGTAGCCAAGATCAACAACAGCAAGATACCTGCCAGGCCACTCATAACGTATAAATACAGTAATTTTTTACTCCCAAAAATTAAAAAATATATTTGCCCAACAAAGTAAAACAAAAACATATTACTGATTAAATGAAAAAGATCTAAATGGGTGAACATGTATGTGAAAATTGTCCAAGGCTTATAGATAAATTCGTAGTTTGGAATTGGAACAGCAAACAATTTATAAATGTTTGGTAAATGAAGAATGTGTATACTAATATTTATTAGTAAAAATACCGAAACATTAATGATTATAATTTGCGCTAGCCTACCTTGTTCATTGAACGTAATGGCTATTTTTTTAAAAATATTTCTCATTTAATTATAACTTTTATGTTTAAAGAACATGATAAAAACCAAACCTACAATTAAACCTCCAATGTGCGCATAATGCGCTACACCATCTTTTACACCTGAAACACCAGCAAATAATTCGCTTAACATATAAATAGTTGTAAGGTACTTTAATTTTATACGAATTGGTAAAAACAGCATGCCCATTTCCATATTTCCATAAACATAAGTTGCCCCACCAAGTATACCAAACAAAGCACCTGATGCACCTAATAATTTTGAATTATTAATTTGAAAATAAACTTGCTCGATTAATTGTGCCTTAGAAGTGGCGTCTAACTCTCCGGTTGCTAATAAACTGTTTTTGTAGTCTAGTAAATTCATTATTTCCAAGTGCGTCATAATATACTGTGGAATAATGCATCCTAACCCACAAACTAAATAAAAAATCAAAAATCGCTTAGAACCTAAATAAATCTCGAGCATTTGCCCAAATACCAATACACCAATCATATTACTAATGATGTGCCCCAAATTAGCATGCATAAAAATATAGGTAACTACTTGGTGTGGTTTAAAGTTGCTTGATAAATGATGGTGCAAACTTAGATAGTCATACAAGTTAATACTTTGTGCTTTTTGTAAAAGCGCAGTAAAGAAAAATAACAAAAAATTTATAATAATTAAATTTTTAGTTACCGGAGGTAAATTAGAAAAACCAAATGGGCTATGCGGGCGGAAATTCATTACTTCTTAAAAAATTTTTCAATGTCGTTATACTCTACTTCCATCATTACAGGCTTACCATTAGCAGTGTACAATGGGTTTTCACAATCAAACAAGTGGCTCACAATTTGCTTCATTTCATCTTCATTTAAGTGTTTGCCATATTTAATACTTGTGCTTTTTGCAATTGCTCGGCATAAATTATCATGCTTTTCAATTTTAGCATCAATGGTATTTAGTTTATAACTCTCTAAAATAGTATCTATGGTTTGGTTGATGTTAAAGTCTTGCAAATCAGCCGGGGTACCGTTTACTACAAAACTATTTTTTCCGAACACGGCAATATCAAATCCTAATAAATTAAACTCTGGTATTAAACTATTCATTAACTCAAAATCATTGCTGCTACATTCAAATTGCTCTGCAAACAAAACTTGCTGCGAAGGAATTTTTGCATCTGCCTTCGTTTTTAAGTAATGTTCGTAAACTATTCGTTCGTGAGCACGTTGTTGATCAACCACTAAAATATTGTTGTTATAAGTTGTAACAATATATTTTAAATTTAATTGAAATACAGTAAAATCAATGGTTTCGGCCTGTATCGGTTCAATTACCTGTTGCATTTTTATTTCAGATTCGGCCTCAGTGAGTTCCGTTTTAAACCCGTCGAATAGAACTTCCCAATGTTCTTTGTTTGTTTTTTGATTTGATGAAACGTCTGATTTAAAAGGATTGTACGACGGATTATAACTTATTTTTGGAGCAGCAATTTTAGTATTAGAAGTAGCGTAAGACGAGGAATAACTTTCGTTGGATTCAAAATCCATGCTTGGTGCGGCATTTACTTTACCCAAAGCACGCTTTATTGAGCTTACAAGTAACATGTAAATTACTTTATCGTCCGTAAACTTTACTTCGGTTTTTGTTGGATGAATATTAATATCAATTTCCTTAGGGTCTAGTTCTAAAAATATAAAATAGCGTGGGTGCGATTGATAACTGATTAATTCTTTGTATGCTTCGTAAATAGCATGGTTAAGAAACGGGTTTCTAACAAAACGATTATTTACAAAAAAGTATTGTTCCTTTTTCGATTTAATTGCAGCATCAGGCAAAGTAACATAGCCACTTATTTTTACAAAGCCTGTGTCTTCGGTAATTGGCACCAATTCTTTTTGAATATAATTTCCTAGCATGGATTTGATGCGGTGCATTAAATTGCCAGCAGGTAAATTTAAAATTTCGTTGTTATTGCTTTGTACAATGAAATGTATATTCGTATGCGGAAAGGCCACGCGTTCAATTTCATCAAGAATATGTTTTTGTTCAATTTGATCACTTTTCAAGAAATTGCGGCGAGCAGGGATATTGTAAAATAAATTTTTTACAATAAATGAAGTACCGATAGATGATTGACACTCGGTTTGTGAGATAAATTTACCACCTTCAATTATAATCTCTTGCGCAACAATGTCATCGGCTTGTCGCGTTTTAAGTTCTACTTGCGAAACCGCAGCAATACTGGCCAACGCCTCGCCTCTAAAGCCTTTTGTTGTCAAAGTAAATAAATCATGAGCGCTGGCTATTTTTGATGTAGCGTGCCGTTCAAAACACATGCGGGCATCAAAAGGATTCATTCCTTTGCCGTTGTCAATAATTTGAATTAAGGTTTTGCCAGCATCTTTAATAATTATTTTTATTTGAGTGGCACCAGCATCTATAGCATTTTCAACGAGCTCTTTAACTACACTACAAGGACGCTGAACAACTTCTCCAGCAGCAATTTGATTTGCTACATGATCTGGTAAAAGCGCTATAATTCCGTTACTCATTAAAATTTAAGGACAACGAAGTTACTATAAATTAAGTGAAGTTGAAATTCTTTCATTTTTTTATTGAAATTATTATCTGAGGTTATTAACAATTGTAATTTACTGAAAAACAAATATTTAAATCAATATTTGTTAATAAAATGAATTACTTTACGTTTTTTTTACTATGTTAGCGAAAGATTTCAACACAGTCGAGTTTAAATCATTAAAAATAATAAGGTTTTTATTTAAAATTATTGAAAAAAATATATTTGTTAAAGAAAAATAAAATTAGAATATGAAGAATTTTTACAAACGTTTATTCATTTTAACTGCAATTATATCTGCCTCTATTATGAGTGCGCAAATGGATACCTTACTCAAAAAAGTAATCAATAAAAACAATTTTGCAATTAGAAGTATTCAAAAACAATGCTTGGTTACGCCTCAACTTTTTGAAACAGCAGCAATTAAAGATTTGCTTAAGTACCAAGTTATTTCGGTTGACTTCTATAGCTCTGAAAATGAAATAAGCAAAGCAAGTGCTTACGCGTTAAGAAAAAAATGTTTGGAATTTATCTCGGTTAATATCCCTAATCAGTTAGCAGTTTATAATTTAACTAGAAACGAAGAAAATTATTTTTCTAGTAGCACGGATCTAAAAAATCTTGATACACATCTTGACAAAAACAAATTAAAATCAATTAATGCAGTTGATGAAAATAATCCATACTTATTTAACGATTTTAGCTTAAGTTTAAAATAACCATTCACATTTAATTAAATCAAAGTATCAACTTTTATGATAACATTTTTAAGAAATAAAATTTTTGTATTTGCAGCATTGTTCATTTTTGCTGAAAATATTTTCGGACAATGTATTACTAATCCGAGTGTGAGCGCAGGTTCAAACACAACTATATGTTTAGGGCAGTGCGCTAACTTAAACGCAGCGGTGCTAGCGCCGCCACCAAATGCAACTACTAACTATAGTTTTGCTCAGGTTGGATTTACAACGTTTCCATTCTCGGGCGGAAACAACGCCTTTGCGAATTCCTTGGATGATACTTGGAGTGATGTGATTGATATAGGGTTTAACTTTTGCTATTTTGGAAATTCTTTTAATAAAGTTGTTGTTGGTTCTAATGGTGAAATTACTTTTGACCAAAGCGTTGCCAACCAGCCTGAGAATTGGCCACTAAATCAAGTATTACCAAATTTAACTGAACACCCTGGCAATACAATATGTGCGGCTTACAGAGATTACAACCCATTACCTGGAGGTGTTATCAGAACCTACTCTGCTGGTGTGGCACCGTGTAGACGATTTGTAATTTATTGGAGTAATGTTACCTTATTTTCTTGTTCAACGCCATTGTCGTCATTTCAAATTGTTTTGTTTGAAAGTACAAACAGGATTGGTATAAATATTGTGAACAGCACTGCATGCCTCCCTTGGAACAACGGGCGAGGATTATTAGGTATTCAAAACGCCGCAGGTAATTTTGCCGTAGCGCCACCAACACGTAATACCTTAACTCCTTGGACAGCCATCAACGAATCGTGGCTGTTTACTCCAACTGCAGCACCAAGCTTTAGCGTTTCGTGGGCTGGTCCAAACGGCTTTACAGCTAATGGTTTAACCGCTGCACCTTGTCCTACTTCAACAAGTAATTACACAGCTACCATGGCTTATTGTGGCGGATCTGTTACATCTGCTGTTCAGGTTGTGGTTGGAAACCCTACTGTAAATGCAACAGCTTCTTCTAATACAATTTGTCCGCCTCAAAACGCAACCTTAACTGGTTCTGGAGCTACTACCTATACTTGGGTTACACCATCTGGCACATTCTTTGGACCATCACTAGTGGTGTCACCTCTAGTTAACACTACCTACACTTTACTCGGAACTTCGGGCGTTTGCACAAACTCTACCACAATTCCTATTACAATTGGCATACCTCCTGTATTAAATGCCTTTAATTTAAGTGGTACAATTTGTTCTGGAAGCTCTGCAAATGCAATTGTTACTGGCGCATTAAACTATACTTGGAATCCTGGGGGTATTGTTGGAAATATAGTAAATCTAAGTCCGGCTGTAACTACAACTTATACTGTTACTGGTAACAGTGGAGGTTGCAATGCTACTACAACTTTGGTAATTCCAGTAAGCAACGGCCCAACTATGACTGCGGTTGCTTCACCAACAGCTATTTGCCCAGGAAATAGCGCAACGCTTTCTGCCACTGGGGCTTTAAGTTATACTTGGAATCCAGGTGGTGTTGTGGCAAGTTCAATTGTTGTTAATCCGCTTACAACAACTCTTTATACAGTTACTGGAATTAATGCTGTTGGTTGTACAAGTACCCTTGGGGTTAATTTAATTGTAAATCCTATACCAAATTTAACAATAACGCCTGCTTCGCCATCTATTTGTATTGGTAATACTGCAAATTTAATAGCCTCGGGTGCCACAAGCTATACGTGGAATCCAGGAGGATTAACAACAGCAGCGGTTCTTGTTTCGCCTTTAGTAAGTACAACATACACTATTATTGGAAGCAATGGCACCTGTACAAATTCTACAACTTCATTATTAACAGTTGTACCTATACCAACTGTAACTGCCTCAAGTTCTACGAATCAAATTTGTGCTGGAAGTTCTGTTAACTTAAATGGGTTTGGTGCAACTACTTATACTTGGAATCCGGGAAACTTGGTTGGATCTTCTGTTAATGATGCGCCTCTGGTAACTACAACTTATACCGTAATTGGCTCAACAGCCACCTGTACTAACAGTGCGCAGGTTACCGTTACTGTAAACAATGGACCAGTAATTACATCTGTAGCTGCACCAACAGGAATTTGTGCCGGTAATAGTGCAACATTAAGTTCAAGTGGAGCTGTAAGTTATACTTGGAATCCTGGCGCATTGCCTGGCGCAAGCATAGTTGTTAATCCTCCTGTAACAACTGTTTTTTCTGTTACTGGAGAAAACGCTTTAGGTTGTACAACAACTGAAACGGTGAATTTAACGGTTACACCGCTTCCATTAGTTACAGCAGCTGCTGCACCTGCCACAATTTGTGTTGGTCAGTCGGCAACATTAACTGGTAATGGCGCAACCACTTATGCTTGGAATCCAGGAAATCTTATTGGAACGAATATAACTGTTTCTCCTTTGGTGAACACTCAGTACACTGTTACCGGAAGTACGGCCGGCTGTAGTGCTCAAAATACGGTAGATGTGGTTGTATTAGGTTTACCAGTGGTAAGTGCTTCAGCATCTAATCAAACAATTTGCGCTGGAGAAACCACAACTTTATCAGGTTCAGGTGCTTCTAGCTATACATGGAACCCAGGGAATTTGGTTGGAACAAATGTAAACGTTACACCATTAGTCTCTACAACATACACTGTTATTGGGAGTAATGGTTCTTGCTCTTCATCAAATAGTATTGCTATCACCGTAAACCCTTTACCTACAATACTTCCAAGCGCGAGTCCTGCAACAATATGTGCTGGTGCATCTTCTACGCTAAGTGCAACAGGAGCGGTATCTTTCACTTGGAATCCAGGAGGATTAATTGGTTCGCCACAAACTGTTACTCCTTTAACCACAACAATATATACTGTAAGTGGAACAAACGCTTTAGGTTGTATAAATAACCAAACAGTAAGTTTAACCGTAAATCCTATTCCTTTAGTTGGAGGTGCTGCAGCGCCAGCTACAATATGTGTGGGTGGAACCTCTACCTTAACTGGTAGTGGAGCAACTACTTATACTTGGAACCCAGGAAATTTAATCGGAACAAGTGTGAATGTCTCTCCATTAGTAACCACTCAATATACAGTTCTAGGTTCTAACGCCGGCTGTTCTGCTCAAAATACAGTTGAGGTTACTGTGCAACCATCTCCATTGGTGAATGCAAGTGCTACAAGTGCAACAATTTGTGCAGGCCAAACAACTACATTAACTGGTAGCGGCGCTTTAACATATACTTGGAATCCTGGAAATTTGACAGGAACAAGTGTTAACGTTTCACCAGCAATATCAACCGTTTACACCGTAACCGGTAATAATGGAATTTGTAGTGCAACCAATGTAATTGCTATAACTGTTAATCCATTACCAATAATAATTCCTGCGGCGAGTCCAACCAATATCTGTGTTGGCGCCTCATCAACCTTAACTGCAACAGGTGCGTTGAATTATACTTGGAATCCAGGAGCATTAACAGGTTCTAACGTTACAGTTTCTCCTTTAACTACAACTAACTTTACTGTAACCGGGGCAAATGCGGCTGGTTGTTCAAATACAGCAGTGGTTACAGTTTCGGTTAATAGTTTGCCAGTTTTAGTTTTGGCGGCAAATCCATCTGCTATATGCGTTGGAGCAACAGCTACTTTAAGTGGTTTAGGTGCCACTTCCTATACTTGGAATCCAGGAACAATAACTGGAGCAAATGTTACCGTATCGCCTGTTGCAACAACAATATACACTGCAACTGGAGCTAATGGTTCTTGCGCCACAACAGAAACGGTTTTATTAACTGTTAATTCAAATCCAGTAATTACAGCAAATGCAACACCAACCGCCATTTGTAGTGGTAATAGTACAACTTTATCAGCTTTAGGAGCTTTAACCTTTACGTGGAACCCAGGAAATTTAATTGGGGCGAATCAAAATGTTACACCTTTAACCACAACAAATTTTACGGTAATTGGAACAAACGCTTCGGGTTGTGCGGCCAGTGCAGTTGTTGTTGTATCCGTTACACCTACTCCAACTGTTAACGCGAGCGCTTCTGCTCCAACAATATGTGCAGGACAATCAACCACAATTACCCCAAGCGGCGCAACAATTTATACATTAAATCCTGGTGGTTTGATTGGAACTAGTTTCAACGTATCGCCTCTGGTTACAACAGTATTTACTATTACTGGATCTAACGGTAATTGTGTTGGTACTCGAACTATTAATATTACTGTAAATCCATTGCCGCCAGTTGCTGCGATTGCAAATCCGGTTGCAATTTGTGCTGGAGCTACAAGTACACTAACAGGGAGTGGAGCAGTATCTTATACTTGGAATCCTGGTAACCTTATTGGCACAACTGTTACTGTGAGTCCTATTTCCACAACTGTTTATACCGTTACTGGTTCAAATGCTTTTGGATGTACAAATACAAACACAACCTTACTAACAGTAAATCCTTTACCTACAATTACTGCAACTGGTTCTCCAACCAATATTTGTGTTGGCTCTTCATCAACATTAAGTGCTACTGGCGGAATTTCATTTGTTTGGAATCCAGGCGGAATAATTGGTTCACCAGTTGTTGTGTCTCCAACTGTTACTACAACTTATACTGTTTTTGGAACGAATGCTTTTGGATGTTTTAATACAACTTTATTAACTATAAGTGTAACTCCAAATCCTACGTTAATACCAGTTGCCACACCAACTGCAATTTGTGTTGGACAAACAGCAACCTTGTCATCAACTGGGGCTACGATTTATACATGGAATCCAGGGTTATTAACAGGAAGTTCTGTTACTGTAAGTCCTCTTGCAACTACTTTATATACAGTTACAGGTGCTAATGGCATTTGTTCTTCAACCAATATACTTAATTTAGTAGTAAATCCTTTGCCTGTAATCGTTGCATCTGGTTCGCCAACGCAAATATGTGCTGGTGCTTCAACAACGTTATCCGCCACAGGTGCACTATCTTTCACTTGGAATCCCGGTGCTCTTATTGGTAGTAACGTTACCGTGAGTCCTGCTGCATCTACCATTTTTACGGTAACAGGCGTTAATGCAAATGGATGTTTAGGAACAAGAACAGTAAATATTATAGTGAATCCAAATCCTACGCTTAACATTATTGCTTCAGCTACAAATATTTGTTCTGGCTCGAGCGCAACATTAACTGGCAGCGCGTTACCTTTAGGACCAATAACTTCAACTTGGTTACCAAGCGGTACATTAGGAAATGTTTTAGTAGTCAGCCCAACTAGCAATACTACCTTTACTTGGTCAGCTACCACGGCGGCTGGATGTTCAGGTACACGAACAATTTCGATAAATGTTTCTACTCTTGCATTGTCAGCAAGCGTTATAGGACCAAACCCAATCTGTGTTGGAGCAACAGCCACACTTGCAGGATTTGGGGCAACAAGTTATTCTTGGAACCCAGGAGGGCTAATTGGAGGAACTGTTAACGTATCGCCTATCAGTACAACAAACTTTACGCTTATTGGTGTAAATGGTGCATGTACACAAACTTTGCCAGTTACGGTTTCGGTGAGCCCAACACCAACAGTTACATTAAATGCGAGTTCAACAAACATTTGTTCCGGTAATTCAACAACACTTACAGCTTCAGGTGTTGTTAACTTTACTTGGAATCCTGGAAATATTACAGGAACAAATTCAATTATTGTTAACCCAACTTCTACAACAATTTACACGCTAACAGGCGCCTCTTTAGCAGGCTGTATTGGCTCTAACACAATACAAATCAATGTAACACCAACACCTTCTGTTACAGCAAGTGTTAGCAATCCGTCCATCTGTTTAGGAGGCACAAGTACCTTAACAGCTAATGGTGCAACAAGTTATACTTGGTTGCCAACATTGGCAAATGGTAGTACAACAGTTGTATCACCTTTAGTAAATACTACATTTACAGTAATTGGAGCAAACGGTATTTGTACATCAACACAAACGGTTAATGTTAGTGTTTCTAATCCTCCGGTGCTTATTGCAGGCGGATTCCCAAATCCTATTTGTGCAGGGGAAACCGCTAGTTTAGGAGCAACTGGCGCAATTAACTACACGTGGAATCCTGGCGGATTGACAGGAAGTTTAGTTCTTGTATCTCCAACAATTACTACAAACTATACGGTTACAGGAGCTAATTTAAACGGTTGTTCATCTACCTCGGTGGTGAGTATCGTCGTGAATCCTATTCCGACCATAACAGTTAACAACCCAACAAGTGCAATTTGTATTGGGACAACTCTTAATTTAACTGCATCTGGTGCTTCATCCTACACTTGGCAGCCTGGCAACTTAACAGGGGCAAGCCAAAACCTTAGCCCTACTAGTAATACAACTTATACAGTTCTTGGATTAACAGCGACTGGTTGTTCTAATACTGCTGTATTTACAATTACTGTAACTCCTGCTCCTGTAGTATTTGCTTCATCTAGCCCTACAGCGGTATGTCCTGGTGGTAGCTCAACATTAACTGCATTTGGTGCAACAAATTATACATGGTTACCAAGCGGAATTACAGGAACATCAACGGTTGTTACTCCTACAATAACAGAAACATATACTTTAATAGGTTCTAATAGTGGTTGCACAAATACGGCTCAAAGTATTATAACGGTTTCGGTTCTTCCAACCTCGCTTGTATTTATTGTTCCTGGCAGTGGCGCACAGTCTTGTTCTGGCGCGAGTTTTACGATGACAGCTTTCTCAGACCCAGGAAGTACTTATACATGGACTCCGCCTACTTCAACTGGATCTGTATTAATTGTTAATCCAACGGTTACTACTATATATACTTTAGACGTAACAAACACTTTTGGCTGCAATACTTCAGTTGATTATACATTAAATGTAGTGCCTTTGCCTAATATTACAATATCGAGTTTAACATCGAGTATTTGTGCTGGAAGCTCTGCAACATTAGTTGGTAATGGTGGTTCGACCTATTCTTGGTCACCAACGGCATCCAATTCACAAACAATTTCTGTGTCGCCAACGGCAACAACAATTTATACTTTAGTTGGAACCGAACCAGTGTTGAGCTGTACAAACTTTGCAACCTATACTTTAAATGTGTTACCAGCAAGTTTAACTATTACGCCAAGTAGTAATCCAATTTGTGCTGGCAATTCGGTTACCTTAGGTGTTACAGGAGCAACAAGTTACACGTGGTTGCCAAGTAATTTAACTACAACATTAATTGTAGAGTCGCCAACAAGCAATACAACTTACACAGTAATTGGCGATAATGGAATCTGTACTTTAACACAAACAATAGGAATTAATGTAAACCCAAATCCTACAGTAACAGCAAGTATCTCTAATACGCAAGTGTGTAGTGGTTCAAGTGTTGTATTAACAGGATCTGGCGCTTCAAATTATACTTGGAATCCAATAGGTTTAACCGGAAATACAGTAGTTACAAATCCTACTACAAACACTACTTATACAGTTATAGGAGCTACTGCGGGTTGTACATCTACTGCTTTTGTTAGTGTATCAATTACACCAGGTCCAATTGTAACAGTTACACCATCTTCTACAATAGTTTGTTTAGGAAACTCAGCAACATTGACTGTTAGTGGTGCTATAAGTTACACATGGAATCCAAGTACATTAACAGGAACATCAGTGGTTGTATCCCCAACCGTTACTTCAACATACACAGTGAGTGGTGAAGATGGATCGGGTTCCAGCTGTATAAACACTCAAACTATTACCTTACCAGTATTTACAAGTCCTACAGTCACCGTTGCCTCATCAGCGACAGCAATTTGTCAAGTTGGTTCGGTTACTCTTACCGCAACTGGAGCAAACTCTTATACTTGGGAGCCTGGAACAAACTTTCCATCTAGCATAAGTGTATCACCAACAGTAACAACCGAATACACCGTTACAGGCGCTAACGCTAGTTGCGGAACTTCATCAGCAGTAATTACAATAACCGTAAATTCTTTACCTACAGCCAGCGCATCGGTTAGTAGCACAATAAGTTGTACAACACCTTCGGTTAGTTTAATTGGCGCATCAAGTTCTACAAACACAGCTTATTTCTGGAATGGGCCATTTGGATTTGTTTCATCTGCTCAAAGTCCTTCAGGAATTGCCATTCCTGGAAACTACATTTTAAGTGTTACTGATATTAATACAGGATGTACTAATTTTACAGCAGTAGCGGTTACAAGCGATTCTACAATACCAACCATTCAAACAACGGTTAATGGTGAAATTACTTGTGCTAACACTACTGCAACAATTAGCGCTACTACAACGGCAACAAATGCAGGTTATTTCTGGAGTGGTCCTGGAACGTTTACTAGTTCATTAACTACTGAAACGGTTTCTGTTGGCGGTAACTATACATTAACTATAACCGACTTAACAAATAGTTGTCCTGCAAGTACTATAGTTGTTGTAAATACTAACACAACTGTACCAATTACAGCAACACTTTTGCCTGCTACTTGTAACGGTACAACTACAAACAATGATGGAACAATACTCGCCGCGAACTTTGTAAGTGGTGATAGGTATGATTTTGTAGTTGGCTTAACTTATACAGGAACAGCAACATTTGCAACGGCATCAGTAATTCCAGTATCAGGAATAGTAACTAATACACTAGCAAATCCATGTTCAATAATTCCTATAACGGTGCGCTGGTTTGGTTTAAATGGTTGTACAAAAGATACAACTATGTTTTTAGTACCAACATCGTGTGTAACCAATACTATTTTCGGAATTGCTAAAGGCGTTAGCACACCTACACTTCAAAGTAATGGCACTTATAATGTAAATTATAAAATTGTTGTAAAAAATTATACGTCAAGCGCATTAAACAATGTGGTGTTGTATGAAGATTTATCACAAACTTTCCCGCTTCCAACAACCTATTCATTAATTAGCGGACCAAGTATTATAACAGCTGCAAGTGGATTAACTTTAGAACCAGCGTTTACAGGCTCACTTCAAACCTTATTAACCAATACATTAAGTGTATTAAATGCGAATACTTCAGATACAATTGTGTTTGGCTTAAACATTAATCCTAATGGTAAATTTGGGCCGTTTAATAATACGGTGATTGGATTCTCTCAAGTAGCACCAGGTGTTTTAGTAAGTGACTCATCTAACACTGGTTTAGACCCTGACCCTGATTTGGATGGTAATCCGGGTAATAATAATTTACCTACACCTCTTAACTTAACGCCTAATTTATTTTTTGGCTTAACTAAGCAAGGCGTAATTAGTGAAAAATTAAGCGATGGATCGTATGATATTTCTTACACAATAACTGTTCATAATCGAGGAAATGATACATTGAAAAACGTTATGCTAAAAGACACGTTGTTTAATAAAGCTGTGAAACAACCTGCTACGTATACGATTAAAAACGGTCCTATCGCCACAGGAAGTTTAATTGCTAACAGCAGTTATAATGGTAACTCAAATGTAGATTTAATTACCTCATCCTTGAGCGTAATGCCTCCAAACGTTATTAGCTCTGTATCTTTTACTATTAATGTTCTGCCGGATACTGTAACTGTATTTAAAAACTCAGCGCACGGAACTGCTATAAGCGCGGCTCTTGGTAGTACGGTTACTGATGTCTCTAACGATGGTAACAACCCTGATAGCAATAATAACGGCGTTTGGAATGAAGCCGCTGATAATGTTGCTACAATTTTAACTATTAAGAGTAATACGTTGTTTGTACCAGAAGGCTTTACACCCAATGGTGATAACAAAAACGATACATGGGTAATTAAAGGATTGCCTTCAGGAAATAAAGTAACTGTATACAACCGTTGGGGAAGTAAAGTTTACGAAAAAACCGAGTACGATAACTCTTGGAATGGCTTTGCCAACGTTGGTGCTACGCTAGGTAGCAACAAGTTACCACAAGGAACGTACTATTACATTGTTGAGTTCAACGATGGTTCAATTAAACCGTTAAATGGATTTTTAATTTTACAGTATTAATCGATTTTAAAAAGAACGAATTATGAAATCACTTATAAATAGAAACAAGTTAGCAGCACTTACAATAACAATATTAATGTTGTTTGCAAACGCTGGTAAGGCACAATATGATGCCATGTTTACGCAATTTATGTTTAACGAAATGTTTATTAATCCTGCTTATGCCGGGAGTAAAGAAGCAATGAGTGCCACTTTATTGCACCGTCAACAATGGCTAAATTTTCCTGGAAGGCCAGTTACAACCTCGTTTTCGCTACACGGTCCGTTAATGGATAACACCATGGGTTTAGGATTAAGTGTTTTAAACGAAAGAATTGGTGTTCTTAATAGAAATTTAATTTATGGAAGTTATGCTTATCGCTTAAAATTAGATGCTAAAAGCAATTTAGCCTTTGGATTAATGGCTGGTGTGCACAATCAAATAAATAAATTTTCATCCTTAAAAACAAACGACGATGGAACAATAGACCCGCAATTAGGACAAAATAGCCCTAGCGTGTTAGCTCCAAATTTTGGTGCTGGTGTTTTTTATACAACTAAAACTTTTTACGCTGGACTTTCGGTACCAAGAATGATTGATGATCAAGTACGTTTTGAAAATGGCGATGCAGAATCTGTATTAGGTTTCAGCCCAAGTAAATACCATTACTTTATTACACTTGGTAATGTTTTTACACTTAGCCCAGATTTAAAATTAAAAACGCAAGGTATGGTTAAAGCCGTTGCTAACTCGCCACTACAAGTTGACGTAAATGCTAATTTTTTGATTAAAGAATTTTTATGGGCTGGTTTGGCTTACCGATATAATGCCTCTGCTTCTGCTATTTTAGGTGTACAAATTAACCCGCAATTTTTAGTGAGCTATTCTTACGATTATGGTTTAAATAGTATTCAAAAATATTCGCTGGGTTCGCACGAAATTGCATTAAATTATTTATTTAGTTATAAAGGAAAAAAAGTTGTAACACCCCGTTATTTTTAATTATGAGCAACAAAAAATTAATATTCTCAGCAACGCTTATTGTTGCAGCAATTTTTGCTAATGCGCAAAGTGGAGCTCTTAAAAAAGCAAATAAATTTTATGGTGTGCAGGCATACGCGCAAGCTATTCCCTATTACGAAAAAGTATACAAAAAAGATAGTAGCGATAAACTTGTACTCTCAAATTTAGGAGATTGTTATCGTTTAACTAATAACGTAAACGGACAACTTAAATGTTACGGAGCACTTGTAAAATATGGTAAAGCAGAAGCTGTACACAAATTGTATTATGGCCAAGCCTTGATGAATAAAGGGAATACCAGCGATGCCATGGGCCAATTTGATCAATATAAACTAGATGCCCGTGGAGAAAATTTAACGCAATTTACCAAGAAAGCAAAAATGTACGCAAAAAATGCGGATGCATATAAAGTAGAACTTGAAAAATTTAATTCGTCTCAAAACGATTTTTGTGCCGTAAAATACAACAACACGGTTGTGTTTTCTTCATCGCGCAATAAAACTGCTTGGATAAATGTAAAACATGGCTGGACAAACGATAACTATGTAAATTTATATACAACCGAAAAAAATGCGAAAGGAGTAGAATTAAACCCTAAAATTTTTATGGGTGATTTGAATTCTAAATACAACGATGGGCCAATTTGTTTTAGTAAAGATTTTAATACCGTTTTTTTTACAAGAAATACATCTAACAAAAAAGATCTAAGTAAAGATGGAAACTTCAAATTAAAAATTCTAAAAGCAACATTAAACAAAAATGGCTTTGATAGAATTGCCGAATTACCTTTTAATAATAAAGACTACAACTGCGCACATCCATCTGTGGCGCTTGATGGAAACACTATGTACTTTAGCAGCGATATGCCTGGCGGATTTGGCGGCATGGATATTTACAAAAGCATCAAAGGCGTGGATGGTGCTTGGAATAAACCAGAAAATATGGGGCCTACGATAAACACTGCCGGCAATGATGTTTTTCCGTTTATTGCTGAAAACGGTAAGTTATATTTTTCTAGCAATGGCTGGGATGGTATGGGGGGGTTAGATATTTATGAAACAAGAATTAAAGATGGGAAAGCAGGAAGAACTTATAACATGGGCGAACCAGTTAATAGTACTTACGATGATTTTGGGGTATATTTGAATGAAGACAGTAAAACAGGCTACCTAAGTAGTAATAGAAAAAACGGTGGGATGGATGATGACGTTTATGCCTTTACAATTTTAAGAGATGTAAAACGTGGAAAAGAAATTACAATAATAACTAAAGATAGAGAAACCGCTGCATTGCTGCCAAATACTAAAATTAAAATTAATAACGAAGAATTCAGCACCAACGAAAAAGGAGAATATCAAACAGTTATAGAAGAAGATAATACTTACAATTTACTGGTTGAGAAAGAAGATTATTTAAAATTGGAAGACAGCGTTACAACAAAAACCAATGAAGCCGATAGTTTTACAAAAGAGTTGATTTTAGCCAAAGATCCTAAATTGGCTTTGGTAGCGCTTGTAACCGACGTGAAAACAAAATTACCATTAGATGGCGTGAAGATTAATATTAAAGAACTACCAAGCAATGAAAAATTTGATGAGTATACCACTACTGCCGCAGGTGATTATAAAAAAGCCCTTACCACCAAAAAAATAGGAGATAAAATTAGTTATTTAATTACGCTTTCTAAAGATGGTTATGTAGAAAAAAAAGTAACATTTATTTATGATATAAAACAAGCTGGCGATATAAATGTAAATCAATCATTAGATTTAGCACTTGGACAAGTAGCAGTAGGTATGGATTTAGCAAAATTAATAAATATTAAACCCATTTATTTTGATTTAGGAAAATCTATAATTAGACCCGATGCTGCTATTGAACTTGATAAAATTGTGAAGGTTATGAATGATTACCCAAATATGTTTATTGAGTTAGGCGCTCATACCGATTGCAGAGGTGCCGCAGGCGCAAACGCAAAGTTAAGCAGTGGAAGAGCAAAAGCAAGCGCGGCATATATTGTAAAAAAGGGAATTAATGCGTTGCGTATTACCGGCAAAGGATATGGAGAGAGTAAATTATTAAACAGTTGCGCGTGTGAAGGAAAAGTAAAACCTAATTGCAGTGAAGACGAGCATTCTAAAAACAGAAGAACAGAATTTATAATTGTGAAGTTAGGTGAAGTAAAAAAATAATTTTTATGTAACGGTAATTTCGGTTAATTATTTCTTGTGTAACTACATAATTTTATTATTTTGTTGTTCTTTTAAAAAATCGTATCTTTGAATAGTAAATGAAATACAGATTTTTATTAATAGCTATTTTATTTTGTTACACCGTTAACAACTCGTTTTTTTTATTTCTCAATAACGAAACCGATCTTGCTGAAAGCAGCTGTGAAATGTCTTCTGATATAAGCGACACAGAATCATGCTGTTCTAAAACCGAAAACGATGATGATTGTGGGTGCAAAGAAGCATGTTGTTCGAGTCAGATTAATACAAGTATTTCAAATTTTTCTATAATTGGATCTGATGAGTTAATTAAAAGTCAACATAGATTTAATATTTCTGAGAAAACCATCCTTTATTCAGACTTAACCCAAGCAACCAATTCTGGAGTTGAAAAAAAATTAATTAAGCCGCCGATTGCTCAAGAGTATATTTAAGTAAGGTTTAAATTATTGAACTCTTGTTTTGAATTTTTTCAAAATTCTAATTCTTTATATTTCTATCTTTACTTTTGTATCAACCAATCAAAACAAGTATTTAGAAGTTTCTTAATGCTTCTATAAAAAAATTAAGAAAACAAATTATTAAAAATCAATTATAAACAAATTAAACAATTAACATGAAAAATATATTATTCGCATTGGTTTGCCTTTTAAGTTTTAGCTTTAAATCATTAGGTGATGATAAACCAGCTTGTTGTAAAGCAACTTGTAGTAAAGAATGTATTGAAAAATGCAAAAAAAATAAATGTACCGATAAAGATTGCTGTAAAGATTGCGACACAAAAGGCTGTCAGGGAAAAGCTTGTGTAGGTAAAGAAGGAAGCTGCTGTAACAGTAGCTCTGGCAGCAAAGCGTGTAAAGAAAAATGCGAAGCCGGAAAATGCGACGAGGCTTGCAAAACAGCTTGCCATAAAGAAGGTAAAAAATGCTGTAAGAAATAGATTAATAATTTAAAAAAAAGCCATTCGAATGAATGGCTTTTTTGTTTTTGTTACGGTTGCGAAAGAATCCTGGTGTTTTAACACCTCAAAATTCTTCAACCTTAAGCTTGGGATTCGTAAAACGTTTTTAAAAAATTAATTTTTATAGCATTGGGCTGTTTTAAATCTGCCCACAAGTTAGCGTTGTTATAATTATCCGAAAAATAGTTTACGTCGCTTATGTATTCGCTTGCAATTTGTAAAAAATTATTATTGTTTTTGCAGGTGGCGCAAGGCATGTATTTCAAAATAAAACTCGTATAAAAAATAAAATTATTATTTTTCTCTTACTTCTCTTTCATAAATATGCAAAGTGCCGCCATTATCTAAGGCATATAACTTATTGTTAACATATTGCGGAGCTTGATTAAAAAATGTGTATCTATCTTTAAACGACTCTTGATGTAGCCATTCTATTTGTAAATTAGTACGGTTAAATACCCCTATTTGTAAGGGTGTTATTGCTTCATTTTGTAAAGCAGCTATAAAACAAATAAAATTAGTACTAAAACTTGGCGAAAATATATTGATAGGTTCGGTAGCTTGCCACAATACCTGTGTTTGAAGCGTTTTTAAGTTTACTGCTATAAAATACTGACGTTCAAAAAAATAAAGTGTTGTTACTTGCACATCTAAATAAGGAAAATCGAAAAAGTAATGACCCGCCTTAAACAATGGTTCTAATGGCTTTGTGTTTACAACAACTTCGCCTGTATCAATAGCTAGGGCTATTAATTGATAATCGGATAGCCATATCCATAATTTATCATCTGCTACGCCTAATATTTTTGAGATGGTGCCGTAGGAAGATAGGGAGGTTTGCCAGAGGCTTTTACCTGTTAAAAATGAAATCAAACTTAAATCATTAATTGAACGAAATATAGATTTTGTATTTTCGTCATAATTAAACACAAATCCCCCAATAGCAGACTTCAACAAAAGTCGTTCGCTATCATCTAAGAAAGACTTAAAATAGTAATCACACTCAACAGCGTCAGTAATTTTTTGATTTTTATAAATTACAACTCCTTCTTCAAATAAAGTATTTGAATCATAACTATTAACTAATAAAAGTTTTTTATCATTAAATAAATACTGTTCACTCTTATCACCATAATTATAAAATTGTTCGCCAATATTATTTGCAAAAGTATACTTTCCCCCTTTAAAAACTATTTCATTATTAATAAATACTTCTCCATTTTTTTTCAAAATGATAATACGTTTATTATTTATAGAAACTGACTTTACTTCGAGAATCTTATATTTAATCTTAAACATAACTATTTTACTAAAATAAAACTGTAGAATGAATTACTAATTGTGCTTACCATATTTTTGAATAGGTTTTCCGCTGTTTCCTCAGCATTTACTGCGTTAAAATTCGTAATTGACTGAAACATTCCCTCTCAATGCCGTATTCCCCCAAATCACCTGAAACACTTCCTCGTCTTTGGTGGTTAAGCCGCCTTGGTTATTGTTGGCAGTAGCATTATATAACATATCTTTAAAAATAGTTTTTACAAATCCAACTTTATCAACAGCTGTAATTTTACGTTCGTCAAAATAATACCTTAGCTTGTTTAAATTGCTTACCGCACTTTGCGACAAGTATGCTTTAAATTGGTTGTAACCCGTATGTCCGTTTTTAAAATTCCAAAACATACTTTGGCCCATGTTATATTTATTTTCAATGTCTTCTTCGTCTTCTTCTTCATTAGTAGGATTGTTTTTCCAACTTTTAAACTCGCATAAAGTTCCATCTGTTAAAACCACATCGGGCTCGCAGCCCTGATAAATCGTTTTTGGTGCTTCTAACATATTTGCGCCTGCAATGTTTTCGCTTCGTAACACACATATAACAAATGCTTCTGGTTCTAGTTTGCGAGTGGTAGCTGCGGGAGTAGCCCCACTTTTTAATAAAGTCTTAACTTTTTCAAATCCTGTTGCATTTTTAAAATTATTGGCTAGGTATTTTAAATCCTGCAAATATTCCTCCATTCTATTTAAATAGGGCGCTGGGCTAGGATCGCAGGGATTACAACCTAAACGCACGTTTTTTTCTAAAATAGTTTGTACACCTTTAACACCATCAAGCGCAGTTAAGGCTGTAGGTTTTTACTAATTATGCTGCTTAATTGTTGCAATGCCCTAAAATCAACCCAAAACCCTGGGCTGGTTTGTTTGGCGTTATTCATTAACACAAAGGCATCCAAAATTCTTGCACTTAGGTTTGCAATATTGTTAGTTATATGTGCGGTCTTAGTATTCAAGTCGGCAATTTTATTTAAAAATAGTTGGGTGTGTGGTAAACTAAAATTAATGCTATTTAATTTATCTAAAACAGGGTTTACGTTATACGGGACTTTAAAATCAGTTTTTCCATTTCCAAAAAAAAATTTACTAAATATAGAAATACAAGTATTAATTTTCCTTTATCCAATTCTATTTTTTTAAGTTTGTTCAACAATTATTTTTAAAAGTATATCACAACTTTTTTACTAAACTTTCTCCTTCTCAAACACGTATAAGGTACTGGCGCTATCGGTTATGTACAAGTACTTTTCATCTACCAAGGGAGCGTTGTTTAAAAAAATAGTTTGCGGTAGGTCGAGTTCTCTTGTCCACTCAACACTTAAGGTGGTTGGGTTAAATATACCAACAGTGTGCCACCGTTTAGTTTTTAAATTTTTTGAGGTAAAATAAATTAAATTATTGTATAAACTTATTTGTTGTATGAAAATTTCAGATGAAGATATATCATTCAAATCTCCAAAATATTTTTTTATACTTACCACTTTGGATTCGAGGTCCAATTCTTTATACAAAATACCTGAACAAAAAATTATTTTATTATTTATTCTGGCATTAAACATAGGTAAATCACTTATAACTTTAATACTTCCATCCACATCATAAACAGTATCAACCTCCCATTCAACAGCCCCATTATCCATATTAATGCCAATTATTTTATTTTGGTTTACTACGCAAATAAGTTGGTTGTTGTAGGTGGTTAGTAATTCTAATTGCGGAAAGCCTTCTTGATTTACATGAGTTGATAAATCATAGGTTGATAAAATACCAGAATAATCTATGAATTGAACAATTTTTTTATTTTGATTTACTAAAAACAAATTTTCTTTATTAATTTTGATGAGCATACACGATTGTGCAATTTCTAATTTTTTTTCGTGAACCAATGTTTTAAGATTGTAGCAATTAATATAAAATTTATTATCAAGATTTTCTAAATGAAATATTCTATCATGATTGATTACAATATTACTTATCAATTCTTCTTTAATGAGTTTGTAATCATCATCTTTTTTAAGATAAATTCTTGTATGAGTGGCACTTGAGGCAAATAAATATTCCATGTAAACTTTATATCTGATAAAATCCAATTCAGATTTAAAAATTTCGTGAAGATTGTTATCGTATAATAGAGATTCTTTATTTTCCGCTTTAACGGTAAAAAATATTTCATTGTAGTCAAGCGAAGCAAATGCAAACGCATTAAATTTTGTTACTATCAAATTAAAATTCATTAATACGTTTTTACAAATTGATAAATTAAATTATTTGTATCATTCACCTTGCTCAAAAAAACTTGTTTATTGGCTGTTCCAAATAAGCTAATGATTTTCGTTTCAAACGATCCACCATCAAACCACTCATTAGCTTTATCTTCAAATACTTTTTGAAGCACTTGTTTTGCTTTAATTTCTGTAATGCGTTTGCCATCAAACATATACTTTAATTGGCTTAAATTATTAATTTGGGTTAAATAAGTTTTTAACTGGTTGGCAAAGGCGGTGCGTTCTATGGGGCTATTGTTTAAAAATGTATTGGCAAAATTATTGCTCCAACTTTTAAATTCAAAGTAGTTGATACCTGTGGATTTTTCAACCTTAATATCATATCTGCACTTGCTTCTAAATTCGCTTACATTGGGGTCGTCGTTGCCGGGGTTATCGGCATCTGTATCGTCTATTAAACTGGCATCAAAACTTAATGTACCCCCCGCAAACAAGTAGGGGTGCTCGCGTAAAATACGTAACTGAAAAGCCGCACCATATACAGTTTTTATAGCATTGGGCTGTTTTAAATCTGCCCACAAATTAGCGTTGTTATAGTTATCCGAAAAATAGTTTACATCGCTTATGTATTCACTTGCAATTTGTAAAAAATTATTGTTGTTTTTGCAGGTGGCGCAAGGCATGTATTTATTTGCAACAAGTAGTGCATTAATGCCAAGCGTGCCGCCAATGTTCGTTGTAAAGCTATTTGAGCTTCGAGCAATGGTGAGGTTATTTATTGCAAAATTATCTAATCGGTAATTTGGAGATATTTGTGTTTTAGCATTATCAATAATTTGCCACGATTTTAATTTTTGCAAAGTTAGTAAGGGTATGTTTTGACCTATAAATTTAGGTTGCAAATCAGGATTTACAATATCTGACAAAAATCGTTGGCACTGAGAAAGCTCCATTGCAATTAAATAATCCATAACAGCAGATACGTTAGTTAGCGACAATTGTAAGCATAGATTATTCACACCATTGTTATAAAGCAGTCCTACCTTATTTTTTAGCACGGTAAATTTATCGCAAATGGCTTCGCTTATGAAGCTGGTACATGTGGTGCATTATGAACAAAAAAACTTCAAAAAAAATCCCAAACTTTAAGTTTGGGATTCGTAAAACGTTTTTAAAAAATTATTTTGGCATTTGGTTGGTTGGCATTTGCGGTTGATTATTACCACCTGCTGGTTGGCTCGTTGGAATGCTGGGTGCATTAGCTGTTTTTTCTTTAATTTTAGTGGTAATTTCGCTGCTACTTGTAGAAGCGCCACCAGTACTTGATTTTGGCGCACCAAACACACAAAAAGCAATTAATACTATTACTAAACCCCAGGTTGCTTTTTCAATAAACTCGGTACCACGCTTAACACCCATAATTTGTGTAGCCGCACCAAATTGACTTTGTATGCCACCACCTTTACTGTTTTGAACAAGAACTACTAGCACTAACAAAGCGCATACTATAATTATTAAAATTGATAAAATCATAATTTATATTTTTATTGGTTTTCTTTTAAACTTTTAATTTGGGATGCAAAGTAAACACTTTTTTGCGGAAATTTCAAACTTAATATTTCATAAGCCCTAATTGCTTTAGAAATATTGCCTTGTATAGCATAAATTTTGGCCAAGGTTTCAGTTACAAGGTGTTCATTTTCAAGCAAACTCTCCTTGGCTTGGGCGTTTGCGATGAATAATTTTTTATCGTCTTTATGCCTAATGGAACCCGGATTTTTTTCGATAATTTTATCAATTAGCTCCATTTTTTGCCTTTTTTTGGCAGTTTCATCCAAATTATCCTCGTTTTGATTAAAATTTGGTTTAAGTTTTGGCTGTGTTTTTTCTCGCTGTAAAATAGCTTGTTGCTCAATTTCTTCTATACTTTGTCCGTTATTTTTCTTTAAAAGCAGCAACCAATCGGTAAATGTTTCAGGTGTTTTTTCTTGCGCTGGATGATGCAAAGAAGGCGTGTCAAGGACCTCTTTTTCGATAAACGCGTTAATCAACGATTTTTTTAACTCTTTTTCAACTGATTCTTCACTAATTTTTTCTTTGTGCTCCTCTACTTTCTCTGCAACCGTTTCCTCACTATTATTCTCGCTAAGCAAAGCATCAGTTTCCTCAACTATCACCACAACTTCATCAGTAGTTGTTGTTGCATTTGGTTCTGTTGTTTTTAATAAAGAAAGTTCGTTACTAATTTCATTGAGTTTATTTTTTATTTCTACAAGTGTTGAATTTTCTTCGAGCGCAGTAATTTCTTTTAAATCTGATTTTTCTTGTTCAAAGTTGTTTGGTAACGTTTGTGTTTCGCTTTTTATTTCTTTATATAAATTTTCTGCTTCAGGTTTAGTTTGAATTTCATCCGCTACTTCTTCTAAACTATTTATCAACTCAAATAGTTTTGAGCGGTTGGTAATGGTTATTGCCGTGCGCTTTAAAGTTTGTTGGTATAAGGCAGTGTCCCACTTTTTTGAAGCCAAGCTCAATAAAATATTTGCAGATTGAAAATACGGAAACTCATCAACAATTTTTTTTAATTCAAAAACTTGCTGCTGTGTAAGCGACTTTGGATTATTCAAATATTTAAAAAAATCTGTGGCTTGCATTACCAGTTGTTAAACGCGCGGTTAAAAATATCTTCGGTTAATTGTCTATTAATCTCGGTGAGTAATTCAGTTTCAAGGCTAGCCAAATTTTTTGTTGCATCAAAATCAGCAAAACGCGTAAAGGTTTGTTCAAAGTTTTTTGAGATTTCAAATTTGTTAGAATATTTAACGGTAACAGAAACCGTGAGCCGGTTTTGCCCCACTTGGTCATTACTTTGAATGGCAACTGGGTTAACATTGTAATCAGAAATAAATCCTTCAAATTGTAAATCGCCATTTTTTGAGAGCAAGGCTAAATTGGTTTGTTGTGAAACCATGTCTCGTAGGCGTTCTGTAAATCGTTGCGATAAACTTGGCGGAGCTAGTGAAGAATTATTTTCGAAATAAAGTACACTAATAGTTTTTGCTTCTATTGGAATAGTGGCCCCGCTTAAGGAAACATGCGGTCTGCAAGCTGTGCTTAATTTTAAAATTAGAGCTAATAAAAAATATGATATTATTTTTTTCAATTATTCTTCAATATTAAATTCATTAATTTTTCTGTACAAGGTGCGTTCGCTAATACCAAGTTCCTTTGCCGCATTTTTTCTTTTCCCTTTGTGCTTTTTTAAGGCTTTACGTATCATATCAATTTCTTTGTCTTGAAGCGAGAGTGTCTCTTCTACCTCAATGGTTTGTGTTGGTGTTGTAGTTGTAGTGCCGTTTACAACCAAAGGATGTAGCGCTAATGAACCATTTGCGGAAATATTTTCGTTGTTATAGCCATGATTAATGATTTGCACCTTATCCGAGTTTTGGTGCACACCGTTAGTTGATGGAACGTTGGTAACCAAATCAAACATAACTTTTTTAACTTCGTTTAATTCGTTACGCAAATCGCGAATAACCTTAAAAATTAATTCTCTATCGTTGCTATCAAATGCCTGTGAGCCTCCATTTACGATGCTTGGCACATTGCTACTCGAGAACTGTGGTAAATATTTTAGTAATGCTTCGCCTGAAATTTCTCTGCTTTTTTCTATAATAGAAATTTGTTCGGCAATATTTTTTAACTGACGAATATTTCCTGGCCAAAAATAATTTTTTAAAACCTGTTCGGCTTCTGTCATAAGTTTTACAACAGGCATACGGTATTTAGCAGAAAAATCGTTCGCAAATTTCCTGAATAATAAATGAATATCGCCTTGTCTTTCGCGCAGTGGTGGCAAATAAATTGGCACTGTGTTTAAACGGTAGTACAAATCGGTTCTAAATTTTTCCTTTTCTAATGCTTGGTAAAAATTAATATTGGTGGCTGCTACCACACGCACATCTGTTTTTAAAACTTTGCTGCTTCCTACTCTTAAATATTCACCACTCTCTAAGACACGTAACAAGCGCGATTGTGTAGCTAAGGGCAACTCCCCTACTTCATCTAAAAAAATGGTGCCACCGTTTGCCACTTCAAAATAACCTTTGCGTGCTTCGGTAGCTCCTGTAAAAGCGCCTTTTTCGTGGCCAAACAATTCGCTGTCTATTGTTCCTTCGGGTATAGCACCACAGTTTACTGCAATGTAAGAACCGTGTTTGCGCGCACTGTTTTGATGAATGATTTGTGGAAAAACTTCTTTACCAGTGCCACTTTCTCCGTTTATCAATACATTCAAATCGGTTGGTGCAACTTGACGTGCAATATCAATAGCACGTTCAAGCAAGGCATCGTTACCAATTATTCCAAATTTTTGTTTTAAATCTTGTAAATTCATTTAAAAATATCTAAGTAATAACAACATTTGTAAATATCACATAATGTATCCATTTCTTGTAAACGCCAGAATTTACGGGCACCTTTAGAGAAAAAAGTAAAATTACCTTTCTTTAATATTTCGCCACAACAATCTTTAGTTAAAATCTTTATTTCTCCATTGAATTTTAAAGTAAATGCATCCTTTTGTTTTAAATCTCCTCTGATGATACAATATTCTTTTTTATCTTTTGAAAACTGCTCTCCTACAACATAATACAAATTACCATCTTTTTTTGAAACATTCAGTTTACCATAACCGTCATAAATAAACTGAATACCGAATTTCTTCTGCTCACCATTCTTAAAAACATCAAAAATTTGTTGAGCATTAATTTTGCCAAGAATAAATATCAATATAAAAAATATTTGTTTTGACATTCGAATTAATTTATTACTTCTCCTATTAAGGTGCTACTAGTGCTGCTTGTTACCTTAACATTCACATACATACCCGGTTTTAAATCGCCTTTAGGAAAAACTACAACGGAATTTTGACTGTTTCTCCCCATCAACATATCTTCCGATTTTTTTGAAAAACCTTCTATCAATACTTTTGTAATATTTCCAACTTGTTTGCGTGTATGTAACTCGCTGTGTTTTCTTTGTAAATCAACTACTTCGGTTAAACGTTGTTTTTTTATTTCTTCAGGTACATCGTCTTTGTACTTTCGCTCTGCTAATGTTTTCGGGCGTTCGCTGTAGCTAAACATAAAAGCAAAATCGTATTTTACTTCCTCCATCAAACTCAACGTTTCTTTATGTTCTTCGTCTGTTTCGCCACAAAAACCCGTAATCACATCGGTACTTATTCCGCAATTTGGTATAATGGTTCTAATTGCTTTTATCCTATCTAAATACCACTCGCGTGTGTAGCCCCGGTTCATCATCTCTAAAACCTTACTGCTACCACTTTGTACGGGTAAGTGTATATTGTTGCAAATATTTTCGTACTTGGCCATAACGTGCAACACATCATCCGTCATATCTTTTGGGTGCGAGGTGCTAAATCTTACTCTTAAATCTGGATTCACCATAGCAACCATTTCCATTAATTGTGCAAAGGTTGTGCTATTGGCTTTTTGTTCCTCACTTAAAATTTCCTTTTTTAAACCGCCCCCACTCCACAAATAGCTGTCTACGTTTTGCCCTAACAAAGTAACTTCTCTATAACCAGCGTTAAATGCATCTTTACACTCGTTTACAATACTTTCTGGGTCTCTGCTTCTTTCTCTGCCTCTTGTAAATGGCACTACACAAAAACTGCACATATTATCGCAGCCACGCATAATGCTTACAAAAGCACTTACTCCGTTTTTATCAAGACGTAAAGGCGCAATATCAGCATAGGTTTCTTCTTTACTTAAAATTACGTTAATCGCTTTCTGCCCGGTTTCAGCTTGTTCAATTAAATTCGGCAAATCGCGGTAAGCATCAGGGCCTACCACAATATCAACTAATTTTTCTTGCTCTAAAAATTGCGATTTTAAACGCTCGGCCATACAACCTAATACACCCACAATGGCATCTGGTTTATTCTTTTTTACACGTTTATAATCTTGCAAACGTTGGCGCACGCGGTTTTCGGCATTATCCCGAATGGCGCAAGTGTTCACTAAAATTAAATCGGCTTCTTCAAAATTTTGGGTGGTACTAAATCCTTTGTTAATTAAAATACTTGCAACAATTTCGCTATCGGCAAAATTCATTTGGCATCCGTAACTCTCTAAAAATAGCTTTTTCCCATTGGGTATAATTGATGGTTTCATTAAAGCCTCACCTTGAATACTTTCGTCTATTATTTTATCGCTCAATTCCATGTTTTGTAGTTTGCAAAGATACTATTTATATATGACATTTTGGCGCAATTTAACGCTCCTTAGCATTTCTAAATGCTTCACAAGCAAAGTTTTAATGTACATTTCGCTAAGTTTAAACGTGTATTTGGTTCAAAAATCTAGATTCAAAAAAAATAAATCCAAGTAAAACACTCATAATCAATATTTTAAAATTGTTTTTTGTAAAATTAACAAGATACCTAAAATAATAAATTAGTATTATGTGGTTTTTATTTTTTTAATTTGCAAAAATTTAAGGAGTTTAAAAATTGAACTTTAGGATTAAACTTCGTAAATAAAATTTTGTTTAACAGGTAATTTAATATATTATAATGTCTAAAAATTTAGTTATTGTTGAGAGTCCGGCAAAGGCAAAAACCATTGAAGGTTTTTTAGGGAAAGATTACACCGTGAAGTCGAGTTTTGGGCATGTGCGCGACTTGGTTAAGAAAGGCTATGGTATAGATGTAGATAATAATTTTACACCCACCTACGAGGTACAACCTGATAAAGAGCGTGTAATAGCAGAATTAAAAAAATTAAGTAAAAATGCCGAAATGGTTTGGTTAGCATCCGATGAGGACCGCGAGGGAGAAGCCATTAGCTGGCATTTATTTGAAACCTTAGGTTTAGAAAAAAAGAAAACCAAACGTATTGTTTTTCATGAAATTACAAAACCCGCCATACAAAAAGCAATTGCAAACCCAAGAGAAATTGATATTAATTTAGTAAACGCACAACAAGCACGCCGTATTTTAGATAGATTAGTAGGGTTTGAGCTTAGCCCAATTCTTTGGCGTAAAGTAAGACCGAGTCTTTCAGCGGGTCGTGTACAATCGGTTGCTGTAAGATTAATTGTAGAGCGTGAGCGTGAAATTCAAAACTTTAAATCAACTTCAGCATTTAAAGTAAGTGCTTTGTTTAATGTTGGTAAATCTGTTCTAAAAGCAGAATTAAACGAGCGTTTTACAACTGAAGAAGAAACCCAAGTTTTTTTAGATAAGTGTAAAAAAGCAATTTATAAAATAACAAGTTTAGAAACTAAGCCTGCCAAACGCTCGCCGGCTGCACCTTTTACAACATCTACTTTACAACAAGAAGCCGCGCGTAAACTAGGTTTTAGTGTTGCACAAACAATGATGGTAGCACAACGCTTGTACGAAGCTGGTAAAATCACTTACATGCGTACAGATAGTGTGAACTTATCCGATACCGCAATGGGACAAGCACAGGAAGCCATTACAGGAAACTACGGTGCTAAATATTATCAGCCACGCAAGTACAAAACTAAGAGTAAAGGTGCGCAGGAAGCCCACGAAGCAATTCGCCCTACTTACATTCAAAATCAAGAAATTGATGGAGAGCGTAATGAGCAACGTTTATATGATTTAATTTGGAAACGCACCATTGCCAGCCAAATGGCAGATGCTGAGTTAGAAAAAACAACAGCAAAAATTGGCATAAGTACTACTAAAGAATTGTATGTTGCGCAAGGTGAAGTTTTAAAATTTGATGGTTTTTTAAAAGTATATATTGAAGGAACGGATGAAGAAAATGACGAAGAAAACTCGTCTATGCTTCCACCTATGAACGAAGGAGAAACGCTTGGCTTAAAAGAAACCACCGCAACTCAACGCTTCACGCACCATCCGGCACGCTATACCGAGGCTAGTTTGGTAAAAAAATTAGAAGAATTAGGTATTGGTCGCCCTTCAACTTATGCGCCAACAATTAGCACCGTTCAAAAACGCAACTACGTTGAAAAGACGGATAGAGAAGGAAACCCAAGAAATTACACCCAATTAATTTTTGATGGAAATACCACCAAGCGCGAAATTAAAACTGAAAATACTGGGGCAGAAAAATCAAAATTATTTCCTACGGATATTGGTGCGGTTGTCACTGATTTTTTAATTCAATACTTTCCTGATATTTTAGATTTTAATTTTACCGCCAAAGTTGAAGAAGAATTTGATGACATTGCTGAAGGAAAAATTTTATGGACAAGCATGTTGAAAGATTTTTACAAGCCTTTTCATAAAACAGTTGAAAAAACAATTGATAACAGCGACCGTGCCAGCGGCGAACGCATTTTAGGAAAAGACCCAGCAAGTGGAAAGCCAGTAAGTGTAAGAGTTGGGCGTTTTGGACCATTAGCACAAATTGGCGAAACGATTGAAGGAAGTGAGGAAAAACCACGCTTTGCCAGCTTGCGTAAAGAACAAAGTATTGAAACAATTACTTTAGAAGAAGCCTTAGATTTATTTAAACTACCACTGAGTTTAGGTGATTATAATGGTAGCGAAATAATTGTTGCCGTTGGTCGTTTTGGACCTTACCTAAAATTTAACGAACAATTTATTTCTATTCCACGTACCGAAGATCCTTTAAAAGTGGATATGGAACGTGCGATAGAATTAATTAAAGAAAAAGAAGTTGCTAATGCACCAGTTGCTTTCTACGAAGGAAAACCCGTAACAAAAGGAAAAGGACGTTTTGGGCCATTTATTAAATATGAAAATATTTACATTAATGTGCCGCGGGCTTATAATTTTGATGCTTTAACACAAAATGATATTGATGAATTGGTAAGTAAAAAATTAGAAAAAGAAGCTAACCGTTATTTTCATAATTGGGCCGAAGAAAAAATCTCTGTTGAAAATGGACGTTGGGGCCCCTTTATTAAATTTGGTAAAAGCATGTTGAAGTTGATAAAAAAAGAAGGAGGAAAATTTACACCTGAGGAAGCGTCTGCTTTAACATTGGATGAGGTTAAGGCAATGATTGAAGCCCAAGTACCAGGCGCATTTGATAAAAAGAAAAAAGGAGCAGCAAAAAAAGCTGCACCTAAAAAAGCAAGTATAAAAAAAGCAGTGGCAGAAACAAAATCAAAACCTACAAAAAAGGCTGCCCCTAAAAAAGCTGCAGCAAAAAAAACGGCAACTAAAAAAGTGAAATAACATCTACGATTAATCTCTTTAATAAAAACTTATTTATCACGTTGGTAATAGGTTTTTTTTATGAATCACCAATTCGTTTTAAATTCTTTCTGTACTTCCTTCTCACAAACCCATAGAATCTAACGTCGCGAACAACCTGTCTTATATCGACCCATAAACCAAGACTGTAATAAAAACCATCAAGTTTGCTAAATTGATTAAAGGTAAAGGATTCTCGTACAAATCGATAACCAATTAGCGTTGATAAGCCAATCCAGCGCGTTGGTTTAATTACTAATTGTGCTCCCAAACCAGCCAATGCAATCGGATCTTTTTCGGGGGGCAACAATCTTTTAGAAATAGAATCCACTCTAGCAACTGAAAAACTCCCATACCCCACTTCGAACGGTAAATCAATCTCAATAAAACGCTTATCAAATAAAACATATTGATAAAAAAAAGTAGCATAGCGCATTCTTATAGATTCTGTGGCAGAATTTAACGAGTCTACTTTCCTGAATTTTAAATCGAATCTTGAATACAACCTATACCCTCCAATTGCAAAGCTGTGGCGTTCTTTAAAAGTAACTCCAATTTGAAAACCATTTAATGGAACTTTTTTGCTTCTAATAAAGGTGTTTCTAAAGTCGATGTTTGCATAAGGCCTAAATCTTTGCTCTCTGAAAATTCGTGTTGAATCTGAAATAAATTTTTGTTTTACTGAGTCCAGTTTGTGTTGCGTTGATTCCTGACTTTTTATTTTAGAAAAGCTAAGCAAAAAAATAAAAATATAAAGTCGTAATACCACGCAAGTTAGAACTCAAATTTCGGCTTTAGTTTAATGCAATTAAAAAATAAATTTAGGTTTTATTAGCGCTTTAGATTTATAACTTTATTTACAACAAGGCTATGTCAGCGTTTAATAAAAATTTTTCTGTTACTGCTAAGTAACCCTTTGAACTTATGTTGTTAAAAGGTTAGCTACTTGGAACAAAAAGCTTTAAAAAGTTAATCTTAAAATCACCGCTTCTCCTCACACAACTCAACAAGCACACCATTGGTAGACTTTGGATGTAAAAAACAAATTCGCTTATTATCAGCGCCATCTTTAGGTTGAGGATTGATAAATTCAAAACCTTCATTTTTTAATCTGCTCATTTCTTCTTCAATATTTTCAACATCATAAGCAATATGATGTATGCCTTCGCCTCTTTTTTCAATAAACTTAGCTATGGCACTATTTTCGTTAGTTGCTTGCAATAACTCTATTTTAGTTTCGCCCAACATAAAAAAAGAAGTATTTACACCTTCGCTTTCCACAGCTTCAACTTTGTAATAATCTTTACCAAATAATTTAGTAAACAACTCGTTACTCCTCGTAATATCTTTTACAGCAATACCAATATGCTCTATTTTTTTTATCATGCTTAATCTTTTTTAAAAAATTCTTCTTCGCTTATTTGTTTAAACTGGGTTTGAAAATCTGCTAAAATAAACTCTTGCTGAATACTTGCATCAACTTCGCTTATGCTTTTATAATACTTTACCATTTCAGTAAAATTACCGTAAATAGATTTGCTTTTTATAAAATAATCATAACTCCAACTTTTACCTGAACACACACGCCAATTTAATTTCACTCTTGGGAGATTTAAAATTTGTACTTCATCACCAGACTTAACTACAACACTTCTAACAAAAAGATCTTTATTGAACATACAGATTACAATATCCTCGATAGTTTTATTACTAACACTAATTATTTTATTATTTAACGTATCGAATTTCAATTTCCCAAAATACGGTGCAAACGGAACATCGGTTTCCTCTAACGAAATAATTTTTAATTGGTTTACTTTAGCGAACGTTTTTTGTTTGCTTAATTCTTCGCTAGGTGTTGCTACAAAAGCAATTAATACAAATAAAATAACCGCAATAGGTGTGGCATATAACATGTACTTAAACTCATTGTAATTTGATTTTTTTATTTGCTCTTGCGTTTGATCGGTATATTTTTTTGCGTACTTCTTAATGTGTTCATCGTAATATTTTCTGCGCTGAATTTCTTTTTCGGTGAATGTAAATTCTTTTTTTGACGCTTGTTTTGATGAATTTTGCCGATGGGTATAATTTTGATACTGATTACGGTTAAAATTCAAATTATAATCGTAGGTAGATTTAGAGTTCGGATTAGAGAGCGTTTCGTAAGCCTTTAAAATTTTAATAAACTTCTCTTTATTTCCCGAGCCCTTGTCAGGATGATATACCTTTGCTAATTTTCTGAAAGCAATTTTTATTTCATGTATGCTCGCAGAATTTGGTAAACCTAATATTTCGTAATAATTAATCAACGATTAATACTTTATACATACATTTTTAGGTTCAGTAAAAAAATCCAATGCTTCAAATCCGCCTTCTCTGCCCACACCGCTGGCTTTTACACCACCAAATGGGGTTCTTAAATCGCGTAATAACCAACAATTTATCCAAACAATTCCTGCATGAATTTCTTTTGCCAATTTGTGAGCGCGCGTTAAATTTTCGGTCCACACCATACTTGCCAAACCATACATGGTGCTATTGGCCATCATCAAGGCCTCATCATCTGTATCAAAAGGGGTTATGGTTACCACCGGCCCAAAAATTTCTTCTTGATTCGTTCTGCAGTTGTAATCCAAACCTTCAATAATTGTAGGCGAGATGTAATAACCGTTTTCATGCTCACCCTCTAACTTCACTTCTACTCCACCACACAAAATAATACCGCCTTCTTGCTTAGCTAATTCGATGTAACTTAAAATTTTTTCTTTGTGTTGCTTTGATACCACTGCACCAACTTTGGTTTTATCATCCAATGGATTTCCAACCAACAATTCTTTTGTTTTTGACACAAGATCATTTTTAAATTTTTCGTAAATACTACGCTCAACATAAATACGCGAACCACACAAGCAAATTTGCCCTTGGTTTGCAAAAGAAGAATGAAGCGTTGTAGCTAACATTTTTTCGTAGTTACAATCTGCAAAAATTATATTTGGATTTTTTCCTCCAAGTTCTAGAGACAATTTTTTAAACATTGGTGCAGCAATATAAGCAATGTGTTTACCAGTTGCAGTGCCACCGGTAAAAGAAATTAATGGTATACCACTATGACTTACAATTGCATTACCAACTTTATTTCCCAGGCCATGCACAATATTTAAAACTCCATTTGGTAATCCAGCCTCTATACAAATTTCTGAAAGCAAATAGGCCGTCATTGGTGTAACCTCGCTAGGTTTAGCAACCACTGTGCAACCAGCAGCCAAAGCAGGTGCTATTTTCCAAGAAAATAAATATAAAGGCAAATTCCAAGGACTGATACAGCCTGCTACACCAACAGGTTGCTTAAGTGTGTAATTAATTGCGTCATCCTCCATACTATGCGCGCTGGCGGCATAATGCAAAATGCCAGTACCATAAAATCTAAAATTTGAAGCAGCTCTTGGGATATCCACTGTTTTAGCCAATTTTAAAGGTTTTCCGTTATCAATACTTTCTGCCAAGGCCAACTTATCAAGTTTTTGTTCAATCAAATCGGCAATTTTAATTAAATAATAACTGCGCTTTTCTTTAGGTGTAGAACTCCAACTTTTAAAAGCTTCTTTCGCCGCGGTGTATGCTAATTCAACATCTTCGTCATCGCTATTTGGTATTTGTGAATATACTTTTCCGGTTGCAGGATTGTAATTATCTAAATAAGAATTTGTTTTTGGAGCAATTAATTCTCCATTGATGTAATTTTTTAACTGAATCATAACTCAAATAAAATAGATCTAGGCTTAAATGAAAGCATAAATTAATATGCTTTAAAGTTACAAAATTAGACTTGAAGTTGTTTAAAGACAATTAAATAACTTCATTATAAATAAATATTCTTAAATTAGATGTTGAATTAAACTTTAGGTTCTTTTTTACATCCAATAACAAAACCAATACCATGAAAAAAAATTTACTCCTTTTATTCTCTTTTTTTAGTATAGGAATTAGCACAAAAGCGCAAGTAACTTGGGCGAGTGATATTGCTCCAATACTTTACAACAATTGCACGAGCTGTCATCACACTGGCGGCATGGCTCCAAATTCTTTAATGACTTACAGCGAAACATTTAATTGGCGCTTTATGATTCAGAGTTACGTGAACAACGGTAGCATGCCGCCGTGGCCTCCAAACGCCAATTACACGCACTTGGCTGGAGAAAGAAGGTTGTCTGATGGGGACAAACAAAAGATTAGTAACTGGGTTTTAGGTGGTGCGCCTGAGGGTAATCCTGCAAGCGCTCCAACAATGCCAACATACGCAACAAATGGTTCGCAGTTATCTACTATTAATTATTCGGCTAAAATGCCTGATTACAATGTAAACACCACAAGTGATTTGTACCGCTGCTTTGTAATAAATACCAATTTTGCGAATGATGTTTTTGCAAACGAGATAGAAATTAAACCGGGTAATACTTCAATAGTACATCACGTGTTGATTTATGAAGATACTGCCAATGTAATTAAAATTAAAGACAGTGCGGATGTTGGTGCAGGCTACACTTCGTTTTTTGGAACAGGTAATACCGATTCACGTTTAGTTGGTGAGTGGGTTCCGGGAACATCACCAATAAAATTTCCAGCAGGTATGGGTATTCGTTTAAAAAAGAATACCCGCTTAATACTACAAATACATTATCCAGCAGGGACTTTTAATAAATTAGATAGCACGCGCGTTAATATAAAATATTCAACGCCTAACCCACGCGAAGTTTATTTTTTGCCTTTTATAACTGAAACAAATTTAAAAAATGGTCCTTTAGTAATTCCGCCAAACGTAATTAAAACATTTACCGCCTCGGCAACTCCAGCTATTCCTATTGATTTTTCTTTGTTAGCCGTAGGGCCACACATGCACTTAATAGGAAAAAACATGCGTGTGTTTGTAAAACCACCTTTAAATGCAGATACCATTAAATTAATTGATATACCAAAATGGGATTTTAGATGGCAAGGCGTTTATAATTTTAGAAACCCAATTCGAATTCCTGCAACAAGTACAATAATTACAACATCTGCCTACGATAATACAGCCGCTAATCCCGCCAATCCTAATAATCCGCCTCAACAGGTGGTGCAGGGCGAATCTACAACTAACGAAATGATGATGGTATTTTTTGCCTTTACAGTTTATTTTCCAGGAGATGAAAATATTGTAATTGATAACTCGCCAATAATTGGAATAAAAGAAAACAGTAATGAAAAATTAATGAGCATCAATAAAATTTATCCAAACCCTGCAAACAAAACTACATCATTAAACTACACGGCATTAAAATCTGAAAAAGCAAAGATGAAAATTTATACCATTGACGGGCGTTTGATAAGCGATACGCAACAAAACATTTTAAGTGGCGATAACAGCATTGAAATTAACACCTCAGAATTTGCAACTGGCAGTTATATTGTTGAATTAAAAGGTAACAACTTTTCATCGAAGGCCAAATTAATCGTTGAGAGGTAGTTTAATTAGGGTTCACTCAAAAACGCAAATATGCCAATTGACAAGGGCTCGGAGGGTTAAATCTCTTTTTAAGTGCAAACCTTTTTGGACTTTCTAAGGAAAATCCTTACAGATAAAATTTAGTTTTCTTTGCGTTTTTAGCTTGATAAAAATTAACTGACTCGTCGTTAGCTCAGTTCGAAGTATTTATATACATCTTCACTTCGCTGCCTCGATTCAGTTAATTTTTATACATTTTGAGTGAACCCTAATTATTAAAATATAATCGAGTAAAACATATTATGCTTAACCTAAACATTTTACAAACCTTGCTCTAGAGCTTAAACCCCAATCTCTAAATGCGATTTAAATTTAGTATTGTAATCTAAAATACTTTTTAAAATAACTTCTTTTGCTTCTATAGCATTGTATGTGTGCGTTATTTCTGCGGCGTTATCTTGTGCGCCTGGGATAGTTTTGTAAGTTAAAAAATAATGTTTTAAACGATTTATAATACTTGGCGGACATTCTAAGACGTCTTTTATACCTCCATACACTTCATCTTGTTTTAGTACTGCTATAATTTTATCGTCAGCTTCACCTTTATCAATCATTCTGAAACCGCCAATAGGTATGGCTTCTAAAATTATATCGCCACTGGTAATGTTCCTTTCTGTTAACACACATATATCCAAAGGGTCGCCATCTCCTCTTAGCACTTTTTTTCCTGCTTGCAATTCTGCAAAAGCGCGCACGTTTTCATCACAATAGGTTTGTGGAATAAAGCCATACAAGGCAGGCACAATGTTAGAGAATTTTTGTGGCCTATCTACTTTTCTATAACCTGTTTCTTTATCAATTTCGTATTTCACTGTATCGTTTGGCACCATTTCAATAAAAGCGGTTATAACATCAGGACACAATTTGCCAATGTTTATGCCATGCCACGGGTGAGGTTTAAAAAGATTTACACTCATTTTAATTTAAAAAACTTATTAAATAAAAAATAAAACAATACAATACAAGCTATTGAAATTAATAAAATAATTATTGTTTGGGTAGTTGTTGGCCTTATATTTCTGTTCTTTGCACCTTTATTTACATCCTCCAAAACACGGTGATTTCCTAACTCCTTTTGTAAAAATTTTGTTTCATCAAAATAATCATTGCCATAAAGAACGGTGTAAAAATCTTCTTTAGGATTTTGAAAAAACTTACGACTTCTACTACACCAATCTAGTAACACATTGTTTAGTTGCTTGTAATTACTGTAAATAATCCACTCATCACCAATGTTTAGCTTTTGAAAACATGCTCCGCCGCACTCAAATAATACTTTAAACTCTTTGGTGGCATTACCTTTATAAAGTTCATCAATGCTAAACAGAGCTTCTCCAAAATTATTATTACACATTTTTACGCTTGTAATTTTGCCTCTAAAAATTAGCTCATACTTATTACATTCCTCTATTGAAAGGTTGGTAAGTGGGCAATCGCAAGCAAATGCGCTGGCACTAATGATAAAAAAAAGTTGTAGAAAAAAAGTTCTCATTAAAATTCTATCTCAATAAAGTTAAAGCTGGCTTGCATTAATTCGTGTACAATTTCATCGTGTGGCATAAACGGAACGTGTTTCCTAAAATTAGAAAGAACCTCTTGCAGTTGAGGCGAAGTTTTTAAAGGTGCTTTAATATCTAATGCTTGTGTGGCATTTAATAATTCAATGGCCAAAACTTTTTGTGTGTTACCAATTACCTGCAAACATTTTGTGGCGGCATTAGCGCCCATACTCACGTGGTCTTCTTGTCCGTTACTACTAACAATACTATCTGCGCTAGCTGGTGTGCACAATTGTTTACTTTGGCTAACAATGCTTGCAGCCGTATATTGCGGTATCATAAAACCAGAGTTTAAACCTGGGTTTGGCGTTAAAAACGGAGGCAAACCACGTTGCCCAGAGATTAATAAATAGGTTCGGCGTTCTGAAATGCTTGCCAACTCGCTCATGGCAATGCATAAAAAATCTAAGGCAAGTGCTAATGGCTGTCCATGAAAATTTCCACCACTAATTATTTCATCGTGTTCTGGAAAGATAGTTGGGTTATCTGTAACTGAATTTATTTCTGTTTCTATAACCGAAACTACGTATGCTAAGGTATCTTTGGTAGCGCCATGTACTTGTGGTACGCATCTAAATGAGTAAGGATCTTGTACCTGTGGTTTTGCTTCTTTTTGAATTTGGCTATCCTTTAATAACTGCGTAATTTGATTTGCTGTTTGCAATTGCCCAGGATGATTTCTTATGGTATGTAGATGTGATTTAAAAGGGTCAATTCTTCCATTAAAAGCCTCAAGCGATAAACTCGCAGTAACATCAGCTACATAATTTAATTTTTGTGAGAGCAAACAATTGTATACACCATAAGCACTCATAAACTGTGTGCCGTTCAATAATGCCAAACCTTCTTTTGATTTTAAGGTAACGGCTTGCAGGCCGCATTTGGCAAGTGCTTCACTGGCTGGTAGTTCATTGCCTGCAAAATTTACTCTTCCTTTTCCTAATAAAGCCAAAGAAATATGAGCCAAAGGAGCTAAATCGCCACTAGCACCCAAAGAACCTTGTTCAAAAACAACCGGATAAATTTTATAATTGTACAAATTAATTAGTGCACTAACGGTTTGCAGCTGTACGCCACTTTTGCCATAGCTTAAAGATTGTATCTTTAACAATAACAATATGCGAACAATTTCGTTTGGTACTTTATTACCCATGCCACAGGCATGGCTCATAACTAAATTTTCTTGTAATTTTTCTAAATCACTATCTGGAATAATTACATTACATAACGAACCAAAGCCAGTATTTATGCCGTAAATGGGTTCTTTTTGCGATTGCATTTTTTTATCCAAATATTCTCTACAACCAACTATAGCCTTGATTGCGGGCTCACTCAATTCGAGTTTGCTATCACTTTTTAATAATGATTTTATATCATCTAAAGTTAGTCGCCATTCTGGATTTATTTTAAAAGTTTGCATTCCTATTTTAATTTATCGATAATTTCGTTTAAGTCCAATTCAACCTGTTCGCCACTTCCCAAATTTTTCAAACTGTATTTTTTTGATTGCATTTCATTACTTCCAACTATTATCACAAACGAAATTTGTTTTTTATCAGCGTACTCAAATTGTTTTTTAATTTTTGAGATCTCAGCATAAACTTCACAATTAATACCGTTTACTCTGAGACTTTGCGCCAACTGCAAGCAATGATGTTGCTCTGCTTCACCAAAGTGTGTTAATAAAACTTTTGTTGTAGTGCCTTTGTTAACGCTTTCAGGGTAAAGATTTAATTCATTCATCACGTCAAAAATCCTATCAATACCAAACGAAATACCAACACCACTCATGTTTTTCAACCCAAAAATGCCAGTTAAGTCGTCGTAGCGACCGCCACCTAAAATACTTGGCGTAAAATCGCCAGCATTGGCTTTTGCCTCAAAAATTGTTCCTGTGTAGTACGTTAATCCCCTTGCTAATGTAATATCCAATTCAATTTCAATATGATTAATTGAAAGTGCCTTCAAATTATTTAATAAATAATTTATTTCTTCAATTCCTTTTTTACCAGTTTCATTTTGGCCAACAATTTGATTTAAAACGTTAACTTTTTCTTGATTGTTTCCACTAAACTCAATTATGGGTTGCAATGTTGCAATGGCAGATTCATTTAAACCGTTTTCTAAAAGTTCTTTATTTACGCCATCTTTACCAATTTTATCAAGTTTATCAATAGCAACTGTAATTTCTATAATTTTATCAGGTGCATTAATAACTTGAGCTAATGCGGTGAGAATTTTTCTATTGTTAAACTTTAATTTTACAGGTAAGTTTAGCTCAAAAAAACATATGTCTACCAAACTAATTAGATCCAACTCATTTACTAAACTGTTGCTTCCTATTACATCTGCATCGCATTGAAAAAATTCACGGTAACGTCCTCGTTGGGGCTTATCGGCGCGCCAAACAGGTTGTATTTGGTATCGTTTGAAAGGAAACGTTAATTGGTGCTGATTCATCACTACATATCGTGCAAAAGGTACTGTTAAATCATAGCGTAATGCTTTCTCTGTTAAAACATGCGTATTACGAGACTGGTGTAAACTCAATTCGAATTCTTTTGTTAACTCATCCTTCTTTTTACTCTCATGTATTCTGCTATTTAGAATTTTAAAGATCAGTTGGTCACCCTCATTGCCGTATTTGCCAGTAAGGGTTGTAATTTTTTCCATAGCAGGCGTTTCAATGGGTGCGTAGCCAAACAATTCAAAATTTCGTTTTATTGTGTTAAAAATATAATTTCGTTTTAGCATATCGCTACTGCTAAAATCTCGTGTGCCACTTGGAATACTCGGTTTCATTATAAAAAGTAAGTTGTAAAAGTAACAAAATATTAGGGTTAAAACTTGGATAGAATAACTTGTGAAAAAATCACAATTTTTTAACATGGAAACTTGCAAACCGAAAAAAGTTTCCGTAGTTTTGCAAAGTTTTTTAAACAAATTATAACAAAAACTGTTCGCTTTACGATTAATACCCACTATATGAAGAAAATACTATTTTTTTTTAGTTTACTCATCAACTCAATTATTATTGCACAAGATAAATTCACAATAAGTGGGTATCTTAAAGATACTAAGAATGGTGAAGCGCTTATAGGTGCAACTGTTTCTAAACAAGGCACTAATATTGGCGTTTCGGCCAACGAGTATGGTTTCTTTTCGTTAACGCTTCCTAAAGGAGAGCACGATTTAGTATTAACATATATAGGTTATGCCACACAAACCATTTCTATTAATTTAGATAAAAACATTACCAAAAACTTTGAATTGGCAGAAGAAGGTAAGCAATTGGATGAGGTTGTGGTTACAGGCGAAGCAGAAGATAAAAACATTACCAGTATTGAAATGAGCACCGCCAAATTAGACATTAAACAAATTAATAAAATACCAGCGTTACTTGGTGAGGTAGATATTGTGCGCTCAATTCAATTATTGCCTGGTGTTACTACGGTTGGTGAAGGCGCCAGTGGTTTTAATGTTCGTGGCGGTAATGTGGATCAAAATTTAATTTTATTGGATGAGGCGCCAGTTTACAACTCTTCACACTTATTTGGTTTTTTCTCAGTGTTTAACCCTGATGCAGTGAAGGATGTAAAGTTAATTAAAGGTGGAATCCCTGCTAATTATGGTGGCCGCGTTTCTTCCATTTTAGATATTAGGATGAAAGAAGGTAACAGTAAAAAATTAGCGGTTAACGGCGGTGTAGGTACAATTTTTAGTCGTTTAAGTATTGAAGGACCAATTAAAAAAGATAAAGCAAGTTTTATTATTGCAGGAAGAAGAAGTTATATTGATGCTTTAATTAAACCTTTTGTAAAATCTACGAGTCCGTTAAGTGGGTTAATTTTTAATTTTTACGATTTAACCGCAAAAGTTAATTGGCGCATAAATGATAAAAATACTGTGTTTGCCAGCGGTTACTTTGGTAGAGATAATTTTGGGGTACAAGTATTCAAATTTAATTGGGGAAATAGCACAGCAACAGTTAGGTGGAACAGAATTTTTAACAATAAGTTATTTATGAACCTAACAGGTTTTTATAGTAACTACGATTATTACCTGGAATTTAAAACGCCAGGAAACAACCAAAGCTTCAAATGGAGAAGCAACATTATTAACTACAGTTTAAAACAAGATTTTACATATTACGCCAATAGTAAAAACACTGTAAGGTTTGGTGTTCAAGGTTTGTTCTATGATTTTTTGCCGTATGATGCTACTGGTAAATTTCAAGAAGGAGCCGAAGTTAAATTCTTATCGCCAAAAAAATATGGTATTGAATACAGTGCTTACGTTTCAAATGAACACAAAGTATTACCGCGTTTAACTTTAGATTATGGCTTTAGAATGAGTGCGTTTAGCTATATTGGAAAAGGCACAGCTTACACATTTGGCGAGGCTTTCCCAAATACTGAATTGCCTATTAAAGATTCAATAAAATACAATCAAGGCGATATTATAAAAACCTATATGGTGCCTGAACCACGTTTTGCGGTAAATTATACGATTGATCAATTCTCATCTATTAAAGCGAGTTATAACCGAATGGCTCAATACTTACAGTTAATTAGCAATACGGCAGCTAGTTCGCCGTTAGATGTATACACAATGGCTACAAACAACTTAAAACCTTTAATAGCCGACCAAGGCAGTGTGGGTTACTTTAGAAATTTTAAACAAAATACCTACGAAACTTCGGTTGAAGTTTATTATAAATATTTACAAAATCAATTAGATTACATTGATAATGCAAGTTTATTTATTAACGCTACAGTAGAAAATCAATTGGTACAAGGTTTAGGAAAAGCTTATGGCGCCGAATTTTTTATTAAGAAAACCAAAGGTAAATTTAACGGCTGGGTAAGTTATACATTGAGCAGAACGGACAGACGTGTGCGCGGAATTAGCAACGAAAAATGGTTTGTAAGCAGATACGATAGAACACATTGTTTAAACGTAGTAGCCAATTATGATTTAACTAAAAACTGGAGCTTATCTGGTAACTTTGTTTTCTTATCAGGTACACCATCTACTTTTCCTAATAGTAGATTAGAGATACAAGGATTAAACATTCCGTACAACACAACTGGAGAAAGAAATAATTACCGTATAACACCATTTCATCGTATGGATTTGGGCGCAACGTTTGAGTTTCCGAAAAATGACAGAAGACGTTACAAACAAAATTTAGTATTCAGCGTTTACAATGTATACAACCGCCGCAACGCTTACAGTATTTACTTTAGAACAAATAAAGATAATCCAAATGCCACAGAGGCGGTTCGTTTCTCAATAATTGCGTCCATAGTTCCATCAGTTACTTACAATTTTAAATTTTAAGCCATGAGTAAAAAAGTAATTAATTTTTTAGTAAGCCTAACTACAATTCTATTTTTCACGAGCTGTGAAGATGTAGTTCAAGTTAAATTAGATCAAGGTAGCAAACTCATTGTAATTGATGCCTTTGTAGATGACACACGAAAACCACAAGTAATACGTGTTTTAAACAATAGTCAGTATTTTGAGAATAAACCTGCTGAAGGCATTGCCAATGCTCAGGTTGTACTTAAAGATTTAACCAAAAATGTAGTATACACATTCAGTTACACAAGTAATGGTAATTATGTTTATCCAATTGGTGTTACTGATACCATTGCCAAACCTAACCACAGATACGAATTAACTGTAACAGTAAATGGTTTAAAATATACTGCTTTGTCTACCCAAAAAAGAGCTGCTATAACTTACGTTGACCCTAATTTCCCAATTCAACCACCAATCCCGTTAGGCATACAAGATACCTTAATTGAGGCTACAACCAGCGGTCCAGGGTCTCCTTCGCCAGCGTATTACACCACGCTGTTATTTGCCTTAGATATTGCTGATAATGTGCCAGATTATTACAGAATCAAAACTTACAGAAACGATACATTGTTCTCAAAATCGGATGATATAAACCTTTGTATTGATGGAACAGGAGGCGAGGTATATGATTCTGAAGCACCTCTAATTTACTTTACACCACCTTCGACATTTTTAGGATTTGAACGCTACCAAAAAGGAGATAAATGTAGAGCCGAAATTCATTCAATTTCTAAAGAAACGTATAATTTCTTTTTACAAGCTCAATTACAAATTAACAATGGTGGACTTTTTGCAACAACACCTGAAAATGTAAGAACAAATATAGAATCGCCAAAAGATGCTACCAAAGCGGTTGGTTGGTTTAATATGGCGAGTGTGGCTACTGCAACATTGCTTATGGGGCAATAGTAACTTTTGAAGAATAAAATTAAATAGACATTTATAGTTATTTGTATTTAATTTAAAATAAACCTTAGTATATTTACATAACCAAAAACTTAAACCATGTTATCAGCAAATGTAAGCAAAGCCTTAAACAAACAAATTGAGTTAGAAGGCTCCTCATCACAATATTATTTAGCAATGGCTAGTTGGGCCGAAACCCAAGGCTTAAACGGTGTGTCTGCCTTTTTATACACACACGCAGACGAAGAGCGTATGCACATGCTTAAATTAATTAAGTTTGTAAACGAACGTGGGGGCCACGGCGTTGTACCACCTTTAAAACAACCACCAACCACATTCAAATCTGTAAAAGTAGTATTTGAAGAAATTTTAAAACACGAAATTAAAGTAACTGATGAAATAAATAATTTAGTAGATACCACACTAAAAGAAAAAGACTATACAACCCATAATTTTCTACAATGGTATGTTAGCGAGCAGATAGAAGAAGAGGCACTGGCACGCCAAATAGTTGATAAACTAAAATTAATTGGCGATGATAAAGGGGGATTATACTTTTTTGATAGAGATTTAGAAGTACTTGCCGCAGAATCAACCGGGGCTGAAGAAGAAAAAGGAAAAGGAAAATAATTTAAAGCGACTTCGGTCGCTTTTTTTGTTGATTTTTTTTAACTATTCCCTGCCTCAGCCGGATTTAGAGTAGTGTTTTTAAACAATATACAAATTGCAACTTATTTCTGCTTAAGCCTCCCACCCCGCCGTTACTCAACTGTTCGCGAATTGGGTTTGTAACCCTGAGCATACAAACAATTTCAAATACAATTTAAATACAAACTTTAACAATCAACTTTATCTAATTTATATTTTAAATTTAATCAAATTCCTTTTATCACTTTTTTCTGTTTTTCGAAATTTCGAACAGTTTCGGCGCTTTTTGCTAAAAATGTGCGGCGCATTTAAACCGCTATTGCTAGCCGAACTCCAAACTACTCCGCCATCAATGCCTTTGCCTAAACTATTACCCACAGCACTATTTGCTCCTAAACCAGCCCCTAAAGCAGCTACAGCGCCATATCCAGTGGTTAACAACACACCATTCCAGCTTTTATTTTCGCTAGCGGCTCTTATTTGGTCTTGATTTGAATATAACGATGAACCTAAAGTAGCTGAAGCTACACTTTTGGTGTGCTCTCTTTTCATTTGTAATTCTATTTTTAAGAATTATTAATTTTATTTACTAACTCCTTTCTTTTTAAGTACTCACTTTTTGATATTCTAATCTTTATTTCTTTGATATTATTAATGTTAATTGGATTAAAATGTTGCGGAATATTTTTTTCAAATTCTTTTATTGAATCATTATTTATATACGAACACTGTGCGTTAAAAGTTAATTTTTTTTTATCAAAAGTATAAATATTTAAATAAGAACCATAATAAGAGCATGTGTCAAAATTTAATTTACCATCAATTTTAATTAAAATATATTTTAAATCATTAAAACAATAAATTTCTCTACCACCACCAAAAAGCGGTAATGTTTTTCTACAATCAACTGGATTATTCCGAACCCTTAGCTTTGAATACAAATCGAATTTATCTATTTCTAATTCAATTGTTTTACATTGAGTAAAAATTAAAAAAATAAAACAAATTATACTTTTTCTAATCATTTTTTAATTTTTAACAATTTTAGTAAACCAAAAACATCGCTACTCTGACCATAGTCATACATCACCCCAAACCCGACACCTTTGAGTATTGTCGTAGAACGAAGATTTGAAAATAATACATCTCTATTAGCTGAGTTACTCCATGAATTATTTTTGTTCCAAGCTAAAGAGATTAAATCAGCAGAAATATCTTGCGAATATGCCTTTATAAAGCCCTTAGAATAATTGTATTTTCTTGTTCCTTTAAATGTATTGGAGACATTTTTATCAAAATATCCTATAGATTTTTCAGAAATATAAGAACTTGCAAATGCTGTTCCAAACTCTGCACCTGCATATGCCAAATCTTGTCCACTTAAATTCCAACTTTGCGAATCCACATCATATCCTTTTTCCAATAAAGTATTTAACCCAGCAGATGATCCATTACTCCAAATGCGACTAGCATTAACACCTTTACCTAAACTGTTAGAAATTGCTGTATTGTTTGCCAAACCAGTTCCCAAAGCTGCAACAGCTCCGTAACCTATTGTTAACCCAACACCATTCCAGCTTTCATTTGCACTTGCTGATCTAATTTGATTACTATTTGTATAAAGGCTTGTACCATAACTAACCGCAAAAGGTGCAGCAAATGAAGCACCAGCACCTGCTTGCGCCCCAAGTGTTCCTGCAACAGCTAAGCCACCGCCTAAGGTTAAATAACTTACTTCTGCTAGAGTTGCAACTGCCAAACCGCTAACTAAGGCCCTAGCACCCCAATCGCCAGTAATTAAACCGTAGCCTACGGTTGCGAACGAACCTGCCAAGCTTCCAAAACGCCGCCGTTCTGCAACTGTTCGCGACGGTTTTGTAAACCCGAGCATACAACAACTTTTCTTTTCCATATCCCATCTTTTATTTTCAATTTTAGTATTATTAAATCTTTTAAGGCATTAATACATTCCAAAAAAATCAAATTTATTTTATTTCGATATAATTCGTAAACCAAAATAATTAAATTTATTTCCAAAAAAGCCGTTTGTTGGTAAATTGTCCTGCACAAAATACTTTTTGTAAAGTATTCTATCCTCCGCTATTCCATTAAAACATAAAAAGTTTTTAATTGTGTAAAAATCAAATCTTAATGGTAATGTTTTATCAGAATCATAAAATATGACTTCTACTTTTAATTCATTATTCCGTTTTAAAAAGTTTATTAATTGTAGAAGCTTTATCTTTGTTTTTAAAAGTAATGGAGCATAACCAACTATTAAACTTTTCGATTGTTCATTTTCTTCCCAGTTAAGTAAAGAATCATTTAAGGTCAGGGTGTCTAATTGAAATTCAACTTTTGGAACAATTATATTTTCTTTTTCAAACTCAAATTCAGTTTCTGTGATTGAATCGTTTTCAACTTTAACCAATTCAATATCATCAATAAAGTATTGGTAAGAGCGGTGCTTCATTCCCTCATAATCGCTTGTAAAAATGGTTATGTACTTCTCGTTTCCGTTTAAATATAATTTGGTTTTTATAATTAACCAAGGCGTATTATAATCTAAGTAATTATACTGTGGTAAAGCCCTAAAATTAATTTTACTCGTAGGTATTACAAATTTTCTGCCGAAAAAATAGTTTTTTAAATCGTTAGGGCTAATACACACATTAATTAATCGCTTATTGTCATTTAGTGATTCAAACTTTATCTTAAAAGTTAGTAAATAATTTCCAGCCTTTATTGGTTTAGTAAATTTTTGTTGCAAAATTGCTGGTGATTTGCTGCTAAAATGACTCAATGATGCAAAGCCTGCATTATTTTTATGAATTAGTTCGGATAAATAAAACTTTTCATTAAAATATTTTTTGTGATATAAACTAAGTTCTTTACTGGAAAAATAATTCAAACAATGATAATAATTTTCAATATTATCTTTTGCTACTTTTTGTGTTATGTATTTAGGTATATACCAATTTGTGATATCTGATAATTTACCAAAATTAAAATATTTGTACTTACTAGTATCGTGAGGGTTTACCCATTCTGAAAATGAACTATTCTCAATAAGGTTCTGTGAAATTAAACTAGAAAGTCCAACCAAAAAAAAATGACCAATAAGTAATATTTTACTCGGTGATTTCAAATTATTCAGGATTAATTGTGTAATGAATACCAACATTCCAGCAAGCATCAAACCATTCGAATGATCCTGTGGTATATTTAAGGGAACGGTTAACATTTATTTGTATAGTTCCGTTTAGGTTGCGAACGAATCGCCAAGCTTCCAAAACGCAGCCGTTCCGCAACTGTTCGCGACGGTTTTGTAAACCCGAGCATACCACAACTTTCCTTTTCCATATCCGGTCTTTTATTTTCAACTTTATAATTACTGCGATTTTACATTATCAATTAATCATCAAAAAATTTAAAACCAAAATATTTATATCTTGGAGTTGAACGGCATTCAAAACATTCAATAGACTTATACTTAGCTTCATTACTAAATGTAATTAAAATTCTATCTATTTTAATCCCATAAGACTGAAGAAAAAAATAATGTAACTGATCACCATTAGCTAAATTAACATTTGAACTTGGATAAGTTAAATTAATCTTTAATTTTGGGTTTTCGTGTAAATAAATAATAATTTGTTCCAATAATTTTTTTTCTTGTAGGTTAATAATTTGTGCGTGCCTTCCTACACAGGTATCTACATTATAAATTGTATCTACCATATAGGTAATTCCTGTTTTAAAATTACGCCTGCTTAAATTTTGGTAATTAATATTACTTTTTATAAAATCACATTTACAAGTATCATTATCTTTATTTATTTTAATCAACTCTATATCATCAATTAAAAAATTAATTATACCAATTCTATTTGTATAATTTTTTACTAAAGAACCTATGCTTAAATACTTTTCTTTACCACTTAGTTTAATTACTTTGCACACATTAGCCCACGGTAAATTATATGTCTTATATATGCCAGTATCTGTAAACCTAAACTGAACCATTTTATTTGGCACATCGTATTTTTTTAAATAGTAATTGCTTAAATTACCTTCTGAAAAACAAAAATCTAAATAGGGATAATTATCGCCATTACTCATTGTTGAAATACCATCTATTTTATACTTAAATTTAAGAAAGTATCGCCCACTATCTAGTTTAAATTTTAATTTTTGTTGTAGACATACGTCTCTTGAATAGGTATCTTTGGAAATACAAATTTCCATACAGCCTAAATTATCAGTGTATTCTTGATCAAAATATTTACTATCACTAGGCTCATTGCAATCCCAATTAACACCACGTTTAACACGCGCTGTTACATAAGTTAAACCAGATGGTGAAAGTTTATTCTTACAATTTTTGTGATAATCATCTTTTGTATAACTTCTAAAAATGTAACTTGGGTAAGACCAGTTTTTCACATAAGATTTTTTTGGCAAATACTGGATATATTCTCTTGCGTTGAAACTAGTGTCAACATTACTAAACGATGAGTTAAGGATAATGTTTTGACTACCCAATTTAAAATGGCTTATAATTATTAGTTTTATTAGCAGTAATTTTCTCATCTTCTGTAAACATGATATGTAAATCCAACATTCCAACAAGCATCATAATTTTGGCCATTAACACCATTAAATTTAGCAAATTTTACGGTTATAAATATCTTGGCATCAGATCCATAATCAAAAATTAATGGTTGCTTCCGAAAATTATCATAACCATTTTTTCCTTCTTTTACAGAATACTCGTTGCTGAATTTTATTTTATTATTTTCAGTAATTTTAATAATATATTTAGTTACTCCATCAGGCGCATCAGGTGGAAGTAAATACATAGAACGTATTTTACCTATTGAGATATTGCCCCCATAAATACTATTAGCCATTAATGTGCTTAAAGCGCCGTCTGGACCCCAAACATTAAATTCAAAGGTTGTTCCAGATTCAGACGTAGAACCTTTGCCATACCCGTCCTCCAAATGAAATCCAACAGCCACATCTCCACCGGAGACATGATCTGAACTTAGAATTACGTCAGCCGTTGTACTTTGTAACTCTACAGGATTGCTTGTTCTAATAGATGCCAGTGCAGAAATAAAATCGGAAGGATTAACACTAAAATCAACATTTCTATTTCCATAAACACCTGTAGAGCCAAAGGTAGTTGCTCGGCCAAGTGCGCCACCTCTTGCTAAGCCACTCCCTGCCCAAAAACCGTAGCCACCCTGCCATTGTTCTATGCGCACGCCATCCACATAAAGTACCTGCGCCGATTGCATAAATGGGGAGGTTGCGAACGAACCTGCCAAGCCTCCAAGATTGCGAACGAATCGCCAAGCCTCCAACGCCGCCGTTCCGCAACTGTTTGCGACGGTTATTCAACCCGAGCATATCAAAACTAATACCTCTCAAACATCAACAAAATCATCACTTTCGAAAGAACGTTGTGTTTAATTTTTACAAAATAAAAATACAAAAAAGTATCTTAATCTCAAAATAAACAAACCACTTTTATTTTCTGATGTTCGAAATTTCGAACAGTTTCGGCGCTTTTTGCTAAAAATGTGTGACTCAGATCTTTACATATTAGGATATAACTATTTAAAAAATAAAGAGTCAACGGTTAGTGTATATTTTATGTTATTTCCATTCACTTCTTTAACCCATAGATTATTGTCTAATACATCCTTTTTATTTGAGATGGTATTACTTTTTATTTCAAGTTTTGAAAACGCATCGCTTATTGTTACGCCGTCTTTGAAGTGTGTTTTTCTTAAGCTAAATAAATCGTTTGCGTTTATGTTATCTGTTAAGCAAGTTTCTTTTGTACCAGTTGAACTTCTGTTAACAGAGCAACTATTAATAATTAAAACAGCTAATGTGTTATTTTTAATTAAGTACTCTGTTGACCTTAGTTTATTTTTTTTACAGCTTAAAATAATAGTTAATATAAACATTAAAAGTATAATAAACTTGACCGTATTACTCTGGGTTATTTTTAAATATTGCATAAGGTTATTTTATTTTACAATCGAACTTAAACTCATAGTTTGGCGGGTTTTCTGAAATAGTAACAGTTACTGTTTTTCTTTTTTTGAGCATGCCATCAGGGATTGCTGTAACGCCAGTGTTGTCGTACTTTACACCCGCGTTGTTTGTATAATTATCAACACCTACAATAATAGCACCTTCAGCAAAAAAAAAGCTTTTTCTGTGTTCAACAGAATTTGTATTAGATATTTCGAAGGGGGCTAATGTTATTTCACCATTCCCTAATCTAACGACTAGATTGTATTGAGTTTCATTTACTACAACTACCTTATACCTTTTTTCACAACCGCAACATACTAAAATTAAAAAAATTGTTATAAAAATTATCCTTACCATAAATTACCTCCGCTTATTGTAAATTGTCTATATTTTTTTGTTGGTCTATCAATGTATTCAAACCTCGGACTACCAATGTTATCATGTATTATCCTATTCTGTATTAGGTCTCTAGTTCTTTCACTATCACTTCCATATCTGAAAGGTCCGATAGCAAAATAAGCGATTCCTGCACGATATTTTTTATTCATTCATGTTTATAAAAATTACTTAGTAAAAATTTAATTTAATTAAACTATGCTAAGAAGAAATTTACAAATCAGACGTAATATTGAATTTACTGCTGTCTCCTTCAATGGTAATTTTAATAGTTTTCTTTTTTAAATCACTATCAAATAACCCTAAACCTGCGCCATTGTATTCCTGTTCATTATTTGAGCTATCTATATATGACGAAACAAATATAAATATGCCTGCTTCAGAAAAAAACACGCTTTTCCTATGCTTTACTTCAGTTTTTTCAGTTGTCGAAAACGGAGTTATAGATATTACCTTATCCTTTACTTTAACCTTTAATTGATGTTTTGTTTTGTTTTCAAAAACAAGTTCGTACTTCCTACTGCAAGATAAAAGTGTTGTAGAAATGACTATTAAAAATAGTAATGATTTTATAAACTTTACCATAAATTACCTCCGCTAATTGTAAATTGTCTGTATTTTCTAGTTGGTCTATCTATATATTCAAATCGCGACATTCCAAGTCTATCATGAATTATTCTATTCTGTATAAAATCTCTGGTCGTTTCACTATCGCTTCCATATCTAAATGGCCCAATTGCAAAATAAGCGATTCCTGCACGATATTCATCTGTTTAATGGTTAAAAAATATATCTAGCGTTCATCTTTACAAATAACAACATCGTACTTTTTTTCTTCTTTTAAATACTTTTCCCAAGTATCTAAATTTTTTTTACCGGCACTTCCAACAGCACAATTTTTTTCGGTAAATTTTTGCCCACCTCTCTCGCACTCGCAAACACGGCAGGTTTTACGGCATGAAGTTAATGTAGTAAGAATTATGCAACTTGATATAAAAATTATTTGTTTCATTTGAATTTATCTATTTTATTTAGGAACAATATCATTTTGTTCTATTGTAAACTTACAAGTAAAGAATCCTCTATTATAAAATTTTCTTTTCTTAGTTCGTTCCCAATTATTTGAATTTTTAAAGTCTTTAATTATTTTAAAATTTGTATCAATAGTAGTTATCGAAACTGTAACTTCACTTACACAGGGGCAAAATTCAGTATTGTTTATTGATTTAAATCCACCAATTCTTGAATTCGTGTTGACAAATTTACTATTTGGTTCAATAATTATTTCAGTTTTATCTGTTCCAAAAGCATTTGAGGTAATTTTTATTCTTTTATTAGAGTTATTGATAATGGTATCAGTGATTTGATGACCTGAATCACAACTGGCAATAGTAATTAGAATGAAAATTGAAATAATTTTTTTATTAATGTTAATATTCATATAAGTTAAATTTTATCTAGGTCGTACTGCATTCCAAACTAAAATACCTAATACACCATGCATTATCGAATATTCAAATAATGTTGGGTCAGTTTTACTTCGTGCTTGTTCAAAATATCTGTTAAATTTTGGGTTAGAATATGAACGTGCATATTCTTTTTTAGCTCTATCTGTTATATCTCTACTCCAATTAAATTCGCCTTTAGTTTGCTTTTCAAAGTATTTAGCTGAGCGAAAATTTGCATCAGTTTCTGTCCAATCAGCATCACCAAATAGACTTGTTGCTCCTACTTTGAATAAATAGAGCCAGCCCATTTCTTTACTTTGTTGGTAATGACCAAATTCATGTAAAATAGTATGGCCACCCCAACCTACCTCAAGTTGATATCCATCTCCACCTATGTTTGGTACTCCAATAAAGCTACCTAAAGAAATTCCACCACCAGATACAGCTGCTCCTGAGACAACTGTGGCTCCATGATAGTATTCTACATTGTCAACATTGCCAAAGATATTAGCAGCATTCATATAAGCACCTCCTAAAAGTGTTTGTGGTAACTGCCAAGTAAATCTTGACGCTATTTCCCAAAAACCTCTACCCCCCCCTTTATTTTGATAACCGTATTGATATAATCCCCACCAAATTCTACCAGCATTATTGCCCGCGGTTCCTCTCAAAAAGGGGTCTGCTTTGCTCCACGCACTTCCAACATAACTTCCTTTACCAGCATTCCAAAATTCTAAGCCACCACTACCTATTGCATTACCTACACCACGTAATAAACCTAACACAATTCCAATAATATTTCCGCTCGGGTCTTTATATTTTAATGGATTGTTCATTACATAACTGTATCGGTTATAGTTTTGCAGGTATTGTGGGGCTTGCACAAATTTATCAGGCTGTAAAAAGCGCCCTAACACTGGGTCGTAAATACGGCCATTCATGTTTATTATACCAACTTCATCTAAATTTTCGTGGCCAGTGTAGCCGCGTATCATATAGGTATTGCTTATACCTGTGCTATAATCGTTCCAATCGGCAGGGTTGCGGCGTCGGCCCCAAGCATCAAAGCTATACTCTTCTAACACATTACCTGCGGCATTGGTTATTATTACTGGGCTACCCAAATGGTCGGTTTGCACATAAAGTAATTGCCCTGCACCATTATTATTATAATAAATGGCAGCTAAACCTGTGGGGCTGCTTATATAGGCCCATTCTTTGTAAGTATTATTAGCGTTTTCTTGTCTGTCGTAATTATCAGTATAGTAGCGTGTGTATTGGTTTATGCCACTAATGCTATAATCCATTTTTATACGCTCCTCATCGTTACCATACACAAAATTAAATTGTTTGTTGCTGCTAGCCTCGGTTAGTTGGCTTACTTTTTTAAAATCGTTATAGGTGGCATTAAGGGTATTTAAACTAATATTACCCACTTGGTTGTTTATATTGGTTAATAGGTAGGGTTTGGCGTTATTACCATACACATAATCGCCAGCATCGCTTTTAGCTGCAATGTTACCATTAGCATTATACGTTACGTTGGCTTTGGTTTGCAAGGTGTTGCTATTATCCAAATACTTAATAGTTGTTAGGCGGTTAAAATCGTCAAATACAAAGTTTTCGTTATTATTAACATTGGTTAATAAGTTGCTATTGGTGCGTTGTAGCACATCGCCATTTTCGGGCGCAATAAAATAGCTTTGGCTTTGTAAGCTGCCAAAGTTTTTGGTTGCTAAGTTTTGTTGTGTATCGTAACCTAAACTGTTACCAAACAAACCGTTGCCTGTACTATAATTGTTTATTAAACCTGGCGTGTGCAAGCTATTTAACTGCCAAATAATGGTATTACTATTTTTTATTTTAATAAGGTTGCCCAAAGCATCGTATTCTTTAGTTGTTACAAAACCGTTAGGATAGGTATAGTTTACCATTTGCCCATATTTGTTATAAGTAAAGTTAGCAATAAAAACTTTATTATTTGCATTAAGTGTTTGCTTTTTTTGTATGTTTCGGTTTAGGTCATCGTAAGCAAATTCCACCGTTTCGTTAGGGCCAATAATTTTAAAGGGTAATTGTTTGCCATTACCGCTTGTTATATATTGATAGTTATAAGTGTTATTACCACTAATTTTTGTAAGTATGCGTCCTAAATTATCGTAAGTAAAATTATAAGAGCCATTAGGAGTAGTTTCGCTTAATAACTCGCCTATACTATTGTATTGGTATGTGCTAACACCTGAGCTTACATCGCTCATAAAATTTTTACGGCCTAAAACATCGTAAGTAAAATTGGTATTTACTGGTGCACCACCATTAAACGTGTTGCTTATTTGATAAGGTAAGTTAAACTCGTTTAGTTTATAGGTGCTAATTTGTTGTGCACTTGGACTTAAACTAGTGTAATTTTTTATAACGTCAGGCTGGCCAGCCTCGGTATTTTCACGACGCATAAACACAAATTGGCCACCGTTGCTGTTTTTTGTTTTCTCTTCGGTATAGCCTTTGTTGTATGTTGCATCAGTACTAAGGTTATTATATAAATAATCTATTTTATTACTTTGGTTGCCTGCAATTTTTTTAGTAATACTAATCTGGCGCAAGTAAGCATCGTAAACGTAACTTGCCTCAATATCGCCAGTTAAAGGGTTTATAGTAGCCAACTCTTTTTGGTTTATTAATTGGTTATTTACATTGTAACTGTATTGGTTAATTCTATTAGCACCACCAAATACTTGAGTTGTACTTTCTAATATATTGCCTTCAAAGTCATATTTGTTTTGTATGCTTGGCGCACCTTCTGTAAGGGAATTAACTAGTAAACCATATTTTGTTTGGCTTGGGTTAGCAATAGGGTTGTATACGTACCAGCTATAAGCTGTTGTGTTTACGGCATTATTGGGCAGTTCGGTTTTTACCAAACGCCCTAAACCATCATAAGTATATTTAGTAAGCAAGCCTGTTATATCTTTTGATGTTGTTTTATTTCCGTATTTGGTTTCATAAGTAAATTCTTCAAAATTACTATTAGCGTTGGTAAGCTTGATAACAAAGCGACCAGTGGCATCGTAATTTAATTGCGAAGTGCGTGGGGTAGGTAAATCTGGCGCTGATAAACTAATGTTGCTAGGCGTACCAAAATTATTAAAATTACTATAAGCACTCGTAATTGCAGCGTTGCTAATATTTGCATTATCAACCTTTGTTATTAAATGTCCTAAAGCATCGTAAGCCATAGTTGTATTAAAAATACTAAACGAAGAGCCGCCGTAATTATTTGTACTATATTTTTTTACAGAGCTTAAAGATGGTTTGTAATATGTATGTCCGGTTAAAGGATTTGTAAAAGCCTGGAAGGCATTACTTACTTCAACACCTAGGCGTTTAGTTCCGCTTAGCCAAGCAGTAGCATAATTATCACTTAAGGATAGGTTACCGTCTTTAGTATTGTCGTAATACATTTCGCTTATATTGTTAGTGCTTTTTAAATAATCTTTACTCGTTGTTATAGACCCTTGTAAGTAACGTGTATTACCTGTTATTACATAATTAAATGCGCTTTGTTGTTTTGATACTAAATTAGTAGTTGAAAAATTAAGAAAGGAATTAGCAACAAACGATGATAAAGCCGTTTCGGTTTTGCTATTTTTTAAATAATCAGCAGTAGCGTCATATGTGTAACTGCTTGCCGAAGCAAAATTTGTAGTAACATCAAAAATATAAGTTTTTTCAAACCCAACATAACCATTTACTTGGCGATGAAATAATGAATTTTCGTAAAAGTATTTTTTTTCACGGTCGTTTAAATAGGTGTTTGTAACAACATAACTAGGTATTTTAACTTGTTTAAAAACTGAAGGATGAGTAGATGTTACCTTACGATAAATGGGTTGGTTAGTACCTGCTTTATTGTTAGTTAACATAGCGTACTCTATTTTATATTCGTTTTTAATGTTATAAATCTTTGTTACATGTTGACTATTGTTTTTATTAAACACACTGTACTCAATTGTTGGGGCTGTGTTTAAAGCATTTTGGCTCAAATAATCTAAGGTTCCATCGCCGTCAAAATCAGCCATAGCACTTGCAAATTGAGAGGATTTGCTATATGTAAATGGAGTAGTTTTTAAGTTTGTGCCGTCTGATTCAAACACATGGTAATTAGTCGTAAAACTTGAGCCATCATAAGTAGTCGCTATCCAATCTACATTACCATCATTATTAAAATCGCCACCAAAAAAGCCCGCATCTTTACCTCCAATGTTCGTTGGCATATTTGCCAATTGCTGTTCGGTTGTGAACGCTGTGCCTGTTGCATAAGATACTTTTAAATTGGCTGAGCCAGGATTACTTGTATTGATATAAGGCGAAGCGTATTGGTGATACAAAATATCTGTTTTACCATCGCTATTGTAATCAACAAAATCAATATTACTCGAAGCAATTTCTAAAAATTGAGCAAAGAATGAATTAAAAGAGGCGGAAGAGCTAAACATTGCTACGTTGGGACTAATTACTTTGGAACTTAAAGCAAAATTATTAGTAACATTATTGAAAGTTAAAACATCAACTGAAAAGTTAGTAAAACTATAACTAGGCAGATTAAATGGCCCAGAAATCCCTTGACATTTTAAAAGATAAATATCAGCTACTCCATCACCATTGAAATCTCCTAATTTAGGCTTTATAACATCAGATATTGGATAAATATAATTTGTATTATTAGACCTTATAATGTTAACATTATACTGGTCAATAATTATTCTATCAAGTAATTTATCACCATCAACATCTGCCATTGTGTTTAAATAACTTGAATTTGATGAGTTAAGCACAGTATGAAAGCCTGAATGAAATAAACTGTTTGAATACCAAGTTTGAAAATACGTTGGTGAGTTTATAATATTGGCATCTGTGCTAAATGTATAATTTGTGCCATTGGATTTAATTTTATAAATCGTATGCCCACTTCCATTATTTATTGTAATAAAAACCTCCTCAATATCGTCGTCGTCTTCATCATAAACTTCGGTGCTAATTATTGAAATCTTACTTGGTGAAATTATTTGTGTGTTGAATAAGGCTGTATTGGTTACCTTTTGAAAGTCATTTCTTGAATTTATAGTGGATGAATTAGTATTAAGGAATACTTCAAAAGTAGTTGGAAGAAATTGAGGAGCAGTACTTGCAGTGCTTTGTTTATTTTTAATTGTTACAATGTCCTTTTTGCCATCTCCATTTAAATCTGCCGCTAAACTTGTTAAAATATCACCTTCAAAAGTTGAATTCGTTATTTGTGTTGGTCCAGAAAGCCCAGATAAATAATTTTTAACTTGTGCAGGATCTGCAATAGTGGCATTATTACTAAGTACTATACCATTTGGTGGGTTAGTAATTTTATTTAATTTATTCCAATTAATATAGGTTGGATTCAAAGTGTTGCCGCTAGCATCTAGCTCAGTTATTTTATCAATCAAACTTACATTAGCATATTTATAATCAATCACATATTTACGTACTAAATTATTGTTATCGTTCGTACAAATAATGTTTTTTAATAATTGAGTTTGATTAAATAACCCATCACCAAAATAATTTTTACTTACATCAGCACGGTTTACATATTCAAATTTTACTTCATTATAAGGTGCTAAACCTTGCACTGTGTTGCCAGTGTAATCTATTCTATCAATATTTACTTCTCCGTTATTATTGTTATATGTAAATGTCATATAATTACCAAACTCATCGGTTATTTTATTAATAAACCAAGTTAAAGTAATGTTGGTGTTTGCTGAATTTAAACGAGAGTCGCTTGTATTGCCGTATTCAAGTACTTTACCATCAGTGGTGTAAACAATAAAACTTGTAGGCCCGCTTCCTGTATTACCTAAAGAAACTATTTTGTTATAGCTTTCTACTTCAGTTTTATATGTACTATTTGCCGCACCGTATGCGCCTGTTTTTTGCAAAAGTCGTTCACCATCTAGTGCAAACACATCATTACTATTTAATCCAATAGCTTGGTTAGTGCCATCATAATAAAATGTTTTGTTTGTGCGGCCAATTCCTGAAATACCAGTTAACGAAAAACCTAAACCCATATTGCCGTTACCACCAAAACTACTGTAAGCAATACTTAAATTAGGTTGAACAGGCCCAAACCCGGGAGCTATTGTAATAGGGAATTGATATACAAAAGAACCGTTAGGGGAGACATTTCCAATCCCTTCGGTGCAACCGTATATTAGATTTGAATTAAACGAGATTGTATTGTTTGATGGCAATGTGTCGTTATACACACTAGAACTAACGTTGGTTGGATAAGTGCCAATACTCAAATTCAATAAATTGGTGGCATTGGTAGTGGCTGGCCCATATTTAAAACCTGGTTGTAATTTAATGCTGGTAGTGGCGCGTGTGTAGCTATCAATGGCTGCATTGGTAGGCACACTGTTTAGTGTTAAGTTTGTTGGGTTTTGTGCACTTGCAAAGGCCGTGCTCAAAAAATTTATTACTATAATTATATTTATTTTTTTAAACATAATATGTGTTTTAATGTTTTTACTTTATTACTTTTTTATATTCAATGTCAATAATTAAAAATGGAAACATTTGCTTTTTTAATTACTTACTACAATTTTATAAGTACTTCTTTGTTTTTTGTTGTACAAAATTTCAAGCATATACAACCCGCTTTTTAAATCTTGAACGCTAACGCTTTGCAGTGTGCCGTTATAAGTGCCTGTTTTTAAAACCTGCCCCGTGCTGCTTAATAGCTGCCATTTGGCTTCACTCACTTCTTTTGGCAATTCGCCCTCAATGTTTACATAGGTTTGTGCAGGGTTAGGGTATATTTTAAAATTTAGTGGGGGTGCAATTTCTGAGCTATCTTTAGGTGTGTTTGCAAAACGTGCGCCACCGTTTGGTATTGGTGGTATTACTAGCACCTGTCTTTGTATCATGTTGCCTGCTGCATCGTACGTGAAAGCAATAGTGGTTTGTGCGTTTAAGTTTGCGTGCAAACTTAAACTAGTTATTAAGGTTATAAGTAATTGTTTCATGTGTTTATATTTTTTGTTTTACTTTTTTTTAGCTTACTTTTTTTGTTTTCATTGTTTATTTTTTTTCTACTTTTTCTTAGTCAAAAAGTAGACAAAAGACAAGGCGTTTCGATCTTTCTCAATCCGTTTTAATTTTCGCCGTACTTTTTTGCTTGATCAAAAAAGTAGCAAAAAAGTCAAGGCTTCTGAAAATTTAAAGGTATCAGTATGTTACGCTAAGCCGACGATTTAAGCGCTACGCGAACAGCCAAAATCGTCTTCGCACTGGCTTACTCTTTTAGCGCAACAACTGCTACTCATTAAATTTTCAAAGGCCGGTTCTCCATAACTACTAACTGCCTATTTATTATTATTTTCATTGTTATTTTAATTTTTTATTTTTTCCGCTTACTTTTTTCTTTGTTTTTTATTTCTACTTTTTCTTAGTCAAAAAGTAGACAAAAGACAAGGCGTTTCGATCTTTCTCAATCCGTTTTAATTTTCGCCGTAGTTTTTTGCTTGATCAAAAAAGTAGCAAAAAAATCAAGGCTTCTGAAAATTTAAATAATAATTAGTCCTGTAATTTACTTTGTCTTGTCGAGTAGTTTTTGCTTGGAAATGAGTTAATGGCAAAAACGTATCGAGGCACTGAAGCCCTTTTAAATAAAGAAAATAAACCTCAATTGTCTCGATACAATTTTGCAAGAGGCAAGCAAAATTTACTCGACACGACATTGGACTAATTAGTGCATGTACTTGGTAAAATTGCTTAAAAACTGTTTTTTGCTTTTTCGTTTTCATTCCGCCAGTGTCTGTATATTTATTTAAATCCGTTATTTTTTCAATTTGTAGTTACATTTATAATTCTCTACATCTAAAATCTTAATTCTGAAGTCTAACTTCTACTTCTTTTCTTCCAAGACCTTCAAACGTTTTTCTAATTCAATGTTATACAGCATTAATTCTTCGATGGTTTGTTGTTGTTTTAGTAAAAGGTCGGTTACGTTAATGCCATTTTTTTCGTAATAGGTGCCTTTTTCGAAGTTTGGTAAATACTTGTTGGTGTTAATAAAAGCTTCTACTTCGCTTAATGGTTTTAATTTGTAATCTTTTGCAAATACATAATCAGGAAAAGTTGTAGTTAAGTTAATTTCTACTTCGCGTGCATAGGCTTTACCGTCTTTTGTTACCGTAAATAAATCTCTATTGCCTGCAACATCTCTAATTGAAAATGCACGCCCTGCTGTGGCACCATAAGGCGTTGGCAAAGCGTTTGGCGATTGTACTTTAATCTCGGTATAGCCATTGCCATATACTACAAAGGTTTCAAGTCCTGAACCTGACGCAGAGTTCTCTACGGCTATGGCTTTTGCGCTATTATGATTTACACTAAACAAAGTGTTGTAGGCAAAAGGACTATTGTGGTTGCTTACAAAGTGAGCAGCTCTTTTATTTAATTCGCCGTTTACATTCAGTTTTGAAGCAGTATTAACTTGGGTATTTATGTTTTTATCTCCAAATAAAATATTACCATTACCATCCCAAGTCATAATTGCTTCATTAAGATATTGCTGACTTTGAATCCCATAAATATGTCCATTTACTTGCGAATTAGATTGTGCGTTACCATCAATACTTAAACCATAAGAATAAAGCGGATTTTTTACAACCATTTTTGCACTATTGTTTGATGTGCTATTTACACAAACCTCTGCATTAGTAGCGTCTGCAACTTCCAATTTTGAATTTGGTAAAGTTGTGCCTACGCCAACATTAGCATCAACAGCTAAATTACCACCACTAAAATGATAGTATGCCTGAGGGCTGGCTGTGCCAAAACCAACACCGCCTTGAGACTTTAACCATATTTTTTGATTACCACCAGATTTTAAAACAAAATCATAATCATCACACGTGCCAATATCCATAGTATTACCTTGTGTTAGTGAATTTATCAAGCTACTTATACTATTTCCTCCTAAAGCCCATGGTAATGCAGCATTAGGTGCACAATTCCAAGCAGGTATTAAAGGTATACCTCTACTTATGTTTCCAAAAGCATCAACAGAAAGCATACTTGAACCCGCACCGCTTAAAGAAGTACTTCTTAAGTTACCATTAAACGTAGCATTCCCCGCCACAGTTAATTTACTTTGCGCAATAATATCGCCGCCCGCAGTAAACGTTCGGGTGGGAGATGTCGCTAAATCGCCATCTACACGGGTAGTACCGCTTATTACGCGGCTAGCACCCATGTGTATGGTATCTGCTTTAATGGAATCGGTAATTACAATACCGCCGCCTACATATAAATTATTTCCTATGCGGGCATCGCCGTTTACATCTAATGGAAATTGTGGATTAGCAACCCCAATCCCCAATTTATTACCGTTAGCTAAAATAACATTATTACCCGCGGTTGAAAAACTATTGATCGCGGCCGGTAAACTGCCCCAAGTGCCATTGCCATACAATACTTGGTTGGCAGTGCCCATAGTAAATGGTGTTAAGTTTCCATTGGCATTTGTTTGTAACAACCTGTTGCCTGTGCCTACCCAAGCGGTGTTTTGCAAAGCGCCATTGGTGCCAAAAACAAAGTTGGTATTAATGGTGGTGTTGCCCGTGTTGCTGTTGTTTATATTGTTTCCGCTTACATTCCACGTTGTGGCGCTTAATGGCAAGCTGTTCCAAACGCCATTGCTGCTAAAAAAACTACCCAAACTACCGGTAGCAATAGCACTAATGTTGCCGCTGGCATCAGTTACTATAAAGCGTGAGCCAGTGCCTGCTAAATTGTTAAACTTAATAGTGCCGTTGGCATCAATAAACACACGTTGTATGTTATTGGTTCTAATATCTAACCCCGTATTATTACTGGTCCCAAAATAGTCAGTAAGACTAGGAGTATTACCTGTAGTGCGCCACCAGTTTTGGCTTTGTGCGTTTATTGTATTAATGCTTAATAAGCCAATACAAGCCACCACAGCCGCTTTTAGGGCTTGGGGGGGGGGTAAAAGATGTTTTTTGTTTTGGTGTTTTCATTGGGATTAATTTTGAGTTTTAAAAGGAATGAAAATTATTTTTTACAAATAAAAAGTACAAAAAATAATTTTGCAAATTTATTTTTAAGTTTGTTTAACATTTATTGTTAAACACTTAAACGAAAGGTTAAAATTTAACAATTAAGTGTGGTTGAATTTACGTGTAATATCAAAAGCGACCTTGCTTTGTGCAAAGTAGTGATTGGTCAAAAGTTTTTTTAGCAACTTTTTCTTATACCAAATTTATACACTATCTAAAACCATATACAGTTACTAATTAGTCTTATGTCCTGTTGCAGAAATTTTGCTTGGGTAACTGCGTTTATCGCACTTGTATCTTGCAAAGTTGCATCGGTACAATTGATGTTTATTTCCCCTATTTGATAGTGTGTAAGTGTCTTGATACGTTTTTTGCCAAAGAATCATTTTCTACAAAAACAACTTTATAGGACTAATTAAATTATTGGACTTTTTAATTTTTAACTTTGTAAAAGTGCGTTTTGAGTTTGTACACTATTATCGATTGAAGAAAATTGAATGGGTAAAACTATCAAATATTATAGCATTGATTTTGTTTTAGAATAGAATTTGTAATTATAATAAATCAACCCCTCTGCAATAATTAAATTAACAACCCATCCAGCCCAAGCCACAATTCTGTATGTGTCCATTGGTGAAAGTTCAGTAGAATTGGCAATTATCCATTTTATGAGTCGTAGGCTAATTGCCGATAAGGTAAGCGCATAACTCCTATACATAAAATTTTTATGAAGTTGCCAGTTGCGCAATTTAGCGTACTGATAAGCCTTATAAGTAAAGTAGAACCAAAGCACACTTAGAATTATGAAAGCTAATTTTGAAAAATTTCCTCCGTTTGCATGTATGCCAATAACCAAGCCTGAGGTGGATGAAAAACTTAATACCAATAAAATGTAAGCCTTACCAAATAAGCGATGTAGCTTTACGAAATTTTTTCGTAAATAATTAGAAAACTGAAAAGCGCCAAAAAATAAAACAAAAATGCTTGAATAAACATGTGTAAAAAAAGCAATTTTGTAATAGGTTATTTCAATCTCGGTTTGCTTTATTGATAAAAAACTTGCTGTGTAATTTATTGGAATATACCTCAACGTAATAATGCACATCAAGTAAAAAAAGTAAATGAAAAGAATTGCGGTTACAACATTGACTATTAGTCGGATTTTCATTTTTTGCTTAATTATCGTCCAAACGAATCGTAGGCTTCTTCAGCATACTTTTCAAATCGGGCAATCAATTCAATGTTTTTCTTTTCAAGTTCAGTAAGTTCGCCAGTAACATTTATACTCACAGGCATGTACCAACTTTGCCAACCAAAAAAATAATTTAAACTTTCATTCTTAAAAGAAAAACCATGGCGTGCAAAAATAGAATTTCTAAGAATCATTAAATCTGATTTTTTAAGTTCCTTCAAATCTTCTTCATTTAGTTCTTGAGCAGAAGCGTTATACTTAAACAATGCAGGGGTAGTAGTTGCGTACATTGAGAGAACCTCTTCGATTTTTTTGCCTTCTTCTATTTCGTATTCATACTTTACAGTTTTTTCTTTCTTGTAGTTCACATAAAATTCATCTTCGTTTAATTTATTTTCGCTATTATAATTAAACTCTTTCGCTTTTAACCTATAAGAAAATTCTTCTATTTTAAGTTTTTTGTAAGCCTTCCAGTTTCCTTCAATAATCGAATCAGTTAAAGTAAAGGTAAACACACCATCTTCCCGCGCTGTTCCGGGTTCAAATCCTACAACAGTGTTTATTCCGTTTTCTTTTTTTCTTATTCCTTTAAACGTTTGAAAATTACCGGCAACAATGCTGTGTCCAAATACGCTGTCATTAATTAGTTTATCTATGAAAATAGAAATTACAAAATCGCGGTTATTAAAACTCCCAACGTACGTTTTAATAAAAACAGAATCGGATTGCGCAGAGTAAAGAACGCTTGCAGTATCCAACGAATGAACGTAGGACTCAAACAAACTATCTTTTTTAATTTTAAAATTAGTTGATTTTAATTTTCGAGTTACTTTATTCGTTTCAATTTCTTTTTTTTGTTCAGCAACACAACCAAATAGCAATAAAAAACCTAAGAAGGAGATTATTTTCATGACGTCTTTTTTCAATAAAGATAATTAGATTTTTTATTTTTAAATAACTAATTTTGAGTCATTGAAGAATAAACATCTTCCATAAACTATGCAAACAACTATTCAACTTCAAACAAGCCCTGCAACTGCTTTAAACGAACAACTTTTAAAAGAAGAAGCAAAGCAACAGCTTAGTTTAAAAGAAAGCGATGAGGTTTTTATTTCAATTAAAAGAAGAAGTATAGATGCGCGACGAAGAACAATTAAAATTAATTTAACTATAAATGTTGCAGTAAACGAATCACTTCAAGAATATAGTTTTGTTCCAGAATATAAAAACGTTTCCGATTCTAAAAAAACTTGTCATATAATTGGTGCTGGCCCCGCTGGTCTATTTGCGGCACTCCGCTGTTTAGAATTAGGTATTAAACCAATTATTATTGAACGTGGCAAAGATGTAAAAGCCCGCCGTAGAGATTTGGCTGCCATTAATAAGGAGCACATTGTAAATCCAGAAAGTAATTATTGTTTTGGTGAAGGTGGTGCCGGAACTTATAGTGATGGGAAACTATACACGCGCAGTAGCAAACGTGGCGATGTTGAAAAAATTTTGAATGTTTTAGTGCATCATGGTGCAAGTGCAGAGATTTTAGTGGATGCACATCCGCATATTGGTACGAATAAATTACCGCAAGTTATTGAAGCTATTAGAAGTACTATTTTAAATTTTGGAGGAGAAATTTATTTTAACACCAAATTGATTGATTTTACTTTTGGCAATGAAAAAATTAAAACGATTATTACATTAAATGCAAATACAACAACAGAACAGCAGATTCAAAATCTAATTTTAGCAACAGGCCATTCAGCAAGAGACATTTATGAACTTTTTGATTCCAAAAAAATTGCGTTAGAAGCAAAACCTTTTGCATTGGGTGTAAGGGTAGAGCATCCGCAACACATTATTGATATGGCGCAGTACCATTGCGGCACGTTTGAAGAATTAACAGAAACAAGAAATTACTTACCAGCAGCTAGTTACAGCTTGGTTCAACAAGTAAATGGTTATGGTGTTTATTCTTTTTGTATGTGTCCGGGTGGCATTATAGCACCTTGCGCTACCGATAAAAACCAAGTTGTTACAAATGGCTGGAGTCCAAGTAAGCGAAACAATCCGTATGCTAATAGCGGTATTGTTGTAGGTTTAACATTAAGAGATTTTGAGCCTTACAAAAAGTATGGTGCGCTAAGTGGATTAAAATTGCAACAAGAACTAGAAGAAAAGGCATTTCAATATGGAGGCAGCACACAAGTAGCACCTGCACAAGCATTGCACGATTTTGTTAACGGAAGAGTTAGTTCAAAATTACCTGTCTGTAGTTACCAGCCCGGCGTTGTTTCGGTAAACATGAAAGATGTTTTAGGTAAACAATTTTCTAACGCTTTACAATTAGGCTTTAAACAATTTGGTAACAAAATAAAAAATTACATAACCAACGAAGCGCTAATTGTTGGGGTCGAGTCTCGCACATCAACACCAGTAAGGGTTCCGAGGGATAAAGAAACTTTGCGGCATCCGCAACTAAAGAATTTATTTCCTTGTGGCGAAGGCGCGGGTTACGCAGGTGGCATTATGAGCGCAGCAATGGATGGGGAGAAGTGCGTTCTGGCTTTACTTTTAAACTAATTAGAAAAAAATAGTGTATTCATATTTATAAATATCACCATAAATTTACTCCACCTATATTCGTTTCAAACTAGAAAAAAACTTCATGGATTTGTATTCAAAAAAAATCTTCATAAATTAAAAAACTTTTAAGTAACATCTTATGCCAATTGACAATACAACCCAATTTATTTTACTAAATTTAAAAGTTAAATCGTTGAACGTATGAACGTAATAAAAAAATTTGTCGCTTTTTTCTGTTTGATGATACTTTTGTTATCTTTCAAAAATTATACCCTACCTGCATATAAATTGGCTGTATTAAAGTATAATGGTGGTGGTGATTGGTATTCCAATTTAGAAACATCGTTACCTAACTTAATAAAATTTTGCAATGAAAATTTAAAAACAAACATCAACACTGAACAAGCAACTGTAGATGTTGGGAGCGCTGAGATTTTTAATTACCCTCTGCTTCACATGACTGGGCATGGCAACGTAATTTTTAGTTTACAAGAAGCAGAAAATTTAAGAAAATATTTATTGGCAGGTGGCTTCTTGCACATTAGCGATAATTACGGTATGGATAAGTTTATTAGACCACAACTTAAAAAAGTATTTCCTGAATTGGATTTAGTAGAACTACCAAATAACCATCCAATCTTTCATCAAAAATACGATTTCCCAAACGGGCTTCCCAAAATACATGAGCATGATAACAAAGCTCCGCAAGCGTTTGGCCTAATTTACAAAGGCAGATTGGTTTGTTTTTACGATTTTGAATGTGATTTAGGAGATGGCTGGGAAAGCCCAGAGATACACAAAGACAGTGAAGAGGCACGATTAAAAGCATTAAAAATGGGCGCAAATATTATAAGTTACGCATTTTTAAATTTTGATAAAAAATAATGTAACTAATGATAGCCTCTAAACGTACCATGCAAATGAAACGAATTTTATTTTTTATTTTGATTAATTGCTATGTTATTTCTATAAAGGCACAAACAGTTAACTTAAAAGGGAAGATTACAGGTGATAAAGAACCACTTCCATTTGCGAGTATATACATTAAAGGTACAACAAAAGGCGTAAATAGTAACGACGAAGGCAGATACACCTTACCTCTTAGTGCCGGAAATTACACCATTGTTTTTCAATACGTGGGGTTCACAAAAAAAGAAATAGAAATCAATATAACAGAAAATAAACTACTAGATGTAGAATTAAAATCCGACGCCGTTTCGTTGAAGGAAGTGGTTGTTAACGCTGGTGAGGACCCTGCCTACCCCATTATACGAAAAGCAATTAAAAAAAGAAAATTCTACAATAACCAGATTGAAGAATATAGTTGCCAAAGCTACATTAAAGGACTACAACGGATTTACAACTTACCAGAAAAACTAAAAAAATTGTTTAAAATTACAACAGGCGAAAAGTTTGACACAACCCAACTCGGAGTAATATATTTAAGCGAAAGCGAAAGTAATTACTATTATAAGAAACCAAATAAAAAGAAAGAGATAATGTATAGCAGCCGGGTAAGTGGCAATAATAAAGCGTTTAGCTTTAACCAACTCGGACAAATTAATTTTAATTTCAACGAAAATTTAATAAGCATGCGCGGCATAAGCGACAGACCTTTTGTATCGCCACTCAATGGAAATGCATTTTTGTATTATAAATATATTTTATTAGGTACGTTAAATGAAAGCGGAACTATTATTCATAAAATTAAAGTAAAGGCCAAACGTCAAACAGACCCTTGCTTTAATGGAATTATTTATATACAAGAAGGGGCTTGGCGCTTAACAGGCTTGGATTTAATGCTTACAAAAAATCAAAAAATAAACTTTGTAGATACATTGGTAATAAAACAATTACACGCACCCGTAAAAAATGATAGCATTTGGATGCCAGTAAACCACAATTTTAGTTTTACGTTTGGTTTTATAGGAATCAGAGGCAGCGGCTATTACAACGCCATTGTGAAAAATTACGATTTAAATCCAAATTTTAAAGAAAATTTTTTTAGTAACGAAACACTAGTTATTCAAGATAGCGCTAATAAAAAAGATTCGAGTTACTGGACTAAAAACCGACCAATTCCAATTACTTATGAGGAAGCTAAAGATTACAGAAAAAAAGATAGCACAGAAAAAGTTGAAAGTACCGATAGGTATAAAGATTCAGTGGATAACAAACGCAACAAATTTAAAACTGCGGATTTATTTATGGGGTACTCATTTAATCGAACAAAAAAAAATATTAGTATCAGAATCCCAGGAATTATAACAAGTGGTATGCAATACAATACCGTAGAAGGAGTTAACTTAAGTTATGATTTTTCTTTTCAAAAGAGCTACGAAAACAATAAATCGCATAGCGTATCAGGACGAGTGCGTTATGGTGTGAGTAATTATTTGTGGGGTGGTGCACTGGGTTATGAATATTATTTTAAGCCCAAAAAGTTTTCAAGAATTGGTATTCAACTAAAATCTATTGCTGAGCAATATAATAATCAATCACCTATATCGCCATTAATTAACTCAATTTACTCTTTGTATTTGAACGAAAATTATATGAAATTGTTTAAAGAAACCTCAGCATCCATTAATTATTTTACTGAAATTACAAATGGGCTCTATTTTTCAGGAAATACAAAGTATGCAGAGCGATCAGCGCTTAATAACACATCAGACAGATTAATTTTTGATGATAAAAATAAATTGTTTACAAGTAACGATCCGCGTAATGATCAAAACTTTGATTCGCTCTTTACAACAAATAATGCTTACACTATCGATGCTACAATACTTATTCGTTTTAAACAAAAGTATGTAAGTGCGCCAAATCAAAAAATTATAACCGGCAGCAAATACCCACGTTTAAGTTTAAATTATAAAAAAGCTCTGCCAATTTTAAACACAATTGCAGATTACGATTTAGCAAGCGCTATGATTTATGATGAAGTTAATTTAGGATTGTTTGGAAGATTAGGTTACCGTTTAAAAGGAGGAACTTTTTTAAATACTAAGAAATTATTTTTTATGGACTTCAGGTACTTTTTAGGAAACCAAACTATTTTTAATACCAACGATTATTTAAGCAGTTACCGTTTATTGCCTTATTACAAATTTAGTGCTGATAAATGGTTTGCCGAAGCGCATGCAGAGCATCACTTTAACGGATTTATTTTGAACAAACTGCCTTTACTCAAAAAATTAAATGTGCAAGAGGTTGCTGGAATACATTACTTAACAAGCAACACATTAAAAAACTATTACGAAATAAATTTTGGATTAGAAAACATTTTCAGAATTTTACGCGTTGATTATGTTATGGGTTATGGGTTAAGCAACAAAATACAACACGGATTTACCATTGGTATTAACACAGGACTTTAAAATCTAAATGTTCATTGAACTACGAATTTAAAAAGATTATTTTCTAATCACATTAGCACTTTTACCCTTCACTAAAAATTTATTCAAATCAACAACTTCATTAAATTCGTTTACAACTTTGGTTCCTTTAGCCAGTATTAAATTAGATTTTGATTCTAAAATAACTTTTGCGCCTGTGTACAAGATTAATTTTCCACGAACTTCCAGTTTTTTATTTCTTTTAATTGTTAAAGAAGTTGTTACCCGAACCACACCATTCTCTACTCCATTTTTTCTAATAAAAATTTTATTCTCATCAAGTTTTGGCAATTGGCATTTCCAAATACCTCTACCGTGAGTTCCTGCATACAATGTGTTGGTAACGTAGTTAATATCAGTACTAAATACTAAAATATTAGGCAGTGTTTTTCCGACGTTTAATTTACGCCATTGCAAAGAGTCTGTATTGCTCGACTTATAATAAACACCGTCGTCGCATGACACATACAAATAACCATTTATTTTATCTTGAGTTAAATGATTTTTAGCCAAATTTGGTAAACCTTCGTTCTGCTCTTTCACAACACAGCGCGCTGAGTCAGGTAAATAGGTGATTTCATAAAATTTAGCATCACTTTGGTTAAATGAATTTCTGCTAATTAAATAAAATTTGTATTCATCAAAAACATCTATTTTTAGAAAAAAGGTTGTATACCAGCGGTTAATCTCCATGCCATTATAGTGTAGCAGACCAGAAATATCTGTCCAAACAGGCTTTTTGGCGTTCAAATTAGTACAAAAAAAAGTTTTACCGTTATTTGCACTATCTTGCCAATTTTGATTACCGTAGCCAATAATTCCAGTTCCTTTTCTACTAACATCTAAACACGTAACAGATTGATTTTTTAAGTAAGTACTTCTGTTGTTAAAGTAATCAGGTATAAAACTAACTTGAGTCCAGTTTGATTTATCTGCTTCCAAATCTTTCTTTAGTATACGCCATACCTGATGATGGGCACTGTAAACAAAACTATCTAAAAGCAATAACATTTTGCGTTGTGTTGCTTGTTGATCGTTTATGTAAACGTAATTTTGCGCTCCGGTTAAAATATTATTATACAAAACCAAAGGTACATTACACACGTGTATTGCAGAATGGGGGCTGAGCACGAGCGCATTGTAACCATCACCACAACTATACATAGTGTTAATTAAAGTTTTATCTGTAATCACAAATCCTCCGTTATCTTGTGTGCCGCCTACTAGCAAAAGGCTATCGCTTTGAGCAACACTAATTCCAAAAAATTGATTAATATCTAAACCCAAGCCATTTAAGCTTTTCCAACTCACAGGATTGTTTTTTTCAAGCACCGAAATTCCACCATCGTTTGCTAAATAAAATGAGTTACCTTTAGTCCTATCCTTAGAGCTAATCAGATAAGAGCCTCTGTTGTCCGCATGGGCATTATGCATGTTGTAATAAGCAATCTTTTCAAAGGTTTTTCCGCCATCGGTGCTTCTAGAACATTCAGTTAAGCCAACATACATAACTGCTGTATCTTTTTGATTCACCTTAAATTCTAATGTCCAGTAAGTTCCACCACCCATGCCAACTATGGGCGTTGCATTCAAATTTTCAGAATATTTTTTTCCATCAAAAAATTTTATACTGATATCATTTATGCCTGCCGCTATATAAAATTTACCTTTAAATTTTGGCGAATTAATTACTTCACACTCCACACGCTCTCCTTGCAAGCCAGCAGGTGTAATATCTTTAACGGTATTGCCAAAATCTTCTAATATAAAAATTTTACAATCAACTTTTCCATTTACTCTATTGGTAATGTAAATTTTTCCTTCCTCAAATGGTGCAAATTCTGCATCACATATAAACCATATTGTTTCTTTGCTTAAAGGTATTGCAACGGTTGTGTATGTATTCCATGAATCGGCAGTAATATATACACTATGTTGGTTATAAGCCACCATTTGCTTGGTATTATTAGGATTCATAGCCAATCCAAACAATCCATTCGAATTTTTCTCTTTAGTCTGTGGGCCAACTTCTTCCCATGTTTTACCTCTATTCTCAGTCTTTAAAATGCCAACCCCGTATGGAATTGCCATGCCACCACAATAACTTAAGGTACTTACATAAATAGTATTGTTGTTTGTTTTAGGTACAACACAAATATCACTTATACCTAATGCCATACCATTATACGTGTCTGTTATGCAACGCCATTGAGGCAGTGTATCTAAGGCATTCTCACACAAAAACAAGCCACCCGATCCACTACCAGCCAATACAAAATTTAAATTTGTAGTATCTACCCAAACACTTTGTGTTAAACCTTTTACTTGCTCTTGGGTTCTTTTAGGACCAACGTAGTCCCATTTAAAATCGTTTTTTTGAGAGAATAGTTTTAAATTAAAAACTATTAATAAAATTAGGATGTAGGCTCTTTTCACATCCAAATTTAATTAAATAATTCTATTATTTTTGTACCGCTTTAAAACAAATTATATGTCGGTTAAACCAGAAGATTTTTTCAAAAATATTATTTCTCATTGTAAAGAATACGGATACATTTTTCAGAGTTCAGAAATTTATGATGGATTAAGTGCTGTTTATGATTACGGACAAAATGGTGCAGAGCTAAAAAAAAATATTAGAGAATATTGGTGGAAAGCTATGGTGCAATTAAACGAAAACATTGTTGGAATTGACGCCGCAATTTTTATGCACCCAACCGTTTGGAAAGCAAGCGGGCACGTAGATGCTTTTAATGACCCTTTAATTGATAATAAAGACAGCAAAAAACGTTACAGAGCCGATGTGTTGATTGAAGAACATGTTGCAAAAATTGAAGATAAAATAAACAAGGAAGTGGAGAAGGCAGCAAAGCGTTTCGAGAATTTTGATGCTGCCATGTTTAAAAGCACAAATGCGCGTGTTCTAGAATATCAAAAAAAGATTGATGATATAAATACCCGTTTTAAAACTGCATTAAACGAAAATAAATTAGATGAGGTACGTCAAATAATTATTGACTGCGAAATTGTTTGTCCAATTAGTGGCAGCCGCAACTGGACGGAAGTGCGCCAATTTAATTTAATGTTTAGCACCGCAATGGGTAGTGTTAGCGAAGATGCAAGCACCATTTATTTAAGACCAGAAACTGCACAAGGAATTTTTGTGAATTACTTAAACGTGCAAAAAACGGGTAGAATGAAGTTGCCTTTTGGTATTGCACAAACAGGCAAAGCTTTTAGAAACGAAATTGTAGCGCGCCAATTTATTTTTAGAATGCGTGAATTTGAGCAAATGGAAATGCAGTTTTTTGTAAAACCAGGAACAGAAATGAAGCACTATGAAGAATGGAAACAAAAACGCTTGGCTTGGCATTTAAGTTTGGGCTTAGGCGAAAACAATTATAAATTTCACGACCATTTAAAATTAGCGCATTACGCCAATGCAGCTTGCGATATAGAATTTAATTTCCCATTTGGATTTAAAGAATTAGAAGGAATACATAGCCGCACCGATTTTGATTTAAAGCAACATGAACAATTTAGTGGAAAAAAATTACAATATTTTGATATTGAACAGAACGAAAGTTATGTACCTTATGTAGTTGAAACCAGTGTTGGCTTGGATAGATTATTTTTATCAATACTCAGTGCATCATATAAAGAAGAACAATTAGAAAACGGCGAAACGCGCGTTGTATTAAATTTACCACCAGCATTGGCACCAATAAAAATTGCAATATTCCCTTTAGTAAAAAAAGATGGCTTGCCTAATTTAGCCGAAAGCATCATGAACGATTTAAAATTTGATTATGCTTTAAGTTATGATGAAAAAGATACTGTTGGGAAACGTTACCGCCGCCACGATGCAATTGGTACGCCTTATTGCATTACAGTAGATCATCAAAGTTTAGAGGATAAAACAGTAACAGTAAGAAGCAGAGATACGATGCAACAAGAACGCATTTCAATTGATAAACTGTTTACCTATTTTGAAGACAAAGTAAGTATGAAAAGTTTGTTGAAGAAATTGTAACCATAATTTTCAAATAAGTATTTATAATTTTTCATTAAAATTCAAAGACTAAAACTTAGTCTTCGTGTTATCTTTTCATTAATTGAGCAATTAATTAGTTAAATTGAAACTTTTCTGTGTTTTAATTCGTAAATTTAGAAAGCGAACATTTTAATTCGGTGCTTATGATAAAACGTTTACTCTTTATATTTTTAATTGTTTTTTCATTCAAAAATACGAAAGCTCAGTGCCCGCAAGTATTTAACTACCTTGGCGTTCTCTCTTCAAATCCTTATTGGATAAGTTGTACAGGAGGTGCTTATTTACTTAACTTTCAATCTAACACAAGTTGGGGACCTTACACAATTAGTTGGGGCGATGGCACTCCAAATCACACTGGTACCAGCTATACCTCAGGAAGCCTTATAACACACAATTATATAGCACAACTCGATACGCACGTTGTAACACTTACGATTCCATCACTTAATTGCACATTAACAGGGGTTGTTGTTCAAGAAAAACCTGTAAACGCATCCATACAAATTCCTTTAGGAGGTGTTACGCAAGCTTGCGCACCAAAGGCGTTACAGTTTATTAACTCAAGCACAGATGTAAGTCAAACCACTTATTTTCAATGGGATTTTGGTGATGGTTCTCCTCTAGCCAATTTCAATTACTCCAATGCCAGCACTACAGTTACTCATACCTACCAAAAAAATACGGTTAATTGTCAAACGCAAGTAACATTAAAGGCTTGGAATTATTGTAGTCAAGGTAATACAACCATTGCTACTTATAATCCAATTCAAATTTATGATATAGATGATGCTGCAATTACCCCAGATAAAATTACGAAGTGCTGGCCTGATAATTCATTTACATTTACTAACACTACTAACAGAAATTGTGTTCCGCAAGGAAATACCTTTCAACGACAAGAGTGGTGGAACTTTGGTAACTATTGGGGAATGGGGCACGACTCCATTTTAAACTGGAAACCATGGCCTCCTACAACTCCAATAACTATTGCCTACCCCTCAGTTGGTAGCTACACCGTAATGTTGCGAGATAGTAATTTATGTGGGATTGATACAGCAATTATTACGGTAAATATTGTAAATCCTCCAACAGCTGGTATGATTACCCCACCAAATCCTTTGTGTCAAAATGCGCCTCTTACATTCACAAACACTAGCACGCCCAATGTATCTTATAGTTGGAATTGGGGGCAAGGATTAGGTTTTCAAAACACTGGTGCAGGTAACCAAACCCATACCTTTAATACGAGTGGTACATTTACTGTTCAGCACGCAGCATTCATACCTGGAGCTGGCCCAGCGTGCACATCAACCGTCAGTTCCGTCGTAAATATTTTACCGGCACCGATAGCAAACTTCACCAACAATCCAAGTTCTGGTTGCGGCAGTTTATCCAACGTTATGTTTGTTGAATCATCTATAAACGCCGTTGCTTGGAACTGGAACTTTGCAAACACGTTTACCAGTAACCTACAAGCGCCTCCACTGCAAAATTATACCACTACAGGTTTATTTACACCTACACTTGTAGTAACAGGAACAAATACCTGTAAAGGAAGTAAAACAGCTACATTAATTGTAAGACATATCCCTACAGCCTCATTCAGTCCGAATAGTGTATGTGTTGGCACTGCAACCCAATACAATAATTCATCAACGGTAACTGGCACTAATGCTATAACCAGTTATACTTGGGATTTTGGTAACGGCTCTCCAAATTCGTTTTCTACAAATCCAATTTTTACTTATACCGCTCCTGGTACATACACCGTGCAACTCACCGCAACTACAGGGTTTTGCAGCAATACTGCTACTAACATCGTAACTGCTAATGTAAAACCAACCTCAAACTTTGTGTTTACACCAACAGTAAATTGCCCTCCTTATACACCAACTTTTACGAACACAAGTTCTAATGGTATAAATTATTTATGGGATTTTGGAGTTATTCCTACAGCTACTAGCAATCTTTTAAATCCTACATTTACCTATACTAATACCAGTGGCATTGCACAGAATTATACAGTTATTTTGATTGCCTTAACTGGGGCAGGTTGCAGCGACACAATTAAAAAACCAATTCAAATTTATCCAAGACCAGTTGCCTCTTTTACTGGTAATTTATCCGGAGCGTGTTCTCCATTGCCTGTAACTTTCACAAATACATCTGTTGGAGCAAATACATACACATGGAGTTTTGGAGATGCAACAGGATCTGCGGCTATGAATCCAAGTCATACTTATACAAATGCTTCATTAGTACTTCAGGTATTTACAATTACTATGGTTGCTTCTAATAGCGTTGGCTGCTCTGATACAAGTATTAAAACCATTCAAGTATTTCCGCAACCATTCTTTAATTTCACTATGATTCCTGCGCAAGGTTGCACACCACTATCAATCAATTTCCCTCCAGTTTTAGGAGCTGTTACCTATACTTGGAATTTTGGAGACGGTTCTCCACTTTCAAATAGCGCAAACCCAACCCATGTTTTTACCAATACAACAATTACAAACCAAACGTATAGTGTTACCTTAATGGCCAGCAATGGCTTTGGGTGCAAGGATACAACAATGGGTTATCCAATCATTTTCCCAAAACCTATCGCTAATTTTGCGCCTACTCCAACGGTAGGCTGCTCACCGTTAGTTGTTTCAATAAATAACACAAGCACCTTGAGCACTAACAATAATTGGATATTTGATAATGGACAAACATCTACTTTAGTCAATCCAAGCACCACTTATACACACGCTTCAGGTTCTGGTGCTGATATATTTACTATTAAACTAAAAGTAAATACAATAAATAATTGCTCCGATTCTACAACTCGAACAATTAATTTATTACCTCGGCCTAAGTCGAATTTTAATGTTGATACACCTGCCTGCTCACCAAAAATATTAACGTTTAACAACTCGTCTTTAGGCTCAACAAGTTATTTATGGAATTTCGGGAACTCCAATACCTCAACAAATGTATCGCCAACGCAACAATATATAAATAATACAAACGCAAATCAATTTTACAATGTTCAGTTGGTGAGTTTCAATTTGAATAATTGTACCGATACATTAAAAATGCCTCTGATTATTCATCCAAAACCTAACTTTTTTATTAGAGCCTTGCCAGATAGTGGATGTACGCCTTTAAAAGTATTCTTCCCGCCAATTAATGGTGTAACAAAATACAATTGGATTTTTGGTGATGGGAATTCTTCAAACTCTGGAAGTGTTACTAACTCCTATGTAAATGTTACAAACACCACACGCATATTTTCAGTTCAGTTGATAGCTAAAGATGTGTACAATTGCGCAGATACCGATAACGTTGTGATTAAAGTGTTTCCAAAACCAACAGCTCTTTTTAATGCAGATCCATTAACTGTATTTGTGCCAAATGTTGCAACTCAATGTTATAATTTATCATCTGGCGCTTCAACTTATCAATGGAACTTTGGCGATGGAGGAACTTCAACAGAGGTAAATCCAGCTCACACGTATGTTAATGCCGGAGAATTTCAAATAAGATTAATTGCCATAAGTAATAACGGATGTAGGGATACATTTAATCTACCATCCAAAATTATAGCGCTTGAAGAAAGCGAAATTCAAATTCCAAATGCGTTTACACCTAATCCTGCTGGTTCGCCAGGCTCGATATATAATAAAAATGATTTAAATAATGATATTTTCCATCCAGTAGTTAGAGGTGTAAGTAAATACCAATTCAGTATTTACTCGCGTTGGGGAGAGTTACTGTTTGATACTAAAAACCCTGAAGAAGGCTGGGATGGGTATTACAAAGGAAAATTATGTACTCAAGACGTCTACGTTTGGAAAATAACAGCTACCTTTATTGATGGTAAAACCTACAACAAAGCAGGAGATGTTTTATTGATTAAATAGATAGAAAGTTATGAGATATAGTACATGTTTTTTTCTATTTCTATTTTTTTCAAATTACTTTTTTGCTCAGCAAAATAAAAAAGTAAAGGTATTAAATAAGGAAGCACAACTGTACTTTGATAATGATGATAATTTCAAAGCTTGGCAAGTTTATAAAACTATTTTAAAAATTGAGCCACTTAACGAACGAGCAGGCGTTAATGCAAGTATGTGCAGTTTTAAACTTGGCTTTCATGTAGATAGTATTGTTTTTTTAACAGAGAATCTTACTAAGAATAAAAACACAGATGCTAAATTTTATCTTGCAAAGATTAAACACGCCAAAGAACAATTTGACGACGCAATTATTTTATTAACTGACTACTCCAAAATAAATCCTAAAAAAAGATATGTTGATCATGCAGAAACCCATCAATTACTAAGCAACTGTGTAAACGCCAAATTACAATATGCAAAGCCACATCGCTCTGTTATAAAAAATATTGGGCAACAAATAAATTCAAACGCAAATGATTATGCTCCTGTTATTACTACTGATGAAATGAGTATGTATTTTACCTCAAGAAGATTAGGTAGCAGTAACAATAAAAAAGATGTGTATGGAAATTTTTTGGAAGACATTTATTTATCAAAAAAAGTAAATAACCATTGGACAGATGCTAGTAATGTAAAAAGTCCTTTGAATACCGAAACAAACGATGCATGCGTTGCAATAAGTGCCGATGCACAGCGTATGATTATTTACAGAGCAAGCGCTGATGGTGTTAGCGGCGATTTGTATTTAACCAAAATTGGCACCGATGGTAATTGGGAAACACCGGTGATACTTGGAAAAGAAATTAATTCAGAATTTGTAGAAACAAGCGCGTGTTTTAGTTCTGATACTTCAGAAATTTATTTTAGTAGTAACCGACCAGGCGGATTTGGTGGTAAAGATATTTATCGTGTTAAACGTATGTGGAATGGCAGATGGGCAATGCCATTTAACCTTGGTCCTACTATAAATACTATGTTTGATGAAGATGCTCCTTTTTTGCATCCAGATGGGCAAACTTTATTTTTTAGTAGCAAGGGGCATGTAAATATTGGTGAATACGATGTTTTTAAAACAGTGTTAGATAAAGATTCAAATACGTTTTCTGTTCCTGATAATTTAGGATATCCAATTAACAGTGTTGGGAATGATATCTTTTTTACGCTAAACCCTAGTGGTTTAAAAGCATACTACTCCTCTAACAAGGAAGATAGTTATGGATTGAACGATATTTATGAAATTGATACCCGTTTTGGGGATAACGATATTGTTGTGAAACATGGTTTGGCATATAAAGATTCAGCCTTAGGTAAAGTTAAAATAACCTTGGTAGATACAGATAATAACCAAATTACAGGAGTTTATAATTCTAACCCTAAAACAGGTACATTTATTTTAGTGCTTAACCCATTAAAAAATTACAGAGCTATTGTTGAAAGCGAAGGCTATAAATCAATGGTGGTGGATATTGACGCAGTTGCGTTTGAAAAAATAGATAAAGATTTAGAATTTAAACTTGAAAAATAATTTATATAAACTTATACCGTTTTTAATTGCTTTATTTTTTAAAGTGCAAGTCGTGTTTGGGCAAGACCCTCAATTCACACAATTTTACGCAACGCCACTTTTCTTAAATCCTGCTTTTACAGGCTTAACTTATGAGCATAGATTCAGCGCTAACTACCGAAACCAATGGCCCGGAATTAATAAAACCTATTCAACTTACTTGGCTGCCTATGATTATAATATAAGTAATTTAAGTAGTGGTATTGGTGGCTATTTTTTACAAGATAGAGCTGGAACTTCTAATTTAGTTACAACAACAGGCGCTATTAATTTGGCTTACCGTGTGCGAACAGGACGTTACTCTGAATTACGTTTTGGATTTAATGCTGGGATGACACAAAAACGATTAGACTTTACAAAATTAAAATTTAACGATCAGTTTGTTACAGGTTCTAGTGTTTCGGGTGATGCTTTGAATCTTGAAAAAATAAATTTTTTAGATGTAGGTGTAGGTACATTATTTAATTCCTTAAACTATTGGGCAGGATTTTCGGCAAAACATATTAACCAACCAAATGCAAGTATGGCGGGCAATATAGAGCCCTTACCTGTAGCTATAAGTGTACACGGTGGTTACAGATACATTATAAGCGCAAGAGGAAGTGGTAAAACCAAATTAGAAGAATTTGTGAGTGCAAGTTTGCATTATAAACGTCAACAAAAATACGATCAGTTAGATATTGGAGCTTACTATTTCTATCAATTACTTAACGTAGGCGCTTGGTACCGTGGCTTACCATTTAAAAAATACAAGCCAGGCTATAGCAATCGTGAAAGTATCGCTATTTTAGTTGGACTAGAAATTCCTGATAAAAATTTTAGGGTGGGCTACAGTTATGATTTAACTGTAAGTAATTTAAGAATTAACAACACCCAAGGGGCGCATGAAGTAAGTATTGTTTACGAAATTGCTCAAAAGCGTAAACGCAACAAACGTGTTTTAGTTACTTGTCCTAAGTTCTAAGTGTACATAAAAACCAGTAGTTGATTCCAACTACGATTAATTCTTATGATTTGTATAAAGGGACTCGCAGAATATCTCGGAATGATTTTTGTTATGGAATTATACCAAGATGCAAGTTAGCCGATAAATAGCAGATTGTTCTGAAAGGAAATTACTTTTAGTTAGAATTATAAATTTATTAATAATAAATGGAAATAAACAAAAAAGCCTCCAATCGTTTGAAGGCTTTTTTAATCTTTTATTTTAGTGGTGCTCTTCACCATGTGCTTCTCCAGCTGGCGCCGAATGCGTTTCTCCACCTCCGTGTCCACCTTTTTTAAGTGCTTCTTGTTGTTGTATAAAAACAGGATCAACTTTAGCAAATTTACCAGAAGTTCCGGCATAAGTTCCCTCTGTTAGCACAACAAAAATGGTGTAGCACATAAAAACAATGTAAGGTGTTAAAATGGTATATTTAAAGAACTTAACCTCATGTCCTAAATGCATAAACCACATAACAATTGCGGCGGCTTTTACAATTGTTAAACCAATAAACAATACCTTTAGTCCCATTGTACCGCTCCAGCCTCTGCTAGGAGCCATAAAACCAATGATTAACTCTACTATTGTAATGGCTAACATTATCCAAAACACATTCCACAAAGTTCTACGGGCTTTTTTTCCGTAAGCCTCATCGTGGTTGCTCATTTTTTCGTACTCAGGGTAGTTATCGTTGAATTCCATATCTGTTATAATTTTTGAAATTTATTAAATAGTAAAACTGGAGTTTAAAGTAAGTAAAAGAATGTAAATACAAATACCCAAACCAAATCTACAAAGTGCCAGTATAAACCAACCTTTTCGACCATTTCGTAATGCCCACGTTTAACATAAGTTCCTTTTAATACATTTAAAAAGATAATGAAATTAATAACAACCCCGCTAAATACGTGCGTTCCGTGAAATCCTGTAATGAAGAAGAAATAATTGGCAAACTGCGGTACACCATATTCGTTAATAACCATGTTAGCCCCATGTATATGGCGCGTAACAACTTCGCCTGTATGGTTATCAAAAAAAGTGCGCATGTGACCTAAATCCTTACAAGCATCAACAGTTGTTGTTAAATCAGTTCCTAAAATAAAATTATACCATTCCCAAGCTTGAGAGCCAACAAACATTGCTCCTCCTACTATTGTCCAAAACATCCAAACGGTAACTCCTCTTTTATCCATACGATGACCAGCTTCTACTGCCAATACCATGGTAACTGAAGACATGATTAATATAAAAGTCATTAAACCTACGTAAGCTAATGGAATGTGTTCGTGAATAAAAGGAAAGTGAGTAAACACATGCTCAGCTTTTGGCCAAACCTCAGAATACTTATGACGAATAAAACCATAAGATACCAATAATCCTCCAAATGTTAACGCATCTGAAATAAGGAAAAACCACATCATCATTTTCCCGTAACTAACTTTAAACGGCGATACACCGCCATTCCAAGCTTCTTTAGAATCTATTTCTACTGAGTGAGCCATAGTGTATTGTTAAATTTATAAAAATTTTGGTACAATATTAACGATAAAAATACAAAAACAAAAATAAATATACCCAAAGTATATCTAAAAAATGCCAGTAAATTGCAGTTAACTCAATTCCAAGGTAATCGGCGCTCGAATATTTTTTCAACAATGTTTTTGTTAATGAAAGAGAAAGTGCAATTAAACCTCCAATCATGTGTAATATATGGATAAAAGCTATCAAATATAAAAAGGATCCTGAAGCGTTACTGCCTTTCCCTAAGGCATAAATTCCTTGCGCAGTAAGTTGATGCCAACCTTGGTATTGTGTATAAAAAAAGCAAATTCCTAGAATTAAAGTTATGCCCAATGACAGTGATGTAAGCACAAAATTATTCTTTTTTATTGCCATCTGCGCCATAAACATTGTTACACTGCTTGTTAAAATAATGGCTGTACTTATGATTGCAATATCTGGCAACTGAAAAATTAACCAGTTACCGTTATTTGCCCTAACTACGTAAGCACTTGTGAATCCTGCAAAAAGCATAACTATACTCACAATACCAATCCATAATAAAGGCTTGGCTGCTTTACGTTGCGCTTGTTTTAATTCAGCTTTACGTTCGGCATAATTTTTTTTAGACGGTTGGGTTACAGTATCCATTTTAATTGTATTAAGATTTTGTCATAAGTGCCAATTGCACCACTGGTAAATAAACAAGTGTAACTAAAAATAGTTTTTTGGCTAAAGCATCGTTTGGTTGCTTGTAAAAAATATAAGCCTGAAAAAGCAGGGCTAATCCACAAAGCAAGCAAACACAAGTGCTAATAATTCCAACATACATAAAAACAAAAGGTAATACGCTCGTTATTAGTAAAAACACCGAATATAAAAGTATTTGAAACTGGGTAGCTTTATCTTTTCCGCCTTTTGATGGCAATAAATAAAAGTCAGCCTTGGCATAATCATCGCTATTAAACCAAGCAAGCGCCCAAAAATGTGGAAATTGCCAAACAAATTGTATTAGAAATAATAATAATCCAAAAAAAGTAATTTGCCCAAAACCTTGTGTAGCGGCCACAGCACCAATTAAAGTTGGCAATGCCCCAGGGAAAGCCCCTACAAATACAGAAAAAGGCGTTATTCGTTTTAATGGGGTGTAAACCAACGCGTATAAGATAATTGAAATAAAACCCAAAATGCCACAAAGTGGATTGGTGTAAACCCATAATAATACTGTACCTCCAATTCCAAAAATTGCACAAAAAACGAAGGCTTCAAAATTACTAAGTATCCCTAAAGGCATAGGTCTTTGGCAGGTTCGGGTCATTAATTTATCCAAATCCTTTTCAATAATTTGATTAAAACCGTTAGCCGCGCTTGTAACCAAAAACCCTCCTAAACTTAAAGCTAAAACATTATACCAATCAATTTTCTCAGCAATTGTAAAATAGGTAATTACAGCGCTAAAAACAACTAAAGCCCCTAATCTAAATTTAGTAAGTTTTAAATAGGCACTAAACTTTGAGTAGGTAAAGCTATTAAGTTCAGTAGTATTTGATACAATATTATTCAAAAAATAGAGAATATAAGAGGCGCAAATGTAAGGGTTTAGCGGGTATTGTGCAATTATTAATTAATTTGTTTTTGAAGTGGCTTTTTAAACCTGAAAATCCATTTAAACTCTAATAAACCCTATTTAATAAAATTTGTTTAATAAATAATCATTAAAATACTTTCTAATTAAAAAGTATTTTATACTTTTGGCATCGTTAAAACTCTAATTAATTAAGATGAATTCAAAATTTTTACGCACTATTGGGGCAGGCCTATCGGTTGCTGTTGTATTATCGGGCTGCAATGGCTTAGGTAAAATGGTTAAGAAGCAAAAAGACATTAAGTACACGGTGTCTCCTAATCCTATCGAAATGCACGGTGATAGCGTTCAATTTAGTGTAAGTGGTAAATTTAACCCTAAATTATTTGCTAAAAAAGTAACCCTAACCCTTACACCAGTTGTAAAAGGGCTTAACGGTAGCGAAAAAGCGCTTAAACCAGTTGTTTTAGTTGGTGAAAAAGCTACAGGTAGCGGACAAAAAATTGCTTTCTCAAGCGGTGGTTCATTTAGTTATACTTCAGAAAAATTTGCTTACGAACCAAATATGCGCAACGGCAAAGTTGAATTACGCGGTGTTGGTTCAGTAAAAAGCAAAGAGAAAAAATTTGATCCAGTTGAATTAGCAGATGCAACAATTGTTACACCGCTTTTAGTGCGTAACGATGAAAAAGCAATTATGGGTAAAGATGCATTTGTAAAAACTACACCTGCAAACCAAACCACACACGTGTATTATGCAATGAATCAATCAAACGTGCGTCCTGCCGAAATGAAATCGGAAGAAGCTAAAGCGTTTCATGATTTTATTTCTAAAAATTTAAACTCGCCTTGGTACGAATTTAAGGGAATTAGCGTTTCTGCTTACGCTTCGCCAGATGGTGAAACTGATAAAAACGAAAACTTAGCTAAGGACCGCGCTAAATCAGGTTCTACAGCTATAATGAGTGAATTTACTTCAAACAAAGATAAAAATGTAACCTTTGGTAAAACAAAAGAACAATACTCTGTAGGTACAACTGCAGAAGATTGGCCTGGCTTTAAATCGTTGATGGAGCAATCTACAATGGCTGATAAAGATTTAATTTTACGTGTGTTAACTATGTACAGCGATGCTGACCAACGCCGTAAAGAAATTAAAAACTTAAGCAAAACTTATACGGAGTTAGCTGATAAAGTATTACCAAAATTACGTCGTAGCGAAATTACTGTAAACGTTGATAAAAAATCACGTACAGATGAACAAATTACAGCTTTAATGACCACAAAACCAGATAGTTTATCAATTGAAGAATTATTATATGGCGCTACTTTAACTAATGATATCAACACAAAAGTTCAAGTGTATACAAGTGCTGAAAAACAATATGGTACTGATTGGAGAGCAAGCAATAATTTAGGTTGTGCTTTGATTTTACAAAATAAAGTTGCTGAGGCTGCTGAAGCGTTTAAACGTGCAGAAAAAGCAAGTGCTGGGCAAAGCGCAGTAGCAAATAACTTAGGAATTATTGAAGCAAAAAATGGTAACAGAGTTGCTGCTCGCGAAATGTATAAAAAAGCGGGTAGCAGTGCCGAAACAAAATACAACATGGGTATTTTAGATATTCGTGATGGTAAATATGCAGATGCAGTTGGCAACATTGGCGAAAATAAAGATTTTAACAAAGCATTAGCTTTATTATTATCTGGTAGCGCTGGTTCTGTTAACTCAACTTTAGATGCTGGTACTGATAAAGATAAAGCTTACTCAGATTACTTACGCGCTGTTGCCGCTGCTAGAGGTGGAAACGAAGCGGATGTAATATCTAACCTTAAAAAAGCAATTGAAAAAGATGGTTCGTTAAAAGCTTGGGCTAAAGACGATGCTGAATTTGTAAAATACCGTAGTAATGGTGGATTTACAGCAGTTGTAAATTAATTAAATTAACGCAAAAATTAAAAGCCGTTTCATTTGAAGCGGCTTTTTTTATTAACAGATACTTAAACTTAACTATCTAACTTTTATCTATATTAACATCTATTTTTAACCCTTAAACTAAAAATGAAATCGCTTATAACTTGGTTTAAAACAAAATACACGCCTTTACAACAATTATTGTGGATTGGATTTTTTATTCGTGCATTTGCTGTTGTATTTAGTAAAGGTTTTGGTTGGCACGATGATCATTTTCTAATAATTGAATCATCGCAAAGTTGGGTTGATGGCTATTTTAATTTTTGGTTACCTACCGATGAAAATCCAGAGAGACAGCCGGAAGGTCATGCACTCTTTTATATTGGCTTGCATTTTTACTTTTTTAAGTTTCTTAAATTGATTGGAATACTTGATCCGCATTTTAAAATGCTTTTGGTAAGATTAATTCACGCGTTATGGTCCTTGTTAATAATTAAATATGGGTACAAAATTGCTGAACATTACTCCAATAAAAAAACAGCATGGTACGTTGGTATTTTATTAACCTTTTATTGGTTTATGCCATTTATGAGCGTTCGCAATTTAGTTGAATTTGTTTGTGTTCCGCCATTACTAATTGCAATTTACAAACTCGCAATAGAACAAAAAGCTTACTGGAAAACATTTGTTGTTGCAGGCTTATGGCTTGGTATTGCTTTCTCAATTCGCTTTCAATCTGTGTTTGTAACTGCAGGTATTGGTATAGCGCTACTTATTTACAAAACAGCTTTTAAAAATATATTATTAATGACCGTTGCATTTTTTGCTGTAGTATTTACAACACAAGGCCTTGTAGATTTTATCATTTGGAAACGCCCTTTTGCAGAGTTTATAGCTTATGTAGAATACAATATCAACAATGCAAGCATATACGGAACCGACAATTGGCACATGTACTTCGACCTTATTTTTGGTTTATTAATTCCTCCTTTAAGTTTCGTATTATTTGGTGGTTATTTTTATTCTTGGAAAAAATTGGGCTTAATTTTCTGGCCTGTTCTGCTATACCTAGCCTTCCATACTTATTTTCCAAATAAACAAGAACGTTTTGTTATGACTGTTTTGCCGTTAATAATTATTTCAGGTACAATTGGCATGTTTGCTATTTACGAAAAGTACAAACATAAATTCAACCAGAAATTATTTCGTTTTTGTAAAGTTTTTGTAATAAGTATCAATCTAATTTTGTTACCAATTTTAACGTTGAGTTACTCAAAACGCCATCGTGTAGAAGCAATGAGTTACTTGCGCACTAAAACAGACATAAAAGGATTTATGATTGAAGATAGTAATAAAGAAAATGATATTTTACTCCCTGCATTATATTACTATGGCAAATGGTCGCCTATTTGCGGAATCACAAAAAACTATACCGCAGATAGCGCAATGTATTATTGCAAACAATTACCTTTAAACGAAGTGCCAAATTATGTAGTTTTTTGGCAAGCAGAAAATATAAAAAGCAGGGTTGATTCTTTGCAAAAACGTTTTCCCACCTTAACCTACGAAGCTACTATTGAACCTAGCCTAATTGATAAAACACTTTATTGGTTAAACCCGCTTAACGATAATCAAACGGCCTTTATTTATAAAATTAACTAATAAATTATATAGTTTTTGTGAGCTTACTGCAAACCATCTTTCCAAATTAATACTCAAAAACTCCTATCTTTACACCATGCAAATTACAACCCAACAAGTATTAGATGCGCTTAAATACGTTGACGATCCTGACTTAAAAAAAGATTTAGTAACCTTAAATATGATTAAGGATGTTGAAGTAAATGATAAAGAAATTTCTTTTACTGTTGTACTTACAACGCCTGCATGCCCAATGAAAGACATGATACACAATGCTTGCATGAATGCAATTTTGCATTACGTGGATAAAGAAGCAAAAGTTAAAATTAAAATGACGGCAAATGTAACATCTAAAAAAGAAAAAGATGATACTACGTTGCGTGATGTAAAAAACATAATTGCAGTGGCAAGTGGCAAAGGTGGTGTAGGAAAAAGCACGGTGGCAGCCAATCTAGCATTGGGTTTAGCGCAACAAGGAGCAAAAGTAGGTTTAGTTGATGCAGATATTTATGGTCCCTCACAACACATTATGTTTGGTGTTGAGCGCGATGCACCTGGTCCTGGTGAGTTTAACGGTCAAAAAAAAATGAGCCCAGTTATAAGTTATGGAGTTAAAATTAATTCTGTTGGATTTTTAGCAGCACCAAACCAAGCAATAGCACTTCGCGGACCAATGGCTTCAAAAGCATTATCTCAATTATTTTATGATACGGTTTGGGGAGAGTTAGATTATTTAATTGTTGATTTGCCACCTGGCACAGGGGATATACAAATAAGTTTATGTAGCCAAGTTCCATTAACAGGTGCTGTAATTGTGTGTACGCCCCAACCCGTGGCAATTAGTGATGCAAGAAAAGGAATCTCATTGTTTCAATTAGATGCCATTAAAGTACCCATTTTAGGCTTGGTAGAAAATATGGCTTGGTTTACACCAGAAGAATTACCAAACAACAAATATTATATTTTTGGAAAAGACGGTGTAAAACAATTAAGCGAAGAGTTAAATTTTCCTCTATTAGCACAAATTCCTCTTATTCAAAGCATCCGCGAGGCATCGGATATTGGAAGGCCAGCGGTAATGCAATTAACTACCCCACAAGCACTGGCCTATTTAGAAATGAGCCAAAATGTAGCGCAACAAATTGCAATAAAAAACAATCAATTTGTTCAAGAAATAAACAGTTAAACGTTTAATTTCTTATTAAATCAGTTTAGTAATAAAGTAATTTTTGTTCCTCCTAAATTATGTGTTACTTTTATTAATAATTTATCATGAATTTAGATTTGGATTTATCGCTGGTTGTGCTTCAAGAATTTAAAGAAGCTGTAGTATTACTTAACGAAAATTATCTAATTCAATATTGTAATCACAGCTTTAGCAAACTAATAGCCATAAATGATACAGAATTATTAAATAAATCGTTTAAAGATTTTGTTTTTACCACCTCGTTTAAAAATGACGATTTAAAAATTGTTGCTAACAAAGAAGATAGGGTATACACCTATTTGAAACATAGTACACGCAGTCAAATTAACGTAAGGATAAGAGTTTCAACCGTTGAACATGATTCTAAAAAATTTTACTTGCTTCATGTAAAAAATAACACAAAAAATAAAATTATAGATTTAGAAATTCTTCGTAAGACGCTTTCAATTGAATTACTTTCTAAATCAAGAAAAATTAGAGATGGCTTTTTTAACGAAGCAATTTTTGAAATTTTACAAATGGCCTCAAGAGTTACAAAGGCAGCACGCGTTAATGCTTGGATTTATGAAGGAGATAAATCCTCCATAAAATGTATTGGTAATTTTGATTTGCGAAAACAAGAGTTAGTACCACAAGATAATTTAATACGAATTGCTTCGCCAAATTATTTTAAACTTTTTGATACAGAAAAAATTATTGTAACAAGTAATGTTTTAACAGATGAAAAAACAAAAGAACTTCTTGATAATTACTTAATGCCAAATGATATAAAAGCAATGATGGATGTGCCTTTAAGAATTGAAGGCGAAATTATAGGCGTTCTATGTTTTGAAGAGATTGAAGGTCCTAGAATTTGGCATGTGCAAGATCAGCAATTTGCGCTTATAACCGCCCAGATGGTATCATTGGCTTTAGAGACCTTTGAGCGTAAAATGACGCAAGGTGCTCTAGAAAAAGCTGTAAGTCAACAAAAAATACTTTTAAGGGAAATACACCATCGAGTAAAAAATAATTTAGCAATTATTACAAGCCTTGTAAATCTTCAATCGCAAAAAGCAAAAGATAGCTACCACGAGCAATTATTTATTGATACAAAAAACCGATTAAGTTCTATTTCCCTTGTACACCAAGCACTATACAGTTCCAAAAATTTTAGTTCAATAAATATTAAAGAATTTTTAGGTAGCGTTTTACATCAATTACAATCCAGTTTTTCGAATGTAAATCAAAGTATAAAAATTATTACCGATATTCAGGAATGTGAATTTGATATTTCTACAGCAATTCCAATTTCATTAATAACAAACGAGTTAATTACGAATTCATTTAAACATGCCTTTAAAAATAATAAAAGTGGTCAAATAAAAGTAGCTCTTAAATGTGGAGCTAACTCTGGACAACTTACCATTTCAGATAATGGGCCAGGATTTGATTACTCAAAAAAAAATACAGGCTCGTTAGGATTAGAAATTATTGAAGGCTTGGTAGAACAAATTCAAGGTAAAATGAAGGTTGAAAATAATAAAGGTGTTTCATTTACAATAACGTTTAACTCTCAAAATTAATTCATGCTCTATTTAAAAACTTTTACGTGTAATCCGTTTCAGCAAAATAGTTACCTTGTTTATAATGATAAACAACAAGCGATTTTATTTGATGCTGGAATGCATAATAATTCAGAAGAACAAGAATTTAAAAACTTCGTATCTGAAAAAAAATAGTTTTAGAACAATTCATCCTCACGCATGCGCACATTGATCATATACTAGGAAATAAATTTATTCTTGACACCTACGGCTTGTTACCTAGTTTACATAAAACCGAATTATTTTTTATAGATAAACTAATGGATAGTGCCAGAATTTATGGCGTTAATTGCTCGCCCTCGCCACAGCCTATTAACTTTATTAATGAAAATGAAATTATTAAACTTGGCAATTATGAGTTTAAAGCCATTCACACACCTGGCCATTCACCAGGTAGTTTAAGTTTTTTTAATAAAGAAAATAAATTATTAATAAGTGGCGATGTTCTGTTTAATGGGAGCATTGGGCGAAGTGATTTACCAATGGGGAATCACGAAACGCTAATTAACTCTATAAAAAACAAGTTGCTTGTGTTGCCTGATGAAACAAAGGTTTACTCAGGCCACGGACTAGCTACTACGATTGGACAAGAAAAAATTTCAAATCCATTTTTGATTTAGTCCTTCACTCTTGAGATAGTATATTCACGCAATTTTTCTTTATTATCTTCAAATCCACGCTGTACAACGTTTATAGATGTGTCGTTTAAAAATTTATACTGCATCACCGAAGGAAAACTTCTAAATGGATTTTCAAAAACAAATAAGTTTTCATTTTGATTAGTAAGCACAAACTCTGTTACATTGCCGCCATTTTGCCCTTTAACTTTGTAATCAATTTTAATAGAGTTAGCTAGTTTATACAATTTCATATTCATCATAAACACCGTGTCAATATTTATAAAAAAATAACCCATACCTTCGTATTCATTTTCATTCACTTTTTTCCAAATCTCTCTGTACTTGCCTTGATTACTATTTAATTCAAACTTACCTTCAATCCATTTAAAAGTGGATACAGGATTTTTAGGCAAGGAATCAGTTGCTAAACTTTTCTTCTTCTCTAAGTCTTTAGCCGAATCAGAATTACATTGCACATTAACTAAGCAAAACCCTAAACTAAATATAGTTAAACAAAGTTTTTTCACTAAGTAAAAGTACCCATAATTTCAATATTATGTATATTCGTATCATTAAAAAGCAATTATTAATAGTTATTCTTTTTTTATCTCATTTTTGTTATTCGCAAAAAGATACCCTACCCTATTTCAGGAAAGAAGAGATTATTTATCAAGGAAAATTATACCGACGTTATAATAATTATTTAACGTTTGGCGCAGGAATTTCCCAATCAAATTTGCGTGCTTCTTCACAAAACAATATTGGTATTGATTATAATTTTCATATAAAACGCCAATACTTTAGAGCAGGAATTTTAATGAGTGGCAATCAATTTTTAGCGAACAATAATTTTGTAGTGCATGCTGGCTATGGTTATAGAAAAGAAACTACTAAATCAAATTTTCACGCTTACATTGGTCCAACCTATTTTACAGGAGTTTACGGGATTGAAGACTCTGTTGGTTCTGGAATTTTTAGACCAATATTTTTCGAAGGCATAGGTGCTTATGCTAATTGTGGGATTGTGAAAAAAATAACCTACGATATAGGTATTGGCATTGAAGGATTTGGTGAGATTAATAAATATCAATTTCATGGTGGTATAAAATTAATTTTCTTTTTTTCAGGAGCATACAGAGGTATAAAGCGAAATATAAACCCCAATGTTAGAAGACGATAATACTGAAAATGAATTTTTAATAATTGGAAGTGGCTTAGCAGCTTGGGTTTTAGCGCATACACTTTATTCGAAAGCAATAAATTTTAAAATTATTGGAAATTCAAATTTGAGTAGCTGTTCGCATGTAGCCGCTGGAATATGGAACCCCATTGTATTTAAACGTTTTACAAAAAGTTGGTTGGCAAATGAATTAATTAGTGAGCTACTTAGTTTTTATAAAAAAGCAGAACAACAAACATCATCTACTTTTTTAACTGAAAGAAACATTATTAAACTTTTTTACGAAGAACAAGAAAAAACACTTTGGCAAAAAAAAGAGCAAGCAGAGTTGCATACTTTTTTAAATCCTAATTTTATTTCAACAAATAACCTAAACTTTCAAAATGCTATGCTTACCCGCGAAGTTGGCATAGTTGAACGGAGCGGAAATTTAGATGTTTCAAAATTTATAAATACAAGTAAACTTTTTTTTAATAAGTTGTATACAGAAGAAACCGTTGATTACAAACAATTGGCCATAAACGAAAATTTTGTTTCTTACAAAAACAAAACCTATTCAAACATCATTTTTGCTGAAGGGCATTTAGTTAAACACAATCCCTTTTTTAATTTTATTCCTTTAAACCCAGCCAAGGGAGAGCTTTTACATATTGAACATAATTCGCTGAACATACAAAACTATATTTTAAATAAAGATTGCTTTGTTTTTAACGCGCACACTAATAATTTTATTATTGGCGCAACCTACAATTGGAGCGAACTTAACGATACACCAACTGAAAAAGCAAAAACCGAATTACTTACTAAATTTAACTTTTTAGTAACAAATAATTATAAAGTGCTTCAACAAAAAGCTGGCGTTCGCCCTGCTAGTATTGATAGAAGGCCAATAGTTGGTCAACACCCAAAGCATAAAAACTTATGGGTATTTAATGGCTTAGGTACCAAAGGCGTGATGCTAGCACCATTTTTTGCCAAACAATTAATAAATTTTTATTTAAATAAAGAAATGCTTAACTTAGAAGTAGATGTAAAACGTTTTTATAACCAATATGAACGTAGATAAAAAAATAAAAAGTAAAAAAATTATTGGGCGAAGAGAAATTGTAACTTTTCCTTTGATTGGTATTTTTAATATTGAAGCAAAAATCGACACAGGTGCCTACACATCTTCTTTACACTGCGAAGATATATCTATTAATTACGAAAACGAGAAACAAATTTTATACTTTACAGTTACACAAACAATTAGCAATGTCGAGCAAACCAAAATTTTACGTTTTGAAGAATTTACAAAAAAGAAAATAAAAAATTCGTTTGGTGAATTAGAAGAACGTTACATAATTAGAACACTAATTAAAATTGGAAAGAAAAAAATATGGAGTAACATTTCGTTAAGTAATCGCGAAAAAATGCGTTACCCAGTTTTAATTGGGCGTAAACTCATAAAAGGTAAATTTATTATTGATGTAAACTTATTACATACTGGTGGTAAACATATAAAAATAGAAAACTCAAAATAACGATTCAATGAAAATTGCTGTACTTTCAAGAAACAAAAATTTATATTCTACTAAAAGAATATTAGAAGCTGGCGAACAACGCGGCCACGAAATGGTTTTATTAGATCACATGAAGTGTGTGCTGGTAATAGAACAAGGAAGACCACATATTTATTTTAATGGAAAAGAAGTTACTGATATTAACGCAGTAATTCCTCGTATTGGTGCAAGCGCTACGTTTTACGGAAGTGCTGTTGTGCGTCAATTTGAAATGATGAAAATTTTTACTGCGGTAGAATCGCAAGCATTGGTTCGTTCGCGCGATAAACTGCGTAGCCTACAAATATTAGCACGCGCAGGTATTGGTATTCCTAAAACGGCATTTGCATCATCACCAAAAGATAAAGATATTGATAGTGTTATCGAAAACATTGGTGGTGCGCCTTGCGTAATTAAATTATTAGAAGGCACACAAGGCATAGGTGTAATTTTAGCCGATAATCAAAAATCTGCGAAAAGTGTTGTAGAAGCATTTATGAAACTAGAAGCAAACATGTTGGTTCAAGAATTCATTGCAGAGGCTAAAGGAGCTGATTTACGTGCCTTTGTTGTAGATGGACAAGTTGTTGGTGCCATGAAGCGCCAAGCAAAAGAAGGTGAGTTTAGAAGCAACTTACATCAAGGTGGTTCGGCAAAAGTTATTACTTTATCTAACGAAGAAAGAGCGACAGCTCTAAAGGCTGTTAAAAAATTAGGTTTAGGCGTTGCAGGTGTTGATTTATTGCAGAGTAGCCGCGGACCGTTGGTAATGGAAGTAAACTCAAGCCCCGGATTAGAAGGTATTGAAGGCGCTACGGGCATTGATATTGCTGGAAAAATTATTGAATACGTTGAACGTAATGAATTTAATAAACCGGGCGAATAAGTATGCAGCAAGAAATTACTATTAATAACCAAACTATTTTACCAGGCGAGAATAAATCGGTTATTTTAAACGATTACGAATTACACACCAAAACAAAAATAGAAATTCCTGTTCATGTTATTAATTCAAACAAACCTGGTCCTACCCTACTCCTCAGCGCTGGCATGCATGGCGAAGAAACAAACGGGATAGAAATTGTTAGAAAAATTTTAAACAGAGATGAGATTAAAAATTTACAGTGCGGCGCTTTAATAGCAATACCAGTAATTAATGTTGTATCATTTTTATATGGCAGCAGAGATTTGCCCGATGGTAGGGATTTGAACCGTTGTTTTCCCGGAAGCAAAAGCGGGAGTTTAGGAAGCAGAATTGCCAACGATTTAATGAAACATATTTTGCCTATCATCAATTTCGGAATTGACTTTCATACAGGTGGTGCCAAAATAAATAACTACCCTCAATTGCGTTGTGTATTTGATGTTGCAGAAAATTTAGCACTTGCTGAAAAATTTGCCGCACCTTTAATTATTGATAGTACATACAGAGAAGGCACTTTTAGGCACGAAGCCGCAAAAAAACAAAAACCAATTTTGGTATACGAAGGTGGCGAAAGTATGCGCTTTGATTATTTAGCAATTAATGAAGGTGTAAACGGTTGTCTGCGTTTAATGCAGGCCTATAGGATGATTGATTTAGATTTACCAAATAATCCGCATGTGAAAATTTCTAAAGATACATGGATTAGAGCAAACTTAAGTGGTTTGTTTCACATGAATACCGCCAACGGTGCTTTCGTTCATAAAGGAGATTTACTTGGTGTAATTTGCAACCCTTATGGCGATGTAGAACACAAAATTTTAAGCACCGTTGATGGTTATATTGTTGGTATAAATAATCAACCGGTTGTGAATGAAGGCGACGCATTAATACATTTAGGAATTGCTGGTTAAATTTTTTATTTTAGTATATGAACATTAAGTTTATTTTTTACATTTTTATATTTTGCGCAAATATAAGCGTTGCTCAAACCACCCAACCCAATACTATTAAAGTAAAAAAAGAAAGTAAACTTGCTAAAGCCAGTTTCGACAATACTGTGCCAGCCCTTATGGTTATTGATAGATACGGCAATGTGGTTGATAATAAAATTGTGAGCTTTAAACTCTATATAAAATCGAAAAAAGAAACAAAAGAATTTAGTGGCTTTACAAAAAATTTAACAGGAGAAATGATTAATTATTTAAACAAAACTAAATCAGCATCAAAATTATTTTTTAGTGAAATAAAAGTGTTAGATGAAAACGAACACCTAGTAGATTTACCCGATTTAATTGAAGTTTGGTTTCCAAATTGTAAAAATTGTAAGCCGTAAAAAAATAGAATTTTATAGATGAAAAAAATTGGAGTACTAACAAGCGGTGGCGATTCTTCTGGCATGAATGCCTGCATTAGAGCAGTAGCCAGAACAGCCAAGTTTTATAAAATTCAAACACTTGGATTTTTAAGAGGCTACGAAGGATTAATTAACGATGATTGTATTCAATTAACTCAAGAATCGGTTTCAGGAATAATACACAGAGGCGGCACGTTTTTAAAAACCGCTCGTAGCGAGCGATTCAAAACACAAGAAGGCCTGCTTAAAGCAAATGAAACAATTATAAAAAATAATTTAGATGGATTAGTGGTTATTGGAGGCGACGGTAGTTTTAAAGGTGCAATAGAATTTAGTAAAATAAGTAATCTTAAAATTGTAGGTTGTCCTGGAACAATTGATAACGATTTGGTAGGCACCGACTTTACAATTGGCTATGATACCGCCATTAATACAGTTGTAGAGGCCATAGATAAAATTAGAGATACAGCCGAAAGTCATAATCGTGTTTTTGTTGTTGAAGTAATGGGAAGAGATGCAGGGATTATTGCTTTGAGAAGTGCTATTGCAAGCGGCGCTGAAGCAGTGTTAGTACCCGAAATTAAGCACGACACAAAAGATTTAATTTTAAAAATAAAAAATTGGCGCGATACCAAAAGTAGTAAAATTATTATTGTTGCAGAAGGTGATGAAAGCGGCGGAGCTTACAATGTTGCCAAAGTAATAAAAGAAACGCTTCCGAATTTGGATTTACGGGTTACAATTCTTGGGCATATTCAGCGAGGAGGAAATCCATCATGTATGGATAGAGTAAATGCGAGCTTATCTGGTTTTCATGCTGTAAAAGCTTTGATGGAAGGACGTTCAAATGAAATGATTGGCTTTATTAATAAACAAGTTTGTTATACTCCCTTTGAAAATGCGGTGAAACACAACCAAACCTTAAATCCAGATTTAGAATTATTAATTGAAATTTTGAGTGCTTAATTTTTTATTACAAATATTATCAAGCACTTATTTGAATTTCAACAGTCAAATGAATCGAGTTTTTCTTGCTGCTAATTTTCATCCCCACGCATCTTATCCAACAATTCATTAATCAAATCAATTTCTTTAATACTTAAATTTGAAAAAACAGTTTTCATCTCTGTATCCATTTTATCCATCGATTTTAAAAGTTCTAAGCCTTTTGTTGTAATTAATAAATTAACATTACGCCTATCATCATTACAAACTTTACGCTCAACTAATTTTTTTAAAACCAATCTATCTACAATCCTACTAGCATCGCTCATTTTATCCAACATCCTACTTTTAATCAGTTTTAAATTACAAACATTTGGATGTTGCCCACGCAGAATGCGTAAAACATTAAACTGCTGAATCGTTATATCAGCTTCCTTTAATAAAGTTGCGTAAAAAGTGTTAAGCCAATTACTTGTATAAATTAAATTCACCGCAAGCTTCTGCTGCGGACTTTTAAATTTTTTTTGATGTATGGCTTTCTCTAATTCCATTTTAATAAACTATTATAAAAAAAGAGGGTGAACATCACCCTCCTTCTATTACAAATCTAATTTTAATTATTGGGCTTTGTTTAACTCAATATTAAAATCTAGTTTTACTTCTTCGCTTACTGCTACACCGCCAGCTTCTAAAGCCGCATTCCAACTCAATCCAAAATCCTTACGATTAATAACACCTGTTACTTTAAAACCATATTTAGTATTTCCATAAGGATCCTTAACTGTTTTCGATGCACCAATTGCTAAAAATTTTACTTTTTTAGTAACGCCTTTCATTGTTATTTCACCTTCTAAATTGTAAGTTGTTTTACCTTTCATAACTGGCTTCATACTTGTACTTTTAAAAGTAATTTTAGGAAATTTTTCAACGTCAAAAAAATCTGCTGATTTTAAGTGTCCATCTCTTTTTTCATCTTCAGTGTTAATTGAAGCCGCATCTGCGCTAAAATTAATGGTTGCATCGGTAAAATCAACATCTGTTTTAGAACTTACAGTGCCTTCATAAATTTTAAATTTACCTTCCGTTTCGCTCACCATCATGTGGGTTACGCTAAATCCTAATTTAGAGTGCGATGCGTCTAATTTCCAATTTGTTTGTGCATTAGCGCTTAATACCAAAACGCTTGCAATACTTAATACTAATTTTTTCATTTTGTGTTTTTTAATTGTGAATACAAATATATGTTTAAACATTTAATGTTACAACATCTAATTGTTAAATTTTGAAAAAGTCCCATTCTCCAGGCTCTAAACCATTCACTCTAATTCCACTAATCTCAATCCTTTTTAGCGCTATCACATCATAACCAAGGCTTTTACACATTTTACGTATTTGGCGATGCTTGCCTTCCATTAAACTTACCTTGATTCTTATAGCAGAAATTTTTTCGCACTTGCAAGGTCTTGTTAAGTCCGACTTATTAATGATAACTCCTTGCTCAAATTGATTAATAAATTCATCATTAACCTCAGCATTTAATTCTACCTCATAAATTTTTTCTTTATTAAATGTTGGATGAATTATAGTTTGAATCCATTTTCCATCATTACTCAACAACAACAAACCTTCGCTGGCTTTGTCCAATCTGCCTGCTATACTTAAATCCGGATAATCTTTAAAAAATGAAGAAAGTCCATGTTCAATATTTTTGTTTAATGTACTTTCAAAGCCAATAGGTTTATAAAATTTAATGTAAGTAAACACTTTACCTTGCTTAACTATTTTATTATTGAATGTGATTTCATCGGTTTCGTTAATTATTAAATTATCTTTTACAACTATACCGTTTACTTTAACTAATCCTTCAGCCAAGGCTTTACTTCCATCTTTATTTGAAATGCGAAGTGTACGCACCAAAAAATATATTAAACGTTTGGTAAAACCCATTACTGAATTATTATCTTTGTAAAGTTGCAAGAAATTATTGGCATATCGCACATTAAAAAAACTTACGTTATTGGTGAGGAAGTTATTAATGCATTAAAAGATGTTTCGCTTTTAATAAAAAAAAATGAATATGTGGCTTTGATGGGTCCAAGCGGAAGCGGCAAATCTACACTTATGAATATGTTGGGTTGCCTTGACAGTCCAAGTTCTGGCGAGTATGTCTTGAATAACTTATCGGTTGCAAAAATGAGCGATAACGAATTGGCACAGGTTCGAAACAAAGAAATTGGTTTTGTTTTTCAAACATTTAATTTATTACCACGCGCCACAACACTCGAAAATGTGGCACTTCCTTTGGTTTATGCAGGTTTTTCAAAAGCAGATAGAGACAAACGCGCAAAAGAAGTTTTAGAGCAAGTTGGATTAGGAAACCGTATGAATCACCGTCCAAACGAGTTAAGCGGCGGGCAAAGACAACGCGTTGCTATTGCAAGAGCCTTAGTAAACAAACCTGCAATTATTTTAGCAGATGAGCCTACCGGAAATTTAGATAGTAAAACATCGGTTGAAATTATGGGTTTGTTTGAAGAGATTCATAAAAATGGGAATACCATTATTTTAGTTACACACGAAGAAGATATTGCCTTACACGCGCACAGAATAGTGCGTTTAAAAGATGGCTTGGTAGAAAGTGATAAACCTAATACACAAATTATTACCTACAAAAATAGAATGGAAACGTTTGAATAAATGCATTTATTCGTCAAAATTTAAAGCCTCTAATTTACAATCTCAAGCGTTACTTTAGTTAATCCGCTTCTTACAAAATTTAATTGCTTAGCGGCAGTTAAGGTTAAATCAATCGTTCTTTTCGATTTTTTTGGTAACCTATCGGTTACAGTTACTATTACGCTGCTATCATTTTTTAAATTGGTAACTTTTAATTGTGTCCCAAACTTTAATGTTTTATGAGCTGCCGTTAAATTTTTGTGTTTAAAAACACTCCCATTACTACATCTCCTACCCTCAAAACGTTTGGCGTAATAACTTGCTATGCCTGTATCTATTTTATTTTTAGTTACGATAACCAATGCGTTTGTATCAGCATTTACAATTTTCTGAGAATTTTCTATAATTATTGAATCGTTGGTTTGAGCTATTAAATCAACACCTAGAAATAAAATAATTACAAAAAATACTTTGTTCATGAAATAAAGTTAAGTTATTCTTTATAACTAAAAACTTTAAAAAATGTTACAGGTTCACAAAATTAGTTATGATGATACTTCTCGCCTTTAATTATAGTATAGGCTCTATAAACTTGCTCAATAAAAAACAAGCGTACCATTTGATGCGAAAATGTAAGTTGAGATAAAGCAATTTTTTCGTTTGCGCGTTGGTAAATTGCCGGACTAAAACCAAACGGACCACCAATTATAAATACAAGGCGCTTTGTAGATGCGTTTTGTTTTTGAACAATGTATTTCGAAAACTGATTCGAGTTAAATTCTTTACCGTTTTCATCAAGCAACACAACAACATCCTCGTCTTTCAATTTTTTTAAAAGCTCTTTTCCTTCTTCTAATTTTTGTTCGTCGAAACTCTTAGCCCTAACATTTTTTGGCATTTGAATTGTCTCTATTTCAAACGTACAATAATTCTTCAATCGCTTATAAAATATGGCAATTCCGTCATCAAGGTATTTGTCTTGTGTTTTATCTATTTGAATTAAACAAATTTTCACTTTTTAAAAATGCAAAAAAATAACTAACTTTGTTATATTAATAATGAAATTATTCGTTTATATACTTACTTTTCTTTTTTCATTTTTCGCCAAAAGTGTTGAAATAAATGATGATATTGTTTTAGCCTTTAAGCAAAATAAAGCTTCTGAAGTAAGTAAATATTTTGATGAAAAAGTAAATACTAAAATTATTCATCAAGAAGATGTTTTAAGTAAATCGCAGGCGGAAGCCAACTTAAAATATTTCTTTGAAAAACATTCTGTAAAAAATTTCGTAAACATTAAAACCAACACGGTTAACACTACCTTATATTATTTAACAGGTAGCTTAGAAACCAACAATGGCAAATTCAAGGTAACATTAATGCTTAGAAGAAATTTAATTGCTCAATTAAGAATAGAACAAGAAAATGATTAGTTACATTGAGCTTCACAAAAATAATTTTAATTTAAAACGGTTTGTTGCTAACGCTTTAAAAGAAGATGTTGGCTCCGGTGATTTTACGTCGGAAGCTACAATTCCAAAAAATCACATTGGTAAAATGCGTTTGCTTGTTAAAGAAGCTGGCATAATAGCCGGTGTAGAGGCCGCGATTGAAATATTAAAAATAATTGATAAAAAAATTAAAGTTGAAAAATTAATTAACGATGGCGCATCTGTTAAAGCTGGAGAAATTGTTTTTTATTTAACAGGCAACACGCAAAAATTATTAATTGCCGAACGTTTAATTTTAAACATTATGCAACGCATGAGCGGCATTGCTACCAAAACACATTACTTGCAAAACCTATGCAAAGGAACTAAGGCTAAGGTAATAGATACACGCAAAACAACACCTGGATTTCGTTTTTTTGAAAAATGGGCAGTGGTTATTGGTGGTGGGGCAAATCATAGATATGGTTTGTATGATATGATTATGATTAAAGATAACCACGTTGATTTTGCAGGTGGAATAACCGAAGCCATAAAAGCAGCTAACACATTTTTAAATAAGAAAAAGATTAAAATTCCAATTGAAGTTGAAACACGGGGGATTGACGATGTAAAAAAAGTATTAGCGATTGGTAATGTTGATAGAATAATGCTCGATAATTACACGCCACAGCAAACTAAAGCTGCGGTAAAATTAATTAATAATAAATTTAAAATTGAAAGCAGTGGTGGCATTACCGAAAAAACAATTGCAAGTTATGCCAAAGCTGGTGTTGATTTTATTTCCATTGGCGCATTAACACACCACGTGAAAAGTTTGGATTTGAGCCTGAAAGCTCTTTAGCTATTCCTCACTCCTCAACAAAGTAACATGCCCATACTTAATTTCTAATTTTTCTGTTACAACATTTTTAAAAGAAATTCGCCAAACATAAACATCTTGTTTGCATAAACTACCTTTAAATTTGCCATTCCAACCTTGTTTTGGATCGGTTGTTGTAAATAATTTTTCGCCCCATCGGTCAAAAATTTCAAATTTATAATTTGCTACGCCAATTGCAATTGGTAAATAAAATTCGTTCAAATCATTACCATTTGGTGTAAAACAATTTGGCACCCAAAAACGGTGTTCTGGCAAAACTTTAAAAAGCTGAACCAATGTATCCGTGCAATTATACTGATTCATTACAATTTGTGTAATAGGATAATCGCCATAATCTGGCGCTGTAAAAAACACATCGCGGTAAGGAAAATAATTTGCATTTTTTGAACCATCAAACGTGTAACTCCATTTTACTACATCTGGGCTTGCGTTATTAAACACATACAAATCAGGATCGAAAACAGTAGTAAGTGTTGGTGAATATGTAAAGCCAGCTTTTGGCAAAGGGTTAACCGTAATATTTGTTATTGCAAACATAGATGTATCAATACAAATACTAGTAGTGGTAACAGTAAGCGAAACACTATAAACACCTTGTGGACTAAAAGTATGAACTGGTTCAAAAGCTGTGCTGTTTCCTCCATTACTAAACTGCCATAAATAGTTTAATGGCAACTCACTTGTACTACCATTGCTTAAAGCAATACGTGCAGGGTTACACAAACTTGTTGGTAAATTTTCTATCAAGGCTTTAGGTCTTGGAATGAGTCTTATTGTATCAATAAAGGTATCTATACAAGCATATTGTTTTGTGAAAAGCGTAATTGTAAAACTACCAGAAGTTGAATAAGTAACATTACTAACCGTTGGGGTAAAAGCAACGCTAGGACTCGCAGATGAGCTAAGTATCCAAGTAAATGTGGTGGCTGAAGGCACGTAAGTCCCAAAAGAATTGAATGTAAATTTATTCCCTCTTATGCATTGCCTTGAATTGGGTTTAAATTTAACGTCAAGAGGTGGGTAAACATAAACAGTGTCTATAGCGGTGTCTCCACACAAAGTTCCTGGATTAGTTATGAGAGATACTACATATTTTCCTGTATCTTGATAATTGTAGGATGGTGTTGCTAAATTTGACGTGTCTGCATTTGTATTAACAACTCCAAAATCCCAATGAAATGCCATAGGTCCTAAATTACTAGAACTACTATTTCCAAACGAAATTGAATTGCCTTGACATTGTTTTGGTTGAGGCGGAATTACCGAAAGAACATTTACAACACATGGCACAATGTTGAATTGAAACTCGCGGTAATGGGTATCAATTAGATTGCCATTTCTAAATTCTTGCACACAAATATTTACAACAAATTGTCCTACTAAATTTGGTTTACATATTAATAAACCTGTTGTTGAGTTAATTGATATTGCTGGATTGCTAGATAAAGGGACTTGGCCAGTATAATTACCATTATAAATAACTGAAAGATAAGGCGGTTGGGGTGCTTCAAATGGACAAGAGGATGGAGGATTTGGGCAATTACCTGGCGCTGTTTGCAATGTAGGACAACAGTCATCTAATCCTTGATTAGCATTACATAATGAGTAAACGAGTTGATCCCCATCAGGGTCTATCGCCGAATGATCGAAGGAAAAAGGCACATTGTTACATATAAAAATTGGAGGGAAGTTTTTGTAACGTGGTGAGTTATTAATGAAATTTTCATCGCTACCAGGAATTTTTGCGTAATAAGTAGAGCCTTGATCACCAGACAAAGTAAGATTTAATATGGTATTATTTCGACAACAGCGTTGGTAAATTATGTAATAGCCACCAGGTATTGGTGGTAAAGTTATTGTATACTGGTAAACTCCTTCTTCCACACAAACATTATTTGGCGTTTGAATGCAAGGACTATTAATAGTTGGAGGAATGTTGGTTATTGTTGGGGCACCTATATCAAAAACACCAAAAAGATTAGAAGAGTTAACTTCTCTTATTGTTAAATAGGCTGGTACTGTGCCTCCACTTTGATTTGGCAATCCATCAAAAGGAGGAATTCCATTAAAACAATCTCTATAGACTTTTAAGATGATTCTGTACTTATCCGCGCCAATTTTATCATAAATCATTTCGCCACCAACAATATGTGTAGCAAAACTTTTATTCACAAAAGTAAAAACAAAAACTAAAAAAAGTATGTACTTATTCTTAAGCAAAATTATCCTTTAAATTACTAAAATTTTCAATGCGAAAACTACACTTTTTTAAGTGGTTGCTTTTTAAACATAAGTGGAGGTGTTTTTGTTGTTAGTTAAGCTGATTTTTTCATAACTTTGTTATATGCGTATATTTTATTCTATCATTTTATTCCTTTTTATTTTAACAAATTGCTTTGCTCAATTACCAATTGGCAGAGATACGTTAACCGTAATAGAAAATGGCAACACTTATTCACTCGCTTGGGCAGGCGGCATTAATTCGAGCAATGTTTCAAACATTGATTTAAACTTTGACGGTATAAAAGATGTTGTGGTGTTTGATAAAGGCAACCAATTTGGAACCGGTAAATTTAGGTGTTTTATAAAAACTGGCAATGCGGGGCAAGCAACTTACTCCTTAAACGCTAGTTTAAGTAATAATTTTCCTACCATAAAAGATTGGGCTATTCTATTAGATTACAATAACGACAATAAAGAAGATATTTTTTGTAGCACCAGTGCGGGTATTATGGTTTATAAAAACGTGAGTGCTGCTAATACACTTTCTTTCCAATTAGAAAAATCATTACTTTATTCAAACTACAATCCAGGAGGTGTGCCTCAATTATCAAATCTTTACGCAAGTGGTATAGGTGTGCCTGCAATTGCTGATGTAGACAAAGACGGTGACTTAGATGTGTTATCATTCACATCAGGTGGTTTTGAATTACATTATCATAAGAATATGAGTAAAGAGTTGTTTGGAAGTGCAGATTCATTATCCAAATTTGATATGGTTGATGGGTGCTGGGGAAAAATGACCGAAAATAATTGCACAGTTACCTTTAGCCAATGTGCTTTAATGAAAACATTTTATGCTGAACCATTAACCATAAATAAAACCAATTTACATGCCGGATTATGCCTCACTTGCATTGACTTAGAAACAGATGGCGATGAAGATTTAATCATGGGGGACATATCATGTAGTGTAATGCAACTAGTTAAAAATACAGGCACCCCAACGCTTGCTATAATTACAGATTCCACAAAATTATTCCCAAGTGCAGCACAACAAATAAAAATGAATTCATTCCCTTGCGTTTACCTTGCAGATATAGACGGCGATTCAAAAAAAGATTTACTAGCTACACCAAACGCTTTTGGGAGTGAAAATTTTAACAGCGTTTGGTACTACAAAAATATATCAACCACAAATACATTAAGTTTTAATCTTATTAAAAAAAATCAGTTTCAAGATGAGATGATTGATGTTGGACAAAACTCCTACCCTATTTTGTTTGATTATAATGCCGATGGAAAAAAAGATTTATTAGTTGGTAATTTTAACTACTACAATCCAACTTTCAATCAATCGCGATTAACCTTGTTTCAAAACGTAGGCACCTTAGCACAACCTGCTTTCTCCTTAATTACCAGAGATTACGCCGCTTTAGTGTCCTATAGCTTTAATTGCGTTATGCCAACCGCAGGCGATATTGATAACGATGGCGATGTTGATTTAATTGTAGGTACAAGCAATGGTGTAATCCATTGGCTAAAAAATACCGCAGGAGCTGGTAATGTATGTAATTTTAGCCAAGTTGCAGTAAATGCCTTTAGTTTTACTACACTATCTGCCATTGCATCACCCAACCTATTTGACGTTAACAACGATGGTAAATTGGATATAATTATCGGAACCAAAAACGGTAGAATTGCTTACTATCAAAATATTGGAACTCCGACGAGCCCAAGTTTTACTCTGGTAACTAATACTTTTGGCAATGTTAATGTGCAAGGAGCCATTACTGAATTCGGAACAGATGGATTTGCATCGCCTTTCATTTACAAAGATGGCTCCGTAACAAAGTTATTAGTTGGTAATGTAGCAGGCCGAGTTTTTGAGTATTTATTACCAAACAGCTACACAGCAAACGCAACTTTTACCTTAATTAACAATAATGTAAATTCAATTTTTGAAGGCGGACAAAGTACTTTATGTTATGAGGATATTAATAACGATAATATACGCGATTTATTCGTAGGCAATTGTAGTGGCGGCCTGGCTTATTATTCATCAAAGGCTCCAAACGTTTCAGTAAAAGAAAATAGTAATTTAGAAAAATTGGATGTTAATTTATTTCCAAATCCAGTTAAAAATAATTTTACAATTGACGTGAAAAATTACGGCAACGTGGAATTAAAAATCATTATCCATAATGCCTTAGGAGAACAAATTAGCAATGAAAAAATAATAAATGGATTGACTAAAATTTCGATGGCTAATTATCAAGATGGAATTTATTTTGTTTCTATTTACTTTAGCGATTCAAAGAACAACAATTTAATTGGCGTTAAAAAAGTAATTAAAAATTGAACAATTTTTTAAAAATACTGGTTCCGGTTTTACTTTTTTCTGCTTGCGCTAAAGATAAAGGCAAAGTAAATTTTGGCGAATACCCAAACGATATTGGTGAAATTATCTCTACAAACTGCGCTACAAGCGGTTGCCACAACGATGCAAGTAACAAGGCAGCAGCAGGTTTAAACATGCAAACGTGGTCAAAATTATTTTCAGGAAGCAATAGCGGTTTATCTGTTATTCCATTCAATAGCAAATTCTCAAGTCTTTGTTTTTTTATAAACACTTACCCTGAACTAGGTCTAACAAATGAACCCACTATGCCAATAAATAAATCGCCATTAAGCAAAGAACAAGTGCTAACCATAAAAAATTGGATCGATGCCGGCGCACCAAATTTGAATGGGGATATTCCTTTTGCTTCTAACCCTCTAAGAAAAAAATTATATGCCGTTAACCAAGGCTGCGATGTGGTTACGGTTATTGATGCTGAAACACAATTACCTATGCGCTATATTCCTGTAGGAAATAAAGCAGGAGCTGATACACCACACCAAATAAGGGTTTCGGCTGATGGCAAATATTGGTATGTAATTTTTATAAATAATAACATTATGCAAAAATTTGATTGCAGCAATGATAGTTACATTGGCGATATTCCCTTAACTCCTGTTGCCGCTGGCACTTCATCAATTGGCGATGCACTTGATTGGAACACATTTGTTATTAGTAACGATAGCAAACGTGCCTATTGTGTGAGTTGGCAAACCAATGGCAAAGTATGTGCAGTAGATTTAGAAAAAAGAAAACTCTTACATTTTGTTGGAGGCATGTTTAATCCGCATGGGGTTATGCTAGATAAAACAAACGAAAATATTTACATAACCGCACAAGCTGGCAATTGTATTAGAAAATACGATACCGCTTTTTTTGCCGATAATCTTTACTCCCTTGTCAATGGTCAAAACCCAAGTGAAAACAGCAACGATTTATTGATACACGATATTATATTAGGAAAAAATAAAGATGAAATTTTGGTTACTTGCCAAAAAAGTAATGATGTAAGGGTATTTAACACCCTGACAAACTCTGTTACTGCAATAATACCAACTGGTGAATACCCACAGGAAATTGTTTTTAATGCTAACAAAAATGAATACTATGTAAGTTGTACCGAAGATACAACCTCGTTTGTAAATGCGCGTGGCACCATTACACGAATTAATGCTTCTTCATATAGTACAACCAAAATCGCTGTGGGCTACCAACCACATGGCATTGCGGTTGATGAAAGTAAAAATTTGTTATATGTGCTATCAAGAAATAGAAGTGGCGGTGGTGTAGCGCCTCACCACACTAGTAATTGCGCCGGAAGAAACGGTTTTGTTAACTTTATTGATTTGAATAATTTCACCATTCAATCAAAAAAATATGAACTGAGTGTTGATCCTTATTTTATCTTTGCAAGATAATTTTATGACTCTACAAGAAGCTTTATTAAAACAACCCATTTTACTTGTTGATGGTGAATGTGGTTTCTGCAACAAGTCAGTTCAGTATTTTTTAAAGCGTGAAAAAAATAACAAAATGCACTTTGCTTCTTTGCAATCTGAAATTGGAAAAAATTTACGTGCGTATTTTGAAGTTTCTGAAAAAATAGATAGTGTAATTTTAATAAAAGAGCATAGCGCCTATATAAAATCATGCGCAGCTTTGAGACTTACTCCCTTTATGAAAGGCGTTTGGCCACTTATGATGGTGTTTGTTATTATTCCGCCATTTTTAAGAAATTTAGTTTACGATTTTATTGCAAAAAGAAGAATGAAACTTTTTGGAAAAGTAGAAAACTGTGCCCTTCTTAGCAAAGAAGAAAGGCTTCGTTTTTTGGAATAATTTATAAAAGAAACGTTTGAGAAAAATTTTCTGTTTTATTTTATTAATTGGGGCTTTAAATCTAAATGCTCAGCGCACCCGCACAACAAACAATAATTTGTGGATTGCCTATATTGGTGATCATAAACTTTGGAAGAGTAAATTTGGTGCGCACCTAGAATATCAAGAAAGACGCTCTGACTTTGGACTGCACAACCAACAAAATTTAGCGCGTGTAGGCTTCAATTATTACTTACTTCAAAATGTTTTTATTACTACTGGATACTGCTTTGTACAAACATATCCTTACGGTGCCTTTGCCGTGTTGACAGAATTTTCTGAGCATAGGCCTTACCAGCAATTGCAAATAAATAACATTTTAGCAAAAGTTGAAACTGTAAGTAGATTTAGATTAGAACAACGTTGGAGTTATTTACCTTTCTTAAATACCGATGGTACTGTTGAAAGAAATAAAATTGCAACCTATACAAATCGAGTGCGGTGGATGCAACGTTTTTCAGTTCCGTTGAGTAAAGAAGGAATTGTAGATAACGTATATTATTTAACTGCCTTCGATGAAATTTTTATCAACTTCGGGAAAAATGTACAAAAAAATATTTTTGATCAAAATCGTGCCTTTTTTGGGCTTGGTTATAAAATAAAAAACTTTGGAAGATTAGAGTTGGGTTACCTTAATCACCTTTTATTTCGAGCAGATGGTGTACGTGTAGAATACAACCACACAATTAGCCTAACGGCTTTGGCAAACTTTGGGTTTAAACGTACGAGCAATTAAACTTCGAAGTAAAAATTTTAGAGGAGTACACGACCAAACGAATTAACACTTTATGTTGAACTCATCTATTATCTTCGTTACCCTATCATGATTGATTGTTCATTTTTTTGAATAGTCAAGCTATTTTCGAAATGATTTATAAATTTTCTAATTTGTTTAACCAGTCATTAAAATGTGGGCATTTATTTTTTAACTCTGAAATTCCAATAGCTTCAGCAACCAATGGTCCAACTTGCGCTTTCTGTCCCTCATAGTCAGGCAAATATTTAATGATTCGTTTCGATGGTGCTGTTTGATCAGATTCGTTTATCTCCTCAGGATTAGTATTTCCGATATCCTTTTTGAGTCTTGAAATTCCTATTTGTCCATCTGGGTACATTCCCAAAAGTCTATTCGGGTCAACTAATATTAGAGCCTCAAATTCATGCAATTGAACGTATGGAATAAAGTTGTGGTGATTTATATCTTTTCCAATTGCTTCTTCCAAAGCAATAATTTTTTGATAAGGGTTTTTTATCTGTTGTATCTTCAATGTATATGGACTTTCATCATCTTTTGGAAAAGCATATAAATCTATAAAACTGGTATAAAAAGTATTTGTTCTGCCCTTGTCTGATTCAATCCATCTTATTACATCATTTCTGAACTTATAGTATTTTAATAACCCACCTTTTGCTGGTTTGTTGTTTAATCTATCCCAACCGGTTCTAATCTTTCTAGCTGATATGAAAATGTTTAATGAGGCAAAGTGTTTTACCATTACATCATTTACAAAGTTCTCTTCGGAACTACCTTCAACTATTATTTGCAAATTTTTCATGGGCGACCTCCAATTACATTTTTCTCCCAAATTTGCCCAGTTGAAAACTCTTCTAAATAAGCCTGAAGGTTTTCAATATCCGGTCTGTGATATTCTGAGCTTCTTCCTTTTCGGTCAATTACAACTAAATCGTCTAATTCGAAATTATTCACAAGACTTATAGACTGAGTGGCAACAAAAACTTGGCAATGAGAAGAAGCTGCTTTTATTAAACCTGCAACTGCATCTATAGCACTTGGATGCAGTCCAAGTTCAGGCTCGTCTAAACACAAAACTGTTGGCAGGTCTTTGGGGTTTTGCGCCAATAAGCTTATTAGTGCAATTGTTCTTAACATACCATCGGAGGCTTGACCAGCATTGAAAACTTTATTAGTCCGTTTCTCTTTCCATCGAAGTAAAATTTGACCGAATTCTTCATATAATTCAAAGTCATCAAAGAAAGGAAGTACAAGTCGAATGTATTTGATAATTCTTAGGTAGTATGGCTTTTCCTCATTATGTAAACGAAAGAGGAAGCTACCTAAATTTTCTCCGTTTTGTTTTAACCATCTTCCATCGGCTTGTGCCCATTTTAACCTCATAGGTCCTGTATCACTCGTGTTGTGAAATTGATACACAATTAACTTTCTCAGTAAATTTAGCATTACGTTGGATGTTGGATTTGCTGCAAGAGGCAATTTTGCTTCTTCATGCCCAACACCACAACTACTCCATCTTGGATAACTTCCATCAAACTTCTTTGATGAGAACCTATATTTTTCTTCTTTGAAAACAAGTTTGTCAGGTTTTGCAAACATTAAACTAAACCTATACTCGTTCACGCCAGCAATAGTCTCTAAAGAAATTTCGGCATCTATGCTTTTAGTTGTATCCGCCCCGTCATGTAGAATGTCATTTGCGCCACCCAAATACGCAACGTGTTCTTGTAATTTTCCGTCAGAATTAAGCATCCAACTAAGAAATTTGAAAAAGGATATAAAATTACTTTTCCCGGCTCCATTTGGGCCAATTAGAATATTGATTGGTCGAGGCTCGAAGTTTTCAATTGATTTTATTGTCTTGTATCCTTTAATTGTGAATGATTTCAATTTTATGTCTGACATGTTCTATTATTTCTTTTAATAAAAAAAAGTGAAGTCAAATTACACATCGTAAAATATCAAAATATAAAGCAAATTTCACATATGTTGCAGTCCTTTCAATGGTTGCAGTCCAGGCTTGCTTATAACTTAATATATATACAATTTTCCCATCATTATCTCGTTAATTTCTATAACAAGTGATGTTTTTTCATTTGTTTTCTTATTTATAAAAATACTTATTTTTTTATAAACTTAAACCAGATAATTTTTTTATTTAAACCAAGTAGTCTCTTTTTGTTCTTCAATTAACCACAGTATAAACGAATTTCTTCAATTCCCCAAGCCCTATTCTCAAAATATACCTTGCGTTCATAAATGATTCAATTATAAAAAAATAGTATATTTGCCCCCTAACTAAAAACTTAAAAATGACGTATTTAGACTTTGAAAAACCAATTCAAGATTTGGAGGGAGAATTGGTGAAACTTAAAGAAGTTAATTCTAAAAGTAAAGTTAAATTAGAGGATAAGATTAAAGAACTTGAAAACGAAATAGCTACTAAAACCAAAGATCTTTATTCTAATCTAACACCTTGGCAGCGTGTGCAAGTTAGCCGCCACCCTGAGCGCCCATATACCTTAGCTTATATTGACTATGTAAGCAACAAAACTTTTTTAGAATTACACGGCGATAGAACTGTAGGCGATGATAAAGCCATGGTGGGTGGTTTTGGCGAAATTGAAGGACAAACCGTAATGTTTATTGGGCAACAAAAAGGTATTAATACCAAAATGCGCCAAATACGCCGCTTTGGCATGGCCAACCCCGAAGGTTACCGCAAAGCACTTCGCCTAATGAAATTAGCAGAGAAATTCAATAAACCTATTGTTACTTTTATTGATACGCCTGGCGCTTACCCTGGTTTAGAAGCCGAAGAACGTGGACAAGGCGAGGCCATTGCCCGCAATTTACTAGAAATGTGCCAACTTAAAGTGCCTGTAATTTGTATAATTATTGGCGAAGGCGCAAGCGGCGGTGCACTTGGTATTGGCATTGGCGATAAAGTTTTAATGCTCGAAAATACGTGGTACAGCGTAATTAGTCCTGAAAGTTGTAGCAGTATTTTATGGCGCAGTTGGAATTTTAAAGAACAGGCTGCTTCTGCCTTAAAACTTACAGCAGAAGATATGAGCAAAAATGGTTTGATTGATGGTGTTGTAAAAGAGCCTGTGGGCGGTGCACACCGTGATAAAGATGCAATGTTTGAAACTGTAAAACAAACTATTTTAACGCATTTAAAAGAGTTAAATACAATAGACCCGCAAACACGCATTAACCAACGCATCGAAAAATTTTCGAGCATGGGCGTGGTGCACGATTTGAGTAGTTAAGAATTAATTTATATAATTGTAAATAAAAAATAAAACAAAATGGCAGATACAGGCGACATCAACGTAGGTTCAGTAATTCGATTTAATGGCGAATTGGTTCAAATTATGGAGTACCAACACCGTACACCAGGTAACTTACGTGCATTTTACCAAGCTAAAATGCGTAACTTAAAATCAGGTAAACAAACCGAAAACCGCTTTAGAAGTGGCGAGAGTGTTGAAATTGTTCGTGTAGAATACAAACAAATGCAATATATTTATAACGAAGGTGAGTTTGCAGTAGTAATGGATAACGAAAGTTATGAGCAAATTCATGTGCCTTTGGTTATGTTTGGCGATGGCGCTAAATTTTTAAAAGAAGGCATGGAAGTGAAAATTAGCTTTGAAGGTGATGATGTAATTATTGCCGAGCCTCCTACTTTTATTGAAGCTCAAATTACTTATACAGAGCCAGGTGTAAAAGGCGATACTGCCACCAACACACTTAAAAAAGCCACCATTGATACAGGTACTGAAATTAATGTGCCTCTATTTTTTAACGAAGGCGACTGGGTTAAAATTGACACGCGCACTGGCGACTACGTGGAACGTATAAAAAAATAAACATTTTTTAGCAACAAATAAAGTTAAAAGCGAAGTGTCTACTTCGCTTTTTTTATAGATTTACTTTTATAAAAACATCGCCTTGAAAAAATTATTACTTACAACATTAATAACTTTTGTTTCAAATTTAGCCAACGCTCAAACCTTTGAAGTAGACCAAATAGAACAACTTTTTAGACCACGTGTAAAAATAGATGGGCGTTATTTATTTGATTCAAAATTTAAAGATACCTCCAATGTTTTCAATTCAAAAGATGTAAACGCTGTGTTTACCTTTCCTATTAAAACAAAAGTAGATACTGATATAAAACTCGACTTAAGTAGTTTAAAACTAAAAGACATTTTAAAAAATTCGGTGCGCATAAAAGCATCGCAAACATTAGGAATGATGCGAGTTAATGCACGCCAATCAACAATTGGTTTTGATTCGTTACCAACGAAAAACAATTTAACTATTGCCGGTGGAGTGCTTGGTGCTTGGCTTACAAAAAAATACCGCATTGGTTTTTATAGCGCTAATTTTGCTATTGCCGAACAAGATAAAACCTTGCCAAAAGCAGTACCAAGGTTTTCTGGATTAATTGGTCAATTGCATTTACGAGGCCTTAAACGCAACTTTTTTTACGGCGTTGGCGCTACTTACAGCGATGGTTTGTTTTTACCAGCACCTTTTTTTGGAGGAAGCGAACCAATTGGTAAAAAATTTATTTTTAACTATACCCTACCCGTTCAAATAAATTTACAATACAAAGATGATAGACGTACGCTGATTACAGTTGGTGTTAGTGCAGATGGTTACCGCACAGGAATAGATTATAACAAAAAAAGAATGAATTTGAATTACACAAGCGGATTGGCCTACGCAAACCTTAGGTATAAACTAAACAAAAATTTAGTTATGCGCATTGAAGGTGGCTATGTGTTTTACCAAAACTTACGTTATACTAGAACGGATAATCTTCGCACTAATTTTCAATTACAACCTGGGCCTTATGCACAAATTGGCTTTAATGTTTTATTCGGAAAAACAATTTGGGAAAAAGCGTTTGAGCTATTTTCAAATAGATAAAACGGCATCACAGATAAGCTAATTTCAATAAAATAAAAAACCGAAAAATTTTATGGAATGTAGATTTAAAAACGTCTTAGTTTTGAATAGCAAACTTTAAAATGAAACTTCTAAAAAAAATAACGCTGACCTTACTGATTATATTAGTAGTAGGATTTTTTTTTAAAGGAATCGTTTTTAGAACCTTATTCACTTACAATTCAATTGGACAAAGAGAAAACTACAGCGCCACCGATACTCAACTTTGTAATTACATTGATGGATTTATTAACGGTGAAGAAAAATTAACTTCAGAAGAAATTATTAATTTGAGTTTAAAAATCACTTCTAAACAATTGCATTTTACTTCACAAAAAAATCAGAATGACCCAAACAAATTAATAGAAAGCAAATCTGCACATTGTGTTGGCTATGCTGCATTTTTTGCCACCACATGTAATTACCTTTTCAAAAAATACAATCTCTCTAACGAATTTTATGCACAGGCCCAAATCGGGAATCTCTATCTCTTTGGAATCAATTTACACAAATTCACCAATTCTACCTTTTTTAAAGACCATGATTTTGTGCTAATAACAAACCAACATTCTAACGAAACTATAGCAGTTGACCCAACAATTCATGATTACTTCGGTATTAATTCAATTACTTTTGCCAAATGAAAAAACACTTTTTCATAATTGCTTTATTAGTGAGTTTAATTACTCAGGGTCAAAAAGTTAAAGTTTATGGGCAAGTAAAAGATGCTGAAACAAATTCGCCAATACCCGGTGTATCAATCATTACAGAAAACTCAACTACTTGGGCAACTAGTAAGAATAATGGGAATTTTAGTTTAGAAATGTACAAAACCGAGCAGATACAATTAACATTTAAACACCTTGCTTATGAAACACTCTGCAAAATTGTAAAATTTAAAAATTCGGATTCGGTTTTTATAAGTATTTATTTAAAGCAAAAATCAAACATATTGCCAGGTGTTGAAGTTACATCTGTGCACAAACCAGAAACGCTTGTTGGTAATCCAAAATTTAGCATTTATGACTTTAGTTTTTACGAAGACAAGTTTATTCTACTCACTGCCGAAAATAGTTTATCAAAAGCGGAATTAAAGCTTACAACTGAAAACGGAAAAATTTTAGACTCGTACCAAATTCCAAAATCTGCTGGTAAACCAAAACATTTTTTTAAAGATTACGAAGGCTATACAGATTTGGTATGCGAAGACACTGTACTTAGAATAGATGTTGTAAACACCAATTTTTATATTGGCGCTATATCCCAAGCTAGTTTTAAGAACTACTACGCTTTAATTTCTGATAGTATTAACAACTTTATTTACCACTCTAACTATTGGGCGCAATACCCTACATTTTCTTACTTCAATTTAAAAAATAATGATAGCGTAAGTAATTTATTAAAAACAATTACAAATGAAGATTTATTAAAATTATACAACATCGAGTTACGCTACTTGCCTACCCGCGCCAAACTTGAATGCAGAAGAATAGCTGAGCAAAACAAAGTTGACCAGCACATTGTAGCTGCCATGATGAGTGGTTTTACAAGCAGTATGTTTTACGAACCCTTATACGCTCCCCTATTTATTTTAAACGATACCGTTGGCATTTTTAATCACCATACGGATTATCTGTATCACTATACAAAAAGCAACAAACTGATTGATAGTGTTAAAATTAATTACCACCATCCAAAAAACTGGCGTGAATGGAAAAAACAATTATTTGTAGACGAGGTACAATCAAAGGTATACGCCTTTTTTAGCAATGCTGACCATCACTATTTAAAACAAATTAATTTTACAACCGGAAAAGAAGAATTCACCTACAAATTAAAACACCCAAGTGCGCAAAAAATAAAATTAAAAGATGGCTACATTTATTATGTTTACAGACCTTTTGAAAGTACACAAGAAAAATTTTTGTATAGAGAAAGGGTTGAATAGTTTAACCGCTATTAACCTTAGTGGATATTATTTTTAAATAACTTACTCCTAAAACTGAAGAAATTACAGCCGCAATTAAAATACTTATTTTTAAATTATTAACTACAACTAAATCTGTAAACGCCAAGTTGCACACAAATATGCTCATTGTAAATCCAATACCAGCAAGCATTCCGGCACCAAGCAACAGTTTGAAATTTATGTCTTTTTGCAAGTGCGCCAGCTTTGTTTTGAGTGAAAGATAACTAAACAAAACAATCCCCAGAGGTTTTCCTACTACTAAAGCTACTATTACTGCAATTGACAAATTTGAATAAAATACATCATTAATAATACTTGCAGTATTAATAAAGATACTTGTATTACTTAAAACAAAAATTGGTATTACTAACAACGAAACAGGCGCATGCAAAACCTTTTGCAAACGCAAAGACATATTATTCTGATCTAATTTATTAAATGGAATTATAAAAGCTAACACAACGCCCGCTATTGTAGCATGTATACCTGAGTTAAGCAAAAAATACCAGAGGGCAAATCCTAAAATTAAATACACAAGCAAATAATTAATTTTAAAATACCTCACAACTAACAATAACATAACAACAAAAAGCGCCAATAAAAAATAATTCAAGTATATGGTTTGAGTATAAAAAATGGCAATTACGAAAATTGCTCCTAGATCATCTATAATTGCTAAAGCAGCCAAAAATAATTTTAAAGAAACAGGAACTCTTTTTCCAAGTATAGAAATTATTGCCAAAGAAAAGGCAATGTCTGTTGCCATTGGTATACCAAAACCACTTGCATTTTTAGTACCGTAAGTAAAACTTAAATAAATTATTGCAGGAACCAGCATTCCGCCAATTGCTGCAAATACTGGCAGCATAGCCGCTTTTAAGTTAGATAATTCGCCAACAATTAATTCACGCTCTATTTCCAAACCAACCATCAAAAAAAACAAAGTCATTAATCCATCATTAATCCAGTGTTGTAATGGTTGATTAAAAATTTGTGAGTTCCAAAAATTAGCATACTGTTCTGCTAAAGGAAGTTTCATCATCACTAATGAAAATAGCGTGCAAGCAATTAAAGTTAAACCACTGGCTTTTTCGTTTTTTAAAAAATCAAGGAAAAATTTTGTAACTTTCATTAAACAGAGATTTAGTTTGCACTAATTAATTTAAAACTAATTTAATTCCTAAGTTACAAGTACTTTTTTACTTATCAGGGAGTTCAATTGAAAATACTAATTCTGTCTGCGCTTTTTTTCTTGCATGATTAAATTTAACTCTCGCCCCGTCTGTCCTTTAACGCTTGTGTTTTCTTGCGCGCGGCGAATTAAATAAGGCAACACTTCTTTTACTGGTCCGTAAGGTACATACTTAGCCACATTATAGCCATTTAATGATAAATTAAAACTAATATGATCGCTCATACCTAATAGTTGCGAAAAATAAATACGTTTGTCATTTGATAAAATATTTTTTTCTTCCATTAATTTCACTAATAGCAAGCTACTCTCCTCGTTATGTGTACCAGCACACACTGCCATGTGCTCAACGTTATCAATAAATAAATGTAAGGCTTTATTATAATCGCTATCACTATTTTGTTTTGTTGATTGTATTGGCGAAGAATAGTTCATTTCTGATGCGCGTTTTCTTTCTTTCTCCATATAAGCACCACGCACAAATTTTGCTCCTACTTTATAACCATTTTGTTTTGCATCGTTTAACGTGGTGGTTAAATAAGCTAATCTGTCGTGACGATAAAATTGATAGGTATTGTAAACAATAACTTTTTCTTTGTTGAATGCTTTCATGTTATCATTTGCCAAATCATCTATAGCCTGTTGAATCCAACTTTCTTCAGCATCAATAAAAATTGCTTGGTTACTATCAAATGCAGTTTTGCAAATAGTATTCACTCTGTTCTTTACCTTTTGCCATTCGTTTGTTTCAGCTTCATTTAGTTTTTCATTTGCGCTAACCTTTACCAACAAATCAAATCGCGCAAGACCCGTAACTTTAAATACACAAAACGGAATGTTCTTATCGGCTTTTGCTTTATGGATTGTTTCTAAAGTTTCGTTAAAACAATTTTCAAAATCGTGTTCGCTTTCTTTTCCTTCAACACTATAATCTAAAATTGTTCCGATATTATATCTACCTAAATGATCAATAGTAGGCTGGCAATCATGAATAGTTTCGCCACCTACAAACTGCTTAAAAATTGTATTTTTTATGAATCCTTTAAAACCTATTTTTAATCCTAATGGTCCAAATGTGGCGCCCATCTTCACTAAAAACGGGTTTCCAATTAACTTAAATAACCAGTACGCTTGTTTTAATTCTTTATTACTCTTTGCTTTAAAAGCATTTTCAGTGTTCGCAAACGAAATCATAATTTATAAAAGACCAATTAATATCCGTATAATTCTTTTAAAGTTAAATATTTAACTGGTCCGTATTTTTGAAGTACGTCGTTATTCAAATTTTCTTTTTTACCAATTACAATAACTGTTTTTGGTTTCCCTTTAATATTTTCTTCTTGAAATTTTTTAACGTCATCAAAAGTTAAGTTCTTAACTTTTTCATACACTTCTTTTCTTATATCATAATTTAACCCCAAGTTACGCGCACTTAAATAACTAAAAATAATATCCCCTTTAGTTATGCGCTGCGTATTACTTTCAGCAATTACAGATTCTTTTGCTGAATTAAAACTCGCATCTGCTTTTGGAAGTGTAGTAAGCAAATCTGTCATTCCTTTCATTGCTTCTTCTAACTTATCAGCCTGACTGCCAATGTAGGACATGTTGTACGATTTTTTTTCTAATTTATCTGGCAAAGAATAGCGTGAAAAACAAGAATACGCTAAGGCCTTAGATTCTCTTAAATCTTGAAACACAACGCCACTCATATTTCCTCCAAAATAAGAATTATATAAGGTAATTACTGGAACATTTAATGGGTTATAAGTAGTGCCATTACTTAAGAATACCATCTCGGCTTGTTTCATATCAAACTCAGCAGCATATACCTCATTTTGCAATGTTTTGATTTCAAACTTCATCGGCTCTGGCACTTTAGTTAGATTTGCAGGCACGTTATGGTATGTATTTAGTGTAAACTTCACATCATCTAAGGTTTGCGTTCCGTAATATAAAACTTCGTGTTCAAAGGTAAGGAGAAGTTTAATTTTGTATTTAATATCATCAACGGTAATTTTTTTAAGCGCTTCATCACTTAAATTATTTGAAAATGGATTTACTGGTCCATATAATGCATAACTACGTAAACCACTATAAAGCAAAGCATCTTTTTGTAATTTTAAATCATTTCGCTCTTTAATAATATCGTTAATCACATTATCTAAAACTGTTTTATCTACTAAAGGTTTTAAAAACATTTTTTCAAAAAGTTGAATTGTTTTATAAAAGTTATCTGCCAGCCCATCAACGCTAAGCCAAGTTGATTCGTTATCGGTAAACACATCTACCGATGAGCCTAATTTAAAAAGTTCTTGTTTAATTTCGGCCGCTGACTGATCTTCAGTTGCTAAGTATTTAAAGTATTTAACAGCAATTGGTAAAATTTTATCGTTGTTTTTACCCATGTTAAATTTGTAGTACATTCTGAATAATTTATTTTCTTTATTCTCAACGTAAATTAAAGGTATGTTAGATTTAATAGTAGTTTTTGTTAAATCCTTATCAAAATCTAAAAATTTTGGTTCTATAGCCGAGGCGCTTGCAGTCATGATAGCTTGAGCAAATGGCGATGTATTTTCTCTGTCTAATTCTACTGGCGTAATTTGTGGTTTCTCAACTTTTTGAGTGTTTTGAGAAGGACCAACTTTTTTATAAGCTATTACATAATTATCATTTCTTAAAACATTTGTAGCAAAATCTATTAGCTCTTGTTTAGTGATTTTACTAATTCTTTCAAGCATATCAATTTGTTTTTGCCACTTAACATCTTTTGTAAAAGCGCCTAGCATTTGGCCAGCTCTGCTGCCGTTGTTTTCTAGCCCAACTGTATTTTGATATTTTAATTCAGTTATTGCGCCAGTCATTAACCATTCAGGGAAATTTCCTTTTCTGATCAAATCAAGTTGTTCCAATAATAATTTTTCTACTTCTTCCAACTCTTGTCCATCCTTAGGCTTTGCATCAAATCCAAACACACTATAATCTTTCATTCCATAATTACTGCAAGCACTGTTTAAAACTTTTTGCGATTGATTTAAATTAATATCTAGTAAACCAGCTGTATTATTAAACATCATTGTAGAAAGTAGCATTCCTAGTTCATATTCTTTTGTACCAAAACCTGAAATACGCCATACCATTCCTAAACCTGCAGGATCTGGACCGTAAATGGTTTTTCTAATAACCCCTGTTGATGAAGGCTCTGGTGAATAGGTGTATTTTTCTACAGGTTTGAATTTTAAATTCCCAAATGTTTTTTCTATATCTACAATAACTTTATCGGGATCAAAATCGCCACTCATAATTATTGCCATATTGTTTGGCACATAATATTTGTTGTAGTATTTATTTATTTCAACCATTGATGGATTTTTTAAATGGTCAATTGTACCAATGGTAGTCTGTGTTCCGTAAGTGTGATTTTTAAATAAATTTTCCCAAAGTGTTTCGTAAACTAAGTTGTCATCAGAATCTAGTCCTCTGTTTTTTTCTTCGTAAACTGCTTCTAATTCCGTGTGAAATAAACGCAACACAGGCGCAGCTTTAAAACGTTCTGCCTCTAATTTTAACCAATTACTTACTTGGTTGCTTGGTATATCGTTTACATAAACGGTTTCATCAAATGAAGTAAAGGCGTTTGTACCATCGGCGCCAATTGCAGCGGTCATTTTATCGTACTCATTTGCAATAGCATATTTTGCAGCTACTCCGCTTATACTATCTATTTGATGATAGATTTTTTTTCGCTGTGCCTCATCTTTAGTTTTGCGATAAACTTCGTAAAGGTTTTCTATTTTTTTAATTTCAACTGCTTCTTTTTTGAAATCTTTTGTTCCATATTTATCCGTTCCTTTAAACACCATGTGCTCCAGGTAATGTGCTAATCCTGTTGCCGTAGACGGATCGTTTTTACTTCCGGCTTTAATTGCAATATAGGTTTGTATTCGAGGCGCATCTTTATAAACAGATAAATAAACCTTTAAACCATTTTTTAATGTATAAATTCTTGCTTTTAATGGGTCATTCAGCGCATACTCATAATTTAAACTAGCTTTTGCACCATCTTTTAGTGGGATTGAATTGCCAGTTTTTTTTGTCGATTTTTGTTGAGCTACTAAATTACACGTAGCCGTAATAAGAGCAATTGCAATTATTTTTTTAATCATTTCGTTATTTTTTACTTGGTAAAGTTAATGTAAATTTAATATTCTATTTCTAAATCGAAACGTTTTTTTAATTCTAATAAAGCGGGGTGTTTTTCGGCAATTGCTTTAAAAATATCTGTTGGTTTGTACACTTTTACTTCGCTAACCACATCACTTAACCTAATATCTAAATTAATTAGATTATTTTGAACTGCGGCCCTTATTTCATCTAAAAAACTTTGCTTAATACCTTGTAATTTTTCACGCTGAGTTTCGTTATTAATCTTTAGCACAATTGTGTTATTTTCAAATGAAACCTCAGCCGTTTCTAATGTAATTCCTAAATGGCGCTGACCTTGCTGTTGCTTGAGCTTAGCATAATTTATTATTGCTTGTTTAATATCACTTTCAACTACAGTTTTATTTTGAGTTATTGGTTGTGCAAGTGTGCTGCTTGGTTCGTTAGTTGTTTGAGAAATAGTGGCAGGTTGTTTTATATCGTTGAGACTAAATGCGCTCTTGATATTTAACTTTTCAAAATCAATTGTAGGCTTAGTTGCAAACTTAATTTCAGGCTCTTGTAAAGTACTTATTTTTTGTATGATTTGTTGATTGGTGTTGGAATTTGATGCTGCGTTAGTTTGGTTTAATTCGTCATTTTTTTTTTCCGCATCTACTGGTGCGGTTAAAAAGGTGATTTGCATTAAGGTCATTTCAACCAACAACCGCTGATTTTTAGCACTCTTATAATTTACATCGGTTTTACTTATTAATGCCAAACTTTTAAGCAAAAATTGCATGGTTGTTTGTTGCGCTTGGTCGGCATATTTCTTTTTAAGTGCGGCGCTAACTTCTAAGAGACTGGTTGTTTGCGCGTCTTTGCTCACTAATAAATTGCGCAGGTGTTCGCCAATACCTATTAAAAAATTATGAGCATCAAAACCTTTTCTTAAAATATCGTCAAATGTGAGCATAATGCTTGACAAATCTTGCGCTAAAAAACTTTCAACTATTTTAAAATAATAATCGTAATCTAAAACATGCAAATTTTCAACTACTTGTTTGTATTCGAGGTGATTGCCAGTAAAAGCAACCATTTGATCGAAAATAGAGCAAGCGTCCCGTAACCCGCCGTCAGCTTTTTGCGCAATGATATGCAAAGCTTCAATTTCGTATGTTACTTTTTCAGTATCGGCCATATATGCCAAATGACTGCTGATATCCTCCGTCTTTATACGATTGAAATTAAATACTTGGCAACGCGATAAAATTGTAGGGATGATTTTATGCTTTTCAGTAGTAGCTAAAATAAATTTTGCATGTTTTGGTGGCTCTTCTAATGTTTTTAAAAAAGCATTAAACGCAGCGGTGCTCAGCATGTGCACCTCATCAATTATATAAACTTTGTATTCTCCTAATTGTGGTGCAAAGCGTACTTGATCTACTAAATTTCTAATATCTTCTACTGAATTGTTACTTGCTGCATCTAACTCATAAACGTTTAAAGAAGCGCCTGAATTAAAGGATAAACACGATTCGCATTGGTCGCAAGCCTCGCCTATATTAGAAATATTAAAACAATTAATTGTTTTTGCAAAAATACGAGCGCAAGTAGTTTTACCAACACCACGCGGGCCACAAAACAAATAAGCCTGGGCTAATTGTTTATTAGTGATAGCATTTTTTAAAGTATTGGTAATATGGCTTTGGCCAACAACTGTATTAAAATGTTGGGGGCGGTATTTGCGAGCCGATACTATAAAATCTTGCATTGGCTAAAATTAGTTGAAAAATTAGAATATTTTTTATAATTTTATTAAAAAATTTGAGTTTCTCCCAACTCTTTGACTTTCTCCTTCGTTCTATATAATAATTAAGCTCAACCAAAGTAGTATTAATTTAAAAAATAAATAAAATGAAAGTATTTACCTCCTTTTTCCTATTTTGTATTATTCTGTCGAATAAGATCACAGCCCAATGCAATGCCGCATTTACTACTTCTACAACGGGATACAACCAAATAACATTTAATAATTTAAGCACCCCATCTGGCACTAATATTAGTTATACATGGTGGTTTGGAGATGGCAATTTAAGCACATTGCCTAACCCTGTTCATTATTATTCAAGTACTGGCACATATACAGTTACATTAAGTATGTTCAATAGTATTAATAGTTGCACAAGCACATCTACTCAAACTTTATCTATAGGAATTTGTGCGGCCACAGCATCTTTCGCTGTCACTAATAATGGTGGTGGTAGCTATACATTTATCAACACCACCGCAAGTTTAGGAACAAATACCTACGTAGTTTGGAATTTTGGTGATGGTAGTCTTTCTAACAATTTGTCTACTACAACACCTACCTATGGTTCAAATGGTAATTATATTGTTTCTCTAACAGTTGGAGACACACTAACCAATTTTTGTACCACAACAACTACGCAAACTATAAACATTAACAGTTTACCTTGCTCAGTAACCGCATCCTTTGTAACATATTCATCAAATAGTAACTCTTATTTTTTCTCAAATTTAACCACTCCAAATTCATCCAATATAAATTACTTTTGGCAATTTGGTGATGGCACTACAGCTAATACTATGAATGCATCGCACACTTATGCGAATAATAATAACTACATTGCAACTTTAACTGCTACTGAGGGCACCACAAGTTGCACTTCATCATTTACCCAAGCTGTTGGAGGCCTTACAACTTGTAGTATTACTGCAAATTTTACTTATACAATTGGTAATAACGGCGTTGTTAATTTTTCAGGTTCTGCAATAGGTAACTCAATTAATACGCCAAATTTTTGGTGGAATATTAATCCAAATGGCACGAGTTTGTGGGGCCAAAACGTATCTCACGCTTTTCAAGGAAATGGTACATATTACGTAACTTTATTTGTTAATGATTCAGTAAGTAATTTTAATAGTTATTGCAACGATAGCATTACCCTTCCAATAACTATTTCTAATGTAACTTGTGCTATAGGTGGTAATATTTTTGGTTATGTTTCTACGCAGAGCAACGGATTTACAAGTTTTATTTTTTCTCCAACAAATAATTTAGTCAATTATCAATACGCTTGGAATTTTGGGGATGGAAATACATCAACACAACAAAATCCTACTCATAATTATTTGAACAATGGGACCTACAACGTAAGCTGTGTAATTACTGATTCCAATAACCCAACTTGTTCTTACACAGCAACAACCATGGTTAATGTGATTTGCACAAACTTTAGCGTAACTCCTAATTTCACTTATCAAAATGGCACTAACGGCGTAGTTACGTTTAGTTACACTTCTTCAGGAAGCATTGGTATACCTGTTTATGGCTGGAACTTTGGTGATGGAAATTCAGCCTGGGGGCTATCTAACCAAACTGCCGTAATAAGTAACACCTACGCTTCAAATGGTTTATACAATGTTTTACTAACTGTTGTCGATTCAATTGGAGGTTGTTCAACTTCTACTATTATACCTGTTTTAGTAAACAATGCATTAGGACTGCAATGTTCTGCTAATCCAATTTTTAATTTAGTGAAAGATTTTTCTCAGTCTTTTAGTTGGTACGGTTATCCAAATTATCAAACTAATGTTAGCAGCGTTACCTGGAATTGGGGAGATGGAACAACCTCAAATAGTTTTTATCCGGTCCATACATACTCCGCTGCTGGATTCTATAATATCTGCCTTACTGTTTCACTAAGTTGTGGGACACAAACAACTTATTGCAACACAACTAACATTTACAGAACTACACAGCAGAATCCTTCAAATCAATTATTAACAGTAACGATAATAAATAACACCAGTGTAGGAATTAAAAATAATGAAACGAATTTTGGTAATTCTATTTCAGTTTATCCAAATCCTAGTAATGGAGTTTACAAGATTAATATAGATGATCAAGTCAAGTTAGAAAATGCTGAAGTAATAAATTTATATGGGCAAGTAATAAAAAATATTGATTTGAATAAAACGGATACATTTAACTTAAATGAACAACCTGATGGGGTTTATTTATTAAAAATTAATTCAACCAATAAGACTAAGATTGTTAAGCTTATTAAACAATAAAAAAAGTTAATTACCAATATAAAAACAGCAAGTATTTAATTTTATTTGTTAGGTTTATATGCGGTATTAAAATGTTTAAAACGCTTCTACATATCTTACTTCTGATCACTCCACAGTTACTATTTTCGCAACAACTAATTAAAGCCAAAACACTAGAAAAAGATAGTATCACTGCCCTACCCTTTGTTTATGTGATTAATAAAACAAACGGTAATGGCACTATGAGTGATAATGATGGGAATTTTGTTTTACTTGTAAAGCCTTCAGATACTTTGATTTTTAGCAGCGTTGGCTATGCGAAAACGTATATAAGTGTTAAAGAAATTCTTGATCAAAAAGTTAGTCCATACAAGATTATATTAAATCAGTTTGCTATAAATTTAAGTATGGTTACCGTAACTACTTTTAAATACAAGCCATACGAGCGCCAATACATGAATGATATAATTGATAAAAGTAAACTTAAAGCTTTGGATTATGTTGGAAGCCCAATTAGCGCGCTATACATGCAGTTTAGTAAAGAAGGGAAACAATTAAGAAAACTCGCTAAAATTTTTGAAGATATTTTAATTGAGGAAGAAGTTGCTCAAAAATTTAACCCTGATATTTTACGAAAACTTACTGGTGATGATAAAATAAATTTTGATGATTTTAGGCGGTTTTGCTACACGTGCAATAACTATTATATAATTAACCATGAACCAATTGAGGTGTACAGTAAAATTATGGACTGCTACAAACGTTGGAAAAGTGAAGGAAGATAGTTGATTTAAGATTTTCATTTCATTAAATCCCCAACCATTCACGTGCCCCTTCGCTTAAAATAGCTTTTTTATCTTCATTGCTTAAAGGTGCTGATTTTACTAGCTCGCCGGGAATCGCCTCACCCAAAGGAAATGGATAATCACTGCCTTGAATAACTTTATTAGCGCCAACTAAATCAATTACATATTGCAACATTTTATGATCGCACACATGGCTATCTACCCAAAATTTGCCCAAATACTCCTTTGGATTTTTCACATTATCTATAGCAACTAAATCTGGTCTGCATTCCCAACCATGAACAATACGAGCCAGTGTTGGTAAAAACGAACCTCCACCATGTGCAAAACAAACTTTTAACTTTGGATAACGCTCAAAAACACCTCCAAAAATCAGGCTGCATATTGCTCTGCTAATTTCTGCAGGCATACCTACTAACCAAGGCAACCAATACTTGTTCATGTGTTCTTGTCCCATCATTTGCCAAGGATGCACCAATACTGCCGCATTTAAACTTTCACAAGTAGCCCAAAAATCATCAAATTGTACTTCGTTTAAATTCAAGTTATTTACATTGCTTCCAATTTGAACCCCTCTATAACCTATCTTCATACATCGCTCTAGTTCTTTAACTGCAAGGTTTGTATCTTGCAAAGGCACGGTAGCTAATCCAATAAACTTATCAGGTTGTGCTGAAACTGTTTGAGCAATATCATCATTTAAAAATTTACTTACTTCTAAGCCATGCTCTGGCTTTGCCCAATAACTGAACATTACAGGTATGGTACAAATTACTTGTTGATCTACACCATGCTCTGCCATTTGTGAGATTCTCGTTCCAGCGTCCCAACAATTTTGTTCAATTTCTCTAAATCGTTTATTGCCCTGCATCATCCAAGCTTTTGTTGGCTCGTGATGTTGCAATTGTATAAATTCGCCATAACCAAACTTTGAAGAAAAATCAGGAATGTGTTTTGGTATAATGTGGGTGTGCGTATCTATTGTGAACATGGTTATAAAATAATTTATCCAAATATAATTATTTAATCCATTCTTCTAATTGAGCCTTGGCTTTGCTTGCATAAAAACCTTCTTCACGTTCTATTTTTTGAAGCATACTTTTAGCATTTTCTTTTTCGTTTGTTTGTAGTAAACACATTGCTTTGTAATATTCTGCTTCCATATAAAAACAGTTATTTTTACTTTGCAAGGCTAATTCAAATCCGTTTAGTGCATCTGCATAGAAGCCTTGATAATAAAGACACATAGCATTATAAAATAAAACATTATCATCCTTTGCATTAAACTTTTGTAATAGACTTAACTTGAATTTACATTCCTTAAATTTTTGATTTTTAAAATCCAACATGGCTAAACTTAGCACCTCATTTAAAAACAAAGGTGAATAATCTTTTAAACCAGATTTTGGATTAGATTTATATTTTAAGGGATATTGTAATTCTAAAGCAAGATTTTCGTTTACCTCAATTTTTTCTAAATCTTTAAAATAAAGCTGTGTGTAATTTGTAACTTTTAAGTCGTGAATATAATGTATTGTGGAATTAGAAATAAATTTTAGCTGATTGGTATTTGATTGTTCATCTGTAATTTGAGTAATTTGATTGCTTGTAAGTGTTTGAAATTCTAATGTATCCTTACTTGCAATTCCCTCCGGATCTAGTTGGATGGCTATTGATTTTTTGATAAAGTTATCAGAAACCTCTAATGTATCTAAGGCAATTACCTTTGTGGCCTCAGGTAATTTATCTAACATCATGTTAGTAGCGCTTAAAGCTGAAACTGTAGGTGTAACAACAGTTTTGTTGGCTACCAAAAAATAAACTGATATTCCAAAAAATGTAAGCACTAAAAAATTTATAATAACACGCATTGTAGTGTTACTTAATGTTAGTTGCTTTTTAAAATTTTTATTTATCTGGTTTACATGTTTACTAATATCAGAATCAGTTAAACCAGACTCCTGAAAGCCCAAATTGGCCAAGTATTCTAAATCATTTATATTCTTATTAGGCTGCATATTTCGTATTTTTTATTTTTTCGTCTATTAATAATTTCAAGTTGCGTTTTCCATTTTGCAAGTAGCTCTTTACTTCATTCAAACTAAAATTAGTTTGCTCAACAATGTCTTGATAACTTTTATTTTGTATAAAAAATAATTTCAAACAAACTTGTTGGTTTTCTTTCAATAAAGGCAAGCATTCTTTTAAATAACTTAATAATTTCTCATCATCAACATTCGAGATAATTTCCTCTTTCTCCATTGTAGTTTCTGTTTTCTCAAAGTCTAAGTAGTTTTCACTTACAAATCTGTACTTATTAGTTTTTCTTAGTTCAGAGATACAATAATTCCGAACAACAAAACTTAACCAACCTTTAAAATTTTTAATTTCAGACTTTTTAAGCTCTACCATCAACTTTTCAAAAATTTGCATTACCATATCTTTGGCAACATCATTATCTCTAAAGTAATAAAGGCAAACACCGTAAATTGTTTTTGTGTGTTTTTCAAACAAGTCGCCTATAAGTGCTACATTACCAGTTTGGTAATATTGCGTTACCAATTCCTCATCCGACAAGTGTTTTTTATTTGAAAATAACCACATTTATTTAACTTATAAAAGATAGACGTTTTTTATTTATTATTCCATAAAATTAATTTTTTATTTTTTTTATGGAAATAAACTTTTTAAATGTCTTATTACAAACAGCGCTGATCAAACTTAAAATAACAATTTAAAAACAAACAATTATGAACAATTTTAAAAAAATAATTAGTCTTGCCGTTATAGTAATTGCAGGCTATACAGCAAAAGCACAAGATGCTTATGGAGAAATAAGAGGAACAATAAAAGATACAGATGGGATTATACCTTTTGCAACTGTAAAAATTACACAAGGCACTCGGCTTATTGGCGGAACAACATCAGACGAAAATGGCATTTACAAATACAAACCATTAACAGCAGGAATATATGAAGTTACAGCCATAGAGCCGGGACACCAAACGCAGCCTGTAAACAAAGTAAAAGTTACACCTAATAAAACAACTTATGTTGATGTAACTATGGCAATTAACACCTTAGCTACAGTTACGGTAGTAGCAAAAGCAATAGAATATGTTGGCGGTGGTGTGGATAAAAGTATGTATAGCATGACAAGTATTGACGCTAAAGATTTATTAGTACACGCCGGTGTTGAAAGAGGTAATATTAAAGGGGCGTTAAGCAGTTTAAGCAGTGAAGTTTATACAGATGGAAATGGCGAAGTTTATTTTAGAGGATCGCGCGGAAATGCGACTGCATACTATATAGATGGATGCCGTACGCTAGGCCCTGCGCAGGTTAGTGGGTTAGCAGTAGAGAACCTAACTTTTTTTAGTGGCGGCGTGCCAGCAATGTATGGTGATTTAACAGGAGGTGCAGTAATTGTTACAACTAAAAGTTACTTTAGCGGCTTGCGCGAAAAAAACATAAGAAACACTGAATTTAGAGAAAAACAAGAAGTCAAAAAAGCGGAGGCTAAACGCTTGAAAATGTTACAAGATACTAGCGCTGTGATTCTTGAGAAATAATCTAAAAACTAGATGAACTACACCAAACAAAAAAAAGCTACTCAAATGAGTAGCTTTTTTTATTGAATAACAATCGTTATTATTTCTTTTCTTCAGCTTTAACTTCAGTAGTTCCAGCAGCTTCAGTTTTCTTTTTGCAACACGCTTTAGTTTCACCTTTAGCGCAAGTTTCTTTTTTCTCGCCAGCACAAGCTTTACCTTCTGCTTTTTTGCAACATTCTTTTTTGTTTTTGTCTTTATCGTCGCCTTTTGTATTAGCAACCGCTGCACCAGATAAAACACCAGCAAACGCAGCCATTAAAAATAATTTTTTCATTTTGTTTTTTTGTTTAAAATTTATTCAAATATACGCTTTAATAATTTATAAAGTTGTTAAAAAGTACAAACGGTTTTTAACTCGGATTTTGGACTTTAATGATTTAGCTGCTTTTTTATGCCATATTAACAACGTCTAAAACAACTAATAAAGCAAAAATAATTCCAGGTATAAAGAATAATAAATCAAAAATTAAAGTTAACCAAAAATTAAGTGTTATTTTTTTAGAATCTTTAAGGTAAATAGCAATTAAATTAATAAAGGGAAATAGACATAGTATAACTAAAACAATCAAATTGGTATCGCCTCCACTTGCCATTGCATTTGGCATTGCTTTAAATTCTCTGGTTTTATGTAATCTCTGAGTTTCATGATTTTTCATATGAGCTGAAGCTAATGCATCTCCCTTAACTGCTAAATCTTTTGCGATTGTAGATTTATTAAAGTGATTACTTTTTGGTTGAGCAATTTTAGTATTCTCTATGTGAATAGAGGTGTAAACTGGATTAGGGTTTACAACTATTTCATTCCCATTTAAGTTTTTGTTATTAACTGAAGCCACCTTTTTTGAATCAAGTTTTGCAACTTTATTGTTCTTATTTATTTCAGAACTTGACTTATCTTTACTGGTAGATACGTAAAAACCCTTGTTGTATTTACGTTTTTGTAATCCAATTTTATTAGAACAAGCAGATAAAAAAATTACTGCGCTTAAAAATAATGCTAGTTTTTTCATATTTAGTTTAATTTGTTTTAAAGACAAAATTATCTTTTTCCTTATTCGATAAATTACTTTTTTAGTAATTTTTTAAAAACTTATAAAGGGCTTCATAATAGGCATTTGCAACAGCTAAAAGTCTTTGGTTAGATTCGTAATTGGCATTGGTTTTTGAATTTAATAGTTTACACTCATTCATATTATCTTGATAAAGCGCTTCGCCGTATACCAAAGCCGAATTTACCATTCTGCATAATAACAAATTCCTTACAAAAACGCCGTTGCTTTGTGTTGGTAAACAATTTTCTCTTAAATAAGTAGCATCTGAAATATTTGCAATTGGAATCGTAAGAAGTTTACTGAAATTTTGAACAGTAAACCCACTCAACTGCTCGCTTTGGTTGAGTTGTTTGGTTAGCAGTAATCTTAAAAAATGAATTTTAGTTTCGGGTTTATCCAAATTCGTTTCTGTAATAGCACCACCTATAAATGTCATAGTAAAATTTTTATTGGTTACTTTATTCCAACCTTCATTTTTTTCATCCACATTATAATGCACAATTGCTGTGGCGTGTGGCTTAAACTCGTTTATCTTTTTTGCTCTATTTATTAAATCATAATCTCTAAAAAAGTCCCAAAAGAATTTATAATCACTTAGTTTTTTTAATTTCTCTGCTTTTTCTTCACTTAAATTATTAGTTTGCTCAAGGCTATCTAAAACTCTGTTTTTATGTTGTTTAATCCAATAAAAATAAGAGCAACCAAAACTTGTATGGTTAGCTTTTTCTCTCGTTAAAAGTACTTTTGCTCCTTGGTTTTCGAGTTGTTTTTTTAATAAAATAGCAGTAACAAAATTTAATTCGCTTTCAAACAATTTTATCGAATCTTTTTTTAAACTATCCAAAGCAAAGTATAAAAATTTTTGTTCAATTTTTGCTTCCTCCAAAGTTGTTCCAAAATGTCCAGGATCTATTGCCACCCTAAAACCTGCTAATGGTTTTGCTTTTTTTTGTTTGGATGGTTTTTTAACTTCGTCAATATAAATGTATAAACTATCACGCTGGCGTTTGGTATAGCGCTTGGTGCCTTTTAATTTTAAGAGTTGTTCTTGTTGTGTAAATGAATTATTTTCAAAAAATTCGGCTAACATATCCAGTTCATGGCTATAAACGGCAAATTCTTTATCGCCCTTGTTATTCATCAAATAAATAGCATCGTCTTCAAATTTTACAACCGAATTTAAAGAGCCTTTAAAATTCAAATACGCATTAAATCGCTGCTGACAGGCTCTGATGCTTTGCGCATGAGAATATAATTGAATAAAAAATAAAACAACAAACAAACGCATTAACTAAAATTAATGCATAATTCAATAAAAAAACTGTATTTTCAAATTGATTATTAAGAGTTGTATGTTAGAAGAAAATCAAATATTAAAACTATTGGCAGAATGCTCGTTTAAAACCAGTAGAAGCGGTGGTAAAGGAGGGCAAAATGTAAATAAGGTTGAAACAAAAGTGGAAATTGAATTTGATGTTGAAGCGAGTAATACCTTAACATTAATGCAAAAAGAAATTATTTTAAGTAAATATCCTTCTTTTGTAAATGGTAATTTAATAAAATTAGTAAGTAGCAAACACCGCAGCCAACTAAAAAACAAACAAGAAACAGAAAATAAATTAGTTGATTTATTAAATAAATTATTAAAACCAAAAATTAAACGTATAGCCACAAAGCCAAGTGTAGCAAGCAAAAAGAAAAAAGTTGAAGCAAAAAAAAATCAAAGCTTAAAAAAAGAATTACGTAAAAAAATTGTTTAATTGCTTTTTAACTCTCTCATATTTACTCTTTTTCTTCCTTTAGTATTTACTATTTTTTGGATATTACCTCAAAAATTTAAGAACTATTTTTTACTAGCAGCCTCCTACTATTTTTATTTTAGCTACAACCCTTGGTTTTTAATACTGTTGTTAGGTACATCATCGATCGATTTTTGGTGCGGACAAAAAATACAATCCAGCCCTACAAATAAAAAAGTTTTTTTGTGGTTGAGTATTGTAAGCAATTTATTAGTTCTGTTTTCATTCAAATATCTGCCACCCATCACACTAAATTTTTTAACCGAACAAAACGAAACGTACAATTTCTTTAAAGCCATCATTATTCCGGCTGGTTTATCTTTTTATACATTCCAATCACTTAGTTATTGTATTGATTTGTATAGAGGAAAATACGTGGCTAAAGAATCGTATTTAGATTTTTTATTATTTGTTTCTTTCTTTCCTCACATGGTAGCTGGGCCTATTGTGCGTTACAACGATTTGATGCCTCAACTCAAAACAACAAAATTTTTCTCAACAATTAATTGGGAAAGTGCCATTAAACTTATTATTTGGGGCTATTTTAAAAAATTAGTTATTGCTGATAACCTGAACTCTATCGTTTCATCTACCTTTAATAATGTTACAATCTTTAATGGCATAGAACTATTGGTGGCAGGCTTTTTATTTGTAATACAGGTGTATTGCGATTTTAGTGGCTATAGCGATATTGCCATTGGGGTAGCAAAACTATTTAAAATTAATTTAGCTATAAATTGGCGCAGACCATTACTATCAAAAAGCTTACACGAATTTTGGCAACGTAACCATATTAGCATTACCAATTGGTTTAGAGAATATGTATTTTTTAGTTTAGGTGGAAGTAGAGTGCCCTTTAATCGTTTTTTGATTAATATTTTTATTGTGTTTATTGTAAGCGCAGCATGGCATGGCAGTAGTTTCACATTTGTGGTTTGGGGTCTGTTTCATGCTATTTTCTTTATTTTTGAAATTCTTATTTCGAGAAAATTTCCGAATCACAAAGCACCAAAATTTTTAGGTTGGCTGTATTTAATAAGCATTCACACTATTTCGTTAATCGCCTTTAGAGCTAATTCTTTTAAAGATTTATTGCATATTTATTCCACAATTTTAAACTTTAAGTCTAACTATTTTTCTTTCACAAATTTCTTAACCTACGAAAACTTATTTTACTACGCAGTTTGCACCTTTGCAATTTTAATTTTGGTTATAAAAGAATTACAAGAAGAATTTACATTTATTAGTAGCTCCAAAAAAAATTATGGAGCGCTTAATTCCGTTTTTTATGTTTCAATAGTTTTATTAATTTTTATTTTAGGTAATTTTTCGGCCAATACATTTATCTATTTTCAATTTTGAAGTCAAAAGCGTTAATATATCCTTTAATTGTTCTTGCACTTTTATATTTGCTAAGAGAAGTGCATTATTATGGTTTATTAAAGCAAAAGCAAGGTTATTACGCAAAGTACAATACCGCTTTTTTGCAAAAAAATAATTTTGAGATTCTAATTTTGGGCTCATCACGTGCGCAAATGCACTACAACACAGTGCTTATACAAAATAAATTTAAAAAATCGTGTTTTAATTTAAGCTTAACCGGCGCTGCGCCACCTCATTGTTATGCAGCATTAAGGGCTTATTTAAAAAATAGCTCAGCACCAAAATATTTGTTTTACGAAGTGGATTACCATGCTCTACATATTAACGTAGATTTTATTCGCGATTTTAACAACTATTTTCCCTACTTAAAAAACGAAGTATTAAGAGAAGGCTTTCAAAGAATTGATAATAGAATGAATCATTTTTATTTAAACCCAGCTTACTCTTTTCCTTACACAGGTTTTAAAAATTTAAGTACCAGTTTGCACGGTTATTTTAACATTCCTAATAAAACCGATAGTTTATTTTTTAATGGTTACACAAAAGAAGTATTCCGACCGCAACTTAATTTTATTCATTATCCAAAATTTTATGGCTACATACATCCAATTAACCGAAGTTATTTAGATTCTATAATTACCCTTTGTGATAAAAATAAAATAAAGCTAACTTTAGTTTCATCGCCCATATTTGCAGGGGGTGAGTTAGATTTGCTTAACAAAAGTCAAGTGTTAAATCATTTAAATAACATCGCTTACCTTAATAAAATTGAGTATTTGGATTTATCGAGTCTGCCTTTCTGCGATAAAAGAGCCTTATTTTTAGATCATCACCATTTAAATTACCAAGGTTCAGTTATGTTTACCAAACATTTCATAACCAAAATGAACAATATTGTTAAATAATTTACGTTAAAATTAGATTGATTGGCTCATTATCACTAACTTTATCTATCAAAATATGCGTAAACAACTTCTTCTTTTGGTTCTAATTTCTGGCGTTGCTGCTGCACAAGTTCGTAAATACAGCAACGAATTTTTAAATATTGGTGTTGGGGCTAGAGCTTTAGGCATGGGCAATGCAAACGTAGCAAGTGCTGATGGCGTAAATGCGGGTTATTGGAATCCTTCGGCATTACTCAATCAAAAAAATGATTTAGAAGTAGGATTAATGCACGCCGAATACTTTGCTGGTATTGCGAAATATGATTTTTTAGGTGTAAGTAAGCGAATTGACTCAAACAGTGTTGCTGGCATTACTTTGCTTAGATTTGGCGTGGATAATATTCCTAATACACTTGATTTGGTAGATGCACAAGGCAATGTAGATTATAGTAGAATTAAAACTTTTAACGCCGTTGATTTTGCAGCTTTATTAAGCTATGCGCGTAAATTACCACAACTAAAAGGAGTTGATGTTGGTGGGAATTTTAAAATTATTCGTAGAAGATTGGGGGAGTTTGGCGGCGCGTGGGGCTTTGGATTAGATGCTGGCGCAACTTATAAATACAAGGGTTGGAACTTTGCTGCCTTAGGAAGAGATATTACTGGCACCTATAATGCATGGAGTTATAATTTAAGCAATACTGATATTGCGACTCTTCAATCTACTGGGAATGAAATACCTAATTCAAATGTGGAAATTACTGCGCCAAAAATAATTTTAGGTACAGCAAAAGGAGTTAAGTTTTATAAAGACAAATTTTCTGTTTTAGCTGAAGTTAATTTGATAAATACTTTTGATGGAAAGCGCAACACTGTTGTAAAAACAAATGGTTGGAGTTTAGAGCCAGCTGCAGGTATAGAATTGGGTTTTCAAAATTTAATTTTTGTACGTGGCGGAATTGGTAATTTTCAACAACAACTAAATGATAGAGGATCTGAATTTATTACCACCTTTCAACCAAATTTTGGAGTAGGAATAAATTACAAAATATTTACGCTAGATTATGCCTTAACCGATATTGGCGATAGAAGCATTGCCTTATACTCAAATATTTTTTCATTAAAAATTGCCTTTAACCGCAAAACAAAACAATGATAAAAATTAAAAATAGTTTTTTTCTATTTTTAGCACTTACTATCTGCAGCGCTTATTCACAAAATTCTAATAGCTGGATTAATTATACCCAATCTTACTTTAAATTTCCTATTACTTCTGCTGGGGTTTACAGAATAGACGCTTCGATACTAGCTTCAAGATTCAATTTAAATACGACCAATCCTAAAAACTTTCAACTATTTTTTGGAGGAAAAGAGCAATACCTTTACATAGAAGGTGAACAAGACAACCAATTAAACACGGGCGACTACATTGAGTTTTATTTAGACCCTACACAATTACGGATAGATTCAGGGATTTATACCAACATAAAATATCTCCCTAATCCTTATAAAAATATTTTTAATGATACTGTTTATGCGTTTTTAACTCTTAATAATTCTACAACTAACAAGCGTTTTAGTTTAGAAATAGATACCACTTGGGCTAATTATGCTGCTGCAAATTACATTTATAAAACGCATACTTACGCTCCAACAAATGCCTACAACTTCGTGAAAGCCTATCCTTTTGGTGCAAGCGATTCGCGCTACACCCAAAACGAGGGCTATGGTTATAATTTTGCGAAAGGAATTTCTATGACTGCCAACTTCGGCAACTTAAATGTTTACACTACAACGCCGCTTCCTTGCTACTTCCAAGTAGTGTATTCAGGAAACAGTAAAGAAGCCACAGGTCAAGCAGACCATCAAATTCAAACATTTTACGTTAACCAAAATAATAACCAAGTTACAATAAAAGATACTACATTTTTTGGTTATGTGGCCGCGCGCCATTCATTCTCGCTCTCAAATTCTTCGCTCGGCAATAATTCAAGTTTTGGAATTATTTCTGTTGCAAATCCATCTTTTTCATTCGATAATGCTACTATGCTGCATTACCTTAATGTTACGCTGCCTCAACAATTAAATTTTAATAATGTAACAAACAATAAATTTATTGTGCCTGCAAATAGCAATCAAGCAAAGAGTTCATATACATTTACAGGTTTCAGTGCCTTACCAACAGAAACGGTTTTTATATACAACCTCACAACAGGAAAAAAAATTCAAACTGTAGTAAGCGGTCTTGGAATTAAGGCAATAATTCCAAATACATCTCTTGCATCAGAATGCTTAATTGTAAAAAGTAATTTATTTACACCAATTACAAACTTGCAAACACTTTTTAATGGGAGTCAGTTTACGAATTATTTAAATAGTTCAACAAATAAATCGTTTGTTTTAATTTACCATGATGTTACAAAAATTGCAGCGCAACAATATAAAGCATATCGCCAAAGTGTTGCTGGCGGTGGTTATAATGTAATTGATGCCAATATTGATGAATTATACGAACAGTTTGCCTTTGGAAATAACAAAAATCCTTTAGCAATAAAATATTTTTTAAGGTATTTGGTTACTGCGTCCTCAAAAGTACCGAGCTATGTATTTTTACTAGGCAAAGGAATTAAGAATGAAGATTTACAGGCTGCTTATCAATCACAAAATTTCATTCCAACTATGGGAATACCTAGCAGTGATGTTTTACTAAGTGTACAAATTAGCACAAATGCCACAAGCGCTTTGGTTCCTGAAATACCTATTGGACGATTTCCAGCAATAGATAATACCGAAGCTTTAAATTATTTAACTAAAGTACAACAACACGAAGCCACAGGAAATGAAGAGTGGAAAAAAAATGTACTTCATTTTGTTGGAGGCAATGATGTGAACTTGAATAATGTGTTAGAGAATTACATGAACAATTATGAAACTTTAATTGAAGATACATTATACGGCGGCCGCGTTCACACATTTAAAAAAAACACAACCGCTCCAATTCAAACACTGGTTAGTGATAGTATTAAAAATTTAATCTCAAACGGAGCATCACTCATTACATTTTTTGGCCATGGATCTGAACAAAATTTTGATCAAGCAATTGATGAACCAAATGAATACAACAATGCTGGTCGTTATCCTTTGTTTGTAGCCAATAGTTGCGAATCAGGCAATATATTTGTTTTTGGCAGACGATCTGTTTCTGAAAGATTCACAACGGCAAACCAAAAAGGATCAATTGGTTTTTTAGCTAGCGTTACTAAAGGATTTGTATATACATTAAATCATTATACCAACTTTTTCTACAAAGCGTTATCCTACCAAAAATACAATCAAGGAATTGGTGATGTAATTAAAGAAACCATAAAAAACGCTACTGTTATTAACGACTCTCTAACTCGATTTACTGCTTTAGAAATGGTGCTGAATGGCGATCCAGCAATTAAGATTAGCCCAGGGGCGCTACCAGATTTTGCAATTAAAAACAGCGATGTAATAATTAATTCAAAAACCTATGCCGATTCAATTGGTATTAGTTTAAAAATAAAAAATTTAGGAAAAGCAGTAGTAGATTCCTTTTTTGTAAAGGTAACACGTACATTTCCAAACAATGATTCGCTTATTATTTTTAAAAAAATTAAAGCTCCTTTTTTTAGTGATAGTTTAAAATTTTATACTGCAACCGATTTTAATAGAGGAATAGGTTTAAATAAATTTAAAGTAGTAATAGATAATTTTAACACGATTACAGAAACTACTAAAATGAATAACAGTACCATTGGTAGTGTTGACTATTTTATAAATGGGGGAGATATCATTCCTGTTTATCCGTATAAATACGCTGTTGTAGAAAAAACGGCTACCATAACATTAAAGGCAAGTACGAGCGATCCCTTTGCACCACTTACAACATACAAATTACAGGTTGATACGTGTGATAAATTTTCGCAACCAATTTATACGGCTCTTAAAACCAGTAAAGGAGGAGTGATGGAATGGAATATTAATTTACCCTTTAAAGACAGTACAGTTTACTTTTGGCGTGTAAGCAGAGATAGCTTAAATCCTCAAACACCTTTTACTTGGCGAGAAAGTTCTTTTCAAACAATTGGCAACAAAAGAGGTTGGGGACAAGCACACTTTCATCAATTCAAAAATAACACTTACCAATTTGTAAATTATAAAAAAGATTTGCGCAAATTTATTTTTGAAAACACAAAGCATGCCATTAAATGCAGAAATGGTTTTCCACCATATTTAGAGGGAACCAGTATAAGTTGGTTTTATAATAACATCACCATGTCGAACTGGAGCTGCGCACCGTATGGTTGGAACTTTGCTTTATTCGATTCTATAAGCGGAATTCCGCATGAAGTAGTTGACGTCAATGGACCAAGTCCTGGTCCGCAAAATAATTGCGTATGTGTTAACTATCCCATTTACATGTACTCGTTTGGAGATGGCGATTATTGTGGCTCAACAAATTGGAAAACCTCTATGGAAGCGTTTTTGAATAACATTCCGTCTAACACCCCAGTACTTGCATGGACTGTAATGGACGGACAAAAAGCATCATTTAGCAATACGCTGTTTAATAAATTTGACCAGATAGGTGCTGTAAATATAAGAAACGTAAAAGACACTGTGCCTTATATTTTGTTTGGAAAAAAAGGCATGAGCGCAGGGCAAGGCAACGAGGTGGTTGGAGCTAATAGCACCAATGTTGTAACATTAATGGACAGCATCCAAACCAAATGGAACGCTGGTTATATTGTATCTGAAATTATTGGACCAAGCAATAAATGGAACAGCTTACATTGGAACGTAAAATCGTTGGACGCTTTACCAGGTGATACAACAATTTTAAAATTAATTGGAATAAAAACAAACGGACAAATAGATACACTTGCAACTTTTAAACAGGATAGTAGTGATGTGCTTGCGCTATACAATTATGCTAACGCAACAACGCATCCTTTCTTAAAATTAATTGCATTTCAAAAAGATAACACTAACCGGACTGCTCCGCAACTTAAGCGTTGGCAAGTTCTTTACGATGAAGCACCAGAATGTGCCATCAATCCCTTAAAAGGTTTCGAAAGCATTAATGATACCCTGGAAGAAGGAGATTTTGTTACTTTTAAATTCCCCATTGAGAATATTGGAGTAAAACCTTTTAACGATAGCTTGGTTGTTGCCTATTGGCTTGAAGATAATAACCGGGTAAAAATTCCTTTGCAACAAAAAATAAAAAAGAAAAACTTTTTACCAGGCGAGGTGCTTATTGATACAGTAAAAATAAATAGCTATCAAATTGTTGGAAATAATATTTTTTGGATTTACGTTAATCCACTTAATAACGTGCGTTATCAAAAAGAACAACAACAATTTAATAACATTGGTAGATTTTCATTTAAAGTAAATAAAGATATTACTAACCCTTTGTTAGATGTAACATTTGATGGTGTAAGAATTTTAAATGGCGATATAGTTTCTGCCAAGCCGCACATACAAATTACTTTAAAAGACGAAAATAAATTTTTAGCACTTAATGATACCAGTGCCTTTAAAGTATATTTACAAGCACCAAATAACAACCAACAACAATTATTTTTTGCAAAAGAATTACAATTTACTCCTGCCAGCTTACCAAAAAACAGTTGTAGTATTTTGTACAACCCAACTTTACCAGTGGATGGACGTTATAGCCTGTTAGTAAAAGCAAGAGATGTAAGCAATAATAAAAGTTCTAGTACAGAATATAAAATACAATTTGAGATAGAAAATAAACCTACAATTACGAATGTATTAAACTATCCCAATCCTTTTAGTACCAACACCAAATTTGTATTTACCTTAACTGGTAGCGAAGTTCCAGAAATCTTTACTATTCAAATAATGACAATTACAGGTAAAGTTGTAAGAGAAATAACAAAAGAAGAATTAGGCGTATTACGAATTGGTAGAAATATAACAGAATACGGCTGGGACGGAAGAGACAACTACGGCGATAGGCTTGCTAACGGAGTTTATCTTTACAAAATAATAACCAAACTAAATGGTAACGCCATTGAAAAAAATGCAACAGAGGCAGATAAATTTTTCGTGAAAGAATTTGGTAAAATGGTTTTAATGAAATAAGATACTATGAAATTTTTCGGAGATTTTTTTAGAGGTATAGGAAATTGCTTTAAAGCATTTACAGTTTTATTTGAAAAAGGTTTATGGCCTTTTATGTTTATTCCTCTGTTAATGTGGATCGCTATGTGGGTTGGGAGTATTTATGGTTTTATGAGCCTAGCAGAATGGTTAGGTGAAAAAGTAAATGCGTATGCAAACGCAGAAAATATTCCTGTAAGTGGACATTGGTTATCGTTTTTTAGACCTTACCTCATCGGAAAACTTAGCTTTTTAATCTCAATTCTATTAAAAGTTGTATTTTGGTTAATGAGTGGTACACTCATCAAATATTTATTACTAATGGTGCTCTCACCAGTATTAGCGTTGCTTTCTGAAAAGGCAGACGAGAAACTCACCAAGAAAGAATTTCCATTTAATTTTTTACAATTAATAAAAGATATATTTCGAGGTATTGTAATTAGCTTACGTAATATGATATTAGAATACTTTTTTATTTTCGTTTTTGGGTTAATTACTATGTTTATTCCAATTTTATCTATTGTTACAATTCCGCTATTGTTTTTAATTGGCTGGTATTTTGTTGGATTTGCTATGCTAGATTATAATTGTGAGCGTTATAAATATTCTGTTAGTAAAAGTATTAATTTCATGAAACGGAACAGGGGCTATGCCTGCGGTATTGGGTTTGTATACTCGTTTTTTATGGCGCTACCATTTTTTGTTGGTGATGTGGTTGGCATGTTTTTTGGACCAGCACTAGCAATTGTTGGCGCAACTATAAGTTTTTTAAATGTTGAGCAAGCCGAAAAATAATACCTAACGCTTTTTTCTGAATCCCAAATACCACCCCATAAAACTACCGAATCTTAAAATTTACGCCTATGTTAATACTTGCAAATAATCTTAATGGTTGGTAGGTAGAGCTTGGTGAATCTGTAATGTAAATTCCTTTAGATTTAAGGTAGTTATCTGTAAAAAAAAATTTATCATCACCACTATAACCATCACCATAAAACCTACGACCAAGGCTTGATGTAAGATTAATCCCCGCTAAAAAACTTATTTTATTGGTAAGCTTATACTCGCTATTTAGTTTATAGCCCAAAGCTATTCTCCCAAAATTAGTATTACTTTTATAAGTAACATCCAGCCTCAAGACCTCTTCTGGAATTGTTATTGTACTATTCATGTAATTATTTTTTATATTATCAATGCTATGCACCAGTAAACAAAATTCTACGTTAGATAATAAGCTAAACCTTTTGCTAATATTGCAGCGTTTAGATAAACCATAGCCTATACTAAAATAATTAGAGGTTATCACTCTGTCTACATCTACTAAGTTACCATATATTGGATGCGGTCTGCCTCCATAATAAACTGTACCAGCAACGTACCTAATGCCATAAGTTAGTTTGTACCTGTACGTATCTCTGCTAAAAAATACTACGTGCTTCCATTTACGTTTTCCAAACATTAATTTTGCCTCAAAATCAAGCACTGTGGTTGGGCTACTTAAAATATTACCGTTAGTAGAATTATTGTTTAAAAAATACGTATTGCTAATAAGCGAAAAATCAACCGTTCTTTTCCGAATACTATCATTTGCCTTTAAACCTAAGCTAAAAGCACTAATGAGCAACAATAAACTTAATTTGTTTTTCAAGATTATTAAAACTAATGTAAATTTTTAAAAGACCTCTCTATTCTATTTTATCTAATTGTATAATTTAAACCCAAATTAATACTTGCGAATATCCTCCAAAATGGATTAGGTGAATTATTTGGTGGTTCAGGGTATAAACTAATATTATAATACTCCACTGAATTTGCAAAATCTTTTGTGAAAAATGTATATTTATCAACATCTGGTTTTAAAAAATCCTGCCTAGTTACTGATACACTTATACCTCCTAACAAACTTAATTGTTTACTTAATTTGTATTGCCCGTTCAAAGATAAATTTAATCCAATTCTATCAGTTTCAAGATATTTAATTTTTGTTTCTTTAATCAACTGCTCATCAGGAATTTGAGTATAAAAATCATAAAATTGATGAGTGCTTCGGTAAGTTCTATAAAATTGGAAAAATAAAGACGAGCTAGGTAGCAGCAAAAATTTGTTCCCTAAACGAAATTCTTTTAATACGCCATATCCTACATTATAATAATTGTAAACTATGGTTTGATCGACATTTACTAATTTGTAATGTTTCAATGGTTGCTTATAGCCAACAAAAACATTATTACTAATTTCATATTTGTAAAGAGATTCAAACCGATCCACACTCAAGCTTACAAGCTGTTTGAGTCTCCCTTTTCCAAAAATACACTTGAGTTCAAAATTTGCTAATTGTTGAACTTTAAATTTACTCCTAAAAGGATCCAAATAATTATTTATAAGGCTTATATTTACAGTCCTTTTTCTAATACTATCATTCGCCTTTAAGCCTAAGCTAAAAGCACTAATGAGCAACAATAAACTTAATTTGTTTTTCATTTCAAACTTACTATGAACATTTTTATTAAGCCCGCTAAATAACACCTCCAAAAATTACTGAATCTTAAAATTTAAGCCTATGTTAATACTTGCAAATGTTAATTGTTCTCTATAAGTAGTTTTTGGTATGTCGCTAAACTTAATTCTTTTAGATGACCAATAAGCATCAGCAAAAAAAAGTTTCTCATCTCCAGTACCATAACTGCCATAATAGCTTCGTCCTAGGCTCGATGTAAGATTAATGCCCGCTAAAAAACTTATTTTAGTTGTAACTTGGTACACCCCATTTAGTTTATACCCCAACGCAACCCTGCCAAAATTGTTTTGGTTTTTGTAACTACCGTTTACCATAACTTCGTTTGGTATGGGTTCAGCACTGTTTATATAATTATTTTTTATATTATCTATACGACGCACCAGTAAACAAAACTCTATGTTAGATAATAGGCTAAACCTATTGCTAATTTTATAACGTTTAGACAAGCCGTAACCAACATTAAAATAATTAGAGGTTACTACCCTATCTACATCTACAAACTTGCCGTAAACTGCTTGAGGCTTGGTTCCGATGTAAACAGTTCCAACCACATAATCAAAGCCATAAGTTAGTTTGTACTTGTATGTATCTCTAATAAAAAATACTACGTGCTTCCATTTACGTTTTCCAAAAATTAATTTTGCTTCAAAATCAAGCACTGTGGTTGGGCTACTTAAAATATTACCGTTAGTAGAATTATTGTTTAAAAAATATGTATTGCTAATAAGCGAAAAATCAACCGTTCTTTTCCTTATACTATCATTTGCCTTTAAGCCTAAGCTAAAAGCACTAATGAGCAACAATAAACTTAATTTGTTTTTCATTTCAAACTTACTATGAACATTTTTATTAAGCCCGCTAAATACCACCCCTAAAACTACTGAATCTTAAAATTTACACCTATGTTAATACTTGCGAACGTTCGTAATTTTTGATAGGTTGAGGTTGGTGAATCTCTGTAACGAATTTGCTTGGAGTCTTGGTATTTGTCTGTAAAAAAAAGTTGATCATCGAAACTGCTATAACCACCCCCATACAACGAACGGCCAAAGCTTGATGTAAGATTAATCCCAGCTAAAATACTTATTTTAGTTGTAACTTGATACATGCCATTTAGTTTATAACTTAAAGCTACCCTGCCAAAATTATTTTGGTTTATGTACCTACCTTTGACTAGAGCGTCGTTTGGTATAGGTTCTGAACTGTTTAAGTAAATATTTTTTATATTGTCTATGGTGCGTACCAATAGACAAAATTCTATGTTAGATAATAGACTAAACATTTTGTTAACCTTATAGGTTTTTGACAAGCCGTAACCAACGTTAAAATAATTAGTTGTAATTATCCTATCTACATCTACAAACTTACCATAAACTGCTTGTGGCTTGGTTCCAAGGTAAATTGTCCCAACCACATAATCAAAGCCATAAATTAGTTTGTACCTGTACGTATCTCTGCTAAAAAATACTACGTGCTTCCATTTACGTTTTCCAAACATTAATTTTGCCTCAAAATCAAGCACTGTGGTTGGGCTACTTAAAATATTACCGTTAGTAGAATTATTGTTTAAAAAATACGTATTGCTAATAAGCGAAAAATCAACCGTTCTTTTCCGAATACTATCATTTGCCTTTAAGCCTAAGCTAAAAGCACTAATGAGCAACAATAAACTTAATTTGTTTTTCATTTTGGTTTGTTTTTATGGTTAAAACATAAGCGCCATTTGGCAACGATACTACATTCAAAGTATTATTACTATAGGGTACTTGTAGCACTTGCCCCAATACGTTGGTAATTTTGTAAGTAGCAGCACTTAAACCACCTACCATGTTTACATAAAGGTAATCATTTGTTGGGTTAGGGTATACAGAAATTTTAACATCGTTGGCATTATTTTTTACAAACAGTGTTTTTACAATGCTTTGTTTGCTTATGCCTAGGCTATCATACACCACCAATTTTATGGTATTTACACCCGGTGCTAAATTCCCTGTACACACAGTGCTATCTTTACCAATATAGCTATTATTTATGTACCAATTGTGTTTGGCAAAATGCTGTTCTTTGGTTATCCATTCGTCTGTATGTAAACACAAGCTATCATTAGTACTTAGGCTATCGGTGGCTGACACCCTATTATTGCCAAATAAAGGATCGTAGGTTGCTTTAAAGGCGTAATCTGGTGCAAAAGGATTAACCCTGTAGGCGGGCATAAAACGTTTAAATTCTAATTTCTTATCGTCGCCTGTATTTTCGTGAAAGTTTTCTAACTCGTCAGAAGTATTACCATAACAAGAGAAAATTTGCACCCTGTAGCGTTTCTTCTTTAATAAATTTGTAATGGTCATAGATGGATGGTCATCTGCTGACAAACAATCGTAAGCTTCTATTTTATTAATGTCCATGCTCATGCCAGCTGGAATGTTGCTTTTAAAATCGGGGTTGTATATAAACCTACCGTCTTCTTTTAAATACGATAGGGCATCAGGGAAACCATTATAGTCTATTGTCCAATCAGCCGAGCCATTCCTGGCCCAACCAATGGCCGTTTCTTTATCATCAGACACCATGCTGTAATTAAAAATTTTCGAATTAATAAGAAGTGATTCCCCTTTGCCTTCCTCAAATTGTGGTGTTAACTTTTTATACAATGGCACCTGGTTATCAAAAAAGTGGCGCAAGGCTTTAAAATTAGCACGGTGGTCCACCCCATCGTCTTGCTGCTGGTTCCAAAAACTAAGGGCTGTGCTTATGCCGCCCATCATAGCAGTAGCCCATAAGGTATTGTGAAAGGTTCTGTCGTTAATTTTTTCAATTTCTATAGCTGATTCATTCTTCCCAGTTAATCCAGTTTCCCCCACAAAAAACGGCATAGCGCTATTAAAGTACTTTAAATGAAGCTCCTTTTTTTCCAACTCACCGTTATTAGAGCCTTTTCCATTCACATCTACGTTGGAGTTGTATGGATTTTGTGAGTACACGTTTAAACAATTCGGCTGGTGGTCTTTCATTATAAAATCACCATTGTATCCTTGTGCCCCGCAGGTGGTAGGGTGCCAAGGGTATAATTGCTCTAACTCCCATTTCATTTCGCGTACCCAATCGTTTACTTGTTGTCTAAAAACAGGGTCTTGCATATAGGGTTTAAAGGCATCGCCAGCACCTCTTCCCAAAGGTTCTATTTCGTTAATCATGCTCCATATACCTATGGCGGTGCTGTAGCCCCAGCGCGCATGTATGTAATGTAGCATGTTTTTGTACTTGGCTCTGGCCAACGGTTGTGTAAAAAAGTTTTTTATACCCGGCAAGCCTTGCCCACAAATAGTATTGTAGGGGTTTTGTGCCCAAAGTTCTTCACCTGAGTTTAAACCGGTATAATATTCAATATCATGTAAAATATTTTGTACACATTTTATGCCTCTAGTTTCGCAAACCGTAATTGTTTTATCTAACTCTTGCATAAACATTTGGTTGTGGTTATAATTATCAAGGGTTTGTACTACTGGTATTGGGTTTGGCGATTTATCATAGGTTTGCATGGGGAAAGACCAAGAATCCATACGCGCACGAACAAAATTACCGCCTTTGTCGGCTAAATCATTTAATCTGTCTCTTAACTCTTGGTGTTTGCTCGGATTCGACATTCTTGCAGGATAACCATTAGAGTAAGGAAAGTTTGGATTAACGCCATTGTATGGTGGTCCTGCAAAAGTAATTGTATCGTTTACATTATTTGGAGCAATGATTGCATTTTGCCCTATACCAAAAAAATCGCCGCCACGCTCGTGAGTTAAACGCAAGGTACTGCTACGTACAATTAAATGACCTGGGTTACCAGAATTATAAACATTAAATTTAAAATCAGATTGCGCCGTAAGTGTATTATAAATAAATAATTTTACGGTAGCAGTATAAGTGCCTGCTACTGGTGGTGCATAGCGCACGCGCATGCTATAGTCGGTACTTTGTTTTACCCAAACATTACCATTGTTGGTGTAGGGTTCGTAATAAAAGCCTTGGCGCATGTTGATTATACCACTAACTAAAATTGGCGTAGGAAAAGCAATTACTACTTCGGATGGACGTTTATAATCTACTTCAACTCTAACTTGTCCTAAATCAAAAGGGTTTAAGCCAGTGCCACCTGCCAAATAAGCATTTACTTGATTTTGTATGTTTGTAGGTAGCTTTACGCCAATTTCGAATCTATCGTAAGTTGGTATGGTATTAAACCCATTGTTATGAAACGATGCTATACCAATGCCAGCGGGGTCAATATGCGCCCAAAATTCGCCATTACCAGTAATATTACTAATGCTGGTTTCATTACTAATTTTTATTTCGGTGCTTGCTTTTAGTTCTACTTTTGCGGTATTGCTTACATTAAATGGGGTATTATTAAATGTACCAGCATTTATTTGTGAGCCTGTAAATAACTCGGTAGTAGAATTATAAGAACCACTTACATTTGTAGTATAAGGTATTTGACTTATTACTTGTAAAGGAAAAGCAAAAACAAACACATATATTATTTTTAAAATATATTTCATATGTCTAAATTATTGTTTTTTAATTGTTATATGGAATAACCAGTTTTAGTCATTTGTGTTTGTGTTTAGGCAAACATGGTTATTTCATATTAATAATTATAAAGTTAAATTATTTATTTTTTTATTTGCTTTTTTAAATGCTCTAATTCTTTTTTCAATTCAATAACATACAAGGTTAATTCTTCAATTTTTTCCATTTGTAGTTTGCTCATTTCGCTTAAGTTCAAACCATTTGTTTCAACTTCTTTTGCACTAGGCACGTTTGGTAAATGTTTGTATTCTTTAATGTAGTTTTCTAAAAATTCTAAACTATTGAGTTTATAATTTTTTGCAAAAACATAATCTGCCCAATTCTGTTGCGTTACGAAAATTTCTCTTGCAATCATTTTACCATTTACTGTTAACATAGCATCACTATGAACGCCTGTTTGCGTTTGTCCATTAATTATAGTTTGTCCATTGCGTTTTACTTTAAATCCTACATAATCAAAATTTGAAGCATCTTTTATTTCAAAAGCATTTACATTATCAGTTCTTAAAGTAGTTTTTGATAAGTACACATTACCAACCCCGCCTATTACAACATCGCCACCATTGCTGCCCGTGTTGATTAATGTATTCCGCCCACAAAAATAATTTAGTTGTAATGCGTTATTTGTGTTTCCGAGTTCGTTAACCCCTTCTACTTCAATATAACCACTGCCATTCCAACCAGCGGTATACATTTTTATGCTTGCATTTACTTGATTACTTGGCTGTGAAGAAATGTAATTACTCAGAAAACCGCCACCACTGTGTAAAAACCAATTGCCTAAATCAGGGGTTGGGCAAGCTCCCAAAAATGGGTTTGTAGAACCTCCAAAGCTTTTACCAAGTAAAAAAACTTCAGCATTTTGATTACCACTTGTAAACGAGGTAAGTTTTAACTCATTATTGTTGGTAAACTTAAACCCTTGTGTAGCAGTTAACGCCCCATTAAACGTAGCATTACCCGCCACAGTTAATTTACTTTGTGCAATAATATCGCCACCTGCGGTTAAAGTGCGGGTAGGGTCTATGGTTACATTGCCTGTTAAGTGTGTTGCGCCTGCGGTTAGGGTTCTGTTAATCGATACATTTAAATCGCCATTTACAGAGGTAACACCATCAATTACTCTACCAGGTCCCATGTGTATGGTATCTGCGCTAATGGCTTCGGTAATTATAATGCCACCACCTACGTAAAGGTTGTTGCCTATGCGGGCGTCCCCAAAAACATCTAAAGGAAATTGTGGATTAGCAACCCCAACCCCCAACTTATTGCCGTTAGCTAAAATAACATTGTTACCCGATGTTGAAAAACTACTTATAGCAGCTGGTAAACTGCCCCACGCGCCATTGCCATATAGTACTTGGTTAGCCGCACCCATGCTAAATGGTGTTAAGTTTCCATTGGCATTTGTTTGTAACAACCTGTTGCCTGTGCCTGCCCAAGCGGTGTTTTGCAAAGCGCCATTGGTGCCAAAAACAAAGTTGGTATTAATGGTGGTGTTGCCTGTGTTGCTGTTGTTTATATTGTTTCCGCTTACATTCCACGTTGTGGCGCTTAGGGGCAAACTGTTCCAAATACCATTGCTGGCAAAAAAACTACCTAAGCTGCTAGTGGCAATGGCGCTGATGTTTCCGTTAACATCGGCTACCATAAAGCGTGAGCCCGTGCCTACTAAATTGTTAAATTTAATAGTGCCATTGGCATCAATAAATATGCGCTGTATGTTATTGGTTCTAATATCCAAACCTGTGTTATTGGTGGTACCTAAAATTTCGCCACTACTTGGTGTGTTACCATTGGTGCGCCACCAGTTTTGGCTTTGTGCGTTTATTGTATTAATGCTTAATAAGCCAATACAAGCCACCACAGCCGCTTTTAGGGCTTGGGGGGGGGGGG
>JAAFIQ010000019.1 GCA_013298715.1 Bacteroidota bacterium | reverse complement strand
TAAAACCCTTGAAGGGTTGGCAAAGCAAGAATCAATTTCCAAACTATTAAGTCAGCAATTTTCGCATTTATTTAATTCATATACCCAAGCCTTTAATAAGGTAAATAACAGAAAAGGAAGTTTATTGATGCATCCTTTTAAACGCAAAAAAATAACTGATTCAAAATACCTTTTGAATTTGGTAAAATACATCCATTACAACCCAATTGAAGCAAAATTAGCAAGCGAATTAGCCGATTGGCAATTTTCATCTTACGCCAGTTTAATTTCTGAAACACCTACATTTATTAAACGCGAAGGTTTATTAATATGGTTCGATGACCTCCCAAATTTTAAGTTCTTTCATAAAACAATTGAAGTTAAACCTTATTATTTAGAAGAATAATTTTACAAAGATACACCATGAACCTAAACACCGAACGCTTAAACGCTTACCGAGTTATGTGGACATTAGTAATGTACGATTTACCAACAGAAACCAAAAAAGAACGAAAAGCAGCAGCTCGTTTTCGTAAAGATTTGATGCAAGATGGTTTTAGCATGTTTCAGTTCAGCATGTATGTGAGGCATAGCGCCAGTGCAGAAAATGCAGATGTACACAAGCGAAGGGTTAAAGCCCTATTACCAGAACATGGTAAAGTTGGCATTTTACAGATTACAGACAAACAATTTGGGCAAATTGAGCTGTTTTATGGTGCAAAAAAGCATGAATTACCAGATGTTCCTCAACAGTTGGAACTTTTTTAACCACAATTATTGTCAGTTCTAACGGAGTCGAGTTTTGTCAGTTCGAGCGAAGTCGAGAACAATTAGAAACAAAAAATCCACCTTTAGGGTGGATAATTGTTTGATAAAACTTCATTTTTTTACTTATAAAAACACTATAAAACCCTTGATTTTGTTGTGTTTTTTAATGTATATGTTTTTATCAATACATCAAAGATACATTTTGAAAGCAAATCACAACTGCTAAGTATTTGACAGTTTATCATTCTATGTTTTTATCAATACATCAAAGATACATTTTGAAAGCAAATCACAACCGAGTGTCGTTTCCACGATTTAACCGTTTTGTTTTTATCAATACATCAAAGATACATTTTGAAAGCAAATCACAACTGGTACTGGTAAAACAACTACTACAAAAGAGTTTTTATCAATACATCAAAGATACATTTTGAAAGCAAATCACAACTAAGGCTAATACCAAGCTCTTTATATTTAAGTTTTTATCAATACATCAAAGATACATTTTGAAAGCAAATCACAACCCCTCTGCTTTGTCATAAGCAAAATCTAAAGTTTTTATCAATACATCAAAGATACATTTTGAAAGCAAATCACAACGGTTATAAACACCTTCATAACTTAATCCTGGTTTTTATCAATACATCAAAGATACATTTTGAAAGCAAATCACAACACACAACCTCGGTTTGTTGTAAGCCAAAAGTTTTTATCAATACATCAAAGATACATTTTGAAAGCAAATCACAACTATCGTTTTCGGATAATTTCATGTAATATAGTTTTTATCAATACATCAAAGATACATTTTGAAAGCAAATCACAACATCACAGGAAACAAATTGAACACAAACATAGTTTTTATCAATACATCAAAGATACATTTTGAAAGCAAATCACAACTTTGTTATGAGTAAATTAATTTTAAACGTTGTTTTTATCAATACATCAAAGATACATTTTGAAAGCAAATCACAACAAATAAATGTTGATTATTTAAAAGAGCGTCGTTTTTATCAATACATCAAAGATACATTTTGAAAGCAAATCACAACTGATGTGCTAAATATGACACTTCCATAAAGTTTTTATCAATACATCAAAGATACATTTTGAAAGCAAATCACAACTAGTTTTTTGTTTTGTAATAGTTATATGAGGTTTTTATCAATACATCAAAGATACATTTTGAAAGCAAATCACAACTAAAATGTATTACGTAAGGTAATTGGTTGTGTTTTTATCAATACATCAAAGATACATTTTGAAAGCAAATCACAACACAACAGCGACATAATCACGGCTTTGGACAGTTTTTATCAATACATCAAAGATACATTTTGAAAGCAAATCACAACGTGGCGGTACACCAACACGTTTTAATTTTTGTTTTTATCAATACATCAAAGATACATTTTGAAAGCAAATCACAACCTAATTGTACCATGTAGTTTATATCTATGTGTTTTTATCAATACATCAAAGATACATTTTGAAAGCAAATCACAACAAAAAAGCGTGTCGCCACGTTTTTAATGCGTTTTTATCAATACATCAAAGATACATTTTGAAAGCAAATCACAACTCAAACATACATACATGCCAATTTCGTTAAGTTTTTATCAATACATCAAAGATACATTTTGAAAGCAAATCACAACAAGATTATGTAAACCATAAAAAACACATCAGTTTTTATCAATACATCAAAGATACATTTTGAAAGCAAATCACAACTTAAATTGCAACGTGATTGAAATTCAATATGTTTTTATCAATACATCAAAGATACATTTTGAAAGCAAATCACAACGATAATTTTTAAGTGTTGTTTTTTTTGTTGGTTTTTATCAATACATCAAAGATACATTTTGAAAGCAAATCACAACTTGTCGGTGCAAGATACTAACGCTAATAAGGTTTTTATCAATACATCAAAGATACATTTTGAAAGCAAATCACAACGTGTTCGGGTTTCTAGGTATTCATCGTTTGGTTTTTATCAATACATCAAAGATACATTTTGAAAGCAAATCACAACTTGCGGTCGTAATTTACGTCGTATCTTCAAGTTTTTATCAATACATCAAAGATACATTTTGAAAGCAAATCACAACGGTAAAGCAGTTTTAATAACTGGTTTTATTGTTTTTATCAATACATCAAAGATACATTTTGAAAGCAAATCACAACCGCTCCACAGTTGCGATATAATCACGGCTTGTTTTTATCAATACATCAAAGATACATTTTGAAAGCAAATCACAACATCATTTAAAGTGCAAGTAATTTTAAATGGGTTTTTATCAATACATCAAAGATACATTTTGAAAGCAAATCACAACAATATTTTACTTCTCATTTCTCCATTGCGTGTTTTTATCAATACATCAAAGATACATTTTGAAAGCAAATCACAACATTTCCTTTTGTCTTGAAGATTTGTCAAGAGTTTTTATCAATACATCAAAGATACATTTTGAAAGCAAATCACAACAGTAAAGGCTGTTTTCATTGCACAACCTTTGTTTTTATCAATACATCAAAGATACATTTTGAAAGCAAATCACAACGGTCTTCCATGTGTGTAATTTTAATTTCATGTTTTTATCAATACATCAAAGATACATTTTGAAAGCAAATCACAACGAAAACGAAGATACTTTCAGAAAAAAAATAGTTTTTATCAATACATCAAAGATACATTTTGAAAGCAAATCACAACCATGTTCCAAATTTGATTTGCTTTGATTTGGTTTTTATCAATACATCAAAGATACATTTTGAAAGCAAATCACAACAGTTCTTGTTTGATATCGAAGAACTTAACTGTTTTTATCAATACATCAAAGATACATTTTGAAAGCAAATCACAACACAAAACGTTTGGCATATTTTCTAAAAAACGTTTTTATCAATACATCAAAGATACTCCGCCGTGGCGGATGAAAGCAAATCACAACCCTGATGAAGTTAGGGAGTTTGACCGAATGGTTTTTATCAATACATCAAAGATATCCGCTGAAAAGCGGACAAGCTATTTTGAAAGCAAATCACAACACCAATGCTACACAGGATTAAGTTACGAAGGTTTTTATCAATACATCAAAGATATCCGCTGAAAAGCGGACAAGCTATTTTGAAAGCAAATCACAACAAAAAAGGTGGCTTTGTCGGATATATCAAAGTTTTTATCAATACATCAAAGATATCCGCTGAAAAGCGGACAAGCTATTTTGAAAGCAAATCACAACTGTGGTGTTCCAAAACCGCCACTTCGCAAAGTTTTTATCAATACATCAAAGATACTCCGCCGTGGCGGATGAAAGCAAATCACAACCGTAATTATGCCATTGTTCAAAGGTATATTGGTGTTTATCAATAAGTCAAAGATATCCGCTGAAAAGCGGACAAGCTATTTTGAAAGCAAATCACAACTAAATTGGGAAGAATTACAAAACCAATTACGGTGTTTATCAATAAGTCAAAGATACTCCGCCGTGGCGGATGAAAGCAAATCACAACCCTTTTCCTCCCATGCCGAAAATTCTTTCGGGTGTTTATCAATAAGTCAAACCTGCCGACCATACTATACCTTGGCAACGGTAGGTGGGGATACATTTTGAAATGCCTAGTATTCAGAAAATTCCTATAAAAACAACTAAAAAATGAACTAAAGCAAATCACAACTCTGTTTTGGATGGCTCAAGGCCCTCTTTAAGTTAGCTGATAATCTCAAACCCACCCTTGCCCAAAACCACGAATACACTCCTTCTTAAATAAAATACCAATAATATCAACTAATTAACTACCTTTACAAAAAGTCTTTACAAAATAATCCCGTCTAATATTCAAAAAAGACAAATTAATCTAAATAACAATTCTGTGTTACCAATAAGTGTAACCATTTTTCAAATCTTAAAAAATCAAAATGACATTTAACGAACTCAATTTAATTGAACCAATTCAAAAAGCATTAGCCGCAGAAGGCTACACTACGCCTACCCCAATTCAAACCAAAGCCATACCCGTTTTACTAACAGGTAAAGATTTACTAGGCGTTGCACAAACAGGCACAGGTAAAACAGCCGCTTTTGCAATTCCTATAATTCAACAATTATACAATCAAAAAAACAACAACTCTAAACAAAATAAAAACATTAAAGCGCTAATCCTCACCCCTACAAGAGAATTGGCTATGCAAATCAATCAAAGTTTTTTAAGCTATGGTAAACACTGTGGGTTAAAAAGTGCTGTTATTTTTGGCGGCGTTTCTCAAAATTCACAAGTAAATACTTTAAGAAATGGGGTTGATATTCTAGTTGCTACCCCCGGCCGTTTGCTCGATTTAATAAATCAAGGCTATGTACATTTACAACACATAAATATGTTTGTACTCGATGAAGCCGATAGAATGTTAGATATGGGCTTTATAAACGATATTAAAAAAATTATTCCGCGCTTGCCTGTAAAACGCCAAACACTTTTTTTCTCGGCCACTATGCCCCCCGAAATTCAAAAATTTGCCGATACCCTGCTCCACCAACCCGAAAAAGTAGAGGTAACGCCAATTTCATCTACCGCAGATACCATTCAACAATGCGTATATTTTATTGACACAATTAACAAAAAACTTTTATTAATTGATTTATTAAAAGATAAAAAAATTGCCTCAGCATTAATTTTTACACGAACAAAACATGGTGCTGATAAAGTGTGCAACGAACTCACAAAATCAAAAATTAACAGTGCCGCCATTCATGGCAACAAATCGCAAAATAATCGCCAAAAAGCATTAAGTGGCTTTAAAGATGGAAACATTCGCGTACTTGTAGCTACAGATATTGCTGCCCGTGGTATTGATGTTGATGGTCTTTCACACGTGTTTAATTTTGATTTACCTAATGTGCCTGAAACATATGTGCATCGTATTGGACGCACAGGTAGAGCTGGATTGAACGGCAACGCCATATCTTTTTGTAATTTAGAAGAAGTAGAATATTTGCGCGATATAAACAAACTTATTAAAAAGCAAATACCTGTAATTGAAAATCACGATTATCAATTAAACGAAAAAATTGATCTAGAAAACGGACGTTATCCAACCAAAAAAAGTGGTAATGCAAGCAATCGACCAAACAGAAGTGGGTCGCAAAGAGATGCTAAAAAACAAATGAATAAAAAAAGTAAAAGGCCAAGCCAAGGAAAATGGAAAGTGTAGCTTTTTAATTTTAATTTATTATAACGACTTATTTTTAAAAAAACAGATTTTTTATCGTCAAAAAGCATATTTCCGTCCAATTAGCAATTTATGTTCAAAAAAACCTCATAAATTTGCCCCTCCAAAATTATAGTATAAATGAAAACCCTACTTCTAAAATTTATTTTTTTTCTTGTCCTAATTTCTACTAGTGTTCGTGCTGATGAAGGTATGTGGCTTCCTAGTTTATTAGGTAACAAAGTTTATAACGAAATGGTTAAAAAAGGCTTAAAGCTCACTAAAGAACAGCTTTACAGCATGAATAAAAACAGTATTAAAGATGCTATTGTCCTTTTTGGCTCTGGTTGCACAGGCGAAATAGTAAGCAAAGAAGGTTTACTTTTTACCAATCACCATTGCGGATACGACAACATTGCAAGCGTTAGCTCCGTTGCGCACAATTATTTAAAAGATGGTTTTTGGGCTAAAACAAAACAGGAAGAAATAGCTTGTAACGGGCTTACAGTGCAGTTTTTAATTAAAATAGAGGATGTAACCGATAAAGTAACCGCCAAATTAAAAGAGTTTAAACCAAACGAAGTTTCTTCAAAACTACAAGGTGTTTTGGCTGAATTAGGCGCTACTGCTAGTAAAGATACGCCTTACGAAGTGCGTATTAACAATTTTTTTAAAGGAAATCAATTTTTACAATTTACTTACCAACGTTTTAAAGATGTGCGCTTAGTAGGCACACCGCCTGAAAGCATTGGTAAGTTTGGTGGTGATACCGACAACTGGCAATGGCCACGCCATACTGGTGATTTTTCTATTTTTAGAGTTTATACTGATAAAAACGGAAATCCTGCTGAATACAATTCAGAAAATATTCCTTTAAACCCTAAACATTTTTTACCTGTATCAATTAAGGGCGTTAAAGATGGCGATTACGCTATGATTTATGGCTACCCAGGTAGCACCAACCGTTATGAAACCTCTTACGGTATAAAACAAAAAATTGACATTGATAACCCAAACCTTGTAGAGTTGCGCGATGCAAGGTTAAAATTAATGTATGCGGAAATGGTAAAAGACCCAGCTGTAAAATTAAAATTAGCCGGAAACTATGCCAACGTTGCAAACTATTGGAAATTTTTTGATGGGGAATCAAAACAATTAATAAAACACAATGTAATTGCACAAAAAGAAAACGAAGAAAAAGAGTTTGAAGCGTGGGCCGCATCTAAGCCTGAATACGCAAATCTTTTCACAAATATTAAAAACACCTACCAAAACTGGAGACCTTACTCAAAACACCGTGTTTACTTAAATGAAGGTATTAATGGCTCCGCTTTACTTGCTTTTGCAGGTACTTTAAAACAAATAGATGTTCTTTACAAAGCAGGTAAAAATGATGATGCTGCTAAGTATGCGAAAAATTTAAAATCATTTTACGTCAAGTTTATTGATGCTGAAGATATTCCTTCCGACAGAAACATTGTAGCCACGGTAATAAAAATGTTTTTTAATAATATTGACGAAAATCAACGCCCACAAGAGTTTTACTCAAAACTAAAAACCATGGGTAACTTGAGTACAGATGAGCCATACCAAAAACTTGCTAAACAAATTTTTGAAACAAGCTTTATATTAAACAAAGAAAAATTTGAAGCCTTTTTAGAAAAACCTGATACAGCCATACTTCACAAAGATGAGGCTTATAAAACTGCGTCAGCCTTTGTAGATAATTTTAACGCAAATGTAGCACCTCAATTATCAAAATTTAATGCTGAAATTTATACTTTAAATAATTTGTACTTAAAAGGTGTTTTAGAAATGCGCAAAGGCAACGAATTCTTTTACCCAGATGCCAATCAAACAATGCGTGTAAGTTTTGGAAACGTAAAATCTTACAAACCTAAAGATGGTGTATATTACAAAGAGATTTGCACAGTAAAAGGGATTACTGAAAAATATGTGCCTGGCGATTACGAATTTGATGCGCCGGCCAAATTAATCGATTTAATTAATAAAAAAGATTTTGGGCAGTATGTAGATAAACAAACTAACGATATTGTGGTGTCATTTATAACAAACAATGACATCACAGGTGGCAACTCTGGCTCGCCGGTTTTAAATGGCAAAGGAGAGTTAATTGGCTTGGCCTTTGATGGCAATTACGAAGCCTTGAGCCATAAATTAGCAGTTGATAAAGAACTAAACCGTACCATTAATTTAGATATTCGATATATGCTTTTTGTAATTGAAAAGCTTGGTGGCGCTACAAATATTATAAACGAACTTAATTTAATTAAAATTTAATTTTTTAATTAAAAAACTAAAAAGCCAAGCACCAAAAAGCTTGGCTTTTTTAGTTACTTTTGTAATTATGTTAAATGTTACAGTAAACAACAGCGCAAGCATAAAAACAAATTTGCAAGTAGCAAATAATTTGTTTGAAGGATTAATTAATGATAGCCAAGTAAACGGCAGTTTTATAAAACTTAATAATTACCAATACCATTTGTTGCATAACAATACTTCTTATAACATTGATGTGGTAAAAATTAATTCTGAAGAAAAAACAATGACCTTAAAAATTAACGGCGAAAAACACGACGTTGTTATAAAAGATAAATACGATGAGTTGCTTAAAAACTTAGGCTTAGATAGTTTGGTTACCAAAAAGGTTGCGAATATAAAAGCGCCTATGCCAGGCATGGTTTTAAAAATAATGGTAAACGAAAATGACAGCGTAAAAAAAGGCGACACCTTAGTTATTTTAGAAGCCATGAAAATGGAAAACAGCTTAAAAGCGCCAGCAGATGGCGTTGTAAAAAAGATTGCTGTGAACCAAGGTGCTGCTGTAGAAAAAAATCAACTATTAATTCAATTTTAAAATGAGCAGCAGAAGAGATTTTTTGAAAAAAAGTAGCTTACTCGGATTGGCTGGAATAGCAAGTAATTTAGTAAGCAACAACCAGTTAAACACACTAGAAAATATAGGTGAAGTTACAAACCAAAGCAACCAAGCCTTTAAATTACCTCCTTTACCCTACGCATTTGATGCCTTAGAGCCTTTTATTGATAAGCAAACCATGGAAATTCACTACACAAAGCACCACCAAGCTTATGTAGATAAATTAAATGCAACACCTAGTACAAATATTGATTACCAATCTACCGACCAAATAAAATGCACGCACATAGATAACACAACCACTTCTGTAATACGAAACAACCTTGGTGGCCATTATAACCACAGTTTATTTTGGACTTTATTAATGCCAAATCCAGAAGGCAAACCAAACACACCAAGCGGGAAATTGGCAGCTGTTATAAACACAAGTTTTACAAATTTTGATGAATTTAAAAAACAATTCTCCGAAAAAGCTGCCACACACTTTGGTAGTGGCTGGTGTTGGCTAGTTTACCAAAAAGGAAAAATAGTTATTGAAACTACAGTGAATCAAGACAATCCTTTAATGCGCTTAAATTTAAAAAATCCGCTTGAGCCTACTAAATACCCAATACTAGCTTTAGATGTTTGGGAACACGCCTACTATTTAAAATACCAAAACAAGCGCAAAGATTATATTGAAAATTTTTGGAAAATTGTAAACTGGCAACAAGCCGAAAAGTTGTTTTTGGAAGTTGAGAAGCTTTAGTTGAAATTATTAAGCTTAATCGAATTTAGAAGCTGTTAACTATTTCAAGGGTAATTCTTGCAAAAATGCTACTCATATAAAGTTGTTTACTTTAATCTACAAATTATAACACTTAGTCGATTTTTTCCTTAAATTTAATCTAATAAAAATGAATTCACCTCAAAATTGTTATAAATTAGATTTAAAATTTGTCAAAGACATGAAAAAAACTTGCTTTTTTGGTTTTAATAATTATAAAACCTACCCAGCTACCCCCCCCCCATGCAGTTTTAAAAACAACGCTTAAAATAGGCGCTATGCTGCTAATTAGCCAAAATTTATCAGCACAAGTAGCTAATACATTTACAGCAACAAATGTTAAGGTAATGGACACCTTAACCAGCGTTAATGTTGTAAAAGCGCACGAAATTGTAGCAACCGAAACCATTACCGCAAAAGATGATATTGTTGCCGAGCATGATATTAGAATCACTGGCGCATTAACAGTAACAAGCACCGCCACGTTTAAAAGCACTATAAATGCAGACCAAGGTATTAATTTTGGTGGAAACTCAGGGATGCGTTTTTTAGGTACTAACTCGGCTGGCCAAAGTTTTTTACGAATTGGCGAAAACACAAATAGCTTATTGGTGCCACCACCCACTCCAATTTGCCCAACCCCATCAAGCAACTATTGGTGGATGCAAAATTATGGGGGCTACATATCTAGCCAAACTAATGGCCAGGTAAATGCAAGTTTAAGCATGTTTACCGCACCATGGGATGGCAACGGGCATACTGAAGTGCAAGGTTTAAACAATAGTGGGCAAGAAAATAATGCGCTTTCAATAAACTACTTTTGCGGCCGCGATGCTTACCTTTGCACAAACACAGGCTTACCAAACGGTGGCGGTAAGGTTGTTGTGGGTAATTTTTTACAAGCCCGCCAACACGTTGAAATTGGAGATCCAATATGGGGGATTGAGCCAAATAACAGCCCAGCAACCAATGTGGCTTTAGATTTACATGTAAATACAGGCAAGGCAATAAAAGCAAGAACTTACAATGGAGGTTTATCAATGTTTGAAATTGAAAACTATGGCAATAATCAAACAAGTACTATTTTTAAAGTATTTGGAGATGGACGATTAAGAATGGGTAACACAAATACCACTCCTAATGCGTATTTAAGTATAACAGCCAATGGTAATTACAATGGTATTGAGGTAATTGGCACAGGCGGTAACAGAGATTTTTTAGTTAGCAATATTGGCCATGTGTTTGCTCCCGAAATTAGAGTAAAAGCTGGTACTATACCCGATTATGTGTTTGAAAGCAATTATAAATTGCGCACTTTAAAGGAAGTTGAAGATTTTTACAAACTTTACAAACATTTGCCCAAAGTGCCAAGCGAAAAAGAAATTTTAGCAAATAATTTAAATTTGGGTGATATGAGTACGACTTTACTTAAAAAGGTTGAAGAATTGACAATATATTTAGTAGAACAAAACAAACAATTGGAAATTGCTAAAAAAGAGATTGAAACTTTAAAACAACAAATTAAAAAATAAATTGAGGATTAAAAATTTTATATTTAATACAGCACTGTTAAACATAATTATTTTATGTGGTATAAGTTTAAATAGTTGTAAAAAAAGCTATGTGTTTGCTTGCGAGATAGGATATAAAAAACAAAACTTTGAAGAAATTTATTTGCCAATTCCTATACCTAATAACGAAAAATATATTATTCAAACCCAGTCAGAGTATGAAAGCATTTTTCAGCAATTCAATCATTCTGCCCAATTCATCTACGTTCCGAATTATACCCTTCCTAGTATAGATTTTAATAATAAAACGCTTATTGGTGCTTACATTGATTATTCAAGCAAAATGCATTTTTCTACCGATTTATTTTTATGCTACAATAAAAAAAGGAAAAAATATACTTTTGAAGTTTATTGTAAAGAACAACGACGCCAAAATAAAAAGGCCTATTATCCGCAAATGCATTGGATTTTAATTGATAAAATTTCTGATAAAGATAAAATTGATATTGAAATAAGAAAAAAATGAGATATATGAAATTAATAAACATTATACCATTGTTATAATTCCTTACAGAATGTTTGCCAATTTTCGCACAAAACACAAACCCTCCCTTAAGCTTTGGGAATTCTTCGATTTTGAATCCTAATCAAATTCAAACTATAAATCTGCCGACTTTTAATAATAGTTATTTGATGTATCAAGATTCTCTTGCTTCAATAAATGACAGTATTAAATCTTCGAACTTTGGAAAAGCGATACCAATCAATTGTGGAATGAATAACTCTAGGACATGGGAAACATTACCCGATAGTTCTAAACTATGGCGTTTACGTATAGTTTCAGTTAATGCCTTATCTAATTTTTTAATTTTCGATTCGTTTTTTATTCCTAATGGTGCAAGCTTTTATATTTATAATGATAGTTTAACCCAAGTTTTAGGAGCTTATACCAATGATCAGAATAGAAACGATCATCGAATGTCGCTAGGTCCTATCATTGGAAATGCCGTAAGGCTTGAATACCATCAACCAAAGAGTGTAGGTGGCGCAAGTATACATGCTTCTGCATTTATTCACTCATTTAAGCCTGTTTTTAATAAATCTTTATTTAATGATTTTAATACTTCTTCGGCCTGCCATATTAATGTTAAATGTCCTGAAGGTGATAATTGGTGTAATCAACGTAGATCGGTTGCTTTAATAGCTGGCCTTACAGGTAATCCTAGCCCTGACCAATTTAGTAAGCTCTGTACAGTTGCACTAATAACTAATGAAAAACGAGATGGTAAACCATATTTTCTAACCGCAAATCATTGTCTTTTTGACAGTAGAGATCGTAATCAATCAACTATGGTTGAAGATCCTGGTGATTGGGTTTATATCTTTAATTACCAAAGTCAGGGTTGTAGCAATCAGGCCAACCAACCGTCAACGAGCTACATTTTATCAGGCGCAACTATAAGAGCAAGGAATAAAAATTCTGATTTTTTATTGCTTGAGTTATTAGCAAGACCACCTGGTAATTTTAATTCCTTTGCATCTGGCTGGACTAATGATGATGGAAGATCTAATAATGGTGTTGGTATACATCATCCAGACGGAGATGTAAAAAAAATATCTACCTACGACAAAAAACTTTCAAAAGGTAATTGGGGTACTCCAATAGCCAAAGTATGGAAAGTTAAGGAATGGAAAAGTGGTTCTACCGAAGGTGGTTCGTCTGGCTCTCCATTGTATAACTCAAATGGTTTAATTATAGGACAATTATATGGCGGAAAGGCTGCGTGTGGTAATAAAAAAATGATTTCTATGGAAGATTTGACCAATCATGGGATGATCAAAATGGGGCTAGTAATCAATTAAAACCGTGGCTAAATCCTAATGGTACAAGTAATGCTTTCATTGAGTCTATGAGTGGTGATGAGCCTTGTAAAGTCTTTTATAACTTCTCTAATGCAAGTGATTTACACACAAGCGCTAATGTCGATGCAGTGCCCCCATTTAATGGTCCTTTGCCAGGCACAAGATCCTATGCTGGTGTTTACATGGCTTCTGGTAATATTCAAACTGGTGCTAATGTTACCATACAAAACAACACCATAGTTAAATTTTTAGGGCAAGAGATTATTCTTGCGGCTGGTTTTACTGCACAACAAGGCTCAGATTTTTTAGCACGTATACAACCTTGTATTCGAGGCTGTGATGCTGGTGTTGGCAGATATTCAAGTATAGCGGATGATGAGAAAGAATTTTTTACTTTAAGCGATGGGAAAACTCACACAAATGACGATAAAGAAACTCAAGAGCTATCAAATAACAATAACAACATAATTTCTTACGAAGTAACTATCCACCCTAACCCAGCAAATGAAAAACTTCAAATTCAAATTGGTAATAAGGAGGGTTTAAGTAAAATTATGGTTTATAATGCCATTGGTCAGTTAGTTTATGAAGAAGCAATTAATCAAAAAAATGAATTGTTGCTTATTACATAAAACTACAAACCTGGTATTTATTTTGTAAACATACTTAATACCTATAACGAAAATGTAGTAACCAAAAAATTTGTAAAAGAATAAATTACAATAGCATTATTGCAAATAAATTTATAAATTTAAATTTCATTTAAGTTATATTGTAACAGCTTAATACTAAATGAAATTATTAAAACTAGCCGCATTAAGTTTTTTTTTACTAATAGTTACAAGTGCTACAAGCATTTCTAAACAAACCACAATTTCTATTAAAGCAAAACAAGCCTTGGCTTATTGCAAGAAAAATAAAATGAATAAAGAATTTTGTTTTTTGGTAGATTTCTCTATCCATTCGGGTAAAAACAGATTTTTTATCTACAGTTTTAAAACCAATGAAATTTTGTTTAGTGGTTTGGTTTGCCACGGTGTTGGCGAAAATAGTACAGAAGAAAAACCCGTTTACAGCAATGTTGTTGGAAGTAACTGCACAGCTCTTGGTAAATATAAAATTGGTAAACGCGCCTTTAGCAATTGGGGAATAAACGTACATTACAAAATGCATGGCCTAGAAAAAACAAACACCAATGCATTTAAACGCCTAATAGTTTTACACTCTTACGATTACGTTTCAGAAACAGAAATTTATCCGCAACACCTTACCATGGGCTGGAGCCAAGGCTGCCCAGTTGTTGCAAATAATTTAATGAAAGAAATTGATAAACTATTAAAAAAGCAAAAATTACCAACATTGCTTTGGATTTATGATGGCGAATAAATTAATGCAACGTTAGTAATCCTTCTAAAAATTACTTCTTTTTTGCTTTTGGTTGTTCTTTTGGTTTATCAGCAGCAGGCGCAATTTCATGAGATTTACAAGATTTGCAAGCTTCATAGCCTTGTTTTTTTGCCTCGGCTAATTCCATACCGCTTTTACCAGTTTTTGCAATACCGCAATTTTTAGCATGGTATTTTTTACCCTCTTTAGTTACGTAAACTGTTTGCGCATTGTTTGATGTTAAACCAATAAGCATAACAAATAACGCAATAAGTTTAATTTTTTTAAAATTCATACGCTTGTTTTGTTCAAATATAGTATTTTAACCAAAAATTATATTGGTGAATGTGTTAATTTTATTAAGAGGATTACCTGGTGCAGGTAAAACTGAACTTGCAAAGGTTTTGAGTGAGGATGGTAGGTACAAAATAATTTCGGTAGATGATTATTTCACAAACCCACTTACGCAAGATTACAATTTTGTGTTTTCAGAAAATCATATTGCTTATAAACAAGCCATACGAAATACAGAATTGGCAATTCAAGCGGGCGACTCAAAAATTTTTGTACACCACACCTTTACTTTAGAATGGGAATTGGAAAGCTATTTTGAACTTGCAAAAAAATTTAATTATAAAATTTTTGTCGTTACAGTGGAGAATTATCACAACGGAAAAAATTCACATAACGTAAGTGAAGAACAGATAAAAAAAATGGCCGAAAAATATAAGGTGAAACTTTATTAATTTAAAGATGGCGTATTAGCAATATCTCCAAAAATTTTGTAAGATGTTTTAATTTTTTGGAGTTCGTTGCTATAAATATCAGCATAATTTGTCTCGAAAACAGTTACTTGCTTAGCCTTATTAGTGAACCAATGGTTGGCTTTAATCTCGTTTTGCAATTGATCTTTTCCCCAACCACAATAGCCTATAAAAATTTTTAAATTAGATTCATTTAATTCGCCGCTTTCTATGGCTTGCAACATATCATTAAAGTTTCCGCCAAAAAATATTTTATCACTTATAGGTTCAGAATTCGAAATTAATTTACCTGCTGTATGCACATAAAACAATTGATTGGTTGCTACTGGACCACCTTCAAAAATTGGCAAATTGCCATTTTTAACTTGAGGTTTAAAATCACGAAGCTTAAATTGTGTTTTAAAATTGATTGTAAATCCAAAAGTTTCTAAACTATTATCATAAGCAATATATACAACAGACTTGTTAAAGTACCCGTCATTTTGCATTGGGTGGGCAATTAAAAAAGTATTGTTATAATCAGTCAAGTTTTAAGTTGCTACTTCCAATAATAACTCCATCGCAAGTAATTTCAATAATATAATTTCCTGGAACTAATTCTCCTTGGCCTTCGCAATATGTAACGCCGCTAATTTCTGTGTTTGCATAATTCAAAGTTTCTTTTCCTGCAAAATAACCAGAACTTTTATCGAACGTAAATTTATAATTGTCGTCGTAATTTTTTGCCATCTCTTTGCCATCAGGTGTTATAATCCTAATGTAAACTGTTTTCTCACCTGATTTTGCAATTTTGTTTTCACCCAAACTAAAGCTTACTTTAATTTTATCTGCTTTGCGTGCTTTACTTGTTTCAACAATTTTTTTACCACCACGTTTTACACTCACACCCTTTGCATTAATATTAAAGCAAGTTAAAATACTTCCTTTGGCAATGGTAGTTTTTAATTCTTCTTTCTCTTTGGTTAATACATTTTGTTTTTCTTTTTCTTCATCTAATTGTTTTAAAACTGTTTTTTTCTCAGCAACTAAAGTTTGATTTAACGTGTTTAACGAATCTATTGTTTTAACATAACCTTTCATTATTTCTCTTAAAGTTTCTGTCTCTTTTCTAAGTTTAGCAATAATGTAAGGGTCACCTTTATGTTTTTCGGCTTCTTTAATTAATTCTTCGATTTTCGCCTTTTTTTCATCAATCTCAGCTTGCATAGCGCCATTAGTGGTTTTTAAACTTTCAAAATCAGATTTCAAAGCCAATAAATCACTTTTTACATTATCACGCTCAACAATAACTTTTTCAGTTACAATTTTTTGTTCTACTATCTTAGTTTTTTCGTTGTACAATAACCACGCAGTGTAACCATTGGTGATTATTAGTAAACTAATTATTATCAATAAAACTATGCCGCCTCTTTTCTTTTTATTTTCTTGTTCATTCATACTACAAAAGTAAAATTTATTTGTATTTTAGTAATACAATCTTATGGCACTTATTAACGATTTTTTGTCATTAATTTACCCCAAACATTGCGAGGCATGCGCTAATTTATTGCATAAGCACGAAATGTTTTTGTGTACCCACTGTTTACTAAGTTTGCCAAGAGGAAAATCCTTAAATCAAAACAGTAATACCTTGCATCATGTTTTTGAAGGAAGAATTCCTTTTCAAAGTGTAGAATGTTTGTATGTTTTTGAGAAAGAAGCCCGCGTACAAAAAATTTTACATGCCATAAAATACCAAGGGCAAAAAGAGTTAGCAGAGTATTTAGGTAAACTTTTCGCCGAACAATTAAGCGCACTTCAGAATACTAAGCCGATAGACATTATTGTTCCGTTGCCACTGCATAAAAATAAGTTAAAAATTAGAGGCTACAACCAAAGCGAATGGTTTGCCAAAGGTGTAGCAACTTCATTAAAAATAGAGTTAGATACCAGCAGTTTGAAAAAAAATAAATCCACAGAAACTCAAACCCGAAAGAAGAAATACGAGCGGTGGCAAAATGTAGAGCAAGTTTTTGAGCTAGTTAACCTAAAGAACTTTGAGCACAAACATGTTTTATTGTTAGATGATGTAATTACAACAGGTGCCAGCATTGAGGCTGCTTATGCGCCATTTAAAAACATTCCTGGACTCACCTTTTCTATTGGAAGCATAGCCTTTGCAAACAAATTATAGTTTTATATCTTTAATCCTTTAAAAACTATGGTAACTTACAACCCAAAAGATTGGATTAAGATAATTCTTAGTTTTCATAAATCGTCAGCCTTTAAACAAATGTTGCCTGCATTTATTTTATTGGCTATAATTACTGGGGCTGTAGCTTATCTAGAGCAACATTACTTTCAAAATCTAATTCCAAATAATTTAACGCTCTTTCATCAGCTTACTGGTTTTGTAATTTCATTGGTTTTAGTTTTTCGCATCAACTCCGCCTACGACCGCTGGTGGGAAGGTAGAAAGCTATGGGGAAGCTTGCTAAACAACTCAAGAAATTTATGTATAAAACTAAATACATTTTTACCAAAAGAATTTGTAACCGAAAGAAAAAACGCAGTGGCTTTGGTTGGAAATTTTGCTTATGTTTTAAAAGAACATTTGCGCGAAAAAAATGTAACACTTTTACCAAACGAGATAAGCGATTTTAATACAACAGAATATTTAAAAGCAAATCATAAGCCAAACTATATTGTAAACTACCTCACACATTATTTGTTTACAAAATGCCCAAGACTTAATGTAACCCCTAATGATTATTTGTTGTTAAGCAAACATTTAGATGAGTTTACCGAAATTTGTGGTGCTTGCGAACGCATTAGGAGCACGCCTATTCCATACTCTTATAGCACATTTATTAAAACAATTATTTTTATGTACATCATTACTTTACCCGTTTCGTTTGGTGTAACAGCAGGCTTTTGGAGTATACCAATAGTATTAATTATTTTTTATGCCTTTGCATCGTTAGAATTAATTAGTGAAGAAATTGAGGACCCCTTTGGCTATGATGAAAACGATTTACCCACCGATGAAATTGCCGCAAAAATAAAAGTGAATTGTGAGGAGATAGTGTTAGGTCCAGCTATTTCATAAATTTTCTTACATTTGATGCTATACGCAAACAAATATTTCTTCCACTCACATTCACATTTTCATAACCTCATTCATCAATTAAAATTTGAGCTCAACATTTACATATACATTTAATCATACTTCAGAATTTGAAATCAAGGTTACTACATTTTTTGGTTTAGAAGAAATTTTAGCCAAAGAGCTTTTAAAACTTGGTGGAAAAAATATTACTCCATTTAAGCGCGGGGTAGCCGTTACAGGCGATATAGGTTTTTTGTACAAAGCCAATTTGTGTTTACATACTGCGCTAAAAGTGCTTGTGCCAATTGTTAAATTTACCGCCGATAACGAGCACCAACTTTACGATGCAATAAAAGCAATGCCTTGGGAAGAGTTTATTGACGTACAAGACAGCATAATGGTAGAAAGTGTTTTAAATACCGAATTATTTAAACATAGTTTGTTTGTTTCTCAAAAAGTAAAAGATGCCATAGTAGATCGTTTTAGAGAAAAAACCGGTAAGCGCCCTGATGTGGATTTGATAAGGCCTATGTTTAAATTATATATTCATGTTTATAAAAATGAAGTAAGTATAAATTTAGATAGCAGCGGCGACCCTTTATACAAGCGTGGTTACAGGAGCGACATAAACGAAGCTCCCATGAAAGAAGTGTTAGCAGCAGGCCTCGTTAAATTAAGTGGATGGGAACCGCACTTATTGTTAATTGATGGCATGTGTGGTGCGGCAACAATTGGAATTGAAGCGGCAATTATTGCAAATCAAATTCCGCCCGGATACTACAGAAATGATTTTATTTTTATGAAGTGGCGTAATTTTGATGAAAAATTATACGACACAATATTTGACAGTAGTGTAAACAAAATAAAAAATAATCCTGTAGAAATTATTGCGAACGATATTGATGGGCCAACGCTAAAGAAAGCCCGAACTAATACGATTAATGCCAAAGTTGACGATGTTGTAAAATGCACACAACAATCTTTTTTTGATATAAAACCTGAAAGAAGCGGAGGTGTTATTATTTTAAACCCTCCTTACGGAGAGCGTTTGCCAGTGGAAGAAGTAACGCAATTGTACAAAGAAATTGGCAACAAACTCAAAAAAGATTTTCAAAATTTTACCGCCTGGATGATAACGAGCAACCCCGAAGGTATTAACTCTGTTGGGTTGCGCGCTTCTCGAAAAATACAAATTTTTAATGGCGCTTTAGAATGCAGATTTTTAAAATATGAATTGTATGGCGGTACTAAAAAAATCCATAAGTTAAAATAACTTAGTATAGCGTTGTTGTAGAATACCTTTATAAATTCTAAAACTTACAACCCAAGCTAACAAACAAAGTTCTCCCATTACCCGGCATTAATCCTGGGCCAGGGTAACCACCAGCCCTGCGGGTAAAGTAATTTACATTTGCCAAATTATTTACACCCGCCTTTACATTATAACTTTTTGCAAAATTATAACTCAAACTCGCATCCATTATTGTATAAGCAGGTATTTTTCCAGAAGTCGCCGCGCCATTAGCTTTCTCAGTATTATCAGCATCGGCAAATACTGAGCTTACAGAATTTAATTGATAGGTAATAGAAAACGTTTTATAAATGTATGTTAATCCGTAACGTTGAATGCTTTGTGGAGCGTTTTCTACTTTTTTTCCTACTCGGGTTTTTGCAGGATCGTTAACAATTGCTGGATTGTTCCATTGCGTGTAAGTTGCGTCTATAAAAGCAATAGAAGCGTAAGAGTTTAAGCGACCCAGTTTTTTGGTGCTTTCTAACACACCAAACAAATCTAATTCAACATAAGCCTCTACTCCTTTACTTACAGATGTACCAATATTTGTTTTAAATGGAAGTCCTTTGTCCGTAATTGTTCCTATTCTGTTATCATAATGTAAATAAAATGCACCAATATCAAAGCTCAAGTAATCTTTAAGTGTTCCTCTAAAACCTGCGTCAGCATTAAATCCAAAAGCATCTTTTAAATTTTGGTCAATTACTTCGGTTGTTGAAGAAGGTGTTAAATCAGAAAATAAAACGGGGCGGTAGTTTTGCGTAAAGTTTCCGTAAGCATTTATCGTTTTTGTAATTTCTAATTGTGATCCTATGCCAAACAATAAGACTTTTCTATCTGCGTTGTTTTTAAACTCCCCTGTATTATTAGCCAAATCTAAATTAATATTTCCATTGTTAGTGTTTACAATGCTTTCAACTCTTGCACCAGGTGTAATGCTTAAGCGATTACCAATTTTAAATAAATGCTCAGCAAATACCGCAATGTTATTGGTATTAAAATACAACTTTCTAGTATAATCTTTTGTTAAACTCAAATCAAAATTTGCATCGCTAGTACCTTTACCTAATTGAAAACGATTGGTATTTCCGTTGTAGTATCTAACTCCTAACGATAAAGCATTTTTTTGATTAAAAAATTTGTAGTGTTGAATAAAGCGTAATTCTGCGCCAGCACTTGTGTAACTGTCTCTATCTACTTGGCGAGGATTAAACATTTTTAATGCAGTATTAAACGTATCCTTTACTGTAATTGGTGCAACAAAACCCACACTATTGCGTTGGGCTAATACACCAAATGCTTTTAAATTTAATTTTGTGTTCTCAGAAAATACATAATCAACATCTAAGGCGCCAATTTTCCAGGGCGCACTTAACCAATTTCTGTTTCTCAATGATTGTCTAGGATCTGCATTAAACATAGAATCAGTAAGACCACCAGGTTGTTGACTCGTGAAGTTCATAGAAGTGAGCTGTAAGTTTGCTGTAAGTTTGCTAGTAAAAGAATAGGTTAACGAGGTATAACCAGTATTTATAGTATATTGGTTATTTTTTCTCCAGCTATCGGCATTACGGTGATGAAAAAATGTGTAATAAGAAAACTTTTTATACGTTCCACCAATGGCATTGTATGAATTGAATAAGCCGAAACTGCCCACAGTTTGCTGTGTTTCATAACTTACCGGTTTATTAGGATTCCCTTTTTTAAAAACATAATTTAACATGCCACCAAACTGCGGCCCATATTGTAGAGCACCAGCGCCTCTTATAACTTCAATTCTATCAATTGCTTCTAATGGAGGAGTATAGTATGCTTCAGGGTAACCAAACGCATCACCGCTAATATCATACCCATTTTGACGTGTATTAAACTCCCATGAACGATTAGGGCTTAAACCACGCGTTGCAATACCTGTTTGTATACCCGAACCATCATTTTCCCAAACACTTACGCCCGGTATTTTACCATATACTTGACGCGAATTGTTTACTGATAAATCTGCGTCAATATTTCCGAGTTTAATAACTTCATTTTTTTTACCTGCGTAAATAATTGTTCCATCGATATCCTTTTTACGCTGAATTTGATTTAACTCTGGGCGATAAATAACTTCTATATCTTTTAATTGAACTGTTTTATTAGAGTCAGGTTGTACTTGAGCGTATAATTGAGTAGTAAAATTTAGTACTAGTAGTAAACAAAACTTTTTAAAGGCCGATTTCATGTAATTAATTTTTTACAAAGAAAGGCTCTATTAATTTATTTTAAAATACCCAAAAAAAGGTATAATTAAATGGGTTATATCTTTTGAATATCAATTAGTTTGGTTTAAAAAACAAGGCAACAATTTTTTCGTATTCCGTTCTTCGCCCTGAGTCGTGCTTTAATTCTCGAAGTATTTTATGAGCCATCTTAAAATCATTTTTTTGGATGTAGAGTGCTGCTAAATTAAGTTTCGGCTCATCAAAGCGCGGTGAGATTCTAATGGCCTCGTTGTAAAATTTTATCGCTTCTTCGATTTTGTTTTGGTAGGCATAAGCACTTCCTAAGTCGTTCAAAACATTTCTGTTATAAGGGTTTTCTGAATAAGCTTTTAAGAAAGATTTAAAAGCTACATCCTTTAATTGATTTGTTTGTGCTGCGTTTGCCAGATACCAATATATAGGAACGGATGTGGGGTCTAGGCTGTAAGCAAAACTTAGAGCACTTTTAGAATATTTAATTACATCAGTAGGGTTATTGGAGAACTTAGCATCATAAATTTTTCGAGTAAAATATTCGCCTTTGTATCTTAAAACACCTATTACAAAAATTTGAAAATAAATTGCAATACCAAAATAAATTAATTTTTTAGGTTTAGTTAAACTAATAGAAATTGTTTTTGAATGGGCCGAAATTTTATAAACCGAATAACCTAAAAGTAAATTAAAAAAAATAGTGTGTTCAATACGTTCTTTAGGAAAATCAAAAAAAGAAATAATTAAGTAACCCACCAAAAACATAATTGGCAAGTAATCCGAAAGGCTTTGTGCTTGCTTTGTAAGTTTTACAACTATTTCAAAAATTACAACTAAAAACAAACACATACCTATCAGTCCATACTCCGTTAAAATCCATAGAACATCATTATGTGGTCGTTGAAAAGTTACGTTCAAATCCTCAGCGCGCCAAATGCCATCTAAGCCAGCATTAGGGAAATAAATTTGCCAATTGCCTGCTCCAACACCTAATAATGGGCGAGCTTTGTGGATGGCGTAACTTTTATCCCAAAGTTGTAACCGTTCCAAATCTATATTTACAGCTTGTGAATTTACGCTGTTAACAACTGAAGCAATAGAAGTTTGAATAATTTTTGGAAGCACATAATCAATACAAACAAAAGAAAGCAAACAAAGCAGCACGATTAAAAGGACTGGATTAATCTTTAATTTAATTTTCTTTAAGAAAAATAAAATAATGGTAATGGCTAAACCACCTGCTATTCCTATAAAAACTGCCTTAGTTCTTAAATACAAAAAGCAAATACCAATTAAAAAAATTAGTAATAATGAAATTCTCAAGAATAATTTATTTCCATTTGTTATTTGAAAGGTCATCCAAAAGAGTAATAGAAATAAAAAACTTGCAAATAAATTTTTATGCCCACTTAATGCGGTTACGCCATAACTTAATTCTTTATTGATTGAACCTATTTTTAAAAATTGAAAAAAAGCAACTGCAATAATTACAATTCCAATTATTGAGCTTGTATACTTTAAACCTTGTAAAAGTTTCTTTTCATCTTTATTAAATAAATTGTATGCACTGATAAAAATAGAAAATCCTAACAATTGTCTGCAACTATCGAATAGTGCTTCAGCTTCATTAACCGCCCAAAAGCTCGATAACAAAGGGTAAAGAGAATAAACAAAATAGATGAAAATGATGAAATTAAAATTCAATTTGAGGTTTTCTTGTTTTGATTGTTGCAAAAGCAAAATGATTACAACAAGCGCAAGTGCGATAAATCGTGGTACTAAACTAAAGTCTAATACCTGAGTTGAAACTGAAAGTGAAGCAAATAAAACACCTAAAACAAAGAAATTTGTTTTTAGTGAATCACGAAGCGAAATGAAAGTTTTACTCAACAATGAACTTTAAAGTTTTCCCTTCAAAATTAGCAAAATAGATGCCAGTGCTTAAACCAGTTACATTCACTTTTTGTTCTGCTTGCACATCAACACATTTAATAGTTGCACCTAAGCAATTTACTATTTTGAGTTTTCCACTGATTCCAGCTGTAAACATAAAACTACCATTGTTTGGATTAGGATACAAACTTAAATTACGCACTAAAATTGCACTCTGCTCATTAATACCAACGCATGAACTTACATTTTGAATAAATGAACCTGTATTTATACAGCCGTTTAATCCTGTACCAGAAAAATTGTATTGAGTGGATGAAATAGGCGATATTACAAACGTTTGTGGTGCGGGAATTGAGTTAAGCGAATAACTAACCGCAGTGCCAGAAACAGTTAACGTTGCAGTACTACCTGAGCAAACTAAAGGATTTGATGAACTAATATTTATAATTGGCAATGGCAGAACAATTATATTAGTTGTGGCGGTATTACTACATAAGCCAACAGTGCCAGTAACCGTATAAGTAGTATTGCTATTTGGGGATGCATTTACAAAACTCCCAGACGTAGTGTTTAAACCAGTTGGGGGCGACCAGTTGTATGAAATTGTTGGGCTAGCCATTAGCAATGTAGAGCTTGCTTGTATGTTTGTGCTAGAGCCTTGACAAAAACTATTATTACCCGAAAAAGTAATTATTGGTGTTTGAAATACCGATATAATTTTAGTTACTGGCGCGCTAAATCCATTGCCATTAGAGGCCACGCAAGTAACCGTATAATTTCCTATGCCTTGAGGAAAGCTAATGCTGGTGGCTGAACTATTAGGTGAACTAAGAATTACACCAAAAGAAGGTTGTACCGACCATAAATAACTATTTGGGTTATTGGATGCACTAACAGCATAGTTATTAGCAGAGCCTGGCGAGGAGCAAACCGTAGAATTACCTTGTATTGGCCCTAAAACGGGTGCTTGACCAAAGCCTTTTAATGTTGAGAGTATAGTAAAACTTAGAAGTAAAATTTTATTTTTCATATTTAAATTTTTTATGGGAACAAGAACTAAATTACAACTTTTTTTTTAATAACCTAGTAGTTAGGTATATTTATTTCAGCTAAATCTTAAATCTATAAAAAAAGCAATGAGCCAATTAGCTAAACGCACTGCAACAACGGCTACAAGCTGGTAAAAAGCCGCCTGCTGAAACAACATCTTTTCTGAATTTAGAAACAATAGCACTGTTCCAAATCTGCTTTAAACTGTTTTGATAAATATTCCCTATTGTAAGGTTATAGCACCTTCCATGCGCGGGTATAACATCTCCGTTAGATTTAATCATTATCGTGCGAAAAATATCATGGCAGCGTTTACCATAAAATTTTTCAGGATGTTTGTAAAACAATTCAAGTTGTTGTAATTCATTGATGTTGGGCGAAAAGCTAACTTTAAAAGGATAGGCTTGTTGTTTAATTGATTTTATCTCAGATAAAATGGCAGGTAAATCATAAGCATCTATATCAATATCCTGCATGTTAGAGGCCGTTGCTGGATAAAGTTGTCCGTATAAGGCATTGTGGTTAATGGCGACCGAATCGGGTGTATAGTTGGTATGCATAAAACCAACTTCATGCAAACCACTGTTTTTAAAATAATCTAAGAATTCTTTTAGTCTTGTATAATTCCATTGTGTAATTACGCAATACACAGAAATTTTTGGTGCTTTTTTTTGTGTAAGCAAATAATCAATGCCTTCTACAGCCTTTTCAAAAGAAAGTTTGTAGCCTCTTATTTCATTATGCACATCGGCCGGACCATCCAAGGAGACATACAATTCTTTTAATTCAGCATCTATTAATTTGTCTGCCATTTTTCGCAAATTCAGTGCGTTGGTGGTAACGCTGGTGAACACTTTTTTTTCAGCTGCGTACTTTAGCCCTTCGTACAAATACTTATAAACAAGTGGTTCAGTATACCCAAGGCCTAGTTTTGCATTAGGAAACAATGCAACATTTTGGTCAACAATTTTTTTAAATAAATCCAGTGGCATATGCAATGGATCTGTCCCCATTAAGTTTTGATAAAAATTACTTTCGGTATAGCCTACGCCCACGTCGCACATTTTGCAATGCAGGTTACAGGTGTTGTTTACACAAAGCACAATCCAGTCTGGTGCATAAAAAATTTTTCCAGGCAAAAGTGTTTGGTTAAGGTATTTTAATTTGTTTAGGATAAAAGATTCTTTTAAGGGATTTGCTATTTATTCAAATATCTGAAATAATTTGGCTCAAACTTAGATTTTTCACGAACAAACTCAGGAATTCTTATTCTTTTATAAGAAAAATAATCGTCAATTTTTTTTCGTTCGTATAAGTTGCCTAAAGATGGAAACTCTTTATACACATGTGTGCGCATCTTTAGTGCTTTTTTCAGAGCAATGCTATCGCCACTAAATTCTTGTTGTAAGCGAAATGCCGAGGGCTCCATAAAACCTATGTATAATAATTCACTCTCTGTGTGCTCTTGTCGCTTCGTAAAATCAATGTTTGCAGAAAGGCTATTGCGGTAATTATTCAACTTTAATTGAAGGGCTTTTACTTTATTACTAAATTGTTGGTTCGTCATTAGATTCCTAACTTCACCATTCTGGTTAAACAAAGGTTGGATATAAATTTCGTGGCACCACATACATTTCCCGGGCTTACCCGCTGATGAAATCTCAGGGTTTGCAGCGTCTTCAAGTTCTCCGCTTTTATTGTAAATAGCATACCTAAGTTGACCATTAGGCATAATTGTTATTGTTTCAAATTTAACGGGTTTAAATGTGTTTTTGAGTAAGGAACCATATCCTTCTTCTGCAACCATTGCCATGCCGCCAACTAAGTCACTTTTACTGAAACGAATGCGCCTGTGCCATTTACTCACAATTGAATTTGTTACTCCAAACACCAGTGAATCATCCATTGGGTATTTAGCTAAAAATTAGTTGTAACTCTGTTCTGCACCACTAATTTTATAATAGTTGTAAGGTGAATAAAGTGTGAGTATTAAAAACCGAGAAAGATCAATAAATTGATTTTTTTTATATTCTTTGCTGTTCTTGATGCTATCGCAAACAACATTTAATGCGCTTAGTTGCGATTCGCTAAATCCTAATTTGTTGAGATTGATTGTAAAATTTGTTGAATCATAAAATACAAGAGAACTATCAAAACCACCTTTAGGTAAATTAGCCCCCATTTATGAAAACGACCAAAGCATGCCTGCTCTCACATTGGCCCATGTTTCGTTTTTGTATGATTTGTACCATTTTAAGTTTATTAAATTACCTTGGTCAATTTTCGAATCTGGTTTAAATTGAAGCGAGATTAAAAAAAACACAAAGGCACCTACACAAAAAATTACACTTTTAATTCTCATGTTAATTAATTCCTGTTTTGTGTTAAACTTTTGTTCAATGTCCTTTTCAAATTTTAAATTTAATTGCTACTTGTTTAAATAATTAGCTTTAATTACGTAGGAAATGCTATCAGCATATAACTTGGCGCCGTTGTTATTAAAATGGCAATCGTCATAAAAGTAAAAACTTGTTTTAGGTATTTTTTTTGCCAAATCAAAAAGTAATACATTGCGCTCTTGAGCTAGTTCACGCATTACATCATTATAGCATTCTAACAAACTATCCAAATCTTTCTCATTGGCTCTAACGCTGCCATAGCTTGTCATCCAATGTAAGTTTGAAATTGTAGAATCTAACTTGCTATTCCAAGTGCTAGCTTGTGTAACTAAAATTAATTTTATGTTTTGGCTTAAACAAATGCCAATAAACGAATTTAAATTTGTTTTATAAGCCTCTAGATTAATTTTTGGTAGCAATTTCATTTTAGGAAGTTTACTAACAGTCTCCGCTTTTTCTTTGAAATTTGATTTCCAGTTAATGGTTTCTAATGATTGTTTGCTAAAAACAGCATGTAGCCTTCTATAAATTTGGAAATTACTCATGAACAATTTAAAGTCAGTTTTAAACGAACTACTTCTGAACTCATTATAGCCAACTGAATCTATAAATGTATAATCAAAATTATTACTGCGTTTTAAATCGTTAATACCACAAAACAACACAATTGCATCAGGCTGTAAATGCACAACACGGTGTGCTAACATAGCAAGGTGGTCAACACTCATATCACCCGATTTTGCGGCATTAAAAACCTCAGTCTTATACTCTTTTAACTGGTTTTGAATTATAGTATGTGGCGCCTTACTCTCATCAATCATTAGGCACTCTGTGGTGCTACCACCAATTAAAAAAATTCTAAAATCTGTATTTTTCTTTCTTTTTAGAACATTTCCTCTAAACCCATAATTGTTTATTAAAAAAGTAACACTGGTATCCAAGCCCAGCAATCCTTCTTTTGATTGGAAAGTGAAATTTTGATTGGGCAGAAATTGAGAAGGTATATAGGCGTTTTGCTTCCGAAATCTTTCTTGTTTCTGTATTTTATATGGATCTGCAATGGGTAAAAAACGTAAAATTAGTTCCACGAGTACTAACATCATTAGAAGGACTGGAATAGTAATTTTAAAAAAATTTTTCATAAAAATTGCTGTATAAATATAATACATCCTATTTAACAATTTCATTAATAAAATAGTAAGCGCTTAGGATTAAATCAGAAAAATTTACAACTTTACAAATACTGTATGATCAGTATAATTACAATAACTTATAACCGAAGTAAACTTCTAAAGGTGGCTATATCATCTGTTTTAAGCCAATCATACAAGGATTATGAGTACATTATTGTTGATGACGGGTCAACAGACAATACAAAGGAGATTGTTGAACAATTTAAAGACGAGCGGATAATTTATATTTTTCACCCTAACACTGGCTATTTATCCAGGGCACGCAATTGTGGTCTTGATAAAGCGCGTGGGAGCATAGTTGCCTTTTTAGATTCTGATGATTATTGGAATTCAGAGTATTTGTTAGAATTAACTAAAATTTATGCAAATAAAAATTATTCATCCGTTATTAGTAATGCTTTTGTATTTAGTGAAGAAAAACAACATCGCCTCCTTAATCCCGATAAACTTAACGCATTGGAAGGCTCCTTGATTGAAGATCATTACCTTAACGACAATTTAATTATATATCCTAGCTGTTTTTCTTTCAAATTTTCTGGAGTAGAAAGGTTAAATCCAAATTTAAAACACGGTGAAAATGATCTCATTCTTAAATTGCTCGCCACAAGTAATTCTTTTATTAGCTTAAAAGAATTGGTGTATATTCGTAAGCATGAGGGTAACATTAGCAGCGAAAAAACGTACAACTCCCTTCTCATAAAAGGCTATTTTGAAGAGTACACTACACTTGATTATTTGCTTCAAAAAAATTTGATAAGTGCTTCACTATACAACAAAGCTTACTCGCACTATCATTTTAAGCATGCAGAAAATTTTTACTCACTCGGTTTAAAAGGTAAGGCATGGAACATGTATTTGAAATCTTTTCTTAAATACCCCTTTAAAATAAAAGCACTAGCAAGGTTATTAAAATTTTACCGATTTATTTGAGTTCGCTCTATTGATAGAAAACAAATTACTAATTTGATAATTTAGATTTAGCTACCTTTTTTTGTATACAATTTGTAATAAAAAGAGACTAACATAAACCGAAATTGTATTTGCTGCGAAAGCGCCAGTTTGTTGTAAAAAAGGCGTTAGCAGGTAAGACAATAAAACATTTGCAAGGCCCGAGATAATTAAGCATGGTATTACTAGATATTGTTTTTCAGAGCGTGTATAGTTATACATTTGAATCAGCACCCTTGTAAATCCAAATACATTTAGCCCAACAAGTACTATAAAGAAAAATTTTACTGATAAGCCATAATAATAGTTGCTTATTACATATACTAATATAGCAGAAAAAATAGAAAACATTCCTCCACTGTAAAGTGAAAGCTGATTGAATTTGCTAAATGTTTTTTCATTATAACGAAGTATTCCCGAAACAAAAGTTCCGTTAATAGTAGCATAACCAATATAGCAAAATGCAACAAGATTAGTAATAACAAAATAAGTGCTCATACTATGTTTACCAAGCTGCAAGCCAATAATGTAAAGGTCTGCTTTAGAGCATAAAAACCCAGCTATAGAAATGTAAAAAAAAATTGAGGAGCTTTTAATTACTTGCACACATTTGGCAATGTTTAGTGTGATAGAAATTTCAGATTTAAAAATGTAAGTATAAATAGCGTTTCGAACCGCTTCCAAAACAAGAAGTTCTACCATGAAAATGGTTGGATTAGTAACGTTACCATCAATAGAAATAGTAATCAGTAATGCCAAATATAAAAGTGAATCAACAAGTAAGGTGAGGTTGTATTTTTTGCGAAGCACAATTAAGGATTCATAAACTGGGTTACAAATTTTTAATAGAAGGTATACTGCAATAAATAGTTTAACTGATAAATTAGTTGGCAAAAAAAAGATAATTGGAATAATTAAAAACGAAATGAGTAATTTACTCCCAAATAACTTTGCAGTTAATTCTTTTACTGCAAAAGGTTCTTTTGCTATGGCTTTGGTTATAAAGTCTTTTCCTCCCCAATTTGCAACAACAAAAAGTAAATTAATGATGGAAATGCTATAAACATAGGTTGTAAGAATGCTTTTGGCTTTGTAGTGTAAAAGAATATAGTTAATTAATATAGCAAATAGACTCGGTAAAAAAGATCGCAACAGATTTGATGAAATCTGTAGAAAACGCTTAATGGTCTTACTTTGATTTTTATTTTTTTGATTATTTTTTTTAAATAGATTCAAGGCTCAACTATTTCTTCTAATCAATAAAGGCCTTTCAATACAATTGAATAGTGCTGTAGAAACTATACCAAGTGTAGCAAAATAAATAACTGCGAAGCCGAAGGCTTCAAAGAGATTAGCTGGTTTAAAAAAGCACAACAATAAGAATTGAAGAAAATATAAATGGGTTAATAATAACGAATAACTTACCAAACTAATATGTGTAATAAACGATTTGAGCTTGTTTTTAATAAATGAAAAATTGGTGAAATAAAAATAAATCAACATAGCGCTACAACAAATTGGTACAAGTGAGAATAACAATGATTTGTAAATTAACGGATGAAATTTTAACCCAACAAAATATATAAAAATGCTTCCTATCAATCCAATTACCAACAACCAATTTTTATTTTTTTCTAAAAAAGGTCTAAAGTTCAGAATTAGAAGGAGTGTTAAAAACCCATAAAGTAGAGCGTCCAAGCGGTAAACAACTATTTTTCGTAACTCCCAGTCCGTTTCGGGGTTGTTGTTTAAGACATAATGAATACGAACAAGATTTATTAACACAATTTCTAAGATAATCAACGTAATTAACTGTTTATTGCTTAATGGTTTCTTTAACAATTTTACAAGTGCAAAAATTGGAAGTGGCAGTAATAAAAAGGACCACTCCTCTATTGCAAGTGGCCATACTTCTGGAAAGAAGCCTGGGTGTGGCCAAGCGAAATTCTGTAAGAAAAAAACATAGTCTACAATTTTGAAATCTACTTTAAAAAAACTTAACGCACTGTACTTATAAAAGCTATAAAATAAACCTGCGTTAATAATTAAAAATAACCAATAAAGTGGCACAATTCTAAGCCACCGGTTTTTGTAAAATTTTAGTAAACCCAAAGCATTTGTAGAAGTATTTATATATTTTAAAATTTGTTTGCCAACCAAAAAACCACTTAATGCAAAAAATAAATCCTGTGCAATAAACCCTATTGGAAAAAAGTATTTATAGCCGCTAAAGAAAGGACGCATAAAATTATTGGTGTGCATACAAATTACTATAAGTGTACACGCAGTTCTTGCAATATCCAAACCTAAGTTACGCTCACTTTTATCTGTATTGGTTTTAAACCATTGTGCTTTAATTACATGCTTATCTTTACTCATAATGAATTATGATTCACAACAAAATCAATTATACAGCCTTCTAAATATGTCTGCAACTAATTTACTACCTACTCCATAAAAGTATAAAGCAAAGTAAATACGTAACTTTTTTTAAACTATTCTGTGTACCAATTTTATTATTGCTTAAAAGTACCAAATAAAAATTCAAAAAATAGTTTTAGAGATTAGATTACTCTGCATTACAATGAGTTTATTGAGAATGTATCTAACACCAAGTACATTTAATAATTAGTCCAATGTCGTGTCGAGTAAATTTTGCCTGCCTCTTGCAAAATTGTATCGAGACAATTGAAGTTTATTATCGTCATTCTTTATTGCTTTGGTGTCTCGATACGTTTTTGCCAAAGAATCATATTCAAGCAAAAACTACTCGACAAGACTAATTAAATTATTGGACTATTTAATATTTCGATTTTGTATAATACAATAAATTTATTAAATCGGCGTTTAATATATAGGTCTGCTAGTTTGGCAGACAGCTTGGAGTGATAATCATTTAATAATTTTAAAATTATGAAATCAGTAATTTTTTTATCAGCAGCAGTTGTCTCTAATTTGTTTTCACAAACAGATTCTTTAAATAAAAAGGTATTAAAGTTTAATGGCGTTTCGCTTGAACTAGGAGGATTAATGACACCTTATGGTGGAGGTGATGTTACTAGTTATAAAACTATCTTTCCCAACGATGCCCTACTCTCAAGCAATTTTACAAATCACGCATATAGTGAGGGTTACAATTTTCCTCAAGGGTATTCAAATTTTCTCTCTGTTTGTGCTAAATCTTTCTTTTCGTTCTCCAAAAAATCGAAAATTAGCAAAGAAATTTTTATAGGGCTACGCTATCAAAAAACAATTCATTCAGGCTTTTCATATATTAATAATTCGCCAAAGGTTACCCAAAATTACATAAATACAACCTCTCAAGATACCGTTTTTAGAGTTATTGAAAATGAGAATATAACTTCGTTTGGTGTGGTAGGCAAGCAATTATTTTTACCAATTGGGTTTAACATTACAACAAAAAAAGAACGCCGTTTTTGGCTCACTGCAGGGCTTTGCTTAGCACCAGGAATTAATTTTAATACGCTTTATAAAAGTACCGCATACAACACAAATTTCGATTACATCACAAAAAAAATAAGTGATAGAAATACTTTTGAAAAGTACTCAGGTTCAACCCAAAATACATTTGCAACTTTTGAGCAACGTGTAAGCCCATCTTTTGCATTTTATTCTTCGCTGCCTTTAACGGTTAATATACGGGCTTCTAAGAAAATTAAACTACTAAAGAATACTAACTTGTTTGTGTGCACTGAGCCTGTTTATTATTATTCTAAAATAAAAAATATTACTACCAATAGTGGTTTTACTTGGGCAAATTCATTCGGGATAAGAGCTAATTGGTAATTTACCTTATCTCCCACTCGTTCCAATCCATCTCTTCACCATGCAGTATTTTTACATAACTGTTGTAGCGTTCTTCATTTAATTTTCCATCCTCTAATGCTCGCTTTACAGCACAGCTAGGTTCATTCAAATGCAAGCAATTATTAAACTTACACCCATTCATTAAATTTCTAATTTCTGGGAAGTAATGCCCCACCTCTTCTTTCTTCATCTCCACCAAGCCTAATTCTTTAATGCCTGGGCTATCAATTATACCACCACCAAAACTAAGTGCATGCAATTCGGCAAATGTGGTAGTGTGCATGCCTTTTAAATGCGCACTCGATATTTGTCCAGTTTTTAAGTGTAAGCTAGGTTCAATGGCATTTATTAAAGTTGATTTTCCAACTCCCGAATGGCCAGCTATTAATGTAGTTTTATCTTTAAAAATTAATTTTAAATCTTCAATACTTTTGTTTTTTAATGCACTTACCTCAAAACATGGGTAGCCAGCGGTTGTGTATATGTCAATTATTTCTTTTTGAAGAGCGAGTAATTCTTCATCCAATAAATCAATTTTATTAAAAATTAATTTTGCAGGAATGTCGTAGGCTTCAGCAGTTAATAAAAATCTATCAATAAAGCCTAAACTTGTTCTTGGCGCTACAATTGTGCAAACCAAAACCGCTTGGTCTAAATTACTTGCTAGTATGTGTGCTTGTTTACTTAAGTTTAACGATTTGCGTATAATGTAATTTTTTCTCGGATGAATATTTAAAATTGAGGCCTCTTCTCCTTCTATCTCAACATCTACAAGATCTCCAACAGCAATAGGGTTTGTAGTTTTTCTACATTCTAACCTAATTTTACCTTTTAGTTTACACGAAACAATTTTACCATTTATACTTACTAAATAATTACTTCCCGTTGATTTTATTATTATTCCACTTATCATTCTAAGCCACTAAATTACTAAAAAAGCCTGTTTATAACATTTAACTTAAATCTACTAAATAAAGCATTAAATTTAACGCGATTTTTAAAAAACAAAAATTATGAAACAAGTATATATAGTATCTGCGGTGCGTACCGCAATGGGTTCGTTTGGCGGAACATTAGCTGGCGTTAGCGCTACAAAGTTAGGAGCAGAAGCAATTAAAGGGGCTTTGGCTAAAATTAACTTAGATGGAAAATTAGTTCAGGAAGTGTATATGGGTTCTGTGTTGCAGGCTAATCTTGGTCAGGCACCTGCTCGTCAGGCAGCCAAATTTGCAGGTTTGCCAGATAGCGTAAATTGCACAACTGTAAATAAAGTATGCGCAAGCGGTATGAAATCTATAGCATTGGCAGCTCAAAGTATTATGCTGGGTGATAATGATATTGTTGTTGCAGGAGGAATGGAAAACATGAGCTCTGTTCCGTTTTATAGCGATAGTACACGTTGGGGAGCTAAGTATGGGAACAGTCAGTTAATTGATGGCTTAGCAAAAGATGGTTTAACCGATGTTTACGGTAATGTAGCAATGGGTGTATGCGCAGAATTATGCGCAAAAGAACATAAAATTTCGCGCGAAGAACAAGACGCCTTTGCGGTTGAAAGTTACAAGCGCAGTGCTTCTGCATGGAGTGCTGGTAAATTTAAAAATGAAGTTATTCCTGTAACAGTAAAAACTAAAAAAGGCGATGTTGAATTTATTGAAGACGAAGAATACAAATCAGTAAACTTTGAAAAAATTCCTGGGTTGAAACCAGTGTTTCAAAAAGATGGTACTATAACAGCTGCTAACGCCAGCACAATGAATGATGGCGCTGCGGCACTTGTTTTAATGAGCAAAGAAAAAGCAGATAGTTTAGGCATTAAACCAATAGCAATCATTAAAAGTTATGCCGATGCTGAGCAAGCCCCAGAGTGGTTTACCACAGCACCAAGTTTAGCAGTTCCAAAAGCAGTAGAAAAAGCTGGTTTAAAAATGAGCGATATCCATTTTTACGAATTAAACGAGGCGTTTAGCGTTGTTGGCTTAGCAAACATGAAGTTAATGAATTTAGATGCAAGTAAAGTAAACGTTAATGGTGGTGCTGTATCTTTGGGTCATCCTTTAGGAGCAAGCGGGGCACGTGTTATCGTTACCTTAATTAATGTATTAAAACAAAACAATGCTAAATACGGTGCAGCCGGTATTTGCAATGGTGGCGGTGGAGCAAGCGCTTTAGTTATTGAAAATGTAAACTAAAAACAAATTAAGTAATCTTTTAAAATTAAAAATCCTCAAACAAAAAATTGAGGATTTTTTTATTTACTTTTATCTCCTCTAAAAAAACAAATTTTAAATGAAAACTACAGCCTTAACCGATTTACATATTGCCCTTGGCGCAAAAATGGTGCCATTTGCTGGCTACAACATGCCTGTTTCTTACACGGGTTTAAACGAAGAACACTTAACCGTTCGTAGCGGTGTGGGTGTTTTTGATGTTAGCCACATGGGAGAGTTTAGGTTAAAAGGCCCTAAGGCTTTAGATTTAATACAACAAGTTACAAGTAACGATGCTAGTAAATTAATTGATGGCAAAGTACAATACTCCTGCTTACCAAACGATAAAGGTGGTATTGTTGATGATTTGTTGGTTTACAGGGCTAGTGCGGAAGAATATATTTTAGTAGTTAATGCGTCGAACATTGAAAAAGATTGGAATTGGATAAAACAATTCAATTCTTATGGTGTAGAAATGATAAATGAGTCGGACGATTGGAGTTTACTTGCGGTACAAGGCCCTAAGGCAATTTTAGCTTTACAAAAACTAACAAAAGTCGATTTAAGTAAAATGGAATATTATAGTTTTTGTATTGATACAATGGCAGGATTAAATAACGTTATAATCTCAAATACTGGTTATACAGGTGCTGGTGGCTTCGAAATTTATATTAAAAACGCCGATGCAAAAAAAATGTGGGATGCAATTTTTGAGGCAGGTGCTGAATTTGGCATTAAACCAATTGGATTAGGCGCACGCGATACTTTACGTTTAGAAATGGGATTTTGTTTGTACGGTAACGATATTGATGATACTACTAGCCCTATTGAAGCAGGTTTGGGTTGGATTACAAAATTCACTAAAGACTTTACAAATCGTGCAGCAATTGAGGGGCATAAAACAAACGGTGTAAGCAAAAAATTAGTTGGTTTTGAAATGATTGACAGAGGGATACCTCGTCACCATTATTTAATTGCGGATGCTAATGGAAAAACAATTGGAAAAGTTACATCGGGCACTCAAAGTCCTAGCCTGAATAAAGCAATTGGCATGGGTTACGTGGCAACAGAGTTTAGCAAAGCAGACTCAGAAATTTATATAGTAATTCGCGAAAAATTGATTAAAGCGCAGGTTAAAAAATTACCTTTTTTAACTAACACAAAATAGTCGACTGAAATTACTGGTTAGTCGAAAAAATTGTAACTTTTAATTGTCTTGTTTCGTAGAATTATCAAAGTCATCGATAATTTTTGCTTTTTTGGCTAAATAAATATTTTTTTAATAATTAATTAAGCGTTGATTTGGCAAAAATATCCTAAATTTGATTAAGCATGAGAAAACTTTTACTTTTAGCAGCAATATTCCTCCTTGGGAAATCCATGTTCTCTCAAACTTCTGAACTTGGCCCAAAAGGAGATACAATCAATAGAATTGATATTGATGGTCGTAAGCAAGGCAAATGGATTTTGATGGGTAAACACAAACCCGGCACTTGTTATGCACCTGATGCAAAAATTGAAGAAGGTAAATACCAAGATAATAGAAAAAAAGACCAATGGATTGAATACTACTGCAATGGTAATATGAAAAACAAATTAACCTTTACCAATGGCAGACCAGATGGTTATGCAATCATGTACCACGAAAACGGAAAAATTAGCGAAGAAGGAAATTGGAAAAATAACAGATGGGTTGGTAACTACAAATTATACTACGAGAACGGGCAAATACAACACGACTTTGTATTTAACCAAAGTGGTAAAAGAGAGGGAGCTCAAAAATATTTTTACGATAACGGCCAATTAGCCATTGAAGGAAATTTTACTAATGGAAAAGAAAGCGGTGTTATAAAAGATTATTACGAAAACGGAGATCCTAAAAGCGAAAAAAATTATGCTGACGGAAATGTTGATATAGCTTCGATAAAAGAATTTCAACCTAAAAAACCAATTATTAAAAAAGCAGATGTACTTGAAAACGCACCAGTTGTAAAAGTTAAAGAAGATGAGAAACCAAATGGTGTTGATACTAAAAAAGGACCAATTGTTTTAAATGGTCAACACATTTTATATAATAAAAACAAGCAAATTACAAAAGATGGTGAGTTTAAAAATAATTTATTCATAAACGGGAAAGCTTTTTTCTATGATGAAAATGGTATTTTAATGCGCATAGCTGTTTATAAAAACGGGCAATACGTTGGTGATACCCAGGTAGAAAAATAGCCTAATCTAAGTTAAATCCCTGAATTATTTCGATACAGATTAGATTAAAGTTAAAAATTCTTTCTCATTCTATTTTCTCAACTTCAATCCAACCTTCGTTGGGGTGTAGTAAATAACAAGCAACAGGATCTCCTCCTGGGCCTTTACACCCATCAATTTTTTTGTATGTTACTGAAACCTTTGTGCCATCTGTATATTTAGCCACTTTAGCCAAATTACAAACTTGGTAATCTTTACCTTCTATTCGTAAGTATGTTCCTGTGCAATCACGCACCAAAGCGGCGTTTTTATTTCTCTCTTTTTTACAAAAAATTAAAAAGAGAGGTAACACAAACAAAAGTGAAAAGCTTATTATTCTCATTATAGGTTATAATTAATAATTACAAATTCAATTTTAAATTACCTTATTTTCTCAACTTCAATCCAACCTTCGCTAGGGTATAACATTTTACAAACAGATTGGTCTATTGCAGAACCATTAAACGCTTCAATTTTATTATAAGTTACCGAAACCTTTGTACCATCAGTAAATTGCGAAACAAGTTCAATATTACAAACCCGGTAATCTTTACCATCCATTCGTAAATACGTTCCTGTACAATTTCGTAACACGGTAGCGTTTTTGTTTCTTTCTTTTTTACAAAAAATTAAAAAGAGTGTCAAAATAAATAAAAGTAAAAGCCGTGAATTTTTCATATTACTGAATATTATACCATATAATTGAACAAAAAAAAACCAACACTAGGTTGGTTTTACAAATTTTATTTTTTTATGCTGTTCCTGTTTTTCTAACTCCTGCTGTTTTTTTAACTCCCGTGCTAGTTTTTACTTTTGTTGTAGTAGCTGCTTTTTTAGGAACCTTAGTCTCGCTGGTTGTTTTTGCAACTTTAGTTTTTTCTTCACCCTCAGCTTTTTCTTCTTTTAATTTTAAGCTACCTGTAGTTTGTAAATTGTTATACCACATAATAAGTTTACGCATGTTACTCACATAAACACGTTCTTTATCGTATTCAGGTAAAATTTCTGCAAAGTAAGTTTCAATAGCTTTATCATCCGCTTTATTATCAACAGCTGCGCCGCCTTTTTCTTTTTCGTAAATAGAAGTCATAATGGCTTCAATAGGTTTGTCATCGCCAGTAGTAAACATGCTAATATCGCTTAAAGTAGATACTTTTGTGGTAGCATGGATGTTGGCACGTTTCTTATCTGCCAATCCTTCAACAATAATTCCGTTTTTGCTTTGTGCAATAATTTTAAATAAACCCGGTTGCCCCGAAATAGAAATAATTCCTGTTAAATCAATCATAATTTTTTGCTAATTGTAAAAAACAAATATACTTTTTTTTATTAAACAATTATAGGAAAAAGCAATTGTTAAATAGTGTTTAGCCATATTGTGTATGTTGAATAATTATAGGAACTTAAAGGTTTAAAATATAATCTAAAAATACATCGTGTTTATGAAAAAATTATTTTTATCCTGTTTTGTAATGCTTTCAACTATACTTGCAACAGCACAACAAAACCCTGTAACTTGGGCGGCTTCTTACAAAAGTATTTCGGCAACTGAAGGTGAAATTATAGTTACTGCAACTATTCAAAAGAACTGGCATACTTATTCGCAACGTCCAACGGATGCAGGCCCTATCCCAACAACGATTACTTTTCTCCCTGCAAAAAATTATTCGCTGGTTGGAAAAACCGAAGAAAGTAATGCACACGAAGAATTTGTAAAAGCCTTTGATGCCAAAATATTTGTATTTCACGATAAGGCAGAATTTAAACAAAAGGTAAAATTAATTGCGAAAGCACCTTTTAATATTAGCTTTAAAGTGGAGTACATGTGTTGCAACGATCAAATGTGTTTGCCACCAAAAACAGTAGATTTAGTGGTAAAAACACAATAAATTTTTATATTTACAGCCCATTAAATCGGTTTAATTAAACATTATGAAGAATTTTTTTAGCTTACTTTTTGTTTTTTTTGCAGGATTAATTCTTGCGCAAGAAAATCCTGTTTCGTTTGAAATGAGTACAAAAAAAATTAATGCCTGCGAATACGATTTAATTTTTAAGGCTACTATTCAAAGCCCTTGGCACGTTTATTCAGTTGTAAAATTTAAAGGAGAAGGTGGGCCTAACGCTACATCGTTTAAGTTTACAAAAAGTGCGGCTTATGAATTGGTGGGCAATGTAAAAGAATCTACCCCAATAAAAGAATTTGATAAAGTATTTGAAGTGGATGTAGCCTATCATTCAAAAACTGCTACGTTTACCCAACGCATAAAATTATTAAGTGCCGGAAAAATCACAGTAGCAGGTAAGTACGAGTTTCAGGCATGTACAGAAGAAAAATGTATTTTCCCACCAGCAGATAAATTTAGTTTTGATGTGGTGGGAGATGCTAGCTGTGTTTCTGCAAGCGCTGTTAATACAAATACAGAATCTGCTACAATTAATTCAGTTACTTCAACAAGTGGAGATTGTAATTGCGATAGTGCAGCAATAGCAAAAATTTATTCTGATAAAGGATCAAACCCAATAACTGCATCACCTTCAACTAATGCGGTTCTTGAGCAAGGGCCAACAAAAGAGGCATCAGCATCAAGTTCTATGTCTTGGTGGGCAATTTTTTTAGCAGGATTTATTGGTGGATTTGCAGCCTTGCTTACTCCGTGTGTTTTTCCAATGATTCCAATGAACGTGGCGTTTTTTACTAAACAAAGTAAATCAAAACAGCAAGGCCTAAGAAATGCAATTATTTATGCGTTGTTTATAATTGGTTTATACGTTGTTTTAGGCTTAGGCGTAACATTAATATTTGGTGCTGGCGCTTTGCACACATTATCAACAAACATTTGGTTTAATTTAGCATTTTTTGTTTTGCTGCTTGTTTTTGCAGCTTCATTTTTAGGCGCATTTGAAATTGTTTTGCCAAGTTCTTTAATAAATAAAATGGACTCTAAAAGTGATAAGGGAGGATTAGCTGGAATTTTTTTCATGGCTTTTACGCTTGCCCTAGTTTCTTTTTCTTGCACTGGACCTATTATTGGAACTTTGTTAGTTGAAGCGGCAGCAACTGGAAACATTGTTGGACCATTTTGGGGGATGTTTGGTTTTGCCCTTGCGTTGGCGCTTCCGTTTGGTTTGTTCGCAGCTTTTCCAGGATGGCTACAATCATTGCCTAAATCTGGAGGGTGGTTAAATTCAGTAAAGGTAACTTTGGGGTTCTTAGAACTTGCTTTAGCACTTAAATTTGCATCTAATGCAGACTTAGTAGTTCAAGCATTTATCTTAACCAGAGAAGTTTTTATTAGTTTATGGATTGTTATTTTTGGATTATTAGGCCTTTACTTAATTGGGTTATTTAAAACGGCTCATGATAGTGATGTGAAAAGTCTTTCAGTAACGAGAATTTTTGTTGCTATTGCTGCTTTTTTTATAACGTTCTACCTTATACCAGGATTATGGGGAGCCCCATTAAAACTCTTTAGTGGTATTTTACCTCCACTTGAATATTCAGAGTCTCCACATGGTTTTGGTCAATCAGCAACAAATAATGCACATCAAGAAAATAAAGATGCAGAATTTGGAAAGTACATTGAAACTAATAAAAACGGCATTGTTCATTTTAAAAATGATTACGAACATGCATTAGCATACGCAAAGAAAGTTGGAAAACCTTTGATGGTTGACTTTACGGGACACGCTTGTGCAAACTGTAGAAAAACAGAAGACAATGTTTGGCCAGATGGAGAGGTATTAAAACGACTTAATAATGATGTGGTTTTGGTATCATTATACGTTGATGATAAAAGAGAACTAGATCCAAAAGATTACATGAAAGTATTTTGGTACGGTAAAGAACGAGAAATAAGAGATATTGGCGATAAGTTCAAATACATGGAAGAAACAAAGTATCAACAAAGCACCCAACCTTTGTATGTTTTATTAGATCATAACGAAAAACCTTTAAACTCAATAAGAGGCTACGACCCAAGCATAGAAGGGTATGTTAAATGGCTTGATGAAGGAATAAATAATTTTAATGCAACAAAAAAATAAGTTTATTTTCTAAAGTTTGCCTAATATATAACGTCAATCCACACAACGTTATGTTTAGAAAACTAAATCAATATTTAAACTACATAGTCAATCGACAATTTTAACAACTAAACACGAATTATTCCTGACCTAAAATCATAACAGGCTTCGATTTAGGAGTACTTAGGATTCCTTAAACCGCAATTAGACAATAGGAGTCGAGTTATCAACGAACTATCTGTCTAATTAAGGATTATCCCGATTTAGTAACTGTTAGGATTTCTTACAAGTATTTCATTGGAAAATCCTTACAGGTACTTAATCTCAGATAGTTCTCTTTTTGAACCGTCTGTTTAGGGTTAAATCATGCTATTGGAAATAACCATTAAAGAACAAACTTCCCTAAAACAAAAAAAACCTCCTTGTTTTATCAAAGAGGTTTTAAATTTTAACTGAACAGGAGTTTATTTTTTTACAAATTCGCCCATTTTGTTATCAAAGTTTAAAAAGTAACCCCCCTTTTGTAAATTACTCACATCAACCTTGCTGCCAAATCCTTTTTTTACAATGTTGCCGTATTGGTCATAAATTTCATACATAGTTTCTACTGCTTTATCGTTCTTTCCTTTTTCAAAGAAGTTTACATCTTTACTTGCTTTTAAAGGTGCAAAATCAACTTCTGGTAAATCGCTAGTTAACTCAACTGCCTTACTTAAACGTGGTTGGCCACTATAATCTGTTTGACGCACACGAACTTGGTTTTTTCCGCTATTTGGTGAAATTTTAAAAGTGTAGTCATTACTTGTTGGAGTTCCAACGCCATCTACCTCACCAACTTTTACCCATTTGTTCCATTTAAATTGTTCAATTGCAAAACTTAATTTTCCTGTTTCCGATTTTGTTGTCCATTTAATTGTTCCGTCTTTATCTGCACTCATACTAACAACTTCAAACGTACTTTTTGGTTTTAATACCTCAGGATTTAATATTTTTGGCTTACACCCTTCTTTATGAAACACTTTAATTTCCACCTTATCGCCAATGTTTAATTTCCATGGCTTCATGTCAATTTCGAAAGCACTAGAGTTTACCTCATCAGTAGTAATGTTCCCATTTACTTTTACCTCAGTAACACAAAAACCAACACCAGCGCTATTACCATAAGGATTTTGTACGTAAATGTTTTTTCCTTGGTAATTTCCTTCTAAAATTATTAAGCCTTGCGCAAAAGAATTTTGGCTTACAAATAAGCTACAAAGCAACGCAACAACATAAATTTTATTCATAAAATTAATTTTCATATATTTCTTTTTTTGAGCAAACACAGTTTGTCAATTTATAATTCATTAAATAAAGCACTAAAAATAGGCAATTTTATAAAAACAAACAATAAATTTTTCGGTTTTTTTAAAAAATAAAATTTTGCAGATTAGTTTGAATTTGTGTAAAGTTTACTTTGTGGTTTTGTTAAAATTTACTATGTTTAAACCTTTATACACTTATATTCTTTATTTTAGGTAAAGTTATAGTTATGTGCCTTTGCACAGTGGTATTTAAAAATTGAAATTGTATATGAAAACAAATTTTGTAATAAAATTCTTACCTCTGCTTTTGTTAGCTGCGGTAAGTTGTAAAGAAAATGGGACCAATAACTCGGCAGAAGGTGAAAATAGTTTTCTTGGAGGTAACAAGGTTATACGTATTGCCGAAGTTACAAAACCAAGTAGTATTTTTCCACATCAATTAACCAATGTGGTTGAAGGGTTAATTGCATCTCAAATTCATGAAGGGCTTACAAAAATTAATTCAAAAGATCTATCAGTAATGCCAGGTTTGGCCGAGAAGTGGGAAATTGCGCCAGATGGAAAATCTATCACATTTCATTTACGAAAAGGTATAAAGTTTCAAGAATCTAATACAATTAAAGGAACAGCTACAGAGATTAAAGCCAGCGATGTGCAATTTACTTTTGAGTTGCTTTGCACAAGTAGAGATAAAAATGTTCACTTTCCCACAGTTTGTAAAGATAGAGTGGTAGGCGCTCAAGATTTTTACGATGGTAAAACGAAGAGCTTAAATGGATTTAAGGTGATTGATGACTATACCTTTAAAATAGAATTGTTAAACTCACCAACTATTTTTTTAGAAATTCTTTCCAACCCGTTTGCAGCAATATTAAGCAAAAAAGCTTATGAGATTAGAAAAGATAGCTGTGTAGTTGGTGCTGGTCCATTTGTTTTGGATGAAAAAGGGAGTACAGATACTCACTACGCACTTTATAAAAATGTAAACTATTATCGCAAAGATAATTCGGGAAATGCTTTGCCTTTGGTAGATTCTGTGGTTATAGATATTATGCCAAATACAGAAACAGCTTTAATTAAATTTAAAGAGGGTAAGTACGATTTTATTGGCGCTGTGCCTAGTTCGCAACTTAAAGATATTGTAGAAGAAAATATTAAAGAATTTAAAGGAAATCCGCCACGCTTTATTTTAGATCAGCGCCCAGAAATGATTACGGCATATTATTCTTTTAATATAAATAAAGTCCCATTTAATAACGTTAAAGTGCGCCAAGCATTTAATTATGCAGTAGATAGAAACAGAATTATTGATAATGTTTTATACGGCCAAGCATTTGGGCCTGCAACACACGGTTTGGTGCCACCTACCTTTAGTTTTTATGATATTAATTCTGTAAAAGGTTACTCGCTAAACGTTGAGAAAGCCAAAAAATTATTAGCAGAAGCTGGATACCCTGATGGAAAAGGATTTCCTGAGGTACAATTACTAATTAATAATGCAATTAGTAGAAACGCATCGGTAGCAGCCGAGATTCAAAAACAATTAAAAAACAATTTAAATGTTAACGTAACTTTTGAGAGTATTCAAAATCACGAAAAAACATTATTGGCAATTAAAGGCAAAGGCGATATGTACCGAGAAGGTTGGATTGCAGATTACCCAAGCCCAGAATCGTTTTTGATGGTATACTTTGGCGAGTCTGTAAACAAAGCAGATACTTCCTTACTTGCATTTCCTAATACGATAAAATATGTAAATCCAAATTACAACAAAATGTATAAAAAAGGAAGAGATGCTGTGAGCAAAGACAGTTCAGCATTTTACTTTTTAAAAGCAGAACAAATTTTAATGGACGATGCCGCTATTATGCCCCTATGGTACGAAAGTAATTGTAGATTGATTACAACCCGAATGAAAAACTTTTATTCAAATCCTTTGCGTTACTTTGATTTGAGCCAAGTTTCATTACAAGAAAAGAAATAACTAAAAAAGCGATTAAAAAATTAATCGCTTTTTTTGTTCTAACGGTTCGATCATTTCTCTACACCGATTGCTTTCAAATTTATCACCCTTAATCTATAAAAACGCACGCCTTGGTTTAAGTCGCTCATAAATACAACCAAACTATCGTTATAAATAAATGGTTTACACTTGTTGTCCTTCAACACACAAATTATGTTATCATTAAACCTCAGCTCATTATCAATACATGATAAACGATTATCAAAATTGGCTTTGCCATTAAGTTTATACTGTTCAGTAATGTTTTTTTCTCCGAAGGTATTTTTTAAGATAAGGCTGTCGTTTTTTAAATCTATATCATAAAGTATCCCTTTTGAGTTTTGAATCTGAAAATAATTCGTTGGTTCTACAGAAAAAGTAAAGTACTTTATGCAGCATACAACTAAAAAAATAATTACAACTGGCTTTAATTTTAAGGGTGCTTTATACTCCTTAAGTATCAACAAAAAAATTACAAAAAACATTAGTATTCTCGAAAATTTAAGTACTAAGGAAAAGTTAATAAGTGCGCCAATAGGCAAATTAAGTCCCGTTAAAAATAATAACACAAGTAAAACATGAATAAAGTTAAACTTAAGTTGATTTAAAAAATAACTTAAAAAAGGCAGGATTAGAATTAAAGAATAACTCGGGTTGTATCTGTTTACAATTGTAGAAGAAAGGAGTACTAAACCAAAAAGAAAAATGGTATTTGAATTTCTTTGTGTGTAAATATAATTGAACACATAAGCTATTACACAAGATTCTAGAACTGGAACCAACAAAGGAAAATTAACTAACGGAACAATATTTTCAATTTTATTTTCTGTAAACAAATGCAATAATAAACTATAGATACTTTGGTTAATAGCGCTATAGCTTCCTACAATATCATTATTAGAAAGGCGTGGAACAATATTAATAAAGTAGTAAGTAACAATCTCTGGACTGATAAAAACCGTTGTTGCTAAAAGCATTAATGACAAATACCCAAGTGTACAAAAAATAAGTTTATACTTTTTACGCACTAAAAAATACAACACCATAAAAATTGGAAATAATTTTAAGGCTATACAAAACGCCAAAAGTAAAGCCGGCAGGTGCGTCTTATGCCGCTCACTTTGTAAAAACGCAAGCAATAAAAATGCTGTTATTAAAAGATAAGCTTGTCCTTGATAAATAGTGCTGTAAAAGGGATAAATAAATAAAATTGGGAGCAATAAAACCGTAGATTTTTTCAATTGAGAGAAAATTAAAAATTGATAAAGGCTATAGCAGAATAGCAGCAGCCCTAGCAGATTAAAAATTGTTTTAGCAACCAAAGGCTTAAACATACAGCATGGCGCATAAACTAAAGCGCTAATAGGAGGAACTGGAATATAATTTTCGAAATAATTTTTTTCGCCAAGTTTTTGTATTTCCGCATTAAAGTAATGTATTGATGTATACATTTCTTTGGTAAATAAATTATTTAAAAACAATTTACTACCGTAGTAATAATTGCCAAAATCGGCAATTGGTGCTGTATGTACTTTTATTACAAAAGCGCTGCCAATTAATAAAAACAACAGCACGCATAGCTTTTCGGTACTTAAGTAATTATGTTTTATAACTTGGCTCAAAAAAGAAATTAAATTTATTTACAAATAAGATAAATATAATGATTTCATACTGAGTTAACCAATTTCAATTTCTCATCCCTACTAAGTTGTTTTATGCGGTACTCTTCTTTACTTGCTGCGCTTTTATTGGGTGCTTCAATACAGTATCTCAGTTTCACAGGTAATCTTGAACGTGTGTATTTGGCGCCTTTACCTTGGTTGTGTGTAGTCAATCGTTTTTCAACATTGGTAGTTATTCCTGTATACAATGTCCCGTCAGTACATTCGAGTATATAAACAAACCACAATTGCAATTATAACTTTATACCTTTAAAAACTACACCATCCAAAACAATAAAATACATACCATTTATAAAGTTAGAGGTATTAATTTCTAGTTGCGAATTAGCTATATGTTTTTGTTCACTTATTAATTCTCCAATTGCATTATAAATTTTTAGTTCGTTAATAGTTCCAAAACTTTTAATTATAATTTTTTCTTTAAATGGATTTGGACCAAAACTAAAATTACTTTTTCCATTTTCCTCAATCGAAACTGGATTTACCAACAGCCATGTTTCTCTGGTTCTACCTATGCCTTGTTGTATTCCTGTGGTTATAAAAAAATCGTTTCCGTTAGTAAAACACATGCCGCCTTTTGTAGGCTTATTAGGTATGCCAGCAAGGGTGGATGTTGTGTTACTAACTGGGTTGTAAACAATAACACTATTCGGGAAGTTTGTTCCTAAGCTATCTTGTCCGCAATAGAATAACGCTTTGCCATTTATTACATTACAACCAACATACGTTAAACTAGGTAAAACAATAGAGCTCACCTGTTGCCAACTATCAGTTGTTGGATTATAAGCGTACAAAAATTTATTATAGGTAAGCGTTAATTCATTTGCATAACCAAAAGCCAAGTAGCCTGTGTTGTTTATTTGAAAACCAACGCCACGAAAGCTTCCAGGAAATGGTAAATTGTTTTTCTGTGTCCACGTTTGTGTATCGCAATTAAATTCCCAAATATCATTGTATACAACCCAGGCTGCGTTTTTACCAGATACAACGTAAGCCTTATTTCCAACAACAAAGCATTGTGCACCCATGCGCACTCCGCCAGGAAAGTCGGGCAATTGCAACCACGTATTGTTTGTGCTATTATATTGCCAAACATCTTTTTTTAAAGTGTTATCGCATTTTATTCCACACATGATTTACCCAAAATTGCTGTAACTTAATGCAGTTGCGTACTGCCGTTCTTGTCCTGCTGGTACGCCTGCCATAGCACCCCAGGTCTTTGTAGAAAAATCAAAAGCAAAACCATCTGCGGTGCAACCTACACCACTTGTAACACCCGTTAAACAATAGGCTTTGTTGTTAATTGTAAATGTGCTACCATCATCTCTTGCGGTACCAGTAAAATCTGGTAATTGAACCCACGGTTGAGCAAATGTGAGTTGCGTAATAAACAGAAATAAGAATAACTTTTTCATACCACAAATAAACCATTTTATTTTGTACAGATTTAATAAAAACTATTTTGCCTAAACTAATTCCTGTTAAAACATGTTTATACAATAATTCCAAATGTAACGTCGGGACAAGCTCTAATTTAGGGTTCACTCAAAATGTATAAAAATTAACTGAATCGACCTGCCTACGGCGGGCACGGGCAGCGAAGTGAAGATGTATAGAAATACTTCGAGCTGAGCTAACGACGAGTCAGTTAATTTTTATCAAGCCAAAAACACAAATAAAACCCTATTTTTATCTGTAAGGATTTTCTCAAAAGAGTTCAAAAAACTTTGCACATAAAAATGGATTTAACCCTTACATCTATTATCAATTAGCATATTTGCGTTTTTGAGTGAACCCTAATTTAGTAACTGTTAGGGTTTGTTGCAAAGGATTTTTTTCGGAAACCTTAGATTTGCTTTATCGCAAGTAGTGTTTTTTTGAGCTGTCTGTTTTGGTTAATATTTTTAAGCCAAAAAGGGCTAATGCAAAATCTAACCTAAATAAGTTACACAATGCACAAGCCCTTACTAAACCATGAACAACTACTAAGAGAATATACTTAACGTAATCTGAATTTTATAGGTAATTGATAGTAAACTTTTACAGGTTTTGTACCCATCATACCAGGGCTTTTAAAATTTGGTATCATTGCTACTACACGCAAGGCTTCTTCATCCAAGCCATAGCCTTTTTTATTTTGCAAAGATAAATTACATACTTTTCCTTTTTCGTCTACTACAAATTTTACGTGCACAGTACCTTCAATTCCTTCGCCAGAGGCTACACTTGGGTATTTAATTTTAGAAGCTATAAATCTATAAAGCGCCGCCAAGCCTCCTTCAAATTCTGGCGCCTTATCAGCAATAATAACTGGTTCAGAATAATCTATGATTGTTGTTGAGCTAGTGCCTGTGCCGCTGCCACTTCCACTACCAAGTGTTAAGTCGCCAGGGGTTCCAGAAATTGTGTTGGTGTTAGTTGGGCCGATATCGGTGTTTAATGCAGTAGTTGTTGTAACAACAGCGTTAGTATCCTTTATTACTGTGCTTGCAGCTGCGTTACTACTAGGGTTATTTCTTGCTGGTTGCGGATTGTTTTTTTCTCTTGGTTTTACCTCAGCTATTATGTCTTTCTTCGTCAAATCTATTTCTCTAACAATACAATCAGGGATAATTTGTTTAGTTTCAATTACTGGCGCTTCAACTTTATTTGCATAATAGTAAGCAATACCAAATGTTGAAAAAATTGTAAAGGCTACAATGCCAATTGATTTTAATAATGTAGCGCCATACTCTGAACGTAATTGGTAAGAGCCATAAGCTTTGTTTCTGTCAGCAAAAATAATTTCATTTACTTTTTGTTGGTTGTTTATTAGGTAACTCATAATTTTTAATTTTAATTGTTTCGATTAAGGTTGCGCATTCTACTTAATCTTGATGTAAAATTACATCTGCAATTGCTAAAAATAAATTGAGTATTTAAAAGTGGTTACACTAATTGAAGAAGTGGTATGAATGAAGTAAAAAATGGCGAATTAAAATTAGTAGGCTCTTACATTTTTACCTTCCATGTAATTTAAAAACGATTTATTGCTCACTTTGTTACCGCCAGGTGTAGGGTAATTGCCGCTAAAGTACCAGTCACCAGTATTGTTAGGGCAAGCGTTGTGCAAGCCTTCTAACCCTTGATAAATAATTTCTAATTCAGCCTTTAAATCGTTTGGTTTTAGCAATTCTGCAATACGTTTGCTAATTTGCTCTGCATTAAATGGGTTATAGATTTCTTTCACCAAATTAACCTGTTCTTCTTTTGGTTTTAAATATTCACGTTTGGCGCGCTCATAAAGTTCAGTTAAAAAAACTTCTCCCTTTGTCTCTTTAATTAAAGTTACGGCAGCTTCAAAGGCAATAAATTTGCTTAACACAGCCATGTCAATTCCATAACAATCGGGGTATCTAATTTGCGGACAAGAGCTAACTACTATAATTTTTTTTGGGCCTAACCTGTCTAATATTTTTAAAATACTTTGTTTAAGTGTAGTGCCGCGCACAATGCTATCATCCAACACTACTAAATTATCGTCGCCTTTTTTTACCGTGCCATAAGTTATGTCATACACCAAGTTTACTAGGCTCTCGCGGTTCTCATCATCCGTAATAAACGTTCGCTGTTTTGCGTCCTTTAAAACTACCTTATGTATACGTGGGTGCACGCTTAAAATATTCCTTAAATTTTCTTGAGTAAGCGAATTTAGTTTTAAAATTTGTTCTGCTTTAAGTTGATTGTTATAGTCATCTATACCTTCAATAAGTCCGCCAAATGCAACTTCAGCTGTATTGGGTATGTAACTAAATACAGTATTTTGCAAATCGTAGTTTACACTTTTTAAAACAGTTTGTGTTAAATTTCTTCCTAATTTATTTCTTTCAGTGTATATTTCTTTATCGTTTCCTCTACTAAAATAAATGCGTTCAAAACTGCAACTTTTTCTTTCAAGAGGTTCAACAATCTCCACTTCGTTGTAGCTACCATCCTTTTTAATTATTGCTGCGTGTCCTGGCTGCAGTTCATTAATGTTTTCGAAAGGAACATTAAATACGGTTTGAATTACAGGCCTTTCGCTAGCAATTACAATAACTTCATCATCTTTATATACAAAGGCAGGGCGAATGCCGTTTGGGTCGCGCAGCACAAAAGAATCTCCATGGCCAATCATACCAGCCATAACGTAGCCTCCATCCCAGCGTTTGCTGCTTTCTTTTAAAATAGATGCTACATCTAAATGTTTTTGAATGAGTTTGCTTATTTCAAAATTTTTATCGCTTTGTTCTTTAAATTGCTTAAATAATTTATCGTTTTCTTTATCTAAAAAATGACCAATTTTTTCCATTACCGTAATGGTATCTGCCATTTCGGTAGGATGTTGCCCGAGCTCAACTAAATGCCCAAAAAGCTCATCAACATTTGTAAGGTTAAAATTTCCAGCAACCACCAAGTTTCTGCTTTTCCAATTGTTTTGTCTTCTAAAAGGATGGCAACTCTGAATGCTGTTTTTTCCAAAAGTGCCGTAGCGGAGATGTCCCAAAAAAATATCCCCTAAAAACGGAATGTTCTCTTGTTGCCACTGCGCACTTTTGTATTCTTCGGGATTTTTACGTTGCGCCTGAACGAATAAATTGTTTATTTGACCAAAAATATCTTGAGTAGCTTTACTCTCTATACTCCTTAACCTATCAATGTAGTTCGTTCCAGGGGCCGCATCTAATTTAATGGTTGCAACTCCTGCCCCATCCTGCCCACGGTTAATCATTTTTTCCATGAGTTGATAAAGTTTATGCAAACCATACCTTGCCGAGCCATATTTTTCTTTATAAAAAGAGGTTGGCTTTAACAACCTTACCAAGGTTACGCCACATTCGTGGTGAATACTATCGCTCATAAAAAATTACCAAAATGTAAAAATACGCTTTTGATTTGTGGATTTAACAATAAAAATTTAACAATAAACCAACCATTTTTTGATTATGTGCGTTGATTTGAGTATATTTGAAGTGTTTATATTATGAATAAAATGACAGACTTTTTAGCTAAGAAGCGATTTTTAGTATTCTTTTGTATTTTGATGCTAGGGTTTAAAATAAATTTATTTTCTCAAGCTGTTGTCATCAATGAATACTGTGTAACCAATAGTGGTGTAAATACTGATATTAATGGAAATGCAAGTGATTGGGTTGAAATTTACAACGCCCACACAAGTACTGTAAATTTAGGCGGATGGTACCTAAGTAACGAAAGAAACAACGTTTTTAAATACAAAATTCCGAACACATTCACACTTGCAGTTGGAGGTCATGGAATTATTTGGTTAACTGGCAAAAATACAGTTTACACTTATCCTATAACTGGCGCCAAAGAACATCACGCAAATTTTGATATTACACAGTGCAAAAGCCAATGGCTAATTTTAAGCAGTCAGCAAGGTGTTTTACGCGATAGTATTTTTGTAAGACCAACGCAATATGGACACTACAGAACCCGCGAACTAGGGACTTATAACGCTATTGGAAATGTTGCCTGGCGTGTATCTACCTTAAATACTTTTGCTACACCAAACCCAACCAACACATTAAATTACAAAGATTATTTGCCCACACCAACTTTTTCTACAAGCACAAACAACACCCAGTTTGGAACGGTTGGTAATGGCGGTGAATTGTTTATCTTAACAGATAATAACATAGCTGATTCCACAGGTAGTTGTTTTGAAGTTAGATATGAACTGGATAATGGTTTGTTTCCAATAAATGGTACAATAACACCATTTAGCCCAGTTTATACTGGTACAACCCCTGGAATATTTCTTAACACAAGCTCAACCTTAATTAGGGCAGTTAATTACCCTAAACCTTGGTTTGATGGCACGGTGCAAATTGTTCCGCAGGGTTGCACTACAAATAGTTATTTACCAAGCTGGTGTGCCACTAAAACATTTTTTCAGGACCCCGAGCATCTAACCTTTCAACAAGAGTTTGGCGTTATTGCTGTAACGATGCATAGCGTTGAGGCAAATTGGTATGCATCAGGGGGAACAGCTCCGAGTGCACCTGCTGGTCCAACCATTCATGTTGAATATTTTGATAATAAAAATTTATTAACGAGTGGCTATGGTATAATTTCTAAACCAGTTATAGAATCTTGGAAAACAAAACAGTATGGCTATGAAATTTCTATTGATGACAGAAGGGGTTTAGGCTGTAATTTTAATGGTCAAATTTTTAATGTTGCAGGCTTAGGTGCCTCTACACGCACAACTTTCCCAACTTTGCATTTAAAGGCAGGGGATATTGAGAGCCATTCCCCTAGTCTTTTATTTCCTGAATCAAAAGGGACAGGAATAAGAGATATCCTCGTTCAATCAATCGCAGCCAAAAACAACTTGCCACTTAGTCCGTTGCACATAAAACCTGTTGTAATGTTTTTAAATGGTAAGTACCAAGGAGTATATGATTTACGTGAGGTTTATGATAAACATTATGAAAACTTTTACTACAAACAATCTAAAGATTCATTGTGCTTGAGTTATTCCAACCAGCCATCTACAGGCGAGGTAGAGTATCAAGAGTTTCAAGAAAGTCCTTCAAATTTTCAAAACACTTGGAATTCAACTTACACCATCGGTGTTGCTCCAAATATTGCTAACCCAAACTTATACGCCAACTTGTTTAATAGAATAGACAAGTCGAGCTTTATGGATTATATGATTTTTAACAGTTACTTTATGAATAGTAATTTGTGGAATTATAACATTGCATTTGGGAAAGGAGCGCAAAATGTTGGTAGATTCGGTAATAAATACCATTATTATCTATGGAATATGCCAGCGGTTTTAAACTTTAGTACCGTGGCAACAAACACCTTAACTTGGAGTAATCCTTTTGTGAATATTTGTGCGCCGTATTCACCAACAATTGGATTAGGCAACCTATCAGCGCAAAATTACAATGGCCATGGCAATATTCTAGCCAATCTTTTGTTAAGAATTCCTAGTTTTAGGCAAGAATATTTAAACAGGTATCAAGACTTATTGAATGGGCCTTTGCGCTGTGATAATGTACTGGCGCAATTTAATTACATCAAAAATCTTTACAAAAAAGAGATGAAGTACCATGAGTCTCCTGGTTCAACACCGCAGGTTGGGGCTTTTGCCACTATTGAAGACCAATGGGATACTAACATGGTTAAATTAGAACGTGTAATACAAATTAGATGTGATTTTGTAAAAGGTGCTGGTTTTTTTAGTGGGCCGTGTAACAATACCGCCATACATGGTCCGCAATATGGCCCGTATGGCATTACAGTAGATGTTGAACCTGCTGATGCCGGTGTTGTACGTTTAAATTCAACTATTTTGCCAAATTACAAATGGTCGGGTACATATTACCAAACTAACCTGCCTATCAAAGCTATTCCTACAAGCACAAATTATGTATTTCATCATTGGGAATTTAAAAACTCTTTAGTTTTGAATAACTCCATAATTGATACATTAGTCTTCCCTGTTACACATTTAGGTGAAGAAATTATAGCCGTGTTTACTGACAAAACAAGAGATATAATGGTAGATGGAGAGAATATGAATATACCGAATGCTTTTTCACCAAATGGTGATGGCGTAAATGATGAGTTTAAACCATTAGGTAGCGCACTTTGGACAGATGATTACGATTTTAAAATATTTAATAGATGGGGGCAAGAGGTGTTTCGCTCTTCAGACCCAACTTTAGGCTGGGATGGAAATTTTGAAGGACAAAAAGCGCCAACAGGTGTTTATGCATTTCTTATAAACTATAAAAATTTAAACAAAGAGGCCAGGTTAGCCAAAGGGAATGTAACCCTAGTAAGGTAATTTGTAAAGTATGAAAAAGATTATTATTAGTACATTTTGTTTGGTTGCTTTATACACTAATGTATACAGCCAAGATATTCATTTCTCTCAAGTTAATGAAACACCTTTGCAAATTAGCCCGGCCAATACTGGTTTTTTTAATGGATATATGCGCGCTTCTTTAAACTACCGCAACCAATGGATGAGTATGGGAAATAATTTTGGAGCAGCCTTTAACACAGGGGCTGTGGCGGTTGATGGTGGTGTATTTAAAACAAGAAAGCGAAAAGCCTTTTTAGGATTAGGGTTTATTTATACATATGATAGAGCTGGTAGCGCCAACCTAACAAAAAACAACATGCTGCTAAATGTTGCAGGTATTGTAAAGCTAAATAAAAAAAGTGCATTTAGCGCAGGTCTGGCACTTGGTGTTGATGCTGCGAGCGCAAACTATAATAAATTACGCTTTGCATCGCAGTTTGATGGTAACCAATTAGAAGATAACGCCGCCTTAACTGGTGAACCAAATTTTAGACAATACACCAATACAGATATAGGTATGGGTATTGGATACGAATATAGAGTTCTAAAAACAGATCAAGACCATGATGATTTATCAACTTTTAAAATTGTTTTTGGCGCCTACCATTTAAACACGCCGGTTCAGGATTATGCTGCTGGAGCAAGCTACAGAATACCTGTTAGGGTTAGTGGGGCGTTTACATCACATTTCGATTTTGAAGATACAAAGTTTAGTATAGAACCAACTGTTTTAGTTCACTCGCAGGCCAAAGCTAGAAACATTGTTGTAGGTTCGTTTGTAAAATACCGTACAAGCACTGGCACAAAAATAACAGGACAAAAAACGCAAAACGCCTTAGGCTTTGGTTTGTTTTATAGAGTAAAAGATGCCTTTATTCCACAATTAGTTTATGACATGAACGATTATTCCTTTACAATTTCATACGATGTTAATGTGTCTGGTTATCGTCCTGCTTCACGCAGCATTGGTGGATTTGAGATCGGAATAAGATTTAATAGTTTGGCTAGTTCGTTGTTCGATTCACGTAGCGAATTCAGATAGAATTTCATGCAAAAAAACAAGTCTTCTTTTATTACAATTAGCGCTTTACTTATTTTGAGTTTATGCGCTGTGTTTTTTTATTTTAATAAAAACAAAACAAGCACTTTAGAGGATAAAGAAGATAGAGCCTTTGGCGTTGCGGATACGGCAGGTATTTCAAAAATAACTATAACCAATAAAGAAGGCGAAATCTCATCTTTAAAGCGAACCGCCAATGGTTGGGTGGTTAACGATAAATTTCATTGCAGACAAGATGCGATTTTAAATTTATTAGAATGTGTTAAACGCGTTGAAGTGAAAATGCCCGTACCAAAGCAAATGAAAGAAGGTGTACTAAGGTTTATGTCATCGTTAGCTGTTAAGGTAGAAATTTATAACAAAGAAAATAATAAAATTAAACAATATTATGTAGGACACGAGCCCCCTGATTATGAAGGATCCTATATGCTCCTTACAAATTTAGAGGATGGGAATAATTACTCAAATCCTTATATAACGTTTATTCCAGACTTTAAAGGATTTTTGAAGCCCCGTTATATCGCTAATGAAAATGAGTGGCGAGATGTTGTTGTAATGGCTTTTACACCGCCACAAATAAAGCAAATAAAAGTTGAGTATAGTGAACAACCAGACTCATCATTTACAATTGACTTGGAGAGTACTACTAAATTTACACTACGTGATTCAAAAAATAATTCATGCGCATTTTTAGAATCAAAAATGAAACAATACCTTGCTTATTATCAACACATAGCTTACGAGGCGCTCATAACAGGAAAGAACAAAAAACTTGAAGATTCTTTATTTACGAATAAACCGTTTTGTAAGATTACAGTTTCTGAAAAACCTTTTAAAACCAACATTTATGAGCTATACAGAAAACAGCCCAAAAAAGGTAAAAACGAAAATGAAAATGGTGTTTCTTACGCGTACGATCCAGATAGATTTTATTTGCGTTTTGATGGCGGAAAAGAATGGGCTTTAACACAGTATTTTGTTTTCGGGAAATTGTTGATTACACCGCCTTACTTTAAGTAATTTTAATAATTAATCTCAAGGCTAACATTTAGTATTGTTAAAAAAATACTTATAACTCCGCACTAATCAATTGTTATATCAAAACACTACAATTAAATTTGTTTAAAATTAATTACGTATGAATTTTGTTGTATCTGCATCTTTATTACTTAAACATTTAAAATCTATTGGTGGTGTTTTAAATTCAAACAACACTATTCCAATATTAGACTGCTTTTTATTTGAAGTAAAAAACAATGAGCTTACCCTAGCGGCAAGTGATATGGAAACAACCATCACTACAGTGCTTAAAATAGAATCAAATTCAACAACAAACATTGCTATTCCTGCAAAAACCTTGCTTGATACACTAGCAAATTTACCAGAGCAACCAATAAGTTTTATAATAGATAAAACAAAACATTCTATTAAAATTAAAACAGAAACCGGCGATTATAATATTTCAGGTCAAAATGGAGATGAGTATCCTAAACTTCCTAAAATAGAATCACAAGCCTCAATAGTTTTAAAAAGTGATGTGTTAGCTAACGCCATTAACAAAACTATTTTTGCTACTGGTAATGATGATTTAAGACCAGTAATGAGTGGCGTTTTTTGTCAATTTACCGAAACCAATTCGATTTTTGTTGCTACTGATGCACATAAACTTGTGCGCTACACGCGTAACGATGCAAAGGCTGGTTCTAGCGCCTCATTCATTATGCCTAAAAAACCACTAAACGTTTTAAAGAGCTTACTAAGTGGTGTTGATGATGCTGTTAAAGTTGATTTTAATAAAACAAATGCCTTATTTAGTTTTGCAAATGTAAATTTAGTGTGTAGATTAATTGATGGAAAATATCCAAATTACGAAGCTGTTATTCCAAAACAAAATCCAAATAAACTGACGGTTGACAGACATGCGTTTTTAGGTGCACTAAAACGAGTAAGTGTTTTTAGTAATAAAGCCACGCATCAAATAAGAGTAAAAATTACTGGTAGCCAATTACGCGTTAGTGCTGAAGATTTAGATTTTGCAAACGAAGCACATGAAATACTAACATGTACATACATTGGCGAAGATATGGAAATTGGATTTAACTCACGTTTTTTATTAGAAATGGTAAGTAATTTAGAAGTAGATGAAATAACAATTGAAATGAGTGCGCCTAATCGTGCGGGCATTATTTTACCAAGCAACAAATCAAACCCAGCTGAAGATATTTTAATGCTCGTTATGCCAGTGATGCTAAATAATTAGTATATTAGTACTAATGAAAATTAAAAAAATAGTATTAAGCCTGTTGTTATTAACGGGCTTTTTTTGTACTGCACAAAATGGTATTACTGTTGTTGATAGCATTTTATCCAATGGCATTTATAGAAAATTTAGATTGTACGTGCCAAACAGTTACAATTCTAATTTACAAGTGCCATTAATTTTAAACTTACACGGCTACACATCAAACGCCACACAGCAGCAACTTTACGCCAACTTTATGCCAATTGCAGATACCGCTAAGTTTTTGGTGGTTCAACCTGAGGGCACAATTCAATCTGGAAGTCAGTTTTGGAATGCTGGTTTTGCAATTGGAAACCCAAACGATGTGCTATTTATGAGTGATTTAATTGATTCTTTAAAAATTTCTTATAATATTAATTTAAACAGAGTTTATAGTTGCGGAATGAGTAATGGTGGAATAATGAGCTATTATTTAACATGCAATTTGCAAAATAAAATTGCTGCCATAGCATCGGTTACAGGTAGTATGTTAAACTCTTGGTACACTTGTTCGCCTACACGTCCTTTTCCGGTTATGCAAATACATGGCACATTAGATGGCACTGTACCTTATCTTGGAAACACTATTTTTGCTCCAATAGACAGTATTGTGAAAAAATGGGCAAGCCATAATAACTGTAATTTAACACCTGTAACAACTTCACTTGCAAATGTGAGTTTAATAGATGGGAGCACCGTAATAAATTACAAATACTTTAACGGAAATAGTGGCTCTTCGGTAGAACTTTATAAAGTTATTGGTGGCAGTCATTCGTGGCCTGGAGGAGCCAATGTTATTCCTGGTACGAATCAAGATTTTAGTGCAACAAAAGAAATATGGCGTTTTTTTAGACAGTATTCATTAAATCAATTTACGACACTATCAGTTAACGAAAATAAAAATAATTTAGAATTTATAATTTATCCAAATCCAACCAAAGATGCTATTTTAATAAAAACTGAAATTGAAAACATTACAATTGAAGTGTTAGATGTTTTGGGCAAATGTGTTTTAAAATCAGATTCGAAAATTATAAGTATGGGCGAATTAAATAGTGGCGTTTACTTTTTAAGAGTCTCTGATAGTAAAACTACAGGCTATAAAAAAATTATTAAAGAATAAGATTTCTTCTTTTTTATGGAGGTTTACAAAGGCGTAGTTGCTGTAAAATGCAAGTCTAGAAAGGCTTGGCGCGCCTGGTTAGAAAAAAATCATCAAGTAAAACAAAGTGTGTGGTTAGTAATTTTTTTAAAAGAATGTGGAACGCCCTCTGTTTATTATCCTGAAGCAGTTGATGAAGCTTTGTGTTTTGGTTGGATTGATAGTAAACCAAATAAAAGAGATGATGAGAGTTATTACCAATTTTTTTCGAGAAGAAATCCTAAAAGCAATTGGAGTGCGGTAAATAAAAAGAAAGTGGCAAAACTTATAGAATTAGGACTGATGCAAGAAGCAGGTTATAACACTATAGAGTTAGCAAAAAAAACAGGCACATTGGAAGCACTAGACGCCATTGAAAATTTAGTTTTACCAGATGATTTACAAAAAGAGTTTAATAAAAATAACGGTGCTTTTGTAAATTGGGAGAATTTCCCGAAAAGTGTAAAACGCGGCATACTTGAATGGATAAGCAATGCAAAGAAAGAGGAAACAAGAGAAAAAAGAATTAAAGAAACTGTTACTTTAGCCAACAAGAATATTAGAGCCAACCAATTTAGAACGTAAGCTCTTTTATTGATCACGTTCTCCCTTTTTCAGTTTTTCATAATCAGGTACTTTAAGGGTATTCCAAAAATAACCACCTTCGTACTCATTTAATTTTGACTTGCCAAAAACCAACCAGTATGTTTCAGCGGTCATAGAATTAAAGTGGATTATTCTTCTCGAATATTGAAATGATTGAAATAAGTTTAAGCTCACTGTTGAAAAAACAAAAACAATTAAAACATATTTCAGTTTAAATTTATAGATAAGAAACCTATTAGTATAAACTATGTAATTTAAAAAACAACACAAAGGAATAATTAAGTAGGCATAATGTTGCACAAATGCTCTATGGGAAAAGCAACCGCCAAAAAACCAATCCCACCAAGTAGCTATAAAATATATTGTAAGGAATAAGGTGATAAATAAACTAAATTTTAAAAATTTGAACTCTTTTTTCATAAAGAAAAATCCTAAAATAAAAAGGACAGCCACAGGTGTATAAACCAACCATCCTTTTCTGTAACTGAATAAAACCTTAATGAATAAGGGGTCTGAAAAGAAAAACTTTTCATCACCATAGGTGTATAAAAAATAATTTCCAGAGCGTATTTTCCAAAAGATAAGTTGTGGTAACCAAACAAGCAAAGCAGTTGAAAGTATAATTAAAATGTATTTATAGTTCTTTAAAAAAAATGCCACTCTTTCTTTAATTTTAAATACCGAGCTATCTGACCAAAAAATAAATATGATAACAACAATCGCATCAATAGGTCTAATCAAACTTATTAGGCCTGAAACAACCCCTACACCAATAGAATTTTTAATCTTTGGATTCTCAAACCATTTTTGTGTCAAGTATAAAAAAACTGAGTACAAGAAAAACAAATAACCATGCGGCATTAAATTCTCGGACTGAGTGTAATAAAATAAATTTGTGCCCAAATACGTAATTGCCAAAGCAATTGCAATAATTAAGTCTGAAAAATATTTACGCAGAAATGCAGCAAGAAAAAGAAAAGCAATTAAGCTATAAAATACACCTCCCCAATAAAGGCATTCCAAATAGGGTTCTGAAAATCCATTGTTTTCATAATCAGTATGCACTGCTATTTGATGACCCAAAGCATGCCAAGGTAAATAAAATAATGCTACACCATACGTTACTTTTGGTATTCTTATTCCTTTAGCATCAATTGGGAGGAATTCGAAAGACCTTGTTGCAGGATCTTTAAATCCTAAATCTGCATGAAACGTGGCTACTATATAGGAATAATAATTTGCAACGTCCCAAACAAAAGGATTTGGATTTTCTGTTTTGCATCGCCACAAATCATTTGTGAAGATTGAAAAGCAAACTAAAAAAATAAAAACAATAGAAGTATATTTATTCTTCCCCACTTTAATTAACAACTTTCAATTACTACAGCATAACCTTGTCCAACACCAATACACATGGTTATCAAAGCATAACGTTTGCTGTATAACTGCAAGTCTATTGCTGCGGAGTTTAGTATACGTGCGCCGCTCATTCCTAGTGGATGCCCTAAGGCAATGGCTCCACCGTTAATATTGATTCTATCATCATTGTCTGCTAAACCCCAAGCACGCGTACATGCTAAGGCTTGTGCAGCAAAGGCTTCGTTTAATTCAATTAAATCAATATCTTTAAATGTTAAGCCAGCTTTTTTTAATGCTTTGTTTGCTGCTTCAATTGGGCCAATGCCCATAATCCTTGGCTCTACACCACTTATTCCATTGCTTACTATTCGCGCTAATGGTTTTAAGTTAAATTTTTTTATTGCATCTTCTCCTGCTAATAACATCGCACCAGCGCCATCATTAAGACCACTGGCATTACCTGCTGTTACTGTTCCGTCTTTTTTAAAGGAAGATTTTAATGACGATAATCCTTCTAATGTTGTATTACCTTTTGCAAATTCGTCTTTATTGAAAATTATGGCATTGCCTTTTCGTTGTGGAATTTCAAGCCCTTCTATTTCTTTTTCAAATCTGCCACTTGCCTGTGCTTTGGCAGCTTTTTGCTGACTCCATAACGCAAAAGCATCCTGGTCGGTGCGATTAACGTTAAATTGAGCTGCAACATTTTCAGCTGTTTCGCCCATAGCATCAACTCCATATACCTCTTTCATTTTTGGATTTATAAATCGCCAGCCAAAGCTACTATCAAATAGTTGTTGGTCGCGACCAAAAGCCGAACTGGCCTTGCTCATCACCAAAGGACCACGTGTCATATTCTCTACGCCGCCTGCTATCATTAATTCTTCATCACCTACTTGTATTGCTCTTGCGGCATCAATAGCGGCACTTAAACCACTGGCGCAAAGCCGATTTACCGTTTGTCCCGACACCGTTACAGGATACCCAGCTAATAACGAAGCCATACGTGCAACGTTTCTATTATCTTCTCCTGCTTGATTGGCACAACCTAAAATAACTTCGCCAACTTCTTCAAAATTTACAGTTGAATTTTTTTCTGCTAATTTTTTTAAAACAAATGCTGCTAAATCATCTGTTCTAACAGTGGCTAGTGTGCCTCCAAAGTTGCCAATGGCTGTACGAACGCCATTTATAATATATGCCTGTTTCATAATTAATTTCAATTAAAGTTTTTCAGTAATTTCTTCCCACAATATCATTTGCTTTTCTAACTCGCTTTTTAACGTATTATACTTTTCAAAAAAAGTTTTATCGTTTGCCAACTTTTGTGCTTGTTCAGCATCGTTCAACAAACCATCTTGTGTTTTAATTTGTAATTCTAATTCTGTAATTTTTTCTTCAACTTTTTTTAATTGACTCTTTAATTGTTTTTGTTCTGCTTCTTTAGTTTTATCAACTTCATTACTAGTTTTGGTTTGCACAACTTGTTTTGCCTCTTGTTTTTCTTTCTTCTCTAAATCTAATTCGTTTAAGCGTTCAACTTTACGTAATTGCATAAACTCTTCTATACCGCACAAATGCTCTTTTACAACGCCCTCTCTAAATTCAAACAACCTATCGCAAATACCAGCCATAAAATCCCTGTCGTGACTTACCATAACTACAGTTCCTTCATAATCAATTAGCGCACGTTTTAAAATATCTTTAGAACGAATATCTAAGTGATTGGTTGGCTCATCTAACAATAACAAATTATAAGGCTCCAATAATAATTTACAAAGCGCCAAACGTCCACGTTCACCGCCACTCAGTACTTGTACTTTTTTATCAATATCATCGCCTCTGAACAAAAATGAACCTAATAATCCGCGCACTTGTTTGCGAACTTCACCAACAGCAGCTTCGTCAATTGTTTCAAACACAGTTTTTTTAGTGTCTAATTTTTCTTCTTGATCTTGTTCAAAGTAGCCCATTAACACACTATGTCCTAATTGAAGAACTCCTTCATGATCCATTTTTTTGGCAATCATTTTCATCATGGTACTTTTGCCCTCGCCATTACGACCAACCAAGCCAATTTTTTCTCCTTTAGTGATGATAAAATTAGCATCTTTAAAAATACGTTTTTCTCCAAAGGCTTTGCCAGCACCCTCGGCTGTAATTACAATTTTACCGCTATGCGCTGGTGGTGGAAAATGAAATTGAATACTCGTATTATCTACATCATCTACCTCCACAATTTCCATTTTATCTAGTTTTTTTATGAGCGATTGTGCAAAGGCTGCCTTGCTAGCTTTGGCACGGTTTTTATCAATCAACGTTTCGTATTGGTTAATGATGCGTTGTTGGTTTTTTGCCGCGTTTTCTTGTTGTTCAATACGCTCGGCGCGTAATTTTAAGTAGTTAGAATAATTTGTTTTGTAATCGTATGTTTTTTGATTTACAATTTCTATAGTGCGTGTGGTTACTGTATCTAAAAATGTTTTATCGTGGCTAATAAGCATAACGGCACCAGAGAAGGTTTCCATAAATTCTTCTAACCAAAAAATTGCCTCAATATCTAAGTGATTAGTTGGCTCATCTAATAACAAAATATCAGGCTGTTGTAATAATAGCTTTGCTAACTCAATTCGCATGCGCCATCCACCGCTAAATTCAGCTGTTTGACGGTTGAAATCTTTTCTTTCAAAACCTAAGCCTTTTAATACTTTCTCAATTTCCTCATTTTTATTGCTTGCGCCAATCACATCTAATCGCGAATAAATTTCTGTTTGCTCTTCAATTAATTTCATGTAGGCATCGCTTTCATAATCGGTGCGGGTTTCGAGCTCGTGATTAATTTGCTCTAAGCGTTGTTCCATTTTTTGAATTTCTTCAAACGCGCTAGCAGTTTCTTCTAACACTGTTCTTCCGTGTTGGTGAATCATATCTTGAGGCAAGTAACCAATTTTACAATGCTTTGGAATTGCAATATCACCTTTGGTAGGACTTTGTTGGCCAGCCAATAATTTAAGCATGGTACTTTTTCCTGCCCCATTTTTTCCTGCTAAACCAATTCTATCTTTTTGATTGATTAAAAACGAAATATTATCGAACAAACTCGTGCCCCCAAAACTAACAGTTACAGCATTTACAGAAATCATTGTGCTAAAAAAATTGAATCACGAATTTACAAAAATAATTGCATATTTTGATTTGTTTATTTAGCCTTTAAAATAAATACGTAGGAAGGAAAATTCAGTTTGTACAAAATCTAGTTCTCTTGTAATTTATTAGACTAAATCAGCAACAAGTTGCTTCAATTTAATTAATAAATCACAATTTTAGCCCAATTTTATAATTTTAATTTTATACCAATTTTTGGTATATTTGTTATAAATTTTGTTTAAAATGGGTAAAAACACATCTATATTATTAGGCGACTACTTTGAGAACTATGTTAATGAAAAAATTTCCTCGGGAAAGTATTCATCTGTTAGCGAAGTTATTAGAAACGCCCTACGTTTGTTAGAAACAGAAGAGAATAAATCTAAAACGCTGATAAATGAATTGAAAGTTGGTGAAAAAAGTGGAGTGGTTAAAAACTTTGACCGAACTAAAAATTTAAAAAGACTGCATACCAAACACTTAGGTAAATGAACTACGAAATAAGTGTAAAGGCAAACGAAGATATTGAGAAAATTTGGTTGTATACACTCGAAACTTGGGGGCAAGAGCAGGCAGACAGGTATTATAACTTAATTTTAGATGAGATCAAATACATTACCAACAATTTTGAAAACGGAAAATCCATGGAATTTTTAAGAAAAGGTTATCGTGCAACTAAAGTTAAATCACACCTAATTTTTTATAGAAAAAACAAAAAAAGCAGCGTAGAAATTATTAGAATTTTGCATCAAAAAATGGATGTTGAGAGTAGGTTAGTTGAGTGACGTGAGAATTAAGGCTCGAAAAAACAAATTTAAAAAGGAAATAATTTGATTTTTAGAAATCGTGTAAATGGCTTACTCCACCCAACTCTTATAATACTTTCCGTCATCAATTCCCAAGGCTTCTTTAGTAACCATTAATGGTTTAAACGTATCAATCATTACGGCAAGCTCTAAGGTATCTTTTTGGCCAATGCTGCGCTCCATTGCGCCTGGCGCAGGGCCGTGCGGTATCCCTTTTGGGTGTAGCGTAATGTGGCCTTGTTCAATATTATTACGGCTCATAAAATCGCCATCAACATAATACAATACCTCATCACTATCAATATTGCTGTGGTTATAAGGCGCAGGTATTGCTTTTGGGTGATAATCATACAAACGCGGACAAAAACTGCATACAACAAAAGTATCTGTTTCAAAGGTTTGGTGCACTGGAGGTGGCTGGTGTACACGGCCAGTAATTGGTTCAAAGTTGTGTATGGAAAATCCCCAAGGGAAGTTGTAACCATCCCAACCCACAACATCAAACGGATGAGTTGCATATACTAACTCATGCAACATATTTTGTTTTTTTATTTTTAAAATAAAGTCTCCTTTTTGATCATACGTTTCTAATTCGGTTGGTAATTTATAATCGCGCTCGCAAAAGGGGCTGTGTTCTAATAATTGGCCTTGGCTGTTTTTGTAGCGCTTTGGGGTATAGTAAGGGCTATAGCTTTCACAAAATAAAATCCTATTATCCGTAGTTTCAAAATGCATTTGGTAAATCATTCCACGTGGAATAATTAAATAATCGCCATATTCAAAATTTATGTTACCCATAAATGTTTTTAAAACGCCTTTGCCTTTGTGAATAAAGATCATTTCATCAGCATCGGCATTTTTGTAGAAGTAGCTAGTTTGGCTCTGAGTAGGAGCTGCAAGGCCTATTTGACAATCGCTATTTACAAGTAAGGTTTTACGACTGGTTAAAAAATCGGCTTCAGGTTTTATTTCAAAGCCTTTAAGTAATAATGCTTTTATATTTTTATCGATAGCAATTTGTGGACTAACATCGGTACTTTTTAAAATCTCTTTTACTTGCGTTGGTCTTTGGGTGTGATATAGTAATGAAGACATGCCATGAAATCCTTCTGTACCAAACAATTGTTCGTAGTAATGATTTCCTTTTTCTGATTGAAAAATTGTATGTCGTTTTTGTGGAATTTTTCCGAGTTGATGGTAGATAGGCATTTTATTTTTTCTTAAATTTTAATTTTGGATTTCTACTTGTGTTAAATACCGAAAGAATTAATATTTCATGTAACTTTTCATTTACTTCATAAATTACTAAGAACGGAAATTTTTTTATTTTTACTTCTCTGAAAGAACTGTGTTTAATTTGAAAATAGTAAGGATTACTACAAACTAATTTCAAAACCGCAGTTAATTTTATTTTAAATTCTTTACCTAAATTTATTTTATTAGACTCATACCAAACAACCGCTTCAATTAATTCTAAATTTGCTAAATCAGTAAATCTATATGAAAATTTATTTACCACTGCTAACTTTTTTGATAATTGCATCTAATTGTTTCATAGCTTTTTTTCCGTCTATTGTTGTGTTATAATTTCTTTTAGCCTCCAAACTTCTTCGTTCCATTTCATCTACGAATTCTTTTGTCCAAATATTATGCGCTTCTATTTCTGGTTTAATAAAATTGTATAGCGCATTTAATCTTTCATTATCAATATTATCAAGATAATTAATGATTTGTTTTTTTTTGTTTAATGAAGTCATTTTATTTAATTAAAGTTGCTTTTACTCGAACTGTTTGATCCATTTTTAAATTTTGTCCGTTTACGGTTGAGGCATCTATAACCACAGTTACCCTAAATTTCATAGTTGGCTCCACAATAAAATTTTTAATATTTACATCTAACAAATCTAAATTAGCTTCCATTATACCCGTTGGTATATTTGTTTTTGAACCAATTAAGGTTTCGCCGCTACTTGATTTGATATAAATGTTTAAAGACTTTAAAAAATCTAAATTGCCAGTTGCTACAGATATTTTGAATTTTGATAATTTAATTTCGCTTACTAAATCCTTTGTCGTGTTATTTTCAGAAAACTTACTTAGACTATTCGTAGAAATATCTGGCGTACTAAAATCTACAGGAACATTTATTGCCAAGGTTTGAGAAGGAACAGTGAGGTTGGTTGTGTAATCAATATCAAACTCGGTTAGTTTATCAACTTCTTCTTTGGTTTTTTTGCAACTTAAAGTAACACACCCTAGCAGCGTTATTAAAACAGGATAAAGTAATAATTTCATGATTTATTTTTTTAACTTAAAGGTACATTATTTCGGGCTATATTTTAATCTCGGATTTCGATTTGTGTTAAAAATAGAAAGAATATTTATTTTTTTACTTGTAAAATCAATTTTGTAAATAATTAAATAAGGGAATTTCTTAACAACAGCCTCTCTAAATAGCTTACGCTTTATGGAAAACAGAAGTGGGTTTAATTCAATTAAATCTAACACCTTATTTATTTCTGTCATAAACTCTATTCCTAAATCTTTTTTTGAAAGTTCATACCACCCCAAAGAATCGAGGAGTTCTTTTTCAGCGTTTGGGTGAAAATAAACGGAATAATTATTTTCCATTGTTTATTTTGCGTATTAAAGATGTTGCTTTATTAATGACTTGAGTTTTATTTTTAGGTTTTACCTTATTTGTTTCAATATCACTTGCGCGTTTATTCATTTCTAAAGTAAATTCCTTTGTCCAAATTTCTCTTTTCTGATTAATATTTTCTTCCAATAAATTATAAATTGCTTTTACTTTTTTTTCATCAGCAAAATGAATGTATTCTGCAATTTTTTGTCTGAGCGCGTTAGTTGTCATTGTTCTTAGGCTTTATAATTTAGATTTAGATTATTTTTTAATATTTCTGCTAGATTTGGCCTTAGCCTGCTCTTATAAACCGCCAAGCATTCTGGTCCGTTTTTAACGCGTCCTTTGCGGATTCTACGTTGTTCTTCAATTGGCAGTGCAACAATTCTAACACACTCTGGTGTGCAACAACCATTCATTTTTTTTGCACACGTTTCACATTGAATAAACAGTAAATGACAATCGTCGTTTTTACAATTTACATGTGTATCGCATGGTTGTTGGCACTGATGACATTTACTGAGTACATCGTTTGTAATGCGTTCGCCAATTCGTTCATCAAATACAAAATTTATTCCTTTAAACTTGCTCTCTAAGTTTTGTTCTTTTATTTCTTGCGCGTATTGTATAATACCACCTTGAAGGTGACTTACATCGCTAAAACCTTGATGTTTTAAATAAGCGCTTGCTTTCTCACAACGAATACCGCCCGTGCAGTACATAATTATTTTTTTATCTTCTTTACCTTTTAAGTGCTCTACAACCAATGGTAACTCTTCTCTAAAGGTATCAGCATCGGGGCAAAATGCTTTATCAAAACGGCCAACTTCACTTTCGTAATGATTGCGCATATCTACAACAATTGTATCTTTGTTGTCAAGCGCTTCGTTAAACTCTAGGGCGTTTAAGTATTTACCGGTGTTGCTTGGGTTGAATGTTTTATCTTCAATGCCATCTGCAACAATTTTATCACGCACCTTTACAATAAGTTTGTAAAAACTTTTGCCATTACCATCTACAGCGTGCTTAAAAGGTACTTCTTTAAAATATGGCATTGAAAATAAGTGTGTAACGAAATTATCCCATTCATGTTCAGGTACACTCATTTGCGCATTAATGCCTTCGTGCGCTAAGTAAACACGACCAAAGCAGTTTAAAGAACTCCATTTTAAGAATAGTTCATCTCTAAGGCTGTTTGGTTCCGCAATTGAAATGTAACGGTAAAACGAAATTGTTTTTCGAAGAAACTGTTCTTCTTTTAATTTTTGTTTTAGGATGTTTTTATCAATCCTGTTGGCTAATGTTGACATAATGTAATAGATATAATTGCAGGTTATACTATTTTAATTGGACAAAGTTAATAAAAAAATTAACTAACTTTTTCTAAACTTAAATCGTGCAAGGCTTTAAACTTTTTATTTAAAGAAATAAGTTCCGTAAAACTACCTTCTTCAATTACTTGCCCATTTTCAAAAACAAAAATTTTATCTACATTTTTTATAGTAGATAAGCGGTGAGCAATAATAATGGCGGTTCTTCCAGCAGAAATGCGTTCTGTTGCAATTTTTATTAATTGTTCGGTATTACTATCTATAGTTGCGGTGGCTTCATCTAAAATAAAAATAGCGGGTTTATACACATAGGCTCTTATAAACGAAATTAGTTGCTTTTGCCCAGCAGATAAGCTTTGGCCACGCTCGGTTACTTGGTAGTTAAATCCTCCAGGTAAAGAATTAATATAACTTAGTAATCCAATTTCTTCGGTAGCTTTTGTAACTTGATCCAGTGTAATTTCTGTATTATTAAGTGTAATATTATTTAAAACGCTATCATTAAACAAATGCACATCTTGCAAAACAACTCCCGTATTTTTTCTTAAACTTTCTAAATCGTAATCGCGAATATTTTTTTCATTAATTAATATCTCACCTTTATTGTATTCGTAAAACCTACTCAATAAATTTATTATGGTAGATTTTCCTGCCCCTGTAGCCCCAACAATAGCAATGGTTTTACGTGGTTCTATTATTAAATTTACGCCTTTTAAAACAAACTCATTTTCTGTGTAAGCAAAATACACGTTGCTAAATTCTATCCCACTTTTTACGTCCTCAAAAATTATTTTTCCGTTTGATTCTATTACTTCGTTTGTATCAAGCACCTTGAATACGCGTTCGGCACTTACAATACCCATTTGTAAAGTATTTAATCTATCTGCCAACATGCGAATGGGTCTAAAAAGTAAGCCAACCATCATATTAAAAAAGGTAATATCACCAATATTGATTTGCATATTACTTTTATTAAAGCCCGCAAACCAAATAATTAAAGCAATAGATACACTCGATAAAATTTCTACAATAGGAAAAAATACCGAGTAATAAAAAATAGATTTTATGTTTGCCGCCTTGTGCTCGTTATTAATTTCAACAAACTTTTTTAATTCTGTTTCTTCTCTATTAAACAACTGCACCAAACGCATTCCGGTTATGTGTTCTTGAGTAAAGGTGTTTAAGTTTGATACAGCATTACGAACCATGGTAAATGTTTTTTTTACTCCACGTTTAAAAATTGCTGTTGCTATAAACAATAAAGGGATTGTGCTAAAAGCAAGTAAAGCCAAAACCCAATTTTGGTGAAGCATAACAGAAATAAAAACTATAAGCATAACAATATCACCAGCAATAACAATAAAGCCTTGGGCAAACACATCGCTCAAACTTTCAATGTCTGAAATCGCTCTTGTAACAAGCATCCCAACAGGTGTTGTATCAAAGTATTTATTTTTTAATTTTAAAATATGTGTGTAAACTTGGTTGCGTAAATCGCGTACAATGTTTTGTCCAAGCAAATTTGTTACGCGCATATTTATTATTTGAAAAATTGCCTCAATAAATAAGGAGAATAAAATAAATAAGCAGAAATAGTTAAGGTGTGCACTACTCAACTGCTTACCAACACCTGTGTTTAAGGCTTCTTTAATTAATAATGGTCGCGCAATAGCTATTGTCGCAAGACATAGCGTTAATATTAAAGAGGTGATAAACAATCCCTTGTAAGGTTTTGTATATGATAAAATACGTGCGATTAAACCAAAATTAAATTTGTTTTTAGCCTGCATAAATATGTTTAGGGTATTTTATTCCTGTTAAAAATAATGCTTCCGCAGGCACGTTATTACCAGCCCTTTGTCTGTCTTTGTCTTCAATTATTTGTCTGAATTCTTGAATAGTAATTTTATTTTTTCCTACTAATAATAATGTGCCAACAATTGCACGTACCATGCCGCGCAAAAATCTATCTGCGGTAATGGTAAAGCGCCACTCGTGTGGGTTTGATTTTAACCAAACAGCTTTTGTAATTTTACAATTGTTAGTTTTAGTTTGCGCATGTAGTTTGCTAAAGCTTGTAAAGTCAGTATACTCAAGTAAAGTAGCCGCTGCAATGTTCATTAAATCTACGTCTAAATTTCCGTAAACGTAAGTGCTAAATTTATCGGTAAATGGATTTTTATGTTGGTGAATAAAGTAATAATAAGTGCGTTCTATTGCATCAAACCTTGCGTGAGCAGTATCGGCAACTTTAATAATATCATTAATTGCAATGGTGTTAGGCAATATGGTATTGAACTTATATATATAGTGTTGTTTTTGCTCGAATAAATTTGCCGACTCACAATCAAAATGAGCAATGTATTGTTTTGCATGAACACCCGCATCGGTTCTTCCACAGCCAACTAATTCAATAGTGTCTTTTAAAATTAAATTAATTTTTTCTTCTAAAACTTGCTGTATGGTGTTTGGTGTGTTTTGTTGCGATTGCCAACCATTATAGGTAGCTCCATTGTATGATAGTGATAAAAAATACCTTGCCATTTGCTGGGCGCAAAGATAAAATAAAAAAGGAGCTTTTTTGAGCTCCTTTTTAAAAATTAAAATACAGTTATTGATCAAATTTGTTATACCCTGCTGGGATTTCAAGCAAAGCATCGTCTGGAGCACCTTTGCCTATTTTTACAACTTCCAATTTAGAAATTGTTTTGCCGTCGCTCAATTGTTTTTCCTCGCTCATCAATGGCATTGCGCCTTCAGCTAAACCTTCAATTTTATTAAAATAAATACTTTGTTTATCTTTTCTATTCCATAACTTCATCATCGGGCTAAAAAAAGTAAACTTATCAGTCGCTATCCAATAAGTAATTGCTGTATTTTCTTCAGTATTTTTTACAACATATTCCGTACAATTAATTCCTTGCAAACGTTTGTTACCGCCTTTAGTTACGGCGCATGTGCCTTTTACAATTGGAGGCATTTCGCTTTTATTAAAGCCCCAAACTTTACGCTTTGGATTTAAAAACCTAATTGTGTTTCCTGCTAAATCAAATAAAAAACTTCCTTCAATATTTCCTGTTTTTTTGTTGTATTGATCGAGTCTAACAAGCTTGTCTTTTACAAAATAAGTGTTGCTATTGGTATCTTTAAGTGTATAATATTTAAACTCTATACTTCCACTAAAACCTTGTGCCAATGCAGACAAACTAAAAGTTAATGCGCTAAATAGAAATAATTTTTTCATTTTTTATTTAATTAAATTATAACACTAATATATGTATTTTAGTACTTATAAAACAAGGTGGCAAAAAATAATTCACAATATTTAGGGAAACATGGCGAAAATTTGGCGAAATTACTTTTGCAAGAGAAAGGGTATACTATTTTAGAAACGAATTGGCGCTATAAAAAACTAGAAATTGATATTATTGCAACACACAAGAATCAAATAATTGTAATCGAAGTAAAAGCCCGCAGCGGAAGCGAATTTGGAAACCCAGAGGATTTTGTAACCAAACAAAAACAAAAATTTTTAGTGAGCGCTGCAAATAATTACATCGAAACTAAGAATATTGAACTCGAATGTAGATTTGATGTAATTGCTATTTTGTTTAAAGCAGATGAAACACCCGAAATTAATCATTTAGAAGATGCCTTTTATGCGAGCTTATAACTGCATTGTAATATTAGGCACAACAGCCAGTGGCAAAACAAATTTGGCATGCAATTTGGCAAGTAATATAAATGGGGCTATAATAAGTGCAGATAGTAGACAAGTTTATAAACATTTGGATATTGGAACTGGCAAGGATTTGCACGAATATAGTATTGATAATAAAATTATAAAACACTACTGCATTAATGTTTGCGATCCAAGCGAACAATTTTACTTACATAATTTTTGCGATCTACTTTTAAATTCTTTTTTAGAGATTCAACACAACAAGCAAGTGCCTATAATTTGCGGCGGCACCGGATTATACTTAGATGCATTGCAAAAAGATTTTAGCTTAACCCAAGTTCCAGAAAATTTGGACCTAAGAAAAAATCTAGAAACCTTAACTAAAGAAGTGTTATTAATTGAATTAAATAAATTTAATAAGGACAATACAGCACATGTGGATAGAGATTCTAAGAAACGTATTATACGAGGAATAGAAATTGCAAGCTATCTAAAAGAGAACAAAACTATAATTAAACAACCAAACTTACCTTATCAACCAATTTATTTTGGAATAAAACCTAATCAAAAAATAATTGAGCAAAAAATTGAAACACGTTTAATAGCACGCTTAAATAATGGTTTGGTTGAAGAAGCTGAAAATCTTTTGAGCATTGGGGTTACTCATGATCGCTTACAGCAATTAGGATTAGAATATAAATTTTTATCGTTTTACTTATTAAATAAAATTTCATATTCTGATTTACAAACGCAATTATTGCAGGCCATAATTAAATTTAGTAAACGGCAATTAACTTGGTTTAAAAAAATGGAAAAAGAAGGGTGCAGAATACATTGGAATTTAACGCTAGAAGAAATTTTACTAAATTTAAACACTATCAACCGAGTAAATATTTAAAAAGGCTCAAGAGGCTTATTCCCATTGCATTTATAATAAAAAATTAAAGGAGACCCCCCCCTGATTTTATGTATCGAATAACGTTGTTGCTATTACTTTTGAGGTTTGTATTTTCCAGGCTCGCTTGGTGTTTTGTATTAATTCTATAACATCTAAAAGGCTTACTAAATGTATTCTGATTA
>JAAFIQ010000018.1 GCA_013298715.1 Bacteroidota bacterium | reverse complement strand
CAATAAAGAATGAGGATAATAAACTTCAATTGTCTCGATACAATTTTACAAGAGGCAACTTCGGCAAGCTCAGTTACCAAGGCAACATTTACTCGACACGACATTGGACTAAGTAGTAAATGTACTTGGTATTATAACTAGAATCTTATACAAAGGATTTTCCTGAAAATCTTTACCGTTGCTTAATCGCACACAGTTCTATTTTGAAATGTCTGTCAGGGTTTAAGTGAACCCTAAATAGGGTTTGTACTTCCTCAAAAAAAAGCCTCACTCCGAAATTCGGGTGAGGCTCTTAATATTCACGAGGACATTGTAATTACATTTTATCTACATTAACAACTTCATTGTTGTTTATTTTAATAGTTGATAAACCAACTTTTTTAAATTGCTCTATAAACCAAGATTTTGATTTTGCTGATTTTAAAACTAAATTGATTGCATGAAAATCACCAGTAACGCGGCCAGCATCACACACCAAAACATCTGCATTTGCCTTAAATAATTTTACAATTCCAGCAACCTCTGCTGCGTTGGCTGGTTTATAAATTTCAAAATTAAACATTGTTTGAGTTGAGAAAAATTTATCAGAATTCGCAGCATCAGGATGCTTTAAACATATTGTTTTAGCGGGATAATTATTAAAGTTTACAACGGTTGTTGAATTACTTGCGCTAACTGAATTAACAGCTCCAATTGATAAAATTAGACTTAATGATAAGGTTTGAATTATTTTCATTTTTTTCTATTTTGATTAACAAATTTAAGCAAAAATTATGCCTAAAACAATTATTTTCGTTTTTTAACGAAAAATTCTTTTAAAAGTGAGCTGCATTCTTCCTCCAGAACTCCAGAACTCACTTTTGTTTTTGGGTGCAACAAATTCTGTTGATGCAACGAAAAACCTTTTTTATTATCGGATGCACCAAAAACAACGGCACTAATTTGACTCCAATTAAGCGCTCCGGCGCACATTACACAAGGTTCTAAAGTAACATACAAGGTACAATCTATTAAGTACTTCCCCCCTATTCCATTGGCTGCGCTCGTAATGGCCTGCATTTCGGCATGTGCTGTAACATCATTTAATGCTTGCGTTAAATTATGACAACGGGCAATTATTTGGTTTGTATTAGTTACAATTATAGCTCCTACAGGTACTTCATCTTTATCAAATGCTTTTTTGGCTTCTTTTAAAGCCTCGCGCATAAAGTACTCAGGTGTATACAAATTTTCTAGTTGCATGTGCAAGTTGGGCTTAGCACAACGTTAAAATCGTTAATTCCTGTTATTGTATCTCTATCTTCAACAATAAATTGAAATTTATATTTATCGGCAAATTCTTTTTTAGGTTGAATAAAATATTCACCAAACGGCTCTTTGTGCACATTACTTAAATCATAGTTGACCTCAAAATGTCGCATCTCAATTTTTAGCAAAGGAATATTTTTAACCATACATTTTAGCTTACAAGCAGCTTTTTCACTTAAAACAAATGGTTGAAAAACAAGTTCTTGCATTTTATGTTCGTTAGGAGTAATACAACTGCGCGTTCCAAACATGGCATAAATAATCAACAGCCCCATACCGAAGCCGATGCCGTAAAATTTTAATCGTTTTAAAAAAGTCATAGTAAATTATACTTCAACCAAAGTGCCAACTTTATTACCGTTTACCAAATTGATAAGATTATCTTTCTTATTCATATCAAAAACAATAATTGGTAATTTGTTTTCTTTGCAAAGTGTAAAGGCTGTTAAATCCATTACTTCAAGGCCTTTTGCATAAACTTCTTCAAATTTTATGGTTTCGTATTTTGTTGCCATTTTATCTTTTTCTGGGTCGGCTGTATAAATCCCATCAACACGTGTGCCTTTTAAAATAACATTAGCTTCTATTTCAATTGCGCGTAAGGTTGCTGCTGTGTCTGTTGTAAAATAGGGGTTTCCGGTACCTGCGCCAAAAATTACTACTCTTCCTTTTTCTAAATGACGCACTGCTTTTCTACGAATAAATGGTTCACAAATTTGCTCCATTTTAATTGCGCTTTGTAAACGCGTTTGAACACCTAAACCCTCTAAAGCGCTTTGTATAGCCATACTGTTAATAACGGTGGCAAGCATACCCATATAATCGCCATGCACCCTATCCATGCCACCTTTTTCTGCCTGAATGCCTCTAAAAATATTACCGCCACCAATCACTATTGCTACTTGGCAGCCAGCATCGTAAACAGATTTAATCTCGAGTGCGTATTCCATTAGGCGCGTTTGATCAATACCAAAGCCTTTTTCGCCAATAAGTGCTTCGCCAGAAAGTTTTAAAAGTATGCGTTTATATTTCATTAAGTTATAATTTTTTTGGTAGGGCAATAAGTTCAAAAAAAATCCCCTCTTAAAAAAGAGGGGATTAAATTAATTATGATAAAGAGAAACGTTTGAAAGATGTGATGTTTAAATCTTTTTCAACACTTTGCAAGTACTGACGTACGCTAAGTTTATTATCAATAAAATAATCTTGATTCAATAATGTATTTTCTTTAAAGAATTTGTTTAATTTACCTTGTGCAATTTTTTCTACCATATCTTCTGGTTTACCTTCGGCACGCGTGGTTTCTTTTGCGATTTCTAATTCGCGGTTAATTATTGCTGAATCAACATCATCTTTATCCAAAGCTACTGGCGCCATAGCTGCGGCTTGCATAGCAATATTTTTTGCAACTTCGCCACTTACGTTTTTATTAAAACCAACAGTAACAGCTAACCTGTTTCCTGGGTGAACGTAACCAATAACATTTTCAGCGTTAACAAGGCTATAAAAACCAATATCGATTTTTTCTCCAATTTTAGCTACTTGTTCCATAAATTTATCTGCAACTGTAATTTCGTTGTTGTAAGGTAAAGCTTTTAAAGCATCAACATTTTCTGGTTGTTTTTCTAAAGCTAATGCGGTAATCGATTCAGCAAACGCAATAAAATCAGCGTTTTTAGCTACGAAATCTGTTTCGCAGTTTACACTTACAACCACTCCAACTTTGTTATCAGCTGTTGTTTTTGCTAATACTACACCTTCTTTAGCGTCTCTATCTTGACGATTTGCTGCTACTTTTGCGCCTTTTTTGCGTAAAAAGTCTACCGCTTCATCAAAATTACCATTAGTTTCTTCTAATGCTTTTTTACAATCCATCATACCTGCGCCTGTTTGTTGGCGAAGTTTGTTTACATCTGCTGCTGTTATTGCCATTTTATTTTTATTTAAGATTTGTGATTTAAAGATTTAAAAGTATTAATTTTTGATATTCAAAATAAACTACGTCATTATGTTTCTGTTATTTTTTCTCTAAAAAAAACGGTCAACCTGTTACCAGAATGACCGCGTTTTAATAATTTGAGTTTTTATTATTTTCTTGCAGTCGTAGTTTTGCGACGTGGTTTTTTAGCGCCACCTTCAGCATCATCTACTTTACCTTTAACTTTAATACCTTCAGCCAATTCAGCTGCTTCGTTAGCGCTTGCTTCTTTAGTATCTTGTTCTTCAGTTAATCCAGCTTCTTTATCCATTTTACGATCGCTTAAACCTTCACGTATTGCACCACACATTAATTCAATAATGTAAGCAACAGAGGTTGAAGCATCATCGTTTGCAGGGATTACATAATCAACAACATTTGGGTTTGAATTTGTATCAACAATTGCAAAAGTTGGGATATTTAAACGCTTAGCTTCAGCAACAGCAATGTGTTCTTTAGTAATATCAACAATAAACAAGGCTGCTGGCAAACGAGATAAATCTGAGATTGAACCAAAGTTAATTTCTAATTTTTCGCGTTCGCGTGAAATTTGTAAACGTTCGCGTTTTGAAATATTTTGGAAAGTTCCATCAGTTGCCATTTTGTCGATTTGACTCATGCGACGAACTGATTTACGGATTGTAGCAAAGTTAGTTAACATACCACCAGGCCAACGCTCAGTAACATAAGGCATACCAACTGCTTTTGTTTTTTCGGCGACAATATCTTTTGCTTGTTTTTTGGTTGCAACAAATAAAATTTTACGTCCACTACGTGCAATTTGTTTAATTGCATTTGCAGCTTCATCGATTTTAGCTACAGTTTTGTTTAAATCAATAATGTGTATTCCGTTTTTTTCAGCGTAAATATACGGAGCCATTGCAGGGTTCCATTTGCTTTTAAGGTGACCAAAGTGAGCACCTGTTTCAAGTAATTCGTTAAATGATGTTCTTGTTGACATATCTTTTTATAATCCTTATTATTAAATCTATTAACGTTTGCTGAATTGGAAACGTGCACGGGCTTTCTTTTGACCGAATTTTTTACGCTCTACCATGCGTGGGTCGCGGGTAACTAAACCTTCTGCTCTTAAAGCCGGTTTTAGTTCTGCATTATTTTCAACTAGAGCTTTCGCAATAGCTAAACGAATAGCTTGTGCTTGCCCAGTTGTTCCACCACCTTTTACATTTACTTTTACATCGTACTCATTTAACGCATTAGATACGGTTAACGATTGTACTACATAATAATGCAAAGTTGGGGTTTTGAAATATTCTTTATAATCTCTACCATTCACTTCAATTTTACCACTGCCTTTAGTTACATAAGCACGTGCTACTGAAGTTTTACGGCGACCAGATGTGTTTGTTACTTCCATTTACTTATTATTTAATTTTGCTTAAATCTACTTTTTTAGGTTGTTGAGCATCCATACCATGATTTGTACCTGCAAATACGCGTATGTTTGTGTTATAGGTTCTTCCTAAACGACCTTTTGGTAACATACCATGAACGGCATGTAACAAAATTTCCTCAGGTTTTGTAGCTAATAATTGTTTTGGGCTAGCAAAACGTTGACCTCCTGGATACCCAGTATAACGTATATATTCTTTTTCGTTTAATTTTTTACCAGTAAAACGCACTTTTTCGGCGTTAATAACGATAACATTACTTCCAGAATCTGAATGTGGTGTATAACTTGTTAAATGTTTGCCACGTAATAACATAGCAATTTTTGAAGCTAAACGGCCTACAACTTCATTTTCAGCATCTACCAATAACCATTCTTTATTAGAACCAGCCTTGGTTGCAAACTTTGTTTTATAACTTAATGCGTCCACTTTTTTACTTAATTTTTAGTATTTTCCTTAAATAAGGGGTGCAAATTTAGTGAGATTTTTTAGATTACCAAAATTTTTTGAAAAATAAATGATTAATTCAAAAAAATAGCAATGCACCACTCGATAGAATTCTAAATTTTTTTAAATAAAATCTACAAATATGGCAAAATGTCATACCAAGCCTATTATTTTGTTTATAAATCAAAGATTGGTAAAAGTTCGGTTTGTAAAATTTTAATTTTATATTTAAGCGTGATTAACGGCCTAAAAATACTTTTTTTTCTAATTCCTTCATTACTTTTTTCGCAGTTTGCCGAAATTGATAGTGCAACTCGTATTTGTAACAACCAATCACTTAGCCCAGAACAAAAAATAAATCTATGCAAAAAGTTTATTTTAAAATTTGCTTCTACTGATAGCTACGATAGTGCTCTAACCCTGAACAAAGCAATAAATTTAAACTTAAAAAAGTATAATAACAATTATGTAGAGAGTTATGAGCAGTGTTTATTAGCTCAAGTAGCAATGGAATCGAGCCTTTACGATAGCGCAAAAACGCATTGTAAAAGAGCAATTTATTTATTTAAAGCCATTAGAAATGATACAATGATTTGTTTAACAAAAAACATTTTAGGCTTTACATATTACACTATGGGTAACTATGAGTTTGCAATCGAAAATTTTATTGAGGCAACAGAATTGGCAGAGAAAGCTAAAAACTTACGGTTGATGGCCACTTCATACAGCTACACCGGCCTGGCATTTTACGAAAAGCCAAACCCAGATTACAAAAAATCGCTTGATTATACGTTAAAAGCCCATAAAATTTCTTTAAAAAATAAAAAAATATGGGCACTATTGCTGAAACGAATTGCTGCCTGCTACCTAAAATTAAATCAACATGTTAGAGCCAAAGAAACATTGGAACGTGCTTTAGTTGTAGCCGACAGCTTAGATGACAAAATTGGAAAGAGATGGAGTTTATTTGGTATGGGAGAATATTACTTTGACACGAAAGATTACAAACAAGCAATTTTTAATTACAACAAGGCAAAATTATTACTTAAAAAAGATTACGACTTACCTGGCTTAATAAAAGTAAATCAAAATTTAGCAAGTTGTTATTACCAATTAAATCAACCTATTGTGGCCATAAACTATATTGACAGCGCTATAAATTATAGTTTAAAAAACAACATTTCTCAAACCCTGGCAGATATTTATTTACTCAAATCTAATATTTATCAAAGTGCCAATAAGTCAACCGAGGCTTTGGTTTTTTATAAACTACACGTGCAAACTAAAGATTCTTTGTTTAATATAAAAAACAATAACAATATTAATGAACTTGAAGCTAAGTATGATAATAACCAAAAGGCGAAAGAAATTTTATTGCTTAATTCGCAGCGTGAGGTTGATAAAAAGGTAAATAGGGTTTTATTGCTTGTTGTTTTTATTTCTTTAGTACTAATAATAGTTGGGTGTTACACCATTTACAAAGTGGTAACTTCAAGAAAGCTATTAAATCAAAAAAACATAGAGATTGAAAAACAAAAAAGTATTGTTGAGAAAAAATCAATTGAACTGGCCAATAGGCAAAAAGAAATAATTGACAGCATACATTACGCCAAGCGCATTCAGCAGAGTTTGTTGCCAACTGAAAAATTTATAGATAGGGTATTAAAAAATAAATCATAACAAAATCATAAAAATCAGCGTCATCAGCGTTCAAAAAAATTGAAATCAATTGTAATCATACTAATATGCGTTATCAGCGTTCCAATAATGGGGCAAGATAGAACTGTTGATTCTCTTAAACTAGAGCTAAAGTTCGCAAAAAACGATACACTTAAATGCTTTATTTTAAATGCGCTAATGGAGAACGTACCTGAGGAAGAAATGCAAGAATACAATATACAAATTGAAACTATTTGTAAAAAAGCAATTAGCTTAACTTCAAAATCAGCTCCAGAATACAAACTTTATCAGAATTATTATTGTGAGTCGCTGCTTAATAGTGGTGTCTATTATCAAAGCCAAAATAATTTTGAAAAAGCAATTTCGAATTATTCTTTCGCCCTGAATATTTCTGTCCAAATAAATAATCTAGAAAACTCTGCGTACGCTTTAAACAACTTAGGTTACATATATAATTTCCAAGGCAATTTAAAAAGCGCCTTAAATTACTTTTCGAAAAGTTTAAAAATTTATGAGCAAATTAAAGACTTAAATGGTGTTGCAACAACATTAATTAATATAGGCATGATTTACGAAAGTCAAGGAAATAGTAAAACAACATTGAATTATTACATAAGAGGTTTAAAAATTTATACCGAAATTGGAAATAAGTCAGGGATGGCGACCGCATATAACAATATTGCCTTTATGAATCGAAAAAATAAAGAATTTGACAAAGCATTTGTTAATTTTAATGAGAGTCTTAAAATTTACGAAGAATTAAAAAATGAAGCCGGTATTGCTCTTACCTTGAATAACATAGGATTTCTTTATAAGGACAAAGGAGATTTACCAAAAGCGCTTGAATTCGCTTTAAAATCGCTAAAATTAAGAGAGTCTATTAATGACACGAAAGGTATTCCTATTTCTTGCCACAATGTTGCAAATATTTATTTTAAGCTAAATAGAACTAAGGAGGCTATTTCCTTGATGAATAAAAGTTTAAGTTTAAGCAAAAATATAGGCGATGCTTCTTGTATTAAGTTTGCATCCAATGGCTTGTATGAAATGTATAAGAAAACAGGCAACTTTAAATTAGCTTTACAAAATTTCGAACTTTCGATACAAATGCGAGATAGTCTTTCAAACCAAGAAACTCGAAAAGCTTCCATAAAATCGCAACTACAATATGAATATGATAAAAAAGCCGCTGCAGATAGCGTATTAGTTGTCGAAGAAAAAAAATTAACTACAATAAAATTACAACAAGAAAAAGTACAACGTTATTACCTTTATGGAGGTTTGGGCCTGGTTGGCTTATTTGCACTATTTATGGTAAACCGCTTTAGAATAACTAACAAGCAAAAAAAATTAATTGAACAACAAAAGAAAATAGTTGAAACACAAAAAGAAATAGTAGATGAAAAGCAAAAAGAGATTTTGGATAGTATACACTATGCAAAACGCATACAACAAAGCCTACTACCAACTGATAAATTTATTGAAAGAGTATTAAAAAATGTATCATAACTAAATCATAAAAATCGTTGTCATGAGCGAGCTATAAAACAATAAAATTGAAGTCATTTAAACCATAAAAAATCATAAGCAAATCATAAAAATCAGCGTTATCAGCGCGCTAAATAATAACAAAATTGAAATCACTTATAATCATAATAATTTACGTTATCAGCTTTCCATTAATGGGTCAAAATAAAAGTCTCGACTCGCTTAACTATATACTACAAACAACCAAAAACGATACAACAAAGCTTAGATGCGAGAAAATGTTAGCTGAAATGTTAGAAGTTTATCGTATTTCAAAATGGGATAGTTTATCAAAAAAGGCAATAATTCTAAATCAGCACGATATAACGGCTGACTGTTATAACAACTTAGGCTTCCTTTATCAAAACGAAGGCGTGCTTGATAGTTCAATAAACCACTTTGATTTAGCTATCAACCTGAACAACAAAATTAAAAGATTTAAAGATGCAGCATTCTCTATGTACAATAAAGCGTATTGTTACAAGAAATTTAACGTGTACAACAATGCTATCATCCAATACAACCTATGTTTAAAGCTATGCGAATCAATAGAATATAAAAATGTAGAATCCTACTGTTACAACGACCTGTCTATTGTTTACGGCATACTCGGAAACACATCCCTCTCCATTGAAATGATTTTAAAGGCAATTAAAATTCAATCCAAATTAAACGATTTTCAAGGGCTTGGCGCATCATACAGTAACTTGGCTTCAATTTATTATTATCAAAAAGATTATACCAAAGCCGAAGAAATTTACCGTGAATGTTTGAATGTATACCAAAAAGCAAATTATAATCAAGGGATTGCATTAATTTATGCCAATATAGGCACAATTAATTTTTATAAAAAAAATTCTAAAATAGCTATTGAATATTTGTTACGCAGTAATGAACTAAGAGAGAAATTGAATGATTTAGCTGGCGTTTCAGATAATTTTAATACGCTCGGAAAACATTATGCATCAATTGATAGTTTACAGAAAGCAGAAGTTTATTTACAAAAGGCCTTAACAATTAAAGAAGATATAGAAGATAAAAAAGGATTAGTAGCCACGCTTAATGCAATTGCTGAAATAAAAATTACCACAAATAATTTAGAAATGGCGATTAAATATTGTCAACGAGCCAAAACTATTGCAGAAGAAATTAATTACCTCAAAGGAATTAAAGAATCGAGTTTCATTTTATATGAGGCAAATAAAAAATTTGGGAATTACAACGAAGCCATTAAAAACTACGAACAATTTATTAGTACAAGGGATAGTTTACAAAACAAAGAACTTCAAAAATCAAGTCTACAATCGCTCTTAAAATACGAATATGAAAAAAAAGCTGCTGCTGATAGCGTTAGAGTTGCCGAAGAAAAAAAATTGACCACAATAAAAATACAACAAGAAAAAACACAGCGTAATTACCTATACTGGGGCTTGGCATTAGTTGGCTTATTTGCTCTTTTTATGGCAAATCGCTTTACTGTGGCCAACAAGCAGAAAAAATTAATAGAGGAGCAGAAACAAATTGTTGAACATCAAAAAGCAATTGTAGATGAAAAGCAAAAAGAAATTTTAGATAGTATACGCTATGCAAAACGTATACAACAAAGCTTACTCCCTTCAAATTATAGTTTAAAAAAACACTTAAATAAATAATGCTAAAAATAATAATTAAAATACTTTTTATTTTATTAGTTATAATTGCTACAAATGCGCAAGCGTTAAATGGGAATAAACCCGACCCTAATACTGAAATAGATACAAATGCTATAAATATATTACTAAAAAATGCGAGGCTTGTTAACCAATACACATCCAATGCGCATATACAATTTTATAGAGAAGCCTTAATTAACGCAAAAGAGATAGACTTTAAAAATGGCATAAACAGAGCCTATATTGGTTTAATTAACAGCTTATTTTATAAAGAATTTTACGACCTAGCCTTGACTTACGCCCTTGAATACAAAGAATATGCAGAACAATCGAACAACCAAAAAAATATTAGTCAAGCTAATTTGCTTTTAGGGAACCTCTTTTCGCGACAAAAAAATTTTAAAAAATCACTTCAGCACCATCACCTTTCAAAGGCGTATTACAAAAACACAAACGATGATTATATGTTTGCGCGCAATCTCGTTTCCATTGCAATTACTTATAACGATTTGAAAAATTTTGATAGTGCCAGCTATTACTTAAAACAATCTATACAACTTTTTAAATCAAATAATCATATTTCTGAGTTAGCAAACTCCACACTTGGTTTAGCCGAAATAGAATTAGGGAGAAAGAAAACTAATTTGGCTAAAGACTATGCTATCAACTCATTACTATATTACAACTCTATTCAGCTAAATCATGGCATTTGCAATACTTACGGTGTATTATCACAAATTTACATGGAGGAAAAAAAATACGATTCCTGCTTATTCTTTGCAAAAAAATCACTAGCAATTTCAAAAGAATTAAACTTATTGCAAAATCAAAATACCTGCTTACAAATACTATCAAATGCTTATTACAAAACCAAAATATACGATAGCGCGTTTGTCTATTTAGAAAAGCACAAACTCTGCAACGACTCACTTACGAGCAGAAATTCAGTTATAAAAATGGATAACAGTATTTTTAAATACGACCTTTACCTAAAGGAAACAACCCTTGCTAAACAAAACGATCAAATAATATTTAGTAAAAAACAAAACAATCTTTTATTCATAATACTTACCCTTATCTCACTATGTCTTACAATTTCTATCCTTGCATTTAAAAAAAATTCAAAAGCTACAAAAAAAATAGTTCTACAAAATAAGGAACTCGAAGAAAAACAGAATGAGATTTTAGCCAGTATACGTTACGCCAAACGATTACAACAGAGTTTACTCCCGACAGAAAAATACATTACAAAAAATTTAAAAAAACAAAAGTGAAAACCCTTATAAAAATTGTAAGCCTACTATCTTTGATTGCATTTAACAGTAAATTTCTCGCACAAGACAGAACTATAGACTCGTTAGAAAAACTTTTACCGTTGGTAAAACACGATACTACAAAGTGTACTTTATTGAGCAAATTAATAGATAAGTTGCCCGAAGACAGAGCTCAAGCTTACACCAATGAATTGTTAACCATTTCTAAAAAAAACATAGGTACTGAAAATCCATTAAGAAAAACTTTTTTAAAGCATTATGCATTCGCAATTAATCAAATCGGTTTCACCTACTTAAACAAAGGCGATACAAAAAATGCACTTGATAACTTTAACACCGCACTAAAAATTCAAGAACAGATTGGTCAAAAAAAAGATATGACCACTACCTTTAATAACATTGGAGCTGTATACCTTAACAATGGCGAGATAAACATAGCACTCTCCTACTTCACCAAAAGTGCAACGTTACAAGAGGAAATTGGAGATAAAGAAGGCGTTTCATATAGCTACAACAATATTGGCGCAGTTTATCGCAACCAGGGAAATCTCCCTAAAGCGTTAGAGTATTTTTATAAATGCTTAAGTGTGCGAGAAGAAGTTGGTGATAAGCTAGGAATTGCAAGTATTTTAAACAATATTGGAGTAATTTATGAAAACCAAAATCAAGAAGCTAAAGCATTAGAACTTTTTACCAAAAGCTTAAAAATATTTACACTTATGGGCGACAAAAATGGAATTGCCCAACAATACAACAGTATTGCATCTATATACAAAAAACAACAAAATTTAACCCAAGCCTTAGAATTTTACAACAAAAGCTTGAAAATTACTGAAAACACAGGTAATAAAGCACATCAAGCACAAACCAATTTACAAATCGGAAATATTTACTTAACTAAAAAAAAGTTGGATAGCGCATTGCACTACTACCAAATTAGCCTCGATAAATATACCGTTCTCGAAAACAAAAAAGGAATTGCATCAGCATTTAACAAACTAGGTTTAATTTATTATTTGCAAAAAAATTATTCTGAAGCTCTAAAATATTCTACCAAAAGCCTCCAAATAAGCGAATCGTTAGGCTATCCTGAAAATATTCAGAATGCCGCATTAAACCTAACCAACATCTATAAAGAAAAAAACAACCCTAAACTTGCACTAACCTATACGGAACTTTATTTTAAAATGCGCGATAGTATTTCAAACCAAGAAAACCGAAAAGCCTCAATAAAATCTCAACTAAAATACGAATACGAAAAAAAAGCTGCTGCAGATAGCGTAAGAGTTGCTGAAGAAAAAAAATTGACCACAATAAAAATACAACGAGAAAAAACACAGCGTAATTACCTATACTGGGGCTTGGCATTAGTTGGCTTATTTGCATTATTTATGGTAAATCGCTTTAGAGTTACCAACAAACAAAAAAAATTAATCGAGCATCAAAAACAAATTGTTGAGGAGCAAAAAGAAATTGTAGATGAAAAACAAAAAGAAATTTTAGCGAGTATACGCTATGCTAAACGCATACAACAAAGTTTGTTGCCTAGCGAGAAATTTATAGAAAGAGTATTAAAAAATAAATCAATATAAAATCATAAAAATCTGCGTTATCAGCGTTCTAAAAGCTAATATTAGTTAATTACCACTATTCCAAAATAATATTGTGTTAAGCGGTTTTTTTTAAAGAAAATAATTATTAAAATTTGTTTTAAATAAAATATATAATGAAAAAAATACTTTTAACAGTTGCTTGCCTTTCATTTTTAATCTCTAATGCACAAACAAGCAAACGCCCCGATAATTGGTTTAACCTCGACCCCACAAATGACAAAGTAAACGGTGTAAGCGCCGATAAGGCCTATAACGAAATCTTAAAAAATAAACAATCTACTACCGTTATTGTAGGAGTAATTGATAGTGGCGTAGATTATAACCACGAAGATTTAAAAAGTGTTATGTGGACAAACTCAGGCGAAATTGCAGGAAATGGTATTGATGATGATAAAAATGGATATATTGACGACATACATGGTTGGAATTTTATTGGTGGTGCAGATGGCAAAAATGTAGTTGGTGATAACCTTGAAGTTACGCGTATTTTGAGAAAATTGAAACCAAAATACGATGGGAAAACGGTAAACGATTTTACATCTAAAGAGGATAAAAAAGAATTTGAACTTTATGAAAAAGTAAAAAAAACATATACCGAAGAAAAAGATAAATACGAAGGAGCATACAACCAATACAAGTATATGATAGATGGCTTAACCAATTTAAACACAAAGGTTAAGGCAAAACAAAATGTAACTTCAGTGAAAGCAGAACAACTTAGCGCATTTGAAGCTACTGACAAACAAGAGAAACAAATGAAAGCAATCGCATCTACGATGCTAAAAGGAGATGCCACGCTTGATGAGGCAATTAAAAATATTGGCGAAGGTTACGACCAAATCAAAACACTCGTTGAATGCGGCTTAAATCTTGAATTCGATTCTCGTAAAATTGTTGGCGACAACTACGAAAATTCGAGTGAAAGAATTTATGGGAATAATGATTGTAACGGACCTAATAGTTTTCATGGAACACACGTAGCTGGTATTATTGCTGCGGCGCGTAACAACGGCATTGGCATGAATGGCGTTGCTGCGGATGTGAAAATTATGGCAATACGCTGCGTACCCGGAGGCGATGAACGCGATAAAGACATTGCAAACTCTATTAGATACGCCGTAGATAACGGAGCAAAAATAATCAACATGAGTTTTGGAAAAGCATTTAGCTCTGATAAAAAGGTTGTTGATGATGCTGTAAAATACGCCGAGAGCAAAGGTGTTCTATTAATGCACGCCGCAGGAAATAGCCATTTAGACATTGATAAAGAAATTCATTACCCATCAAAAATTTATGCAGATGGTAAAGCAGCCTCAAACTTTATGGATGTGGGCGCACTGAGTTGGAAACCAGGTGCTGATATGCCCGCAGACTTTACTAACTATGGTAAAAAAACGGTTGATATTTTTTCGCCTGGAGTAGATATATACAGCACTACACCAAACAACGAGTATAAAGATGCAAGCGGAACCAGTATGGCTTGTCCTGTTGCAGCAGGTGTTGCAGCAGTATTAAAATCATACTACCCACAACTTACGCCGCAACAAATAAAAAAGATTTTAATAAAAAGTAGTATAAAAGATTTCAAAAAAGAAAAGGTAATTAAACCTGGAACAAAAGATGAACTCGTAAAATTTAGCGAACTTGGTAAAAACGGTGGTATCATAAATCTTTATGAGGCTATAAAAATGGCTGAAAAAATGTATAAGTTCAAAGGATAATAATTTAATGAATACGTTTTTACAATAAACCTTTATTGATAAACTATAAATTAATTTAAATAAGATTCGTAATTCCCCTACTTAAAACTCTGCATCTCACATAACCTTTTGTAAGTACCATTTTGATTATAAAGTTGTTGGTGTGTACCACGCTCAATAATTTCACCTTGTTGCATTACAATAATTTCATCGGCATTTGCAATTGTACTTAAGCGATGCGCTATAACAATACTGGTGCGGTTTTTCATTAAGTTGGTTAAGGCTTCTTGCACCAATTTTTCACTTTCGGTATCTAAAGCACTTGTGGCTTCATCTAAAATTAAAATTTCAGGGTTACGCAAAATAGCACGCGCAATGCTTAAGCGTTGTTTCTGCCCCCCGCTTAATTTACTTCCTCTATCACCAATATTGGTTTCATAACCATTTGGCAATTTCTCAATAAACTCGTGAGCGTTTGCAATTTTTGCAGCCTCGGTAACCTGCGCCAGACTTACGTTTTGCAAACCAAAAACGATGTTATTAAACACCGTATCATTAAACAAAATACTTTCTTGGGTTACAACTCCAATTTGATTTCTTAAACTTTTTAAACTCGCATTTTTTATATTCAAATTGTCAATTAAAATTTCGCCATTATCACAATCATAAAAGCGGGGTAGCATATCTGCCAAGGTTGTTTTTCCGCTACCACTTTGACCTACAAGCGCTATCGTTTTTCCTTTTTCAACCAATAAATTAATGTTTTTTAAAACATAACCTTCGTCGCCTTTAATGTACTTAAAACTTACATTTTTATATTCTACCGAATTTTTAAACTTCTGAATTGTCAAAGGATTTTCTGATTCGTGTATCACATTATCTGCCAATAAAATTTTATTTATGCGCTCTTCGCTTGCCACACCACGTTGTACAAAGCCATAAGCAACTGTAATTTGTTTTATTGGGGGAATTAATTGCGAAGCTGCAATAAAATACATAATGAATGTTTCGCTTGTTAACCCATCTGTTCCATTTACAACCATGGTGCCACCTAAATACAAAATCACCATCAAAATTAAAATTACAATAGTTTCAGTTAAAGGGCTATTTAAATCTGTTTTACGATAGAGTTTTAAACTCTCGTTATAAAATTGTTTGTTTACGTTTTCAAATTTTTTCTGTAAAAATAACTCGCCACTAAAGGCCTTTATCACTTTTGTTCCATGCAAGGTTTCTTCAATTAAGGCATACAAACTACCTAAAATAGTTTTACTTTTTAAGGATGATTTTTTTAAACTTTTATTTAAGAATACAATAAACAAAGCTGCTAATGGCAGTAACACAATAACTAATAAGGTAAGTTTTGCACTAATACTAATGAGCGATATAAATAAAAGAATAATGGTAAGTGGCTCACGAAAAAGAATTTCTAAATTGGTCATAATTCCAAATTCAATTTCAATAACATCATTAGTAATTCTGCTCATTAAATCTCCTTTCTTTTCGTCGTTAAAATAACTTAATGGGAGTTGTAATGTTTTTTCGTGCAATTTATTCCTAAGCTGGTTAACAACGCCAATACGGATTGGAGCAATAAAAAACATTGCTAAGTACCTAAACAAGTTTTTTAAAAACGTGGCAAAAAAAACTAAAAAACAAATAAAAAGAAGTGCTTTTAATTTTCCAGTTTTAATACTAGCCTCATCTGTTCCATTAAAAAAAATAAGTTGGGTAACTTCATAATCGAACTTTTGAAACACATAACTTGTAATTTTTGAAATGGAGAAAGTAGGCTCTGGTTTGCTTGAAAATTCTATTAAATCTTGATTGGATTTTCCTAATAAATTTAAAAATGGCAAAACCAATGTTAGTGAAATAACAGAAAAAAGTGCGTAAAAAATATTGAAAATAATATTTAACACGGCATACTTTTCGTAGCCCTTTACATATTTAAAGGCAGTAAATAATTTCATTATTAATCTTTATGGCAAACAATTACGTCTTCAATTGGATCTAAGGCATATCGCTTTAGCAAGCGTTCTTCAATCCATTTATTAGTAAACGGATTGTCTCTATCCACTCTAAAACCTGCTTGGGTTAATTTTTCAAAATAATCCAATCCGAACAAACGCACGTGGTCTGTTTGGCCGAATTTTAGTTTACGTTCTTTATCTGTTTTTAGAGTTAAATCTTCAATTGTTTTATCTAAATTAATTGCCAAAGGTACTTGCAACACTGCAAATCCACCCTTCTTTAAAACCCTATGTATCTCACGCATGGCTTTTGGCGCATCATCCACATGTTCTATAACATGGCAACAAACCACAACATCAAATGTATTATCAGCAACTTTAATATCTTGTATATCCATGTATACGGGCTTATACTCCATATACATTTCTGGCTCAATAGTTCCAACTGTTTGTTTAATTGTTGGCGCTATTAAGGCATTAGCAATTTCTTTATTTGGCGATATGTGAAGCAAATTCGTTTCTTGATTGTAAACCTTGGTTCTTAATTCAAAAAACAATTTTAGCAAACGCGATCTATCAACAGAGTAACAGTTTGGGCAATAATTATTTTTTTTGTAGCCACCACCAGCAACTTTATACTTAATAAAAGCTGGAGACTTAACCCCCTCTGGCATAAACTCACTATATGTTTTGCCACAATAGGTGCACTCCACATTGTTTCCAGGATGCAATAATCCAAATAATTTTCTTCTTAAAACCCTATCAATTCTCATAATTATTAAAGAAACAAATATAAAGATATTAAGTAAATAAATAGATACTGCAAGTAAGGCGTTAAAATAAAATTTCTGTTTACCTTTACGGTATGGATAGCGTTAGACAACAAAAAGTAAACAAATTAATACAAAAAGAATTAGCCGAAATTTTTAGAAGCGAAGCTCGTAACCTTTTTGGTGGTGGCTTTATTACTGTTACTGTGGTGCGTGTAAGCCCCGATTTAGGTTATGCAAAAGTTTACTTAAGTATTATGGGCAACAAACGCGACGCCATTTTTAAATTGGTAGAAACCAATAAAACGCCAATCCGAAAAAAACTTGGTCTACTAATTGGTAAACAAGTAAGGGTTGTACCTGATTTAACTTTTTTTATAGACGACTCGCTTGATTATGCCATGAAGATTGAAGAACTGCTAAAAAAATAAGTTTCTGAATTTTTCTTTTTACATAGCCAAACGTTACTTAATTTCCAAAAAAAGTAATAATGCCATTAATATTATTAGTTGGATTAGTATTTCAGCAATTGCAGTTACGGCAGCCGCACTTATAATTATACTGAGTACGTTGAATGGGCTAACTAGCACAGTAGCCAATCTATATAATGCCTTTGAACCAGATTTTAAAATAACAATTGCCAAAGGAAAATTTTTTGAGTTGCCAGAATCTACACTTGCAAAAATTAAAGGGATGGAAGGTGTAAAGTTTATAAGTAAAACACTTAATGATAAAGCTCTTTTAAAAAATAATGATAGACAAGCTTTGGTTTCTATTAAGGGCATTGACTTTAATTATAATTTAGTTACAAAAGTAGATAGCGCAATTTACGATGGCACTTACACTTTGAGCGACACTTCAAAAAAAAATACAATTTATTTAGGGAATGGAATTGCAAGTCAGTTACAAATTGGGGTTGGTGAGCTTAGCTCTGAACTAACGGTTTTTAGCCCAATTAAAGGAAAAAATAACAGTTTGAATCCCGAAGATAATTTAAATCAAATTTATTGCACACCCACTGGTATTTTTACACTAACTGATGAGTTAGATTACCAATTTGCATTTGTAAATATAAATACCGCACGTGCTTTGTTTGATGAGCCAAGCAAAATAAGTGCCTTAGAAATTAAATGTAATGAGGGTTATAATCAAAGCGAAATTCAAAAAAAATTAAATGAATTACTTGGGAAAGATTTTGTTGTAAAAAACAGATACCAACTAAACGATGTGTTATTTAAAACTTTAGAAACTGAAAAATTTGCCACATTTATAATTCTTGCATTTATACTAATTATAGCAACTTTCAATATTATTGGCGCTTTAACCATGCTTATTATTGAAAAGAAAAAAGATATTAAAACCTTATTTAGTTTGGGTGCTGATTTACAAACCATCCGCAATATCTTTATGCGCGAAGGGATGTTGATAACATCAGTAGGTGCCGCAATTGGTTTAGTGTTTGGGCTTTTTGTTTGTTGGTTACAAATTCAATTTCATTTAGTAAAGTACGGGGATGATTCTGTCGTGCCATATTACCCAATAGAACTGCAATTGCAAGATTTTGTTTGGATTTTTTCGCTCATAATGCTCATTGGTTTTGTGGCTGCGTTGTATCCTGTAAGAATTTTCACAAAGCAAGATTTAGTAAAGGAATTAACCTGACGACTTAGCTAGAATTATTCCTTCACAAACTTTTTAGTTACAATACCATTTTTACTTTTTAATCCAATTAAATAAACACCTCTTGTTAAGCTTTCAGTATTAACCTCTTTTATATCTTTTTCTTTAATCGATAAAATCAATCTTCCGTCAAAAGAATAAATAGAAACTTCCGAAATTTTTTCTTTAGCGTTAATTAATAATTTATCAGCCACAGGGTTTGGGGAAATTTTCACGACGTTCAAATCACCCTGCTCTTTTTTTGCATTTGTAATTACCTGAACGCAATTGCAAGATGCCCATTTATTTAGCATAGCTCTATCTTTAGCGGCATTAGAACCAACGTTGTATGGACGAGGTGTGCCTAGTATTGGCCAAGAATGCAAATTAGCGTTAAAACAATTTGGACGTTTATTACCATTATAATACAAACTTGTATCTACCAAATTACTTGTATTTGCTGGATTTAAAGTGCCATTCACATTATTTCCAAAAGTAACATTGCCATTGCCTACAATAGTATACAAACCTAAAGTAGCATTAGTAATTTCAAAACCTAAGAGCTGAGTACTATCAGTTGCAGGACTTGAATTCATAAGTATTCCATAACTTTCGCTTCTGTTTCGCAAAAAGGTATTAAAGGGTCCGTTTTTTGCGTGCGAATTATCAATCACTGTATTTTGATTTATATTGCCTTCAATCAAATTTGAAAAGGGGTAATTGCCATGCAACACAATATCTCCAGCACTATTATTAGGAAACGGAAACTGCGACCAAAATGGATTAAACGAATAATTGTAACCACACACATTTCCATTAGCACCGGCCTGAAACAACACACTGTGACGTAAATTTTGAAAAATATTATTCTCAATTTTACATTCGTTAGAGCTGTATTGAAGCGCAATACCGTATGCCCTTCCATTTCCGCCGTAAGAAAAGGCGTGATGAAAATAAGAATTAGTAACATCTATATTTGAACACCTACTTAACTCAATATGCGCATAATTTGTTGAATCTCCCTCTACCCCATGCACCCAGCACTGCACAGCTCTATCAAATGTAATTAATGATGTTTGCTGTGTTGTAGCATCTAAACGGTTAATTGCCATACACTCAAAACCAATTGCTTTTTTAGGAATAAGTTTTTTTATTTTCGGCTGCAAACTTTTAGAGTAATAAAATCTGAAAGGGGAATTAAACGTTACTTTATTTCCCACTATACTTTTTATTTGTAGTATTTGCCCTAAACTTCCATAAGCCCAACTACTTGCCATAAAACTGTTATCTGTGCATTGTAAATACACCCAATCGCCAACTGTAAAAGTTGATGTATTAATTACATTTACAGAAGAACTATCTCTAATACCACTATTTACAAAGCTTGTGGTATCTGCATTAATTTGAGAACCAAATACATTTATACAATTATTGAGCACGCCATTCAAATTAAATCTAAGTTGAGTACTATCATAGCCAGCTCCTTTAAAAGTTATGCTATCGCGCCCCACACTCACTTGCCCTGTAAAACTATAAACACCTTTCGGAAAAAACACAACACCACCTTTATTGTTAAGTGCTGCAATTGCATTATTTAAGGCAATATTATTTGCAGCAGAGTTTGTATTGTTACCACCAAAATTCATAATGTTTACTGTTTGATTATAAACTGGTTTGTTTCCTTTATAGCCCGCATCGTTCCAATTGGTTTTTTTAATTACATATTGTGCATTTAACTGAAGGCAGCAAATGGTAATTGAAAAACAAAATAAATTCTTTAACATGAAATAAAGATAAAATAAATTTTAATCCATTGTGAAAAATTGAGCGAAATGCAGAAATTCAAAAAAGTTACAACATGTTCAAAAAAATAAAGTCTGTAACTTTTTTTAACTAATAATTTATAGAAAGCATAACCACTAAATAATTTTATTATGAGTCATGCAAAAGAAACCCCTCGCCAAAAAATGATAGGTATGATGTACCTAGTACTAACGTGCCTGCTAGCCCTAAATGTTAGCAAAGAAGTGCTAAACGGCTTTGTAACCATTAACGAAAACATTGAAACTACAAATAGGAATTTTACAAACAATACAAAGTTAACGCTAAAAGCCTTTAAAGAAGCTGAAAGTAGCGGACATCCTGAAGTTAAACCTTACTACCAAAAAGCAATTAAAGTAACAGAGTTAACACAAAAAACTTATGATTATATTGATATTTTAAAACAACAAGTACAATTGTACACCGAAGCAAAAGTTGGGGCAGACACTATGAAATTAAAAAATGTGAATAGATTAGATGATTACGACAAACCAACTTATTTTTTATTAGGCGATGGGGATACTGAGGCTAAAACAGGGCAATTTAGCGCAAACGAATTAAAAACAAAAATGAATGGCTTGGCAAAAGATTTGAATGATTTAATTACAAGCATGGAAAGTAAAGAAGGATTAAAACTCCCTGAGCAAGACGCAAAAATATTACGGGAGCGCATAAAGTTATTTACACCAAACGACAACAATTTTGACAAAGAAGGAAAAAAAATGAATTGGGAGTTTAAAAATTTTTATCACATGCCTCTGGCAGCAACAATTACAAACCTATCAAAAATACAAAGCGATATTAGAAACATTGAAGCTGAAATGGTAAATACCTTAGCAGCAGCAAGCGGAAAACTAGCAATTAAGTTTAATTCATTTCAAGCACGAATAGTGCCTGTGAGCAACTATGTTCAAAGCGGGAGCAACTTTACTGCCGATGTTTTTTTAAGCGCAACCAGTACTGAATTTAAACCGGATAACATGGAGTTTATTTTAGGAGATATGGATACCGCCACTGGCAAGTTAGCCCCAGGAGCCATTGTTTTGCCAATGGAACAAGGTAATGGCAAAATTTCGTTACCAAGCAGTGTTGCTGGAAATAAAACAGTGCACGGTTGGATTAAATTTAAAAATGGTTTAGGTAAGTATGAATATTACGAATACAAAAACGAATACGTAGTTGCAAATAGCGCTGTAGCCGTAAGTGCTGATAAAATGAATGTATTGTATGTTGGTGTTGATAATCCAATAAGCATAAGCGCTGCAGGAGTTGCCCCAACTAATTTAGTAGTAACTGGAAAGGGATGTGGCATCACACTTACAAATAGTGGAAATGGTAACTACCTAGCAAAAGTAACAGGAGCTGGTGAAGCAGAAATTTTTGTTGCCGAAAGAACCGCAAACAGAACAAAAACACAGGGTGCGCCAAAAAAATTCAGAGTTAAAAAATTTCCAACGCCTCCAATGCGCATATTAGGAAAAAGCGTGTTTGGAACTTTAGAAGTAACAAGCAATGAAGCCAAAACACTTGGTAGTATTGGTGTTGATTTAAGTGGTTTTGATTTTAATGTGCCGTTTAAAGTTTCAAAATTTACAATTTCTATTTTTCAAAACGGAAAAATGGCAGGAAGCAGCACTGTTAATGGAAATAATTTAAATGGTATTTTATCAAGCGAAATTTCTAAACTTAAAAAAGGCGATAGAATTTATATTGAAGATATTTTTGTGCAAGCACCAGATGGAATAAGAGCCATGCCAATGGTAAAAATTGTTGTGAAGTAATACCAAATCAATAATTTCACCGATTTAAAAGTCAGGTCGAGTAGTTTTTGCTTGGAAATATTACACAGGCAAAAACGTATCGAGACCAAACTATTTTACCTAGAGGCGATTATCTCTAAGACGAATCCTCGTTTTGTTATAATTTCTTAATATTTTTTGTTTTTATTTTTATTTGTAAAAAACTCTTAAATTTACTCTACATTAAAAAAACTAAAATGGGATTATTTGACAAACTAAGAAATGAATTTATCGACATTATTGAATGGGTTGATAATACAAATGACACTATCGTGTGGAAATTTCCACGTTATCAAAACGAAATAAAAACAGGTGCAAAGCTTACGGTAAGAGAAAGCCAAGTTGCTGTGTTTATGAACGAAGGACAAATTGCTGATGTGTTTTTACCAGGAATGCATACACTTACCACGCAAAATATGCCTATTCTAACTACACTTAAAGGTTGGAAGTATGGTTTTGATAGTCCGTTTAAAGTAGATATATTTTATGTAAGCACTAAACAATTTATTGATCAAAAATGGGGAACAAAAAACCCTATAACATTAAGCGATGCGCGCTTTGGTTTTATTGAGTTACGTAGCTTTGGTAATTTCTCTTTTAGAGTTACTGATGCCGGAAAATTTATTAAAGAAATTGCTGGAACTAATGAAACGTATTCAACCACAGAAGTTGCAGAGCAGTTAAGAACTATGATTGTATCTAAATTTAGCGATGCCGTTGGCGAAGGAAATATTCCAATAGAAAAGTTTGCAGCAAACCTAGATGAGTTATCAAAATTAGGGCAAGAAAAATTAAACACCGATTTCTTAGAATACGGGTTAACCATTACTAAATTTTTGGTTGAAAATGTAAGCATGCCAGAAGAATTGAAAAAAGAAATTTTCAATTACTCACGCTTAAATGTAATTGATATGAATAAGTTAGCTCAATTTAATACAGCTAATGCAATTGATGATGCTGCCAGAAATCAAGGTTTAGGCGGCGCAGGTGTTGGTATGGGCGTTGGTATGGGTATGGGTAATATGATGACCAACATGTTTAATAATCAAAACATGAACCAACAAAACAGTAATGTTCCTCCTCCTCCGCCAACCATTCAATTTCATGTTGTAGTAAATGGTGCTCAAGCGGGGCCATTTAATTTACAACAGTTACAAGCCATGGCAGCAAGTGGTCAACTCACAAAAGCAACATTAGTTTGGAAAGCAGGAATGGCAAATTGGGCAGCAGCAGATACTCAGGCAGAGCTTTTAGCATTGTTTACACACATTCCTCCTCCTCCTCCAATTGTATAAGAAAAAACAGTTAGAAACAATAAATCTAAACGCCACAAATTATTGTGGCGTTTATTTTTTTCTTATATTTGATTTTCTGTGAAACCTTTTGCATTAAATATATTTTTCTTGGTTTTAACCTTAGCCAGTTTTTCTCAAACAAAAAAAGATAGCATAAAACCAAGCGATAAGAAAAAAACAAAAGGCATTTACGATTTAAAAAACTATAAGTCAGATCCACATGATAGATTAATTTTAGAAATTAATCACACGGGTTTTTTGGGACTTGCCGAAAATGTAAAACCACAATACGAGAGAAGCATTGGCTTTAATTTTGCCTTTATGTTTGATAAACCTTTTGGCAAATCGTCGTTTAGTTTTGGCTACGGAATAGGATTGTTAAGCCATAATTTCCACAGTAACGTTGATTTTGCTTATGTAAGAGATAGCATTACCACCCAACTCAATACAGTACTTACGCCATTTAATAGGCCAGTTACACTAAATAGATTTGCACAAAAAATATTGGAAATTCCTTTGGAGTTTAGATTTAGAACTAAAACCGACAGGCAATTTAAAGTACATTTAGGTGGTAAAATTGGGTATGTTGTAAACGATTTTAGATCGATTAGAGATAATGATGGAAAAATTAGAATTTACGACATCAAAAATGTTAATTATTTAAGATATGGCGTAAATTTCAGAATTGGCTATGAACAAATTTGCCTTACCGCTTGTTATTACATCAGCGAAGTTTTCAATGAAGGCAGAGGCCCAAGTGGCATAACACCTTACACTGTTGGCATTGCTATAATACCGTACTAAAAAAATGACCTATGTTCTCAAAAATAAACATTAATCAAGAGCTCAGTAAATTAAAAGATAAACGCCGCACTGTGGCCGACGGCTTATTACAAGAAGCCAAACAAATTTTAAACGATGATTTATTTAAGCACAAAAAAATTCTTGATAATTTAACTTTATACAACGATACCTTTAAAAAGTTAAATGATAATGAGGTAGATCAAGATTATTTATACACCTTAAACGAAATTAAAGAATTAGCTATAATTTATCGACTAAGATTTCTTGAAAGTCAACACTTTAAAGCTGAATTTCCGTATGAAGCAATTTTAAAAATTAAAGACTTGAATTCCAAATTTGGAAAAGAGTTAGAAGGTTTTAAAGTACTTGCGCCGCTTGAAGCTTTTGGAAAAAATACCAAAAATGAATGTTGCGTTATGTTTGCTCCAACTTTAAATGGTAATTATTATTTAATACATCAATGGGGTAATCTTTTTAAGAAAGATAGAAAATATAGAAATTGGCCACTGCGATCGTTTGAAACATTGTTTATAACCCTTTTAGTACTTACTTTAATTATTACATTGTGTTTACCATCCGGGTTAATTGCACTAAACGTAAAAAACGTTCCTTATTGGAGCGGGTATAGAATTGCAACTTTTTTTCATTTACTGATATTTAACTTTGGGGTAACAGCTTATTACACGTTTACTTTCTCAAAAAATTTCAGCAGTAGTATTTGGGACAGCGATAGAAATTTTTGAAATTTAAAAGCAATAGCTTCGGCTATTTTATAGTTTAAAAATACAAAATCTGACTTTTTATTCCTTCACAAAAACATTTTGAGTCAACCCAACTTAATCAAATACAGTTCTCCACTATAACTCTATTTTTAGGATTTAACTTTAGGCTTATTTAAATTATACCTTTTCTTTGTTTTTCTATAAAGCTTATGAAGGTTAAATTCAGCACCTAATGTAAAAATACCGTCGCCACTTAAATCAGCATAAGGCGAAATTATGCCTAAATCAAACAGGCAGAGAATACCAAAGTTTAGATACCAAATATCATTGGTATTGGTAAAATGATTAATTGAAAATTTATCACTTCCAACAGCAAAAATTTTTATACCACCATATAAATCTAAGCTAAAATGTTTTTTATAAACCAGCCTATGTTGCATATTCAAGCCTACACATAACACCTTTATTGGGTATAAATAAATTAATTCGGACATAAAACGAGCATTTTTAAATTTTTCTGCTTGCTTCTCATCTTCTTCTGTCATCTCATAATTACTCCATTTGAATCGAGGAGAAACATAGCGTAGGTTAATACACGAAATTCTTTCGAAAGATAGTAGGGAACTATGACCTACTTGGAGTTTCCATCTCTCCTTTGAGCCTAGCTGACTATAAAACCTCATTGAGAAGATTGTTCCCAATATCAAAAAAAAGTACTTCATAATTCTTCAGCCACTAAAGCCACTTAAAGAATAACGTCACTTTTTACTTTAAATTACCTTTCGCTTAAAAATATACCCAAGGGACTATTGCGAATTCGATAATATTTCACTAACTTAGTATTATAAAAAAATTCTCACTATGAAAAAACTTTCACTTCTTGTATCATTACTTTTCACAACAATTTTAACTGCTAAAGATGGAGTTAAAGTATTAATATCTGATGCTAATTCAGTAACACTTGAATTTACATTTGGCGAATTAAAACAACAAGTTGTAAACATAAACGGCACTAATTACAATAAACTTTATAACCAAAATTGCGTTCCAGTTTTAAATGCAGGATTTCCACAAGTATTACGCAATGCTGTATCAATAGCTTTGCCTTCAAATGCAAAACCTAATATTCAAATAATTTCAAGCCAATTTAAAGAGATTACAAATTACGCAGTTGCCCCATCAAAAGGAAGTTTAACTCGTAATATCGATCCAAATTCGGTTCCATATACCTTCGGCAGTGCCTATTCAAAAAACGAATTCTATCCAACTACAGTTTGCGAAGTAACTTCCTCTTACGATTTAAGACACCAAAAAGGAGCTAGCATAAGTTTTTATCCTGTGCAGGTAAATCCTGTGAGCAATACTGTTAGAGTATACCAAACAATTGTAGCAAAAATAACTTATGTTACTAACCGAAATAGTAAAGTAAAATTAGAAGATCCTGAATTTACTTCTAATGAAGAGGCGGAACTTTTACAAAACCAATTTATTAATTTAACTTCAGCAAATAAGGGTTTAAACCGCGTGCAATACACACCTATAAACGAATTTGGGAGCATGTTAATCATCTCTCATCCAACATTTACAAACAATATGCAAGCATTTGTGAATTGGAAAAATCAAAAGGGAATTTCAACAAAAATGGTAAGTTCTGCCGTTACTGGGTCTACACAAGCTAGTATTTTATCTTACATTCAAACCTATTATTCGCAAAACCCAAACTTATTGTATGTACTTTTAGTTGGCGACCACGAACAAATAAACGCTTTTAATGCAGGACCTGCTGGTAGTGAAACAAAATGGAGTGATACTAAATATGGCATGTTGGCTGGTAATGACTGGTACCCGGAAGTAATGGTTGGAAGATTTTCTGGCACTACCGTTAATGAAATAACAACGATGGTAAATCGTACGTTAGAGTACGAAAAAACTCCTACAATTGGTAATTGGTGGGGTAAAGGAATTGGCATAGGCTCTAACGAAGGTTATGGCTACGGCGATGATGGCGAAGCGGATTGGGTGCATATAAGAAACATTGGTAACAAATTAACAAGTGGCGCTGGTTATAATTATTTCCACGAATTTTACGATAGTACACACGGAGGCAACGATGCCCCGGGAGACCCTAACCCAACTATTGTTAGCAATGCAGTAAACAGTGGAGCGGGTATTTTTTTGTATAGCGGGCACGGCTCTCAAAACTCATGCGCTACCAGTAACTACGCAATTAGCAATATTAATGCAGCTACCAATTACGGTAAATATCCATTTAGCTTACAAGTGGCTTGTAACAATGGAACTTTTATTAACGGGACTTGCTTTAGTGAAGCATTTGTTCGAGCGTCAGGTAGCGGAACGTTAGGCCCTAAAGGCGCAATTGCATCTTGTGGTTCAAGTATATTAATGGCTTGGGCTGAACCTATGCAAACGCAAGATGAAATTGGCGATATTATTTCAAACCAATATGCAAATAATAAAAAATTTACTTTAGGAGGATTATTTTATTGCGGACAAATGAGTATGCTAGATAAATACCCTACCGCAACTGGTAAAGAAGTAATGGAAACATGGGTTATGTTTGGCGACCCAAGCTGTACCTTTAGATCTGCATCGCCTTCAAACATTGTTGCTACACACGATAATTGTATTGATGCGAATGCAACAACATTCAGCATATCATCCACATATAGCCTGAACACCTATGCTGCAATCAGCCAAAATAATCAAGTAATTGGATCTTCAATTTTATCAAGCAGTGTTTCAACTATTAATTTAACGCAAGCACTAAATCCGGCTTTACCGGTTAATATTACCATCACACAATACAATACTGTGCCTTACACTGCATCGGTAGGAATTTGCGGAGGTATAGTTACGTCTTTAAAAAACAACACTTCTAATTCTCTTGTTTCAGTACAAAGTTTCGTAAAAGAAACCTGTGCGATTAATTATAATTTTGAAAATAGCCCTAAAGATTTAATAATTACCTTGTTTGATTTAACTGGAAAAGAAATAATAAAACAAAACTTTAACAACTTACAAAATACTGGTAAGCTGTTAATTCCGGTTGAACAATTAAACAGTGGCATCTACCTGGTTAAAGTAAGTGATACTAAAAATGTAAATTTAAAAGTTTCTAAAATTGTGAAAGAATAATTGAGTGGTTAAACGTGATGAATATTTAAAACTCATTTCTAATTTTAAAATTCAAACAATTAAAATTTTTTAAATAGTACTCTTTTATCCTTATCGTTAATAAGTTTGTAACTAAAATTATGCTTTTTATAATTGGCACTTAACTTTCAGACCCTCACTTTCTAAATATTATTTATAAATTTGTTAAATGTCTGTATATAGTATCAGTGCTGGTATTGTGTTAGCTTTAGGGCTTTGGTTTTTATATGAATATAGACTTAGAAAAAAGCAAAATGCAAAACTTCGGGATAGCCTAGAAGATGAGAGGCTATATTTGGATGGTGAACCTTTGGAATTGGATGAGTTAGACGAGTTAGTTAATGGAGACCCTGATGATGGAGTTAAATTTACTAAGGACACTATGTTTAGAGAAGATTTAATGCAATTTGAAGGAGAATTCCTTATCCCAGGCTTACCGCTTAATGAGGAAAGACGGCAATCAATCGACGATGCTTTTCTCTATGTTTTAGAACTATTTGGAAAAGACATTATAAATAAACCAATTTTAACACGTGATCATCCTATTTTCCCTATTGAAATAAATGATATTTCAGAAATAATTCCTCTGGCGCATAAAATTGCGAAAGTTATGGATATTAACCCAGAAACATTGGATATTGAGTTTTTTGAAGGGGCTAAACCAGTAGATCCATCATCGATAGATTCAGAAAATAGGGAGACAGCTGGCGCTGGTTTGTATTATGGCAAAGGCATTGATGGCAAGTTCAAAGTGGCTTTTGTCGATACAATTCATAAGGATGTTGAGAGGGTAATTGCTACAATAGCTCACGAGTTTTCGCACATAAAATTATTAGGAGAAGGACGCATGAACGAGAATTCAGAAGAATTAACAGATATGCTCCCGCTCTTTTACGGTTTTGGTTTATTTAATTCAGATATGGTTCTGACTTTTAGAAGAGAAGGCGACGGGTTTCAAACGAGCTGGCAAAGCAATACACTTGGCTATCTTTCGTTTGCAGATTGGGGCTACTTGTTTGCACTTTATATGTATATGCGTAATGAGGTGCAGCCTATATGGTTTAATGAACTCAACAAAACTGTGGCTAAGGACTGCAAACTTGCAATCAACTTTGTATTAGCAAATCCAGACAAAGTTTTGCAAAACCAGATTCAATAAGAGAAATAATTACACACTTTTTTAAACACTACCAGATGTTAGTTAAGATAATGCTCTGGCATTATTTTCATCCCTTACAACAACTGTAAGGTTGTAACCTTGATTTACCAATTCTTTGGCAATTTCTTTTCCAAGATTGCCTGAGACTCCAAATAAAATTACTTTTTTCATTCAATTCTTAATTTTAATGTTTAGTAGAATTCCTTTTCTTGTCTAAAAAAACACGAGCTAGTTAGGGTTCGCTTAAAAACGCAAATATGCCAATTGACAAGAGCTCGGAGGGTTAAATCTCTTTTTAAGTGCAAACCTTTTTGGACTTTTTAAGGAAAATCCTTACAGATAAAATTTAGTTTCCTTTGCGTTTTTAGCTTGATAAAAATTAACTGACTCATCGTTAGCCCTGCTTGCCGCAGGCAGGTCAGTTCGAAGTATTTATATACATCTTCACTTCGCTGCCCGTGCCCGCCGTAGGCAGGTCGATTCAGTTAATTTTTATACATTTTGAGTGAACCCTAGTTACTTCTCTCCTTCTTGCTTTTTATTCCTTTCCATTATACCATCTAATAATTGTAAGCCTAATAAGCCATTTATTGGTCCGTTCTGGCCTTCGCCACCACCTGTAATTAATACTTCTGGTATAATTTTTATACGCTCTTTACCAATTTGCTCAGTTACTTTTAATTTAGTAAAGTTATCACCTCCCATAGCTTCAACACTTAACTTGTAACTCTCCGCGTTTGATTTACCAATGGCTAATATTTTATCAGCTTCTGCTTTACCTGTTACTGTAATCTTTTCTGCATCTGCGTTTGCAAGCGCTTTAATTTTCTCAGCTTCGGCATTAGCAGCTAATTTTGTACGTTCTGCTTCGGCTGCTGCAATTACTTTTAATCTATCGGCTTCGGCATTACTACTAATCTTTACGCCTTGTGCTTCACCCGTTGCTTTCTTAACGGCTGCATCCGCTATACGTTCACTAATTAAAACACCCTGATCTGCTTTTACTATTTCTTTTTGCATGTCAGCTACTGCGGTTTCTTTCTCTAATGCTTGGCGCGTAACCTCAGCTTTCTTTTGGGTTTCAAAAGTAGTGTTTTGCTCTTCGGCTATTTTTCTATCTGTTAAGGTTTTCATTAAACTATCTGGCGGAACAATATCACCAATCAACGTATCAACACCATTTACATTGTATTGATCTAATACTTCACTAATACGTTTCTTTGCAGCATCTTGTCTTTCCTTACGACTGCTTAAAAAGGCAATCACATCACTGTCTTGCGCCGAGTTACGAAAGTAATTGCCAATAGTAGGCTCTAGCACCTGCCCAACTAAATTTACCATGTTACCAAATCGTGCAATCACCTTAGGTGCCTCTGTTGTAGGAATATGAATTATTTGGCTTACATCTAAATTAAAAGGAAAACCATCTTTAGAACGAACGGTGATTGTACTTAAATGCTTATCTAATTGATGTGCTTCACTTCGAGCATTAGCCCAATTTAAAACTAGATTAGTTGTTGGCACCAATTCCACACGCATAATATAATTATTTACAGGATATTTACCTGGACCTAAAGGCTCTGCCCAAACACCTTTTTCACCTTTACTTACAATGTTGCCGTGTTTAAATTCGCTTCCACTTAAATCCTTTCCTTCATTACCAACATAAGAAATTACAACGCCTACATAACCAATTGGTATTTCAGTCATTTTAATTTGCTCAACACTCGCAAACCAAGGATTCAAATAATAACTACCCGCTAAAATTACTTGTGGTTGTAAACCTTTGTTACCACCAGCTCTTAAAAAGGCATCCGTATCTTGAAAATTATTATGGCCATCAACAGTTTTACCAGCAATGTTTCCTTCTTCAATAGGATAACCATCTAGAGTGGTTACAATACCAACCATATTTTCGTTTACAGTAAACATATCAACGGTAAATACTTCAAATAAAAACGTATTTATTCTGTAAGTACCCGCAGTAATATAGGCACTTTGGCGACCTTTACAACCACCCTTAGTTAAAAAAGCAACTGCATCTTGAAAACCATCACACTCAACTTTACGTGCTAAAATTCTACCAGTCTCTAGCTCATTACCATCTTTGGCAACTAACAAGCCAATTTTACCTTGTGGTATTACGGTTAAAGGCTGTTGCGTAATCTCAAATTGCCAAATCCATTTCCAAAAATAAATACCGGGCGCTAAACTTTGTGCCTGAAAACCTGCCTCACCTTCAAGCGCAATTATACGACCAGGAGGTAATTCAGATTTACCAAATAATACAAACTTTTTTGTTACAAGTCCAATTTTATCTTCAGGTATAATAATTATACCAAATAAACGAAAGATTAACTTGTAAAATACTAACAATAAAACGGGAATAATTACCCACCAATACTTTAATACAATTTCCATAAAAATAAATTTTAGTGTAAATGTATACTAAAACTATAATTATGATTTTTGAATTATGAACAGGAAATAAACCACTAAATGGTATAAAGAATAATTTAGCATTACACTAAAAAGATAAAACAAATTAAAATGCATTAATTTTACTATTTTAGCGTATGTTTTTGAGGCTGAAGTTTACTTATGCACTTTATAATTTTTTTCATAAAAAAAAATTAATGCATAATGTGCCATTGTACAAAAAACTTGGCTTAAATAAAAGGTATTACTCGTCAGTTTCTAGCGTTGATTTTAAAAATGTAAACCCTAATTTATTAAAAAGTACATCAAAAAACTTTGAGTTAACACAATGTGAATTATACAAAAATGCAAATTCTGAAACGAAAGAAAGTTTAAATCAATTTCATGATCAGGGTTTTGCAATTATTAATAATTACCTAAATTCGACGGAGGTTTATGCTGCAAATGCTGCGATTGATGAATTACTGGAATCGAACAAAATAAAATTTGTAAACAAAAACAAATTAATGTTTGCTATTCATTTATCTCCAGTTTTAAAATCAATAGCAAGTGATAAAAAGCTAAGTGAGCTGTTAAACTGCTTAATTAATGATGAAGCGGTACTTTTTCAAAGCATTAATTTTTTAACTGGTAGTCAACAACGTTCACATTCTGATAGTGTGCACATGACCACTTTTCCGCTTGGTGGTTTGCTTGGTGTTTGGATTGCTTTAGAAGATATTGACTTGGACAATGGGCCACTCCATTATTATCCTAAAAGTCATAAACTGCCATATTACCTTAACCCTGACTACGACAACGTAGGAAATAAATTTTTTATAGGCGATAAAGATTATACTGCCTACGAGGATATGCTTGCTCAAAAAATAAAAGAAAACAATATTGAGAAAAAAATATTCACTGCAAAAAAAGGTGATTTGCTAATTTGGCATGCAAACCTTATGCATGGTGGAGAACCGCATACCAATAAAAACAAAACGCGTAAAAGTATGGTGTTACATTACTACGCTAAAAATTGTATTTGTTATCACGAAATAAAACAGCGTCCTGCTTTAATATAAATTTCAAATAAAAAAAATTAAACATATTATTTTGTGGTTGTTGTTCGCTTTTAACATCCAAGCGCAAAACGAATCGGTAATACAACTGAATAGATATGTTGGATGTTGCAACGATTTAATAATTGAATTAAACTTGTTTTACGAAGATTTTTTGCGTTTTAAAATAGATTATGCAAACTATTTGAAGAATGATAACACATTTAAAGGTTTTAGAGAGCCCAAAAAACCAGTGTACCTTTATACTATTAAAAAGGAAATGCTTGATGCCATTGAAAAAAACAATAACTGCGTAACCCAAGCAGAACATAATAAAGTATTAGCAGAACTTAAAAAAATTGAAGGAGAGTTGGGGAAAATTTATTTAACTCATAAGTATTTAATTGAGTATTATTCTGAAAATAATAATAAAGTAAAGATTGAGAAAAGCAAACCTATTAAGCTAATTGAGGAAGCGGCAGATTGTTTTGACAATGTTTATGTTGCAAAAGAAGAAATTCGCAATCTTTTAGTTTCGACTTACAAAAATAAATATTATAAGAAGCATATATCAAGTGATATAAATAGATTACAACAATTATCTGAAAGGAGCACAACTCTTGCACATAAAATTCAATTTAATTTAAGAAATAATGACACTACTGAACACAGGAAATTAACTATCCAGCTGAGCGCAATAAACGATACTTTATTAGCAAATAAAGCACTTTTTACTAAAGCTGTTTATTCTAACATCAAATGGGTTAACGAAAATTTCGAAAAAAATTATGCCCAGTTTTGTTGGACAATAAAACGCTTTTGCAACTTTAGTGAAGACTTACGAAACAATGATAAATTTTTAAATGGCGAAGTTAACTTTTATAACAACTTAGGAGAACCTTTATTTCCTAGTAAATACAATGTTTGCGATACTGAACATAACTTTCTTTTAATTGCTCAATTGTGCGATAACGAATTAATTTCGCATCAAGTTTGGTTGTATAATTTTTTTGATATTTCTTATTTGAACTCTAAAGTAAGATACAAAAATTATTACAATAGTAAACATTACAAAAAGGAGTTTGATAGCTTAAAACTTGATATAATTGATAGTACGAATACAACAATTTTTTTACGTGCGGTAAAAGAGCCCTATGTTTTTAGAGGTAAAAAGAAACTTTCTAAAATTGAATACAAAAACGTAGAGCTCGATAATGTAAATAATTCTGAAAAGAAAAACGAAAACAAAACGAAAAACGGCTCAGTTAATCAGGAATTAAATTTTAATGAAATCAGTGTTGGGGAGACAATACAACTTAAAAACGTTTTATTTGAGCTATCAAAAGATGTATTATTAGAAGGTTCCTATCCTACCTTAATAAAGTTAAGTACTTTTTTAAAGGAAAATCCAACTACAGTAATACTTTTAAGTGGACATACTGATTATGTAGGTAACAGCAAAGCAAATAAAAAACTTAGTAAGCAACGCGTTAAAAAAGTAAAGAAGTATCTTTTATCAAAAGATGTTTTATCAAAACAAATAAAATTAAAATGGTTTGGAGGCTCACAACCATTAGTAAAATCAAATAACGAAGAAACCAGAGCAATAAATAGACGGGTGGAAGCGAGTATTATTAAAAAATAGTTTATTTAATAACCTGCTTGTTAAACTTAATTCCCCATGTGGCCATAGCAGCTAAAACTTTCTGCATCTCCTTCCCTGACTTAGTTAAACTGTAACTCACATTTGGTGGGATTACAGGGAGAGCCTTACGAACAATTAATTTATCAAATTCTAATTCTTTTAAATGTTGTGCCAACATTTTTTCAGTAATAGAGGGTAAAGCTTTTTTTAATTCACCGTAACGCATTGTTTTCATTGTAAGTTGGTATAAAATAAGTGGCTTCCACCTCCCTCCTATTTTATTTAAAGTAAATGTTATGGGACACTTAGTTAGTATCCCATGCTTATTAAATTGATTGGTTGAGTTTTCTTTAATTTGTTTATACATCACTAACTTTTTGGTAAGTACTTGTACAAAAGTAAGTATTATTTTAATTTTGTTTCGAAATCTTTAAAAAAAATAAAATGAAAAATTATGTAATTACAGGAAGTATAGGACACATTAGCAAACCTATTATTGAAGCATTGGTTAAAGCAAGCCACAACGTTAGCGTTATAAGCAACAACAACGAAAACAAAACTAAAATTGAAGCCTTAGGCGCTAAAGCTTTAATTGGAAGCGTAATCGACAAACACTTTATTGAAACTTGTTTTAAAAATGCGGATGCCGTTTATTTAATGATCCCACCAAATTGGGCAGTAACAGATTGGATGGCTTATCAAAAAGAAGTAGCACACAATTATGTTAACGCCATTAAATTAAATAATGTAAAACATGTTGTTCAATTAAGTAGCATTGGCGCGCACTTGCTTAATGGAGCAGGACCAATAGATGGTTTGGCTTATTTAGAAACAGAGTTAGAAAAATTAAATACTATTAACGTTAAAATACTTAGGCCATCTTACTTTTATTACAATTTATTTGGAATGAAAGATATGATTAAACATGCGAATATAATGGGTGGTAATTTTGGAGGAGAGGAAAAAATTGCATTGGTGCATACAAGTGATATTGCAGATGTTGCACAAAATCATTTATTAGAATTAAGTTTCACAGGTCATTCAGTGCAATACATTGCAAGCGATGAACGCACAAGTTCTGAAATTGCTGAAGTATTAAGCAATGCAGCAAATAAACCCAATACACCTTGGATTGTTTTTAGTGATGCTGATGCTTTAAATGGCATGAAGCAAAGCGGACTAAGTGATACCATTGCAAATGGATACATGGAATTGGGAAAATCTTTAAGGAAAGGGTTGTTACAAGCTGACTATTGGAAAAACAAACCAACTTATGGAAAAATAAAATTAGAAGATTTTGCCAAAGAATTTTCCGCAGCATATAATAATTAGAAGCAAATAAAAAAACTTGAACAATGTTGTTCAAGTTTTTTTATTTTGAGAAACTAATGAGCTTTTACCAACCTAATATCCAAGCAAAAATTAATGGTGCAACAATGGTTGCATCACTTTCAACAATAAATTTTGGTGTATTAATATCTAATTTACCCCAAGTAATTTTTTCGTTTGGTACTGCGCCTGAGTATGAACCATAAGAGGTTGTACTATCGCTAATTTGGCAGAAATAGCTCCAAAAAGGAATATTTTCCATTTCCATATCTTGGTACAACATTGGGACAACACAAATAGGAAAATCGCCCGCAATACCTCCACCAATTTGAAAAAATCCAACACCTTTACCTTCACTATTCTTCACGTACCAATCTGCTAGCCAAGCCATGTATTCAATACCACTTTTCATGGTGCTAGCTTTTATTTCACCTTTAATAACGTAACTTGCAAAAATATTTCCCATTGTACTATCTTCCCAACCTGGCACAACAATTGGTAAATTACGTTCAGCAGCAGCTAGCATCCAGCTATTTTTTGGATCTATTTCGTAGTATTGTTTTAATTCGCCACTGTTTAAAATTTTGTACATGTACTCATGCGGAAAGTAACGCTCGCCAGCTGTATCTGCATCTTTCCAAATTTTATGTATGTGTTTTTGTAAACGACGGAAGGCTTCTTCTTCTGGTATACAGGTATCTGTTACACGATTATAATGATTTTCTAACAAATCCCACTCATCTTGAGGACTTAAATCACGGTAATTTGGCACACGTTTGTAATGGCTGTGCGCAACCAAATTCATAATATCCTCTTCTAAATTTGCACCTGTGCAACTAATAATGTCTACCTTTCCTTGACGTATCATCTCAGCCAACGATTTTCCTAATTCAGCAGTACTCATAGCACCAGCAAGGGTTACCATCATTTTACCACCTTCGGTTAAATGTGTCTCGTATCCTTTAGCGGCATCAACCAAAGCCGCAGCATTAAAATGTTTGTAATGATTTACTATAAAGTTAGAAATCGGACCTTTGTTAGCTAATAACTCGTTTGCCATATTTAAATTTTTTGAACGGCAAAGATAAAGAAAATAATAACTAAGGAATAGTTGAAAATAAATTAATAATCACTTAATATACTGTTTAATTGCCTTCACGTAATTCGCAAATGCCTTAGTGCCTATTGGGGTAATTTTGCAAAGTGTTTGAGGATAATTATTAGAAAATTTTTTCTCAATTTCTATATACTCAGCATCTTTTAGTTTTTGTAATTGTACGCTCAAATTACCTGCTGTAGCGTTAGTTTCTTCTTTTAAATAAGTAAACTCAGCCTCTTTTACACTAACCAAAATTGAAATTACGGCCAAACGTAATTGTGAATGTAATAAAGGATCTAAATCTTTAAACATTGCTTTGAGATTTAAACTTTCTCATTAATAAATGTCCTGGTAGAATGTAAGATACAAGTACTGAGAGAGCAATTAATAAAATCTGAACCTTAAACTCAAAATAAAATGCCGCAAAAGCCAACACAAAACTCACCAACGCGCATATTATTAACGGTTTAAACCGTATAATACCTCCAATTATAAAAGTCATTATTGCGTAAAGCAATATTATAATTGGGTAACAATTCAGTTGCAATTTATTAGTTTGAGTAAGTACTATAAACATCGAAATCGTAAACGCAATAGAAACGTAACCTACATAGTCATTCGAAAATGATTTTACTTTTTCTGTTTTATTTTTTTTCATTACATACACGGCCGTGAATATGCCACCAAAAGGCATTGTAACCCAAGCTAACGATGCGTATGAAGATTCAGCTGAGATTAAACAATAAAAAACAAGCGCCGTTATAAAAACAAGCCAGCCCCAAAAAAGCAATAAAAATCCATTCTCTGTAAGTTTATTCTGAGCTTGGTTAACCATCTTGTTAATCAACTCGAAACTTTGATTCGCATCTATTTCTCTTTCTTCCATAACCCATCATTAGTATTAAACTTCATTAACCCCCAAATTAAAAAACCAATACCCATTCCAAGGGCGCCACCTATTTCTGTTTTACCAGCCATCATGCCAATAGCTGCGCCAATAAACATACAGCCAACAAATACGTAGCTGCCGTAATTCTTATTTTTACTAGTTGTTTCCATAATATTAAATTTTATACAAATATAAATTAGTTTATAATATAAACTAATTTATAAAAAGTTAAATTAGATAACTAATTGATTATCAAATAAATTATTTTCAAGCAGATGACAAACTAGTCAAATAAAATTTTACTTTTAGGATAAATTATTCAACCCACCATCCATTTTCCAATAAATATTCGCTTAGGCTCCACAGAAATTTCAACCCATTTAATAACCGAAATTTTAGGAATTTTTTTAGGATTTCGTTATTATTTATTTTTAAAGAAAAGAAGTGTTGATACAATAAGTTCAACTAACCGACTTATAATATTTGTAGCAGTTTGTTTTGGTTCGCTCATAGGCTCTAGGCTCGTAGGAGTTCTAGAAAATCCTACCGACTTATTAAACGCGCCAAATAAATTGGTATATATATTTAGCAACAAAACTATTTTAGGAGGTTTTGTTGGTGGTTTATTTTGTGTTGAGTTTATTAAAAAGAAAATTGGGGTTACAACTTCAAGTGGCGATTTAATGACCTACCCTATTCTACTTGGTTTAATTATTGGACGAATTGGTTGTTTTTGTGAAGGTCTAGGTGATGGCACAATTGGAAAAGAAACCCAACTTTTTACTGGTATTAATTTTGGAGACGGAATCCTCAGACATCCACTTCCACTTTATGAATTACTTTTTTTAGTTTTTATTCGGGTAATAATTTTCAAATTCGATAAAAAAAACATCCTTGCCGATGGCGGCAAATTCAAACTATTTTTAATTAGTTACTTGTTTTACCGCTTTTTTATTGAATTGCTAAAAGAAAACACCTTCACAATTCTAGGTTTAAGCACCTTGCAAATTACAGCATTAATTGGGTTGTTGTATTACTCAAAAACAATTAGTAATATTAAAATATTATTTAAAGCAAATGCCTGAAAGAAATTGGATATATTACGATTACACCATTAGCCTTTGTAGCTCTTGCTTAAGACGAGTGAGTGCTAAAATTATTTTTGAAAACAATAAAGTTTACATGCTTAAAAATTGTCCTGAGCATGGTAACGAGCAAATTTTAATAGCAACAGATATTGAATACTATAAACGCATTCGTAACTATAATAAACGCAGCGAAATACCTTTAAAATTTAATACTCCAACACTTTATGGTTGCCCTTACGATTGCGGCCTTTGTCCTGATCACGAACAACATTCTTGCCTCACTTTAATTGAAGTAACTGATAGATGTAATTTAACTTGCCCAACTTGTTATGCCGAAAGTAGCCCCCATTTTGGTAACCACAGAACGTTAGAAGAAATAAAAAGTATGTTGGATTTAATTGTGGCAAACGAAGGAAAACCTGATGTGGTACAATTAAGCGGTGGCGAACCAACTATACATCCGCAGTTTTTTGAGATTTTGGATGAAGCTAAAAAGCGTCCCATAAAACACTTAATGCTTAATACCAATGGCATACGTATAGCTAAAGAAGAAAATTTTGTGAAGCGTTTAGCAAGTTATATGCCCGATTTTGAAGTTTACCTACAGTGGGATAGTTTTGAAGAAAAAGCCTTGAATAAACTTCGTGGAGCTGATTTATTAGACATTCGGTTTAAGGCGCTTGAGCACTTAAATAAATACAATCTTTCTACTACACTTGTTGTAACTTTGCAACGCGGTGTTAATAACCACGAGATTGGAAAGATAATTGAATTTGCTTTAAAACAACCTTGCGTGCGTGGCGTTACTTTTCAGCCAACACAGGTAGCAGGAAGAAATGAACAATTTGATGCAACAAAAGAACGATACACCTTAACAGAAGTAAGGCAAGATATTTTAACACAAACAAACATTTTTAATTCAGATGATTTAATACCAGTACCATGCAATCCAGATGCTTTAGTAATGGGCTATGCTTTAAAGTTAGAAGACGAAGTGATTCCACTAACACGGTACATCAATCCTGCCGATTTATTAGATAACTCAAAAAACACAATTGTTTACGAACAAGATGAACGTTTGCACCAACATGTTTTGAAAATGTTTAGCACAGCCAATTCTGTTGATGCCATTACGGAAGATGTGAATGAACTCTTATGTTGCTTACCATTTGTAAAAGCACCAAACTTAGGCTACAACAATTTGTTTAGAATAATAATAATGAATTTTATTGACGCTTATAATTTTGATGTACGTGCTATCAAAAAAAGCTGTGTACACATTGTGCATAAAGATAAAATTATACCGTTTGAAACCATGAATTTATTTTATAGAAACGGTAAAGAAAAACAATTAGAAAAATTAAGAGATCTTAAAATAGTTTAAAAAAAGCGTGATTTTATCACGCAAAATATTTAATTTATTAAAAAAAAACCCAAAATACTAATTAATTCATATATTTACGTGAAAATTTCACGCAATCATGCTTATTCGATTTCAAATAAAAAACCTTTTTTCGTTTAAAGACGAAACAGAATTTAATATGTTGCCTGGTAATGTTAAACGTTTCCCTCATCATAAATATGCAATTTCAAACATCGAGGTTTTAAAACAAACTGCCATTTATGGGGCAAACGCTTCTGGTAAATCAAATTTAATTAAAGCAATTTATTTACTTCAAAACATGCTCCTTACTGGTAAAATACCAAAACAATTTACTGGGCAAAAATTTAAACTATCAGAACAATGCATAACGCAACCAACTGAGTTAGCAATTGAGTTTGAAGTAAACAAAATTGTTTATTTTTATTCTGTTGCCGTTAATAATGGCATTATAGCGGAAGAATATTTTAGTAAAATAAACGAACAACAAACTGAATCTTTAATTTATCACCGAACATTAAAAAACAATAAAGTAAAAATTCAATTTTACGATGCGTTCGAAAAAAATAGCAATGAGTTAAAAACAGTAATTGAGAATGATTTAATTAAGCAAAATCAACTATTATTCACATTATTAAATGGGATTACGAATCAAGCTTTTGACGAAGTAAGAATTGTATACGACTGGTTTAAATTAAAATTAAGGATTTTGTTTCCTTCAACAATGCTAAATAGTATAATAAATTCTTTAGATACGCATATAGGTTATAAGCAGTACGCAGAAAAATACATTTCAGCGCTTAATACAGGTATAGTAAAACTTAAAGTTGAAAAACATACAGTTGAAGATTATTATGGCAAAGATAATCAAGAATTAATAGATGATATTAAATCAGAAATAGTTGAAAATCCAGATAAAAAAGTTTTAGATAATTTTGTAAGTGATGATGGCGAGCTAATTTCTATTGTTAATGAAAACGGCAAGGCTTATATTAAAAATTTAAAATTTGAACAAGTAGATGAACAAAATAAAAATGTAGAATTTAAATATTCTGAATTATCTGACGGCACTAAGCGATTAACGCAATTAATTCCTTTGTGGCCGGGTATAGTTAAATTTGGTTGCACCTTCATCATTGATGAAATTGAGCGTAGTATTCATCCTACTTTAATCAAAGAATTAGTTAAAGGATTTTCTGAGAGTACAGAAACTAATGGGCAATTAATATTTTCAACTCACGAATCTAATCTTCTTGATCAAACTATTTTTAGACCTGATGAGATTTGGTTTGCGGAAAAAAATAAAGGTGGTGCAACTGAATTTTATACTTTAAACGATTTTAAAGAACATAGTACAATTGATATCAGAAAAGGATATTTAAGTGGGCGCTATGGCGCAATTCCGTTTTTAGGAAATTTAAATGATTTAAGCTGGAAAGAATAAATGATAAAGCGAATTCCTTTATATACTAAGCCTGATGGTAATCGCGAAAGTAGATTAATTTACATTTTTGCTGAAGGAAAGTACAAAGAGACTAATTATTTTAATTTTTTTAATAGTTTAGCTTCACAAATCCATCTTCATATTGTTGAAATAGAAGATGGTAAAAACTCTCCAATGGGTTTGTACGAAAATGCGTGTAATTTCTTTTTTCCTAAAGAAGAAAACAACTCCTCAACTCCAGAATTAAGAACAGATGACCAAGTTTGGTTTGTAATTGATACTGATAAATGGGGTAAAAAAATAAATGAGTTAAGAACAAATGTAAAGCAACATCAAAATTGGCTTGTTGCACAAAGCAACCCTTGTTTTGAAGTGTGGTTGTATTATCATTTTTTTGACCAAAAACCAAAAGAACAAATTTTTAACTGGAAGGATTACCTAGATAAAACTAAAAAAGGCGGTTTTGATCCAAGAAAACATCCAACCTTAATTGAAACAGCAACAATAAACTCTGAGAAAAATTATTCTGAAAACTCAGATATGCAGCCAGATAATGGTACTACAGAAATGCACTTATTAGCAAAGAGTATCATCCCATTAATTCTACAAAAACTAAGAGAAAAAAAATAGTTTAATTATGACTACAGAAAATTCCTCACCAACCGCTGAACAAATCAAAAAACGAAATCGTTTTTGTAATATTTTAAACGGCGCAATTCTTGCAATAATGCTTCTATTATGCCTTGTACCAGAAGGTGGCATTTTTTCATTTTTTATAGGTTGCGGTTTGGCTTGTGTAAATTTTATTTTAATGATTGTGCATTTTGCAACAAAGTATACAATGACAGGTGTATTTTACATAATTTGGATGTTGTTACTCCCAATTATTGGTTTTGGTTGTTGCGCTGCAACTTTTAATTATCACCCATAAGCAAGAACATACATGAAAAAACAAATTTTAATTTTCTTAACACTTATTCTTTTTAGCTTGTCTTGCAAAAGAGATGATGAGTTTAAAAGGTATAACGGCTTTAAGAAAGATGAAGCCATTGTCGTAGACACGAACGATACAACTGAAGTTATTTCCACAACCGATTCAATCAATAATAACGTTTTGCAGGTTAGTGCCTCATTTAGTCAACTAAACACAAAACCCAGTGAAATTATAATTACAGGAGCTAAAGAGCATAAATTACTTCCTATTTATAAATTTAAAAAGGTAAACTCAAATACAACAGCGTTTAGAAATGAATTGTATAGTTGGTCGTATGACTCAAACAACGAAAACAACTTTTACTTACCTGGCTTAGATTTGAGTTATGGTTATAACCTAGTTAACCTTGCACATTATAATACATTAAACAACCAGTTAAATTATTTTTTTAAAAAACCTGCGTTAATTAAAACTATTTATTACCCCTCTGTAGAACAAGATAGTATTGATAAAGTGCCAGCAATAAGAAATTATTATTTAGTATCAGTGAATGATGAAGATACAAATAAGGATACATTACTCACAAAAAAAGATTTAAGAAGATTGTATTATTTTGATTTAAATGCAATTAATAAAACACTTATAATTCCACTAGACTATTCGGTGAAACATTCGCAATACGACTCAAAATCAGACATAATGTATATTTATGCCAAAAAAGACGAAAACAAAAACGGGATGATAGAAAAGCCCGAAAGCACACACATTTTTTGGATTGATTTGAAAAACCCTTTAAGAAATGGAATGGTCTATTAACCTCCAATCCTTTCGTCTAATTTAATTATGCAAACCCATTTTTACATAAATCATAAACCAATTTTCAAATGCAACGTTTCATAAAATTATATTTCATTCTTTGTTTTTATTTCTTAATTCCTAAAATTAATGCCCAAATTAAACCCATTGAAATTACTGGCAAAATAGGAAAATACCCTATTGAAATTACACTTACTAAATTCAATAAAGATTCTGGTACCTATTATGGAAAATACAATTACGCAGGTAAAACAAGTTTTTTACAATTACATGGCGATCTATTTGAGGATTGTTATGTTATTGATGAATACTACAAAGGGAAAAACACAGGTACCTTTTATTTAACAAAACAAGAAAATAGCGATTCGCTAAAAGGATGGTGGAAAGCAGAAAACAAAGAGCCATTAATAGCATTACTAAAATTTAAGAACACCACAACTGCACAACAACTAAAACCAGTTACTTTGTTAGATAAAAATAAACTCGTAAACGATAACATTGAAGGTGAATACAAAACAGCAAGTTATTTTATAAGCGATTTATTCTTTCCTAACCTCGAAAGAGTTTATAATGGAGGCAGCATTAACTTTAAAAAACTAGGGAAAGACTCTTTAAAATTCTCAGTAGAAATGATTTGTGGTCCAACATACCACATGGCTTATGCCGACGGAATTGCTATTAAAAAAGGAAAAGAATACGTTTATAAAGCCGATATTATTGGCGACGGAAAAGATTTTTGCGAAATTAAATTCACCTTTAAAAACAAAACAGTTTATGCAATTGCCAACTCGTCAATGGCTTGTGGTTTTGGTGCTAGGGCTTATTTAGATAATGAATTAGTTAAGGTGAGTAATACATTTAAGTTTTCAGAGAAATAAATAAATCGGTAACTTCTCCAATTTATCTTCTCATCTAGCAAACTGCCCTTCAATCTTGGCTAACCAAACATTTATCCAAACTCCATTTCTTTATTAACTCCACTTTTCTCCCGTTACAATCCAAGTAATTTCCATTTTTATCGCGTCTCATAAAAACAGTTTTGCCGTTGTTAATTGCATTAATACAAATTAATTTTAATTCGTTTAAACTGCACTTTTTATTATTCCTTCCAATTTCAATTCCAATAGTATTATTATATAAATCCATTACTGAACTTAAGCTATCAGGCAATTCACCCTGTTCTAAATCTCCTTTTAAAAATTGTTTGTAATTGTGTTTTTCGTGCAACTCTCCTAGCCTATCTAGTTTTTTAGCGCCAACCTTTTGTGCAAAACTAGCCATAAAAAAAACATGTCTAAAAGCGTCTAATTTTCCACCATTCTCAAATTTATCTAAACGTGCTTTTAAGGAATCATTATTGTATACCGTGTAACAGCGTTTGGAAATTTTTTTCATCTTCATAGCAGTAATTGGGTGAAAAAAAGCCCAAATCTTCTCCCTACTCCCAGTATTTTGCCCTTTCATCCCAAAAACTAATAGAAAAAATACAATTAAAAAAAATAGTCTATGTTTTAGCTCAATTAACACCCGTTTGTTAGCACAATTATCTAAAATACAAATTAAAGTGCAATTTAGAATTTATATTTGCAACATTAAATGAAAACTGAACTACTAAATAAATTATTAAACAAAAAAGCTGAAGGCCTTGTTGTAAGCATAAACGATTTGCGCGACAAAGAATTTAGCGGTGTAAGATTGACGAGTGAAGAGAAATTTGCTTTAACTAATTTTGATAAATACAGGCTTTCTATACTTAATGCTCAAGAAAATGAAGAGAAATTTCATTTTCACTACCGTCAATTGCAAGTAATTGCAAATCTTTCTAACTGGAAAGAGTTTCTGAGCGAAGAATTTTCTTCATAAGTTTTATTTGCTATTTCTTTACTCATTCCTTATTTTTGAATTATGTCCATTCAAAAAATTAATTTATTATAACTAACTATGAAAGTAAAAACATTAGGTCAATTTATTATAGAGAAACAATCTGATTTTCCTTATGCAAAAGGCGAGTTATCGCGTTTATTAAGAGATATTGGCATTGCTGGTAAAATTGTTAACCGCGAGGTAAGTAAAGCAGGTTTGGTTGAAATACTTGGCGAAACCGGCGAAGTAAACGTACAAGGCGAAAAAGTAAAAAAACTTGATGTATTTGCCAATGAACAGTTTATTGCTGCCTTTAAAGCAGGAGGCGAAGTTTGCGCCATTGCAAGCGAAGAAAATGACGACATTATTCCTATAGATTCTGAAATTTCGAAAAACGCAAAATACGTGGTCGCCATGGACCCATTAGATGGTTCGAGTAATATTGATGTAAACGTTTCCGTTGGTACAATTTTTTCTATTTACCGCCGTACTTCGTTAAGCGGTGCGGGCACTATTAACGATTTTATGCAACGTGGTACTGAGCAAGTTGCCGCAGGTTATATCATTTATGGCAGCAGTTGTATGTTGGTTTACACAACAGGCAAAGGCGTTAATGGTTTTACACTAGACCCAAGCATAGGTGAGTTTTGCTTATCACATCCAAACATGCGTACCCCGCAAAACGGTAATGTATATTCAGTAAACGAAGGTAATTATTTACACTTCCCTACTGGCGTTAAAAAATACATTAAATATTGTCAAGAAGAAGATAAAGCAACCAACCGCCCATTTAGCAGCCGCTATATTGGCAGTGGCGTGGCCGATATACATCGCAATTTAATTACAGGCGGTATTTATATTTACCCAACAACCACAAAATCACCAAAAGGCAAATTACGTTTGTTGTATGAGTGTAACCCCCTAGCGTTTATTTTAGAACAAGCCGGAGGCATAGCCAGCAATGGAAACAAGCGCATTATGGAATTAGATATAACAGAACTGCACCAACGCACCCCTTTATTTTTAGGCAGTTCAGAAATGGTAAAAGTAGCTTTGGATTTTATGGAAAAATACAAAGAGGCGGAGGTTTAAGATTTTGGTTTAGGAGAAAACCCGTAAATGAACTAAAAGTAAATGTTACTTTTTTATCAGTTGTTTAAAGGTTTAATATTCTACTAAATTGACTACAACGTAACGTAAATCGCTTCAAGAGGACACAAAGAGCATAAAACAGAATGCGCAAACGAGATTTCATTCAAATTTGAAATTATGAATAAATGGATAGAATATAGCGTTGATTACGCAAATCAAAGGTCTTACTTAGATGACCTTTTTCAAGTATATCCCACAATTCCCAACGGAATTAGAGAAGTTGATGAAGAAATTTGGAAGGAAATAGAAATTGCATTTAAAAAGCAGGACAACGCATCTTTAGTTAGACATTTATGTCGTTTAGAAAAATTCCCAATTAAAGATAGTTACATTGCCTTCTTAAAACTTGATTTAGACAGCGTTGATAGAAATCCTCAAACAATAAACCGAATAGCAGGGACACTTTATGATATGGGATTTGATAAACTTTGGGAAAAATCTACTGAACCAAAAGAAACCAATACACAGATTGGTCCAATGTTTAAGCATTGGATTGACAAAAAATCTTTAGGAATTCTTCCTGTTTCTGCAAATGAATTTTCATCAACTATAGATAATGCAATTTTAAAGGGGAGCGATACTGAATTAAATAGATTTGCTAAAGAACATCTTGGTTATGGTAAAGATAAAGGTTTAGATTTTGTCGCAAGATTTAATGGTAAATATATTTTAGGTGAGACAAAATTCATTACTGCAATCGGTGGTAATCAGAATAACTCATTTACAGATGTAATTACGACACTTACAGCTTCCGTTGAAAACGCAACTTGCATAGGTATAATTGATGGAATTCCTTGGTTAAAAGATAAGAGCAGATACTATACTGAAATCACAACAAATTTCAGCGAATATAACATAATGAGCAGTTTGGTGCTGCGAGAATTTCTTTATCAAATATAAAATTCTATGCAATTACATTTTCCAAATAAAAAAACAGAAAAGGAAATATTTAACAGTATTCCTGATGCTGAATTAGTGCAAATTAATTCAAGTGAGAATCCTAATTTGCTTATTCAATCAAATAATTTAGTTGCCTTAAAACAACTGATTACCAAACACAATTTTGCAGGTAAAATTGACCTCATATACATTGACCCTCCTTTTGCAACAAATAATACTTTTACGATTACTGATGGCAGAGCAAGCACAATCAGCAATAGTTCAAATGGAACAGTTGCTTACACAGATACTTTAAAAGGTTTTGACTTTATTGAGTTTATTCGTGAGCGACTTGTTCTTCTAAATATGCTGCTATCTGACAAAGGCTCAATTTATTTACATATTGATTATAAGATAGGGCATTATGTAAAAATTGTAATGGACGAGATTTTTGGAATTGAAAATTTCCGAAATGACATAACAAGAATTAAATGCAATCCAAAGAATTTTGCACGTAAAGGTTTTGGCAATATGAAAGATTTAATTTTATTCTATTCGAAATCAGACAACATGATTTGGAATGAACCTAAAACGCCATATACCGAAGAAGATAAAATAAAACTGTTTCCGAAAACGGAGAAGGACGGAAGGCGTTACACAACCATTCCTTTGCACGCCCCAGGTGAAACTCAAAATGGTAAAACTTCAAAAGCGTTCAAAGGTATTTTGCCGCCACCCGGAAGACATTGGAGAAGTGATGTAGCTATTTTAGAGCAGTGGGATAAAGACGGATTGATAGAATGGAGCGACAATGGCAACCCAAGAAAAAAAATATACTTAGACGAACAAGAAGGAAAACGTATGCAAGATATATGGGAATTCAAAGACCCACAATATCCGGTTTACCCTACAGAAAAAAATCCTGACTTATTAGACATTATCGTTAAGACATCATCAAACGAAAACAGTATTGTTTTAGACTGCTTTGCAGGTTCAGGAACTACTTTAAAAGCAGCACAAAAAAACGGCAGACAATGGGTTGGCATAGACCAATCTAACGAAGCAATTAAAGCAATTACAAGAAAACTTGATAAAATAGAAAGCGACTTATTTGTATCAAAATCAGATTACAAACTACTTACAGAAAATAAACACGGTAGCCAACAAAGGTTTGACGAAATAGCTGATGCAGTGGTTGGTTGAAGCGTAGCTCTTTTCATAAACTTTAATACTTGCTTGAAAGCCTCATGCTTGTAAATCTGGTAACTGTCAAAATGCGAGAAAAATTTAACTCTAAACTTTAAAATTAAAAAAATAACCCTAAAAAACTACGTTATTTAAATATATACTATTTTTTTCAGATAACATTTATTTAACCCAACTATTCTTCTTCAAAAAATTTTTGATTACTTATTATAACTACATTTGGTAATCAAATTTAACCCTTATACAAATGAAAAAAATTTTATTCTTCTTAATACTATTTTCTTTTGGCGCAACTAATGCCCAAACAATTCAACGTTTAATTGGTGCTAGCCCTTTTTAAGATTCGCTTTGGGTAATGGATACTATTTCTTTTACCACCATTCACCGACGTATTGCCCCTGTTATAAGCGGATCTGTAGTAACTGGTATTACTGCCTTAACCAAACACCCTACAAGTGGCAGAATTTATGTAGTTTGTAAAGTTACAGGAGTATCTGGAAGAGTATTAGGAAGATTAAACTTAGCGACTGCTTCTGTTACTGTTGTTGGTAACTTTGGTACTGGTGGTAATTTTTCGTCAATCACTTTTAAAAACGATACATTGTTTGGCGCAACAGGTAATGGTGCTGGTTCGCCTTATATACCAGAATCTCTTTATAGAATTGACACTACCAACGCCAGCACTACCTTTTTAAAAACAATGGGTAATGGTGCCGATGGCGAAATTATTTGTTACAACCCTTCTGATAATTTTATCTACCATTGGTCAGGCAATAGTACAAGTGTAATATTCGAAAAAATTCAATCGTTTCCACCGTATAATATAACAAGTATTACCACGAATACCACTGCCGAAACATTTGGCGCTGTAAATATTGGGGCAATACGTTTATTACTTCTAACATCAATAGCTCGTTTAATAAATATAACACCAATGAGATCACGACAACAAATTTTGGTAATACCCCAGATGATCTTAGAGGTTTAGCTGTAATTAATTGTTCGAGAGCCATTACTGGCACTCCCGCTTATTGTGTTGGCGATAGCACCCAACTTACAGCTGTTGCTGGTACTAACTACCAATGGTATAAAAATGGAGTAGCTATACCAAGCGCAACTACGCAATCCACTTACGCAAAAACTGTTGGTAAATACAATTGTATGCTTACTGATAATACTTGCGGAAAAGATAGTTCTTTTAATGGTGTAACGGTTATACAAAATGCATTACCTATTGTTAGTATAAGTGGGCCCACAACAGCTTGTATAGGTACAACTATTACCTTAACAGGTGCTGGTGGCGGAACTAGCCAATGGTACCAAAATGGCGTTGCTATTCCTTCAGCCACCACTAACGCTCTAGGTGTAAGCACATCGGGTGTTTACAACATGATAAAAACGAATACCAATGGTTGTAAAGACTCTGCTGCCATTGGAAAAGTTGTAGTAATAAAACCACTACCCGTAATAACAGTTAATAACGGTACTATTTGTGCAGGATTGTCTCATACATTTTTACCAAATGGTGCAGTAAGTTATAGCTACACCGGCGGAAGCGCCATTGTTGCCCCAGTAGTAACAACAGTTTATACTATAAGCGGAACAAGCTCTGTAAACTGTGTAGGTTCTTCAACAGCAAGTGTATTGGTAAATGCCGCACCTACAATTACAGTAACGAATAATTCTCCTATTTGCACTGGTCAAACTGCTACTTTATCTGTAAGTGGTGCAAATTCTTATTCATGGAATAATGGCGTAAATGGAGCGACTAATGTTGTTTTTCCAACCTTAACAACAGTATACACCGCAACAGGAACTGTGGCTAACGGTTGTTCTGGAACTAATTCGCAAACCCTTATTGTAAATCCTTTACCAAATGTAAGTTTGTCTTCCGCCAGCCCATCTATTTGTATTAATAGCGGAACAGTTGCTTTAATAGGTAGCCCTGTAGGCGGTATATTTACAGGTAGTAACGTATCAAACGGCGTATTTACTCCTGGCGCTAGCGGAGGCACGTTTATACCAATGTATTCTTATACAAACGCTACAACTGGCTGTTCAAGTTCAAGCTCTACAACTGTTATTGTTGACCTTTGCACAACTATTAAAACTAAAACAGCACTCTCAGGATTAAACGCGTATCCAAATCCTACCAACGGTATATTTACAATTGAATTACCAAATGGTTTAAACAAAACTTTTGAAGTGATTGATCTAACAGGTAAAAAAGTTTTAAGCTTAAGCTCAGATAAAAATTCCGTTAATATCAATTTAAGTAATCTTGCAAATGGTGTTTATTATTTAAAAGTTATAAGTCATAATCAGAATCAAGTCTTAAAAGTTGTAAAACAATAATTAGGGTTCTCTCAAAATGTATAAAAATTAACTGAATTGACCTGCCTTTGCCGGGCGAGTGCAACTAAATGAGGATGAATAAAAATACTCTGAACTGAACCGCCTGCATGAAGCAAGGCCAACAAAATGTAGATTAATTTTTATCAAGCCAAAAAGTTAAACTGTGCTCTATTTTTATTTGCTAGGATTTCCCAAAAAGGGATTTACTTAATAAGGGATTCAACCCTCAAATCTCCCATTAATTGACATATTTGCGTTCTTGAGCGACCTCTAATACCAAATGTATTCTGTAATCTATAGTCCAAAAATCTGAAGAAAATTTTCAATTATACAAGGCACGGCAAATATCTCTTAGATAGTTGAGCGAGGTTTTAGGTAGCTTTGACATAGCTGGAAGTTACTTCGAGTATATCGAACGAAGTAGAATTGGCAATTTTCGATAAGATTGGGCTAGATATTAAATATATTTGGTATAATTAGAATTCTAGGAAGTTAATCATTTTTGGTTTTTAAAGTTCCTGAGAAGCTCAAAAACTGAACAAAGTGAGAATGAAATATTTTTGTATCTTTCTATACACTATTTTTAAACCCAAATAACATGAACAGAATATTAGTATTAATTACACTTTCAGATAATGGAATAGAAACGATAAAATCTACACCTGAATTACCAAAAAAAGAAATGGAGTTTGTCAATCAATGGAAACAAGAAAATATTCTGGAGAGTTTCGTTATTTCGGTAACAAAAAAAGATGCTGTTTTAATATTTCAAAATGTTGAGGAGAATAGGACAGAGGAATTAATCGAAACACTACCATACTTCCCATATATGGCTAAAATTGAATACCATAATTTAAATAAACATTTTTAGATCTAATTTCATTTGTTTAAGATCGCGAACGAATCGCCAAGCCTCCAAAGCCAAGCCGTTCCGCAACTGTTCGCGAATTGGGTTTGTAACCCTGAGCCTTTGACATTTAATATTACCAATTACTCCAATGTGTGTTAGGTTTTATAGTTGGCTTATAGTATGATGTATCTCCTGTTACTATTACTTTAGCTAACATTTTATAGGTTTCAATTTGGCTTGGAAGCGTTCCAACATATCCTCCATCCCAGTTATACATACAATCTTCGGTATACCATTCATTCAATTCCATTAGTTTTGGAATATCCTCATCTAAAAATTCTTTTTTACTTTCCTCACTTGTGAATAACAAATGAGGATAATGCGCATGTAAATATTTTAAATACGATGTAATATCTATAAATTCATCTTTTTTCTTAGAAATCAAAGGATCAATATTAAGTTTATAATATTCCGATAAATCGTAACATATATTAAATTTTGAACCATTGATAACAACACTGTCAAACTTCCTATTAATATAAATTGTATTTGAAGTTAACCGATTAACATTCACTTCGCTCATTAATTCTATTCTTTTTTCATTCCAAATGCCTTCTTTACCATTTCTGTTAGTCCTATTCATATTTAACAAGCAATTACCAAAATAAGATAAATGTATTTCAATGTTTTGTTCGTTCCCATTAAAAACCAAAGCCTCACAGATAATTGCCCATTTTTTTTTATTGCTATAAATGCTTAACTTACTTCCAATATAATCATAATGTATATTACTGAAGCTTGTTAGGTAAATATCTGGTACATGACCAACCTGATCTAAATTTTCTAAAATATTATCTACGGTGCAAACTTGGTTTCATTATTTTCCATTCTTTTGTTGTTAGTATTTGTTGAACACGAATTTAAAATTAGTATAGAGCAAAGCAAGTAGACGCTGGGTATTTTAAACATAAAAAATAATTGCAATTTGAAAAAAATGAACAAATTAAACTCCTTTTTTGGGGTAAACGAATAAATTACAACTCTTTGAGAACGGTTAGTACATTAACTGCACATAACCTTTGTAAACCTGTTGCTTATCATCATTTAGCTTCAATAAATAATAATAAGTTCCAGTTGGCAATTTATCACTTCCTGTTTTTTGACTGGTATTAGGAATACCTTCCCATTTGTTATCATAGCCTTTCATGCTATAAACAATATTGCCCCAACGGTTATAAATATACAATTCGTTATTAGGGAAATACTGCAAACCTTTAATTTCAAACGCTTGGTTGTATAAATCGCCATTTGGCGTAAATACTTCTGGCACTTCTACATTTACAACATTTACAACTATAATTACATCGCTCGTATCTTTACATAGCCCATTATCAACAATCAATTGCACGGTATAAGTTCCAGGATTTTGGAATGTATTATTTGGTGTATCTTGGTTTGAAGTATTTCCATCACCAAAAGTCCAATTAATAGCGCTTGAATTAGTTAAACCTACGCTCGTATTTGTAAAGTTTACCAATAAAGGAACTCCACCCGTTAAGGTAGATGTATTAAACGAAGAAACAACGTTATAGTAATTTGCCACAATTGGAGTTACACTACTAGTACAACCATTTAAATTTCCTTGTGCATAAAACGTGTACGTACCAAAGCTAGTAAAGTTAGGAACAAATGTATTTGAGTTTACAAGAAGAGGAGCCGTTAACGATAAATCATCAAACCAACTAACATTGGCACCGCTACCAAAGTTAGCACTTAAAATTATGTTTTGTGCCACACACGTTAAACCACCATTACTATTTACCAAACTTGGCGTTTGATTAACAGTAAGGTTTAATGTATTTGTATTCTTGCAATTATTTGCATCCGTTACTGTTAAACTATAAACACCACTAGCTGCAAGCACTGCATTCTGAATGCTTGGGTTTTGAAGCGATGAAGTAAAACTATTTGGACCTTGCCACAAATAGCCATTGCCATTGGTATTGCTTAATAAATTTATTGTATTGCCTGTACAATTTGTAGTTCCGTTCGTAGAAGTACTCAACGTTACTGGTGTTAATGAATAAATAAAAACAGAAATATTTCCAGATGATTTACAATTATTGCTGTTGGTTGCAGTTACTGAATAATTTCCAGCATTTGCGCTACTAGCTGGATTTATAGTTTGTGTGCTTCCGGTAGCGTTATAACTATTTGGCCCCGTCCAAGAATACGTTAAAGCCCCTGGTCCACCAGCCATTAGTATTATTGGCGAATTGGTACAAACACTATTAGAATTTAATGCTAATGAAAACGTTGGTAATAAATTTACATTTATTGCTATCACTGTACTCGAATTACAACCATTAGTATTTGTAACATTTACCGAATAATTTCCTGCACTTAATGTACTGCTTGTAGCAATAGTAGCCGAAGCACCACTAGCCGAATAACCGTTAGGTCCTTGCCAGTTATAACTATTACCACCACTTGCATTTAAAACAATTGGTGCGCCAGTACATACACTGCTATTTGTTGCAAACGCCGTTATGGTTGGGTTTCCATTTACTGTAACGCTTACAGTTGTGTTTCCTGTGCAACTGGCAGCGCTCGATACTATTAAAGAATAAATACCAGATGCGTTAGTTCCAGCGCCAGTAATTGTTGGGTTTTGAACGGCAGACTGAAAACCGTTAGGCCCACTCCAATTATAAGAAAAAGATGTGGATGAAAATAAATTAATAGTTGCTCCAGCACACAATGTTGATGAGGCCACATTAGCCACAGGCGTTGGTAATGAATTTACAACTACGGTAACGTTGGTGGCAGGACCGCTACAGCCCGCAGAGGTTGAAAACACTGAATAAACAAGCGTTCCTGCGCTAGAGCTTGTTATCACCGTATTTGCATTTATTGAACTAAATCCATTCGGACCACTCCAATTAAACTGGGTTGCTGGGGAGGTAGCCGATAAGGAAAATACAGCCCCAGAACAAATACTTGTAGAACTTGCCAAAGCTGCTGGTGCAGAAGGCGCACCAGGATTAATTATTGAATACGGGCCAAAATTATTAATACAATTATTGCCATCTTTTACTTGCAAATTATAAGTTCCGGCTGGTTGGTTAAGTAAATTGGCTGTATTACCAACCTGTACATTATTTCCGTTTGTCCAAACATATGTGAATGTTGGCACCCCAGTAACATTTACCGCAGTAATTGAACCTGTGCTACCACCGCAATTACTGGGCGATAAGGTTGGTGCAGCATTTAAAGACGGGCGAGGAAAAACAGTGATGGTAGCAACTGCAACATTTGTACAGCCTGTAACTGCTGTGCCTAAAACTGTGTAATTTGAAGTTGTTGTTGGAGTAACTGAAATACTAGGGCCATTAGCGTTGTTATTCCATGTGTACGTATTTGCGCCTCCAGCTAAAAGCGTTGCTGTGCTTGCGTTACAAAGAGTTGTAGAGTTTACAGTAATATTTGGCAAGGCAATTAAGTTTACTGATGCTGTGGCTGTTCGTGTACAACCATTTGTTCCCGTTCCAACAACGGTATAAAAAGTATTTGTGGTTGGAGTAACTGCGTTAGTGCTTGTGTTGGTTGAGTTACTCCATAAATAACTCACGCCGCCACTAGCGATTAACGTAGCTGTACTTCCACTACATACGTTTGCTGAAGTAGTATTTATGGTAGGCAACCCATTTACCCCAACATTCACCGTTGCGGTTCTTGTACATCCTAAAGGCGTTGAGCCAGTTACTGTATAAATAGTTGCTGATGGAGGCGATACACCCAACGTAGCTGTTGTTGGTCCTGTATTCCAAGTATAAGTAGAGGCGCCACTTGCTGTTAACGTAGCGGTGCTTCCCGAACAAATGGTATTGCTACTTGCCGCGATGGTTGTATTTGGCAAGGCATTTACCGTAAGTGTTGTAACGGTGCTATTTACGCAACCTTGAGCGCTGGTACCAGTTACTGTATAATTTGTATTTCCAGAAGGACTGACACTTATAGATGCTGCATTAGAGCCCGTATTCCAAGTATAGGTGGAGGCACCACTTGCTGTTAAATTAATAGTTTGTGTGTTGCAAATACTTAAAGGATTTCCAGAATTTATGAGCACGTTTGGCAGCGGATTCACAATAATAGGGCGCGTTAATGTTTGTTTATAGCCACATACACCACCTGCAATTAACGTATAGGTAATGTTACTTCCTGGCGAAACTGAAATGGTATTTGTATTTAAGCCACTTGGTAACCAGGTGTAACTGCTCGCACTTGCAGGTCCTGTAAGAGTAACATTAGTACCAGGACATATGGCCGTGGCCGTAGCTGCAATATTTGGAAAAGAAACACCAGAAAGTGCGGTAATTGTGTAATTGCATATATCACCCGCAAAACCATCAATCATTAAATAGTAATTGGCACCAACCGTTAATCCGTTTGCGTTAATCGTAAACGTAGAACTTCCTTCTTTAAAATCGCTTACAGGCGTAAAGTTACAGCAAGCAGATAGCGCACTAAAAATTTGCATTTGTATTCCTCCAGAAGGATAAGAACCAACCCAACAGTTGGCAATATTAATTTTAAAAGAGGCATTAGGTAGAGCAGCCGTAAATCTAATCCACGAATTATTATTAATATTCACGTCAATACTTGGCGAACCAACGCCCCAAGGCCCACCTTGTCCGAATATCCCGCCAGTATTTGTACCATTTGGTTGATCAACTCCTGCAAGAGTTTCATTATTTCCATGCATATTACACGGTCTATCGGCGCTGTATGCCGCGCTAGTTGAGCCTGAATAACCATTCAAATCGCAAATATTTAAAGCGTTAGAACAATTATCGTTGGTAGGAGATTGAACGCAAATACCAAAACTTCCAGTACTCGTTGAAAATCCCCAATACCTCAGATAAACAATGCTATTAGCTGGCAACCCTGTTGCAGCAATATAGGGTAATAAATCATTTCCACCTCCAGGATACAATGTGTAATCATCTGAACAAGAAATTTGTGTTAAAGCGCTACAATTTGGTCCGCTGTATAGTGCCATTACGCCATCGCTTATAAAACCACTCCCTAAATTTGGTTGTGGAGTAATATAAATATTTCCACTTGCAGGAACGGTAATTTGAAACCAAACATCGGCGGTGCTTACATTATAACCTCCCATAAAAGGGGAGCCACCACCTGCACAACTTGCAGGGGCAGATACTAACGTTGTTGGGGTTGACGTTGCGCCAACATTACTAAATTGTAAATAATTACAATTCGAAGTAACAGGAGGTAACAGTGTGGCACTACAAGGATTATCATTAGGCTGAGAACCCAAAGAGATTGGGTTTCCACTAACACATACACTAAAAGTTCCACCACCAGTTGAATAATAATCATGTACTCTAATAAAATAAACTGTACCAGGTGTTAATCCTACAGCCACAACACTTTCTGTCCCACCGCTAAATGTATTATCAATGCAATACAAAGATGTCTGAGCCCCGCAAGCACCCGCTAATACTTGCAATACTGCATCAAAATTAGCTGAACCCGCTACTTGTATAGTTTGAGTATAATTGTTAGCAGTGAATTTAAACCACACGTCGTCATCACTCGTACCAGAGCATCCAGCCATTGATTGCGTTGCACCATACGAAGTTGAATTTATATAAGAACAACCTGAATTTACCGTTACTGAAGTTGCATTCGTACAAATATCGTTGGCTGGTGCTGCTGGTGGACTAGAAACACAAATATTAAACGTGTTAGAACCGCTTCCTGCAAAATAGTCGTAAACCCTTATGTAATAGGTATTCCCTGGGGTTAAGCCAGTTAACATTGTACTTTCGGTTATCCCTATATTAAAATTATCCACACAAACAATTGAAGATAAGCTGCCACAACTGCCTGAAAATACTTCAAATACACCATCATATCCTACTGAGCTGGTTAATGTAATGGAATGAGAAGTTAATGTGGCTACAAAAGAATACCAAACATCATCATCGGCGTTACCAGCGCAACCTGCAAACGATTGCGTTGCCCCGAGAGAAGTGCCAGATGTAAAACTACAACCAATATTTACCGGAAGTGCAGAAGCCGTGCTACAATTATCACCTTGAGAGAAGGTGTAACCCGAGAAAAGAATGCAAAGTAATGCAAAGTAATTTTTAAGCATAATAATTTTTTTAATAATTAATTTTCAATTTTAAATTCTTTTGGTGTTGTATGAAACTCTTCTAACTTATTTTTTACTTTTTTAATTTCAAAAAAAGCATCCCCTTCTCGCACCAAAGTTTTTTCAAGGGTTTTAAAGTAAACAATACCATTTCCATTTTCTGGTTTGTATTTTATTTTAGCACTTGTAACAAATTCAATTTTTGAAATTGTTTCTTCTAACAGTTTTACTTGTTCAGTATTTATATTCCCTGTAAAGATATAAGTGTAGTTTTTAATCTGTTCGCCACTATTTTGGGAAGTTTGAGAATTAATCTTTAAAAAAGATATGGCGGTTAGAATTAATGAAAAATAAAAATGTTTCATAAAAAATTATTAATCGACAAATATAGATAAGAAAGGTTATTCTCATCTTAATTTAACACGGTTAAAACATTAAATTATTATTTACATCGATGTAGATTTTCAAAAAACGATTTAGAAATCTGCTCAGAATTAGTTTTGTGAAACACATTTTTTTATGTATTTTTATTGAATTAATTAAATTAAACTTTTTTTAAATATTTTATTCTTAAAATTATAACTACTTAAAACATAAAAACATGAGTAAAAATCTAATTTGGTTTGTATTAATAGTCGGATTTTTTGGTGGAAACCTGATTGCACAATCGCCGAATCAAATTAATTACCAAGGCGTGGCGCGCGATGCTGCGGGAAATCCTTTGGCCAACCAATCTATTACGTTAGGTTTTTTGATTAATAAAAACGGAAACCAGTTTTATTCTGGAGGTCAACCCGTAACCACTAATTCATTAGGTTTGTTCAGCACAACCATTGGCAGTTCATCCAATCCACTTCCAAATTTTGGCTGGGAAAATGGTTCAGGCATGACGCTAGTTGTTAGTATTAACGGTAATCCGCTTCCACCTCAACCTTTAAACTCGGTACCTTATGCTTTTTTTGCGAATGATGTAAACTCGAACTTAAGTTCAGGTGTTTTGACTATTGGAAGTAAAAATTACACACTTGCCTCAACTGCATCTCCTTCCATAACAGGCAATGGTATTGCAGCAGTTAATAATCCTCAACCCAACGTTTATGTGGTTTCGGTAGCTGTTCCTACCATAAATTTCGCCCCAGCCGGTAATATTCTTTCTTTAAATTTTGGAGGAACACCAATAACAAGTGTCATTACCCCAAGTTTAACCGGAGATGTAATTGGAAGCTCAAATTCTGCTTCGGTAGTTGCTTTAAGGAATATTCCTATTTCAATAACAACTCCTACAAATGGTCAAGTTTTACAACTGGTTAGCGGGGTATGGACACCAACCACCTTGAGTGCTTCAACCGGAACAAATATTATTTTAACTGGCACAGGGAATGCGCAAGTAACACCAACTGTAGGTAACATTTTTAATGTGAGTGTTCCTTCACAAACCTTTACCCAACTATTCAATTCATATACTTCAAATCTTGGTGGTACAATTACATTGGTATCTCCAACAATCACCAGTTCTAATGCTAACCTTACAGTTTCTCCATCAAGTGGTTTTAATTTTAATGTAGGATTAGTGCCTCAAACATTCTCTCAGCCAAATGGCACACTTGTAACATCTAGCCTTGGAGGCTCGTTTACCGTTCAAACTACTGCTATCCCAAATTTAGCTAACGACGTAGTTGGTCCAATTGCAAATAGCACGGTCGTTGCCATTAGAGGCATTCCTATTTCTAATACTAATCCAAGTGCTGGACAGGTGCTAACTTATAGTGGTGCTACTTGGACTCCTAGTAATGTAACTGTTCCCCTACTAAGCTTAGTAGGTAATACCTTACAATCTGGTCCAAATACAAACACTGTAAATTTAACGAGTCTATCACCTTGGGTACAAACCAACAGCGTTGTTTCTTTAGCAAGTAATACAAATTATGTTGCTATTGGGATTAGTACGGTTAGCAACGCTGGGAAGTTAACGGTAATTGAAAACTCAAGTTTTGCAGCTATCTACGGTCAAAATACATTAACTACAGCAGGGGCTGGTAACGGTATTTGGGGAAGAACTTCGTCTGCAAACCCTAATTCTGGAGGGGTTTATGGCTCTAATGATGGAGCCGGTTATGGTGTTCATGGTATCTCTACAAATGGAAACGCTGCAATTTTTGGTGACGTTACAACCGTTCCTACATCTTCAACTGGTTCTGGTGTTATAGGCAGAACAAATGGAGCTAACCCGCTAAGCGCTGGTGTGTATGGAGTAAATACTGGGGCAGGATCTGGTGTGTTTGGTGTAGCAAATTCCTCAAACGTCAATGTGGGTGGAGTTAGGGCAATTAATCAAGGTTCAGGGCCAAGTTTTATTGCTTTGAAAACATTTAGCGCGGGTCAAGGTGCCGTAATAACAATGACTAATGCTGTAAATTCATTTGAAGGGCTTTTGGTTGATCATTTTGGAACCGGCGCAGGAATTAAAACAAATATAACAAATACGACAAACAATAATCCTGCTTTACAAGCTATTACCAATGGAAATGGCAGTAATTCACATGCTGTATTCGGTGTTGCAGGCGGTGCAAACTCCGCAGGTATTTATGGTTCAAATACTGGGGCAGGAAATTCAATTTATGGTATAAAAAATAATGGTGAACAAGGTTCTGCCATCTATGCTCAAAATAATAATGCTTCAAACGCATCTCCTGCATTATCAGCTGTTTCAAGCTCCTCAGTAAGTTATGCAGGTTCATTTGTAAACTCATCATCGGCTGCCTCGCTTTACGCAAATAAGTTCGGCACTGGCACTGGCAGTACCGCCTATTTTGAAAACACAAATGCCGGAAATAGTTTCGCTACATTATTTGCTACCACTACTGGAAGTGGCTTTGCCGCATCCTTTTTAAGCCTAGGAAACAATGCCTCATTATACACTCATAAAACAAGTATGGGAACAGGTAACGCTGCTTATATTGAAAACATGAATCCAAGTAATACGGCACCAACCTTAGTTTCTGTTAATAATAGCTCTATAACAACCTCTGCTGCAATTAAAGCAAGAAGTGGGACCGCTACCGCCGCAATTGGACTTGAATTAGAAGATGCGCATTTAAAAGCTAGTTCTTTATCTACAATGACAACTCCCACAGTAGTAATTGCCACAGGCGGATTTTTAAATACAGGAAATACGTTTACAATTACCAATAATTCGGATGTAAGAGGAACGATTATTTTTGATAATACCTTAATTACTAGTAGTATAAGTGTTGGAGGGTACGTGGATATAAATGTGCCTTTCATTAAAAATTACTCAGGCTCAACTACAACAGTTTTTTTAAGCCCGGTTATCAAAACAACCAATGGCGATAAATATTCGTTTTACGTAATAGACCAAACAAATACTTTCTTTAGGATAAGAATAAAAAACAACACAGCCTCTGCAATTCCTTGGACACCAGCAGATTATTTCATCATCAATTATTTTGTAATTGAATAAAATGAAAAACTTTTTTATTGCATATTTATTTTTTTGTTTTGGATGTTTAAATTCACAAACCATTAACAATAGTGTATTAAACAGCGCTGGGCAAACAGCAACTTTAAATTCAAATTTTATTTACACAGATAACATTGGAGAACCTTTTGTTGAAACGGTAGGAATTAATTCGATAACTATTACCCAAGGATTTTTACAACCCGAAAAAATTGGCCCAAGTTTATTTGCTATTTGGAATAATGTTACTTGTAGTGATAAAAACGATGGAAATATTTCCACTTCACTTACTAATATTTTACCAACTCAAACAGTGCGTTACATTTGGACACCTGCTTCAGCATGCCCGCAGGGGAATTGTGCCACTATTGACAGTTTAACAGCGGGAACATACTCAATTAAGGTAATTATAAAAAATCCTACAGGAGATTCAATAATTCTAACTAAACCTCCAATAATAATTGAAGATGTAAATGGACCTTGTGTAATTAAAATTAATAATGGGATTACTTTAAACGGCGACGGTATAAATGATATTTTTACGATTGATAATATTGAAGATTTTCCAAATAACAAGGTGAGTATTTTTAACCGATACGGTATTTTACAAAAAGAAATTATAAGCTATGACAATAAAGATAAAGTTTGGCCACCTGCTAATGATAATTTGCAACCCACTACCTATTTTTATGTTATTGAATTAGGAAACGGAAGCAAGCCAATTAAAGGCTGGATAGAAATTTTAAAAAATTAAATAAATTAAAAAAGTAATTCGAATATTATTTCTCTGTGTTATGTTTTCTTTCATATCAAAGGCTCAATTTAGTTTACCTTACAATAATAATGGCTTTTGTTTTGGAAAACCAGATACGCTTGGTTTACCAAAAGTTAAAACCTCACGTGCTGCGGTTGGAGATTTTAATACAGATGGTAAAAAGGACATAGCCTTTTTTAATCACTTAACCAATCAAATAAACATTTTGTACAATACAGGAACAACTTTTACAGTAGCGAGTGCGTTTACAATTTTAAACTTCACGGATCTTTCTGCTGGCGATTTGGATAATGACGGCGATGCGGATCTTGTTGCAATTACAAACAATTCTCTAACCATATTAAATAATACAACTCCTTCCAACTCTAACACCTTTGTTAAAGTTGTAGTACCAAATACAGTAAGTTTTCCTAACTTAACATTAAGACTTGTTGAAACAGATGATTTAGACAATGATGGAAGTGAAGAGATTATAACCAGAGGGTTTGATGCTGCTGGTTTAAATATGAGAATTATAAAATGTATTTCAAATTTTTCAACCGTTCAGGCTGGAACTGGGTTTTATGGAATTTTAGGTGGTGGTTTATCAAACGATGTAAGTCAATGGAGTTATGCTGCTGGCGACGTAACTGGTGATGGTAAAAAAGAATTTGCAGTGTCTGTAGGGAGTGTGAACAATGGAATCGTTACAGTTCATCAAACATCCGTGAATTCGAGTTTTGTTGGATTATACAGCACGGTAAACATAACAACCCAAAGTATTTTTGGTCTGTTGTTAGAAGATGTAACAAACGATGGAAAAAGCGATTTGTTTTGCTTTCAAGCAGGAACGCCACAAAACATTTTGGTGAGTTCAGCCCCAACTTTTACCACAGCAAATAACATTACCGTTGGTACAAATAATGTAAGGAGTTTTTGCTTCTATAAGGATTTTAACAATGATGGTAAAAAAGATGTTCTCGGCTTGGATAACGTAACTGGTTTTATTAAAATAAATCCCGGATTATCCCCTACCCAGTATAGTGTTGCACCTAATCCTATTAATATTATTACAAGCACAATAAGCAATGTGCCAAAACATGCGCTAGTTGAAGATTTTAATAGTGATGGACTACCCGACATATTGTTAATAGGAAATAACCCTACAATTGATTTTGGACCTGCAATCATGTATAACAGAAGTTATAATTTTTCAGTTATTGGCACTCCATCAACATCTATCTGTCAAGGTAATTCTTATACTGTTGCTACAACCTTTAGCTATAACCCAAGAAGCATAACTTGGTTGCCGAGTTCAATTAACGCAAACACATTAGTAGTATCTACTAATAATTTAATCAATAGCCAAGTAAGTTACACATTGCCTATTGCAGAATCGGCCAACACGTGCAGCCTTAATTCGTTAAACAGTTTTACGCCAGCTTTTTTACCCAGTCCAAATTTTAATGCTGTTGCTTCAAATACATCAATTTGTCAAGGCACATCTATTACAATAAATGCAACTGCAAGTACAAACCTTACTTATACTATTAGTCCTGGTAACCAAGTAGGAAGCACATCTTCAGCCACGGTGCCAAGTATTTTTCCCACCACCTCAACAATCTACACAATAAGCTCAACCGAAATAACCTCTGGATGTATAAGAACACGCACAGTTCAAATTAATGTTACTCCAAGCCCAACAATATCGGTGAGCTACAGCCCACAAACAATTTGCCTATTTAATAGTGTAACAATAACACTAGCAGGTGCTACAATTTATACCTTACAACTTTTTAATCCTTCGCAAACATTTACCAATTCTGGAGCAATTACATTTACACCACAGTCCTTAAACGCGTCAATAAAAGTTATTGGTGAAAGCAATTCTTGTACCGATACAACTGCCGTAATTCCTCTGAATGTAAACCCTAATCCCTCTATCACAGTAGTTCCCACCAATACAACAACTTGCAAAGACGGACTCACTAAATTTGTATTGAATGGTGGAAACACCTACTCCTTAAATTCTACTCAACTTGCCAGCAATAACTACGACGATTATTTTTCTACCGCAACTAATCTAATTTTTGAAGGATCAAACCAGTTTGGTTGTAAAACCTTTGCAACAAGCACTGTTAATATTTTTCCAGAATTCACCAATGAAATAGTTGCGAGTTCAAATAAAGTTTGTGAGGGTGACTCTGTAAACCTTTCGATTCAAAATATAGCTTCAATTGCTTGGAATACAAGTCAAATTACACCAACAATTTTTGTAAAACCAATTCAGAATACAACCTATTTTGCGGTTGTAGAAGATGCTAATAATTGTAGTTACACACGTTCTATAAGTATTGAAATGGACACTAATTGCGAAATTAAAACCCATAACGTTGTTACCCCTAATGGCGATGGTTTAAATGATGTATTTATTATTGATAATATTTCAAAATACCCTAATCAAGTTTCTATTTTTAATAGATGGGGCTTGCTTTTAAAAGAGTTTAAAAATTATGATAACAAAGAACGAGCCTGGCCGGCCGATAGAAATGTTGTAGAAGGCACCTACTACTACGTTATTGAAGTAGAAATTAATAATTCTAAAAAAATTACCAAAGGTTGGGTAGAAATTTTGTAAAACTAATTATGACAAAAAACTTTATTATACTTTTAATTTTTGCTGCAAGTCTTGTGGCTTCGGCACAGCAAGATCCGCAATACAACATGTATCAATTTAACCAAATAGTTATTAATCCCGCGTATGCAGGCGCAAGGGATGGTATTGCCGCTATAGCATCTGCCAGACAACAGTTTGGTGGGTTTAGTGGTGCCCCACAAACAATTTGCGCTTCGGTGCATGCTCCGCTTGCCAAAAAAAATATTGGTGTAGGATTAACCTTATTAAATGATGTGTTAGGCCCGCGAAACATGATTGGTGCTTATGGTAACTTTGCTTATATTTTGAAACTAAATAACAAATACAAATTATCGCTTGGTGTTAGTGCAGGTTACAACCGTTTTCAGTTCAATTACAATAAATTAGAATTTAAAACAAACGAAAATTTTTCAAATAATTTGAATAACCAAGTTGCTAATGCGTTAGATGTAAATTCAGGAATATTTTTTAGAAGTAACTCGTTTTTTGTTGGTTTTAGCGCCACCCACATAGCTGCCAAGAATTTATTTGAAGTTACTACTGCCAACAATACATTATACACTTACCGTTTACGAACCCACCAATTTTTATCAATTGGCAAATCGTGGCAAGTAAATCAAAATTTCATTTTTGCTCCTACTTTACTTCTTAAATCCTATACGGGTAAAATGGTTGTTGATGTTAACTTTAATGCTTTCATTTATAAAAAATGCTGGTTAGGGGTATTTGCTAAACTTGGCTACGGGCCCGGTTTCTTATTTCAATATTATGTAACAAATAGTTTTAGAGTTGGCTATAGTTTTGATAGTGGTTTAAGAAGCGCTCGTAGCCTAGGGCCAAGCCATGAGGTAATAATAGGCTTTGATTTGGCAAAACTCAAACAAAAAATGATTAACCCAAGGTTTTTATAATCCCCAATTTTTCACATTAATATTTTATGAATTTTAAAACAATAAGTTGTTTCCTTTTAACAGTGGCATTAGTAGTTTTTTCTACCTATCTATCAGCTCAAATAGATAAAGGAGATAAATACATCCAACAACTAAGTTACACCAAAGCAATAAAAGCGTTCAAAAAAGATACAAAGTCAAATGATCAAAATAAAAAACATAATGCCTTTTGCAAAATTGCCAACGCAGAGGCTAAGTTAAACAATTACCAATCTGCCGAAACTAATTTTAAAAATGCTTTACTAATTCAATCGTTTGTAAATCCTGAAGATAATTATAACTATGCACAAGTATTAAAGGCGAATAATAACTATGATGAGGCAATAAAGTATTACCAAAAATACATTGCCTTAAATCCTAACGACAATAAAATAAAAAGTGCACTGAAATTTACTAAAGAAATAAATTATTACAAGTCAAAACCTATTGAATACGAAACAAAAAATCTTGATAAAATTAATACCGACAAATCTGAATTTTCTCCGTTTGTTTTTAAAAACAAATTAATGTTTGTGGCCGAAAAAGTTGATTTTAATTTTGTAGATTATACAGTAAACGATTTTAATGGCGAACCATTCTTAAATATGTACAGTTCAGAAATTAAAGGCACTGAACTCAAAAAATCAAAATCGTTTTCTAAAAAAATTAATAGCGAGTACCACGATGGTCCAGCTTGTTTAAGTGCCGATGGTAAAACACTTTACTTCACCCGTGTAAATTTATCAGGAAAAAAAGGGGCAATTAAACAAGCTAAGATTTTTGTTTCAACTGGCGAAGGCCGCTCATGGAGCAACACAAACCAATTTGAACACAATAGCGATGATTACTCAATGGCACACCCAGCAATTAGCAGTGATGGAAAAATGTTGGTAATTTGCAGCAACATGCCTGGAGGCCTTGGAGGAAAAGACCTTTACATTTGTCAAAAAACAGAAAATGGCTGGAGCAAACCAAAAAATCTTGGTCCGGATATAAACACAAGTGGCGATGAAATGTTCCCTTCATTCAGGAGTAACGGCATGCTTTACTTTGCATCTAATGGATTGCCTGGCTTTGGAGGATTAGATATATATTCTGCAAAGAATGTTGAGGGTACTTGGTTATTAAATCGTAATGAAGGCTTAAACCTAAACAGCAACGCAGATGATTTTGGAATTACTTTTTTAAACGATAGCACGGGCTATTTCTCAAGTAATCGAATTGGTGGCAAAGGAAAAGATGACATTTACTCCTTCTCGTTCCAAGATAAATCAATGACGTTAAATGGTACTGTTCTACTAACAGAAGATACGAATAATCCTGCAAAAAATGTAAAAGTTGTTTTATTAACGGATAAAGGCTTACCCTTAGATAGTACAAAAACCAATAACAAAGGTTTTTTTGAATTTAAGAATTTAGAAGCCGATAAAAATTACATGGCTGCAATTGATGAAACCGATCCACAATTTGCAGGTAAAGCGCGCTACTATATGACTGATAAAAATGGCATTGTGCAGCGCGTTACAAACAAAGTGGATGGCAAAAAATTTGTTTTTAAAAATTTACCAATAGACCCTAATGGCTTACCAGATTTATATACCGATGATAACCTAACCTTGGCTGGGAACTTGCTGTATGGCGAAAACCCAAGTAAAGCCTTAAAGAACACCCGCCTTAAGTTAATTAACGATGCTGGTGATGTACTAGAAGAAACTAAAACCAACGAATTTGGTGCTTTTGCATTTAGGAAAATTCCGTCCGACCAAAACTACTTAATATCAATTGAAGAAAGCGATATTAATTTACCCGAAAACACTAAGGTTACACTTACTAATAAAAGCGGGAAAGAGTTACGCACCTTTTACACTGGCAAAGATAAATTCAAATTCAAGATTTTAAGTTCTGATAAAAATTTATTGCAAGAAATGACTGTGAATGATGAAGATTTAGTGATGGACGTATTTGGTTATATGTACGACCAAGATCGCAAACCTATATCAAACGCAAAACTTAAAATTTATAAAGAAAAAGATTTAAAAAATCCAATTGAAGTAACCACAGCAGAGAACGGAAAATTTAACTTTAAAAATTTAAAAGCCGACGAAAATTATATTTTTGAAGTAGATGAAACTAACCCAGCTTTAACCAATGTAAAACGCATTTACATTGCCAATAACAAAGGTAAAATTTATAAAATAATAGATAAAAACGGAGAAGGAAAATTCAAATTCAAATTGCTTGATGGCGATAAAGCACAGCTAGGAGAATTTGTGGTAGATGACCCATGGTTAGAAGTTTTAGAATTAAAAAACAAACAAGAAAACGAGAAAAAACAACTTACCATCATTGAAAATATTTATTACCAAAGTGGCGATTACAAACTAGATTATACAGGTATTACTATCATGGACAAAGTTGCTGCCGTATTAAACAGTAACCCAAAATTGATTATCGAATTAAGCTCACACACCGATAGTAAAGCCAGCGATTCATTTAATTTGGCGCTTTCAAAAAAACGTGCCCAAACCGCAGTTGATTATTTGATAAGTAAAGGCGTTGCTAAAACACGCTTAAAAGCAGTTGGCTACGGCGAAACAAAATTATTAAACAAATGCGTAAATGGAGTTGAATGCAGCGACGAAGAACACAAAATTAACCGCAGAACCGAGTTTAAGATTAATGAGGCGGTTGTTAATTGAACCCAAATTTATAAGTTAATAACTCCTCAAAATATCAATTCTACCAAAATAAGATTTTTAGTATGTTTAGGGTCTTAAACTTTTTGTTATGAAATTTGGCGTAGTTGTATTTCCTGGCTCTAATTGCGATGAAGATATGGTATATGTTTTGCAAAACATTATGGGGCAAAACACCGTAAAATTATGGCACAAAAATACCGATTTAGAAAATTGCACACATATTATTCTACCTGGTGGCTTTAGTTATGGCGATTACCTCAGAAGTGGTGCCATTGCACGTTTTTCGCCTGTAATGCAAAGTGTTATTGCACATGCTAATAATGGTGGTTTTGTATTTGGCGTTTGCAACGGTTTTCAAATTTTATGCGAAAGCGGTTTGTTACCTGGCGCTTTATTGCACAACAATAGCCGTAAATTTATTTGTAAAAATGTTTTTATTAAAGCAGAAAATACAAGTACTATTTTAACAAGTGCCTTAAACCCAAAACAAGCATTAAAAATTCCTATTGCTCACGGTGAAGGAAAATATTTTGCAGATACTAATACACTTAAAAAATTAAACGATAACCAACAAATACTCTTTAGGTATTGTGATGAAAATGCGGAAATAACAGAAGCAGCAAACCCTAATGGCGCATTAGAAAATATTGCAGGCGTTTGCAACCATACAAAAAACGTATTTGGCATGATGCCTCACCCAGAGCGCGCTGCAGATGCTAACTTAAGCAATGTAGATGGCAAATTAATTTTTGAAAGTATTTTATCTAAAGTACTTGCTTGATATTTCTTGATATATAGCCTTATTTGCATTCCTAATTCAGGAGAAGCATTATAAAACGTCTTTTAAGTATCAATTGGATCGCTTAACATCTTTTGTTAAAAATCCTTAACCTCCCCCTTATTCACTTCACTTTTGGTATATTTGTTGTAATACCAACAGCTATGCTAAAAAAAATATTAATACCAAGTTTATCCCTAATATCATTGCTTTCAGTTGCTCAAAAAAACACGGTTAAGCAATTTAACTTTACTATCGAGGGCACAATTACCAACCCAACCACTAAATTTATTTATCTAAATCACAAGTGGGACGATAAAGACTTTACCGACTCTGCTAAAATAACGAACGGAAAATTTTCTTTTAAACTAAAATCTGCAGAGCCAAATATGTATTGGTTTTCTAACCAACCAGGAGTTGCCGCTCAACCTTTGTTCCCGTTTTTTTGCGATAATGGTGTAATTGTTAGCGCAAACTTAAAAGGCGGAGATTCTTTGGTTTACTCGAATGTTAATGCTGGTCAAACTCAAAAAGATTACATGGAATACCGCATGATCATTAATTCGTTTGTTATGAAACAACAACAAATGAATGCCGATTTCCAAGCAGCGCAGCAACGTGGCGATAACTCCAAACAAATGGAAATTCAGCAAGAATATCAAGGACTCAATGGTAAATACATCCAAGGCATGAAAGATTTTATTAAATCGCATCCTAAAAGTGCCATAAGTGGTTACATTATTCATAACGATTTCAACAATCCTAACATCCCATTTGAAGACGTAATTCAAAGCTTAAGTTATATTGATAAAAGCATGGAAAACACCAAGTTTATTAAATTAGCAAACGATCGTGTAGCAAAAATCCGAGGCACTATGATTGGTTACCCTGCAACCGATTTTGCACAACCTACTGCCGATGGTAAATCCGTTAAACTAAGCGATTACAAAGGCAAAATGGTGTTGGTAGATTTTTGGGCAAGTTGGTGCCGCCCATGCCGTATGGAAAATCCAAATGTAGTTGCGGCGTATAACAAATTTAAAAGCAAAGGATTTACAGTGCTAGGCGTTTCTTTCGATCAAAATAAAGAAGCTTGGCTTAATGCTGTACAACAAGACAACTTAACCTGGACCCACATAAGCGACCTTAAAGGTTGGGGCAACGAAGCAGGTAAAATTTACAACGTTACTGGTATCCCAGCCAATATTTTGGTTGATAAAAATGGTGTCATTGTAGGAAAAAATCTTCGTGGTCAAGATTTGGAAAATAAATTAGCAGAATTACTTGAAGCCAAATAGTTTTTAGTAATTTCTTTAGTCAACAATTTTCAAAATAAACATCAATTTTTTCTTTAAAACATAACCAAATAACCCATAAATTAGCGAAAATTTTAAAAAATTATGAAGCACAAAAAACTAGTTCAATTAGCTTTATTATTAGGAAGTGTTAGTGTACTGAATGCACAAGAACCAACTGTAATGACAATTAACGACAAAGCCATTACAAAATCAGAATTTGAAGCGGTATACCGCAAAAACAATGGAAAAGAAGTAGTAAACTCAACCAAATCGGTAAAAGAATACGTTGATTTATTCTCTTTATTTAAAAGCAAAGTGTTCGAAGCCGAGAGTCTAGGGTTAGACACATTAAACACATTTAAAACTGAATTAGCAGGATACCGCCGTCAATTGGCTTCGCCTTACTTAACAGATAAAAACACCAACGAAAGTTTGTTAACTGAAAGTTACGACAGATTAAAAACTGAAATCAAAGCAAGTCATATCCTAGTTAGAGTTTTAGAAACCGCTCTACCAAAAGATACCTTAGAAGCTTGGACACGCTTAAACTTGGTAAGAAATGCGATAATGGGCAAACTCCCAACATCAACAGAAATTGCAAACTACGATAAAATTTTAAAAAGTACAGATGAGATAATTAAAACCTTAAAAGGAAAAGATAGCGCTTTATATAAAGCTAAATTTAATTCGGTAAAAAACTTAGCTGAATATTATAAAAATGCAACCGATAAATTTATGGATATTGCTCCTAAAACAAGTGATGACCCTAGCGTTGTAGATAATAAAGGCGATTTAGGCTACTTTTCAGCATTTGATATGGTTTACACCTTTGAAACCGCAGCTTACACAACAAAGGTTGGTGAAGTTAGTCCTATTACTAAAACTAAATACGGCTACCACATTGTAAAAGTATACGACAAACGCCCTACGCGTGGAGAAATTTCTGTTTCTCACATAATGTCTCGTTTCACAAAAGACGCTACAGCACAAGATAAAGAAAACGCCAAAAAGAAAATTGATGAATTGTACGAAAAAGTAAAAGGTGGTCAAAGTTTTGAAGACCTTGCGAAACAATTTAGCGATGATATCCAAAGCAAAGATAGAGGTGGCGTATTACAACCGTTTAAAAGCGGACGTTTACCAAAACAATTTGAAGATGCTGCTTTTGCAATTTCTAAAGATGGTGAATATAGCAAACCAGTTGAAACACAATACGGTTGGCACATAATTAAACGAACCGGCTTAAAAACGTTGCCAATGTTTGATGAAATGAAATCTGAATTAAAACAACGCATAAGCAGAGATAGCCGCAGCCAAATGGGTCGTAGTGCCTTAATTGCAAGAGTTAAAAAAGAGAATAACTTTAAAGAAAATCTAAAAAACCGCGATGAAATAAACAAGGTGCTTGATACAACGTATTTAAAAGCAACTTGGAAAGCCGATAGAGCAAAGATTTTAGGAAACAAAGAAATTTTTAATCTTGGTGGAAAATCCTTTACACAAAACGATTTTGCAAAATACCTTGAGAAACAAATTACATTTAGAAGCCCAACCGATATTAATGAACTAATGAAAGGCATGTATGCTACTTGGTTAGAAGAAAGCGTTGTTGAGTTTGAAGATGCTCAATTAGAAAAAAAATACCCAGACTTTAGAAATTTATTACGCGAATATAGAGATGGTATTTTATTATTTGATTTAACTGATCAAAAAGTATGGAGCAAAGCCGTTAGAGATTCGAGTGGTTTAGCAAATTATTATAACCAAAACAAAAATAATTATTTGTGGGATGAGCGTGCAGATGTTACAACCTATAAATGTTTAAACGAAAAAATTGCTAAAGATTTGCGTAAACTTTTAAAAGCTGGCAAATCTGAAAAAGAAATTACCGAAACAATAAATAAAACCTCGCAATTAAATGTAGGAGTTGATAACGTAACTTACTTAAAAGGCGAAAATAAAAATGTAGATGCGAATTGGAAACAAGGCGTTGCAGAAAAAGATATAATTGATGAAAAAGAGAAAAAAGTGTTAGTGTTAGTTGTAAATAAGCTTTCGCCTAAATCACCAAAAACCCTTGCAGAGTGTCGTGGTATAGTTACCGCAGACTACCAATCTTACCTAGAAAAGGAATGGATTGCATACCTTAAAAATAAATACAAGGTAAAAACAAACGATGACGTGTTGAATACAATTAAATAGTTTTCTTTTTATATTTTAATCTAATTTTAAAATTTAACACAATAAAACCAATGAAAAAACTAACCCTACTAATTGCAACAACTTTTTTAAGTTCAGCAATATTGTTTACAGCATGTAAAAAACGTAAAGCGTTTAAAGAGGAAGATGGTCAGGCTTCTTCTGATAGCAGAAATGTAATAACCGAAAACGAGGCCGCCGTTAACGATATTAATTTAGAGGTAGGAAACAACTCAAAACTACATGGTAGAAATTCGAGTACGGCCTCATCGTTGCAATCGGCCTTAGGAATTAGTGCAACCGGTTATTTGGTAGATACAACTGGCGCTTACCAAGGTACCATTAAAATAAATTACGATGGAACAGTAATAAACAATCGTAAACGTGAAGGTTCTATACGTTTAACAATAGTAGATTACGCTTCAGGCAAACGCTGGAAACAAGTTGGTTGCGTTTTAAAAGTTGACTACCTAGGCTATAAAGTTACCCGCTCTTCAGATAACAAATCTGTGGAGTTGAACGGCACACAAAATTTAACCAATATTACTGGAGGTACTTGGTGGGAATTATTGATAGTAAAAACCCAAAGCAGTTTAGCATCATCAGTTACTGGCACCGATTTAAATGTAAAATTTGATGACGGAAAAACTGCTGTGTATAATATCAACCGTAAATTTACATACACTTTACCAAATGGCATTTTAACTTGTACTGGCGAAGGGATTGGAAGTTCAGAATCATTAAGCAATTTAGAAAATTTTGGTACAACACGCGATGGCGATAAATTTACTAGTCAGGTTACTACTCCAATAGTATGGAACCTTACATGTGGTTGGAATGCCCCAACGCAAGGCGCATTGGAGATTAAGGTAGATAGCAAGGAATTCAAATTAAACGTAACCTTCTCTGTAGATCAAAGCGGAAACTCTGTAAGCCCAGCAGCTAATTCATGTTCCTACGGCTGGAAGGTAGAGTGGAACTACAAAAACAAAACAAATAAGAAGGTAATTAAGTATAGTTAAAGCTAAGCTTAGTTAGACAGAGTTTATTTGCAAAACATGAAAAAACTATTTTTTATAGTTTGTTTCTCCTCTTTTTATTTAGCTTTAAGTAGCCAAACCGTTACACGTAATTTCAAAAAATTTAATGATACCACTTTTAAAGTAGGAGACATCATTCTTTCACCGCCGATTTTGTTTGAATTAGGAAAATGCGAGCTTAAATCAGAAGGGAAAGATACTATAAAGTATATTTCTGATTTTTTAATCAAACATATAATACCAAATCCAAATATAATTTAGTCCAATTTTGTTAACTTAATTTTTTTTCTTATTTTTGGACTAAATTATAAATGTATTTATGTCAAAACCAAAACTTAGTAGTGTTAAAGAAAGCTCAAAAGAGCTTAAAAAGCTTCAAACAGGTAAGCCTGCGCAAATTATCAAAAGGCCTAATATGCTCATAGAGCTTCGTAAACATGGAGTTGAAGGCATATCAAAAAGAAAACTTGCAAAAATTGTAGGCGTAGACCCTAACACAATACAAGCCTGGAGGACTTTATATTTTGACAAGGGGAT
>JAAFIQ010000017.1 GCA_013298715.1 Bacteroidota bacterium | reverse complement strand
TGTTTAAAACAAATGATATAACAGTAGGGTGGAGTGGCAAAACAAACGCCAATAGCGATGAAACTATTAAGCCAGATGTGTATAATTATAAAATTACTTACACCAAAAACTCATCCAAAGTAAAAACTAAGTTAGGCCATGTGGTGTTGGTGAAGTAATGGTTGTGTAAAGCGAAAGAAAATCTGCTTCTATCCCAATTCGTATATCCGTATTTTTTTTAATGAAAAAGTATTGATTTCCTTATCACGAAAATCTAAATTTCTTGGTTTAGTCAATACAATCGCATTGTAAAAAGCGCTATATTTCTAAATTACGTGTCTTTTCGGTTGGATTTTCAGCTTTAAAGATTATCCTCTATGAGATAATTTGAGCTAAATTTTTGCTAATTGCTCTTCCTTCAGCAAAATAATTTGTTTCAATAAAATAATCTCTTCTTGCAAGTCTTCTTTCGATTTTACGGTATCATCTCCCGTCCATAATTTATTAATGTAAAAGGGTTTTTCAAACGAATTAAATTTGTTATTTGGGTCTCTAAAAAAGCTGTAAAGCGGCACGCGCAATGCTTTTGATATAAGTTCAAGACTTCTCAAATCCAATGTTTTTTCATTTAAGGCAACGCTTAATTCTTCTTCTGGCATCGATAAAAAGTCAGCAAGTTGCGAAAAGGTATAATTTTCCTTTTTTAAAATTTCAAGCAATTGTTCTTTTATGTTCATCTAAATCAGTATTAGTTTTTAATTATGGTAAAATTATTTGCAGCTATCCAAGCGGTTGTCCATGCATTCTGAAAATTAAACCCACCTGTAACTCCATCTATGTCTAGCACCTCGCCACAAAAAAATAAATTTTTATGGAGTTTACTTTCCATCGTTTTAAAATCCACTTCATTTAATTCTAAGCCACCACAAGTTACAAACTCTTCTTTAAAAGTTGTTTTTCCTTGCATCTCAAATTTATGATTAAATAGTAATTCAGCCAGTTTTAAAATGCTTTTTTTATTAATTTCTTGCCAAGGTTTATCATTAATTATTTCCACCTCATTGCACAAAAACTCCCACAAACGTTGAGGCATAGCAAACTGTGACTTGGTGTAAGGTAAAGCTTTTAAATTATTTTTTTGGTGTAAGAACAGCGCCTCTTCAACAGCAGCAGGCTTTAGCGGATACGCCCAATTTATACTAAAGGTGCAATTATAATTTTTTTCAAAAAAATATTCTGCCTCAAAAGCCGATAGTTTTAAAACTGCGGGTCCACTAAAGCCCCAGTGCGTAATAAGTAAAGGTCCGCTAACCTCCGTTTTTTTCTCATGCAATTTTACACTCGCATTTTTTGTGGCTATGCCTTGTAATTCCTTATTAATTCTGTGTTTTGTTAAATTAAATGTAAATAAGCTAGGTTTTGGTTCTTTTATTTTGTGCCCAAGGTTTATTAAAAATTGATAATGCCCAAGGTTGTTGTGTCCGCCAATACAGCAAAAAACAGCATCGGCTTCCATTTCTGATAATGATGTTTTGATTTTAAATAACGAATCTGTTTTTTTTATTGCGAATACCTCACAATTAGTTTGAATTGTAATGTTTAATTTTTTTGCTAGTTGTAAAAAGCAGTCTACAATTGTATCGCTACTATTACTGGCAGGAAACATCCTCCCGTCAGCCTCTAGTTTTAAATCAACATTATTTTCCTTAAACCAATTTATGGTACCTTGAACATTAAATCTCGCAAATGCTTGCTTTAAAGCCTTATTACCCCTCGGGTAATTCGATACCAGTGCCGTGTTGTCAAGGCAATCGTGTGTTACATTACACCTTCCGCCACCCGATATTTTTACTTTACTTAAAAATTTAGAGGTTTTTTCTAAAATCAAAATTTGATAAGCCGAAAAGTTTTTTGCTAGATTTATTGCCGCAAAAAATCCCGATGCACCGCCGCCTATTACTACTATCTTTTTTATGGATAAAATTTTAAGTAAAACTAGATTAAAAAAAAGTCAAAAAAAATTTATTTTTTATTTGTTCAGTTGTAAAAGTTTAATTACATTTGCAACCCTTTTTGTAGGGAAAGTTCTTTAAAAGTACAAAAATTAAGCCGAAGTAGCTCAGCTGGTAGAGCCACTGATTTGTAATCAGTAGGTCGGGGGTTCGAGTCCCTTCTTCGGCTCTTTTTTTGGGGATATACCAGAGTGGCCAAATGGGGCAGACTGTAAATCTGCTGATTCGTCTTCGGAGGTTCGAATCCTCCTGTCCCCACAGGCTTTAAAAATTGACAATTGTTAATTGACAATTTTTTGATTTTAATAAATCCAAAAATTGTATATCTTAAAATTGTAAATTAATTAAGCGGAAGTAGCTCAATTGGTAGAGCTCCAGCCTTCCAAGCTGGAGGTTGCGGGTTCGAGACCCGTCTTCCGCTCCAAAAAAAGTATAAATTATTACGAAGCGGAAGCGGGGCGAGAAGTTTATACTGAGCGAAGTCGAAGTAAGACCCGTCTTCCGCTCATAAAATGGAATAATTAAAAATCTCAATTTGGAAACAAAACGAGGTTAAAAAAATCAGTAAAGAGGGTTATTGATTTAAAGAGAAGTTGAACAAAACTGCACGCTATACTTCGGGTGCAGACAAATTACATAACAGGTTTGTGTATCACGATTTGTTTGTTTTTTGAAAGTCCCCCAAATGAGGGACTTTTGGAGTATACAAAAGTAAGTTCTTTGTTAAAATTGTTCTATTAAAAGCTACAATATTAGCTGTTGCACAAACCTAACAGTTATATAAATTAGCTGTTGTAGCTCAGTGGTAGAGCACTTCCTTGGTAAGGAAGAGGTCGGCAGTTCAATCCTGCTCAACAGCTCTCAAAAAATAGAACATTTAACCATTGAATTAAAGAAGAATTAGTACAAACTAATATATAAAAACAAACAAGTAAAAAATAACAACTATGGCAAAAGAAAAATTCGACCGTTCCAAACCACACGTAAACATTGGAACTATTGGTCACGTTGACCACGGAAAAACTACCTTAACAGCTGCTATCACTGTAGTATTAGCTGAAAAAGGATTATCAGAAGTTCGTGACTTCTCTTCAATTGATAACGCTCCTGAAGAAAAAGAACGCGGTATCACTATTAACACATCACACGTTGAGTATTCAACTGCTAACCGTCACTACGCTCACGTAGACTGTCCAGGTCACGCCGATTACGTAAAAAACATGGTTACTGGAGCTGCTCAAATGGATGGCGCTATCCTAGTAGTAGCTGCTACTGATGGTCCAATGCCACAAACTCGTGAGCATATCCTTTTAGCTCGTCAAGTAGGTGTACCTCGTATTGTTGTATTCATGAACAAAGTGGATATGGTTGAAGATGCTGAGTTATTAGAGTTAGTTGAAATGGAAATCCGCGAATTATTATCATTCTATAAATTTGATGGTGATAATACACCAATTATCAAAGGTTCTGCTTTAGGTGGTTTAAATAAAGATGCTAAATGGATGGATAAAATTATGGAATTAATGGATGCTGTAGATACTTACATTCCATTACCTCCGCGCGATAAAGATAAACCATTCTTAATGCCAGTAGAAGACGTATTCACTATCACAGGTCGTGGTACTGTTGCTACAGGTCGTATCGAAACAGGTGTTATCAACACTGCAGATCCAGTAGAAATTATTGGTATGGGTGCTGAAAATTTAACATCTACGATTACTGGGGTAGAAATGTTCCGCAAAATCTTAGATTACGGTGAGGCTGGAGATAACGTAGGTTTATTATTACGTGGTGTAGAGAAAAGCGATATCCGTCGTGGTATGGTTATCACTAAACCAGGTGCAGTAAAACCTCACTCTAAATTCAAAGCCGAAGTGTATATTTTGAAAAAAGAAGAAGGTGGTCGTCACACTCCTTTCCAAAATAAATACCGTCCGCAATTCTATTTCCGTACAACTGACGTAACTGGAGAAATCGAGTTAGAAGCTGGCCGCGAAATGGTTTTACCTGGCGATAACGTTACTATTACAGTAAACTTAATCAATGCAATTGCAATGGATAAAGGTTTACGTTTCGCTATCCGCGAAGGTGGTCGTACCGTTGGTGCAGGTCAAGTAACTGAAATTTTAGACTAAGCCATAGTCATAAATATAGGCAAAATGGCGCCTTTAATAAGGTTGCCATTTTGCTATTTTTAGAAATTGGCAGAAAAGTTCTTTAAAAAACAAAATTTAAAAAAATCTACTCTTAAATTAGAATAAATAATTCAGAGTAATTTTTTTAAAATTTACGGGTGTGGTGCAATGGTAGCATACCGGTCTCCAAAACCGTTGATGGGAGTTCGAATCTCTCCACCCGTGCAATAAAAAATTTGATTCTAGAAATTAGATTTAAGAAGTAAAATCTTAAATCTAGAATCTTAAATCTGAAATAATAATAGAATGAGCAAAATAGGAACATACTTATCAGAAACAAAAAACGAATTAGTTAATAAAGTAAGTTGGCCAACCTGGCCTGAGTTGCAAAGCAGCGCCATCGTTGTAATGGTATCATCAGTAATTATTGCATTGGTGGTATTTGTTATCGATTTTGGCTTTGATATATTAATGAAATTTGCTTATCAAAATTTATAAGAATAATGGCAGAGGTAGTAAAAACCGACAATTCAACCAAAAAATGGTACGTAGTACGCGCCATCAGCGGTCAAGAAAAGAAGGTAAAACAATATATTGAAAGTGAAATTATACGCTTAAAAATGAGCGATTATGTTTCACAAGTACTTATTCCAACCGAAAAAGTAATACAAATTCGTAATGGTAAAAAAAGTACCAAAGAACGCTCGTTTTACCCAGGCTATATTTTAATTGAAGCCAATTTAAGTGGCGAAGTACCACACGTAATTAAAAACGTAACTGGTGTTATTGGCTTTTTAGGTGAAACCAAAGGCGGAGTAGCTGTACCAATGCGTTTAAGCGAGGTAAATCGTATTTTAGGAAAAGTGGATGAACTTACTGAAAGTGAGGGAACTGTAGCTTCAAATTACATGGTTGGTGAAAACGTAAAAGTAATCAACGGACCATTTAACGGCTTTAACGGTGTTATTGAAGAAGTAATGGAAGACAAAAAGAAAATTAAAGTAACTGTTAAAATCTTTGGTCGCAAAACCCCAGTTGAATTAAATTACGGAGAAGTTGAAAAAGAGTAGGGTAAATGTTCAGCGAACATTTGAGCCAGCTAGTGGGAAGGATGATTAATGCAAAATTAAAATAATATAAACACATTGAAATAGAATAGTTCCGGTTAAATAGAGACGCTTTGCTGCTTCCAACTCAAAGTTAACTTATCTCGAAAACTTTCTATGACAATAAAAACAAATAAAAACAAGTAAAAATGGCAAAAGAGTTATCGGCAATTGTAAAGTTGCAAATTAAAGGTGGTGCTGCTAACCCCTCGCCTCCTATTGGTCCTGCATTAGGTGCCAAAGGTGTTAACATTATGGAATTCTGTAAGCAATTCAATGCGCGTACACAAGAATCTCCAGGTAAAATTTTACCAGTATTAATTAATGTTTACACTGATAAGTCGTTCGATTTCATCATCAAACGTCCGCCTGTTGCAGTTCAAATATTAGAGGCTTCTAAAATTAAAGCTGGTTCGCCTACCAGTAACCGTAAAAAAGTTGGTTCTATTTCATGGGATCAAATTCGCACAATTGCTACAGATAAAATTGTTGACATGAACTGTTTTACAATTGAATCGGCAATGAGCATGGTTGCAGGCACAGCGCGCAGTATGGGTGTTACAGTAAGTGGCAACAAACCATTCTAAAAAACAAATTATTAACTAAAAAACAAAGCTTAACAAAATGGCAACGTTAACTAAAAAAAGAAAAGCAGTAGCAGCTAAAGTAGATGCTACCAAAGCTTACACCGTTGCAGAAGCATCTAAAGTTGTAAAAGAAATTACTACAACTAAATTTGATGCTTCTGTGGACCTAGCAGTCCGTTTAGGAGTTGATCCTCGTAAAGCTAATCAAATGGTACGTGGTACAGTTACCTTACCTCACGGTACAGGTAAAACCATGCGCGTTTTAGCAATTGTAACTCCTGATAAGGAAGCAGAAGCTAAAGCAGCAGGTGCTGATTACGTTGGATTAGACGAGTACATCGAAAAAATTAAAGGCGGATGGACAGATGTAGATGTAATCATCACTATGCCTTCAGTAATGGGTAAAGTAGGTGCTTTAGGTCGTGTATTAGGCCCTCGTGGTTTAATGCCAAATCCTAAAACTGGAACTGTAACCATGGATATTGGTAAAGCAGTAACCGACTCAAAAGGTGGTAAAATTGATTTTAAAGTAGACAAAGCAGGTATTATTCATGCAGGAATTGGCAAAGTATCTTTCGATGCTCAAAAAATTGCCGAAAATGCACAAGAATTACTTTCAACTATTGTAAAATTAAAACCAAGCTCAGCAAAAGGTACTTATGTAAAATCAGTAACCATGAGCAGCACAATGAGCGCAGGTATTGCAATCGATAACAAATTATTCAACTAATTAAAACTGCTAAAATGAACAAAACAGAAAAAACTCAGGTAATTGAGCAGTTGGTAGAAAAATTAAATACCAACGACAAAATTTATTTAGCAGATTGTTCTTCTTTAACTGTTGAAAAAGTTAATGCATTTCGTAAAGCTTGCTTCGATAAAAAAATATCGGTGCAAGTTGTAAAAAACACTTTATTAAAAAAGGCTATTGAGCGCGCTAACGACAGTAAGTTAGCCGATTTAATTCCTGCTTTAAAAGGCGAAACGGCGTTAATTTTTACAGATGTTTCAAATGCACCAGCAAAAGTAATTAAAGAATTTCGCAAAGGCGATAGTAAACCAGCCCTTAAAGCTGCTTACGTTGAGCAAATGGTATTTATGGGCGATAGCCAATTAGATGCGGTTGCTTCTTTAAAATCGAAAAACGAATTAATTGCAGATGTAATTGCATTATTACAATCACCAATTCAACGCGTAATTGGCGGTTTAGAAAACAAAACAAAAGAACAAGAAGCTGCTTAATAAGCGCAAAACAAAACAAGTAAAACAATTAATTAATCTAATAAAACCAAAAAAATGGCAGATATTAAAAACATAGCTGAAACTTTAGTAGGCTTAACAGTAAAAGAAGTACAAGAATTAGCAACGTTATTAAAAGACGAATACGGAATTGAACCAGCTGCTGCTGCAGTTGTAGTTTCTGGTGGCGGTGGTGGAGCAGATGCTGCTGCTGCTAAAACTAGCTTTGATATCATCTTACTTGAAGCAGGTGCTGCTAAATTAGGTGTTGTAAAAGTTGTAAAAGACTTAACTGGCTTAGGCTTAAAAGAAGCTAAAGATTTAGTTGACGGTGCTCCTAAAGCAGTAAAAGAAGGTATTGGCAAAGAAGAAGCTGAAGCTATTAAAAAAGCTTTAGAAGAAGCTGGTGCTAAAGCTGAAATTAAATAATTAATGCTATAAGCCTTTTTGGCTTTGCAAAAGATTTTCCATTTACCCCAACCAAAAAACTGGTTGGGGTGTGGAATTTCAAAAAGGATGAAAAAAACGCTTCCTAAATTTTGCAAAAGCATTTTTCTTAATTGAAAAAAACAAGAACTTTAGAGAGTCAACAAATTGTTAAACTTAACCTCACAACACCTTGGCTGCAATTACAAAAAACCAAAAGAGAATTAACTTCTCATCAAACAAATTCCCGATCGAATATCCGGATTTTTTAGATATTCAAGTGAAATCATTCCAAGATTTCTTTCAATTAGAAACAACACCAGAAAACCGTAAAAAAGAAGGGTTATTCCGTGTGTTTGCCGAAAATTTCCCTATCTCCGATGCACGAAACAATTTCGTTCTCGAATTTAAGGACTATTACATCGACCCGCCACGTTACGCCATAGATGAGTGTATTGAGCGTGGTTTAACTTATGCTGTTCCGTTAAAGGCTAAATTATACCTTTACTGTACAGATCCTGAACATGAAGATTTTGAACCAATTATGCAAGACGTGTACCTAGGAACCATTCCTTACATGTCGCCTAAAGGTTCATTTATAATAAATGGTGCTGAGCGCGTTATCGTTTCTCAATTACACCGTTCTCCAGGGGTATTCTTTGGTCAAAGCCGCCATGCTAATGGTACCAAATTATATAGCGCCCGCGTTATTCCTTTTAAAGGAAGCTGGATTGAGTTTGCTACCGACATTAACAATGTAATGTATGCTTACATCGATCGTAAGAAAAAATTACCAGTAACTACGTTATTACGTGCTATTGGTTTCCAAAGCGATAAACAAATCTTAGAAATATTTGGCTTAGCTGATGAGGTAAAAGTTAGTAAAGCAGGTTTAAAACGCGAGGTTGGTCGTAGATTAGCTGCACGTGTATTAAAAACTTGGTTAGAAGATTTCGTTGATGAAGATACCGGTGAGGTGGTTTCTATTGAGCGTAATGAGGTTTTATTAGATCGCGAAACAATTTTAGAAGATGAGCACATCGATTTTATAGTAGATGCTGATGTAAAATCAATTATCTTGCACAAACAAGATATTAATACAACTGATTTTGCAATCATTTACAATACTTTACAAAAAGATTCAACTAACTCTGAAAAAGAAGCAATTGAATTTATTTACCGCTTATTGCGTAACGCAGAGCCACCAGATGAAGAAACTGCACGTGGTGTAATCGACAAATTATTTTTCTCTGATAAACGTTACGATTTAGGAGAAGTTGGTCGTTACCGTATCAATAAAAAATTAGGTTTAGATATTCCAGCAACTATTCGTGTGTTAACTAAAGAAGATATGATCTTAATTATTAAGTATCTTATCGAATTAATTAACTCAAAAACCGATGTAGATGATATTGATCACTTATCTAACCGCCGTGTTAGAACTGTTGGTGAGCAATTATTCTCGCAATTTGGTGTTGGTTTAGCACGTATGGCACGTACTATTCGTGAACGTATGAATGTGCGTGATAATGAAGTGTTTACGCCAACTGACTTAATTAATGCTAAAACCTTAAGTTCAGTTATTAACTCTTTCTTTGGAACAAATCAATTATCTCAGTTTATGGATCAAACAAATCCATTGTCAGAGATTACACATAAGCGCCGTTTATCGGCACTAGGGCCCGGCGGTTTAAGTCGCGAGCGTGCTGGTTTTGAGGTACGTGACGTTCACTATACGCACTACGGTCGTTTGTGTACTATTGAAACTCCTGAAGGACCAAACATTGGATTAATTTCTTCTCTTTGTGTGTATGCTAAAGTTAATAAATTAGGCTTTATTGAAACGCCTTTCCGTAATGTAAAAGATGGAAAAGTAGATATTAAAAGCGGAATTACTTACTTAACAGCTGAAGAAGAGGATTTAAAAAATATTGCTCAAACAAGTGCCGAATTAGATGAAAAAGGAAACTTTATTGGTAAAAAAGTTACAGCACGTTACGAAGGTGATTTCCCGGTTTTAGAACCAGAAAAAATTCACTTAATGGACGTTGCACCTAACCAAATTGCCTCTATTGCAGCTTCTTTAATTCCGTTCCTAGAGCATGATGATGCTAACCGTGCCTTAATGGGTTCAAACATGCAACGTCAAGCAGTTCCTTTATTACGCCCACAAGCACCAATAGTTGGTACAGGTATCGAAGCGCGTGTTGCTGAAGATAGCCGTGTATTAATTAATGCTGAAGGTGAAGGCGTTGTAGAATATGTAGATGCAAACGTTATTACAATCAGATATAACCGCACAGATGAAGAAAAATTAATTTCATTTGAAGGCGATGTTAAATCATACAAAATAACCAAATTCCAAAAAACCAATCAAAGTACATGTATCAACTTAAAGCCAATTGTTAAAAAAGGCGATAAAGTAACTAAAGGTCAGGTACTTACTGAAGGTTATGCTACACAAGATGGCGAGTTAGCCTTAGGACGTAATTTAAAAGTTGCGTTTATGCCTTGGAAAGGTTACAATTTTGAAGATGCTATTGTTATTAACGAAAAAATTGTTCGCGAAGATATTTTCACTTCTTTACACATTGATGAATATACTTTAGAGGTTCGTGATACCAAGCGTGGTATGGAAGAGCTTACACCAGATATTCCTAATGTAAGTGAAGAGGCAACTAAAGATTTAGATGGAAACGGTATTGTTCGCATTGGAGCTGAGGTAAAAGAAGGCGATATTTTAATTGGAAAAATTACGCCTAAAGGAGAAACAGATCCTTCGCCAGAAGAAAAATTATTACGCGCCATATTTGGAGACAAAGCAGGCGATGTAAAAGATGCTTCATTACGCGTATCTCCATCGATTAAAGGTACAATTGTTGACAAACGTTTATTCTCTCGTGCTGTAAAAGATAAAAAACAAAAAGCCGAAGAAAAACCAATGATTGAAAAATTGGATAGCGACCATGAGAAAAATATTTACAACCTAAAATTAAAATTAGTTGATAAATTATTTGTGCTTGTTAATGGCCGCACATCGCAAGGTGTAACCAACATTTTAGGTGAAGAGGTTGTGCCACGCGGTACAAAATTCACTCAAAAAGGTTTAGAGCGTATTGATTATTCTGAAGTAAATCCCAGCAACTGGACAACAGATAAAGATAAAAATGAGCAAGTAGAACGTTTGTTGCATAACTTCTTAATTCAATACAACGATTATTTAGGAAAATACAAACGCGAGAAATTCCAAATTACTGTTGGTGATGAATTGCCAAATGGCATTGTTCAATTAGCTAAAGTTTACATCGCACAAAAACGTAAGTTAAAAGTAGGTGATAAAATGGCAGGTCGCCACGGTAACAAAGGAATTGTTGCACGTATCGTGAAAGAAGAAGATATGCCATTTTTAGAAGATGGAACGCCAGTTGATATTGTTTTAAATCCATTAGGTGTACCTTCTCGTATGAACTTGGGTCAGATTTATGAAACGGTATTAGCTTGGGCCGGAGAAAAATTAGGATTGAAATTTTCAACTCCAATTTTTGATGGTGCTTCTTTAGATCAAATTGATGATTACACCAAACAAGCAGGTTTACCACAATTTGGTAGAACCTATCTAATCGACGGTGGAACAGGTGAGCGTTTTGACCAACCAGCTACTGTAGGTATTATTTACATGTTAAAATTAGGACACATGGTGGATGATAAAATGCACGCTCGTTCAATCGGACCTTACTCATTAATTACACAACAACCTTTAGGTGGTAAAGCACAATTTGGAGGTCAACGTTTTGGTGAGATGGAAGTTTGGGCGCTTGAAGCATACGGCGCTGCTAATGTGTTACAAGAATTATTAACTGTTAAGTCAGATGACGTTATAGGAAGAGCAAAAGCCTACGAAGCTATTGTTAAAGGCGAAAACATTCCTACTCCAGGTATCCCAGAGTCGTTCAATGTATTGTTGCACGAATTAAGAGGCTTGGCGTTAGATGTAACGATGGAATAACAAAATAATTGACAATTTAACCATTTACAATTTACGAGGTAAAAATCGTAAATTGTAAATTAAAAAAATCGTAAATATAAAATTATGGCATTAAGAAGAGATAATAAACAAAAATCAAATTTCTCAAAAATAATTATCAGTTTGGCTTCACCCGAAACGATTTTGCGCCGTTCGAGTGGAGAGGTTTTAAAACCTGAAACAATTAATTACCGCACCTACAAACCAGAACGCGACGGTTTATTCTGTGAGCGTATTTTTGGTCCTGTAAAAGATTACGAATGCCATTGTGGTAAGTACAAACGTATCCGTTACAAAGGGATTGTTTGCGACCGTTGTGGTGTTGAAGTAACCGAAAAGAAAGTACGTAGAGAGCGTATGGGACACATCAATTTGGTTGTTCCTGTAGCGCACATCTGGTATTTCCGCTCGTTACCAAACAAAATTGGTTACCTTTTAGGCTTACCAACTAAAAAGTTAGACATGATTATTTACTACGAACGTTATGTAGTAATTAATGCGGGTGCTGCTGCCGAAAACGGTATTAGCTACCTCGACTTTTTAACGGAAGAAGAATATTTAGCTGCTTTAGATGCTTTACCAAAAGAAAATGCCATGTTAGACGATTCAGATCCTAACAAGTTTATTGCAAAAATGGGAGCAGAGTCTATTGCAGATTTATTGTCACGTTTAAATTTAGATGAATTATCATACGAATTACGTCACAAAGCCAATAACGAAACTAGCCAACAACGTAAAAACGAAGCTTTAAAACGCTTAAATGTTATTGAAGCATTCCGCCAAGCCAACCAAAATGTGGTTAACAAACCTGAGTGGATGGTAGTGAAAGTTGTTCCTGTAATTCCACCTGAATTACGCCCATTAGTTCCATTGGATGGTGGTCGTTTTGCAACTTCAGATTTGAATGATTTATACCGTCGTGTTATTATTCGTAACAACCGTTTAAAACGTTTAATAGAAATTAAAGCACCAGATGTAATCTTGCGTAACGAAAAACGTATGTTACAAGAATCTGTTGACTCTTTATTTGACAACTCACGTAAATCTAACGCAGTTAAAACCGATAGCAACCGTGCTTTAAAATCATTATCTGATTCTTTAAAAGGTAAGCAAGGTCGTTTCCGTCAAAACTTATTAGGTAAACGTGTTGATTATTCCGCGCGTTCGGTAATTGTTGTAGGACCTGAATTAAAATTACACGAGTGCGGATTACCAAAAGAAATGGCTGCTGAGCTTTTCAAACCATTTATCATTCGTAAAATGATTGAACGTGGTATTGTAAAAACTGTAAAATCGGCCAAAAAAATAGTTGACAAAAAAGAAGCTATTGTTTGGGATATTTTAGAAAACGCATTAAAAGGACATCCAGTTTTATTAAACCGCGCCCCAACCTTACATAGATTAGGTATTCAAGCATTTCAGCCAAAGTTAATTGAAGGAAAAGCTATTCAATTACACCCATTGGTTTGTTCAGCCTTTAATGCTGATTTTGACGGTGATCAAATGGCGGTTCACGTTCCATTAGGACATGCCGCAATATTAGAAGCACAAATTTTAATGTTAGCATCGCACAACATCTTAAATCCTAGTAATGGTGCGCCTGTGGCCGTTCCATCGCAAGATATGGTGTTGGGTTTATATTACTTAACTAAGCCTAAAAAGAATTTACCTAACGATGCTGTTAAAGGCGAAGGTAAAATTTTCTATAGCGCTGAAGAGGTTGTAATTGCTGTAAACGAAAAACGTTTAGACTTACATGCTCAAATTAAAGTTAAAATAACAAACGCATTAGAAGGCGAAAAATTAGTAACCAAAGTTATTGAAACTACTGCCGGACGCGTGTTATTTAACATTGTAGTTCCGCACGAAGTAGGTTACATTAATGAACTATTAACCAAAAAATCGTTACGCGATATTATTGGAATGGTTGTTAAGAAAACCGGAATGGCTAAAACAGCTAAGTTTTTAGATGATATTAAAGAATTAGGATTTAAAACCGCATTTAAAGGTGGATTATCATTCAACCTTGGTGATATTCAAACTCCTGATGAAAAATTAAAAATTATTGCTGAAGGTCAAGCGCAAGTGGATGAAGTAGTGAATAACTACAACATGGGTTTTATTACCAACAACGAGCGTTACAACCAAATCATTGATATTTGGACGCATGCTAATAGCAAAGTAACCAAAAAAGTATTAGATAAATTAAGTACAGATAAACAAGGATTTAACTCCGTTTACATGATGTTAGATTCTGGAGCTCGTGGCAGTAAGGAACAAATTAAGCAGTTAAGTGGTATGCGTGGATTAATGGCTAAGCCTCAAAAAGCTGGCGATACCACTGCATCTATTATCGAAAACCCTGTATTATCTAATTTCCGCGAAGGTTTATCTATCTTAGAATATTTTATTTCTACACACGGTGCGCGTAAAGGATTAGCAGATACGGCTCTTAAAACGGCTGATGCTGGTTACTTAACCCGTCGTTTGGTTGACGTTGCACAAGACGTGATTATTAACGAAACAGATTGTGGAACCTTACGTGGTTTAAGCATGACCGCGTTAAAAAACAACGATGATGTTGTTGAAAGCTTATACGACCGTATTTTAGGCCGTACAGCTGTAACCGATGTTTATCATCCTACAACTGGCGATTTAATTGTTGCAGGTGGCGAAATTATTAGTGAAGATGTAGCAAGCTTAATAGACAAATCACCAATTGAAACAGTTGATATCCGTTCGGTACTAACTTGTGAAAGCCGATTAGGTGTTTGTGCTAAATGTTACGGGCGTAACTTATCTAATGGTCGCTTAGTGCAATTAGGTGAAGCAGTAGGAGTAGTTGCAGCACAATCTATTGGTGAGCCAGGTACGCAGTTAACCTTACGTACTTTCCACGTGGGTGGTACAGCATCCAATACAGCGGCATCAAGTAGCTTAATTGCTAAGTATGATGGTATTGCTGAAATAGATGAATTACGTACAGTAGAGCGTGTAGCTGATGGCAAGAAAACAAATATCGTAATTGGCAGAAGTACTGAGGTACGTATTACCGATGTAAATACAGGAATTGTTTTAACAACAGGTAATATTCCTTACGGATCTAACCTTTATATTAAGCCAGGCGCTAAGGTTAAAAAAGGAGAAATGATTTGCGACTGGGATCCATACAACGCAGTAATTGTTTCAGAATTTGGTGGAAGCGCTGAGTACGATAACATTAAAGAAAACGTAACTTACCGTGAAGAAAGCGATGAGCAAACAGGTTTCCGTGAAAAAGTAATTATTGAAAGTAAAGACAAAACCTTAAGTCCAACAATTAGAATTGTTGACAAAAAAGGTGAGCCTTTAAAAACCTATAACATTCCAGTTGGTGCACACATTGTAGTAAACGAGGCTGCAAAAATTGAACCAGGTCAAATATTAGTAAAAATACCGCGTGTTACCGGTAAAACAGGTGATATCACAGGTGGTTTACCACGTGTAACTGAGTTGTTTGAAGCACGTAACCCAAGTAATCCGGCAGTTATAAGTGAAATTGACGGTATTGTTACTTTTGGTAAAATTAAGCGTGGTAACCGTGAGGTTATGGTAGAAGCTAAAACTGGCGAGCGCAGAACATACTTAGTGAACTTAAGCAAACACATTTTAGTTCAAGAAAATGATTTTGTGAAAGCTGGCGAGGCATTATCGGATGGTGCTGTGGCTCCAAGTGATATTTTATCAATCAAAGGTCCTACTGCTGTTCAAGAGTACTTAGTAAATGAAATCCAAGAGGTTTACCGTTTACAAGGTCAAAAATTAAATGATAAGCACTTTGAAGTAATTGTGCGCCAAATGATGCGTAAAGTTGAAATTGTTGATCCAGGCGATACAATCTTCCTAGAGCAACAATTGATTAATAAAATTGACTTCATGACTGAGAACGATAACATTTTTGGTAAAAAAGTAGTTATTGAACCGGGTGATAGCGCTGAATTAAAACGTGGACAAATTATTACTTCTCGTAAATTACGTGATGAAAACTCAGTTTTACGTCGTAAAGATTTAAAATTAGTTGAAGCGCGTGATGCAGTTCCAGCTACGGCAGAAAGTATGTTGCAAGGTATTACACGTGCCTCGTTACAAACTAGCAGTTGGATTTCGGCAGCATCGTTCCAAGAAACTACAAAAGTATTGAACGAAGCAGCAGTAAACGGAAAAGTAGATACATTAAACGGATTAAAAGAAAACGTAATTGTTGGTCATTTAATACCAGCTGGTACAGGTTTACGCCAATACGAAAAATTAGTAGTAGGCAGTAAAGAAGAGTACGAACGCTTAATGGCTACAAAAGCTGAGGTAGAAGAAGAAGTTTAATAAGTATTGAATTGAAATAAAAAAGCTCAACGTTAGGTTGGGCTTTTTTGTTATTTAGGGTTCACTCAAAAACGCAAATATGCCAATTGACAAGAGATTGGAGGGTTAAATCTCTTTTTAAGTGCAATCCTTTTTGGACTTTTCAAGGAAAATCCTTATAGATAAAACTTAGTTTCCTTTGCGATTTTAGCTTGATAAAAATTAACTGACTCGTCGTTAGCTCAGCTCGAAGTATTTCTATACATCTTCACTTCGCTGCCCGTGCCCGCCGTAGGCAGGTTGATTCAGTTAATTTTTATACATTTTGAGTGAACCCTATTTAGAAATTGTTATTCAATTATAATAGGACCGGGAAGATACACAATGTTTATATAATCTGAAAGCAGTATCGTTTCAAAAAGCGTTTATCACATCTCCCACCATTTAGCTTTTATGCCTACAAAAACGCCATTCGTTTTTATTTTTATAGGATAAGTTGTTATGGCGTAACCACAGTTTGTTCCTTTCCCACTTTCCAATTCAAAGCAATAACGGTGCAGCGGGCAAACAATTTCGTTATTTTTTGTAAAGAAACCTTTGCTCAACAAAGCGCCGTTATGCGGACACTTTTCTTCAAAAGCAAAAACTCCTTTTTCAGTTCGGGTAACACAAATTTTTTCGCCTTTTAGAGTAAAATTTAAAAATGAATTTATTGGTGTATATCCAAATAAGTCTTCCTCATTTTCAAATATTTTTATCCAGTGGTAGGCCATTATTTTAATTTTTGCTTCTATTATTTGAATGAAGAATGAGCTACTTTTCTTAAATTAAATCATTCATTGTAAATACCCCTGTTTTTCCTTTCAAAAATTCTGAAGCTACAACTGCGCCCAAGGCAAAGCCTTTGCGGTTGTGCGCTTTGTGCATTATTTCTATATCATCAATTTCGCTTTTGTATTTTATTATGTGTGTGCCAGGAACTTCGCCTTCACGCCTATCTTCTATAAAAATTGTGTCTGATTTTTTTTCATTAATGCTCCATTTATTTTTTCTTTCAATTTTTTCTATTAATTGATTGGCGAGTGTAATGGCCGTGCCGCTTGGCTTATCTAATTTATGAATGTGGTGAATTTCTTCCATACTCACTTCGTAATTTGAATAATTATTCATCAACTCAGCTAAATAGGAATTTACTTTCATAAATAAATTTACACCCAAACTAAAATTGGTTGCATAAAACAAAGCATTGTTACTTTTTAGAGTTTCCGTTTTTACTTTTTCAAATTGTTCGTACCAGCCTGTAGTGCCAACAACAACAGGCACTTTTGCTTCATTACAAAAAGTAATATTTTCTAAAACCGTATCTGGGGTACTAAATTCTATTGCTAAATCGCAAGTTCTTAAACTTTCTATTGTTAAATCTTTTCTATAGTCTTTATCAATTTTTAATTTAATAGTATGATTGCGTTGCAAAGCAATTTGCTCAATTTCTTTGCCCATTTTACCGTATCCTAATAAAGCTATGTTCATTTAAAAGTTAATTTAATTTTTAATCCTGCGGCATAACCTAAGTTTGTAACAAACACAGGTTTTATTTGTAAACTTAAATCATCGCCAACATCAAAGGTTTTTAAATGCCCGTCAACATTGGCATCTATAATGTTCAATACATAAATTCCAGCTACACCAATTATCGAAAAATCTCTATTTTTTTTATACCTTAATTTTTCTGATTGAAGTCCGCTTTGATCATAGTTTGGTATTTCATTGGTGGTGTTAGGGTCTTCATCTGTTAAGGCTAATAAATTTTTTCTGTAATAGGCGTAATTAGCTTGATTTCTGAGGGCTAAATAGCCTAACCCTGCGATTCCTCCATAAATTATAGGAATTTTCCAATACTTTTTGTTATAGCCTTGTCCTAAGCCTGGTAAAATTGTACTGAAAATAGCAGCTTTACGAGCTTGTTTATAATTTACTTTTTTGGGAATAGTATCTTTTGTTTGGGATTTAAGTACCGATACAAAAAGAATAAATATTAAAACTAAATAACGCATTAGTTTACTAAATCTTTTACAAAAAGACTACCTAGCTCATTGTTACTTGACTTATCAATTCTTTCCATCAACTCTTTAATGTGTTCAAACTCATTGGTATTAGATATAGGTAAGGTATTAATACCTCTGTTGTCAAGGGTATCAAATATATATTTTACAGTAAATTTGCTTTCAGTTATTCCTGGTTGGTAAACAATTTCTTTGTTATCTTCTTTATTTACTTCCACAAAAATACCTGTTTCAACAAATTCGTTTATTATATTTCGAGCCAATCGCATTGGCAAATCTAAAGTTTCGGCTATTTCAAAGGCGGTTAGCGACGCTTCGTTATTGTAAAAGCGTTTTGATACTAAGTTTGCAATCATTAATGATACAGCCTTTTTATAACGTACGCTTAAATTCTTAATTTCGTTTTCAAGTTCATAATGATCAACATTTTGATTTGCAAAAGCTACTTCTGCACCGAACAAAACTACATACCAACTATATTGTATCCAAATTAAAAAGAGCGGTAAGGCCGCAAAACCACCATAAATAGCATTAAGGTGATTTGCTCCGATTTGAAATTTTATATATGCCCACTGTAAAATTTCAAATAATATTGAGGCTATTAACGCTGCTGAAGCTGCCGACTTGAAATTTACCTTTGTGTTGGGTAAAACCATATATACAAACGTAAAAACAGCGGTAATCATAGCAAAAGCAATTAAACGAATGAGTATAATGCTTAATGGGCCTAAAAAAGTAATGCTCCCAAGTTTGGTGCTTATGGCAACATTTAAGCCGCCTGCAACTATCAAAAATAAAGGACTAACAAGCATTATGGTTAAGTAATCTGTAATTTTTCTTATCCAAGTTCTCCCTTTTTTAATTTCCCAAATTTCATTAAAGCTATCTTCAATACTTACCAATAATTTCATCACGCTCCAAAGCAATAAAACCGTTCCAAATCCAGCAATAATACCGCCTTTAGTGGTTGATAGTAATGAGTCGGCATAAACAAATGCCTGGTTTAAAACACTTGAATACTCTTGGTAGCTATTTGCGATTTGGGTTTTTAAATATTCATCGTAGCCAAAACCTTTAGCAATAGCAAATACAAGTGCCAAAACAGGAACTATAGAAAACAAAGTATAAAAAGTGAGTGCCGATGCCTTTGTTAAACATTTATCTTCGTTAAAACCTTGTATTGCTAAACTTACAATACGTAGTTGTTTAATAAAAAAACCTTGGCGTTTATCAACTTTCGATATACGTATGTGCCACATGCTGTGGCTTACAAATTCCCAGGACTTTTTTACTACCGTAATTAGATTTGGCATACCTAACAAAAATACTAAAAATATGCTTGTAATAAAATTTGCTTTAGGTTTTATTTACAACGCTTTCCCTACAATTTATTACCTTTAAAATCGTTACCACAAAGTGCGTTTTAAAAGGAAATTATACATTTTTTTATATTTAATGTTCAATTTAGTTGACGTTCAGGCGCAATTATTTAATCCTTATCAAACAAAAAAAATCACTTATGTTACCGATACAATTGTTTTAGATTCTTTAAGTTTAGTGCCTGGGAGTGTAAGCTTTCAAACTTTCCCAGTATTTGATACACTTATGAATTATAGAATTGATTACAGAAAACACGCACTCATTTTCCCAGCAATAAAACCAGATTCTTTAATTATTAACTATCAACGATTTCCGTATAACTTCGAAAAAAAATATTTCAATAAAGATGCACGAGCACTTGCTCAAAACCTTTACCGACCAGATAACCCATTTTTAATCCAATTTGGGGCAACAACAACTACATCAACTGCCTTATTCGAAAAGGATGGTTTATCCAAAAACGGTAACATTAGCAGAGGAATAAATTTTGGTACTACCCAAGATGTTGTTGTAAACTCAAATTTGAATTTACAAGTAAGTGGTAAATTAACACAAGATATTGATTTGCTCTTAGCGGCTACGGATAATAACATCCCTTTTCAAGCTGATGGTACCACCGCACAATTACAGGAGTTTGATAAAGTATTTGTACAGATAAACAACGCTAATAATAAATTAATTGTGGGCGATTACCAATTATCTAAACCTAGTAATGGCTATTTTATGAATTATTATAAGCGCGCGCAAGGTGGTTATTTTGAAAATAGGTACGTGGATACTTTAAAAAATAATAAGCAATTAAAATTTACAACTTCTTTAGCTGGTGCGGTATCCAGAGGTAAATTTTCGCGTATGGTGTTTTTTGGAATTGAAAATAACCAAGGACCTTACAGATTACGCGGTTCGGAAAATGAATTATTTATTATTGTGTTAAGCGGAACAGAAAAAATTTATATTGACGGGAAACTTTTACAACGCGGACAAGAAAACGATTACATAATTGATTACAACACAGGTGAAATTACGTTTACGGCTAAACAACAAATAACAAAAGATAAACGTATCGTTTGTGAGTTTCAATATGCAGAGCGAAATTACGCCCGCTCATTAACACATTTTAGTGAGAATGTTGAGTTTAATAAAGGAACAGTTTATTTGAATTTTTTTAGCGAACAGGATAATAAAAACAGGCCTTTACAACAATCACTAACGCAGCCACAAAAAAATATTTTAATTAATGTTGGCGATACTTTATCTAAAGCTATTGCAAGCGGGGCGGAGCTAGCACAGTTTAATAACAGCGATGTTTTTTATTGGAAAAAGGATTCGCTTGTAAATTCGATAGTATACAAAGATGTTTATGTATACAGTACAAATGCAGATAGTGCCAAGTACCGATTAAAATTTAGTAATGTTGGAATTAATAATGGAAATTACATTCAAGAATTAAGTAATGCTAATGGACGTGTATACAAATGGTTGGCGCCTATAAATGGCGTACCGCAAGGAAATTTTGAACCCATTATCCCCTTAGTTACACCTAAACAACAGCAAATGGTTACCGCTGGTATTAATTATAGTTTTACACCATTGCACGTAATAAATATTGAAGGCGCTTATACAAAAAATGATATTAATCGATTCAGCAAGTTTGATAAAGGAAACGACGAAGCGGGTGGGTTTAAATTTGTTAGCAAAAATTTTACTTTTTTAAAACCTGATTCATCAAAACAAAAAAGTAAATTTTTTTATAATTTAAGTTATGAATACGTACAGAACAGATTTAATCAAATAGAACGCTTTAGAAGTATAGAGTTTGAGAGGGATTGGAACCGCCCACTGAGTAGTTTGCTTATTAACGATCAACATATTTCTAATGCAGATGTAGGATTGGTTTCTAAAAAAGGGAATTTAATAAGTTATAATATTAGCTCATTTAATGAAGGAACTAATTACTCTGGGATTAAACACGGGGCGGTTTCTAACTATAAGTATAAAAAATTTGGAGCCAACTATATTGGAAGTTTTTTACAAACAAACGATGGTTTTCAATTTCAAAAAACAGAATTTTATCGACACAAAATTTCAATTTCACAAACAATTTCAAAAATAAAATTTGCATTTAATGATGAATTTGAAAATAATTTATTCAAAAAAACGTTTTCCGATTCGCTTTTACCTCGCGCCTACAATTTTTGGGAGTGGGAGGGAAGCGCCAGTACAACCGATACTACAAAAATTAGAACAAAATTATTTTACAAAGAGCGTAGAGATAAATTAAACTATGGCAATTCTTTAAAAGATAGTACGTTTGCACAAAATATTGGCCTGCAAACATCCATTTATGCTATAAAAAATAATCCTATATCATTATTTGTTACTTACCGTAAGTTAGAATTAAAAAATACGGTTGGAAGTTTTTTAAAGCCCGACAATACTGTGCTTGGGCGGTTGGAATACAACCCACGTTACTTTAAAGGATTAATTACCGCTTCGCTTTTTTATGAAGCAGGTTATGGTTTAGAGAACCGTCGAGAGTTTTATTATATTGAGGTTGCTCCTGGTCAAGGTCAATACAGTTGGATTGATTACAATGGTGATAAACAAAAACAATTAAATGAGTTTGAAATTGCTCAATTTACAGACCAGGCAAGGTTTATACGAATTTATACGCCAACAAATTCTTACATAAAAGTTTTACAAAATCAATTAAGCTTAACCTCAACCCTTCGTCCTAGCTCAGTAATTAAATCCCCTAAAAATAAAATTCAAAAACTTATTACCCGTTTTGTTTTGCAAACTACTTATAGAAGAGATAATAAAACAACTGATAATAGAGATAACAATAATTATAATCCATTTTTTAATCCGTTTGATACGCTTGTTTTGGCGGCTAACAATAATTTAAGAGCGAGTGTTTTTTTTAACCAAAGTTCTGCTGTTTTTGGTGCTGATTACGTGTTTACAAATAATAAAAATCGTCAGTTATTGGTAAACGGTATTGAAACAAAAACTTTGTATAATCATGAATTACGATTGCGTTTAAACTTTTTGCGTGATTTTACATTTAATAGTGTAATGAGTTATGGGGATAAAGGAAACACATCTGCGTTTTTTAGTGTGCGTAATTATTTAATTAATGGGACAGAAACAGAGAATAAGCTAAGCTACCAACCTAACACGCAATTTAGAGTTAGTGGTATTTATAAGTACATCGAGAAAAAAAATAGTATTAAGGATGGTTTTCAAAAGGCTTTTATCAACAATGTTGCGCTCGAGTTAAAATACAATCAAGCTGAAAAAGGCAGTTTAATTGGGCGCGCTGATTTTGTTTTAATTAAGTACAATGATATAGAAAATTCAGCAATTGCCTACGAAATGTTAAGTGCGCTAAACATTGGGAGAAACTTTACGTGGGAATTAACCTATCAACGCAATTTAAACAACAACATTCAAGTATCAATAAACTATAATGGCAGAAAGACCGCAACCGGTTTACCAGTTCATTTGGGTGGAGCTCAAATACGAGCGTTTTTTTAAGAAAAGTTTTTGTGTAGAATCAAAATTGAAGAGATGAATAAGGATTAGGAAATTACAAACTCGCTTTAATAATACTCACGAAATCATTGCCCTTTAAACTGGCCCCGCCTATTAGCCCTCCATCAACATTTGGGCAAGAGAATAATTCCTCTGCATTTGTTGCGTTACAACTTCCGCCATATAAAATTTGAACACTGTTTGCGTATTCAGCACCAAAATTATTTTGTAGGCTAGTTCTTATAAAGAAATGCATCTCCTCTGCTTGATTTGGTGTAGCAGTAAGTCCAGTACCAATTGCCCAAACAGGTTCGTAAGCTAGGGTTATCTGTTTAAGCTCTTTTTCATTTAACTTTTTTAAAACACTAAGCAATTGTTCTTCAACAACATTAAATTGGGTGTTGGCTTCTCTATCTTTAAGTAATTCTCCAAAACAAAAAATAACCTTTAATTTATGTTGTAATGCCAATTTAATTTTATCAATTAGTTGTTCGCTAGTTTCATTAAAATAAGATCTTCGTTCGCTATGACCAATTAATACATACTCACAACAAATATCTGCCAGCATTTCAGCGCTTACTTCACCTGTATAAGCACCTTTTTTGAAAGAGCTACAGTTTTGCGCTCCAAATGAAATTTCTTTACCAAATAGCTTTATTAATTCAGGCAAATAAACAAATGGAGGAAAAATTATGCAAGTTGATTTCTGATTTAATGGTTTGTTTTTTACTATTGCCGAAACCAAATCTTTGGCTTCTTTCAAGGTAGAATTCATTTTCCAATTACCAGCTACTATTTTTTTTCTACTCATTAGCTTATTTTAATCGAACACGTGGGTCTAAAATACCGTAAACAATATCAACTATAATGTTTATCAAAACAAATATGGTTGCAAAAATTAAGGTGGCTCCCATTACAACAGGCAAATCATTTTTACTCAAAGCATCTACCACTTGGTTACCAATTCCTTTCCAATCAAATACTTTTTCTACAAACACCGCGCCTGCCATTAAGCCAGCAAACCAACCAGAAATTGCTGTTACCACAGGGTTTAGCGCATTTTTTAGAGCATGTTTAATAATTATTTTTGTAGTACTTAATCCTTTGGCCTTAGCAGTTCGTATGTAGTCTTGTGATAAAACATCCAAAAAAGAACTTCTTGTTAGTTGGATAACAATGCTTAATGGTCTCAGTCCAAGTGTAATTGCCGGTAAAATAAGGTTTTTTAATTTGATTATTTCTCCATCCCACTCATCTACATAAATTAAACTCCCCGAGGGGTCTAAACCTGTATAATCCGACAAAATATAACCAAACAACCACATAATTACCAAGCCTGACAGATAAGACGGCGCACTCATTCCAAAAATTGTGGCTAATGTAAAAACACTTTTATCCAACCATGTATTCTTTTTTATTGCGGTAACAATACCTAAAAAAATACCTATTATACTAGCAATTACAATTGATGTGAACGCTAATACTGCAGTTTCTGGTAAAGTATCAATTATAATTTCAGAAACATTTCTTTTTGTAATATAGCTCTGTCTTAAATAAGGAATTTTTAAAACCATTACATTGCTCTCGCCAATGGTAGCTATTGGGGTCCAACTATACTTTTTAGGGTTTAAGTACCATAAATTGTTATCATCTTTGTGATTGTGAAAGCTTATAGGCGATAAATCATTTAGGTAAAAAAAGTATTGTACGGTAATAGGTTTGTCGGTTCCTAAATCTTTATGTATAGCTTCCACCGACTCTTTGGTTGCGCGCTGTCCAAGAATTACTGTGGCAGGGTCGCCGGGTAGAACGTTAAATAAAAAAAAGATGGTAGTAAGAACTCCAAAAAGTACCATAACACCATACCCAATCTTTTTAAGAATAAATTTTAGCACTTGCCCTTTAAATTTAAGTAAGCGAATATAATTAATATCTTTAGAAATAAGTAATTAATTACTTATTTTAGCCTAAGTTTAAAATATTAAAGACCAAGTTAAAATTGACTGTTATAGCAAGATATTTTCTGCTTTTTTTGTTCTTATTTCTGGCGCAATTTAAAATCAAAGCTCAAAAAGTTGGTTTGGTATTAAGCGGCGGTGGGGCAAGTGGCTTGGTACATATTGGTGTGCTTAAAGCGTTAGAGGATAATAATGTACCAATCAATTATATTGCTGGAACTTCGATTGGTAGCTTAATAGGGGCATACTATGCCGCTGGTTATTCTCCGAAAGAAATTGAACAAATTGTAAAAGCAGAATTTTTTAAAAATGTAACTAAAGGTGATTTACCTGCAAAGTATAACTATTTGCTTAAAAAGCGAGAGGATTATGCAGCATTAGTACCAATTAAGTTAAATCTTAAAAATCCATATTTAAAAAATTTACCCACCAATTTAATTAATTCCATTCCTATTGATTATTATTTAATGGAGGTTTTTACAGGAATCTCTAACACTAGTAAAAGTAACTTTGATAGTTTAATGATTCCATTTAGATGTGTAGCATCTGATATTGAAGATAAAAAATCGGTAGTTTTTAGAAGCGGCGATTTACCATCGGCTGTTAGGGCTAGTATGAGTTATCCCTTTTATTTGCGCCCAATTTCAATAGATGGTAAGTTGTTATTCGATGGCGGTCTTTATAATAATTTCCCAACAGATGTAATGATGGAGGAGTTTAAACCAGATTATATAATTGGCTGTAACGTAGCCGAACCAAGCACTGCACCAGATGAAGACGATTTATATTTACAACTAAGAAATTTACTTACAAACAAAGCAAACTTTAAACCAATAGGCGAAAACGGCGTTTTAATAGAGCCTTGGAGCGATGTAAGTTTGTTTAACTTTGAAAACGCACAACGTTTGATTGATAGTGGATATGCATCAACTATAAGGCAATTAGCAACTATTAAAAAGCAAGTTGCAAACCTAATTACGCAAGAGGAGTTGCAAGCTAAGCGAAAAAAAATTAGGCAACAAAATACACCAGAAAAAATTATATTTGATAAAATAGAAATTATTGGTTTTACTACTAATCAATCAAATTTTATTAAACGTAGTTTGTTTTTTAGGAACAAGCCTTTTCCATTACACTATTTAAAGAAACGCTATTTTAAGTTGTTAAGTGATGATAAAGTGCGAACACTTTTTCCAGTTGCTATCCTTGATTCTGTATCCGGGAATTATAAATTAAAACTAACTGGGAAAACAGAAAAGCCATTCTATATTGATGTAGGGGCTATCATATCCAATAAACCTGTAAGCGAGGCCTTTCTTGGAATTCAGTACAATTATCTTGGCAAAATTGGCATAAGTACTTATGCCAACGGTTATTTAGGAAAACTCCATACTGGATCTTTTGCAAGAGTAAGGTTTGACTTCCCTGGTAGATTGCCGTTTTTTATTGAACCTAACGCATGTTTTAGTCGCTGGGATTATTTTAGTAGTAGCGCCTTGTTTTATAACTTACAACGCCCTGCTTATTTGGTTCAGGAAGATAAATACGCTGAACTAAAAGTTGGAATCCCTGTTGGCAACATTTCGCAATTCAATATGGCAGGTGGTTTTACCGAGTGGAGTAATTTTTATTATCAAAACGATCAATTCTCCAAGTTGGATACTACCGATAAAACCTATTTTGATTATTGGTATGGCCAAGCGAATTATAACATTAATACTTTAAACCGTAAAATGTACGCCACTGAAGGAATGTACCTTAACGCGCGTGCCCGATTTTTAACTGGTTTTGAGAGCTACTATCCAGGAAACACAAGCAGCGATACTGTGGTTGAAATAAATCGACCGCATCCAAACTGGCTTCAATTAAAATTCACTTTCGAGCAATATATTCGAACCTTTAAGTGGTTTAAACTTGGTGTTTTTGCCGAAGGCGTGTATTCATCGCAGGGATTTTTTAGAAATTATCAGGCCTCTATTTTATCTGCTCCAGCATTTAACCCAATGCCCGAAACACAAACAATTTTTATAGAAGATTATAGGGCGCATCAATACGTTTCAGGTGGTTTTAAAACGGTAACAACACCTTTTAAAAATTTCGATATTCGTTTTGAGGCCTATCTCTTTCAGCCAATTAATTCTATCCTAAAAACCGAATCAGGAGGATCTAAATATTCAATACCTCTGTTAAATCAATACCTTTTAGGGAACGCTACCGTTGTATATACAACCCCTGTTGGTCCAATTAGTATTGGCTTAAACTATTATGATAAAAACCCTACACCAATTTCAGTTTTTTTCCATTTTGGGTATATTATTTTTAATAAAAAAAGTATTGATTAATTAGGTTTCACTCAAAATGTATAAAAATTAACTGAATCGACCTGCCTACGGCGGGCACGGGCAGCGAAGTGAAGGTGTATAGAAATACTTCGAGCTGACCTGCCTGCGGCAAGCAGGGCTAACGACGAGTCAGTTAATTTTTATCAAGCCAAAAACGCAAAGAAAACCCTATTTTTATCTGTAAGGATTTTCGCAAAAGAGTTTAAAAAACTTTGCATATAAAAATGGATTTAACCCTCAAATCTCCTTTTAATTGGCAAATTTGCGTTTTTGAGTGAACCCTAATTAACGGGTTCTTTTACTAACTCTGCTTTTAGTGTGCCTTCTTCATCAAATGAAACCAGTTTAACTTTAGTCAGTTGATTGCATAATTCATCAGAGTATGGAGCACCAACTTTCACGTAGTTTTCAGTAAAACCAAAAATTGTTCCATTTTTATTTTCGTTCTCAAAAATAACACTTGCAGTTTTTTCGAGTTGAGACTGATAAAAGGCTCTTATTTTTTTTGCGGATAAAACACGTAACATTTTGTTACGTTGCTTTCTAATATTTATAGGAACGCTTCCTGGCAAAGCAATTGCTTCGGTGTTATCTCTTTCACTATAGGTAAAAACATGCAAGTAAGAAATTGGCAATTCATTTAAAAAATTATAAGTTTCTAAAAATAACTCTTCTGTTTCGCCTGGAAAACCTACAATTACATCAACCCCAATACAACAATTAGGCATTAGCTGTTTAATTTTTGAAATCCTATCACTATACAATTCTTTCTTATACCTACGTTTCATTAATCCCAATAATTGATTGCTTCCGCTTTGTAAAGGAATATGAAAATGTGGAGCAAATTTCTTGGAGTTAGCAACAAATTCAATTATTTCATCTTTCAATAAATTTGGTTCTATTGATGAAATTCTAAAGCGTTTAACTTTATCAACTTTATCTAACTCTGTAATTAAATCTAAAAAATTAAAATGTTTATGTTTCTTTTTTTCAGAATCTAAAAATTGGCCATGCCCAAAATCGCCAATGTTTACGCCAGTTAGCACAATTTCCTTAACCCCTAAATCTGCAATTTTATTAGCGTTATTAATTACATTTTCAATAGTGTCGCTTCTACTTTTACCCCTTGCCAATGGTATAGTGCAAAAGGTACAACTATAATCGCAACCATCTTGTACTTTTAAGAAAGAACGTGTTCTGTCCCCAACGCTGAAAGAATCAACAAAAAAATCGGCTTCTGCTATTTCGCAATTATGAATTAATGCATGTGTGTTTTTTTGCGATAGATTAATATAATTTAAAAGTTTAAATTTTTCTGTAGCACCTAAAACCACATCCACACCTTCAATACGAGCAATCTCTTCAGGTTTTAATTGAGCATAACAGCCAACTACAGCAATAAAGGCATCAGGGTTTAGGGTTAGTGCCGATTTTACAATTGATTTACATTCCTTGTCGGCATTTTCGGTAACGCTACATGTATTAATTACATAAACATCTGCTGCCTCAGTAAACTGCTTTTTTTGAAACCCTTTCTCATAAAAAAGGCGAGCAATGGTACTTGTTTCAGAAAAATTAAGCTTACAACCAAGCGTATGAAACGCAACAGATTTTTGTTCAGTAATCATACCACAAAACTAGTTAAAATTATGGTTTAATGGTAAGAAAACGAATATCCACTTCCAATACAACACGACTATCTGTCGAAGATATAAAAAGTGTTGACCAACTTCTTATTGGAGATAATAACTTCGCACACACAAACAATTTATTTTTTTATATTTGCAAACCTAACCTACACTCGTAAGTAGGATAAATTATATGATAAAAATAACTTTACCCGATGGTTCTGTTCGTGAATACGAAAAGGGAACCAACTCCCACCAAATCGCTTTAAGTATTAGCGAAGGTTTAGCAAGAAATGTTTTAGCTGCAAAAGTAAACGGACAAGTTTGGGACAGCAGCCGTTCAATTACAGAAGATTGTACCTTACAATTACTAACTTGGAACGATGATGACGGCAAACAAACTTTTTGGCATAGCACAGCGCATTTAATGGCCGAAGCGCTTGAAGCCTTGTATCCTGGTAGTAAATTTGCTATTGGCCCTGCGGTTGAAAATGGTTTTTACTATGATATTGACTTTGGAGATAAAACTTTTTCTATAGATGAAGTTGAAGCGGTAGAAAAAAGGATGATGGAATTGGCTGCCGCAAAAAGTGAATACAAGCGCCAAGAAGTAAGTAAAGCCGATGCTATAAAATATTTTACCGAAAAAAATGACCCTTATAAACTAGAGTTAATAGATGGTTTAAACGACGGTTCAATTACTTTTTATACTCAAGGAAATTTTACCGATTTATGCCGTGGGCCGCATATACCAAACACTGGTTTCGTTAAAGCTGTAAAATTACTCCGTGTTGCTGGTGCATATTGGCGTGGCGATGAAAAAAATAAACAATTAACACGTATTTACGGTATTTCTTTTCCTAAGGATAAAGAACTTAAAGATTATTTAACATTATTAGAAGAAGCTAAAAAGCGTGACCATCGCAAGCTTGGTAAAGAATTAGAACTATTTACCTTTAGCGAAAAAGTAGGTATGGGCTTGCCATTATGGCTTCCTAAAGGAGCTGCATTGCGCGATAAGTTAGAACAATTTATGCGTAAGGCACAACAAAAAGCAGGTTATTTGCCAGTTGTAACGCCACACATTGCGCAAAAAGAATTGTACGTGTGCAGTGGTCACTACGAAAAATACGGCGCTGATTCTTTTCAACCAATAAAAACACCGCATGAAGGGGAAGAGTTTTATTTAAAACCAATGAATTGCCCGCACCACTGCGAAATTTACAAAGCATCTCCAAAATCGTATAAAGATTTACCAGTGCGTTTGGCAGAATTTGGTACTGTGTACCGATACGAACAACACGGCGAATTGCACGGCTTAACTAGGGTGCGTGGCTTTACACAAGATGACGCGCATTTATTTTGCCGACCAGATCAAGTAAAAGAAGAGTTTTGTAAAGTTATTGATTTGGTGTTGCATGTTTTTAATGCCCTAGGATTTAAAGATTACACCGCTCAAATTAGTTTGCGCGACCCAGATAACAAAACAAAATATATTGGTACCGATGAAAATTGGAAAATTGCCGAACAAGCAATTATTGAAAGCGCTGCCGAAAAAGGGTTAAAAACTGTAACTGAATTGGGTGAAGCTGCCTTTTACGGCCCTAAATTAGATTTTATGGTGAAAGATGCGCTTGGAAGGAAATGGCAGTTAGGAACAATTCAAGTTGATTATAATTTACCAGAGCGTTTTCAATTAGAATATACTGGAAGCGATAATCAAAAACACCGCCCTGTAATGATTCATCGCGCGCCGTTTGGTAGTTTGGAGCGTTTTATTGCTGTGCTAATTGAGCATTGTGGAGGAAATTTCCCACTTTGGTTAACACCCGATCAGTTTGCAATTTTACCTATCAGTGAAAAATACAATGACTATGCACAACAAATTAAAAACGAGTTGGCTGAACATGATATCAGAGGATTTGTGGATGAGCGCAACGAAAAAATTGGTAAAAAAATACGCGATAACGAAGTTAAAAAAATTTCTTTAATGCTTGTGGTTGGAGAAAAAGAAGAAGCGGAGAAAAAAGTTGCTGTTCGCCAACACGGAAAAGGAGATGTGGGTGTATTTGGTATTGATGAATTTATTAAATTTGTAAACGAAACAATTAAAAACGACTTTAAAAACAATTAATTATTAATTTAAAAACGGAGGTAACTATCAATCACTTTAAAAAACCATTCAACGGCCCTAAGCCAACATCAAACACCAATACAGGTCCTGTAAAACCAGGCGAACAAAAACCAGTGTTTAAACAACCTCGCGGATTAAAAGCGGGTTTTAAACGCCCCGGTGTAAAAGAAGAACAGCACCGCATAAACGAAAAAATTTATGCTAAACAAGTACGTGTTGTAGGCGAAGGATTGGAACCAGGGGTTTATACCGTAGCCAAGGCCTTAGAAGTAGCTAGAGAATTAGGTTTAGATTTAGTAGAGATTGCACCAAACGTTGACCCGCCAGTTTGCAAAATTGTTGATTATGGTAAGTTTTTATACGAACAAAAAAAGAAAGCTAAAGAAGTAAAAGCCAAAGCAAGTAAAGTTGTAATTAAGGATATACGTTTTGGTCCACATACAGATGATCACGATTTTAATTTTAAAAAAAATCATGCAATTAAGTTTTTGCAAGAAGGTTGCAAAGTAAAAGCCTACGTTTTTTTTAGAGGAAGAGAGATTGTATTTAAAGAACAAGGTGAGATTTTATTACTCCGTTTTGCTAATGAGTTAGAAGAATTTGGTAAAGCCGAGCAATTGCCATTGTTAGAAGGTAAAAAAATGCAAATGATTATTGGGCCTAAAAAACCCAAGACTTAGTAATAAGCAATTAAATAAAAACCAAAAGCCCCGAATTTTAGTAAACTAAATTCGGGGCTTTTTGATTAAACTTTACAAAAACAAAACAGTACCATAAGAAAATTAAGAAAGCTATTCAGAGTAAAAATTAAACATCCCCATGAAAAAAATTATTACTTATCGCCGAATAGCTTTCTTTAAATATAAAACAACACTGTTTTAAAAAAGTTTAGAAATTTTTTTCAGATAATTTTTTACTCTGTTTGGATAAAATTCATAAAAAATTTGGAATTAGAAAAGATAAAGGAAACTACTCAGCGTGAAAATTAAACATCCCCATGAAAAAAATTATTACGCCTTAAAGAGTAATTTCCTTTAGTATTATAACAATCATTATTTTAAAAAGTTTAAACTTTTTATAAATTTTTTAAAATAATTGTGTGAATGAACGAAAACAAAGCCTTCTAAACTCTTAAGCAAAACCAGTTTTAAAAAGGAAAGAAAACTACTCAGCGTGAAAATTAAACATCCCCATGAAAAAAATTATAACGCTTTTTATGAGTAGCTTTCTTTTACTAATAAAACAATGTTTTTTTGAAAAGGTTTAAAAAAATTAAAGTTTTATTAAAAAATTTTCTTTAAGTGTTGGAATTACCGGACATTGATTAGGCGTAAGGCAATATTTAATGTCCCTTTCTAAATCCAATTTTGCAAGCCTATTGCGGTGAGAAGATCGTCCTAAAAACTCATACAAATTATGCTTCGCATTTTTATATAACTCAATTGCAGCCAATGTAGAATCACAAACCGTATCGGAACCATACTTTAAAACTAAACTTTCGGCCAAGGCGCCTGCAAAAAGGGTGTCTTCCAAATTAAATTTATTTTTCCAGCCTGCACATAAAAAAATAATGTCTTTATTTTCGTTTTTTAAGTGTTTAGTTATCACATCCATATTTAAAAAACTTCCAATAATTACTTGGTCAGCAATTTTAGCAGCTTCTATGGCTTGTGTTCCATTGGTTGTAGTAATTACAATAGTTTGGTTTTTTACTTTAGAATTCATATAACCAAACGGACTATTGCCTAAATCATACCCTTCAACAATTTCGCCATTTCTCTCGGCGGCCACCATAAAGCCTTGCTCCTTGTACTTTTTTGCGTCGTCCAAATTTGCTACAGGAATCATTTTTGCAACCCCATTATAAAAGGCTGTGGTTATTGCCGATGTAGCTCTTAAAATATCTATCACAACCACAATTGCATTCGGTTTATGAAAAAGTGGATAGCCCTGAGGGGTAAAGCAAGTTTCAACATTCATAGATTTTATTTTTTTGATTGATACTTAAAATAATTTTCCGAAATAAACAAATTGTGGAAGGTGATTAAGGGTAACAATTTCATAAAACAAACATACTATTTTTAAAATTATTTTAAGTTATGAAATATAAACTTTGTATCCGAATATCTTAATAATTAAGTTAATTTTATGCCATGATAGATTTTATAAAATCAAAAGTTAATAGCTCTATTCAACTAAAAACAGATTTACTTTCTAATACAGAAATTTTAACTACTCTTGAAATCTGTGTGAACACAATCATTACATGTTATAAAAACAAAGGGAAAGTTGTTTGGTGCGGTAATGGCGGTAGCGCCGCAGATGCACAACATTTGTCAGCTGAGTTAAGTGGCCGATTTTATTACGACAGACCGCCATTATATAGTGAAGCCCTCCATGTAAACACCAGCTATACAACAGCTGTAGCAAATGATTACAGCTACGATGTTATTTATAGTCGTTTAGTAAAAGCAATGTGTAACAAAGGCGATGTGTTAATTGGATTAAGTACCAGCGGAAACAGCCCAAATGTTTTAAATGCAATAGCAGAGGCAAATAATTTAGGTGTTACAACCTTCGCATTTACTGGTGAAACAGGTGGTAAAATGAGGGATGTAAGTAATTATTTAATAAATATTCCTAGTACTGATACTCCTCGAATTCAGGAGTGCCACATGCTTTTAGGGCATACTATTTGTGAATTAGTAGAGATTAATTTGTTCCCTAAAAAATAGTCCTTGAGCCTCTCTAAGTTAATAGTTTTAATATTTTTTCCTTGTCTGCTATTTGGTCAGCAACGAAAGATTGATAGTTTGTTAAAAGCGCTGAGTAACAAAAAGGATACTGCTCAAGTTGAATTGTTCATCCAGATTTCAGATTCTTACCAATACAATAACATCGAAAAAGCGCTGCAATTTATAGATAGTGCAACTATTTTGGCAAATAAACTTAAATATAAAAGTGGCATTGCACGAATAATGTTAACGCGTGGGGCTATTTATACCACCGCCGGAAATTACGATTTAGCTATAAAATGTATTTTAGAAGCAATTCCATTAAATAAAGAATTAAAAAAATTCTACACCGTTGCTAATTGTTACAATAGCCTTGGTAATGTTTATATTGGAATGAATGATACAAATAAGGCATACATAAATTATTTAGAATCTAACAATATAAGTAAACAACATAATTTAGAATCGTTAGAAGCCGTATCTGGACTTGGCTTAGCAAATATTTTTATCTTAAAAAAAGAATTTAGTAAAGCAATTGACTACATGGAAGTATCGATTAAGTATTTTAAAAAAATAAATAATCCAGAATATATTGGTTCGGGCTATACTGTTATTGCAGAGGCCTATTTAGGACAAAAGAACTTTTTAAAAGCAAAAGATTATTACACACAAGCACTACAACTATTTAAAACCATTGATAACAAATACGGGATTGCAATGGTCTTAGGAAGTCTCTCATACATTGAAAGCGAAAGAGGAAATCACATTGGCTCAATTTCATTATTAAAAGAGGCAATCTCAATTAACAAAGAAAGGCAAGCCTCAGATAATATCCGACAGAATGCTTTAGATTTGGCTAAACAGTATGAAAAACTTGGAGAGCCAAACCTTGCAGTTGACTATTATAAACAATTCATTAAGCTGAACGATTCTCTTTTTAACGATCAAAAAACAAAATCAATTTCAGAGCTCGAAAAACGATTTGAAAATAAACAACGTGATGCAGAATTAAAATTAAAAAATACAGAACTTGAAGCATCACAAAGCAGAATAAAATCAAAAAATTATTTAATTCTAATATTTATTATTTCAATTTTTGTGTTTTTATTCTTTACCTTTTTACTGCTCCAACAAATTAAAAAAAATAAAAAGGCTAACCAGTTATTGCAAACCCAAAATACCGAAATTAATTTTCAAAAAGATATTATCGAAAATAAAAATAAAGACATTATAGATAGTATTAATTATTCTAAACACATTCAGCAAGCAATTATCCCATCTGCTAGCATGTTTAAAAACTACGTTAGTCAATCTTTTGTTATATATAAACCAAAAGATATTGTAAGTGGCGATTTTTATTTTATCGAACAACAGAATGATTTGGTTTGTATAGCCGTTGTAGATTGCACTGGGCACGGGGTTCCTGGAGCTATGTTAAGCGTTTTTATTCATTCAAATTTAAAAAGCATTATTAAATCTAACCAATTTAATAACAATCCTGCCGAAATTTTAAAAGAACTTTGTTCAACACTAAACAGTAATCTTTACCAAGGATCTAAAAAACGTATTAACGATGGCGCTGATATGGGATTGTGTTTTATTGATAAACAAAAACGGCAAATTACTTTCTCAGGCGCACGCACAGATTTGTATAAATTAGAAAATAATTCTTTCGAGACCTTTAAAGGAGATAGGCTAGCTATTTCAAGTTCAGTAATAGTGGATGAAGTTAAGTTTACAAATAAAGTGATTAATTTTACGCAGAATTCCATCTTTTATTTGAATACCGATGGTTTTAGCGACCAGTTTGGTGGAGATGTCAAGAAGAATAATAACCAAAACGGAAAAAAATTTAAACAAAGTAAATTAAATGAACTTTATATAAAATATAACGCTTTACCGCTGCACGAACAAGCCGATAATTTACTAAACGATTTTTATGAATGGAAAGGCAAATTCGAGCAAACCGATGATGTAACTGTTTTAGGATTTAAAATATAAATGATAACTACTGCAATAATTCTTGCCGGCGGCTTTGGAACCCGGTTAAAACAAGTACTAAACAATGTGCCAAAACCTATGGCACCAATAAATGATTTCCCTTTTTTGCATTACCAATTTTTATATTTAAAGCATTATGGGTTTAAGCAAGTTATACTTTCTACCGGGCATTTGGCCAATGTTATCGAAAATTATTTTAAAAATGAATACTTAGGAATTAAGGTATTATACGCGCACGAAGAAAACCCTCTCGGAACAGGTGGAGGTATTAAACACGCATTTTCAAAAAGCGAAAGTAAAGAGTGCATTGTGTTAAACGGCGATTCTTATTTTAATATCAACCTCACAAAATTTTATAAAAATTATTTAGATGCAAAGGCTCAATCAAAAGCACAATTTGCGTTAGCACTTAGAAAGGTTGATAATGCTGGAAGGTATGGAACCATTACCACATTTAAAAATATAATAACAACATTTAAAGAAAAAACCGGAACAACCGCCGAAGGTATAATTAACGGCGGTGTATATATTTTAAACAAGAGTACATTTTTTAACTTGTCAGAAGGTTTAACAAATTTTTCTATAGAAAAAGATATTTTTGAAAGCCATTTTAATACCATTAACATTGCAGGTTTTATTAATGATGGCTACTTTATAGATATAGGAATTCCGGAGGATTATTTAAAAGCACAATATGATTTTAAAAGATTTGAATATTGATAAAAACTGGACGTTGTTTTTAGACCGTGATGGTGTAATTAATAAAAAGTTAGACAATGATTATGTAAAGCATTGGATAGAATTTGAATTTATTGAAAACGTAACAAAAGCAGTGCCATTACTAAATTCAAAATTCGGAATTTTAGTTGTTGTTACCAATCAGCAGGGAATTGGCAAAGGCCTATATCGCGTTGAAGATTTAGAACTTATTCATAAAAACATGAATTATGAAATTTCTTATTTAGGTGGAAAAATTGATAAAGTTTATTACTCGCCTTACTTGGCAAACGAAAATCATCCTACCCGTAAACCAGGAATTGGCATGGCAAAGCAGGCACAACAAGATTTTCCTCAAATAGATTTCTCAAAAAGTATTATTGTAGGAGATAGCCTAAGCGATATGGCGTTTGGCAGAAATGCAGGTATGAAAACGGTTTACATTAATTCAGAAAATATAAAAAATGAATTGATAGATGTAACCTTTTCTTCACTTTACAAATTTAGTTTGGCATTATAATTCATGAAAGTTTCCATTATCACAATCACGTATAATTCTGAGCAAACTATTGAAAATACAATTCAATCAGTTCTCAACCAAACCTATAAAAACATTGAGTACATTATCATTGATGGATTATCTAGCGATAAAACCCTATCCATTATAGATAAATACAAAAACAGTATTTCAAAAATTGTTTCAGAAAAAGATAACGGTTTGTACGATGCCTTAAACAAAGGAATAGCAATAGCTACGGGTGATGTAATAGGTTTAATACATTCTGACGATTTTTTTATTGATAACAATGTGATTCAAGATTATGTAAGTGTGTTTACAAAAACCAATGCTGATGCGGTTTATGCAAATTTGTATTATGTTGAAAAAGATAATACAAATAAAATTACACGTAAATGGAAAAGCGGAAACTACACACTAAATGCCTTTAAATGGGGATGGATGCCTCCACATCCAACATTTTTTGTAAAAAAGGATTGTTATGCTAAATACGGTGGGTTTAATATGCATTTAAAAACAGCTGCAGATTACGAATTAATGTTGCGTTTTATACATAAACAAAAAATTAAATTAAGTTATCTAAATAAATTTACCGTAAAAATGCGTGTTGGAGGTAAAAGTAACATTACCCTAAAAAATAGAATTAACGCTAATTTAGAAGACAGAAAAGCTTGGGAACTAAATCAATGCAAACCATTCTGGTTTACCCTTTATTTAAAACCGCTCCGAAAAATCGTACAATTCTTTTAAAATTGTATATTTGCAAATGAAAGGTGGCAAACTTATAATTTTTTCAGCTCCATCGGGTTCCGGTAAAACAACCATTGTTAGGCATTTACTAAAACAATTTCCAGATAAAATAGATTTTTCAATTTCGGCCACCAGCCGTGCCAAAAGAGGGATTGAAGAAAATGGTAAGGATTACTTTTATTTTAGTGCAGATGAATTTAGGCAGCGTGTTGAAAACAAGGAGTTTTTAGAATGGGAAGAAGTTTATGCAGGCACACATTATGGCACCTTAAAAAGCGAGGTAGAACGTATTTGGAAAACTGGTAAAGCTGTGATTTTTGATATTGATGTAGAAGGTGGTTTAAATTTAAAAAGCCAATTTAAAGGCGATGCCCTAGCCATTTTTGTGATGCCACCAAGTATAAAAATTTTAGAAGAGCGTTTACGTTTGCGTCAAACTGATAGCCCAGAAAGTATTGTAAGAAGAATTGCCAAAGCCGAGAAAGAATTAAAAACAGCAGAATTATTTGATGTGTTTATAATAAACGAAGTTTTAGAAGAAGCCTGCAAAAAGGCCGAAGAAGTAGTTTTAAATTTTTTGAGAAAGAGGTAGAAATTTTTTATCACCTTTAAACGAGATATAAATTAAGTCTTGGTTTTATGGATGAAATTGCGGTCTTAGGAATAGGAATTAATTATTTAAATTAGTAATAGACTCTGATTTTATTAGCAGTTAAGGGTTCTAAAAAGGTAATCCAATATTTGCATAAAAAATTATTCATTCTAATTTAATCTAATTACTAAATAAATTAACTTAGTATTACTGTATATAACTCAACTTCATCATATTGGTTCTGCCTTTTTCTTTCATCGGCATACTGGCAATGTTAATAACCAAATCATCGTCTTTTACAAAACCTTCGTCTTTTATAAACTTTTTTAAATCGTTTATGGTTTCGTCTGTACTTTCGTATTTGTTGTAATAAAACCCGCGTATGCCCCAAATTAAGCTCAATGTTGTAAGCAATGATTCGTTATCTGTAAAAATAAAAATATGTGCTTTGGGTCTGTGGCTACTTAATTTAAAGGCAGTGTAGCCACTATTAGTCATACTTATTATAGCTTGTGCGTTGGCGTGGTGTGCTAATGAGCAAGCGTTGTAACATATACTATCGGTTATATAAGTAATAGTTTTTGTTTGCGGCGTGTGTTCTTTGTAATAAATCGCATCTAACTCTTCAACCTGGGTAATTATGCGTCGCATCATTTCAATTACCTTTACAGGGTATTTACCTACACTAGTTTCTGCGCTTAACATTACAGCGTCGGCGCCATCCATCACAGCATTAGCAACGTCGTTTACTTCGGCACGAGTAGGGGTATAGCTGGTAATCATACTCTCCATCATTTGTGTGGCAATAATAACTGGTTTACCAATTTGCACACATTTCTGCACAATCATTTTTTGCAATAAGGGCACTTGCTCCATTGGTAATTCAACTCCTAAATCACCGCGAGCAACCATTATTCCATCAGTTACATCAATAATGTTATCAATTTCTTTTATGGCCTCGGGTTTTTCAATTTTAGCTATTACTTTGGCTCGCTTATTTCGGTGCCTAATAATTTCTTTTAGTTCAACAACATCAGTTACGCTTCGCACAAACGATAAACCTATCCAATCAAAATCTTGTTCTAAAGCAAATTCTAAATCTCGAATATCTTTTACTGTTAAGCATGGCAAAGATATTTTGGTGTTTGGCAAGTTTACTCCTTTTTTTGAAGACAAAACTCCGCCAATCAAAATTTCGCACAATACTTCATCTTTATTGTTTGTGCTTAATACTTTTAAATGCAGTTTCCCATCGTCAATTAAAACGGTTTCTCCTACTTTTACATCTTGCGGAAATTGCGGGTAAGTAATGTAAACCCGGCTCTCGTCGCCTTCGCATTCTTTGGTTGTAATTATAATTTGTTTGCCTTGTTCTAAATTTGCTTTGTTATCCTTTACTACACCAATACGTAGTTTTGGTCCTTGTAAATCGGCTAAAATACCTACATGGCGGTTCAATTTTTTATTAAGTTCTCTGATGTTCTTTACGTTATTTAAAACAGCCTCATAATCACCATGACTAAAGTTAATACGGCAAATATCAAGTCCTTCGTTAAACATTCCTTCAAGCACGTTTATATCTTCCGTTGCTGGACCCATTGTAGCAACAATTTTGGTTCTATTAAAATGATTCATTTTTTATTGTAATAAGAGATTAAAGGTAATAAAATCATTGAGATGTGTTTATAAATCAATGTAATTAATTTGTTAAGTGATGTAATTTGATTTTGCTCCAGACAACTAAAATTTTCTGGAGAAATTACCTAATCATCAATGTACGTTTAGCAATATAGGTTCTAAGGATTGTGTCAAAACCTTCATTTATATCTGCTTCAACAAAATCAATATTAAATTGCCCACATTTAGTTTTTATTTTTTCAACGTAGGTAATTAATTCTTGGGTGTATTTTTCTTTTATTTGTGTTGGATTTAATTTTAGTTCTTCGCCCGTTTCAATATCAATAAAATGGTAAGGCTTATTATCAAACTCAAAATTTATTTCTTTGCTTTTATCTGTAACATGAAATAAAACCACCTCGTGCTTCTTGTACTTTAAATGTTGAAGTGCCGAATACAATTTTTCTTCATTTGGGCTACTATCAAACATATCGCTAAAAATTATAATCAAAGAACGTTGATGCACAACTTCTGCTATTTGGTTTAATGCCAAAGCTGGGTTGGAATTAAGGTTTTCTTTTTTGTTTTCTAATAAATTGCTAAGTTGGTTAAAAACAAGTTGAAAATGTGCCGGATTACCTTTAGCGCCAAGGTGCTGCTCAATCGTTTCGTTAAAAAGAGTAAGCCCGTAAGCATCGCGTTGTTGTTTTAGTAATTCGCATAAAGCGGCAGCTGCGTAAATACTAAAACTAAGTTTGTTTTCCTTACTTTCTTTAGGAAACAACATACTGCTTGAGGTATCAATAACAATTTGGCAACGCAAATTGGTTTCTTCCTCGTAGCGTTTTATGAAAAGCTTTTCAGTACGTGCAAATAATTTCCAATCAATATGCTTAATGCTTTCTCCCTTATTATAAAGCCTATGCTCTGCAAACTCAACGCTAAATCCATGAAACGGACTTTTATGCATGCCTGTTATAAAACCTTCTACAACTTGTTTTGCAAGCAATTCAAGGTTTTTATAAGGTTCAATTAAAGCTCTGTTTATTTGCATTTTATGTTTGCAAGTTAGCTATTTTAAGTAGTTCAATTTTTAATACCCAAGAATTGTTTATTATTTTATTGTTAAAAAACATAAAATATTAAAAAAATTTTTATATTCGTGTGGCGAATTTTAACGTTCGCCGAAGATATTTATGACTAAACGTTTACTTTTTCTGATTTTATTCCTTTCAGGATTTAGGTTTTTTGCACAAATTGACACCAGTTTTTGGTTTGTTGCGCCTAAGGTTCCAAATGCAATTGGCACTACTACCGCAGGTTTTCAATTCATTACCTACGCCTCGCCTGCAACAATTATTGCCGTTCAACCTGCAAATGGCGCTGGTTTAACATTTACAATTAATTTGCCTGCAAATACTTCAACTTTGATTAATGTTACAGCTTCACTTTCTTTAATTACTAACTCACTAGCCAATACAACAGAGAATAGAGGAATTTACATTCGTTCAACCAGCAATATTTCAGCAAATTTTGTATTGGCCTCTAACGTTGGACAAGAAACAATAGGGCTTAAAGGAAGAATTGCTGGACTTGGTACTGATTTTTATCTACCTTATTCAACGAATTTTAATGTATTAAATACTGGCACAGTAACTGGTAATACCGCTTTTGATTTTGTTGCAACTGAGCCTGGTTTAACCACGGTCGTTATGACACCTAAAGGTAATTTAATTGGACCAAGAGCAAAAAATAATACGTTTGTAAAAGTTTTAAACCAAGGTCAAACTTTTTCTGGAAGAGAACTCAGTAAGGCTTTTGGAAATCCACGTTCATTAATAAAAGGAGATTTTAATAATGATACACGCCTTGATATTGCTGTGATTGACGATGTACTCAACAGAGTGTTCATTCAAATTAATGATGGTAATGGTACTTTTAATGAAACTTCAAGCTACACTCTTGGCCTTAATCCAAGAAAAGGAGCTACCGCCGACGTTAATAACGATGGGAATTTGGATTTATTAATTCCGAATCAAAATTCAAATTTTGTTTCAGTTTATTTAGGCTCTGGAAATGGTTTTTTTACCCCTGTTACTAACGTTACCACTTCTGTAAATCAACCTGTTTCTGTAGCGATTCAGGATATAAATGGCGATTTAAATAGAGATTTAGTTGTTGTTACTGCGGCTTCTAACGTGGTTCAAGTATATACAGGAAATGGTGCAGGGGCGTTTACTTTTTTAAGTCAGCACACAGTAGGTGTAAACCCTTCCGACGTTGCAATAACTGACTTCAACAGCGATGGTTTTATGGATCTAGCAGTTTCTAACCGTAACTCAAATAACGTGTCCATCCTTCGCGGTGTAGCGCCAATTGGATCTTTTACCACTGCTATTAATTACGCAACAACTGGTGGCAACAATCCTATAAATCTTGAGTTAGCAGACATGAATGGTGATTTGCGCTTAGATATTATAACTGCAAATGCTGGTGGGAATATGACTATCTTAAGTGCCGGAACCGGAACAAACAGCCCAATTACATTTACCTTGGCTAATTCTTTTGGTGTTCCAGGAAATCAAGTTTCAGGGCTTACAGTTGGTTTTTTTAATGCGGATGCCAATCCTGATGTAGCTGTAACTAATTTTCTTTCAAGTTCAATGACAGTTTTTTTAGGAACAGGAACCCTTGTTGCCCCTGGCACTTTTAATGGCCCTATTAAGCCTTTTGCAACGTCTGCTATTAATGGCGATTTTGATGGAGATGGGATTACGGATATTGTAACTTCACATTATAACAGTGGTAGTTTTGCAATAAATACTGGAAATAATACGAATTTATTTACCGCAAATATTTTAGAACACGTTTACGGTAATACTTTTTCTACTGGTGTTTCAGAGCTAGCAGGCTCTCTAGTAGCAGCAGATAAAAAAATTGCAATGACCGCTAGTGGCGGAATTCAAACTACAACCAATTGTCCTTCTTTTTATGCCGACCAATTAACTAACTTAACAAGTATTGGGAAAAATTATGTTTTAACAAATGATGCTTCTGCCAATACAACGTTTTATGTATTATCCTACTTAAACGGCGCCAATGTAACAATTACATCAGGAACAACTACTGTAAACACCAACCTCAACAGTCAAGAAACGTTTAGCTTTAATCCTCAAGGTAATGCTATAAGCTACGTAAATTCTGATATTCCTGTTTACTTGTTTAGTTTAAATGGAAATGGCTGCAAACTAGGTGGGTCTCAAATAGCCCCAGCATACTGTGCAGGAAATTACACCACTAACTTTACTCGTAATTTTAGCGATTCACTTTTTTTGAATATTTACACACGTAATGGTTACCAAAGCACTTTTACTTTAGCAGTAAATAATGTTTCCACAAACATAAGTCCTTCAAACTTCACAATTGTTCCAGGTTCAGCAAATGATTTTGTAGCTGCAAGAATTTACTACAACACCACTCAAATCCCGGCAGGTTCTAACTGTATACTTGCAAACGAAAAAGATATTTTTGGATTAAATATTGAAAACAAGAATATTGCAAGTGGTAATGCTTTTTCTCATCTAAGCTCTTTTAATGTAACAGCTTTTGCAAAGGCGAATGTGGTTCCAACTGCAACAATTTGTGGGAACTCAAGCTTCACTCTAAATGGCGTGGTTGGTGGCGGACCAAATACTGCCATCTGGACGCATGGTGGTTTTGGAGCTTTAAGTTTTCCAAATACCACTTACACAAATAATATTTATACACCTGCCTTACTTGATACAATTTTAAAGCCTGTGCCTCAAACCACACCAGCAACTGTTGGCGGTGTTATTAAATTTGTTTTAACCAGCACAGGTATTTGTCCTTCTAAATCAGATACTCTTAAATTGTATGTGAAACAACCACCGTTAGTAAATGCAGGTAGTACCCAATTTGTTTGCAGTAATAATCCAACGGTACAGCTTGCCGGAAATGTTATAAGCACAAATAGTTTAGGTATATGGAATGCCGTGGCTCCTGCTAACGGAACGTTTACACCAAGTAATAATTTGCTCAATAGTGTATATAATCTCTCCAATACAGATACGGCCCTAAGTAAAATCAAACTTATACTCACAAGCACTGGTGTTGCAGGTTGTAATCCAGTAATAGATACCTTTAGAATAATAATGAAAAAAGCCCCACTAGTTAAAGCAAGTACTATCAATCCAATTATAAGGTGTTCAAATAATCCAAATGTGTTTTTATCTGGTGTAGTTTCTGGAACAACTACTAATACTGGCTCTTGGCAAACGTTTGGTTCAGGAGTATTTATACCAAATAATAATTCATTAGTAAATAATTACATTCCAAGTGCGGCAGATATTTTGGCAGGGACCGTAAAACTAAAATTATCTAGTACCAATAACCAAGAATGTAGAAAGGTTATGGACAGTGTAAATGTTGTTTTTACGCAACCTGCCTCGGTTAATTTAGGACCTGATTTGAATTCGTGTAAAAATAATCCACAAATTGCTTTAGCCGCATCAATTAGTGGAACTGTAACTAACTCAGGTGCATGGTTTGGTGGTGCCGGAACCTTTACAAATACGAATACCTCTTTAACGCCAACTTATATTGCTTCACCAGCAGAGGCAGCAGCAGGTTTTGTAGTCTTAAGCTTCAGTACAACTAATAACGCCAATTGCAACAGTGTAAACGATCAAATACGTATTGATTTTAGAGATAAACCAACCGCAAATTTTACTGTAAGCTCTGTATGTTTAAATCAACAAACCAATTTTACTGATTTAACGGTTAATACTGGCGGTCAAGGTGCACTTACTAACTGGCAATGGAACTTTAGTGATGGAACTACATCTTTCTCTCAAAACCCAACCTATACTTATTCCAATGCTGCAACGTATACAACACAACTGGTGGTGAACAATAATTTTGGTTGCTATGATACAATTAGACGTCTGAATACTGTGTATGCGCTACCAAATGCAAGTTTCACAGTTGGTCGTTCGTGCAGCGGTTCGGCACAGTTAATTTCTTTTACCGATCAGTCAACAATAGCAAGCACAAGTGGTATAGCTCCAAGTGGCTATTATTGGGATTTTGGCGGCTTTGGGTTATCTTTTGCTAAAGATACTTCCATTATTTTCCCTAATCAAGGAGTGTATAATATAACGCATATTGTAACCTCAACTAATAATTGTGTATCTTCTATTACAAAATCGGTAAATATTACACCACGACCAAGAGCACAATTTTATGCCTTCGTTAATACTCAACCAAGTTTAATTAGTAATGTAGGTTTTGCAGATTCAAGTACAGCGGCTATTAGCTGGGTATGGGACTTTGGTAACGGAGCCGGAAGTCAAATTCAAAATCCGCAAACAACTTACACAGCTAATGGCACGTATACTGTGAGTTTAACAATTACAGATCAGTTTGGATGTTTGAGTAGTATTTCTAAAACTATTACTATAAATAATGTTGCAGAAGAAATTGCACAACTTATTCCTAATATAATTTCTCCAAATAACGATGGCAAAAATGATATTTGGCGCTTAGATTTTATTAACGTTTTTTATCCAGATGCTGAGATTGAAATATACAATAGGCTAGGTGAGCAAATTTATTTTAGTAAGGGTTATTCTAACGCATGGGATGGCAGTTACAAAGGAACGCCTTTGCCAGTTGGTGCCTATTTTTATATTATTAAATTAAATGAAGCCAATAAAGAAAATAAAATATTTAAAGGCTCTGTAACATTATTAAAATAATTCTATGAAAAAAATCTTATACATATACGTTTTGTTTATTCCAATTTTGTTTTTTGGGCAACAGCAAACCTTATTTACTAATTTCATTAATAATCAATATTTATATAACCCTGCTTATGCGGGTGTTTTTAAAGGGCAAGAATATTCTTTAAATTATCGTCAGCAATGGGCAGGTTTTAGCGACGCACCACGTACTGCTTTTGCCACAGGATATGGAACTTTTAAAAAGAGACCCAATATGGCGGTAAGCGGGATTGTGATGAATGACAGGTTAGGACTACTTCAGCGTACGCTACTTTATGCAGGTTATTCATATCATGTTAAACTTACCAAAAAAGTAAATTTAGGTTTTGGTCTATCTGTTGGAGGTTCGCAGTATAACGTTAAAATATATGACGCCAAGCCTTACCCAACGGATTTAGATGACCCATTTTTAAGAAGTAACATCTTAAACGCAAATGCTTTTGATGCAAATGCTGGTGCTTATTTATACAGCAATAAATTCTTTTTAAGTATAAGCAGTTTGCAATTTGCAAGCTCAAAAATTAATTGGAACAATTCAGTAGGAAAACTTACGCCGCACTCTTACATTAGTTCTGGTTATAATATTACTTTAGATAAAAAGAAAAAAGAATGGGTGCTTCAACCATCGGCGTTGGTAAGATTTAACGCTCCTTCACCTACTCAGTTAGAGGGAAATCTGAAATTAACCTACAAAGAATTAGTTTGGTTGGCTGGGGCTTACCGTCACAAATCAACAGCAAGTTTAATTATTGGAACGTGTATTAGCAAACAATTTACTATTGCTTATTCTTATGACTATGCAACAACTGCCCTGCAAAAATATTCAAGCGGTTCGCACGAAATTATGCTGAAATACAGCAAAAGTGCCAAGAAACGCAAGACAGTTAGCGATACAGTTAATGATGCAGATGAGAATGAATTTAATACAATTGACAATTCACTTAAAACTAATTTAAAAAATAAAAAGAAAGATAATGAAGAGAAGAAATAAATTTTATTTACTGCTTGTGTTTACTTTTTTTAAAGTAACTGTTTCTTTAGCACAAATAGATACTGCCTTTTGGTTTGCTGCACCTTGGGTTACACCTGATCATCATTGGAAAGACGATTATGTTGTTCATATTTCAACATTTGGAACACCGACCACCGTTAGGTTACGACAACCTTCTGCAATTGCACCCAATAGGTACGACACGACAATAAATATTCCGGCTAATTCAACGTTCGATTATAAATTTTGGAGAGATAAACTTGCATCTTCTACAAATTTTGGCTTCGATTCTTTAGAATCAAGGCCTGCAAACACGGTATTACCTTACGGTCTTTACATATCTTCTACTACTCCTAACGCAAACATTACTGTAGTTTATGATGTCATTACGAGAGGAACAAATTTCCCAACTGTAACAGGTTTTTTAAACCCAGAAACGTTCTCATTAAAAGGACAAAATGGTTTGGGGACGGAGTTTATATGTCCGTTTCAAACTAAATGGAACAACCAAACCTTAGGCGATTTGAATGGCGATGGAATTAATACTCAACCAAAACAACAAATTAATATTGTGGCGAGTAAACCTAACACCGTTGTATGGATTACGCCTAAAACAAATGTGGTTGGGCATTTAGCAGGGGTAACCTATAGTGTTTTATTACCAAGTTATGGAAGTGTTTATACAATAGAAAATCTAACTACTCTAACCTCAGCACCAGGAAATAATTTATCGGGGACTATTGTTACTTCCGACAAACCAATTTCGGTTACTGTGGCAGATGATTCAGTGCGTGGTGTTACGGGTTGCTTTGATTTGATGGGCGACCAAATAGTACCAACAGATGTTATTGGTAACCGTTATATTTTAAACAGAGGTTTTATGAATGCGGCAGAATATCAAGGTGCTTATATTGTTGGTACACAAAATTTCACTTATTTATCAATTGTTGATGCAGCTGGAACAACTACCGCATATATTAATAAAGGTGAAACCTATTATTATAAAACCAACCAAAATTTAACTTATATTGATGCTTCAAAGCCAGTTTATTGCTTGCATGCAACTGGTACTGGCTGCGAATTAGGAGAAGCCATTATTCCTCCTTTAGATTGTGCAGGTTCACAACTTGTAGCCTTTTCGAGAAATACAAATCAAAATTTTTACTTGAACGTTGTTTGCACTACCTCTGCTACAAACGCTTTTGCTATAGGGAGTTCCACAGGCACACTAACAATACCAATATCTCCCAGCAATTTTACCCTTGTTCCAGGAACAGGAACACTCTATTCTGGCGCTCAATTATCGCTTGCTAGCTTAACCTTGGCGCCAATTGATACGTATACCATTAGAAACACGGTGGATGTTTTTGCTTTAGGTATTTTAGACGGTGGCGGTTCAACAGGCGGTTTATTTCATTACATGTCTTCTTTTGTGAGAAAACCAATTGTTCAAACAATTCCTACGCAAACGATATGCTCAACAACGCCTTCTGTTATGCTCACGGGTACTGTTTCTAATGGGGCTATTACAGGTAGCTGGACAGCAATAACAGCAAATTCAGGAACTTTCGGAGTACCAACCTCAACCTTAGGTACTGTCTCCATCCCATTTTTTATTAATACACAAGCTAATTTAGATTCCATTCGCTTCATGTTAAAATCCTTGGGTAGTTGTAAAGAAGATTCAGCGTACATCAAAGTATTTATAAATAAAGCACCGCAGGTAGTTATTACTAATTCGGTTGCTCCAATTTGTACTAATAATCTTGCCCCAGTTGTTTTAACAGGGACAGTTTTAAATGCCTCTAGCGCTATATGGTCTGGGGGTAACGGTGCTATTGGACCTCCCGGTCCTATAACTTCTTACACACCTTCTGTAGCCGATGTGTCTGCTGGGCTTATTAGTTTAACACTCACCAGTCAAGCGCCATTAACGGGTTGCACTAATGTTTCACAAAGTTTTACAATTGGTTTCACTAATCCTCCTGTTATAGCGGCAAGTAACGTTAATGCGTGTACAAATCAAGCTGCCATTACACTTACCGCCAGTGTTAGTGGTAGTACATTATTACCCACTTGGAACTCAAATGGAACAGGTATCTTTTTTCCAACTAATCAAACCGTAAGCCCAACCTACTCATTCAGTAGCAGTGATTATACGATGTCAATTATTACTTTAACAGCAAGTCTTTTAAGCGGAAATAATTGTGCTGCGGTGAACCAAATTGTTTCTATAAACCTAACGCAAGAGCCTACTGTTTTAGTGCCAAATAACTTCACTGTTTGTGCTAGTGCTGGCGCAGTTGTATTAAACGGCACAGTAACTGGTGCAGCTACCTCAGGCTCATGGAGTGCTGTTCCTGGCACTGGTGGCGCATTTGCACCAATACCGCCTTCTAGCGCATCTTATACATTAACTCAAAACGATACATTAAATGGTAGTATTATTTTTCAGCTGAGTTCTACCCCTGGTTTATGTCCTTCAAAATCAAATACCGTTCAAGTTTCAATATTAAAAGCGCCACTGGTTACTGTAAATTCCAACAACTCGTCAGTTTGCCGAAATGCTAATATTGCTTTAACAGGTACAGTATCCGGTTACACAAATAGTGGTTCTTGGAGCTCTACGGGCACGGGTGCGTTTACACCAACTAATACTGCGTTAACGGGTGCTTATATTCCAAGTCCTGGAGATGTAGCAAATGGAAGCGTTATTTTAACACTCGCTTCAACTAATAACCAAGGTTGTCCTGCCAAAACCGCCTCATTTACAGCCATTTTCGTTGATTCCCCAAAGGCTGCCTTTGCACCAGCTCAAATATTGTGTAAGGATGCCCCTGTTTTTTTTGCTAACGGTTCGCAGGCAAACGGAACAAGTAATTTAACCTACAATTGGAATTTTGGTGCCAATACTCCAAGTGTTTCCATTACAGAAAATCCTTTAGTAACATTCCCCAACATAGGAAGTTATGTAATTACCTTAACGGTTTCAGGTACCAACAGTTTAAGTGTGAGATGTTCAGACACCGTTAGCCGACGTATAATAATAAATCCATTACCAGTTGTTGATTTTACTTTTACAAATGCTTGTTCTGGTAATGAAACCAAATTTACCGATTTATCATTAGTAACTCCAGGAAATATCATTGCTTGGTCGTGGGATTTTAACGATGCATCACCATTAGGAACAATTAAAAATCCGATTCAAATTTATAACGAGCCTAAAACATACAACGTTACGTTAGTTGCTACTTCTAATAAATCTTGCACGGCTAGTATGGTTAAACAGGTTAACGTTGCTGTAAAACCAAACGCTGAATTTGGTATGACAAATAACCCTTCAGTTGCCCAAGAACCAGTTTATTTTTCAGATTTTTCTACTCCTAGTGGTCAAATTACAAATTGGTTTTGGTCATTCGGCGATGAAAATTCAGGCACAGGAAATGCACCACAAAATACCTATTTGAATCCGGGAAGTTATGTTATAACTCTTCAGATTACGGATGATAAAGGATGTAGAGATACTACCAGTAAGCGCATTGAGGTAAATTTACTACCTCAAGTACCAACTGCATTTACGCCAAATAGTGATAGTAACAATGATAAGCTCTTTGTAAAAGGTGGTCCGTTTGAGAAAATGATATTCAGAGTTTACAATAACTGGGGTGAATTAGTTTTTGAAACGGAAGATCAAAAAGTAGGCTGGGATGGTACAAAAAATGGAGTTGCTCAGCCTGTTGGGGTTTATGTTTGGACTTTGGTGGTAGATATGTATAATAACCGACAGGTTAAAAAGAATGGAGACATTACATTAATTAGATAGTTTGAATAATATGAAAATAAAAAAATATATTTTACTCTTGATGCTCGGAATCTCTCTGCTTGGCGAGGCTCAAGATTTTCACCTAAGTTTGTACGATGCAGCGCCTATCTTCTTAAATCCGGCGATGACAGGTTTGGTGGATGGGAAAATGCGTGCCCACATGCATTACCGCAATCAGTGGAATGCCGTAGCTTTTAAACCATTTACCACTGGGCTTGCCAGTTTTGATATGCCAAAAGGCAAGTGGGGCTTTGGTGGGCAAATAAGCAATATGCGCGCCGGGTTTGGGAATTATAACGTGTTTCAATTATTAGGTTCGGCAGCTTATGCTATTCCTTTAGATAAGAGTGCTTACCACAATTTATCTTTAGGTTTGCAGGCAGGTTTCACAGAAAAAAGAATAGAGTACCAAGTATTCACTTTCGATAATCAGTATGTAACAGAAGGAGGAGGTTCTTTTAATAAAGGCATTAGTAGTAACGAAAATTTCAACCGTCAAGCACAATTCCAAGAAGTTGTAAATTTTGGCGCTTTGTATTATTATGGCAAACAGCAATCACGCATCAATCCATTTTTTGGATTAAGTGCATTTAATTTAACAACGCCAAAAGAAACTTTTTTTGGAAGTAGTAACCAATTGCCAATGCGTTTTTATGCGCATGGCGGTGTGCGCTTAAATGTAAGCGAATTGTTTTACCTTATTCCTAAATTATTAATTTATAATCAAAAAAATATTATTCAGCAAACCATTGCGGTAGACGCAGGTTATTATTTTAAAGGAGAGAAGTTTTACGCATTAGCTGGTGTAATTGTTCGTCCTAACGATGCTAGTATTTTTAATGTAGGTATACGAAAAGATAACTATATTGCTAAAGTTGGATACGATATAAATATTAGTACGCTTAAAAATACCTCTAAAACCAGAGGAGCCTTCGAGATATCGTTTACCTATCTTGGTAAAAAAGGTAAAACCCAAGAAGTAAAAAATTGTCCAAGACTGTAAATTGTATTTATGCTTAATAAAAAAATTATTTCCCAATTCCTTTTATTATTTGTTGCATTGAGCTGTTTTGCTCAATCAAAAAAATTGTGGTTAGAAACCGCCGACAATGCCTTCGCAAAAAAAGACTATGCAACTGCTGCAGTTTTTTACGCCAAAGTTTTAGATGACACAACAGTTCTGCGGAGTTACGTAATTCCTTATGAGGCACAGCTTGTGAATTTAAAAATGAAATCGTTGTTTAAAGTGCCTGAACTTAAAATTACTAAACAAAAAGATAGCATTAATAACGTAAAAGAAAAAATTGTAAACTCAAGCAAGTTTGATTTTGTTTTATACAGATTGGCACAGAGCTATCGCCTCAACTCTGATTATTCGCACGCTGCACCTCAATATAAAAAATGTGTAGATAGAAAGGTTTATCCTGATGCCCCGTATTACTACGCTATTTCTTTAATGAATTTAAAAAAGTATCAAGAAGCGCTTCAAGTTTTAGAAACCTATGTACAAGAAAATAATGGTACAGATTCTTTAATGAAAATGTCGGCAAAAAAACAATCCTCGTGTTATTTTGCATTAGATACCTTGCAAGGCAGAAAGCTTATTAAAATTAAACTAATGGACACCTTAGTATTTAATAAGGGAACAACCAGTTTTGCACCAATGTATTATTTAAGCAACAACAAAATTATTTTTACAAGCGCGCGTAAAGGCGGTGTAGTAACCGATCCTGAAAAACAAGATTCGCGCTATTTTTGTGATTTATACCAAACAACTTTAGAAGATACAATTTGGCAACGCCCAACAAATTTTGGTCGCCCTGTAAATACCTCTCTACACGAAGGCGCAGGCGTTTTTACACCAGATGAAGTTATGCTTTTTACGCGTTGGAGCGATGTTAATAGAAATGAAGCCTTTATATATATGGCGCGCACCAATAATGGTAAGTTTTATGAGGCAATGAAGATTGGAACAAATATTAATGTGCCGGGTTATAAATCGCAGCAACCTTATGTAAGTTTTGATGGAACCAAATTATTTTTCTCGAGTAACAGACCTGGCGGAAAAGGTGGCTTTGATTTGTGGATGGCACCAATTAATGAGAATGGAATGATTGGAGAGGCTCAAAATTTAGGAACAAATATTAACACAAGCGGCGACGAAATATCGCCCTACATGCACGCAATAAGTAACACACTTTATTTTAGTAGTAATGGTTGGAATGGATTAGGCGGTTACGATATTTTTAAATCGAGCTTAAATGTTGAGGATAGTGTTTACGCCTTACCTAAAAATTTAAATACACCAGTTAATTCAAGTAAAGACGATGCTTATTTTATTATGGACCGCCTAGGAACTCGTGGTTTTTTTGCAAGTGATAGAATAGATTGCCCAAGTGGACATTGTTATAAAATTTACGAATTTATTAATGAACCAATTAAATTTACCTTAGAAGGATTAGTAACAGATGAGCAGACAGGAAATCCTATTCCTGGAGCTTTAGTTACAGTAAAGGATGTGCATGATGGTGATAAGCCTTTCTTTTTAATTACAGATGATAATGGCTATTATACAACCCCATTAAAGCCAAATATGGAATACTTTTTAAAAGCCCAAAAAAATGGGTACTTTGGAAAGGCAAATGAGGTGGCAACAAAAGGAAAAACAGAAAGTGAATTATTTACCCGCGATTTTGAATTAGGTAAAATTCCTGAAGGAGATATAGAGATTGAAGGAGTTGAGTATGATTTTAATAAGTATACATTGCGTCCAAAATCAATGGAAGTTTTGGATAAAATCATAAAAATTTTAGAAATCAATGACAATTTAAAAATTGAATTAAGCTCACATACCGATGCACGCGGAAATGACGCTTACAACTTAAAACTATCGCAAGGTCGCGCGCAAAGTTGTGTAGATTATATGATAAGTAAAGGAATTAAAAAAGATAGAATTATAGCCACAGGGTACGGTGAAACAAAACCAATAATACCAGAAGCTGAAATAAATAAAATGGTTCCAAAAAGCGAAGAGTTTGAATCAGCGCATCAAAAAAATAGGCGTACTGCGTTTAAAGTAATTGGCGAATCAAAAATTAATATTATTAATAAAACCCAATAATAAATTTAACCTATGGACAAATCAAACAAACGAATTGTATTAGTAACAGGCGCTACTGGAGGATTAGGAACCGCTATGTGTAAAACCTTGTTAAAGGATGGCTTTAAAGTAGTTGGAAATTACATCACACCAGAGAAAGCTGAAAAATGGACAAAACAAATGAACGATGAAGGTTTTCATATTGATTTGTTTAAAGGAGATGTTTCTTCATACGAAGATACTGGCAGAATGCTAAAGGAAATTGAAACTAAAGTTGGTACTATTGATACTTTGGTAAATAATGCAGGTATTACACGTGATGGCAGATTGGTAAACATGAAGGTAGAAGACTGGCATGCTGTAATTAACACGAATTTGAATTCGGTATTCAATTGTACGCACCAATTATTAAACGGCATGATTGAAAGAAAATTTGGACGAATAATTAATATATCTTCTGTTAACGGACAAAGAGGACAATTTGGACAAACCAACTATAGCGCTGCAAAAGCTGGTATGCATGGTTTTACAAAAAGTTTGGCAATGGAAGTTGCAAAATACGGAATCACAGTAAACACTATTTCTCCAGGGTATATTGGTACGGATATGGTTATGGCAGTTCCGGAAAAAGTATTAACTCAAATTGTAGCACAAGTACCAATGGGTAGGCTAGGGGGCACACACGAAGTAGCACACCTAGTGAGCTTTTTAGCAAGTGAAGAAACAAGTTTTATTACTGGTGCTAATTATAGCATTAATGGTGGGCAGCACGTTTACTAATAAAAAAAATATTCTGAATAAAAAAAGCAAACCTGGATAGGCTTGCTTTTTTTGTGCAAAAAATATTCTAATCATTAGTAACCAAAAGCCCCAAGGCGCCTATCGTTGCTACGCCAATCTTTATCTACTTTTACAAACAGTTCTAAATAAATTTGTTTGGCAAAAAACTTTTCCAAATCAACGCGGGCTTGTGTGCCAACTTTTTTTAGAGCTGCGCCTTTATTTCCTATTATGATTCCTTTTTGGCTATCACGCTCCACTAAAATATCGGCTTGTATTTTAATAATTTTTTCTTCTTCTTTAAAACTGTTTACCACAACTTCAACACTATATGGAATCTCTTTTTGATAATTCATTAGTATTTTTTCGCGAATAATTTCGCAAACGAAAAAGCGTTCGGGCTTATCTGTATATTCATTTTTATCATAAAAAGCATTACCTACAGGCAATAATTCAATAATGCGTTGCATTACTTTTTCTAAATTAAATTTATGTAGGGCAGATATAGGAAGGATTTCAGCAAGAGGCAAACGCTCCTTCCATTCATTAATCTTTGCTTCTAATTTTTCTGGTGTTGCTATATCCATTTTATTAACTAAAATTAAAATGGGTGTTTGTGTTTTTTGAAGTTTGGTTAAATAAGACTCTTCAAGTTTAATATCTTCAAAAATATCAGTAATCAATAAAAATAAATCGGCATCGCTTAAAGCAGTGATTACAAATTGCATCATTTTTTCTTGCAATTTGTAAAGCGGTTTAATAATGCCCGGCGTATCACTAAACACAATTTGCGAATGTTCATCACTCACAATGCCCATTATGCGATGGCGTGTGGTTTGAGCTTTAGAAGTAATTATGCTTAAACGCTCGCCAACCAAGGCATTCATTAAGGTAGATTTTCCTACGTTAGGGCATCCAATAATATTTACAAAACCTGCTTTGTGATTTACACTCATTAAAAATTCGTTTTTGTAAAGTTACAATTACTAAACAATTCTGAAGCAGTGTATTTTCCAATTATTTTAATACCTTTGTTTTACAAGTTGTTCTATCGCTGCAATTTAGTTTGCAGAGGAAAGTCCGGGCAACACAGGGCAACCCGCCACCCGATGAGGGTGGGAACATAGCGCAAAAAGTTATGTTACAGAAAGTGCCACAGAAACCAGGTAGCCTTAAAGCATTTGTTTTTTGGTGATAGTGAAAATGTGAGGTAAGAGCTCACAAGCCGTAATAGTAATATTAGGGTTTGGTAAACCTCGGGTGTTGAAAAACCAAATAGGTTGCAGTAATTAAGGCGGCCCGTTTTATTTTAACTTAGGTTAAAAGCTGCAATGGGTAGGTTGACAAGATAAATGATAGATAGTTACGCATTGGCGCTAACGAAACAGAACCCGGCTTACAGACTTGTTTTATATTTGGAGTTGTTTTTCAAATGTTTAAGCCTTGAGCTAACAGATGCGTTTTTAATTTTAATTAGAGTTAAATTAATTTTTTTGTCGACTGAAAAATTTTATTCAATTTAAATCCATTAATTGCAATTCAAGCTATTTTTTTCTTATCTTTAATAATTAAAAAAACTTATTACCATGAAATTAATTTTATTACAAGCGGGCTTAATTTTTTCGTGCCTGGGTTATTCTCAAGAAAATCCAAAACAAAAAGTAAATGTTCAATCAACCGTGAAAACTGAGAAAGAGTTATCCCCAACAGAAAAAATTACGCAACTTGAAAAAAAGATTGCTGTTGATGTAACTGATCCTTCTTTTCCGCAGGATGAATTGCTAAAAGAAAAAGCACAGTTAAAACAATTAAAAGAACAACAAGCGAAAACAAAAAGATAAAAACAAATTAAAATATATACCATGAAAAAAAGTTTACTTATTTTTAGCGTTACAATGTTTGCCTCAATATTTGCTATTGCTCAGCCAGCAGGTTGGTCATTTGCAAAAAGAATTACAGTATCAAACACATCAACAGCATTAGCGGTTAATTACCAATTAAAAATTACAATTAACACTCAAACTTTAATTGCAGTAAATCAAATGTTGTCTAATGGCGAAGACATTCGTTTTGGTAAAAATTGTACTGGCACAACGCTGTACAATTATTGGATTGAAAGTGGAATTAATACACCTACAACTAATATTTGGATAAAAATTGACACTATTCCTGCAAATGGTACACGTACCTTTTTTATGTTTCATGGTAATGGAACTGTTACGCCTGTAAGTTCAATACCAGGCGTATTTGTTGGTCCACACTCAGCAACAGATAGTGTTGCAAGCGGAGGTTCAGGCGGCGCAACAAATTCTCAACGTGGGTTTCGTTTTACCCCAACCGAAGATTTATTAGTAACTCATTTTGGTAAGCGTGAACCAAATGGTACACCGCGTGCTGTTACTTTGTTTGATTTTACCACACAAGCACTTTTAACGCAATTTACTGTAACTGGTGCACCGGCTCAGTACAACTATGGGGCTTTACCAAATCCACTTTGGTTAACAAATGGAACACAATATATTTTATCGCTTTACCAAGGCGCAACTGATGGGTATTATTTTGGATCATCGTCGCAAATTGGGCAGCACATGACTTATGGCGATATGCGCTATTGTAACAGTTGTTTATCTACAACTTACCCAAACCTAATTTTAACCAATTTTCATTATGGTTATCCTGATTTGTGGTACTTTACTAAATCAACAATCACCCCAGCGCCAACTTATACTTACAATTTGCCTACCACAATATCAAGCATAGCTGCTAGTAATACAGTTGTTTGTTCCGCAAGTAATGTGAGTTTGACAGCCTCTAATTCAACCAGTGGGTTAACTTATTCTTGGATACCAAATGGTGCCGCAGGCGCTTCAATAGTTGTTACGCCAACTGCAACAACCATTTATACACTTTTAACTACACAGGTTGGCTGTAACTTACCTTATGTTAATGTTACAAGAACAATTACTGTAAATCCATCTCCAATTGTAAGTGTTAATAGCGGTAGTATTTGCCAAGGACAAACTTTTACAATAACGGCTAGTGGTGCAAGTACATACACTTATCAAGGGGGAAACAATGTTGTTAATCCTACATCAAGTTCAACATTTTCTGTTACAGGAACTGGTACAAATGGCTGTGTATCACCAGCAGTAAACAGTACCATTACAGTTAATACTTTACCAACAATTAATGCGGCAACTAATAATACTTTGTTATGCACTGGTTTAACCGCGAGCCTAACAGCCAGTGGCGCTACTACATATACTTGGAATACGAATGCTAATACTGCCGTTATAGCAGTTTCTCCAACAGTAACTACAACTTATACAGTGAATGGAAGCAATGCAAATGGTTGCAGTAATTTTACAACAATTACGCAAGCTGTTTCTCCGTGTACAAATATTAAAAACGTTGCATCGCGTGCCTCAGCCAATATTATTGTATATCCAAATCCAAGTAATGGTTTATTCACTATTGAGTTAGCAAAGTCTGCTTCGATTAAAATCACAAATATTGTTGGGAAAATTGTTTTTGAAGAAATTTTAACAGAAGGAAAAAATACGATTAACTTGAGTAATTTTTCAAATGGTGTTTATTTCATTAAATCAGTAATTGATTCTAATGAGCAAGTTATTAAACTTATAAAAGAATAAAATAGAGGTAGAAGGTTTAGTTTAGAATTATTATCGCAGGATAGATTTTTAAACTGAACCTTCTTCTTGTATGCTGTAAACAAGCAATCCGCTGCGCATTTTGGGCTCAACCCACGTGCTTTTTGGAGGCATAATATTGTTGGTATCGGCAATCCATTTTAGGTGCTGCATTGTTACAGGATATAAACCGAATGCTACTGCCGCTTTTCCTTCATCCACACTTTTCTTTAAGGCTTCTGGTCCTTTTACCCCAGGTATAAAACCAATGCGTTTATCCACCTTTAGATCGTGAATGTTGAGTAGAGGCGATAAAATTTGTTCGGTTAGTATTTGCGCATCGAGGCTACCAACAGGATCAGAACTATTATATACATTAGGTTTAGTTTGTAACGAAAACCAAGTGCCTGCTATGTACATGCTTATTTCATGTAGCTTTGTAGGTTTGTATATTTTTTGATTTATTTTTTTTATTTCAAATGATTTGTTGAGTTGCTTTAATAAGTCTTCGATTTTTAATCCGTTTAAATCTTTTACTATTCTGTTATAGTCGTAAATTTTCAATTGCGATTCTGGAAAAAACACACCCAAATAATAATTATAGGCCTCTTTGCCAGTTTGATTTGGATTGTTTTTACTTCTTAATTTCCCAAGTAGGGCTGATGAAGCAGAGCGATGATGGCCATCGGCAATATAAATATTTGGAATTTTCTCGAAACGTTCTTGTAATAATTTTATGGATTTACTTTTATTTATTACCCAAAGGCTGTGACGGACTTTGTCTGTATTAGTAAAATCGTATTCAGGTCTGTAAGCAAGCACATCTTCGCAAAGAGAGTCAATTTCCGCATCATTAGGATACGAAAATAAAACTGGTTCTGCATTAAATTCACAAACTTCTAAATAGTCTTTTAGTTTTTCTTCGCGTTGCGTAATTGTTTGTTCGTGTATTTTAATAACACCGTTTAAATAATCGTCAATACTGGTGCAGGCAATAATACCAACATACGTGTTTCCTTCTTTAATTTGGCGGTACAAATAATAATAAGCTTGTTCGTCTTGTAAAAAGACTTTTTCTTTCACAAATTTTTTGAAACGTTGTTTTACTTTTTGAAGTCGCTCTTTGCTGCCCGGTTTTGTTTTATTTCCATCTTCAAAGTCAGGATTAATAACATGCAAAAAAGAGTAGGGGTTAGAGGCTAGTTTATCTTTTAATTCGGGTGTATTATAGCCATCTACACTTCTCGATGCCACAAGATGAACCTTATCTATTGTTGGTCGTATTGCCTTAAACGGAATTACCTTGGCCATAAAGAAAAATTAGTTTAAATTTTCGATTAGTTTTTCAGCTAATTCAATTCCTATTCTTTCTTGTGCTTCATTGGTGGCAGCTCCAATATGGGGCGTTAAGCTTATTTTTGGGTGATTTAAAATAGCTACACTTGGTCGAGGTTCGTTTTCAAAAACATCTAAACAGGCGTGAGAAATCTTGCCACTGTTTAATCCTTCTAGTAAATCATCTTCATTAATAACTCCGCCACGGGCGCTATTAATAAGGATAACGCCTTTTTTCATTGCAGCAATTTCGTGCTTGCTAATTAGTTTTCCTCCAGGCACATGAAAGGTTATAAAATCTGCTTGCATAATAACTTTATCCATACCAATAGTTTTTATTTGAACTTTTACTGGTTCTTTTAACCCTGCAATTTCGAGTTCAATAGTGGCATCTGTAACAAAAGGATCAAATGCTACAACTTCCATCCCTAAACCTAAAGCCATCTTTGCAACATATTGGCCAATTCTTCCAAAGCCAACAATTCCCATGGTTTTACCCCGCAACTCAACACCTTTGGCGTATTTCTTTTTTAGCTCTTCAAATTTATTTTCGCCATTTGAGGGCATTTGGCGGTTACTGTCGTATAAAAAGCGCACAGCATTAAATAAATGCGCAAACACTAATTCTGCAACTGAGTTGCTCGATGCGGCAGGTGTGTTAATTACTAGTTTTCCTTGTTGTTTTGCATACTCAACATCAATATTATCCATGCCAACACCACCACGAGCAATAACTTTTAAGTTAGGGCAGGCATCAATAATATCTTTACGAACCTTAGTAGCGCTTCTAACAGTGAGGGCTGAATAATTTTGTTTATTAATTTCTTCAATTAAATTTTCTTGATTAACTTTTTCTGTTATTACAGTAAAACCAGCTTTTTCTAAAAGTGATTTTCCTTGTTCATCAATACCGTCGTTAGCTAATATTTTTTTGCTCATAGAATTAAAATCTAAATGTAAAAAATTAAGGCGAATAATGAAATACTTATTTTAGTTGTAAAACTGAAGTCATAAAAAAAACTGCATCGAAAAATGCAGTTTTTTGACTTAATTTTTTATTTATGCTAACACGGCACGCGAAATTACTATTCGCTGTACTTCGCTTGTTCCTTCATAAATTTGAGTAATTTTTGCGTCGCGCATTAAGCGTTCAACATGGTACTCTTTCACGAATCCATATCCGCCATGAACTTGTACTGCTTCAGTAGTTACCCACATGGCTGTTTCACTAGCAAATACCTTGGCCATTGCACTTTCTTTATCTAAAGGCAAGTGGTTATCTTTTAGCCAAGCGCTTTTGTAAATCAGCATACGTGCTGCTTCAATACGTGTTGCCATATCAGCTAGTTTAAACTGAATAGCTTGGTGTTTACTTATTTCTTTTCCAAATGCCTTGCGCTCTTTGCTATATTGTAGTGCTAATTCGTAGGCTCCGCTTGCAATTCCTAAAGCTTGAGAAGCAATTCCAATTCTGCCACCGCTTAAGGTTTTCATTGCAAATTTAAAACCAAATCCATCTTCGCCAATACGGTTTTCTTTTGGCACTTTTACATCAGTAAACATCAAACTGTGTGTATCACTGCCTCTAATACCCATTTTATTTTCTTTAGGCCCTACCTCAAATCCTGGCATTCCTTTTTCAACAATAAGGCAGTTAATACCTTTATGCCCTGCCTCAACATTCGTTTGAGCCATCACTAAAAATACACTGGCGCTGTTTCCGTTTGTAATCCAGTTTTTTGTACCGTTTAATAAGTAGTGGTCACCTTTATCAATAGCAGTAGTTTTTTGTGATGTCGCATCACTTCCTGCTTCTGGTTCGCTTAAACAGAAACCACCAATTATTTCGCCTTTGGCTAAAGGCACTAAGTATTTTTGTTTTTGTTCTTCTGTACCAAAAGTTTCAATTCCCCAGCAAACCAAACTATTATTTACACTCATTATCACACTACAGCTTGCATCTACTTTGCTAATTTCTTCCATTGCCAAAACATAGCTAATGGTGTCCATGCCGCCACCGCCGTATTTAGGATCTACCATCATTCCCATAAAACCAAGCTCGGCCATTTTCTTTACTTGTTCTGCCGGAAACGTTTGGTGCTCATCGCGCTCAATTACTCCGGGTTTTAATTCATTTTGGGCAAACTCGCGTGCTGCTTTTTGAATCATTAAGTGTTCTTCGGTAAGATCAAAGTGCATAAATTTAATTTTTAGATTAATACTATTTTTGTAACCTTGCAAATATAGTGGCTAATGGCGTTTAAAACAATTTATTTTACAATTAAATTTTAAAGAAAAATTGACAAAAGTTTCAAATAAAAAGTTGGTGTTAGGAGTTATGAGCGGTACCTCATTAGATGGATTAGACTTAGCTTTATGTAAGTTTGATTTTAATGAAGGAAATTATTCTTTTAAACTTGTTAGGAGTGCAACAATTCCTTACTCTAAAATTTGGAAAAACAAGTTAGAAAATGCTGTAAAGCTGAGTGCAGAAAATTATTTTAAGCTACACGCTGAGTATGGAAGGTTTATTGGTATTGAAATTAATGATTTTTTAAAAATATATAATAAAAAGCCTGATTTTATTGGCAGTCATGGACATACAGTTTTTCATCAACCAGAAAACGGGTTTACTACCCAAATTGGTTGTGGGGCTACTATTTCTGCCATTACAGGCATTTCAACCGTATGCGATTTTAGAAGCTTAGATGTTGCTTTAAAAGGACAAGGTGCGCCATTAGTACCAATAGGTGATAAGTTATTGTTTGGTAAAAGCGAGGCTTGCCTAAATATTGGTGGCATTGCAAATATTTCGTTTACGAAAAATAAAAGGGTTATTGCTTACGATATTTGTGTTGCCAATATGGCTTTAAACTATTTGGCAGAAAAATTAAGTTTGCCTTACGACCGAGATGGTAAAATTGCTGCAACTAGCGCGGTTGATAAAGTAGTGCTGGCGAAATTAAATAATCTTAAATTTTATAAAAAAACAGGTGCAAAAAGTTTAGGTAAAGAGTGGTTTGATAAGGAGTTTAAAGTGTTTATTGATGATGATAAACGAGTAAAAAAACTACTCGCTACAGTTACAGCGCACATTGCTGAAGTGATAGCCAAAGAATTAAATCGCTTACAACTAAAAAGTGTTTTAATTACTGGTGGAGGCGCATTTAATAAGTATTTAATCAGTAGTATTTCTAATTTAACGAATTGTAAATTAGTGATACCAGATTCTGAAATAATTGCATACAAAGAAGCAATTATTTTTGGTTTTTTAGCCTATTTAAGACATCGTGGCGAGATTAATTCACTGAAAAGTGTAACGGGCGCAACTAAAAATAATGTTGGTGGCGCAATTTATTTTGGATAAAATCATTTACAATTCAAAAAAAAACGTAAATTTACCAACTCTTTTAGGATGATTAATTAACAGTTTTGTTGTTTTGAATTCTTAAAAACAAATGGTCCTGTGGCCGAGTGGCTAGGCTGAGCTCTGCAAAAGCTCCTACAGCGGTTCGAATCCGCTCGGGACCTCCAAGTTACTTAATTGTAACTTATGCTTGGTTCGTAACATCAGTAAAATAAGGCTTTTTGAAGGTAGCCTTATTTTACAAAATGTTAAAATTAGTGTAAAATTTGTTGCTTGCTTCACTAAAATTTCACTTTTATGAAGCAGTATAATTACAATCAGCCTCGTATTATTTACAGGCAAGACCAACCCAAAACAAATGGTGAATGTGTATTTTATATACAAATACATATTCAAGGTAAAAAAGTTAGTTTAAGCACTAAAATTAGTTGCTTGCCTACTATGTTTGACGTTAAAACCAATAAAGTAAGTAGGAAAGTATCTGACTATATCTATAAGAATTCTATTATTGATAACTACTACAACAAGGCTAACGAAATAATTCTTAAAGCCGTATCTAACAAACAGGATATCACAACAAAAGAATTTAAAGAACAGTTTTACGATAAACCTAAAAAAACAGATAAACTAACGTTTTACGAGTTTGTTTTGAATGAAATTGAACTACAGGTTAAAAAAAGTGAGTTTGCGCCTGGCACTATTAAAAAGAATAAAGACCAATTGAATAAATTGAATAGGTATCGACAAGGGCTTTTAATTAATGATATAAACGAAACGTTTTTAGCTAATTATAGTGAGTTTATGCTACAAACCCTTAAAAATGGTAATGGGGGCTACACAAACAGTTTAAAATTTATTCGTAAATTTTATAACATAGCCTTAGCTAAAGGACTAGTATCGGCAAATCCGTTTGCAACTTTTAAAATTAAAGTTGCTCGGATAGAGAACAAAAGTAGGCTTGGCCAAGAACAATTAAGTCAGTTAGAAAATTACTACAACACATTAAAAAAAACGCATAAACACTATTTAACCTTAAAGTCGTTTTTATTTGGTTGTTATACAGGATTAAGACATAGCGATATTGAAAAATTTTGTTTAAAAAACATTGTTCAAACCACAGTCAACAATACTCAAGCGACTTATATTGAAATTGTGGCTAGGAAAAGCAATAAATTATCGCAAATACCTTTACCCAGTAATGGCAAGGCTTATAACCTAATAAATTTTGATTTGCAAAGCGAAATACCTAATTTAAAAACACCTTGCAACCAAACGTGTAATAGAAATTTAAAAGAAATAGCACAGTACTTAAACATAATCGCTAAAATTACAATGCACAGCTCTAGGCACACATTTGCTACCTTAATGCTAAATAAAGGCGTAAGAAGGGAACTTGTACAATCAATTTTAGGGCATACTACCAGTAAACAAACGGATGTGTATGCTAAATTAAATATTAATACTGTTTTTAACGATATTGTAAACAACGCTAGTTTTTTAACTTAACATTGGGCTTGTTGCAACAGTATTTTTGTGAATTTTTGCAGTTAATTGCAACGTAAAAAAGGCGATTTTTTTGGTTATGCAACAACCTTGTTGCAACATAGCTAAAACCATTGCTAATAAAGGGTTTTGGTGGTTTGTTGCACTTGTTTTATTAGCGGTTGTAAATTGCAAAAAAAGCACTAAAAAGCATATTTATTTAGTGTTTTTTAGTGTAAAGTTTAAGTGAAATTAAATATATTGCAACAACATTGTTGCAATTTTTGTTGATGTGGAGGTTAAGTATAAATTAAGGTTTATTTTGTAATAATTAAGGTTAAATTTCTTCAGACCTACCCTCTTAATTGATGATTATAAGCCTCGGGGTTAATGTTTTTAAGCGCCGCTTTTTCAACTGGTAAACCTTTACTTACATCTCTACTAAAACCCATTAAAAAGCTCTTTAAATCGGGATTTTGTGGGTGTTTTGCTATTTCCTCTGTTAAGCGTTCAATAATATCATTTTCAAAAAAGTAACTGATATTGACATTTAAAGTTTTGGAAATTTTATTCAATGTTTCAACAGTTAAAGAATTATTTGTAAAAGTTCTATGAAGTCCTGCGTAGGTAAATCCAATCTTTTCGCATAATTCTGAAAATTTCATATCATTCTCTTTTAGTAAAGACTTGACTTTATCTTCAATCAAATAAACAACATTATGGCCCTCATCATCTTTGGTTTCAATAAATTCCTTTAAGTCAGTTTTTGTTATAAACGCAATTCTTCTTAGCCAAATATCAACTTCTTGTTCAGAGAGCAAATTTTTTTCAATTTTTAGCATTTCCTCCCTAAGCTTACTTTCTTTAATTTCTAATTTTTTCGCAATATCCTTAATATTGAAATTATTCTTTCTGTTAATTTCATTTATTTTTTCTATAACTTTTTTCCCATCGCTTAAATTTAATGCTCTCATATTCAGCTATATAATTTTTTTTACGTATATAATTTGTGTTTTTTATATACAATTGTATATATTTGTGTCTAATTGTATATATTTTAAAAGAATAGTAACAAATATAAAAAAATAATATGGCACAAACACAATCAAAATCCATTTTTTTGAACATAGTTGATAAATGTGGTGGATTCACCTTTAAAACAAGTAAGTCTTTTTATAAGGAAATTGGGATAAATCAAAAAAGATTTGGAATGATCTGCAAAGACAAGATTAAACCAACTATTGACGAAGTAAAATCTATTTGCAATTATTTCAAAGTCGATATTAAAGATTTTATTAATTAATAAAAAACTGTTATGAACGAGACAGAGCAACAACGGCTAGCAAACCTTGAAGCAGAAGTAAAGGAGCTAAAAACAATTGTAGGAGGCAAACAAAACGAAACCTACTACACGGTAAAACAAGTAGCGCAAATGCTTGGCATAGGCGCAGGTGGCGTAAATGACCACATACGTAAAGGCAACCTATTAGCAAAAGGGCGCAGGTGCAAAAAAATTGCCGAAACTGAATTAAACAAATTTATTAACCAAAGAAAAAACAAAATCTAGTATGCAGGTAACAAATAAACTACAACAACCAAGCAAAACAACCCTAAACCTTCCTTCAAACAGCAATAAATAATTTAAAAATAACAACGTATGATTTATACACTAAGAAACAAAAACAGAACGCAATACCTATCTAAGCAAGGCTTTTACAAAAAGCTAAATGAAGTTTTAACACAAGAGGTTTGCCTTACATTAAATGACTTTAAGAGAGCCATTTTAATAACAAATGAAATATTAGTAAGCGGAACAGAATTAAGGGTAAAACAGTTTAAGTTCAGAATTGAACAAAACAAAAAGCCCTCAAATTTTGAGGGCTTTTTGAAAGGGTTTGCAATGAATACCAGTCAAAGCAAAAGATTTAATTAGAAACCAAATTAAAAAAAACTATTAACCCAGCGCTGCAAATATACAAAATAAGTTTTTACAACTTAATGCAATTGCAACAATATTGTTGCAACAAACTTGCAAGCGCCATTTAAAAACAAAAAATGGAAACAATAGACAAAATTTTTACAGCAAGTATAAACGATATAAATACAGACCTCAAAGCAGTTTGCAACTCTATTCAGATTATAGCGAATAAAGTAGCAGAGCTTAATCAAATTAATCAAAAATTAATTGGAATGTTGCAACAAAACGAAGATAAAAACACATTCCTCTGCAAACAACTTACTAAAGAGAGAAAGATTGATAAAGATATTATTAGTATTCTCTCAATTTATGAAGAGTTTATGCCTTATTTTGAAACGAAAGTTCCTAGTGAAATAAGTGAACGTACATTCTCAAAGTATAAATTTATCTTTCAAAATTTTAAAGATTTTTTACAAGCAAATCAACTTCAAGAAACCTACATAAGCAGGATTAAACACGAATTTGTTGATAGGTATTATTATCATTTGCGTAACATTAAAAAGGTTCAACACAACCACGCAGTAAGGCATATAGACCATTTAGCTAAAGTTATTGATTATGCTATTTCAAGAGAGCTTTATCACGGTTCAAATCTAGTAAGATTAATAAAACCAAAACGCAAAAATGTTAAGAGCGCAAATGCGCTAACACCTGAAGAAATTAAAAAGGTAAAAGATTTTGATTTTGGCGATAATAAAATTTATGACATTGTACGTGATTGTTTCTTATTCCAATGCTTTACAGGCTTGTCTTACATTGATTTGGTAAATTTTAAATCAGATAAAATTTATATTGAAAATGGCAAAGAATGGATTAAAATAAGCAGAGGAAAAAATCAAGCAGAATGCGTTATTCCTTATACAGATGAAGCCAAAAAAATTGTAGATAAATACAAACTTGTTAATCTTAATACGATACCAATAAAATTAGTAAGTTATGATTCAGCAATACCAGTCGTATCTAACGCTTACTATAATTCCATTTTAAAGCAGGTAGGAAAATTCTGCAACATAAAACGTGAATTAATGAAAACACATTGCGGGCGCAAAACTTTTGCTATGGTTGTGTTAAACAATACCGAAAATATATCAATAGAAACGGTTAGTAAAATGCTTAGACACTCAAGCATAAAAACTACTCAAAACCATTATGCAGATGTTAGTACAAGGAAAGTACAGCGAGAAATGCAAGATTTTTCATATTCAAAAATTTTAAATAAAAGTGATGGAGAAAAGCCAACGTATAACGAACTTATGCAAATGTTTGAACAGGAAAAACAGATTAAAAACCATTTGTATTACTACATTATGATTAATGACTTAACCCAAAATTACTACACATTTTACCAATGTTGGGCTAATGATTTGAATAGAATGGAACGAGAGACCACAACTCTAAGAAGTATTCTTTATGTCCATAGTTTTATAAACTGTTCATAAATTGAAAAAGCACCTAAAAAAATTAAAGTAGAATTTAATCTAAATCCAAATTAGAAACTTATAAAAACAAATAATTTATGCAAAGAATTAGAACTCTAAATTGAGTAAAACATTAAAAACTTAACGCATATAAAAAACTAAACTCGAAAATAATGAAGCAAAATTTAAAAATTAACAACAAAAATGAAAAAGAAATTTATGTTCGAGTTAGAACAGCATCCACAGAAAAAAGGCAATTGTCCAAAATGTAAACAAACGAATTGTTTTAGGTATTATAGTCATCTGCCCAGAGATTATGGTGTTTGCGATCACGTGAATAGTTGTGATTACAAAAACGTACCACACAAACAACCTAATGAAATTAAACGAGAGATATACAAACTTGTTAATGATAATTTAGGTTTAAAAGGTAATAATTTACCCGAAAAACAAACCATTTATCCAAATGAAAAACAGCTCGATGTATTGAAAAATAATGATTCTAACTTTCATAAATTTTGTTCAGAAAAACTAAAGATAACAGAGGAACATTTAAAGCGATGGAATGTAGGTGCAGACGAGAGAGGAAATACCGCATTTGTGTTTCAAGATATAACTGGAAAAGCCTTAAATATTAAAATGCTTCGTTTTGACATTATTGGTAACGGAAATGACTGTAAGCGAAATAGAAACACCTTTCCTTTTTATCTAAAAGCACCAACAAATCAAAAATATAAAACGTGTTTGTATGGCGAACATTTAATTCAAGAAAATAAAATATCTTGTTTATGTGAATCTGAAAAAACAGCTATTATTAGCAGTTTTTTTTATCCACAATTTAATTGGTTGGCAACAAGTGGCAGTAATGGTTTAACAGTTGATAAAGTACAAGTATTGTTGCAACGTGAGGTTTATTATGTTGGTGATAACGACAAAGCCGGCAAAGAAAACAGTACCTTAAAAAAGTTAACTGATTACGGAATTAATTACAAAACAGTTGCTTTTGATACAGCCAAAGAAAGCGAAGATTTAGCAGATTTAATAATTAGAGGCGAACGCCCGGAAATTAAACCGAGCGAAGTTAAGGTAGTTAAATCCGAAACCATAAATCCAACTATAAGCAAAAATCAATCAACCTTTGAAAAAGTAGAAAATTTTATTTCAGAGCGTTACGATATAAGAAATAATATTGTGGCTAACAAAATTGAAATAAGAGCCAAAAATGAACCGAATGCAGAATTTAAGCAATTAAATGAGAACAATATTTACAGAGAGCTTCAAAAAAATTTCGTTGAATTTTCACTCAATAAACTAAAATCTTGTTTAGGGAGTGATTTTGTAAAAGAGTTTAACCCTTTCGTAGATTACTTTGAGAATTTACCAACCTATAAGGAAAGCGAACCCGATTACATCTTAAATCTTTGTCAATATATACCTGTAAAAGATAAACCAAGATTTGAAGTTCAATTCAAAAAAATGCTTGTACGTTGTATTGCTTGTAGTTTAAATAATGTTGTAAATAAACAAGCGTTTATATTAGTTCACAACCAACAAAATAGCGGTAAAACAACGTTTTTAAGGTGGCTAACGCCTCCACTTTTAAAAAATTATATTGCTGAAAATATTAATACCGATAAGGATAGTTTAATTGCAATGTGTACTAATTTTTTTATTAATATGGATGAATTAGCCACATTAAACAGGTCAGAAATAAATGCCTTAAAATCCATAATGAGTAAAGATGTTTTTAAAGGACGTTTACCTTATGGAGCGAGAGAAGTTAATTTAATCAGGCGCGCAAATATTATTGGAAGTACAAATAATACAGAGTTTCTAAGTGATGATACAGGTTCGGTACGTTGGTTATGTTTTGAATTAACAGAGAAACTAAACTTCAATTATAAAACAGAAATAGACATTGATAATGTTTGGAAACAGGCGTATTTTTTATTTAAAAATGGGTTTAAATTTGAGTTAACCCCAGCAGAGATACAGGAAAACGAAAGAGTGAATGAAAGTCATAGAATAGTAACAATTGAACAAGAGTTAATACAAAACATTTTTTTACCAAGTCAAAAAGATGAAATGGGTAATTATTTTAAAACTGCAACAGAGATTAAAATAATTTTAGCTCAAAAATATCCATCAGAAAAATTAAATAATGTTGTTAATATTGGAAAGGCCTTAAATGTTTTAGGTTTTTCAAGAACTCAAGAGAAAAAAGATAATATTCCAATTAAAGGATACTATTTAAAATATAAGCCTGAATATTGGTTCAATAATAACGATAATCAAAATTAAGCCTACGTTAAGTAGGTTTTTTTATTAGTTTAAGTTGCTATTTATTCACTTTTGGTGATATTGAAATTCAAAATTCACTTACTACCTTACTATTTTAGAAAAAAAAAGCTATACAAGCCCCTAGAAGTAAGTGTAGTAAGTAGTAGTAAGATAAAAAAAAACAAGTTACTACAAGTTACTAAACTTACTTCCATTGAGATACAGAGCATAAAAAATAAAAAAGTAGTAAGGTAGTAAGTATAGTAGGTAACTTTGCTTAAATTTTTATCATAAATAATCTCTTAAAACTTAATAATTTTACAAAAAAACAATTCAATATGAATACCCTTAAATTAAAAGAAACTGAATTTACGGATAGCACCACTCATTCAACCTCTAAAAGGTTTGAAATTTACATTGATGGCTTTCGTTTATTTGATAGAGTTAAACAAATTGAACTAAAGGAGGCTATTAATGAAATCAACAATGTTGGTGCTTATGTTGCTAACGGCGAAATTTTAACCGAGCTTACACGTTATAATAAAGGAGATGAAGATTACATGAAGTCAGTTTTGATGATTTGTAATTGTAATGTTGTGGATTGTTGGAACTTTGAAGTCGAGATTTTAGAAACTGAAAAAGCGGTTATTTGGCGCAATTTTGAAAATAATCATAGAAATTGGAGTTACGCTAAATTAGGTGAGTTTGTGTTTGATAAATCGGAATATTTAAATGAGATTAAAAAAAACAATTAAAAAGCCAACTGTTCTAGTTGGCTTTAAGTTTGATAAAGACTTCTCATTTATCCCTAAACTGAAGCAGTTTGCAATTATCAAACAAGCTATCTCTCCCGGTGCTGTTATTAATCCTTACGTAACGGTAACCCCCCAGTATAAACGTCCTAGACGACTTGTAGCTAATTCAAAATTACAAAATATTTATAACTTTCACTTAATTATGTACTCTAAATTAATCTTTTCTCTAAAACCTGTAATTTGTTAATTTTTTCAGTAATTTTAATTTTAGTGCTAACTTTATACTGATTTTAGCGTATAACTTTACTAAAAAACTATCTAATTTAAGAAATGAGTGCCGAAACCATAGATTTAAAAATTAATTCAGCTAGAACAAAAACCGAGAGTATTTACAAAGGAGAGCATACTTGGCAAGATGATATTTACAGTTTGTTGGATAGAATGAATGAATTGAATGAAATCTTAGGAAAACTTCAATCATTACTACTAGGACTAACTTTCGAGTTGGAGCGAGATTCTGAAGGTTTTAAAAAGTCGCAAAACGCACCTGAAGGAATAAAATCTGTAACCACTAATATATCAAAAATATTAATACTTATTAGAAAATCTGACTTATATCCAGGTGTAAAAACTATTTACGGCACAATTAAGGCAGAAAATAACTACTTAAAAGAATTACTTCACGACAGAGATATTTCTATTCAGCTCGATAGTGATATTGAAATGCAAGAGGTAATTTCTGCTACACTTTCCGCGGCAAAAAAATGATTGTTTACTGCACAGAAAGGTTTTTAAAAAATATTCTGGAACTCAAAAAGAATAATTCTTATTCAGGTATTTTAGAAGATGTTTGCGATTATTTTTTGGATAAAAGTATTGCGGAGTTACATATTACAAGGGATATAATTCAAAATTCTAAAGGTACTTATAGCCTCAATAAATATAGGATAATGAATAGCACAATGAACAAAGGAAAAAGTGGTTCTTACAGGTGTATAACGGTTGTTTTGCCTCTTCAAAATTCAATTTATTTGGCTACAATTTATCCAAAAACTGGATCTGATGGTATTGATAATTTGACGGTTTCTGCCTGTAAAGAAATTGCCAAATACGTTCAGCAATCTATTCTTGGAAATCAATTAAAGGTATTAGATATAATAAACAGAACGATAAACTAATTTTTTCACTTTAGCTTCACTATTTTTTTACATTTTTTAAAAATACCAGTATTTACAATGCTTTCAAAGGTTGTTAAAAATCCGCTCGGGACCTCCAAATAAACAAAAACCCGCTAAACATTTTTTAGCGGGTTTTTTATTTTTGATAGGTTTTTAAAATAAATTAGTTCAATTTCCAACAAATTAGTTAATCGTTTTTGTGTTCCCGTTCATATATTTTTTTAGAGTAAAGTATTTACAAAATTTATTCAATTAATTTTGCAATGCTTGAATCACTCACTAAAGTGTCTTTTATTATAGGTTTACCGTTATATGAAATCTTACTGTTTTTATCACGTTCGTAAACACCTTTGTGCACATTAATTACACCATTTTGTTTGCATTTTTTACACCAACTTAGTTCAATTTTAAAAATAGGTTTACTGTAATCTGAGATTTCACTTGTACTAGAAGGAACGGTAGTTCGACGCGAAAAATTAGTTATTTCATTAAAGTTTCCTGCACTTTCAGAAGCAAGAAGCGTTGATTCATTAAGTCCCTCTATATAAAAATCTTCTTCTTCGTTAAACGTTTTACAAGTTTCGCAATAATAGTCGCGGGAAATTGCGAACACCATTAACACAGGAACCAAGAACAAAAGAGCTTCAAGGCCATAAAATATCCATAAGCCTGCACCTTCAATATCAATCGCTGATGAAGAAGTGGCCTTGCCGAAACTTAATGAACGCGTATCTAAATAATGCGCAATTTTTGAAAATGTTCTTTCGATATTAAATGTTTTTAATATTAAATCGTGTTTATTTACAATATACGACCAGGCTGAGTACCATGTTAATACAACAATTAAAATGCTGACTAACAATTTAAGCGTTTTATTTCTAACCGCACCTAACCGCACAATACCTTTAGCTAAGGCAGTTACCAAAACAATAACGAGCGCATAAATAATTAAATCAATAATTATGAAGGTACACCAGTTTGTTAAACCTCCATACAAAAAACCTATTAGGATGGCAGCAGGTATAGCAACTAAAAATGCAACAAGTGTTTTTAGTGGATTAATTTTATTCGAAAAAATATATTTACTCATAAAAGTAGAAGTTGGCAATTAATTAATTTTATAAAAATATAAGTTAATTTTGAATTACAATTCGAGTTTCAATGAATTTTAAACCGCAATTAGACAATAGAATTAGAGTTATATACGTACTAGCTGTCTTATTGCGGGTAATTCCCGACATAAGGTCAGGACAGACTCGGATTTATCAACTGTTAGGATTTCTTACAAAGGATTTTTTCTGGAAATCCTTACATTTGCTTAATCGTAGATAGTTCTTTTTTTGAACTGTCTATTTATGGTTAAAGAATGAAAAGTATCACCCTAAAAACACACAAAAATAAAGGAAAAATTGCACTCAATGTTTTTTGGTTATGTTTATGCCTATTCGTACTGGGAATTGGCGTGTATGGTTGTTTTGCAAAATTTAAAATTTCATATTTACTTACAACTTTGGCAGTGCTAGCAATTAGTTGTTATTATGGTTACAACATCAGAAATTATTTTTGGAATAAATACATAGATATAAAGGTAACCTTAGTTAATAATGAGTTATTATTCGAAGTTATTTCAGACAAGCCAAATGATGTTTACGAAACCATTAAGGTGAATTTGTTGGAAGTAAAACAAGTTTATGAGTTAGAAATTAGGGATAAACTCATGACTTATAAATTACTTGAATACATACCAACTTCTGGTAGTGAGCCGGTAGAAATTGATTTTTTACCATGGCCTTTCGACTGCGATGCCAATGAAATTCAATCCATATTACAACTTATTAAAACGCATTACCCTGCAATTAAAATTGGGTTGGATAAATAAATCCTGTTCGGGTTTTTTTAATCAAGCGGGTAATTATTAGCGATTTGCAAAATAATTAAGTGTTGTTTTAAGCTTTTCAAGAAAGTGAATTTTAATCTCAAAAAAGTCGATTTTTAACCAAAAAACAGTCCTTTTTAGCAAAAAACACAAAAAATTGTTGATAAAATTAAAAATTTAGAGCCTTGAAATAAAAATTACTAGTACTTTTACCACACTAACTAAAAACACATTTATAATGAAATTAAATGAAATTCAAGATTTAATCAAGTTTGTATCTAAAAGCGGTGTAAGCGAGGTTGAACTAGAAACCAAAGAAGTAAAAATTGTAATTAGAACTCCAAAAACAGCAACTCAACAAGTTGTTATGCAAACCCAACCTGTGGCTCAACAAGTAATTACAACACCTGTAGCTCAAGTTACAGCTGCACCAACAACTTCTACTGAAAACAAAACAACAACCCCACCCACAAATACAAGCAGTGATGATAGTAAATACATCACCATTAAATCGCCAATGATTGGTACATTTTACCGCTCTGCTGGCCCTGATAAACCAGCTTTTGTAAACGTAGGAGATGATATTACTGCTGGCAAAACAGTTTGTATAATTGAAGCAATGAAATTGTTTAACGAAATTGAGAGCGATGTTAAAGGAAAAATTGTGAAAGTATTGGTAAACGATGCTTCGCCAGTTGAGTACGACCAGCCTTTATTTTTGGTAGACCCTGCGTAAAATTAAAAATGTTAAATTTTAAATGGTAAATTTTTTATTTATCATAATTCAACATTCAACATTTATTAATTTAATTTAGAAAAGATGTTTAAAAAAATTTTAATAGCCAATCGTGGCGAAATTGCTTTGCGCGTCATTCGCACCTGTAAAGAAATGGGAATTAAAACAGTTGCCGTTTATTCTACCGCGGATAAAGATAGTTTGCACGTAAAGTTTGCCGATGAGGCAGTGTGTATTGGTCCACCGCCAAGTAAAGACAGTTACTTAAGCATGGCAAATATTATTGCTGCTGCCGAAATTACAAATGCCGATGCCATACACCCAGGCTACGGCTTTTTAAGTGAAAATGCTAAGTTTAGCGCTATTTGTGCCCAACATAAAATTAAATTTATTGGTGCTAGCCCTGATATGATTAATAAAATGGGCGACAAATCAAACGCTAAAGCTACAATGATTGCTGCAGGCGTACCTTGTGTACCTGGTAGTGAAGGATTAATTACAGATATTGAAGAAGCTAAAAAAGATGCGCTTCGTATTGGCTACCCTGTAATAATCAAAGCTACAGCAGGTGGCGGGGGCAGGGGAATGCGTATTATTTGGAAGGAAGAAGACTTACAACCAAATTTTGAAAGTGCAAGTAAAGAAGCTGAGGCAGCCTTTGGTAATGGAGCCATGTATATGGAGAAATTTATTGAAGAACCACGTCATATTGAAATCCAAATTGTTGGAGATCAATACGGTAAGGCTTGTCACTTGAGCGAGCGTGATTGTAGTATACAGCGCCGTCATCAAAAATTGGTGGAAGAAACACCGAGCCCTTTTATGACACCCGAATTGCGTGATGCCATGGGCGAAGCAGCAGTTAAAGCAGCTTTATCTATAAATTACGAAGGTGTTGGTACTGTGGAATTTTTGGTAGACAAACACCGTAACTTCTACTTTATGGAAATGAATACCCGTATTCAAGTTGAACATCCAATTACAGAAGAAGTTATTGATTACGATTTAATTCGTGAACAAATTTTAGTTGCTGCAGGTGTGCCAATTAGTGGTAAAAATTATTACCCACAATTACACGCCATCGAGTGCCGCATTAATGCAGAAAATCCATTTATGAACTTTGTTCCTAGTCCTGGTAAAATTACAACTTTACACACGCCAGGTGGTCATGGAATACGTGTAGATTCTCATGTTTATAGCGGTTATACCATTCCACCAAATTACGATAGCATGGTTGGTAAATTAATTACAGTAGCACAAACCCGCGAAGAAGCCATTGCAAAAATGCACCGTGCATTAAGCGAATATGTTATTGAGGGTGTAAAAACTACCATACCATTCCATTTAAAATTAATGCAAAATGAAGATTTTAAAGCCGGAAATTATACTACTAAGTTTTTAGAAACTTGGGATTTTAAGAACGCTTAGTTTGGGAATGTATTTTACTAACCTTTAACCACTTAAAAATTGTTGTTATATTCGGAAGAAAAAACATGAACATAGCAATTATAGGAACAGGAAACATTGGTGGCACTTTAGCAAAGCGATTCGCTGATAATGAGCACGCTGTTTTTTTAGGCGTTAGAAATACACAAGAATTTAAGGGCAAAGAATTATTAGCTTATTCAAAAAATATTATTGCGCATACCATTACTGAAGCAGTAAGTAAAGCGGAAGTGATTGTAATTGCAGTGCCCGCGCAGTTTGCTCACGAAGCGGCTAAAAGTTTGGGTGATGTATCAGGTAAAGTTATAATAGATACAATGAATGGTGTGTTCATGCGCCCTGAAGGATTTACGAATACAAGCGATGCTATTTTAGCAAATTGTAATAGCAGTGATGTTGTAAAATGTTTTAACTCTACCGGATTTGAAAATATTTTAAACCCAATTTATAACGATGTAGGTATAGATATGTTTACAGCAGGAAGCAGCGAAAAGGCTACAACCACTGCCACCCAGCTTGCTAAAGAAATTGGTTTTGAAAACGTTTACCATTTTGGAGGAAACGATAAATTTGCTTTACTTGAACAAATGGCATTATGTTGGATTAACTTAGCTATTATACAAAAGCAGGGTAGGGGCATGGCGTTTAAAATTATTAAGCGGTGAATAAAACTAAAAGGCTAATTGTAATATTTTTTCGCCATTGAGTCTTCGAGCAGCTCCTTGATTGAACTTATTTGTTACATCTAGTTACTTTTTTAAGGCTTTAAGACTTTTTTGTTTTAAATATGCACTCTCCTTTAAATCTTCTTCAACATTAAGCGTTTTAAGAAAGTTGTTGTTTTGAATTTTAAACACTTTTTTTAATTGTATTTATCAAAAAAAGCTAAGGCTTCAAATCGCTATAATAATCTTTATAGAATTGGGTATAAGCCTCAAGGTTTTTGTATTTGTATAGGTAAGGTAAATTGGAATAAAGAATAGGGAATATTTCAACCACCTCTTTTTTAACCTCTCCTTTAAACATATCTTTATCACCCATTAAATCATCGTAAAACTTTTTAGATTCTTTTGCATCTTTAAAGCCTTTAAGCAATACCAACTGTTTGGCTTGGCCATAAAGTGTGGTAGACATGTTAAATGATTTTAATGCATAGTTTTTCACACAAAACACATCAAGGCTATTTTTAAAAGCGTTGGCTATTTTAGGGTCATCGGGTATTTGAGCGATTATATAATGGGTTGTATCGAGGTTGACTTGGAAGGTATCTTTTGCGCTTAAATTTATTTTTGTTGTAACTTTAGATGCAAACAATTCTGGATTTTTTTGTTTTTTTATTGCTAAAAGTATGTCGTTTGCCTGCGGTGTTATTTCAGATTTTGGATAGTTAGCAACCAACAATTTTAAACCGGTTTCCATACTATCAACACTTTTAATTTTGCCTAAACTTAAGGCTTTTATAAATTCAAATTTTGGAGAAAATTCAGTTTTTCCATATTTTTTTAAACCCTCGCCAGCACCTTGTAATGCCTTTGTATAATCTCCACCTATGTAGGATTGGTAAACCGGTATGTAAAAACTTTCCACTTCACTTTTCTTTGCGTTTAACTCTTCAGCCATATTTGGGTTTTTAAGCAATAAGGCGAATTCACTTTCAGGAAACTCGGTTAAAATTTTATTTTTGTAGTACTCGGCTTTATCTTCTCGTTTTTCAGCCTGATTGGTGCGGTATAAAATATAATAGGTATTTAGTAAATATTTGTTTTTTGGATACCTAGTATTTAACTCCTCAAATGCTGCTACTGCTTTTTTTGTATTATTTAATTCTTCTTTATAGATATTACCCATGCTGTAAAATGCATTAATTATTTTAGTGTCGCTTTTTCGTATTGCAGAATCTGATTTTAATAAATTTTTCTTGTATGAATCTCTGTCCTTTTTCTTTGTGGTTGCCACTGCTTTTTTACTTGATGTATCGTTTTCTTCTGTTTTTTCTACAACCGAAAGTGCTTTATTCGATCGCCTCCAATCATCCTCTAACGGTCTATTCCCCCATTTTCTTTGAAAATCATTTATCCCAAATGCAACAGTTTGTGGGTTATAGAAATAAAATAGCGCTCCTTGAGTTGAAGGGTTTAACCCTGAGCCATTTTGAGGTTGGCCAAATCCGTTATTTGCTAACTCAAAACCATTATCAGTTACTCTATTTTTTTCAGCCTCTTTTTGAGCCTCAATCCGTTCTTCGCGTATAATTAGTTCGTCGATAAATTTATTTAAATCTGCCTCACTCATTTTAGAGATGCGTTGAATGCTATCTTCTTTAGCAATGGTATTTATTTCTTTTACCAACGCCTCTAATGTTTTCTTTCGTGCCAAAATAGAGTTGTATTGATTATGATCTTTTGGTAAGGTTACCAAAGCACTGTCATAATAGGCTTCTGCGGGCTGGTAATGTGTTTGTTCAAAATTAATTTCGCCTAATTTTAAAAATGAAGCCGCCTTTTGCTGAGGGTTGTTTACACTTGTTCTTACCGATTTTCTATAATAATATTCGGCCTTATCTTGATTTCTTTCTTTCTCTTCAATCTCACCAAGAGTATAAAAAATAACATCGTAATACTCGTTATTTTTAAATTCTTTACTCATTCTGAGTAAATCTTTTTTAGTTTTTTCACTACTACTTCTTTTTACATCGAGCAAACGCGCTAATTTAATTTTGCTATAAAAAACCAAATCGTAATTCGGTTTTAGCGCAATTGTTTTTTTATAATATTGAGCCGCACGCTTATTATCTTTATTCTCTTCAAGTAATTGCGCAACAATAAAACTGTAACGGGCTCTTTTTTTGCGATTGATACCAGTAAAAGGATTATTATTTCTGATAACGCCCATTAAGCGCGACGATGATTCTGTGTTTAGGCCTTTTCTTGAGTAATAATCTGCCTCTAAAATTGGTAACTCCTTTTTAACCTCCTTGGGTAAATTTTTTTCGTTTTTTAGTAAACTCAAGTATTGCTCTGATATACTAACGGCACCAATTTCGTTGTTGATTTTTATCATCCACATTATTGCAACAAACTTATCTTTACTTTTGGTATAAGTCCGGGCAACATATTCGAGGTTTTCAAGCGCAGTATAATATTCTTTTTTGTAAAAGCATGAAATACCAATATCAATCCAACAGTTATCAATGTATTTACCAGCGCTTGCAACCTCATTTTTTTTACTGTCCTTAATAGTGTGACGTTGAATACAAAACGATGATTTTTTTATTGCTCTATCAAATTCAGGAAAAGTGGCTTTTGCTTTTTCAGAATTTGGGTAAATGTATATTGGCAACAATTTATCAAAATTATCTTTGTGCGATTTTTCAATTTTGTATATGCCATCACCCACGCTTTCATCAGCATAATACAAACCATTAAAACGAGCTGTAATGTTATGATATGTTCGGTTAACAACGGAGTTACGACTTGTTGTGCAGCTATAAATAACTGCAACCAATAAAAAAACAACTAAAACTTTAAAGTACTTCATTTAATAAGCAAGGCATGAGGTTTTAATAACGGAAGATACAAAAAAATATTGTACTAATTGTTTACTAAAGCAATATCGAATTGAACTAGGTTAACGAATTCTTGAACGCGAGCTTCAACGTCAGCATCACTTAGGCCAATTAAACGTTCGGTTCCAAATTTTTGAACTGTGAAGCTAGCCATTGCGCTACCAAAAATAATGGCGCGTTTCATATTCTCAAAACTAATGTCTTGTGTTTTAGCTAAATAACCAATAAAGCCGCCAGCAAAGCTATCTCCAGCTCCGGTAGGATCAAACACTTCTTCTAGTGGCAATGCTGGTGCAAAAAACACTTCGTCTTTATTAAATAATAATGCGCCATGTTCACCTTTTTTAATAACCAAAGTTGTTGGCCCCATGGCTAATATTTTTTGGGCTGCTTTTACTAAGCTGTATTCGCCTGATAATTGGCGTGCCTCACTGTCATTAATTGTTAGCACATCAATCATTTTAATTGTTTCTTTAAGATCGTCTAAGGCAATATCCATCCAAAAATTCATGGTATCCAATACAATTAGTTTTGGGCGAGAAGTTAATTGTTTTATAACTTTTTGTTGCACAGCTGGTACCAAATTCCCTAACATTAAAAATTCGCAATTTTTGCTAGTTTCTGGAACAACTGGGTCAAATGTTTCAAGCACGTTCAATTGTGTATCTAGAGTATCGCGCGAGTTTAAATCGTTATGGTATTTACCGCTCCAAAAAAACGATTTTTCGCCTTTTTTAATTTGTAAACCATCTAATTTCACACCTTGCGATTTAAGCGTGTTTAAAAAAGTATCAGGAAAATCATCGCCTACAACCGACACCAGTTGTATGTTTTTATAGAAATAAGATGCCGCCAAAGATATGTAAGATGCAGCGCCGCCAACAATTTTATCTGTTTTTCCGAAAGGGGTTTCAATTGCGTCAAAAGCAACCGTACCAACAACTAATAAGCTCATTTAAAATATTTTTAAAATTTTATGTAAATATATTGTTTATTTCTAAAAAGTATATTATTTTTGCATCCCTAATCAGAAAAATTCCTTCTTAGCTCAGCTGGTTAGAGCACGTGACTGTTAATCACGGGGTCCCTGGTTCGAGCCCAGGAGAGGGAGCATAAATGTTTTAGCTGATTGCAGAAGAGGCTGTCTCAAAAGGGCAGCCTCTTTTTTTGTTTAAAATTTGTTTATAAGCTAAATAATTTTTGATTTTTCGAAGAGACAAAATAATCCACTTGGATTATGCTGCCATTTTCTTAAAGTTATGGGCTAATGCGATTAAACCTGTTTCAATTTCGGCTTTTTGTAAGCCTCTTAAATTAAAACGTTTAAAGTTTTTATTGTGTTTGATATTAGCAAACACAGGCTCTACATCATACACTCTTTTTTTACGATGATAAATTCCTTGTTCACTTTTTAATAATTGTTTTACTTTTTCTTTATAATCTTTGAGTGTATGATTAATATCTACTTTGCGATTGCCTTTACTTTTGTAGCACTTATCTTTTAACGGGCAGCCATTACAATTGACAGCTTTGTAACTGGTTATCTGCTGAACTTGTCCACTTTTGTTTTTTCGTTTGTATGTTCCAATAGTGTGCATTGGCTTGCCTGATGGGCAAAAGAGGGTGTCGGTTTCTTTGTCGTGAGCAAAATAATCGCTTTTATAATTATCCCTCAAAAAGTGCATGGATTGTTCTTTGTCAAAATAACTATACTTAACAAAGGCGTTTATGTTTTCTTTTTCTAGCAAGGTGTAGTTTTCTTCTGAACCATAACCCGCATCTGCTATAATACTTTCGGGGTTTTGATTGTATAGTTTTTGATAGGATTGTATATGTGTTTGAAGGGTTCTTGTATCGGTTGGGTTTTGATGTAGACTGTAATTAACGATGTATTGATTGTTACTAGATACCTGTAAATTATAGGCTGGTTTTAATTGTCCATTTCTCATGTGATCTTCCTTCATGCGCATAAAGGTTGCGTCTGTATCAGTTTTAGAGTAACTGTTGCGCTCTTTAAGCAAAGCTTCTTGAGCTTTATACTTAGCTAAATTCTTTGCCCACTCACGTTTAATGTAATTAACTTTTTGTTTTACTTTAGTTGGAACTTCTGCTTTGTCTTTTAAAACAGCATGTATTTTATCAACTGTTTTAGTAAGTTCTTCTGGTGTAATTTCAGTAAAAGAAGTAAGTGTTGTATCTTTTAACTCTTCTTTAGCGATGCTTTCTGTATAAGCCCAAAGCTCCTTTAATTGAGCTTCCATTTTTGATTTATTATACTTGATACTATTGCCCCATACAAAGGTATAACGATTGGCATTAGCCTCTATCTTTGTGCCATCGGTGTAAATTTCCTTTAAACTCAAATGCCCGCTTTGGGCTAATAATTCAACTACTTGAGCAAATATTGTTTTAAGTACTTTTTTTAATCGCTCACTTCTAAATCTATTAATCGTATTATGATCGGGCTGTTGCATTCCTGCCAAATACATAAAGTGAATATTGCTTTTTAAGCCTTCTTCTATTTTACGGCTACTATAAGTGTTACATAAATAAGAATACACCATTACTTTTAATAACATACGTGGGTGGTAACTGCTAGTACCTCCGCCTTTATAGGCTTTTAGCAACTCACTCAAATCAATATTATCTATTACTGAGTTTACTGTTCGTACTGGATGGTTTACTTCTATCAACTCATCTAGTGATGGAGGAAGCAATAATGGCTGGTTGTTTATGTAGTCTTTAAATACTACTTTTGAATTTACTATCACACAGCAAAGGTCACGCTTTGCAACATTAGTGGCGCCTTGGGCGCCCTTTTGTTTTTAACAATCTAATCTTAATTTTATGAACACTGTTTATAAAAAAATGCTTTTACAAAAAAGGCTATCTCACTTTTGAGACAGCCTCTTAAAATTAATAGAATGGTTTCATTTCAATTTAAATTTGCATTGTAAAGTTGTACGCTTTTATAAAAAGCTTCCATTGATTTTTCTCTGGTTTTTGGTATTTTAAGATTGAGATACATTATTGGAATAAATGAAGCTGCAGCTATACTTGCCCCAGCAATAAATTTGGTGTTAGGTACGTCCTCTGAGTTAAGCATAGCAATCGTTCCCCCAACCAAAAGAGGTACAGCTAAAGCACAAGCAACACCAATTTGTAAGTTTTTTTTCTTATTCAAACTCAAATAGTTTTGAAACTCTTTATACGCAATTTCGTTTTGCATTATAAATGGTTCTATTTCTCTGCCTTTTCTACCAATATTTTTAAAATCAGAATTTCCTACTTTAAAATCTATTTGAGTTGTACTTTTAGTTGTAGTAACACCTCTGCTATCTGTAGACTGATATTCGCCAATTGTAGTTCTTACAATAATTTTTTGTTTTGATGTTTGCGCAAAATTAAATAATACACAAATCGTAAAAAATAAAGACAGTAAATTTTTCATAAATTAATTTTGGTAAATATATATATATATATATATATGCAAAAATTTAGAACAACAAAAAAGAGGCTGTCTCAAAAGTCGAGAACAGCCTCTTTTTATTTGGATACCTATCTGTGTCAAAAGTCGTTTAAGCGATTCTCAGCGACTTCATTTTACTTTTGAGACAGCCTCTTTTTGTATTTTAAAAGGGGGTATTTGTAATTGGTTTTGGTGCGATTTGTCTAAAAAAAATGACGCTTAGCGTTTTATACCGTAAAAACACTTTAAAAAATTTTTATGAAAAAACTAGTCGAAAAAATATCGAGTTATTTTTTTAGAAAACCGATATACCTAACATTTATTGAATTATTGAAACAATTTAATGCTTATGATAGCAAGTTACAAGAGCATAAAATTGTAACGGTTGAAAAATACAACTACATTATTGCCAATATTGAACGGTTTTTTGTAGGAAAAAAACTTACTAATATTAGTTGTAATGAAATTAAAATTGCATACTTTGATATTTATACTAAAATCTTTAATTTTTTTAGTAAGTGTGGCGCTTCCAAATTCTTCGGTTGTAATATAAATTACTTTGCCAAAATTTTCAGCTAAATAGTTAGCTAACTTTAGTAAAAAAACTGTTTTGCCCGAACCAGGTTCACCATGTATGCACATATCAAAATTTGTGGCAGGTTTGCCTAAAATTTTGGCATAATATGGGTTTAAGGCTAATTCTTTATAAGTAAAACCAGCCATTTGTTCGGTACTCAAAATGCCGCTTAGGTTAGTTTTTTCTAAACCTTTTTTAGTTTTTTTAAAAACTTTAGTTCCAATAATTTTGTGTGATTTTGGAATTTCATTTTTATTTTTTACCTTTACTTTTGAAAGTTTATTAATTGCATACTGCTTCAGTTTAGGGATAGATCAGAAGTCTTTAATAAACTTAAAGCCAGCTAGACCAGTTGGCTTTATTGTTTTTTCAACAGGTACAAGAGTTGTATTATAAATATACTTTCCATTTTTTTCAATTACTAAAAATCCAAACGGATAATTTTTTCCATCTACAGAAACAATTGACCAAAAATGATGTATTTTATCACGCGTTGCTGTTTTTTTGTTTGCTTTTTCGCTTTTAACTAAAATACCAACTTTTGTAATTTCAATCATTCTTTGCCCTTTTTCATTTTTAAATAATCTAGCGCAAATTTCAACTTCATGAGGCCAATCTTTGCCACCTTTGTAGTTGCCTGCTTTGGTTGTTTGAAGGATTAAAATTACGGCAGTATTGGGGCTTTTTTCTCTTAAACGCTTATAATCTTCAAGTTTTAAACCACTATGGTTTACCGAATCTATAAACGCAAAATTATAATCACTTAAATTTACTTTGTCGAGCTTATCAGTAAAAAATAGATTTTTGCTATTAATGCCAAAATCTTTAATTTTTTTAGTAAGTGTGGCGCTTCCAAATTCTTCGGTTGTAATATAAATTACTTTGCCAAAATTTTCAGCTAAATAGTTAGCTAACTTTAGTAAAAAAACTGTTTTGCCCGAACCAGGTTCACCATGTATGCACATATCAAAATTTGTGGCAGGTTTGCCTAATATTTTGGTGTAATATGGGTTTAAGGCTAATTCTTTATAAGTAAAACCAGCCATTTGTTCGGTACTTAAAATGCCGCTTAAAGTGGGTTTTGGTGTTTTGATTTTTTTTTGTAATTTTACTTTATCTACAAGTCGTTTAGGGCGTTTATACTGGGGGGCTACCTTAACGTGAGGATTAATAGCAGCACCGGGAGAGATAGATACAAAACCACTAAGACTTTGTTTTAGTGGTTTTTTTTTGTTTTTAATCCACATAGTTTTTAATCTAAGCGTATTGTTTTCTTCTAAAACTTCTTGCACAACGTAATAATGGTTTCCAATTCTCTTATAAAATAAAAGCGTATCAAGTTTGTTTTTTCTATTATCTTTAGGTTGAAACTCGACTTCATCAAAGTTTAATACAACAATAGGGTGATATATAAAATTTTCTGTTGAAATTGGTATTTGGTCATTTAGCTTTTCGCTGTGTTTTGAATGAAAATCTTGTATATGTATAACTTCATTACCTCTAACAATTAAATTAGATACATTAATTTTTTTACCTATTGCTTTATTTATTTTTTGTAAAAGTTCGCTAGATATTTTAGATACTTTGACAACTTTATTTGGTTTTGGATTTTCAAATAAATTAGCTAATTCATCTAACACATCTTCATCAATTCCGCTTAACCCCTTATGTGTTAAATATTCAACTGCTTTTCCAGCCGCTGCTGCAACAACAATTGGTAAAAATCCTAAGCCACTTTTTTCTTTTTCAATTAATTCAAGTAACTTATTTCTATCATTAATATGGATTAAAATAGAAGCTGAATTTGTGTTTTGATACAATTTATAAAGCCTTTGGCTAATATCATTTATAACATCTTTGTAAGGGTGTTTTTTGTTTATTTCACCACGTTTTACCGCATTGGCTAAATCGGTTAAAAAGGATTCAATTGTTTTATCGTTAATTGTTGTATTATCTAAATCAACAAATCGTTGAATGAATTGTAAACCTTTATCATTAATAATTTTTGTTCCAGCTAATTCAGGAAATAAATCTGTTCCGGATTTTTTTGCTTTTAAGGTTTGATGCCTAGCGCTAATACTTTCAATAATTTTAAAACCTTGTTCAGTTAAAATTGCTTCTTTGTCGTAACCCTCTCCATATTCAACAAATCCGGCTTTATCTAACTTACCAAAAATTTTGTCTTCTAAACCGGTTCCAACTTCAATTTTATCTTCAATGTTTTTACCTTTAAATTTGTTGTAAAACATACCTAATGCCATTTCGCCAATTTTTTTATATTTAGGTAAATTAGCAAGCTGTTTAATCGTTTCTGATATTGAGGCTTTAACATTTTTGTTTGGTGTAATTTCTTTACCTGTACTTTGTTTAAAACTAATTTTTTTTGTAGGTTTATTTTTTTGTTTTAAATTTGTTATTTTAAAGGGAACGCCAATATGTATAAAAACAAGCAGAGGTTTACGATTTTTGGCAAGTTTTAAACCTTGAAGGGAAACTGATGTAATGCTACCTTCTTGGTAGAGCTTGTTTTTATACCCCCTTTTTAAAATTTCCTTTATTTGATTTTCTTTACTTGCAAAATTAGATATTACTTCAAACTCACCTTTTTTTTGTCTTGTAAATGTTGTAAAGTAAATTGTGTCGTTTTTTTTATCCAAAAACGTTTTTATATAAGTTGTTGCCTCTACATTGTTTTTGTCCCAGCTAATTCAGGGAATAAGTCCGTCCCATCTTTTTTAGCTTTTAAGTTTTGATGCCTTTCGCTAATGTTTTGTTTAAAACTAATTTTTTTTGTAGGTTTATTTTTTTGTTTTAAATTTGTTATTGTAAAAGGTACGCCAACTTGAACAAATACAAGTAAAGGCTTAGGCAATTTGGCTGCGCCTAAAACCTGCAAACTTGTAACGTTATCCGATTGATAAGACTTGTATTTGTAACCTTTTACTAATATTCTTTTCACTTGATCTTCTTTTTTTCTGTGATTTGAGACAACATTTAGTAAGCCGTTAGCGTTTCGTGTAATTGACAAAAAATATATTTTTTTGTTTTTTTTATCAATAAATGTTTTAATAAAGGTTGTTGCTTTTACGTTGTTTTTATCCCAACTAGGCAAAACTAATAGAGGCTTTGTAAGTGTTGGTTTTATTAAACCATAATAACCAACTCTATCTTTATTGTATATTTTTTGAATTTGATTATAATTTAACTGAACCTCTCCAATAGGAGTATTTATAATACCATCACCATTAAAATCATTGTTGTAATTTTTTTCACTAAAAATTTTGTAAACAAAAGGTTCTGCACAATCAATTAATGATTGCATTAATCTTCTTACTTGTATCTCTGATAAGTTTTTCATAATTAATATTAAATATCCGTAATTATACCTAAAATGAGTATATTTGAGCTATGACATTATTAGAGTTTAGTAAGAAGTTTCCAACTGAAAAAAGTTGTCGTTTGCATTTTAAATCTGTTAGAGACCAGCAAGGGGTT